>NZ_MSXU01000009.1:834997-1129198 GCF_001945375.1 Pseudomonas sp. PA1(2017)
ACTCCCACAGCGGATCGGCTAATGACCGCTCCCACCGCACTCCGGTCATTGCAGATGGGCCACATCCGAGCTGCAGCAACTCATTGCCAATCCTTGAGCGCCTGATGAGCCGCTTCGTTCATCGGCTCGGCCAGCAACCCGGTAGGCGTCAGGCTGACGTTGAACACCGCCTTATCAGCCATCGGCAGGTAGGTCACGCGGCGCGCCTGGGCGTCGAACATGAACAGATCGTGCTGGCCCAGGCGCAGCCAGCGCCACAGGTCCACGCCATACAGGCTGTGGGTCAGCTCGGCCTGGGTGTAACGCGCCTGGCTCTGCTGTTCGATGGACAGGAATCGACTGTTGAGTTTCTCCAGCCGGTAGCCCGGCTCCAGGCCGATCAGCGCGGCCAGCCCCTTCCATTGCAGCAGACGCACGTCGAGCTGCCACAGATCGCCCTCCAGATTGGCGCTGCGCTGCACGCCATCTTCGAGAATGTCGACCTGGTAGACGTTGGCCGTACGATGAAAGCTCAGGGTCAGCAGCGGCTTGTTGGCGGGCAACGGCTCGTAGCGACTCAGGTCGTAGGCCACCAGCCCCACCAGCACCGCGGCGGCGAAAAATACCAGGCCGCTGGTGCCACGCAACCAGGCGAGAAACCAGCGCCCGCCGAACAGAATGCGCAGGGCGATGAACAACACCAGCAATGCCAGCAGAGCCGTTGCCCAGGCGAGCGCGTTGTACTGCATCGAATCGATTCCTTGTAAGTGAAAATGTCGGCATTATGCGCAGCGCATTCGCCTGCGAATAGCGCCGTTGCCGCACAATCGGATACAGGTCGCCTTTTATGTCCCTCTCGCTCGAAATGGCCGTCGATCCCACGACGCTGCTGTTGCTCGCCCTGGTCGCCTTCATCGCCGGGTTCATCGATGCCATCGCCGGCGGCGGCGGTCTGCTGACCATCCCCGCCCTGCTCACCACCGGCCTGCCGCCGCACCTGGTGCTGGGCACCAGCAAGCTGTGCGCGACCTTCGGCTCGGGCACCGCGAGCTACACCTTCTACCGGCGCAAGCTGTTCAGCCCCGGCAAGTGGAAGAACGCGATGGCAGCCACTGCCATCGGCGCGATTGGTGGTGCGGTGCTGGTGCACTGGATGCCGGCCGAGTGGATCAACAAGATGCTGCCGGTGGTGGTGTTCGCCTGCGGCATTTACCTGCTGTTCGGCAAGACGCCCGACGCGCCGCTGGACGCCGACCTGCCCATCGCCAAACGGCGGCAATGGCCACAAGGCATCGGCCTGGGGCTCTATGACGGCGTGGCGGGCCCGGGAACCGGCGCATTCTGGACGGTCAGCACCCTGCTCATGTACCCACTGGACCTGGTACGAGCCAGCGGCGTGGCGCGTTCGATGAATTTCATCAGCAACGCCTGCGCCCTGGCGGTGTTCATCGTTGCCGGTCAGGTGGCCTGGGTGCTGGGGCTGTGCATGGGGTTCTCGCTGATGGCAGGCGCCTTTCTCGGCGCGCGTACGGCGATTGGCGGTGGCTCGAAGTTCATCCGCCCGGTGTTCATTCTGGTGGTGCTGGGGCTGACGACGCGCCTAGTCTGGCAGCACTGGTTCAGCGGTGCCTAACAGGCCTTTGAAAAACGTAGGCGAGGAAGTCAGTGCAAGGCCTGGGCGGCCCCACAAAAACAGCCTAAACGTAGCGCAGCGGAGTAACAGCCGAAGGCTGGCCCGCAGGGTGAACGAAGTGAGTCAGAAAGCACTGGGCCCGCACTCGGGTTTACGTGCTGTAAATGAGCATTTTTAGGCTGTTTTTAACGCAGCAATGGCAACGTAGGTAGTTTTCAAGGGCCTGCCAGGCGGCTGGCCACGTAGGAATCGATCAGGTAACGGGCGATCGAGCGCGAAGCCGGCAGGGGCGGCAGCGCATGGATCGAGAACCAGCGGGCGTCCTCGATCTCCTCTTCCTGCATGACGATCTCGCCACCGGCGTAGTCGGCATGAAAGCCGAGCATCAGCGAGTGCGGAAACGGCCAGTTCTGGCTGCCCTGGTAGCGAATGTTGCAGACTTCGACGCCCACCTCTTCGCGCACCTCGCGGGCGACGCACTGCTCTACCGATTCGCCCGCTTCGACGAAACCGGCCAGGGTGCTGTACACCCCGCTGACGAAGCGCGGTGACCGCGCCAGCAGCACGTCGTCACCGCGGGTGACCAACACGATCATGCTCGGCGACAGGCGCGGATAGTGGCGCAAACTACACGCCGGGCACTGCATGGCACGCTCGCCAGGCACCTGCAGCATCGCCGTGGCACAACTGCCACAGAAGCGGTTGTCGCTGGCCCAGGTGCCGATCTGCGCGGCAAAACCGAGCATCTGGAACAGCTCGGCGTCGCCTTCGAGCATCGCCTGGCGCAATGATTGCCAATGGCAGCCCGGCAGCTCGGCCTTGCCCTGCAACTCGAGCAGGTAGACCGGCTCCCCGCGAAAATGCCCGAGGCCATGCTCGGCGATTACCGGCAGCTCCTGCTTCTTCAACCATTCGCGGGGAAACAACAGGCCATTGGCGTCACCCAGAAAATGCTGGCGATGGTGGGCCAGCGCCAGGCCACCAGGCTGCTCGCGGTCGAGCAGTTCGGGTTGCCAGTGCGCGACCATCAGGCGGCCACCTCTTGGCCCAAAGCGCGCACACTTTCTTCAGCCAGATCCAGCACGCTCGGCTGGGCGAGGCCAGCGTCGGCTTCCAGGTAGTATTCCAGGCTGCTCAGGGCATCGGCGAGCACTTCCAGGCGCGCTTCGGCGGGCATCTGCTCGGTGTCGAGCATCTGCGTCTGGATGTAATCGGCGCAGGCGCCCACCAGCGTTGCCGCGCGCTCTTGCCCGAGAAACCACAGGCCACCGCGCACGGCCTGCAGGCTGAACGGCACGTTGGACAGGTGCATGCGGTCGCCGGACGACTCCAGGTACGCGGTAATCGCCCGCTTGGCCAGCGCCAGGCCAGCACGGGCTTCGTCGAGCACCACGATGCGCGCTTCGAACAGCTGGTGCTGGGCGAAAGTGCAGACCTCCGGCTCGACCCGCGGCGTGGTCACGCGCTCACCGCGCTCGAGAGTCGCCACCATGCCTTCGACATACAGCACGGCGTCGGCCAGGGCGATCAGTTGCTCGGACTCCACCGGTGCGCCTTCGCACCAGGCACTGACGACCGGCAACTGATTGGCCAGCGAATTGCCTGCAGAGCTCAGGCCGACCATGGCCAACGTCTTGCTCAGCTTGCCGAGCAGCGCATGCAGGCTGGTCAGGCCGTCGTCCTGAAGAGTGCCGCGCTCGCTCAGGTCGAGCAGGTCCTTGACGCTGGCCAGCTCCTCGCGAATCGCCGAGCTCAGCGAACGCATCACCGCCTTGCCGGGGCCGGAGAGTCGTTGGTATTCCTCTTCGAGCAGGTGATCGGTAAAGGGCAGCGCGGTGATACCGAACAGTTCGCGCACCTCGCCGGCCAGCGGGCCGCGGCCGGCGGACAGCGCGACCAGATACAACAACTCCTTGAGCAGGCTGCGCGGCGGCTCGTAGGAGCCGTTGACCAGCATCTGCCGCAGCTCGCGGTCGATGCGCGAGAACAGCTGCTTGCGAGACTTGCGCGGCAGCAGCTGGCCATCGTTCAGCGCCTCCACGGCCGCCGCGCCGAGCCAGCACAGGCGCCCGCGAGGCTCGTTGGCGAACAGGCCGTCGAGGCGGCTCATGGCCCGCCCCATCAGTTTCATGCTGGCCGCCGGGTTCTGCTCGCGGATGTAACCCAGCAGGCCGACCTGATACATCTGCCGCAAACGGCGGCCTTCGCTTTCCTTGGCGGCGGCGTCCAGTGCCGGCGGCACCATGCGCGGGCGGGCCTGGTCGAGGCGCACACTGAAGAAGAAGCTCTCGGGCAACGGCGGCTGCTTGCACGCCTGGCGCAGGTCGTTGATCGCCGGCAGCAGCAGTTCGGGCATTTCCTGGCGATGGGCATCCAGCCCTTCGAGGTAGCGGCGCAGCACGTGCAGCGCATTGCTGAGCGCCGCCAGCTGCGCATCGCGTTCGTTGCCGACGCCAGCAGGGATATCGGTGGCCTGGTCGAGCACTTCCTGGGCGAGCAATTCGGCGCCGGTCAGTTCGATCAGGTTGAGCGTGCCGCGCACCTGCTGCAGGTTATCGACGGCCTGCTGCAGCAGGCTGCCGTTATTGCGCTCGACGATGAACTGCTCCAGGCTCGCCTCGGCCTCTTCGATCGTGGCGAACAGTTCGTCGCGAACCAGCCCCAGTGACGATGCTCCAGAAACCATTCGCTAGTGTGCCTCCCGCACAGGTGATGAAACCGCGCTCAATCAGCGAACTCGGGATTCTGCTTGTTCATATGGGCCATCATCGCGACACGCAGGTCGGCCGACTGCAGCATGGCGGCGTTCCAGGTGGCGACGTATTCGAGGCCGTCGTCGACCCGATGATCGCGCATGTAGCGGATCATTTCCTTGGTGCCACGCACGGCAACCGGCGATTTTGCGGCGATCGCTCGCGCAATGTCCATCACACCGGCCAGCAATGTGTCGTAAGTCTCGAATACGCGGTTCACCAGGCCGATTTCTCTTGCTTCGGCCGCCTCCACGACGCGGCCCGTATAGGCCAGCTCGCGCAGCATGCCGTCGCCGATCAGGCGCGGCAGCCGCTGCAGGGTGCCAACGTCGGCGGCCATGCCAATGTCGATTTCCTTGATGGCGAACTGCACGTCTGCACTGCAGTAACGCATGTCGCAGGCGCTGATCAGGTCGATGGCGCCGCCCAGGCAGTAACCCTGGATAGCGGCCAGCACTGGCTTGCTGCAGTGATCCACGGCGTTGAACGAGGCCTGCAGCTCGAGAATCTTGCGGCGCAGCGTTTGCGCATTGCGGCCGACATCCTTGCCCAGCTGGGTGCTGACCTGAGCCAGCAGGTTGAGGTCGATACCGGAAGAAAAGTGCTTGCCGGCGCCCGAGAGCACCACGACGCGCACTTCATCGGTCTCGTCGGCCCAGCGGAAGATATCGATGATTTCCGTCCAGAAGGCGGCGTTCATCGCATTGATCTTGTCGGGCCGGTCAATCACCACATGGGCGATTTTTTCCTGCAGTTCAACGCGAAAAGCCTGATATTGCCCCATGAAAGTCATCCTTTTTGAGGGAGGCCGGACGGCCTTCGACACATGCCGAAAAATAACCGCGCCACTATAGCAAGCGGCGCTGGAAAGTCGATCATGGCCGGCGTGACGCGCCGCAGGTCACGCCGACGGTGGCTTATCTCTCGACGATGCAATCCACCGTGTAGTAGCTGCCCTGCTCGCCTTCATGGCGTTGCAGGCCGTGCACGTCGGCGTCGAAACCCGGGAAGCGCTGCTCGAAGGCCTGGGCGAAACGCAGGTAATCGATGATCGAGCGCGTCGCGGCGGTGAAACGCTCGCCCGGCATGATCAGCGGAATGCCCGGCGGATACGGCACCAGCATCACCGCGGCGATGCGCCCCTCGACCTCATCGACCAAAACCTCCTCCACTTCACCGCGCACCAACTGATCGTAGGCATCGGCTGGCTTCAGGGCGATTTCCGGCAGTACCGTGTACATGCGCTTGAGGGACTTGGCCGTGGCGTTCTCGCGGTAGCAGTCGTGCAGCGCATCGCACAGGTCGCGCAGGCCCATGCCCTGGTAGCGCAGCGCGCCTTCGCGGGCCACCGAAGGCAGCACCGAACTCAACGGCAGGTTGGCGTCGTAGCTGCGCTTGAATTCCAAGAGTTCGGTAAGCAGCGTGCTCCACTTGCCCTTGGTGATGCCCATGGAGAACAGCACCAGGAACGAATACAGGCCGGTCTTCTCGACCACCAGGCCGCGCTCCCAGAGAAACTTGCTGACCACCGCAGCGGGAATGCCGCGCTCGTCGAGTCGGCCGCCGGCGGTCAGGCCGGGCATCACCAGGGTCACTTTGATCGGGTCGAGCAGCACGTAGTCTTCGGCGACGTCACCGAAACCGTGCCAGTCGGCCTCCGGCTGCAGCAGCCAGTCCGGCGTGGCCACGTCGTCGGCGCCCTCGGTCTGTGGCGGCTGCCAGATGCTGAACCACCAGTCCTCGCTGCTCAGGCTCTGCCCCAGGTTAGCCAGGGCGCGGCGGAAACTCAGCGCTTCGTCGAAGGTTTCCTGAATCAGCGAGCGCCCGGCCGGGCCTTCCATCATCGCCGAGGCCACGTCCAGCGAGGCGATGATGCCGTACTGAGGCGAGGTGGAAATGTGCATCATGAAAGCTTCATTGAAGCGGTCGCGATCAAGCTGACGCCCGCCGTTGCCCCCATCCTGCACATGGATCATCGATGCCTGGCTGAAGGCGGCGAGCAGCTTGTGGGTCGAATGGGTGGTAAACACCATCGGGCCGCCGGCCTCGCGGCTGGTGCCCATGCCGTAGCGGCCGGCGTAGAACTCGTGGAACGCGGCGTAGGCGTACCAGGCTTCGTCGAAGTGCAGCACCTCGACCGAATCACCGAGGGTGCGTTTGATCAGCTCGGCGTTGTAGCACAGCCCGTCGTAGGTGGAGTTGGTCACCACCGCCAGCTTGACCTTGGGCTCGCGGCCACGGGCCAGCGGGCTAGCGTCGATCTTGGCTTGGATCGACTCGCGGGTGAATTCACTCAGCGGAATAGGCCCGATGATGCCCAGTTCGTTGCGCTCCGGCGACAGGTACAGGGGAATCGCGCCGGTCATGATGATGGCGTGGAGGATCGACTTGTGGCAGTTGCGATCGACCAGCACCAGGTCGTCACGGGCGACCATCGAATGCCAGACGATCTTGTTGGCGGTCGAGGTGCCGTTGATCACGAAGTAGGTATGGTCGGCGCCGAAATTGCGCGCGGCGCGCTCCTCGGCAGCGGCCAGTGGGCCGGTGTGGTCGAGCAGCGAGCCGAGTTCCGGTACCGAGACCGACAGGTCGGAGCGCAGCGTGTTCTCACCGAAGAATTGGTGGAACGCCTGGCCCACGGGGCTTTTGCGGTAAGCCACGCCGCCGCCGTGGCCCGGTGTGTGCCAGGAGTAGTTGGATTGCGCGGTGTGCTGCACCAGCGCCTTGAAGAACGGCGGCAGCAGGCCATCGAGATAATTACGTGCAGCGCGGGCCACCTGGCGGGCCAGGAACGGCACGGTATCTTCGAACAGGTAGAGAATGCCGCGCAGCTGATTGAGGTCAGCCATGGCCTCGGCTGGGGCGTTCTCGATGGTAACCTGCTCGCCGAGGGCGAAGATCGGCAGCTGCGGCGCGCGGCGTCGGGCAATGCGGATCAGCTCGACCATGTCTTGCAGCAGGTGGCGGTTTTCACCGGCGCCCTCGGCAGCGACCAGGATGCAGGCCAGCCCGTGATGGGTCGAGGCGACGATATGGCCTTCCGCAGAACTCGCGGTGGACAGAATGGTGAAACCATCCTGCTCCAGCTCGGCAGCGATGGCCCGCACCCGCTCGCCGGCCACGGTATCGGCCTTGATGTCACGATGAACGATGAGAACCGGGAACTTGAGGTCTTTGTACATCAGCTACACCTGAGGTCATGCGGGATGAACCCGCTATGCCCTCAGGGTAGAGACTCGCCGCAAAGGACGGAACCCCTCACGCAGAGCGCTATACGAAAAGGTCGCAATTGACCGATCAGGAGGCCGATGTGCCCTGCTCGGCCGCGTCCATCTGCACCCACAGGGCCGGCGCACCGGCGGCCTTTTCGATCACCGCCAGACGCGCGGCATGGGCGGCCAGCTCGTCGGCGCTGGCGGTGATCACCACGCCGCGTGGGCGGTCGGCCGGCAGGCGGCGAATCGGCGTAGCCTGCTGGCGACCGCTGCCATCGCCATCGGCGCCTTCACCGGCCAGCGACAGGTTGGTCTGCCCACCGGTCATCGCCAGGTAAACGTCGGCGAGGATCTCGGAGTCGAGCAAGGCGCCGTGCAGCTCACGGCCGGAGTTGTCGACACCGTAGCGTTTGCAAAGGGCATCGAGGCTGTTGCGCTGGCCCGGGTGACGCTCGCGCGCCATCTGCAGGGTGTCGAGTACGTCGCAATAGGCCGCGATGTCCGCACGCTCGTGCTGGCCGATCAGGGCGAATTCGTTGTTCAGGAAGCCGATGTCGAACGGCGCGTTGTGGATGATCAGCTGCGCGCCCTTGACGAACTCGTAGAACTCGTCGGCGACGTCCTTGAAGCGCGGCTTGTCCTTGAGATCCTCGTTGGTGATGCCGTGCACCGCGATGGCGCCTTCATCGATCTCACGATCCGGCTGCAGGTAGATGTGGAAATGCCGCCCGGTCAGGCGCCGCCCCTCGACCTCTACGCAACCGATCTCGATGACCCGGTGGCCATCGTTTACCGGCATACCGGTCGTTTCAGTATCGAGTACGACTCTACGCACGCTTCATGCTCCTGATATCTTCGACGCCACGGTTGGCCAACTGGTCGGCCCGTTCGTTGCCGGGGTGGCCGATATGGCCGCGCACCCATTGCCAGGTCACGTTGTGGCGGTTGACCTGCTCGTCCAGCTGCTGCCAGAGGTCGGCATTCTTCACCGGCTCCTTCGCGGCGGTCTTCCAGCCGCGCTTCTTCCAGTTGGGCATCCATTCCTTGATGCCCTTCATGACGTATTGCGAATCGGTGACCAGGCGCACGTCGCACGGACGCTTGAGCTCGGCCAGGCCACGAATCGCGCCCATCAGCTCCATGCGGTTGTTGGTGGTCACGGCTTCGCCGCCCCACAATTCCTTCTCGACACCCTGGAACACCAGCAATGCACCCCAGCCACCGACGCCCGGATTGCCCTTGCAGGCACCGTCGGTGTAAAGCTCAACTTGATCGGACATGCAGCGCCTTTATCTATGGTCTGATTTCGATGTGCGGGGCCAGCTCAGACGCCGTCGCGGTCGCGGCGACTGATCTTGGCAACCGGCATGGGCACCAACTTGCCCATCGGCTCGCGACGGGACTGGCGCAGCGGGCGCAGGCCGACCACCAGCTTGCGCGCCACCAATACGTAAAACCCGCCACCCGGCGACTGCCAGGCGCCGCCCCAGCGTTCCAGCGCAGCCAACCGAGCCTGCCAGGCCGCCGAAGCAAGCGGCGGACGATAACATCCGAAGCGCCGTTTCTCCAGCGCGAAGCCCAGCAGGTTGAGCCAATCACCGAGGCGCCCCGGGGCGATGCAACGAGCATCGTGCAACACGTCGTGGGCGAACAGGTGGCGCACGCCCCAGGCGCTCATCGGGTTGATACCGACGATCAACAGGTGCCCGCCCGGGCGCACGCTGCGCGCCGCCTCCCGCAGCAATCCGTGGGGCGACTGGCTGAAGTCCAGGCCATGCTGCAGCACCACCACGTCGGCCGCGTGCTCGACCAACGGCCAGGACTGCTCCTCGCAGACGATCTCCACGCCTGCGAACGGCGCGCCCAGGCGCACGCTGCGCTGGATCTGCTGGGTTTCGAGCGAGGTTTCGGCGCAAGGGCCGTAATGCACCAGGTAGCCGCCGAAGAACCGCGCCAATTCCTCGTCGAGCAGGCGCTGCTCCTGCTCGAGCAACAGGCGGCCCAAGGGGCTGGTGAACCACTGGCGGGCTGCACCGATCAGTTGCAACCAGTCGGCATCGGCCTGGGCGAAGGGATTGTCGGTCATGGACGCGTGCTCATTGAAAGTACCTGCATAGCCATCTCTAAGAGCCTGTTCAAAGTCTTATATGCGCATGAAGCGGCAACTACAAGGCAGAGGCGGACATCGTTGCGTCACCTGTGGGAACGGGCGGGGGCGCCCAGTCCATGCCCGTGATTTTTCGCGGGCATGGCCCGCTCCCACAGATAATCACCAGTCCATCCTACGAGAACGATCGACCGCTCCCGCCGGCGCGACTCCGACCGGTCCTCGCCTGTTTTTGCGGGGCCGCCTAGGCCTTGCATTGCTCTAGCTCGCGATACTTTGAACAGGCTCTAACAATGACACCCGGAGCCCGTTGACGTTGCAAAGACGGGAACACGGCTCGCGCTGCAGCGTCAACAGACCCTAAGATGCACTTTTGTCCCCAGCTTGGCGACCACCTGATGATCAAGATCGAAGCCCTCAGCGCATTCTCCGACAACTACATCTGGCTGCTGCAGGACGCGCAGCACAAACGCGTCGCGGTGGTCGACCCCGGCGACGCCGCGCCAGTGCAGGCCTGGCTGCAGGAGCATGGCGACTGGACGCTGAGCGACATTCTGATCACCCATCACCACAACGACCACGTCGGCGGCGTCGAGCAGCTGCGTCACGACACCGGCGCACGGGTTTATGGCCCGGCCAACGAAAAGATTCCAGGCCGTGACCAGGCGCTGGTCGATGGTGATCGTATAAACGTACTGGGCCTGGCCCTGCAGGTCTTCGAGGTGCCCGGCCATACCCTGGGGCATATCGCCTTCTATCAACCCGATCAACACTGGCTGTTCTGCGGCGACACCCTGTTCGCCGCTGGCTGCGGTCGCCTGTTCGAAGGCACGCCCCTGCAGATGCACCAGTCGCTGCAACGCCTGGCGGCCCTGCCGGACGACACGCTGATATATTGCGCCCACGAATACACCCTGAGCAACCTGCGCTTCGCCAAGGCCGTCGAGCCGGGTAACGCGGACATCGCCAGACGTTTCGAGCAGGTCCAGAGATGGCGGCAGAATGGGCAGATCAGCCTGCCATCCAACCTGAAACTCGAGCGGGCTACCAACCCGTTTCTGCGCGCCGCTGAAACATCGGTTAAAGAAATGATCGCCAACCGTGAGGGTCGCACCCTGGCCAGCGAGAGCGAGATTTTTGCCGCACTGCGCGCCTGGAAAGATCGCTTCTGAAGCGCCGACTGGCCCGCAAAATTCTGGTCAAAACTTGACCACCCCTGGATCGGTTTCTAGAATCGCCCGACTTTCGATCCAGGATACCCCCCATCACCAATGCCTTCCTCCCTACCTAACTCATTGAATTCCAAGGCATTGGCTCTGCGCTATCCAGCGCTTGCCCTGGCTGTTTGTGCCGTGCTCAGCGGCTGCCAGAGCCTCGATCAACAGCAGGTGGGGAACGGCCCGACGGTGGACTTGAGCGGCAGAACGCCGCATCAGCCGTTGTGGATCGAGAGCACGACCAAGGCCGAGCATCCCAAGGACATCTGGGAGCGCGTGCGCGCTGGCTACAAACTGCAGGACGCCATCGGCGTCAACCCGCGCATCGAGCAGCAGCGCCTGTGGTTCTCCAGCAACCCGTCGTTCGTCGAGAAGGCCGGGGAACGCAGCAACCCCTACATTCATTACATCGTCGAGCGTCTCGAAGAGCGCAACATGCCGATGGAGCTGGCGCTCCTGCCGATGATCGAGAGTGCCTACAATCCCTTCGCCTACTCGCCGGCCGATGCCGTAGGCCTGTGGCAGTTCATCCCGTCCACGGGGCGCAACTTCAACCTGCGCCAGACCCGCTGGTACGACGGCCGCCGCGATGTCACGGCATCCACTCAGGCGGCAATGGATTACCTGGCGCGCCTGCATGAGATGTTCAACGGCGACTGGCTGCTGGCCCTGGCGGCCTACAACGCCGGCGAAGGTCGGGTCAGCCGCGCCATCGAACGCAACCAGAAGCTCGGCCTGCCGACCGACTACTGGAACCTGTCGCTGCCCCAGGAAACCCAGAACTACGTGCCCAAGCTGCTGGCCTTGTCCCAGGTGGTCATGGCCCCGGACGCCTACGGCGTGAGCCTGGCACCGATCGCCAACGAGCCCTACTTCGAGGAAGTGGAGCTCAAGCAGCGCATGGATCTGGCCCGCGTTGCCGCCCTGGCCGAGGTCGACGAAGACGAGCTGTACCTGCTCAACCCCGCATTCAAGAAGCGCGTGACCATGGACGGCCCCCAGCATCTGCTGGTACCGACCCAGAAAGTGGAGCTGCTGACAGCCAACCTGTCGACGCTCAAGCCCGAAGATCGCGGCATGCAGGAATACGTGGTGCGTGCCGGTGACAACCTGCACGGCATCGCCAATCGCTACGAACTAAGCGTTGCCAGCATCAAGGAGCTCAACCAGCTCACCGGCAACACCCTGGCCGTGGGCCAGCACCTGAGTCTGCCGACCAGCCTGCAAGCGGTGCCCGACGAGACGCCGCAGCGCGCCGTCAACACCGCCGTGGCCTCGCGCAATTACACCATTCGCAATGGCGACAACCTCTGGCAGATCGCCAAGGCACACAATGTGTCGGTCAACGATATCCAGCGCTGGAACGCCCTGAAGGGCAACTCGTTGCGCGCTGGGCAGACCATCAAGCTGCAAGGCAGCAACGCCAGCGCGAAAGCCGTCGCCGACGTCACCTACTACAAGGTGCGCAAGGGCGATTCCCTGCACCTGATCGCCAAGCGTTTCAACGTGCAGATGAAGAACCTGCAGAGCTGGAACCCGCGTACCGGCAAGGCGCTGAAACCGGGCCAGGTACTGACCCTGCGCCTGCCCAACTGACGCGCACTGCAATACTCTTGACGCGTGCCGCCGGGGCCGCTCTTTTTCCTGTACAGACAAGCTGTTACTGTACGGAAACCTTGCTGCCCCGGATCGGATATTGCTCTTGAGACGCCCCCTCCTCTCGCTGTTTTTTGGCCTGGCCACCAGCTCCCCGGCCTTGGCAACGCTCAGCGAAAGCCACGGCTATGCGCAGTTCGGTGCGCTCAAGTATCCCGCCAGCTTCACCCACTTCGACTGGGTCAACCCCGAAGCCCCCAAGGGCGGCACTCTGCGCATCATGGCCGCTGGCAGCTTCGACACGCTCAATCCCTATACCTTGAAGGGCACCAGCCCGGTGGCCACCGCCAACTTCCTGCAATATGGCGTGACCGAGCTGAACGAGCCATTGATGGTCGGCACCGGCCAGTACGACCCCTCCGGCGACGAGCCGGCGTCCAGCTACGGGCTGATCGCCAGCTCCGTGGAATACATCGAAGACCGCAGCTGGGTGGTGTTCAACCTGCGCCCCGAGGCGCGCTTCCACGATGGCAAGCCCATCACCGCCTACGACGTGGCGTTTTCCTACCGGCTGCTGCTCAAGGAAGGCCACCCGCAGTACCGCACCAGCCTGCAGGAAGTGAAACGGGTCGATATTCTCAACAGGCACCGCGTGCGTTTCGTCCTCAAGCGCGCCGACAACCCGTTGCTGATCCTGCGCCTGGGCGAGCTGCCGGTATTGCCGCAGCACTACTGGAAAGGTCGTGATTTCAAGGCCACCACCTTCGAGCCGCCGCTGGGCAGCGGCCCCTATCGCATCACCCAGGTCAACCCCGGGCGCAGCCTGAGCTTCGAGCGGGTCAAGGACTGGTGGGGCGCATCCCTGCCGGCCAACCGCGGCAAGTACAACTTCGACCGGGTCGAGGTGGACTTCTACCGCGACAGCCATGTCGCCTTCGAGGCTTTCAAGGCCGGCGAATTCGATTTCTATATCGAGCAGCAGGCCAAGAACTGGGCCAATAACTACCGTTTTCCGGCGGCTACACGCGGTGAGGTGGTGCGGGCGGAAATCCCTCATCAGATTCCCACCCAGACCCAGGCGCTGTTCATGAACACCCGCCGCGCCACCTTCGAAGATGCACGCGTGCGCGAAGCGCTGGGCCTGATGTTCGACTTCGAGTGGACCAACCGCACGCTGTTCAACAGCTCCTACACCCGCGCCGCCAGCTACTATCCGAACAGCGAGTTCTCTGCCAAGGGTAAACCCGAAGGCGCCGAGTGGCTGCTGCTGTCGCCGTTTCGTGGGCAATTGCCGGCAAAGCTGTTTACCGAACCGTTCAAGATGCCGGTGACCGACGGGCGCGGCATTCCACGCGAAACCATGCGCCGTGCACTCGGTCTACTCGCCGAGGCCGGCTGGAAACCCTCGGGCCAGCGCCTTACCAACGGCCAAGGCCAGCCGCTGAGTTTCGAAATCCTGCTGGTCAACCCCAATCTGGAGCGCATTCTCCAGCCATTCACCGAGAACCTGGCCAGCATCGGCATCCAGGCCAACCTGAGAACCGTGGATCGCGCCCAATACAAGCAACGTCTGGACCGCTTCGAGTTCGATATGATCCTGCTGACCCTGCCGCAAACCCTCAGTCCAGGCCTGGAGCAATCGCTGTACTTTCACTCCAGCCAGGCCAGCGTGAAAGGCGGCAAGAATTACGCCGGCATCAACGACCCGGTCGTCGATGCCCTGCTCGAAAAGCTGCTCTCTGCCCGCACCCGTGATGAACAAGTGGCCGCGACCCGCGCCCTGGACCGCGTGATGCTCTGGCAGTACTACACCATTCCCAACTGGTACATCGACTATCACCGCCTGGCGTACCGCAACCGCTTTGCCTTCGTCGCCACGCCGCCCTACACGCTGGGGCTGCGCAGTTGGTGGCTGAAACCCACGGAGACCGCACGATGACGCACCCACTGCGTGCATTTCTCATGCACGGCAGCGCCTTGCTGCTGCTTGGCCTCGCCAGCCTCGCCCAGGCCGCGCCGCAACACGCCCTGACGCTGTACGGCGAAGCGCCCAAATACCCGGCCAACTTCAAGCACTTCGATTACGTGAACCCGGACGCGCCCAAGGGCGGCGTGCTGCGCCTGCCAGGTCTCAACGGTTTCGACAGCTTCAACCCGTTCATTCCCAAGGGCAACGCGGCCGACCGCATCGGGCTGATCTACGACACCCTCACCTATCATTCGCCGGATGAACCCTTCACCGAATACGGCTTGCTCGCCGAAAAGGTCGAGAAAGGCTCCGACGACAGTTACGTACGCTTTTACCTCAACCCCAAGGCGCGTTTTCACGACGGCGAACCGGTTACCGCCGAGGACGTGATCTTCACCTTCAATGCTTTGCTCGAGCACGGCGACCCGCTGTACCGCCACTACTACGCCGACGTCGCCGAGGTGGTCGCCGAAAACGAGCGCACCGTGCGTTTCAACTTCAAGCATGCCGGCAATCGCGAGCTGCCGTTGATTCTCGGCCAATTGCAGGTGCTGCCCAAGCACTGGTGGCAAGGCCGCGATTTCTCCCGCGGCAGCCTGGAGCCGCCCCTGGGTAGCGGCCCCTACCGGATCGCCGACTTCTCGCCGAACAGCTCGATCCGTTTCGAGCGCGTCAAGGACTGGTGGGCCAAGGACCTGCCGGTGGCACGCGGTATGTACAACTTCGACCAGATCCGCATTGAGTACTTTCGCGACATGGCCGTCGCCCTGGAGGCCTTCAAGGCCGGCCAGTTCGACGTCAACCTCGAGTACTCGGCCAAGGACTGGGCAACTGGTTATAACTCGCCGGCGCTGCGCGCTGGCCGATTCGTCCAGGAAGCGTTCCCCAACCGCAACCCGGCCGGCATGCAGGGCTTCGTGTTCAACACCCGCAAGCCGATGTTCCAGGACCCACGGGTACGTGAGGCGATCGCCCAGCTGTTCGATTTCGAGTGGGCCAACAAGCAGTTGTTCTACGGCGCCTACAAGCGCACCCACAGCTACTTCGAGAACTCGGAAATGGCCGCCAAGGGCCTGCCCAGCCCAGCCGAGCTGAAGCTGTTGGAGCCGCTGCGCGGGCAGATTCCCGACCGTGTGTTCACCGAAGCCTTCGCACCACCAGTCAGCGACGGCAGCGGCATCATCCGCGACCAGGCCCGCCGCGCTTACCAGTTGCTCACCGAGGCCGGCTACCGGATCGAGAACGACAAGATGGTCGACGCCAACGGCAATCAACTGGCCTTCGAATTCCTCAACACCCAGGCCAATCTGGAGCGGGTGATCCTGCCGTTCAAACGCAACCTGGCCGAGTTGGGCATCGACCTGCAGATCCGCCGTGTCGACGTTTCCCAGTACATCAACCGCGTGCG
Source organism: Pseudomonas sp. PA1(2017) (assembly GCF_001945375.1). Taxonomy (NCBI): domain Bacteria; kingdom Pseudomonadati; phylum Pseudomonadota; class Gammaproteobacteria; order Pseudomonadales; family Pseudomonadaceae; genus Pseudomonas; species Pseudomonas sp. PA1(2017). The sequence goes on from NZ_MSXU01000009.1 coordinate 850,875, forward strand.
TTCGCGGGACTTCGACATGACGTCGTCGATCTGGCCGCAATCGAGCTCGCCCGGCAACGAACAGCGCGAGTTCTGGCACTCCAGCAGCGCCGACAATCCGGGCAGCCGCAACCTCATCGGCCTGCGCGATCCGGCGATCGACAAGCTGGTCGAGGGGTTGATCCAGGCCGATTCCCGAGAATCGCTGATCACCCACACCCGCGCCCTGGATCGTGTGCTGTTGTGGGGCAACTACGTGGTGCCCAATTACTACGTGGATGCCTACCGCGTCGCTTACTGGAAGCGCTTCGGCCATCCCGAGAAGTCGCCGCTGTACGACTACGGCCTGATGACCTGGTGGCAGGAAAAGCCGGTTGGCGAAGTAGTCAGCAGCGAAGACGCCCAATCCGCCGATCAGGAAGAACGCTAGATGCTGGCCTATATCCTGCGGCGCTTGCTGCTGATCATTCCGACCGTATTCGGCATTCTGGTCATCAACTTCGCGATCATCCAGGCCGCGCCCGGCGGCCCGGTCGAACAGATGATCGCCAAGCTCGAAGGCTTCGACGCGGCGGCCGGTGGCGCCACGGGGCGCATCTCCGGTGGCGGCGGCGAAGTGTCCACTGCCGGCTCCAATTACCGCGGCGCCCAGGGCCTGGATCCGGAGCTGATCGCCGAGATCGAGAAGATGTACGGTTTCGACAAATCGGCCCCCGAACGCTTCTGGATCATGGTCAAGAACTACGCCCAGCTGGACTTCGGCGAAAGCTTCTTTCGCGATGCCAAGGTCATCGACCTGATCATGGAAAAGATGCCGGTGTCCATCTCCCTCGGGCTGTGGAGCACGCTGATCATGTACCTGGTGTCCATTCCGCTGGGGATCGCCAAGGCCACCCGGCACGGCAGCGCCTTCGACGTATGGACCAGCTCGGCGATCATCGTCGGCTACGCCATTCCCGCGTTCCTGTTCGCCATCCTGCTGATCGTGCTGTTCGCCGGTGGCAGCTATTGGGACTTCTTCCCACTACGCGGCCTGACGTCCAGCAACTTCGACGAGTTGAGCCTGGGCGGCAAGATTCTCGACTACTTCTGGCACCTGGCCCTGCCGGTTACCGCCCTGGTGATCGGCAACTTCGCCACCCTCACCTTGCTGACCAAGAACAGCTTTCTCGACGAGATCAACAAGCAGTACGTGACCACCGCCCGTGCCAAGGGCCTGAGCAACGCCCGCGTGCTCTACGGCCACGTGTTCCGCAACGCCATGCTGCTGATCATCGCCGGCTTCCCGGCGGCCTTCATCGGCATCTTCTTCACCGGTTCCTTGCTCATCGAAGTGATCTTCTCCCTCGACGGCCTGGGCCTGTTGAGTTTCGAGGCGGCGATCAACCGCGATTACCCGGTGGTCTTCGGCACCCTGTTCATCTTCACCTTGCTGGGGCTGGTCGTGAAACTGATCGGTGACATCACCTACACCCTGGTCGATCCACGCATCGACTTCGAAAGCAGGGAGGCCTGAACCATGGCACTTTCCCCGCTCAATCAACGCCGTTTCGAACGCTTCAAGGCCCACAAGCGCGGCTGGTGGTCGCTGTGGATTTTTCTCGCTCTGTTCTTCGTGACCCTGGGCGCCGAGTTGATCGCCAACGACAAGCCGCTGGTGGTCAGCTATGACGGCGAGCTTTACTACCCCGTACTCAAGCGCTACCCGGAAACCACCTTTGGCGGTGAATTTCCCCTGCAAGCCAACTACAAGAGCCCGTATATCCGCGAGCTGATCGAGCAGAAGGACGGCTGGATGGTCTGGCCGCCGATCCCGTTCAGCTATTCGAGCATCAACTACGACCTCAAGGTGCCCGCCCCGGCACCGCCCTCGGCGGCCAACTGGCTGGGCACCGACGATCAGGGCCGCGACGTACTGGCGCGGGTCATCTACGGCTTCCGGATTTCCGTACTGTTCGCCCTGGCGCTGACCCTGGCCAGCTCGGTGATCGGCGTTGCCGCCGGCGCGCTGCAGGGCTTCTACGGCGGCTGGGTGGATCTCGCCGGGCAGCGTTTCCTGGAGATCTGGTCGGGTTTGCCGGTGCTCTACCTGCTGATCATCCTGGCCAGTTTCGTGCAGCCCAATTTCTGGTGGCTGCTCGGCCTGATGCTGCTGTTTTCCTGGATGAGCCTGGTCGACGTGGTGCGCGCCGAGTTCCTGCGTGGCCGCAACCTCGAATACGTGCGTGCAGCCCGAGCCCTGGGAATGCGTAACGGCGCGATCATGTTTCGCCACATCCTGCCCAACGCCATGGTCTCGACCATGACCTTCCTGCCGTTCATCGTCACTGGCGCCATCGGCACTCTCACCGCCCTGGATTTCCTGGGTTTTGGCCTACCGGCAGGTTCACCGTCGCTCGGCGAGCTGGTAGCCCAGGGCAAGTCCAACCTGCAGGCGCCATGGCTGGGTATCAGCGCTTTTGCCGTACTGGCCATCATGCTGAGCCTGCTGGTGTTCATCGGCGAAGCGGCCCGCGATGCCTTCGACCCGAGGAAGTAAGATGAGCCATCCTGATAACCTCGTCGAAATCCGCGACCTCTCCGTCGCCTTCGTCAACGGCGACAGCAGCCGAAGTGTGGTCAACCACATCAGCTTTGACATTCGCCGTAGCGAGACCCTGGCCCTGGTCGGCGAAAGCGGCTCCGGCAAATCGGTCACCGCCCACTCGATCCTGCGCCTGTTGCCCTACCCGCTCGCCCAGCATCCCAGCGGCAGCATCAACTATGCAGGCGAAGACCTGCTCAAGCTGCCCGAACGCAAGTTGCGCGGCATCCGTGGCAACCGTATCGCCATGGTGTTCCAGGAGCCGATGACTTCGCTGAACCCGCTGCACAGCATCGAAAAACAGATCAACGAGGTGCTTGCCCTGCACAAGGGGCTGCGCGGCAAGGCCGCCACCCAGCGCACTCTGGAGCTGCTGGAACTGGTCGGCATTCCCGAGCCGCACAAGCGCCTCAAGGCCCTGCCCCACGAGCTGTCGGGTGGCCAACGCCAGCGCGTGATGATCGCCATGGCCCTGGCCAACGAGCCTGAGCTGCTGATCGCCGACGAGCCGACCACGGCCCTGGACGTAACTGTACAGCTGAAGATCCTCGAGCTGCTCAAGGACCTGCAGGCGCGCCTGGGCATGGCCATGCTGATCATCACCCACGACCTCAAGCTGGTGCGGCGCATCGCCCAGCGCGTATGCGTGATGCAGAACGGTGAGCTGGTCGAGCAGGCGGATTGCGAAACGCTGTTCACCACGCCGCAGCATCCCTACACCTGTGAATTGCTGGCGGCCGAGCCGGACGGCGACCCTGTCGCCAGCGAAGATGCCGACACCTTGCTGCAGGTGGAAGATCTGCGGGTCTGGTTCCCGATCAAGAAGGGCCTGCTGCGCCGCACGGTCGATCACGTCAAGGCCGTTGACGGCATCAACTTCAGCCTGCAGCGCGGCCAGACCCTGGGCATCGTCGGCGAGAGCGGCTCGGGCAAATCGACCCTGGGCCTGGCGATCCTGCGCCTGATCGGCAGCCAGGGCGGCATTCGTGTCGGCGAGCATCACCTGGGCGGTTTGTCGCAGCGCGAGGTACGGCCGCTGCGCCGGGAAATGCAGGTGGTGTTCCAGGACCCGTTCGGCAGCCTCAGCCCGCGTATGACGGTGGGTATGATCATCGGTGAAGGGCTGCGCATCCATCGCATCGGCACGCCAGCCGAACAGGAACAGGCAATCATCGATGCCCTGCTGGAGGTCGGCCTGGATCCCGAAAGCCGGCACCGCTACCCCCACGAGTTTTCCGGTGGGCAACGTCAGCGCATCGCCATCGCCCGCGCCCTGGTGCTCAAACCGGCATTGATTCTGCTCGACGAGCCGACATCGGCGTTGGATCGCACCGTGCAACGCCAGGTGATCGACCTGCTGCGCTCGCTGCAGGCCAAGTACAACCTGAGCTACCTGTTCATCAGCCATGACCTGGCGGTGGTACGCGCGATCAGCCATCAACTGATGGTGGTGAAACAGGGCCAGGTCGTCGAGCAAGGCGACGCCAGGCAAGTCTTCCAGGCGCCTCAGCATCCCTATACCCAGCAGCTCCTGGAAGCGGCGTTCCTGACCAAGGTCAAACCCGAGACAGCTTGAGCCTGTCCTGAATCTGCAGTGCCTGTCGCTGCAGACTCGCCATGACGCTGCCGCACCAAAGCCTGCAAAACCTGCAGATACACAAAGGCCCCGAAATCGGGGCCTTTGTCTTTGTGGCGGCAAGCCTTAGAAGCGCTCGATATCCGCCTTGCTTTCCAGCAGCTTGCGATACGCCGCGAAGTCTTCCTGGCCACTGCGCGAAGCGAGGAAGCGGCGGTACATGGCCTTCTCCTCGTCACTCAGCGCCTGCTCGGGCTCGCTGACGCCCTTCAGGCGGATCACCACGAAGTCGCCGTTGCCCAGGGCAATACCACTGAACTCGGACTTCTCACCGGCCGGCTTGGGCATACGGAACAGCGCCTGCAGCACGGCCGGATCGACGCCATCCTGATTGCGGGTGGCCGCCTCGACGACTTGCCACTCGGCACCTTCAGGCTTGACCTTGCCATCATGCAGGTCGGTAACCATCTGCTCACCAGCAGCCTTGGCCGCCTCACTGGCGCGGGTTTTGGTCAGCTGAGCACGAATGCTGTCGCTTACCTGATCGAGCTCCAGTTGCTGTGGCTTGCGGTGCTCCTTGACGCGGATGACCACCAGGGTATTCGGGTCGAGTTCAATGGCACTGCTGTTGCTGCCATCTTCCATCACTTCCTGGCTGAAAGCGGCCTGCAGAACCTGACGGTTCGCGGCGATGCCTTCACCGCCCTGGCGACCGAACGGCTCGCTGGTCTGCACCTTCAGGCCCAGTTCCTGGGCAGGCTGCGCCAGGTCCGAGGATTCGAAGGCCGCGTCTTCGAGCTGCTTGGTGGCCTCGACGAAACGCTGCTCGACACGCTGGGTCTTCAGGTCGGTCTCGAGCTTTTCCTTCAGGCTGGCGAACGTCGGCACTTCAGGTGCCTGGACACCCAGCAGCTTGATCAGATGCCAGCCGAACTCGGTGCGCACCGGAGCCGATACTTCATCCTGCTTCAGGGCGTAGAGCGCGTCCTCGAAGGCCGGGTCGTAAACGCCCTTGCCCGCATAGCCCAGGTCACCGCCCTCGCTGGCAGAACCTGGATCCTGGGAGAACTCCTTGGCCAGCGCGGCGAAGTCTTCGCCGGCCTGCAGACGCTTCTGAACCTCGTCGATCTTGGCCTTGGCCTGCTCGTCACTGACGTCGCCGCCTACTTCGATCAGGATGTGAGCAGCCTGACGCTGCTCGGCCAGATTGGCGATTTCCGACTCGTAGGCGACTTTCATTTCATCGTCGCTGACGGAAACCTGCGAGAAGAATGCGTCCTTCTTCAGCTCGACGTATTCGATGACCACCTGTTCGGGGCTCATGAACTGGGACTGCTGAGCGTCGTAATAGGCCTTCACGTCGTCATCGCTGACCTTAACCGCGGCGCTGTCAGCCTTGATGGTGCGGGTCGCGAAATCGCGGGTCTGCTTTTCGAGGCGCGCGAAGGCGGCCACTTCTTCATCGGTGACGAAACCGCTACCGGAGAGACCTGCGCGTAGCTGGCCGATCAGCATTTCCTGCTCGAGCATCTGACGGAACTGCATACGGGTGTAGCCGAGCTGACGAATCACCTGGTCGAAGCGGTCGGCATTGAAGCGACCTTCCACCTGGAACTCGGGCGTCTGCACGATCACTTGGTCGAGAGCGGCTTGAGAAAAGGCGAAATTGGAATCCTTGGCGCCCTGCAGCAGCAGCGAGCGCTCGATCAGCCCTTTGAGAGAGGCTTCGCGCAGCAGGCGCTCATCGAGCATGGAAGCGTCGAAATCCTTGCCCAGTTGCTGCAGCAACTGGCGGCGCTGCATCTCCACAGCCTGGTTGAGCTCGTTCTGGCTGATTTTCTCGCCATTCACGTCGGCAGCGTTCTGGCTGTTGCCCGTACCGGTAATGATCGCGTCAACGCCCGTCAGCGCCATGAGAACGACGATCAGGCCGATGATGGTTTTGGCAATCCAACCCTGTGAATTGTCCCTGATATTTTGCAGCATGCTTCCCCCAGAACGGCCACATACAAAGAATGGCCGCGCAGCGTGGGTAAAATCCGGATAGAAGAAAGGCGCATCCTGGGATGCGCCTTCTCGTAACGTGCGAAGCGGATCGGGATCAGAACTCTACAATCCCCGGCGTGACAGACCGCTTGGTCTTATTGCCGCCCCACAACCGAGCCGGGATTAGCCGACCCGGCGGGCAAAGGCCCGAAGACGCTTAGTTGACGGCGTCTTTCAGCGCTTTACCAGCTTTGAAACCTGGGATCTTGGCAGCAGCGATGCTGATCGGCTTGCCAGTCTGCGGGTTGCGGCCAGTGCGAGCAGCGCGCTCTTTGACAGCGAAAGTACCGAAACCAACCAGTACAACGGAATCACCAGCCTTCAGAGCGCCAGTAACGGATTCAATCACTGCGTCCAGCGCACGGCCAGCAACAGCTTTCGGGATATCAGCAGATGCGGCGATGGCATCGATCAGTTCCGACTTGTTCACTCTAAGTCCCCTTAATTTCGGTTTAGGTTGTTTCTTGATTTTAATGGAAGCGAATCGGGTGCTGGATGGCCTACCGACACGGTAAGAGCCGCTTTATATCAAGGGCTCCAAAAAAGTGTCAAGGAAGGCATCCGGCTAATGCGTGCTGATTCGCTCCTTGGAATCAGACTCGCGTTTTTCATCCTTTGCAACCAACTCCGGAGCCGCGTCTGGCAAGGGCTCCGGCGCGTATTGCAGCGCAATTTGCAGGACCTCGTCAATCCATTTAACCGGTTTAATCTGCAGGTCCTGCTTGATGTTCTCGGGAATTTCCTTGAGATCGCGAACATTCTCCTGGGGAATGATCACGGTTTTGATTCCACCACGATGCGCCGCCAGCAGTTTTTCCTTGAGACCGCCAATGGCCAGCACCTGACCACGCAGGGTGATTTCCCCGGTCATGGCAACATCGGCACGCACCGGAATCTGCGTCAGCGCCGACACCAGCGCGGTGCACATACCGACGCCAGCACTTGGGCCATCCTTGGGCGTAGCGCCCTCTGGCATATGGATGTGGATATCGCGTTTTTCATAGAAATCCGGGGCCACGCCAAGGCTCTGGGCACGGCTGCGGACCACGGTTTGCGCGGCGGTGATCGATTCGACCATGACATCGCCCAGCGAGCCGGTCTTGATCAGATTGCCCTTGCCAGGCACTACGGCCGCCTCGATGGTAAGCAATTCGCCGCCCACCTGGGTCCAGGCCAAACCGGTCACCTGACCGATCTGATCCTGCTGTTCGGCAAGGCCATAACGGTGCTTGCGTACGCCCAGGAAATCTTCGAGCGAATCGGCGGTGACAACGACATGGAAGCGTTTGTCCTTGGCGTGCTTCTTCACCGCGCGCCGGCAGACCTTGGCGATTTGCCGCTCGAGACTACGTACACCCGCCTCCCGCGTGTAGTAACGAATGATGTCACGGATCGCCGCTTCCTCGAATTCCAGCTCGGTTTTCTTCAAACCGTTGGCCTGAATCTGCTTCGGCGCGAGGTATTTGGTGGCGATATTGACCTTTTCGTCCTCGGTGTAGCCCGGCAGGCGAATCACCTCCATGCGATCCAGCAGCGCGGCCGGGATATTCATGGAGTTGGCGGTGCACAGGAACATCACGTCGGACAGGTCGTAGTCGACTTCCAGGTAGTGATCGTTGAAGTTGTGATTCTGCTCCGGGTCGAGCACCTCGAGCAGCGCCGAGGCGGGATCACCGCGCATGTCCTGGCCCATCTTGTCGATTTCATCGAGCAGGAACAGCGGGTTGCGCACGCCGACCTTGGTCATCTTCTGGATCAGGCGACCGGGCATGGAACCGATATAGGTACGACGGTGACCGCGGATCTCCGCTTCGTCACGCACGCCGCCGAGCGCCATGCGCACGAACTTGCGATTGGTCGCGCTGGCGATCGACTCTGCCAGCGAGGTCTTGCCCACGCCAGGCGGGCCGACCAGGCACAGTACCGGGCCCTTGAGCTTCTTCACGCGCTTCTGCACGGCGAGGTACTCGAGGATGCGCTCCTTGACCTCCTCGAGGCCATAGTGATCGGCATCGAGGATGTTCTCGGCACGCGCCAGGTCCAGGCGCACCTTGCTCTGGGCCTTCCACGGCACGTTCACCAGCCAGTCGATATAGGAGCGCACCACGGTGGCCTCGGCGGACATCGGCGACATCTGCTTGAGCTTGTTCAGCTCGGCCTGGGCCTTGCCGTAGGCTTCCTTGGTCAGCCCGGCGTTCTCGATGCGGCGCTTGAGTTCGTCGAGCTCGTTATGGCCCTCTTCGCTGTCGCCGAGTTCTTTCTGAATAGCCTTCATCTGCTCATTCAGGTAGTACTCACGCTGGCTGCGCTCCATCTGCTTCTTGACGCGGCCACGAATGCGTTTCTCGACCTGCAGCAGGTCGATCTCCGCGTCCAGCAGGGCAAGCACGTGCTCGACCCGGGTCGGCAGATCGACGATTTCAAGAATTTCCTGCTTCTGTTCGATCTTGAGCACCATGTGTGCGGCCATGGTATCGACCAGGCGGCTAGGCTCATCGATGCTGTTCAGCGAGGACAGCACCTCGGCCGGCACTTTCTTGCCCAACTGCACGTACTGCTCGAACTGGCTGAGCAGGCTGCGAGTGAACACTTCGCTCTCGCGCTCGGGCGCTTCGATTTCGTCGAGCAGTTGCACTTCAGCAGCGCTGTAGCCGTCGGCTTCGATGAACTGCTCGATCTCGCCGCGCTGCTCGCCCTCGACCAGCACCTTGACAGTGCCATCGGGCAACTTGAGCAGTTGCAGCACCGTGGCGACGGTGCCGACGCGGTAGAGCCCTTCTTCACTCGGTTCATCGTCCGCAGGGTCTTTCTGGGCGAGCAGCAGAATCTGCTTCTCACCATTCATCGCTGCTTCGAGCGCTTCGATGGATTTCTCCCGACCCACGAAAAGCGGGATGACCATGTGCGGATAGACCACGACATCGCGCAAAGGCAGGAGAGGCAATTCGATGGTTGTCTTCATGATTTTGAGCTCTACGGCGGCCTTGCGGCCGTAAACGGTGGGATTACCCTTGGCCCTAAGATGGGGGCAGCCCCACGAAAAAACAAGCTTTGCCGGCTGTAAAAGCAAAGGGGCCCGCAGGCCCCTTGCTTACAACAGATGACAACGCGTTACGCGTCTGGCGCCGCCTTGGCAGGCGGTTCGCTGTTTTCGTAGATCAGTAGCGGCTTGGAGCTGCCATCGATCACGCTTTCATCGATGACCACCTTGCTGACGTCCGATTGCGACGGTATGTCGTACATGGTGTCGAGCAGCACGCCCTCGAGAATCGAACGCAGGCCGCGTGCACCGGTTTTGCGCTCCAACGCCTTCTGGGCAACCGCCTTGAGCGCGTCGGGGCGGAACTCGAGGTCCACGCCTTCCATCTCGAACAGCTTGCCGTACTGCTTGGTCAGCGCGTTCTTCGGCTCGGTGAGGATCTGTACCAGCGCAGCCTCGTCGAGCTCCTCCAGGGTCGCGATGACCGGCAGGCGGCCCACGAACTCCGGAATCAGGCCGAATTTGACCAGATCATCCGGCTCGATTTCACGCAGCGACTCGCCGATCTTCTTCTCGACGTCCTTGGTGCGTACCTCGGCGCTGAAGCCGATGCCGCCCTTGGTAGAACGGCCCTGAATCACCTTCTCGATGCCCGCGAACGCGCCACCGCAGATGAACAGAATGTTGCGCGTATCGACCTGCAGAAATTCCTGCTGCGGGTGCTTGCGACCACCTTGAGGCGGAACGGAGGCAACGGTGCCTTCGATCAGTTTCAGCAGCGCCTGCTGAACACCCTCGCCCGACACGTCACGGGTAATCGACGGGTTGTCGGACTTGCGGGAGATCTTGTCGATCTCGTCGATGTAGACGATGCCCATCTGGGCTTTCTCGACATCGTAATCGCACTTCTGCAGCAGCTTCTGGATGATGTTCTCGACGTCTTCACCCACGTAGCCAGCCTCGGTAAGGGTGGTCGCATCGGCGATGGTGAACGGGACGTTGAGCAGGCGCGCCAGAGTTTCGGCCAAAAGCGTCTTACCCGAACCCGTCGGCCCGAGCAGCAGGATGTTGCTCTTGCCGAGCTCGACGTCATCCTTCTTCTCGCGCTGGTTGAGGCGCTTGTAGTGGTTATAGACCGCGACCGCCAGGATCTTCTTGGCGCGTTCCTGCCCGATCACGTACTGATCGAGGATCGCGCTGATCTCCCGGGGAGCCGGCAGCTTGTGCGCGCTGCTCTCGGCCTGGGCTTCCTGCACCTCCTCACGGATGATGTCGTTGCACAGGTCGACGCACTCGTCGCAGATAAATACCGAGGGGCCAGCAATCAATTTGCGTACTTCATGCTGGCTTTTGCCGCAGAAGGAGCAATAGAGCAGCTTGCCGTTGTCCTCGCCGTTGCGGGTGTCAGTCATTCGATCAATCCAATACCGTAGGCTTAAAACACAAGATGGAGCCAAACCGGGGCATTTTCAAGCCCGATGTGCCGCTGACCGACTATCGTCGGCCAGCGAGCGTGATGCTTCAGCCGATTTGCTCGCGACGGCTGTGTACCTTGTCGATCAGGCCGTAGTTGACCGCTTCTTCACCGCTCATGAAACGGTCACGGTCGGTATCACGGGCGATCACTTCGATCGGCTGGCCAGTGTGGTTGGCCAGAACCTGATTCAGACGCTCGCGAATGAACAGGATTTCCTTGGCATGGATCTCGATGTCCGAAGCCTGACCCTGGAAACCGCCCAGCGGCTGGTGGATCATCATGCGCGAATGCGGCAGGCAGTAACGCTTGCCCGCAGCGCCGCCAGCCAGCAGCAATGCACCCATGCTGCACGCCTGACCTATACAGGTGGTCGACACGTCCGGCTTGATGAACTGCATGGTGTCGTAGATCGACATGCCGGCAGTTACCGAACCACCTGGCGAGTTGATGTACAGGTGGATGTCCTTGTCCGGGTTCTCGGCCTCGAGGAACAGGAGCTGCGCGGCAACCAGATTGGCCATGTAGTCTTCGACCGGGCCGATCAGGAAGATCACGCGCTCTTTGAGCAGACGCGAATAGATGTCGTAGGCGCGCTCGCCACGAGCGGACTGCTCGACGACCATGGGAACCAGACCGCCAGCGGCCTGGATATCGGACATTTGCTGCATGAAAGGATTGTGCGACATTTCCAGCATTCGCTCCCTAATAAAAGTCATGTCTCGAATACGCATAAGCCAGCACTGAGGCTGGCTTATGGTGTTCTCGAACGAGGCGAAGAAATCAGGCGGCTTGTGGAGCTTCTGCCGGCTTGACTGCTTCTTCGTAAGAGACCGATTTGTCAGTCACATTGGCCTTCTGCAAAACAGTATCTACAACTTGCTCTTCCAGTACAACCGAACGAACTTCGTTCAGCTGCTGGTCGTTCTTGTAGTACCACGCCACGACCTGCTCAGGCTCCTGGTAGGCCGAGGCCATTTCCTGGATCAGCTCGCGCACGCGGGCGTCGTCTGGCTTGAGCTCGAACTGCTTGACCACTTCGGCGACGATCAGGCCCAGGGACACACGGCGCTTAGCCTGCTCTTCGAACAGTTCGGCCGGCAGTTGATCCGGCTTGATGTTGCCGCCGAACTGCTGAACGGCCTGCACACGCAGGTTGTTCACTTCGCTGGCGATCAGGGCCTTGGGCACTTCGACCGGGTTGGCGGCCAGCAGACCTTCCATGACCTGGTTCTTGATCTTGGATTTGATGGCCTGACGCAGTTCGCGCTCCATGTTCTTGCGAACTTCGGCGCGGAAACCTTCCAGACCACCTTCCTTGATGCCGAACAGGGCGAAGAACTCGTCGTTCAGCTCCGGCAGTTGCGGGGCGGAAACGCTGTTGACCTTGACGGTGAATTCAGCGGTTTTGCCAGCTAGGTCGAGGTTCTGGTAGTCCTCGGGGAAGGTCGGGTTGATCACGCGCTCTTCGCCGGCCTTGGCGCCGATCAGGGCATCTTCGAAGCCCGGGATCATGCGGCCGGAGCCCAGTACGAGTTGAGTGCCGGTGGCCGAACCGCCCGCGAAGGCTTCGCCGTCGATCTTGCCGACGAAGTCGATGTTCAGCTGGTCGTCTTTCTCGGCAGCACGCTCTACGGCTTCGAAACGGGTGTTCTGCTTGCGCAGGATGTCCAGCATGTTGTCGACGTCGGAGTCGGCCACTTCAGCCTGCTGACGCTCGATGGCGATGCCCTCGAGGCCGCTGACCTTGATTTCCGGGAACACTTCGAAGGTCGCGACGAACTCCAGGTCCTTGCCCTTCTCCAGTACTTTCGGCTCTACCGAAGGCTGACCGGCAGGGGCGAGTTTCTGTTCGGCCACCGCCTCATAGAAGGAAGACTGAATGACGTCGCCTACCGCTTCCTGGCGTGCGTCGGCTTCGAAACGCTGGCGAATCACGCTCATCGGCACCTTGCCGGGACGGAAACCAGGGATCTTGGCTTTCTGGGCAGTCTGCTGCAGACGCTTGTTGACCTGGGTCTCGATGCGCTCGGCCGGCACAGTGATGCTCATGCGGCGCTCGAGAGCGGAAGTGCTTTCAACAGAAACTTGCATGGATATTCCTCGTTGCACAGACGTATGCCGGCCGCTTACCGGCCCCATTCAAGGGCATGCATTCTAGAGGGAGGTGTTGCAGAAGTCACCCTAGATGCAGGTGGCAAACGGGAGGGGCGTAAAGATGGTGCGGACGGAGAGACTCGAACTCTCACGCCTTGCGGCGCTGGAACCTAAATCCAGTGTGTCTACCAATTCCACCACGTCCGCGTGGTAATACTTTTTACAAACAAAAACGCCAGGCTTTTAAGGGCCTGGCGCTTTCAGAATATGGGGTGGACGAAGGGGATCGAACCCTCGACACCAGGAGCCACAATCCTGTGCTCTACCAACTGAGCTACGCCCACCATATTGCTTTGCTGCTATTCACTTGTGCCGACACACCTAGTGGCGCACCCGGCAGGACTCGAACCTGCGACCATCCGCTTAGAAGGCGGATGCTCTATCCAGCTGAGCTACGGGCACTTATCCATCCACCAGAGCAGACTTCAAGCTTCGGCTAGAGCGGCTACTTTCGTTGCTGCCGTTGCCGCTTTACCCTGTCACTTGCTGTGCTCGCCAAGTGGTGCGCATCTTATAGAGGCGCCCTTGGGGCGTCAACACCCAAATCGAAAAAAATTCAGTTAGATAAAGGAGTTACACCAAATCTGCGTTCTGCCGCCTTTGCCCTTCCTTAATGCCATGCGAGAATGCGCGTCCTTTTTTCTCCCTTTCGATGGTTAACCAAGCGCAATGACCGCACAACTGATAGATGGCAAAGCGATTGCCGCCAATATCCGCCAGCAGATCGCCCAGCGCGTCGCCGAACGACGCGAGCAGGGGCAGCGCGCCCCCGGCCTGGCAGTGATCCTGGTCGGCAGCGACCCCGCCTCTCAGGTTTACGTCGCGCACAAGCGCAAGGACTGCGAAGAAGTCGGTTTCATTTCCCGTGCTTATGACCTGGGCGCCGAAACCAATCAGGACGAGCTGCGCGACCTGATCGACACGCTCAACGAAGACGCCGGCATCGATGGCATCTTGCTGCAACTGCCACTGCCAGCTCACCTGGACGCGTCGCTGCTGCTCGAGCGCATTCGCCCGGACAAGGACGTGGACGGCTTCCACCCTTACAACATCGGTCGCCTGGCGCAGCGCATGCCACTGCTGCGCCCCTGCACCCCGAAGGGCATCATGACCCTGCTGGCCAGTACCGGCCAGGATCTGTACGGCATGCACGCCGTGGTGGTCGGCGCCTCGAACATCGTCGGCCGGCCGATGGCACTGGAACTGCTGCTCGGCGGCTGTACCGTGACCATCACCCACCGTTTCACCAAGGATCTGGCTGGCCATGTGGCGCAAGCCGATATCGTCGTGGTCGCCGCCGGCAAGCCGGGCCTGGTCAAGGGCGAGTGGGTCAAGGAAGGCGCGATCGTCATCGACGTTGGCATCAACCGTCAGGCCGATGGCAAGCTGATCGGCGACGTGGTCTATGAAACCGCCCTGCCCCGCGCCGGCTGGATCACCCCGGTGCCCGGCGGCGTTGGCCCGATGACCCGCGCCTGCCTGCTGGAGAACACCCTGCACGCCGCGGAGCACCTGCACGCCTGACGCTTTGCCAGCGGCAGGAACGGCGCCCAGGTGGCGCCGTTTTTCGTTTCAGCCCAGCGAACGCGTGGCACCCTGGGGTTTGCGCACGAACCACAGCACCCGACTGACGCCTCGGGTGACGGCCACATAGCCCAGGCGCAGGCTTTCGTCCGCCATCGCCTGGTCGTAGCTGTTGGCGAAGAAGCCACAGTAGGCGTACAGCGCATTACGCAGTGGATGAGGCGTAGGCGGCAGGCAGTCGTCGACGATGATCGCCACCTCGGCCTGCAACCCCTTGGCGCGGTGAATGGTATAGGCCTTTACCGGCAACGTGCGGTCCAGCCCGGCCTGAACGTCCTTCAGGGTGTCGTTGCGGCGCCCCAGCAGCAGCACCGCGGTGCGCTCCCTGGAACCGATGTCACGCGCATAGTCGCACTGCGCTGCGATGGCCTGCTGCAGCTCACCCATGTCACGGGCCAGGTCGAACGGCGTCATCAACTTCACGCCATGGCCGCCCGCCGGCGTGGGGCGAATCGGCGTGGTCATCTTGTCCTGCTTGAAGGCCACGGCGTCGAGTATGGACTCGGCGTCGCGAATCACCGGCTCGATGGAGCGATAGTTGGCTTGCAGCATCAGCACCGCGCTCTTGCCCTTGCCTTTGCTCGGAAAGTGCCGATCGAAGGCCATGAACAGCTCCGGGGAACTGCCCCGCCAACCATAGATCGACTGCCAGTCATCGCCGATGGCCATCAGGCTGACAGCCGTGGCCGTGCCGGCCAGGCGCCGGTGCAGTGCCTGCAGCCATTGCACGATCTGCGGCGAGATGTCCTGGAACTCATCGATCAGTAGATGGGAAAAACCCTGCAGCGCATCCGCACTCAAACGCCCATCAGCCTTATCGAGCATGTGCGTCAGTTGCTGGAAGGCGTCATTGAAGGTCATCAGACCTTGCTGGCTCAGTTGCTGGCCAAAGGCCTTCCAGAATGCCTGCAACGCCAAAAGAAAGGTTCGCTCGGCGGGCGAGCAGGCCAGCGCGGCTGCAGCCATCCGCTCGATGGGAATGCCGATGCTCTCGATGAAACCGGCTTGGGCGTAGAACACCTCGAACAGCGGCGCGGCATGCAGCTCACCCGCCAGCCGAAACGGCTGCATGGGCGCCTTCGGCAACGCCTTTTGCGGATCGGGCAGTGGGGAGCCGAGCAGCTCGTGAACCCGGCCGCGAAACGCTGGGTCATCGGTATAACAGGCCTGATAAGCATCCTTGAGCAGGCGTGTTTGTGCAGACCCCAGACGCCCTCCCCCCAATGGGTTGTCCGGCTCGCTCGCCGACGCGCGTTTATCACCCAACTGCTCGAACCAGGCTGGATTGCCCAGAACCTGGCGCGCCAGCACGCCCATCGCGGAATGAAAGGTACGCACGCACGGACCAACATCCGCCGAGAACTGCCAGAAGCCGAGCACGCTCGCCAGTCGTTCACGCAGCTCGGCGCAGGAAGCATTGGTAAAGGAAATCACCGTCAATCGTTCAGGCTCGACGTTCAGGTGACAGAGCATGAACACCACGCGCAGCACCAGGGTGGTCGACTTGCCTGAGCCCGCTCCAGCGAAGATGCGGGCCAACGGTTGGCGACAGAGAATCATCGCCCACTGCTCGTCGGAAGGCGCACCGATGACACCAGCCGCGACGGCCCGCGCCACGGTTTCGCGCATCGCCTGCTCCTGGGCTGCGGTTACCTTGGTTGCCGCTGACGAGTAGATGCCGGCGCTAGCGCGCCTTACCGGCTTTTTTGTGGCCGGCTCTCCTTTGCCTTTGCCGGCATTCGGGCCCTTGGCAGCGCGCTTTGTGGCGGCGGTCTTGTTCTGCGCCAGCGGTTTCTTCGCCGCGACCTTTGCGCGCTCGGCAGCAGCCTGCTTCTCGGCTTCGAGGTAGGCGGCGGTACGCGGGAAGTAGCGAGTCAGGGCATTGGAGAGCAGCAGCTTGTAGCGGGTCAGCATGGGGTTTCCGTGGCGAGTGTCTAGAAATGAAAAGGCCGCGTTAGCGGCCTTTTGGGTACATCGGGCGATTACTCGGCGAGGCGCCAGGTGGTGCCGCCCTTGCTATCTTCGAGCACTACGCCAAGCGCAGTGATCTGGTCACGGATGCGGTCACTCTCTGCCCAGTTCTTGTCGGCACGGGCCTGCAGGCGCGCGGCGATCAGCGCCTCGACCTCGGCGGCGTCGACCTTGCCTTCGGCGCCGGCCTTGAGGAAAGCATCCGGCTCCAGTTGCAACACACCGAGCAGACCAGCCAGCGCCTTGAGCTGCGCCGCCAAGCCAGCAGCGGCCTGCACATCCGATTCGCGTAGGCGATTGACCTCGCGAATCATCTCGAACAGCACGGCGCAGGCTTCGGGCGAGTTGAAATCATCGTCCATTGCCGCGACAAAGCGCTCGACGAAGGCCTCGCCACCGGCAGGCTGAGCCTGCGGCAGACCCTTGAGGCCATTGTAGAAACGCTCCAGGGCGCCCTTGGCTTCGCGCAGGCTCTCTTCCGAATAGTTGATCGGGCTGCGGTAGTGGCTGGATACCAGCAGGTAGCGCACCACTTCGGGGTGGTACTTCTCCAGCACCTCGCGGATGGTGAAGAAGTTGCCCAGACTCTTGGACATCTTCTCGCCGTCCACGCGCACCGCACCGGCGTGCATCCAGGCATTGGCGTATTGCTTGCCGGTGGCCGCCTCGCTCTGGGCGATTTCGTTCTCATGGTGCGGGAACACCAGGTCAGGACCGCCGCCGTGAATGTCGAAGGTGTCACCCAGGCAGCAGGTGGACATCACCGAGCACTCGATGTGCCAGCCCGGCCGGCCCTTGCCCCACGGCGACTCCCAGCTCGGCTCGCCCGGTTTGGCGGCTTTCCACAGCACGAAGTCCAGCGGGTCTTCCTTGACTTCGTCGACCTCGATGCGCGCACCGATCTTCAGTTCGTCGATCTTGCGACGCGACAGTTTGCCGTAGGTTTCGAACTTGGTGACGCGGTAATACACGTCGCCATTGCCCGGCGCGTAGGCGTAGCCCTTGTCGATCAGGGTCTGGATCATCTGGTGCATGCCGGCTATATGCCCGGTGGCGCGCGGCTCGATGTCCGGGCGCAGCACGTTCAGGCGGCCTTCGTCCTCGTGCATCGCCGCGATCATGCGTTCAACCAGCGCCTCGAACGGTTCACCGTTCTCATTGGCGCGTTTGATGATCTTGTCGTCGATGTCGGTGATGTTGCGCACGTAGGTCACGTCATAGCCGCGATGGCGCAGCCAGCGAGTGACCACGTCAAAGGCGACCATCACCCGGGCGTGGCCGATGTGGCAGAAGTCGTACACGGTCATGCCGCACACGTACATGCGCACGCTGTTGCCTTCAAGCGGCTTGAAGGGTTCCTTGGCCTTGCTGAGCGTGTTGTAGATTGACAGCATCTTAAAATTCCTCAAGAACGGCTTTCAAAGCAGCGAGCGAAGATCAGGCAAGGCGGAGCGAGGGGAGGACGCGGAGTGTACTCGAGTACATGAGCAGTCCGATCCACGCTCCAACGCAGCCTGATCGAGCGCAGCAATTTGACAGTCGTTATTGCCCCCACGAGTCGCGCAGCGTGACGGTCCGGTTGAACACCAGCGCATCGGCGGTCGAATCCTTGTCGAGGCAGAAGTAGCCCTCACGCTCGAACTGGAAACGGTCGTCAGCGGCGGCCTTGGCCAGCGACGGCTCGGCGCGGCAGCCGCTGAGCACCACCAGCGAATCCGGGTTGATGTTGTCGAGGAAGCTACCGCCCTCTTCGGCCTTCTCAGGGTTGGCCGAGCGGAACAGACGATCGTAAAGGCGCACTTCGCACTCCACGCTTTCGGCCGCCGGCACCCAGTGGATCACGCCCTTGACCTTGCGGCCTTCCGGGTTCTTGCCCAGGGTGTTCTCGTCATAGGAGCAACGCAGCTCGACGATGTTGCCGGCTGCGTCCTTGATGGCTTCGTCGGCGCGGATCACGTAACTGCCGCGCAGGCGCACTTCACCACCAGGGATCAGGCGCTTGTAGCCATCCGGCGGGGTTTCTTCGAAGTCGCTGGCGTCGATGTAGATCTCACGGGAGAACGGCAGCACGCGGGTGCCCATGTCCTGCTTGGGATGGCGCGGCAATTCGAGACTCTCGACCTGGCCTTGCGGATAGTTGCTGATCACCACCTTGAGCGGTTTGAGCACGCACATGGCGCGCGAGGCGTTGGCATCCAGGTCTTCGCGGATAGCGAATTCCAGCATGCCGATATCCACCAGGCCGCCGGCGCGGTTGACGCCGATCATGTCGCAGAAGGTGCGGATCGATGCCGGCGTATAGCCGCGGCGGCGGTAGCCCGAGAGCGTCGACATGCGCGGGTCGTCCCAGCCGTTGACGTGCTTCTCGTCGACCAGCTGCTTGAGCTTGCGCTTGCTGGTGATGGTGTAGTTCAGGTTCAGCCGGGCGAATTCGTACTGACGCGGCTGCGCCGGCACCGGCAGGTTGGCCAGGAACCATTCGTACAGCGGGCGGTGATCCTCGAATTCCAGGGTGCAGATCGAGTGGGTCACGCCTTCGATGGCATCGGACTGGCCATGGGTGAAGTCGTAGCTCGGGTAGATGCACCACTTGTCACCAGTCTGGTGATGATGGGCATGGCGAATGCGATAGAGGATCGGGTCGCGCAGATTCATGTTGCGCGAGGCCATGTCGATCTTGGCGCGCAGCGAACGGGCGCCGTCCGGGAACTCGCCGGCCTTCATACGGGCGAACAGGTCGAGGTTCTCTTCCACACTGCGCTCGCGGTACGGGCTGTCCTTGCCGGGGGTGTTCAGGGTGCCGCGGTACTCGCGCGCTTCGTCCGGGGTCAGGTCGTCGACATAGGCCTTGCCGGCCTTGATCAGCTCGACGGCCCAGTCGTGCAACTGGTCGAAGTAGTTGGACGCGTAGCGCTCCTCACCGGCCCACTCGAAGCCCAGCCAGCGGACGTCGTCCTTGATGGCGTCGATGTATTCCTGGTCTTCCTTGGCCGGATTGGTGTCGTCGAAGCGCAGGTTGCACGCGCCACCGAATTCCTGGGCCAGGCCGAAGTTCAGACAGATCGACTTGGCGTGGCCGATGTGCAGGTAGCCGTTGGGCTCCGGCGGGAAACGGGTGATGATCTTGGCGTGCTTGCCGGCGTCCAGGTCGGCCTGAACGATGGGCAGCAGGAAGTTGGCGGCTTTTTCGACGGTGGGCTTGCTCATGGTGTCCTTAGCGCGTGGATTGCGGCACAGGGTAGGCCGACTAAAACAAAGCGCTTATCATAGCCCAAGCTGTCAACCCCCTGACAGGCCTTGGTGCCTGCTCACTGACCTTCGGGCAGCTTTAAAGCCCCGGTCAGCCTGAAGCGGCCCGCGTTTTTCTCGACAGAGCGATTAAGCACATGATCAAGCTGCACACCAACCACGGCGTCATCACCCTCAAACTGTTCGAAGACAAGGCGCCGGAAACCGTCGCCAACTTCAAGGAATACGTGAAGAGCGGCCACTACGACGGCACCGTGTTCCATCGCGTGATCGGCAACTTCATGATCCAGGGCGGCGGTTTCGAGCCAGGCATGAAGCAGAAGCCGACTCGCTCGCCGATCAAGAACGAAGCCAACAACGGCCTCTCCAACAAGACCGGCACCGTGGCCATGGCCCGCACCATGGAACCGCACTCGGCCAGCGCGCAGTTCTTCATCAACGTTGCCGACAACACCTTCCTCGACCACAGCGCACCGACCGTACAGGGCTGGGGCTATGCCGTATTCGGTGAAGTGGTCGAAGGCCTGGACGTGGTCGAAGCCATCAAGGGCGTGTCCACCACCATGAAGTCCGGCCACCAGGACGTTCCGGCAGACGACGTGATCATCGAGAAGGCCGAGATCGTCGAGTGATCCTGCTGATCTCCGACCTGCATCTTGAAGAGGAGCGCCCGGACATCAGCCGGGCGTTCTTGCATTTTCTCGACACCCGGGCGCGCCAGGCCGAGGCGCTGTACATCCTCGGTGATTTTTTCGAAGTGTGGATCGGCGACGACGCCATGACGCCGTTCCAGCGAAGCATCGCCGAAGCCCTGAGGCGCCTGAGCGACAGCGGCACGCGCATCTACCTGATGCACGGCAATCGCGACTTTCTGCTCGGCAAGGGATTCTGCCGCGAAGCGGGCTGCACCTTGCTCGGCGATCCCCATGTGGTGAACCTGAATGGCGAAAAGGCCCTGCTGATGCATGGCGACAGCCTGTGCACCCTGGATGTGGGCTACCAGAAGATGCGCCGCCTGCTGCGCAACCCGCTGAGCTTGTTCATCCTGCGCAACCTGCCGCTCAACACCCGCCACAAGCTGGCGCGCAAACTGCGTTCGGAAAGCCGCTCGCAGACACGCATGAAAGCCAGCGACATCGTCGACGTCACGCCCGAGGAAGTACAGCGGGTGATGGCGCAATACGGCGTGAAGACGCTGATCCACGGTCATACCCACCGCCCTGCCGTGCATGACCTACAGGTCGATGGTCAGCCGGCCAGGCGCATCGTGCTCGGCGACTGGGACAAACAGGGCTGGGCGCTGCAGATCGACGAGAACGGTTTCGACCAGCGCCCTTTCGCCCTGGACTGAACACCGGAGCAGTGCGGCGCATGGAAAGCCCCGCGCCGAACCTCGCCTACGCCTGCGGCACGCCGCTGTGGAAGCGAAACTCGCTGTCGGGCGACTCGATCAGTTCCTGCTCCACCGCCCTCACCCGCTCGATCACCTGTTCAACGTCGGCGGCATCGCCATACTGGTACGCCAGCTTCAGGTAGCCCTGAAAATGCCGGGCCTCGCTTTTAAGCAGGCCGTAGTAGAACTTGCCCAGTTCTTCGTCCAGATGCGGCACGATCGCCTCGAAGCGCTCGCAGCTACGCGCCTCGATGAAGGCGCCGACCACCAAGGTGTCGACCAGCTTCTGCGGCTCATGATTACGCGTCACCTTGCGCAGCCCCGAAGCGTAGCGTGCCGCGGATACCGGACGCAGGCCGATCTTGCGGCGCTTCATGATGCGCAGCACCTGCTCGTGATGTACCAGCTCCTCACGGGCCAGGCGCGACATCATGTTGATCAGATCGACATGGCAGCTGTACTTGGCCATCAGGCTCAGCGCCGTACTAGCCGCCTTGAATTCGCAGTTCTTGTGGTCGATCAGCATGATGTCCTGATTGGCCAGCGCTGCTTCGACCCAGGCCTGGGGCGTGCGGCAGCCGAGGAATTCATGGATTTCCGGCAAGCTCGGCGTGGCGCTGCGGCGGCCGGTAGCGGGTGAATGATCTGAAACTGTGACGGGAGATGACACGTGCATGGCCCATGAGCAACGAAAAGAGAAAAGCCCGAAACGCCTGCCCACCAGGAGGCGGTACAGCCAGCGCCAGGCATCAAGCCGGCCATTATAAGGCCGCCGACGGCAACCACCAGCCGCCGGGTTTGATACCGATCAAGAACTTGCTGCGAAAGCACCCTCTATATTGATAACCATCGCCGCACGCAGAGGAACACGCCATGCAAGCCATCCGCAGCATTCTCGTGGTCATCGAGCCGGAACACGCCGACACCCTGGCGCTCAAGCGCGCCAAACTGATCGCCGGGGTTACGCAATCCCACTTGCATCTGCTGATCTGCGACGAGTCGGTGGATCACAGCGGGCATCTGCGTCAGCTATGCAATGCGTTGCAGCAGGATGGTTACAGTGTCAGCGCCCAGCAGGCCTGGCGCGGCAGCCTGCACGACACCATCGCCCATGCCCAGCAGACCGAAGGTTGTGGCCTGGTGATCAAGCAGCATCGCCCTGACAATCCCCTCAAGAAAGCGCTGCTGACGCCCGATGACTGGAAGCTGCTGCGCTATTGCCCCTGCCCGGTGCTACTGGTGAAAACCCTGACGCCCTGGAGCGGCGGCACTGTGCTGGCGGCGGTCGACGTGGGCAACATCGACGGCGAGCACCGCGCGCTGCACACCCTGATCATCGAGCATGGCTACGACATCGCCAAGCTGGCCAAGGCCGAGCTGCACGTGCTCAGCGCTCATCCATCGCCCATGCTGACCGCCGCGGATCCGACCTTCCAGTTGCGCGATACCGTGGAGGAGCGCTATCGCCAGGAATGCCAGGCGTTTCAGAACACCTACGATATCGATGACGAGCACCTGCATATCGCCGAAGGCCCGGCCGATGTGCTGATCCCCAAACTCGCCCACGAGCTGCACGCAGCGGTGACGGTGATTGGCACGGTGGCGCGCACCGGTTTCAGCGGCGCGCTGATCGGCAATACCGCCGAGGTGATTCTCGACACACTGGAGAGCGACGTGCTGGTGCTAAAGCCCGACAGCATCGTCGAGCATCTCGAGCAGCGCCTCGTCGAAGGCTGATCAGCCGCGCGGTGGCTGGCGCGGTTTGCTGCGCAGGGGGTCGAGCAGTGCCGACAGGCCGTTGTGGTCGATCTCCTGCATCAAGGCCAACAACTGGCCGATCTCGCCTTTCGGAAAGCCTTCCCGGGCGAACCAGTTGAGGTAGTGGCCCGGCAGGTCGGCAATCAGCCGCCCCTTGTACTTGCCGAAGGGCATCTCGCGGCTTACCAACAATTTCAGGTCTTCGGGTTTCATCGCATCGGCCGTGAGGATCAACTGGGCGCAACATTATGCCGCAAGCGCTGGGGTCTGTTACTGCTTCACGCACGGCCGCGCTGAAACGGCAACAGGCCCTTGCCGGTTGGGCCGATGGCTCAACTCGGGTAAGCTGCGCGCCGTTCACTTCTGCAGGTACTCATCATGATTATCAAGGCACTGCGCCTGGGCCTCGGCCAACTGATCGTCCTCGGCGACATCGCCACCCGCCCGGCCAAGATGAAGCGCGCGCCCGAGGCGCAGGCTGCGGTCGAACAGGCCGCCGGCAACCTGGCGCTGTATCAGTTCAAGGCCTGCCCATTCTGCGTGAAGATTCGCCGCAAGCTGCATGCCCTCAACGTGCCCGTAGCGCTGCGCGATGCCAAGAACGATGCCGCAGCCCGCAGCGATCTGGAGAGCCAGGGTGGCAAGATCCAGGTGCCTTGCTTGCGCATCGAAGAAAACGGCCAGAGCACCTGGCTGTACGAATCCAAGGCCATTGCAGCCTATCTGGAACAGCGCTTCGCGGCGTAACGCCGGTAGCCCGGCGTTACGCCGCGAAGCGAAAGCCGGGGAAGCCCCGCAAGCGTCGCGGCGACATTGATCGGAAAGACAAAGGCGCAGCCGGAAACCACTCCAGCCGCGCCTTGCTCTTACTGCATTACCGCAACCTTGCCGACCATGCCGGCCTGGTAATGCCCGGCGATCAGGCAAGCGAAGTCGAAGGTGCCCGCCCGGTCGAACGTCCAGGTCACCTCGCCCTCCTCACCTGGCTGCACGTGCAGCATGTCCATGCCGGTATGCGCCATGTTCGGCTGCCGCAACATCATGGCAGCGTGCTCGTCTAGTTGCGCCTTGTCGCCCAGCACGAACTCGTGCAGCAGTTGCCCGTCGTTGTGCAGCACCAGCCGCACCGTCTCCCCGGCCTTGACCTCCAGCCGATCTGGTACGAAACGCATCTGATCGTTCATGCGGATATGCACGGTGCGCGTCGCTTCGGCGGCATCACCAGGAATGCCCCAGGGTTTCTGTTCGGCGTTTTGCGTGGCGTGTCCGGCGCCATGGCCGGCACCATGTTCATGCTCGGCGGCATCGAGTATTGACGCTTGGAGCAGCGCGGCAAGCGCCAGGGTGCTGACTAGGGCTGTGTTGATTCGCATGTTGTTTGCCTCGTTGACTCATCATCGGCGTGCACGAAAGCACGCGGGTCACCTGGCGGGCCTTTACTGCCGCCAGGTGTCGTTTCGCGGACATGATTCAGCCGATGAAAGCGCGAGGGGGCCGATCCGGGGTGTCGGCAATGTGCTCGAGGAAATGTTGATGCCAGAAAGCCTGCGGTCGATCCAGCGGCAACTGCGTGGCCGAGAGCAATCCAGGGCTCAAGGCGACCACGCCTACGCAGAACACGCAGAGGCTGCAGGCCGCATGCCCGGGCGCCTTCTGCTTGGCGGGGTATTGATGATGAGCACAGTCCGCCTCGCACGAATGCGTAACACCCGAGAGATGCATGGCATGACCGTGACCGCCGATCGAAAGCGCCATGCCCGCCTGCATGCCGACCGCGGCGATGCCCTGGGCGGGCAAGGCCAGCGCCAGCAGGCAGAGCAACAGGACGCGAAGCGGACGGCAAGACATCGGATACCGGGCAGGCAATGACAGACAGAGCCCGATTATGCCCAACTTGCAGCCGCGCGACTAACAGGTCGTTGAAAAACGTAGGCGAGGCAAGTTTTCCAACAGCCTGCTAGTGCCGATGAGCCCGGCCGACATGGGACACATCCTTCTCGGCGTGCAGCGTGTCACTGGTACTGAGTTGCCGGATGATCTCGCAAGGCGACGATTGCTGATCCGCCAGGCAGCTATTGCGCAGCTCGACCAGTTGCTCCTGCAGCGACTGCAGGCTGGCGATCCGCGCGTTGACGTGCTCGATATGCTCGTCGATCAGGCTGTTGATGGCCTCGCAGTTTTCCGCTGGCCGGCCGCGCAGGCTGAGCAGCTCACGAATTTCGTCGAGCGTCATGTCCAGGGTGCGGCAATTGCGGATGAAGGTCAGCCGCTCGACGTGCTCCGGCAGGTAAAGACGGTAGTTGCCTTCGCTACGCTGGGGCGCGGGCAGCAATCCTTCACGCTCGTAATAGCGGATGGTTTCCACCTGACAACCGGTAACCGTCGCCAATTCGCCAATTTTCATGATCACTTTCCTCCCGATGCTTGACCCTATAGTGGCTACAGGGTGTTCACTCTGCAACAGGATAGTTGGGAGAGCCCCCATGTCGAATTGCTGTGATCATGACCATGCTCCAAAACCCGTACACCCTCAGGCAGGCTGCTGCGCGAGCGATACGAAGCCTGCGTGCTGCACGCCGGGCAGCCAATTGGTCGCGGGAATCAGTGAGCCTGCAGGCAGCCAGGCAGATCTCGCCACGGAGAGCAGTGCACTGCGCATCGAACAGATGTGCTGCCCGACCGAGGAGAGCCTGATCCGCGGCAAGCTGCAGCCCATGCCCGAGGTGCACGACCTGCAGTTCAACCTGCTCAACCGCAGCCTTGTCGTCGAGCATCAGGCCGGCGCCGCGCCGCAGGTGATCGCGGCGATCGCCAGCCTGGGCATGCAGGCGCTACCCCTGGCCGCCGAGACCCGCGTGCGTATCGAGCAGATGGACTGCCCGACCGAGGAACGCCTGATCAGCGACAAGCTGGCCCGTCAGCCCGGCATCGAGGCGCTGCAGTTCAACCTGATGCAGCGGGTGCTGACCATTCGCCACCGCCCGGACGCCCTGGAGCCCGCCCTGCTGGCGATCCGCGGGCTCGGCTTCACCCCACAACTCGAAAGCGAAACCCAGGCCGCGCCCGCCGAGCCTGTGGCCAGCGGCTTGCCGTGGCGGCTGATCGGTGCTGGCGTGGCCGCCTTCATCGCCGAACTGGTGCACTTCACCGACAGCGCGCCGGAGTGGGTGGTCGCACTGATCGCCCTGGGCGCCATCCTCACGGCTGGGCTCGACGTCTACAAGAAGGGCTGGATCGCCCTGAAAAACTTCAACCTGAACATCAATGCGCTGATGAGCATCGCCGTGACCGGCGCCGTGCTGATCGGGCAGTGGCCCGAGGCGGCCATGGTCATGGTGCTGTTCGCCATCGCCGAGCGGATCGAGGCGAAATCCCTGGATCGCGCCCGCAACGCTATTCGCGGCCTGATGGCCCTGACCCCGGAACAGGCGACGGTACGCCAGGCCGACGGCAGCTGGCAGGCGCTCGACGTCGCCCAGGTGGCCATCGGCAGCGTGGTGAGGGTGCGACCGGGTGAGCGCATCGGCCTCGACGGCCAGGTGCTCGACGGGCACTCGACGGTGGACCAGTCGCCAATCACCGGGGAAAGCCTGCCCATCGAGAAAACCGTGGGCGATACCCTGTTCGCCGGCACCATCAACCAGGGCGGCGCACTGGAATACCAGGTCAGCGCCGCAGCCAGCAACAGCGCGTTGTCACGCATCATCAAGGCCGTCGAGGAGGCTCAAGGCGCACGCGCACCGACGCAGCGCTTCGTCGACCGTTTCGCGCGCATCTACACGCCGCTGGTGTTCCTGCTCTCCCTGGCGGTGGCCGTGGTGCCGCCATTGTTGCTGGGTGGCAGCTGGTTCGACTGGGTGTATCGCGCCCTGGTCCTGCTGGTGGTCGCCTGCCCTTGTGCTCTGGTGATTTCCACGCCGGTAAGCATCGTCAGCGGCCTCGCCGCAGCGGCGCGCAAGGGCATTCTGGTCAAGGGCGGCGTGTACCTGGAACACGGCCGACACATCACTCACCTGGCGCTGGACAAGACCGGCACCCTCACCCACGGCAAGCCGGTGCAGACCGACTACCAGGCACTGGGCGAGGATGCCGCCCGTTACCACATACTCGCCGCCAGCCTGGCTGCTCGCTCCGACCACCCGGTTTCCCTGGCGGTGGCCAGTGCAGCCCGGCAACAGGGTATCGAGCTGGCCGAGGTACAGGCATTCGAAGCCCTGGCCGGGCGCGGCGTGCGCGGCGTGATCGATGGCCAGCGCTACCAATTGGGCAACCATCGCCTGCTCGAGGAGCTGGGCCTGTGTTCGGCGGCGCTCGAAACCCGACTCGATGAACTCGAGCGCCAGGGCAAGACGGTGATCGTGCTCAGCGACGAAACCCGCCCCCTGGCCCTGTTCGCCGTCGCCGACACCTTGAAGGACAGCAGCCGCGAGGCCATCGCCAGCCTCCACGCCATGGGCATCAAGACCGTCATGCTGACCGGCGACAACCAGCACACCGCTCAGGCCATCGCCGCCCAGGTTGGCATCGACGAGGCCCGCGGCGACCTGCTGCCCACCGACAAACTGGCAACCGTCGAAACCCTGCTCGCACAGAAAGGCGTGGTGGCCATGGTCGGTGACGGCATCAACGACGCCCCGGCCCTGGCACGCGCCGATGTCGGTTTCGCCATGGCCGCGATCGGCACCGACACGGCCATCGAAACCGCCGACGTGGCGATCATGGACGACGACCTGCGCAAGATCCCGGCGTTCATCCGCCTGTCTCAGCAGACCGCGGCGATCCTCAAGCAGAACATCGTGCTGGCCCTGGGCATCAAGGCAGTCTTCCTGGCCATGACCGTCACCGGCCACGCCACCATGTGGATGGCGGTGTTCGCCGATGTCGGCGTGAGCCTGCTGGTGGTGTTCAATGGGTTGCGGTTGTTGCGAAAGTAGTCATTTGCGTCTGTAGCCCGTCACTGAGCGAAGCGATGTGCGGGGAGCGGTTTCGCTATCGGCATGTGTAAGCAGCGAAAACCGATCCCTGGGTTTCGCTGCGCTCTACGCCAGGCTACAAGAGCGGACGCGGCTATCAGCCCAGCATGGTCACGTGTTTCGGGTGGCTGGCGATGCGATCCAGCCAGGCATTGATGGCCGGGTAAGCGCTGAGGTCGAAGCCGCCCTCGTGAGCCACATGGGTGTAGGCGTACAGGGCGATGTCGGCGATGGTGTAGCGATCGCCAACCAGATACGGCGTCTGCTGCAGTTGCCGCTCCATCACCCGCAGCGCCTTGTGGCCGCGAACCTGGCAGACCTTGTATTCCTCCTGACGGTCAGCCGGCATGCCCTGGTACAGCTGAATGAACCGCGCCACCGCCACATACGGCTCATGGCTGTACTGCTCGAAGAACTGCCACTGCAACACCTGGGTACGCAGGCGTGGCTCGGTCTCGAGGAATTCGCTGCCATCGGCCAGGAAGTTGAGGATGGCGTTGGACTCCCACAGACAGGTGCCGTCTTCCAGTTCGAGCACCGGAATCTTGCCGTTGGGGTTCTTGGCCAGGAACTCGGGCCGCTGGGTATCGCCATTGAGAATATCGATAGGCACCCACTCGAACGGTTTGCCCAACAGGCTGAGCATCAGCTTGACCTTGTAGCAGTTGCCCGAGCGGTAATCGCCATACACCTTGTACATGTTCATCCCCCCTTTGCCGATAATCACGCCGCGTCCGCGGCCAATCCCTGACGTACCACGCCAGCCAACCGGCGTAGCCCTTCACCCAGGCGTTCCGGTGCCACGTGGCTGAAGTTCAACCGCAGGTAACCGGGCTCACGATCCGGGTCGATGAAGAACGGCTCACCCGGCATGAACGCCACGTTCTGCGCCAGCGCTGCATCGAGCAGCAGGCGCGTGTCCTGGGGCTGCTTGAGCTTCAACCAGAAGAACAGCCCACCCTGGGGAACCTGCCACTCGGCCAGCTCACTGAAGTGTTCGACGAGCGCCGCCTGCATCGCATCACGGCGCAGGCGATAAAAATCTCGCAGCTCGGCCAGGTGCTCTCGGTATTGCTCGGTACCCAGCCATTGCAGCGCCTGCCATTGACCGACACGGTTGGTGTGCAGATCCGCCGACTGCTTGAGGCGCAGCAGATGGGGAAACAGATCCGGCGTCGCGATCAGGTAACCGACACGTAGCCCGGGCAGTAGCGTCTTGGAAACGGTACCGGTATAGATCCAGCTGGCCTTGCGCAGGCGGCTGACGATGGGCGTGGCACTGCCGGCGTCGAACACCAGCTCGCGGTATGGCTCATCCTCGATCAGCGTGACCTGATAACGATCCAGCAGGGCCGCCACGGCGTCGCGCTTGGCTTCGCTGTAGCGCACCGCACTGGGATTCTGGAAGGTTGGAATCAGGTAAGCGAACGCCGGGCGCTGGCGCTCCAGCTGCGCTTCGAGCGCTTGCAGCTGCGGGCCGTCGGCCTCCTGGGGCACGGCCACGCAATCGGCACCGAACAGCTGAAACGCCTGCAAGGCCGCCAGGTAGGTTGGCGCTTCGAGCAGCACCTTGGTGCCTGGGTCGATGAACAGCTTGCTGGCCAGGTCCAGGGTCTGCTGCGAGCCACTGACGATAAGCACCTGGCTGGCCTCACAGGGCACACCCAGCAGGCGGGCCTCTGCGGCGATGGCTTCACGCAATGCCGGCTCGCCCTCGCTCATGCCGTATTGCCCCATGCTGGTGGGCATCTGCGACCAGTCGAGCACCGGTAGCATCTCCTCGGCCGGCAGGCCACCGGCGAACGACATCACTTCCGGGCGCTGGGCGGCAGCGAGGATTTCGCGAATCAGGGAGCTTTTAAGGCGGGAGATGCGTTCGGAGAAGGCCATGAGGTCACCAGGTGATAAGTCATGAAACGAGGGTCTGTTGACGTTTCACGCACGGCCGCGCCGGAGCCCGTTTTGCCGCGAGGCAAGGCACGAGCCGCGAAGTTTAGCGGGCTAAATGAGCCGGCGAGAAACGCAGCATCGCGGCAAAACGTGCCCGGCCCTACGGGTTGCGCGAGAAATCTCGCCATGCGTCGTTGGAGGACTTGAAAAGGGAACGCCATTCCCTGCGTCCTCCGCCTCGCCTGGCGAGATTTCTCGCGGCAACGCGGCTCGCGTTGAAATGTCAACAGACCCTAGGTCAAACTGCTTGACCGAAAGTACGACGCCCGGGACATATACGTCAATATGATTGACCTTAAAAATTCAACCGATCAGCAAACCGCGATGGAAGCCTTTTTCTTCGGCTATCAGGCGTTCACCGCCAAGGCGGACGAGATGCTCGCGCGCCGCGGCCTGTCGCGGGTGCATCAGCGCATCCTGTTTTTCGTCGCCAAGTACCCTGGCCTGAGCGTGAAGGAACTGCTCGGTTACCTGAAGGTGAGCAAGCAGGCGTTGAACACGCCGCTGCGACAATTGCAGGAGATGCAGCTGGTGCAGAGCGAGACGGCCACGGATGACAGGCGCAAACGCTTGCTGGTGTTCACCACGGAAGGTGCCAAGCTGGAAGCTGGCCTGCGCCGCGAGCAGGCCAAGCTGTTGCGCAAAGCATTCGCCGAGGCGGGAGAAGCTGCAGTGACTGGCTGGCTGACCGTCAACCAGACACTGGGCAAGGGGCTGGAGGAGCGCGCCTGAGCACTCTCGCAGAATCAGGCAGAAGCCTTTAGCTCCCTGGCAGCCTTGAAGAATACGAAGGCCATGGCCACAGCGGTTCCCAGCAAGGGAGCGATGGCCAGCACGATCAGGATTACCGTGGCTACCATCAGGCCGCCGACGATGTTCATCCAGGCCAGCATGGTGAAGGCTGGGTAGGCGTTCTGTACCTTGCGCATGCGTATGCCCATCCAGACCAGCAACCCGCCGTAGACCCACATCAAGCCAAAATAGATGAGCATCGGCGTACCGGGCTCACTGGTGGCCTCTCCCAATACCAGCTCCATGCAGCTGAGCAGCATCCCGAGCACCGCCACCGCCATTACCGGGCTGGTGAGATTTTCGGCCTGGAACCGCTGCTCCGCGAATCGCTTCAGACGCAACAGCAGGTAGACGCCCAGCAGCTCGAGCGCTGGGCTGAGCCACTGGCTAACCTGCGCCAGCCAACGGTCAGCGAAATACCCGCTGGCACCAGCGACGCCAATGGATACCAGTGCGCCTACTGCCGACAGCAGGCTCAACCAGCCGAGCAGGCGCAACTGAGTGACGCTCCAACCATCCTGTGGTCGAACGGGCGCCTCTTCGACGAGCGTGACTTGAGGGGCAGCGTAGGGATTGATTTCGCTGGGCATCGCAAATTCCTTATGCGCGGATTGATCAAGGCGCCGAAACTACTCGTTGGCGCCGGGTTCGCCAATCGACTGTATCGTGTTTTACGCAAGTCTCTGTACGGCGACGTGTTGCGGCCCACGACATAGTCTTGCTGGCACTTCTGCCGATATCGCTCCCGAGTGCCTGATAATGACCCTGGAACTGCTACTCGCCTTCGTCGCCTTCGCTTTCGTCACCTCGATCACGCCAGGCCCCAACAACATGA
This sequence comes from Pseudomonas sp. PA1(2017), assembly GCF_001945375.1. Classification (NCBI taxonomy): domain Bacteria; kingdom Pseudomonadati; phylum Pseudomonadota; class Gammaproteobacteria; order Pseudomonadales; family Pseudomonadaceae; genus Pseudomonas; species Pseudomonas sp. PA1(2017). The sequence goes on from NZ_MSXU01000009.1 coordinate 882,176, forward strand.
TGCTGCTCGCCTCCGGGGTAAACTTCGGGTTGCGCCGCAGTCTGCCGCACATGCTGGGCATCAGCCTTGGTTTCATGGTGCTGATCATCTGCGTAGGGCTGGGCCTGGGTCAGCTGTTCGAGCAGCTTCCGGTGCTGTACACCTTGCTGCGTTACCTGGGCGCCGCATACCTGCTCTACCTGGCCTGGAAAATCGCCCGCTCCGGCGCGCCGGACAGCACCGGTGGCGAGCGTGGCAAGCCTTTCACGTTTCTGCAGGCAGCGGCGTTCCAGTGGGTCAATCCCAAGGCCTGGGTCATGGCCATCGGCGCCATCGCCACCTACACCCCGCAGGAAAACTTCCTGGTCAACGTGCTGCTGATCGCCGCCCTGTTCGCTGTGGTTGGCGGGCCCTGCGTGGGCCTGTGGACGGTGGCCGGCAGCCTGCTGCGCAACTGGCTGCGCAATGCCACGGTGCTGCGCGTTTTCAATGTCGGCATGGCCGTGCTGCTGGTGATCTCGCTGTACCCGATTCTCGCCGACCTCAAAGGAGTACTGTAATGCTCGAGAGCAGCCAACCGCGCCTGCGCCCGCTGGCCGATACCTCCACCGCTGCCGTGGTGGCCGGCTTCATCGGCATGCTCACCGGCTATACCAGCTCCCTGGTGCTGATGTTCCAGGCGGGCCAGGCAGCCGGGCTGAGCAGCGGGCAGATTTCCTCATGGATCTGGGCGCTGTCGATCGGCATGGCGGTGACCTGCATCGGCCTGTCGCTGCGCTACCGCGCCCCGGTGATGGTCGCCTGGTCGACGCCTGGAGCGGCGCTGTTGATCACCAGCCTGCCCGGCGTGCCGTACAGTGAAGCGATCGGCGCCTACATCGTTTGCTCGGCACTGATTCTGGTCTGCGGCCTGACCGGCAGTTTCGACCGCATCATGCGCCGTATCCCCGGTTCCATTGCTGCGGCGCTGCTGGCCGGCGTACTGTTCAAGATCGCCCTGGAAATCTGCGTGGCCGCCGAGCAGCAACCGCTGCTGGTGATCGCCATGCTGTTCACCTATCTGCTGGGCAAGCGCCTGCAGCCGCGTTACGCCGTGCTGGGTGCGCTGGTGGTCGGCTGCGTGCTGGCCGGCGCGCTGGGGCTGCTGAACTTCTCCCAGTTCGAACTGCAACTGGCGACGCCGGAGTGGACAACGCCGAGCTTCTCCATCGCCGCGGCGATCAGCATCGGCATTCCGCTGTTCATCGTCGCCATGGCCTCGCAGAACCTGCCGGGCATGGCCGTACTGCGCGCCAACGGCTACGACGTACCGGCCTCGCCGCTGCTCAACACCACCAGCCTGGTATCGATCCTGATGGCGCCTTTCGGCTCCCACGGCATCCACATGGCGGCCATCAGCGCAGCGATCTGCGCCGGCCCGGAAGCTCACGAAGATCCGCGCAAGCGTTATACCGCCGCGGTCTGGTGCGGGATTTTCTACGGGATCGCCGGGCTGTTCGGCGCCACCCTCGCCGCCCTGTTCGCCGCCCTGCCCAAGGCGCTGATCCTCTCGGTAGCGGCGCTGGCGCTGTTCGCCTCGATCATCGGCGGGCTGACTCAGGCCATGGGCGAGCCAAAAGAACGCGAAGCAGCGCTGATCACCTTTCTGGTCACCGCTTCGGGCATGACGCTGTTCGGCGTCGGCTCGGCGTTCTGGGGCATCGTCGCCGGGTTGCTGACGCTGGTGCTGCTCAATGCAGGGAAGCGTACCTGAATTGCGCTTTCACAAAATGCATGCCAACGGAGACGACTTCGTAGTGGTCGACTCCAGAGACAAGCACAACCCCGTGACGAGCGATCTGGTTCGATACCTCGCTGACCGAAACCGTGGAATTGGCTTCAATCAGTTGGCAGTGCTACTCGCATGCGATGACGCCGATGCGCACCTGCTGTTCTGGAACGCAGATGGCAGCGTACTCAATGCCTGCGGCAGCGCGACGCGTGGGGCGGCTGACCTGTTGATGAACGAATCGAATGCCACTCGGGTTACGGTTCGCACCGCGCGCGGCTTGCTGACCTGCAAACCGGACCAGCAGCGCTGCCATTACCGTGGACATGGGCGAACCACTGCTTGGATGGGCGGACGTACCCCTGGCACAGGCTCAAGACACGCTCGCCCTGTCACTTGCGGGTAACCCCGTGGCTTGCAGCATGGGCAATCCGCATTGCACCTATTTCGTCGATGATCTGGCCCACCTCGATGTTGCAGCCCGAGGAACGGTGATCGAGACTCACCCGTTGTTTCCCCGCAAGACCAACGTCCACTTTGTCCAGATCATCAACCGGCGGCATATTCGGTTGCGCATCTGGGAGCGCGGTGGCGGCGTCCCTCTCGGCTCAGGCTCCTGCTCATGCGCAGCGGCAGTCAATGGAATCAGGCGCGGCCTGCTGGACAGCACCGTCGAGGTCGAATGCGACGGGGGAATCGTGACGGTTCAATGGGACGGCATCGGCCCAGTCTTTCTCACCGGGCCGGTAACGCGCAGCTTTTCAGGCATCCTTACAGGCGGCAACTGAAACGCCGCAGGCGATTTCAACAACGCTGCGAAATCAGGCGGGAGGCTGGGCCTCGGCCTTCAGCTGCTTGCCATGCGCCGCATTCACCCACCAGCCGAAGGCCGCGGCGGTGAAGAACATGATGATGCTGTACAGCGCCGCCGGAATCGCCATGGTGCTGTTGTTGAGCAGCACCGGGCTGAGCGCCAGGGCGATGGCCAGGGTGCCGTTGTGGATGCCGATTTCCATGCCGATGGCGATGGCCTGGCGCAGGCTCAGCTTGAGCAGGCGCGGCACGAAGTAGCCGACCGCCAGGCTCAGCAGGTTGAAGGCCAGGGCCGCTGCGCCGACTACCGGCGCGTAGTCGAGTACCGTCTGCCAGTCCTTGACCAGCGCCAGCACGATGATCAGCAGCAGAAACAGCGCCGAGATGATCTTCACCGGGTTTTCCATGCGCATCGCGAAACCGGGGAAGCGGCTGCGCAGGAACATGCCGATGGCCACCGGCCCCAGCACGATGGCGAACACCTGCACCACCTTGGCGAACTGCAACGGAATGGCCTGGTCGCCCTCCATGAAGTAGGCCAGCGACAGGTTGACGATAAAAGGCATGGTCAGCACCGCGACCACCGAATTCACCGCCGTGAGGGTGATGTTCAGCGCTACGTCACCATGGGCCAGGTGGCTATACAAGTTGGCGGAAGTGCCTCCAGGCGAGGCGGCAAGCAGCATCATGCCGACGGCCAGTGCAGGCGCCAGGCCAAACGCCTGAACCATGAAGAAGCAGGCCACCGGCAACAGCAGCAGCTGGCAGAACAGCCCGACCAGCACCGGCTTCGGGTACTTCACCACACGGGTGAAATCCGCCACGGTCAACGACAGGCCAAGGCCGAGCATGATGATGCCCAGCGCCAGGGGGAGAAACACACTCAGCAAGGGACTTGCAGTCATCGCTACCTCGGCGTGGTCTGACTTCCGTGATCGTGATCCACACTGTAGCGGGCAATCGTCAGCGTGCGTGCGGGCGACGGCCACATCAGTTCGATGGATCGGCATACATTCGGCCACTGCGACATGCTTGTCCAATCATGATCCGAGGATTATCACCACAGCTTATTTCAACGGAGGCTCTCCATGTCCACTCAACTCAACCGTCAGTTTCTGCTCGCCAAACGCCCCAGCGGCATGGTCAGCCGCGATACGTTCGATTACGTGGAAAAACCGGTCGGCGAACCGAGCAATGGGCAGATTCTGGTCAAGAACCTCTACCTGTCGCTGGACCCGGCCATGCGCGGCTGGATGAACGAAGGCAAGTCCTATATCGCGCCAGTGGGCCTGGGCGATGTGATGCGCGCCCTGGGCGTTGGTGAAGTGGTGGCGTCCAATCACCCGGACTACGCCGTAGGCGATTACGTCAATGGCGCCCTTGGCGTACAGGACTATTTCCTCGGTGAGCCACGCGGTTTCTACAAGGTCGACCCCAAGCGCGCGCCACTGCCGGTGTATCTGTCGGCCCTCGGCATGACCGGCATGACCGCCTATTTCGCGCTGCTCGATGTCGGCGCGCCGAAGAGCGGCGATACCGTTGTGCTGTCCGGCGCGGCGGGCGCCGTGGGCAGCATTGCCGGGCAGATCGCCAAGCTAAAGGGCTGCCGGGTCATCGGCATCGCCGGTGGCAAGGAGAAATGCACCTACCTGACCGATGAACTGGGCTTCGATGGGGCCATCGACTACAAGAGCGAAGACCTGCACGAAGCGCTCAAGCGTGAATGCCCGAAGGGCGTCGACGTGTACTTCGACAACGTAGGCGGCGAAACACTCGATGCCGTGCTGGGCCGCTTGGCGCTCAAGGCACGCATCGTCATCTGCGGCGCGATCAGCCAGTACAACAACAAGGACGCGGTAAAAGGCCCGGCCAACTACCTGTCGCTGCTGGTCAATCGTGCGCGCATGGAAGGCTTCGTGGTCATGGATCACGCGGCCAATTTCGCCAGCGCGGCGGCAGAAATCGGTGGCTGGCTGGCCGAAGGCAAGATCAAGTCCAAGGAGCATATCGTCGAGGGGCTGGAAACCTTCCCGGAAACCCTGCTGAAGCTGTTCAAGGGCGAGAACTTCGGCAAGCTGGTACTCAAGGTCTGATGCCCGGCCGGGCGACCAGCAGGTCGCCCGGCCTCCAATCATCGCCCCTCCCCCTCTCCGTTCAATTCTTGCAACGCAAAGATGGCCACTAGCCATTAAATTGCTTGAGCCGGCATGACCGTTCGGTTAGTTTCGCCGCCACGCAGCCCACCGGGCTGACCGTTGCCACGCGCCGGAGCCAGGATGGAACTGTTTTTCACTGCCACAACCCTCGTGCTGGTCGTCGCGACCTACTTCCTGGTGCAACGCGTGCGTAGCCCGGCAGCGCACTGCCGAAAGCAGATGAGTGACTGGCTGTCGCGCTTCGACGCGGCCACACCGGTCGAGCAGCACGAGATGGCCGAAGTGCTGCTGCAGCAATCGGCCGAACTGGCGGCGCAGATGGGCGTCGAGGTCTATCTCGACGAACTGCTGCCAGAAGGTGCCGATCCCATCGAGCTGATCCGCACCTGGCAAGCGCAGCTTCCCATCGCCATTCCCGCCCACGCCCTGCCCAATACGCCCGCACGCACGGTGGGCGCCCTGTTGCTGATTCGCGACGTGGAGCCGGAAAGCTTCCGCGCATTACTGGGGCAAGCCGTCGCCGGTTGAGGGGCTAGGGTCTGTTGACGTTTCAGCGCAAGCCGCGTTGCAGCGAGAAATCTCGCCAGGCCGGGCGGCGATCCGCGAGGCGGAGGACGCAGGGAATGGTGTCCCCTTTTCAAGTCCTCCAACGAAGCATGGCGAGATTTCCCGCGCAACCCAGGGGCCGGGCCAGTTTTAGCGCGATGCTGCGTTTCTCGGTGGCTCATTTGGCCGGCCAAACCTCGCACCTCGTGCCTTGCCTCGCGCTAAAACTGGCTCCGGCGCGGTAGTGCTGAAACGTCAACAGACCCTATAGGCTGCGCATCAGGATGATCGGCAAGGCCGTGAACAACAATGTAACCAGGAAAAGAATCAGCAGCAGATCAAGGCTATAGAAGGTCACGTCACTCTCCAGGCGGACAGGCGTAGTGCCCGCATCAGGGTTACCCACGCCGCATCGGTTGCGGCGACAGAGGCCTGTGATCACTGCCCGGCGGTGCGCTGCAACATCTGAGCACAAGCCTTCAGATCACCCATCCACCATAGCTCAGCTATTGGCAACTGACATGCCGGCATGCGACAGCCTGCCGCATGCAAACGACTCCCTCGCCCTACCCCCGACGGGCCATTGACCTGAACTTCTTCGTCCTGAGGCCTACAGAAAACTGTATTGGCTTTCTCGGGAGATTTACCTATGGAACAGTGGAACATCTGGCTCGACCGCGACCTGTGGATCGGCGTGGCCATCGTGCTGGTCGCAACGGCGGTGATCTACACGATCCTGCGCGCAGTGGTCGGCATCCTGCACAAGCGCCTCACCGCCTGGTCCAAGGGCCAGGACGGCAACTGGCCGCATTTTCTCGCCGTGGTCATCGGCCGTACCAGCCGCTTGCTGCTGCTGGCCTTTTCCCTGCTGCTGGCGCTGCGCCTGCCGGATTTGCCCGGAAGCTGGCAGGCCGCGCTCAGCCATACCTGGTTCGTGGCGCTGGCTCTGCAGATCGCCCTCTGGGTGGATACCGGCGTGCGCCTGTGGTCGCGCAGCCTGGTGGTCGGCAAGCACGGCGGCAGCGGCTACAACCCGGTGATGACCACCATCATCAGCATCATGGTGCTGATCGTCGTCTGGTCGGTGATGCTGCTGTCGATCCTCGCCAACCTGGGCGTGGACATCACCGCACTGGTGGCCAGCCTCGGGGTCGGCGGTATCGCCGTGGCATTGGCGGTGCAGACGGTGCTGGGCGATGTGTTCGCCTCGTTGTCGATCGGTGTCGACAAGCCCTTCGAGATCGGCGATTTCGTGGTGTTCGGCGAGGTGGCCGGCAGCATCGAGCATATCGGTCTGAAAACCACACGAATCCGCAGCCTCAGTGGCGAGCAGGTGGTCTGCGCCAACGCCGACCTGCTGCGCCAGATCGTGCACAACTACAAGCGCATGGACACCCGGCGCATCGTATTCAAGTTCGGTATCAGCTACGACACGCCGAGCGACAAGGTGCGCCAGGTTTCGGAGCGGGTCGGCGAGATCATTCGCGCCACGCCGAAAACCAAGTTCGACCGCGCCCATTTCCTGGGTTTCGACGAGAGCCAGCTGACATTCGAAGTGGTGTATATCGTGCAGAGCTCGGACTACAACCAGTACATGGACATCCAGCAGGAGATCAACCTGCAACTGCTCGATGCACTACGCGAGCTGGATGTGCGCTTCGCCCTGCCGCGCCGCGACTTGCGCCTGGTCGGCGAGCGCATGCCGACGCTGAAGGTTGCGGGTTTGCCTCAGCAGGCCGAGCCTGAAGCGGACGATCATGGGCAGCGCCTGCCGCGCTTCAGCTGACCGTGCTCACGCGACGAGTCAGCGGCAACCGCTCAAGCGATTGCAGTTGACTCGGTCGCGCTCCCCCTTGGAGCTGGACAGCCGGCTCACCACGTTCCAGCCGATTCGCCGACTGGAACCGAACCACACCTGCCCGTCCGCACTCACGCCGGTGAACAGTTGCAGCCGACCATAGGTGGTGCTGGTCTGCGACCAGCTCAGGCCGCTGATCACGTCATAGCCGCGCATCAAGGTGTCATTGCCCTGCTGAGCGATGCCGTAGTGGTTGCCGAAACGGTCCGTACAGTTGAGCAGCGTCGCGCTGCGGGTGCAGCGCATGGCGTCACCCGGCAACGTGAACGCCGCTTGAGCCGGCAAAGCCAGCGCTACGAACAGCAAGCTGATCGCTGAGGCAATGCCAGGCGTGGCGCGAAGCCGTCGTAGCGAAATCATGTACGCACCTCGGGTTCGCTCAAACGAGCCATATGCCGGGTGAGCCCGATTCCGGCGCCCACACCGATGGCACACAATGCCCACCACAAGAGTTGCGGCGGCGCCTGATCGGCCGGCAGGAAGCGGCCGATCAGCACGTTACTGACCAGCGCGACCAAACCGCCTACCCCGGCGAAGAACCCGTAATAGGCGGCCAGCTGACCACGCCTGGCGTAATGGGGCACGTGGGCCGACAGCAGCGGCAGCACCAGCAGGCTACCAAGGCTGAACACCACGGCCATCACCTGCACCGCCAACTGGGCGCCGAACAGGCTGACCAGCGGCTCGGCCAACAGGCCGTAGCTGGCTGCCATCAGCGCCAAACCCATGCCCATGCTCTGCCCTTCGCTCATCCAGCGCTGGCGCAGGGTGCTGACCGGCATCTGCAGCAGCACGCCGACCAGTGCGGTGATCACGAACACCTGGGTGATCCACTCCTGGCCACCGCCATAGGCGTGGCTGTAGGCCGGCACCGCCAGGTAAAGCGGATGAAACAGCAAAGGATAGGCAGCCGCCAACAAGGCGAAGCGCAGGAACGGCCATTGCTGGAGCATGTCCAGGCACTGGCGCAGCATGGTTACCGGCTCCTCGCCCGAGACCAGATCCTTGAGCGGCAGGAAGCGCCATTGCACCAGCGTCATCACCAGGAACAGTGCCGCCGATACGCTACCGGTCACCGAGAAGTCGACGCTGATGAACAGCAGGCCGGCCAACGGGCCAAGCAGCATGCCGGCGGTGCTCGCCATGTTGTGCAGGGCGAACGCCTGCTTGCGCAGCTGGGCGTCCTGGCATTCGTCCGCCAGGTAGGCCTGGGCGCAGGGCGTGAACAGTGCGCCGGCGAAGCCGCTCAGGCAGGCGGCCAGCAGCAGCACCGTGAGGCTCTCGGAAAACCCGAATACCGCAAAGCCAACGCAGCGCACCCCGCAGCCGATCAGAATGGCGCGGCGGTAGCCGATGCGATCTCCCAGCAGGCCGCCGAGCAGGAACAAACCCTGCTGGCTGAACACACGGATGCCGAGCACCAGACCCACGGCCCAGCCGGCCAGGCCGAGATTCTCGCTCAGATGCCCGGCCAGGTACGGCATCAACATGTAGAAGCCGAAGTTGAAGCTCAGCCCATTGAGGATCAGCACACGCGCCGCAGGCGAAAGTGACGTCAGGGTGGTGAGGACACGGCGCATCAGGGCACGACACTCATCGCAGGAAATGGCCCTCAGTATGCCTAATTCGCCCGCTCGACGATCTGCTCGAAACGCTGTTTGGCACGCGCAGGCAGGGATGCGGGAATCTGCACGTCGCTGAGCGGGGTTTCGCCGACCTGAATCAGCATCACCATGCCCATGGCCAGGTGCGGAATGCACTGGATGCCATAGAAGCCCGGCACGTCGAATTTCACTTCGACTTCTTCGTTGATCCTGCCCTTGAACGGTTCGGCGCCATCGGGCAAGAAACCTGGCAGGCTCGCGGCATTGTGGCTCGGCTGGGTGGCGATGAACTTCACCGTGTCACCTGGCGCGATGGCCAGGTAATCCGGCTCGTAGACCATGGCCCCGCTAGCGCCACGGTTGAGCATTTTCACTTCGTGCACCTCGGCCAGGGCCGCGGTGCAGAACAGGGTCGCCAGCAAGGCGATTGCGTAACGAATGGGCATGGGAACCGTCCGTGTCAGGCAGGATGAAAGCGCAGGACCCGGGCGCCGTCTTCCGGGTCGGTCAGGTAGCGAGCGCGCACGCCGAAGGTGTCGCGCAGGCGTTCGCTGGTCAGCACCTCATCGGGCTCGCCCAGTGCCACCAGCCGGCCACGTTCCATGACCCCGAGGCGGTCGCATTCCAGCGCCTGGTTGAGGTCATGCAGGGCGATCAGCGTGGTGACCGGCAGCGCCCGCACCAGGTTGAGAATCGACAGTTGGTGCTGGATGTCCAGATGGTTGGTCGGCTCGTCGAGCAGCAGGATTTGCGGCTGCTGGGCCAGCGCCCGGGCGATGTGTACGCGCTGGCGCTCGCCCCCGGACAGAGTGCTCCAGGCATGCTCGCGCATGTGGGCCATGTCCACGTCGGCCAGGGCCTGCATGACGATGCGCTCGTCACTGACGGACCAGGGCTGCAGCGCCGACAACCACGGCGTACGTCCCAGTTCGACGGCATCGCGCACCGTCACCGCATCACTGGTATCGGCCTGCTGCTCGACGAAAGCCAGTTGCCGGGCCACGTCGCGGCGGCTCAGGCTCGTCAATGGCTTGCCATGCAACTGCACCTGGCCACTGCCTGGCGCACGAATGCCGGAAAGCAGCTTGAGCAGGGTCGATTTGCCCGAACCGTTGGGCCCGATCAGCCCCAGGGTTTCGCCCTGGCGAATCTGCAGATCGACGCCGGCCACGATCGCCCGGCCCTTCACCGACCAGCCAAGGTCGCTGCATTGCAACACGGTGCTCATCGTACCCGCCTCCCGCGCACCAGAATCACCGCGAATGCCGGTGCACCGACCAGCGCGGTGACCACCCCAATGGGCAGCACCTGGCCCTTGATCGCCGTGCGCGACAGCACATCGGCGGCGATCAGGAACACCGCGCCGATCAGCGCCGAAACCGGCACCAGCCGGCCATGCCGCGCGCCCACCAGCAACCGCGCAGCGTGGGGAATCACCAGGCCGACGAAGCCGATGGAGCCGACGATCGACACCATCACCGCGGTAACCAGTGCGGTACAGGCGATCAAGGTGGCCTGCACACGACGCACCGGCACGCCCAGCGAAGCCGCCGACTCGGCACCAAAGGTGAAGGCATCCAGCGCTCGCGTGTGCCAGGCGACCAGCAAGACCCCGGCCAGGGCCATCGGTACAGCCAGCAGCACATCTTGCCAGTCGACTCCGCTCAGGTTGCCGAGCAGCCAGAACATGATGCCGCGAGCCTGCTCGGCGCTGGCCGACTTGGTGATCAGAAACGAGGTCAGTGCGTTGAATAACTGGGAGCCGGCAATACCGGCAAGAATGATCTGCGCACTGCCGCTGATCGCACCACCGCCCGCCGCCCGGGCCAGCAGCGCGACCAGGGCGAACGCGGCGACCGCGCCGAGAAAGGCGCCCATGGACAACGACAGCATGCCGGCGCCCAAGCCGAGCAAAGCCACGGAGACCGCGCCGGTGGAAGCGCCCGCAGAGATTCCCAATAGATAGGGGTCGGCCAGCGGGTTGCGCAGCAGCGCTTGCAGCACCACGCCGGACACCGCCAACCCGGCCCCGCAGCTGGCAGCGACCAGGGCGCGGGTCAGGCGGTAATTCCAGACGATGCCTTCATCGATCGGGTCGAGCACGAAGCCCGCCGCGAACAGTTTGTTGGCCAGCACCTGAAACACCACCGAGGGCGCAATGCGGGTTTCGCCCAGGGCGACTCCGGCGATCACCGCCACACCCAGGAGCAGCAGGCAGGCGATGGTCAGCAGGAACAGGCGAGAACTGCGTGCAATCATTGGAATTCGTCAACGGCCTTGGCGAGGGTTTCGATGCCTGTGATCATACGCAGCGAGGCCTGCATGCCATCGGCGTCGATGATCACGATACGCCCGTTCTTGACGGCATCCATGTGCTTGGCGACCGGGTCGTTGCGCAGGAATTCGAGCTTCTTTTCCACATCGTCGGCGGGAAAGCGACGACGGTCCATACGCGCCAGCACCAGCACCGTGGGGTTGGCCTTGGCCAGGGTTTCCCAGCCGACGCTCGGCCACTCCTCGCTGGACTCGACCACGTTGCGCAGCCCCAAGGACTTCATCATGTAGTCGGCCACGCCCTTCTGGCCGGCCACGTACGGGTCCAGATCCATGTCCGGGCTGGAGAACCAGAACAGCGCGGAAATGTCCTTGGCCTGGCGCTGCTCGGCACCGGCCACCGCCGCGGCCAGGCGCTTCTGCAGGTCGGCGACCAGGGCGTCGCCCTTGTCCTGCACGTCGAAGATCTGCGCCAACTGGTTGATGCTCTTGTACAGGCTGTCGATCTGGAACGGCTGCAGGCGGGTACCGTCGGCGCCGACCAGGTTGTCCTTGCCTTCGCAGTCGGTCGGCATGATGTAGGTGGGGATGTTCAGGTCGTGAAACTGCTTGCGCGTACCCACCACGCCCTGCTCGCCCACCATCCACTCGAACTGCACCGCCACCAGGCCCGGGCGCTTGTTGATCACCGATTCGAAGCTTGGGTCGTTGTCGGCCAGGCGCGGCACCTTGGCATTCTGCGCCTCGAACTCGGGCAGCACGTGGCTGAACCACAGCGAGGTACCGGCCAGGCGTTCGCCCAGGCCCAGGGAATAAAGGATTTCGGTACCCGCCTGGCCGATGGTCACGGCGTTGCCGGGGCTTTTCGCGAACGTCAGCGACTGGCCGCAGTTTTCCAGGGTGAGCGGGTATTGGGTCGGGCCGGCGGCATGAGCCATGGAGGACAGCGTCAGAGCAGCGCCGATGACGGCGAGGCGTGATACGAACATGCGGGTGATCTCCTAATCAACAAATACGCATAACGGCAGTGCGTAGGCTGGAGAACACATCACGCTGCGCGGCCATGGCCGCACCTGTCCCTTGCGGGAAGTGATCACGGATGCCCCCTCCCGGACACCCCGCCGGCGGTTCGATTACTGGCGCCTGCCCGCCAGAAGCGGATCAGACCCATGCCGGCAGGTCTCCTGACTGGTACGTCGATGCAACGCGGCGGCCTTCCCGGAAGCGATTCCAGTGACACGAATGCAGCGCTGCTCGGTACCTACAGTTGCGGGGGCAGTTCCGTTTGGCCACCAGAAGCGGCGACGGATTCCCTATTAATTCCTCGCGGAAACCGGCGGCGGCATCTTAAACGATTAAGTGATGCGCCTGCAGTGCTTTGCCACAGTTTGTTCAGGCCATGGCGAGCACGCTCGGGCCTGAACTTGCTGGCGCACTCAAATATCTTGCCAATACAATTGTTACGTTATAACAATTCACAAGGCACGTCCATCATATTAGGATCCTCTCACAATGCGGTTCACCGACATATCCTGCCGCCCCACGCACTATGTTTTCACCGGTTTCATCGCCCTGCTGGCTCCCATGGCCGACGCACAGACACGCCGCACGGAACCGTTGGAGCTGGAACGGACCGAAATCCTCGGCACACGGGAACAAGCTTATCGATCGACCATCGCGCCCACGGCTAACAAGAGCGACACGTCAGTCAAGGAAACACCTTTTTCGATCCAGACGGTAACCCGCGAGCTGATCGAGGATCGTGGCGTCACCACCTTCGGCGAAGCCATCCGTACTGTGCCCGGCGTTACCAATCAGGTGGGCTGGGGTGGCATGAATGATCGTTTTCGACTGCGCGGCTTCGCCACTGAAAGCAACTTGAAGAACGGCATCCGTCGCAGTAGCTTCGCCGCCCTCGACGAGCTGGCCAATATCGAGCAGATAGAAGTACTCAAAGGTCCAGCCTCCGCGCTGTATGGCCGCTTCGAACCCGGCGGCGTCGTCAATCTGGTCACCCGCAAGCCCCAGGCCGAGCAGCGCACTCGAATCGATGTGAGTGCCGGGCGGTATGACTTCTATCGCAGCACCCTGGACAGCACCGGCGCGCTCACTGACGACCTCGACTATCGCCTGACCAGCGCCTGGCAGGACAACGGCAGCTTCCGCGATTTTGTCGACAACTCGAGCCAGTTCATTTCACCTGTGCTCGGTTGGAAACTGGCGCCGCTGACCACCCTGACCATCGAGTTCGAGTACGCCCGCAAGGTTGCCGACATGGATCGTGGCTTCGGCAACAACCCGCTCTACCTGCAGGCGCCGCGCTCACGCAATTTCGCAGAACCCGATACGCGGGTCAGTGCCATCAGCAAACTCGCCTCGGTCACTCTGGATCATGCACTGGATGACGACTGGGACCTGCACGCCGCCTTGCAGGCATCTGATGCCCGGCAGTCGAGCCACTGGTATGCCTATGGTTTCCTCAACGGTGGTATCGGTGGTACGCCGAGCGCCCCTACCGTCAGCCGTCGACCGCAGTGGAATCAGGACCGACAGATCGACGCGACCGCCCTGGCCGAGATCAGTCGCCGCCTGACGACCGGCTCAATAGGCCATCGCGTCCTGCTGGGCGCCGAGTACAGCCGAGACTGGTGGGACTACGATGCCGCTGCAGGTGCCAGCTCCTCCATCGACTTCAATGCCCCGATCTACGGTAGCCCGCCTGGGCCACTAAGCCCGGCAGGTTCGGGCCGCTTCATCAATGACTCCTGGGCCCTCTATGCCCAGGATGAACTGAGCTTCGGCGCCGAAGAGCGCTGGCGCCTGCTACTGGGTGGGCGTTTCGACCAAATGAGAGCCTCCACCTTCGATCAATGGTACGGCTTAGACGAGGCATCGCAGAAAAGCTTCAACGCGTTCTCGCCGCGCGTGGGCCTGACCTGGACGCCGGTCGATGCAGTTTCCCTCTATGCCAGCTGGTCGCGGTCGATGCGTACCGAGCTGAACAACGGCATTCTGCGCGATGGCCAGGTACCCAAACCGGTGTCGGGCGAACAGTTCGAGATCGGCAGCAAACTCAGCCTGCTGGAGGGTCGCTTCGCGCCGACGCTGGCCATTTTTGACATCCGCCGCCGCGATGGCCTCGTCTCGGACCCCAATGACCCGACCTTCACCTACAGCATTCAGGTTGGCGAGCAACGCAGCAAGGGTTGGGAAATCGACCTGCCCTTCATGATCACTCCGCGCTGGCGCCTGCTGGCGAGCTACACACGCCTCGACACGACCATCAGCAAGGACACCGACAGCGGCATGCAAGGTAATCGTCTGGCCAATGCACCGCGTAGCAATGCCAGCCTGTGGAGCACCTATGACCTGGCGACCCTTCCCGGCCTGAGCATCGGCATAGGCGCCAACCGGGTGGGTGAACGCGAGGCCAACAACGCCAACAGTTTCAGCCTGCCCGCTTACACGCGGTGGGACGCCAACCTCACGTACCGTTTCGGCCAGGCCCAACGCTACCGCACCCAACTCAACGTTCAGAACCTGTTCGACAAGCGCTACTACGACTCCGGCGGCAGCTTCGTACCCACGTACCCCGGCGCACCGCGCATGGCGATAGTGAGTATGGGCGTGACGTTCTGAGCAGCGGCTGACTCCGGTAGGCGCACCGCTCCTACCGAACAGATCTCACTGATTATGCAGCGTTACAGACGGCTCAAGAATTTCAAAGACAGGCTTGTAATGAGAATCAAAATCGATAAAATCAATTTAGATACATTATAACCTACCAATACGGAGTTCCCATGAAACCTGGTATCCACCCTGACTACCGCCTCGTGCTGTTCCACGACGTGGCCGCTGACGCCTACTGGCTGATCGGCTCGACGGTCGACACCGACAAGACTCGCCAGCACAGCGATGGCAACACCTATCCCTACGTCACCCTGGACGTGTCCAGCGCCTCGCATCCCATCTATACCGGCCAGCAGCGCCAGGTCACCAGCGAAGGCCGTGTGGCTGGCTTCAACAAGCGCTTTGCAGGCTTCGCAGGAGCCAAGGCATGAAAGTAGTCGCCTCGCTTAAACAGGCCAAGTTGCGTCATCGCGACTGCCAGATCGTCAAACGTCGCGGCCGCATCTACGTGATCTGCAAGACCGAACCGCGCTTCAAGTGCGTGCAGGGCCGGCCCAAGCCACAACGCAAGAACAAGGGATAAGTGGCTGCATCGCCATCGCGGCGCAATTGCAGCCATCTTTCCAAGGCCGCGTCGCGACAACCACTCGCCGCAGGGCACGGCTACAGTATCGAGGCGTGTGCAAAATCGACGTTTCGACACGATGCCAGTAGGAGCATCGCCCTCGGCGCGAAGCGATTTTCGGTCATCCCGCAGATGGCACCGCGACGACCAGGCCATGCGACAAGCATGGCCAACTCAACCTGCCACCTCCCCCAGCTCACGCAAATAACGCCAGGGATAGATGCCGCGGTCGTGACCATCGTCGAACACCAGTTGCACACCATAGCCCTGGGCATGGATCGCCGTGATGCGTATGCCATCCGGCACCACATCGATACGCTGCGCCAACCAGGCCGCCCGGCATTTCGAGCATGGGCACGCAGCACGCAGGCGGCCATGGCCGAGCACCTGAACCTGCCCTGCTCCCCAATCGACGCTTAGCGTCCCCTGCGCGGCGCTGTTGCGTACTGCGACGGGCGCCTGGTTCATGGGGTGAGCGAACGCAACTGGCCGATGGCGATCCGCACGGCCTTGCGCACTTCCGGGTCGGCATCGTTCTCGGCGGCTTGCAGGGCTGACAGCGCGGCGCCATCGCCCAGCTCGCCCAGTGCCAGCGCCGATTCCTTGCGCAGGTTGCTGATGGCGTGCCCGAGCAATTCCACAAGCCCGTCATGCGCCGCTGCGAAGCGCAAGCGACCGAGCGAGCGCACCGCGCGCAGGCGCACCTGCCAGTAGCTGTCGCTCAGCGCCTCCAGCAGCGCGGGGCCGGCCGCCGCCTGGCCGACCTTACCCAGCGTGGTGGCTGCTTCTTCGCGCACCTGCCATTCACGATCCTTGAGCGCCGCCTTTAGGGCCGGCAGCACGCTGTCGTCGCTGGCCAGGCCCAAAGCGCCGGTTGCCGCACGGCGTACTTCGGTATCGCTATCGTCACTGGCCAGGCGCGCCAACAAGGGCAAGGCATCGCTTTGCTTGAGCCAGCCAAGAATGCCCACCGCCTCGCGACGCACGAAGGCATCGCTATCCTGCAGCGCCGCAACAGCGGTGGGTACGCTGTCGATCAGGCGCAACTCACGCAAGGCACGCAACGCGCTGGCGCGTACGAAGGCGTCGGCATGAACGGCCCAGGGCAATACCACACGGCCCGCCTCGGCGCTCTTCAGTTCGCTGAGGCTCTGCGCCGCCGCGCCGCGTACCCGGGCGTCGGCATCGGTCAGCGCCGCACAGAGCGCGTCGACCACCTCGGGCTCCTCCCAGGCTTCCAGCAGCCGCGCCGCTTCGGCCCGCACATCGGCAGAGCTGTCCCGGGTCAGCGCCTGGGTCAACCAGGGCAACGCCTCTGGTTCTTCCAGGTCGGCCAGTTCGATCAGAGCGATGCACCGCACCCCGGCGTCGCCATCCTGCAGGCGCGGCAGCAGGTCGAGAATGTCGGGGTTGTCGGTGCTTATATCGTTGTTCGGGTTGGTCATAGCGCTACTCGCAATGGCGGGTGTTCGGTAGGCAGGCCGAGCGGCGTCAGGCGCGGCAGCTCGCGGCCTTCTTCATGGCGCAGCAGTTCCAGGCAGTGGCGCTTGAGCTGCACGAAGTCGGGACTGGTCAACAGGCCGGCGTGGCGTGGGCGACGGAAGTCCAGGCGCAAGTCTTCGATAAAGCGGCCCGGTCGCGGGCTCATCACCAGAATGCGATCGGCCAGGAACAGGGCTTCGTCGATGTCATGGGTGACGAACACCACCGTGGTGCGAACCCGGCCCCAGATATCCAACAACAACTCCTGCATCTTGCTGCGCGTCTGGGCGTCCAGGGCACCGAAGGGCTCGTCCATCAACAGCAGGCGTGGCCGGTTGATTAGCACCCGGGCGATCTCGGCGCGCTGCTGCATGCCGCCGGAGAGCTGATTGGGCCAGCGCGAGGCGAAATCCTGCAGGCCAACCAGGCCAAGGAATTCCCGCGCCCGCTGGCGCCGTTCCACTTTGCCGATGCCCTGCATCTTCAGGCCGAAGGCAACGTTGTCGAGCACGCTGCGCCAGGGCAACAGGGTGTGGTGCTGGAACACCATACCGCGCTGCGGCGACGGGCCACCCACCGCCTGGCCATCGACCCGCAAGGTGCCAGCGCTGGGCGTCAGGTGCCCGGCCAGGGCGCCAAGCAAGGTTGATTTGCCACAACCGGACGGGCCGAGGATGCACACGAACTCGCCCGCGGCGATGGAGAAATCCAGCGCCTGCACGGCTTCGAATGCCTGGGCGCCTTCGCCGAGGCGGATGGTCAGTTTTTCGATGTCGATCCGTCCGGCCGACAGCGCCGTTTCATGGATGCTCATCAGTGACGCCCTCCCGCGCGGTACCAGGGCGTCAGCAGACTGCCGAGGCGCTTGACCAACAGGCTGCTGCCCATGCCGAGCAGGCCGATCAGCAGCATGCCGACGATGATGTCCGGGTAGTTCTGGATGGTGTAGGACTCCCAGGTGTAATAGCCGATACCGAACTGCCCGGAGATCATTTCCGCAGTGACCAGGCAGAACCACGAAGTACCCATGCCGATCGCCAGGCCGGTGACGATGCTCGGCGCAGCGCCCGGCAGGATCACCTCACGGAGGACCGCCAGGCGCCCTGCCCCGAGGCTGCGCGCCGAGGCGACCAGGCGGGCATCGACGCCTTCCACGCCATGGATGGTGTTGAGCAGCACCGGGAACAGCGCGCCGGTGAAGGTGATGAAGATCATCGACAATTCAGAGGAAGGAAACATCAGGATCGCCAGAGGAATCCAGGCCACCGCGGGAATCGGCCGCAGCACTTCAAGCGGCGGTAGCAGGCTGTCTTCGGCCCAGCGAGAACGGCC
This sequence comes from Pseudomonas sp. PA1(2017), assembly GCF_001945375.1. Classification (NCBI taxonomy): domain Bacteria; kingdom Pseudomonadati; phylum Pseudomonadota; class Gammaproteobacteria; order Pseudomonadales; family Pseudomonadaceae; genus Pseudomonas; species Pseudomonas sp. PA1(2017). The sequence goes on from NZ_MSXU01000009.1 coordinate 900,243, forward strand.
AATGGCGATGCCCAAAGCGACGCCCAGCACGGCGGCGATCAGGTAACCGGAAAACACCCGGCCCAGGCTGGCGCCAACGTGATCCCAGAGCCTGCTGGACTCGACCAGCGCGACAGCAGCGTCTACCACCGAGCGTGGTGTGGGCACATAGGTAAAGGTCAGCAAACCGAAATCCAGGCGCGATTGCGTCGCCACCTGCCAGAAAAGCAGGCACAGGGCGAGCGAAGCCAGACGCAAGGGCCAGCGGTGTAGAGAAGTCATCATCAGGCTCCAGTGAAATGCTGCGCCACATGGTGCATGGCGCAGCAGGCCGATCAGCGGGCGGCTATCTGGCGCTGGTTGGCGCTGCCGAAGTCCAGCGCTTCACCGCCGTGAGCCTTGGCATAGGCCTGGGCCTGATCCTTGAGCAGGAAGGCGCTGAGTTCACCTTTGCCGTTACGCACGAACCAGGCCTGGTTGGCCAGCAGCTTGATGCCGCTATCAGCGGCCTGGGCGTAGATGGCGCGGATGTCCTTGCCCTCTTCCTCAAGTTGCGCCAGGGCTTTGAAGGCAGCCTCCGGCGAGGCGTAGTGGCGCACTTTGCTCTCGCCACGCACCCAGATCTGCGCCACACGCTTGAAGTCGGTGATCGGCTGGCCGGTCACTGCATCGTTGGCCTCTAACGGCAGTTGCGCGTAGTTGGCCAGCGCCTGGCCATAATCCCGCCCCTCGGCCTCGAAGGCGGCCTTGATGTACTGGTCATCGATGAATTGCTCGACGTTCAGGCCGCGGTCGGTCTTCTTTAGCAACTTGAGGGTGTCGATGGAGGTGGCCACCGCCTGACGGTATTCAGGCTTCCAGGTGAAATCGCGGGTCTGCAAACCCAGCGGACCGTGAAACAGGTAGTTCACCTCTGCCTCGATGCCGGTGACCTTTTCGATCAGCTCACTGTACTTCTCCGGCTCGGCAGCGAACAGGCGATCGGCCTCCAGGCCGGCGCGCAGATAGGCCGTGACGATCTCCGGGTACTTCTTGGCATAGTCGGCGTCCACCAGCGCGCCGTGCAGGGTCGGCGCGTCGGCCTGGGAGCCGTCGTAGATCTTGCGAGCGAAGCCACGGTTGGGGAACAGTTCGGCGAACGGCACGAAGTCCGCATGGGCCTCGATACGGTTGCTGCGCAGCGCCGAGCCTGCGATTTCCGGAGCCTGGGCGATGATGCGCACGTCCTTCTGCGGGTCCCAGCCCTGGGCAGCGACAGCGCGCAGCAGCATGCCGTGGGCAGTAGACGCGAACGGCACGGAAATGGTCTTGCCCTTCAGCTCGGCCAGCGATTGCACGCTGGAGGATGCCGGCACCACGATGCCGTTGCCACTGCCCTTGGTGCTGCCCGACAACACGGTGATGAACAGGCTCTGCTTGCCGGCATCGCGGTGGGCCACGCCATTGAACGAACCGGGGAAGTCAGCCATGGCGCCAAAGTCGAGCTTGCCGGCGACCATTTCGTTGGTCAGCGGCGCGCCGCTGGTGAAGTTCTTCCATTCGATCTCGTACTTGGCATCCTTGTACTTGCCATCGCGCGGCAGGTACTTGTCGAGCAGGCCGAGCTCGCGGATCAGCAAACCGCCGGTGGCGCAGTTGATGGTGGTGTCCTGGGTGCCGATGGCGATACGGATGGTCTCGGCCTGAGCAGTGATGCTGCCGATGGCCAGCGCAAGGCCGACCAGAGTGGTACGCAAGTGCATGGGTGTCTCCCCTCGAATCAATGGTATTCGTCTCCGCCAGCCGGTCGGTGGTGGGAAACGAGGGGTGTGTCGATCAGGCGTCCGGTGGTTTGCCGGATGGCGTGTTGCTTTTTCTTATGTTTGGTTGTGCATCCGTAGCCTGGGTTGAACGCAGCGATACCCAGGTGAATGGCAACTCAGCGCAACAAATACGGAATCTCGACGCGCACCGCGTCGGTCGGGCAATCCTTCTCGCACGGCATGCAGTACCAACACTCGTCGAACACCATGTAGGCCTTCTGGGTCGCCGGATTGATCGCCAGCAGGTCCATCGGGCAGACGTCGACGCACACGGTGCAGCCCTTGTGGGCGATGCACTTGTCTTCGTCGATGGTCACGGGGGCATTGCTGCGGAACAGGATTTCCTGGGGCTGGAAGCTCATATCACGGTGTCCTCGGAGCCTGCGGCTCTCGTATTTTTCTGCGTCTGATCAGCGACTCATCATGCCGCTTCGATCTTCACCCGCAGGCGGTTGTAGGCCTGCTGTTCTTCGTTATCCAGCGGGATCAGGTAAGGCTCGACCGGCTTCTTGAAGCTGACCATCTGGCCGTGCTCGTCCTTTTTCAGGTGGCAGTGCACGAACCACTCGGCGTCGTTGCGCTGCGGGTGATCGACCCGGTGGTGGTACAAACCCCAGCGGCTTTCCTTGCGAAACAGCGAAGCACGGGCGGCCATCTCGGCGCAGTCGCGGATCACGCTGACTTCCATGGCGCGCATCAGCTCGTGGGCGTTGTTGGCCTTCAGCTCGCTCAGATCCGCTTCGATGGCGGCAAAGCGCTGCAGACCGATCTCCATCTTCCTGGTCACCTTGGGCGGCTGCAGGTAGTCATTCACGAAACGGCGCAGCTTGTACTCCACCTGGGCCGGCGGCAGGCCGTACTCGCGGTTCAGCGGCGCGTAGACCCGCGCCCGCTCGGCGTCGATCTGCGCCTGATCCAGTGCGCTATAGTCGCGCTCGGCGACGAAGTCGGCAGCGTTGTTGCCGGCGAACCAGCCGTAGGTGAAGGCGCCGAGCATGTAGTTGTGCGGCACCGCCGCCATGTCTCCGGCCGAATACAGGCCCTTGACCGAGGTTTCCGCCCGCTCGTTGACCCATACGCCGGAAGCGCTGTGGCCACTGCAAAAGCCGATCTCGGAGATGTGCATCTCGACCATGCTGGAGCGGTAGTCGGTGCCCCGCCCGGCATGGAACTGGCCGCGGCTGGGGCGCTCGTTGCTGTGTAGAATTTCCTCGATGTTCTGGATGGTTTCCTCGGCCAGGTGATCGAGTTTGAGGAACACCGGACCGTTACCACCTTCGAGTTCCTGATGGAACTCCCACATCATCTGGCCGCTCCAGTAATCGCACTCGATGAAGCGCTCGCCCTTGTTGTTGGCGGTATAGCCCCCCAGCGGACCGGTCACGTAGGCGCAGGCCGGGCCGTTGTAATCTTTGATCAGCGGGTTGATCTGGAAGCACTCCAGATTGGCCAGCTCGGCACCGGCGTGATACGCCATGGCATAGCCGTCGCCGGCATTGGTCGGGTTCTCGTAGGTGCCCATCAGGTACCCAGAAGACGGCAGCCCGAGACGTCCGGCCGCGCCGCAGCAGAGAATCACCGCCTTGGCCTTGATCACGTGGAAATCGGCGGTGCGGCAGTCGAAACCAATCAGGCCGTTGACCGAGCCGTCGGCAGCGGTCAGCAGGCGTGTGGCCACCAGGCGATTGGTGATGTCCACCCGGGCGCGCTTGAGCTGGCGATACAGCACCTTCTTGATGTCGTGCCCTTCAGGCATCGGCAGCACGTAGGCGCCCATGTGGTGAACCTTCTTCACCGCATAGTCGCCGGTTTCATCTTTCTCGAACTTCACGCCCCAGCGGTCGAGTTGCTCGATGGTTTCGAAGCTATGAGTGGCATAGGCGTACACGGCGGCCTGGTTGACGATGCCGTCGTTGGCTACGGTGATTTCCTTGGTGTACTGCTCCGGCGTGGCGTGGCCGGGGATCACCGCGTTATTGAGGCCGTCCATGCCCATACTGATGGCACCACTGCGCTTGACGTTGGCCTTGTCGACCAGCAGCACGCGCAGGTTCTTGTTGCGCTCTTTGGCTTTGATCGCCGCCATCGGGCCAGCCGTGCCGCCGCCGATGACGACGATGTCGTATTCCTGCTCCCGGGTCTCGATGCTCATGATTGGGCGCTCTTCTGTCGGTCGATGCGCAGGCGATACTGGAAGGCATCGCCGCGGTAATAGAGGTGTTCGAAGTCCAGCGGTGTGCCGTCAGCAGTGTGAGTCAGGCGCTCGATACGCATGATCGGCGAGCCTTCTTCCACGTTCAGCGCCTGGGTCAGGTCGCTGTCGGAGAGCACGGCGTCGATGGCCAGGTCGGCATGGCCGAGGGCGATGCCGCAATCGTTTTCCAGGATGAGGAAAATGTCGCGGGTCACCAGATCGGTCTTTTCCAGCTTCTCGCCAATGGCATGGGGTAACCAGGTGATCTCCAGGGAGATAGGTTCGCGGTTGATCAACCGCACCCGGCGGATTTCCGTGACAGTGCTGCCCTCTGCCACCTGCAGGCGCTCGGCAACCAATGCCGGCGCCGGAACGTGGCGCAGGCTGCGCAGTTTGTTGAGCACTTCGTAGCCCATCTGCTTCATCGATTCGCCCAGGCCCTGCAGGGTGCTGACGTTTTGGAACGCCTTGGGCTTGGCCACGAAGGTGCCCTTGCCGTGGATCTTGAAGATCAGCCCTTCCTTCTGCAGGTCACCCAATGCCTGGCGTACGGTGATGCGGCTGACGCCGTAGGTCTGGCCCAATTCGTTCTCCGAGGGCATGCGGCTGTGCGGCGCATAGGTGCCATCGAGAATGCGCGAGCGCAGCAGCTCCTTGAGCTGGCTGTACAGGGGAACGGGCGACAAGGGAATGAGCTGAGGCATCTGTATCCTTTTCGATCAGCTTGTCATAACAAGTAGTGACGAGAAAATAACGAAGAAGATCAGACGCGGGAAATATTGATATCGAATAAGCATATGACGACCACGATGGCCCTCAGAGCCTTTTCACGATCTTTCTGCGCATGGAGCGGCAACGAGGCAGAAGCGGCCGTTCGCTGACCCACTGTGGGAGCGCGCCATGCGCGCGAAAAATCGCGGGCATGACCCGCTCCCACAGGTACTGCGCCGATGACCGCTCCCGCCACCTAGCTGCCAAAATCGACGAACCTGTACTTAAAGATTATGAACGGGTTCTCAGAGGCGGATACAGGACCGCGCTACTTCGGAGCGCGTCTGCAGATCAGGCCGTCGCGCGACGCCTGGAAAGAAAAAGCCCCTGCAGCACGGTCGCGGCAGGGGCTTGCGGACTCAGTCCGGCAATGCGTAAGCGATGACGTAATCGCCACGATCTGGAGAGTTACGGGCTCCACCAGCCGAGATCACGATGTACTGCTTGCCAGTGGCCGGATCCTTGTAGCTGATCGGCGTACCCTGGCTGCCGACCGGCAAGCGGCCCTTCCAGACTTCCTGCCCGGTGCTGCTGTCGTAAGCGCGCAGGTAGTAATCCTGTGTAGCGGCAATGAACAGCAGGCCGCTCTGGGTGGACAACGTGCCACCGATGGTCGGCATGCCGACCGGAATCGGCAGATGCATCTTGATACCCATCGGGCCGGTGTCCTGCACAGTGCCGACCGGCACTTGCCAGGCGATCTGCCGGGTGTTCAGGTCGACGGCGGTCAGGGTGCCGAACGGCGGCTTCTGGCATGGGATATCCAGCGGCGAGGTGAAGCGCAGCTTGGCGTTGATCGCGTACGGCGTGCCTTCCAGCGGCACCGCGGCGTTGGCGATATTGGCTGCCTCGCCGCCGTCGTTCTTCGGCGCACTGCCCTCGGCAGGCTGGGGAATCAGCTGTACTTCCAGGCCCACGCGCATGTCGTTGACGAACAGGTAGTTGCGCGTCGGGTCGACCGACAGGCCACCCCAGTTCATGCCGCCCAGCGAGCCTGGCAGGTTCAGCGACGGGTCGGTGCCGGGCGCGGTGAACAGGCCGTCATAACGCATCGATTTGAACTTGATGCGGCACATCAGCTGGTCGAATGGTGTCGCGCCCCACATGTCGGACTCGGTCAGCGTATCGGCCCCGATCTGCGGCATGCCGACGGAAACCGGCTGGGTTGGCGAGTAGCTCTCGCCCTTGATCTGCCCCGGCTGCACCGGACGCTCCTGCACCTCGGTCAGCGGCTTGCCAGTCAGGCGGTCGAGCACGAACAGCTGGCCGGCCTTGGTACCGAATACCAGCGCTGGTACCTTGCTGCCATCGGCCTGGGTAAAGTCGATCAGGCTGGGCTGCATCGGCACGTCGAAGTCCCAGAGGTCGTTGTGCACGACTTGGTAGACCCATTTCTCGTTGCCGGTGGTGGCGTCCAGCGCCAGCATCGAAGCGCCGTACTTGCGATCCAGCGCGGTGTGCTTGACGCCCCACAGGTCGATGGCAGCGCTGCCGACCGGCATGAACACCGTGTTGGAGTCCGGGTCGTAGGACATCGGCGCCCACACGTTCGGCGTGGAACGAGTGTAGGTGTCACCCGCCGCAGGCGCTTCGCGCTCGTCCGGGTTGCCCGGGTCGAAGGCCCAGCGCAGTTCGCCGGTGATCACGTCAAAGCCGCGCATCACCCCGCCCGGCATGTCGGTGCTGACGTTATCGGCCACCCGCCCACCCACTACTACTGTGGTGCCGGCCAGGGTCGGCGCAGAAGTCAACGAGTACTGCCCCGCGTCGGCGCCCTTGCCGATACCGGCCTTGAGGTCGACACGACCCTGCACGCCGAAATCCGCGCAGAATTCACCGGTATTGGCGTCCAGAGCGATCAGTTCGGACTCGATGCTGTTCATCAGGATGCGCTGCTGGCAAGCAGCACCCGCTGGCACGCTGGGCACCTTGATAGGCGTGGAGTTCGGCTGAGTGGGCTGGGCGATGGGCCGCGTGGCATCGAAATACGCCAGGCCGCGGCAACGCATCCACTTCTTCTGCTGAGCGTTGATCTGCCGGTTCCAGATTTCCTTGCCGGTGGCCGCTTCCAGGGCGATCACGTTGTTGTGCGGGGTGCACAGGAATACCCGGTCGCCGACCTGCAGCGGTGTCTGCTGGTCTTCGGCGCCATTGCCGGTCGGGCTCTCCGGCACGTCACCGGTGCGATAGGTCCAGGCGACCTGCAACTCCTTGACGTTCTTGGGCGTGATCTGGTCCAGCGCGACGAACCGCGAGCCGCCAGGCGTGTTGCCGTAGTGCTCCCAGTTCTGCTGCGCCTCGCTCGCCGGTGTTGCCACCGGCGCCTTACCAGTGGCGGCCACTACCGGATGGGGCTGGAACATGCCCCACACCGCGGCACCGAAGCCCAGCGTCAATACACCAGCTGCGATGAAGGCCGGTGCCGGCGTTGCGGCACGGCGATTACCGCGTTGCAACAGCGGAAAGGACAGCGCCACGCAGATCATGAAGCCGGTAGGCACCATCAGACGCGAGATCAGTGGCCAGAAATCCAGCCCAGCGTCCCATAATGACCAGGCCAGCGAGCCGACGAACACCAGTGCGAACAGCACACCACCGGAAATCCGCGCGCGCATGATCTGCACGGCAGCCGCCAGCATCATCACCCCAGCGATCAGGAAATACACGCTGCCGCCGAGCGCGACCAGGCGGTAACCATGGACGCCGAAGAACAGCCCAGTCGCCAGGATGACCAAGCCGAGCGCAGCGAGCCAGAGCCGCGCGACAGCCGAAGGTGGTGATGAATCGTTTGCCATCGAAGAATCCACGAAGTCGTTGCAAAAGAGCCCAACGGGCGGTTAACCAGAAATTATACAAGCGCAGCGGCTGCAGAAACATTCGGAAACACGAAGTGATTCATCTATATGTATCGTGTTTGCCGATATAGATCGGGTTTGATTTTCAACGCTGGAATGGCGTCTTGAACTCAGCAGCCTTCCTTACAGGGTGTGCTCGTAGAGAATTGCAGCGCCCACGCCGATCAATACCAGGCCGCCGAGAATCTCCGCCTTGCGGCCGATGGCGGTGCCAATCAGGCGGCCGAGCATCACGCCGATGGTGACCATGGTCATGGTCGCCAGGCCGATGGCCAGTGCGGCAAACCAGATATTCACGTCGACGAACGCCAGGCCGACGCCAACGGCCAGTGCGTCGATGCTGGTGGCGAACGCCGTGGCGGCCAGCAGCCAGAAGGAATGGGACTTGGGTTTGTCTTCTTCGCCATCGTCGCTTTCAGGCTGCAGACCGGCGTAGATCATGTGGCCGCCGAGCAGCAGTAACAGCGTAAAGGCGATCCAGTGATCCCACTCCTCCACGTACCCCGCCGCCGCCTGGCCAATGAACCAGCCGACCACCGGGGTGATGGCTTCGATCACGCCAAAGATCAGGCCGGTGCGCAGTGCATCGAGAAACCTGGGTTTATGCAGCGAGGCACCCTTGCCGACAGCGGCAGCAAAGGCATCGGTGGACATGGCGAAGGCCAGGAAGACAAGAGAAAGGAGGCTCACGGTTACGTCTCGGTCGGGCTATGAGTCAATGACGGATACACGCGCCCGACCTTAGGCACGTATCTGTCATTGGTCTCACCAACCGAAAGGTGTTCGTACCACGGCTGCTGCCGAGAATGTTGATACGAACGCTGCCGAGCGAACCCGGAAGCAGGCTACTCCCCAAAGAGGCCCGCACTTTACTCAAAAGCGCCGCGCGAAAAAACCATTTTTTCTGCCGGGAAATCGCTTGCCAGGACGGACAAGGCTTGGCCGGGACAGGCGTGCACGCTGTCGACGGGCCAGCGCAGGATAAAACAGGGGCCGCACGGCCCCAAAGGGCGGCTCGGCGAGCCGCCATCCGCAAGAGTCAGCCGGTGACGCTGCCGTTCGGCTTGCGCCCGGCGAACACGTCGACCAGGCTGGCGACGACCATCTGCCCCATGCGCGTGCGGGTCTGCACCGTGGCGCTGGCGCGGTGCGGCTGCAGCACCACTTGCTCGAGCTCGAACAGCTCGCCTGGCACCCGAGGCTCGTCGGCGAACACGTCCAACCCGGCACCGGCGATCTGCCCGCTCTGCAACGCGGCGACCAGGGCGGGCTCGTCGACCAGCTTGCCGCGGGCGATATTGATCAGGTAGCTGTCGCGCCCCAGGGCATGCAGCACCTCGGCATTGACGATGGCCTCGCCCTTGTCCGCGGCCGCCGCCAGGATCAGCGCATCGCTGCCATCGGCCAGGCTCAGCAGATCGGCCACGAAGGTGTGCGGCACGTCGTTCATCGGCTGCAGATCGGTGTAGCTGATCGGGCAACCGAAGGCCGCGGCACGGGCGGCTACCGCACGCCCTACCCGGCCCATGCCGACGATGCCGATGCGCATGCCGGAGAACTGCCGGGCCAGCGGTAACGGCACCAGTGGCGTGGCGCTTTTCGCCCATTGGCCGCTGCGCACGTAACGATCACCGGTGCTGATGCCTCGGCACAGGTCGATCAGCAGGCCAATGGCCAGGTCGGCGACGTCTTCGGTCAGCGCGCCGATGGTGGCGGTGACCTGGATGCCGCGGTCACGCGCATAGGCCAGATCGATCGCATCGGTACCCACGCCGTTGACCGCCACCACTTCGAGATTCGGCAACTGCGCCATCACCGCCTGGCTGATGCCGGTGTGCCCGCCGGTGATGACACCGCGGATGTTGGCGCCGTGCTGCGCCAGATAGGCGGCCTTGTCGGCCTGCTCGTAGTAACGGCGAATGGTGAACAGCTCGCCGAGCTGGTCGCGGATCTCTGGAATCAGGATGGGGCTGAGCTGCAGGACTTCTGGTTTCATGGGTACCTCGATTGTTGTCTTGGGCAGGTCGCGTCGACGAACTGCCGATCAGCCACGCCCGACGAAGGGCATGTTGGTGGCCATCACGGTCATGTTCAGCACGTTGGCCGACAACGGCAGCGCGGCGATGTAGCGCACTGCGTCGGCAACGTGGCTGACGTCGACCATCGGCTCGACGGCGATCTCGCCATTGGCCTGGCGCACGCCCTTGGTCATGCGCACCGACAGCTCGGTCAGGGCGTTGCCGATGTCGATCTGGCTGCAGGCGATGCCGAACTCGCGGCCGTCGAGCGCCAGGGACTTGGTCAGCCCCAGCACCGCGTGCTTGCTGGTGGTGTAGGCGCTGCTGTAGGGCCGCGGCGTGTGCGCCGAGATCGAGCCGTTGTTGATGATCCGCCCGCCCTGGGGCGACTGCTTGCGCATCAGCCGGAACGCGCCACGCGCGCAGAGGAAAACGCCGTTGAGGTTGGTGTCGATGACGTTGCGCCACTGCTCGACATCCAGCTCGTCCAGCGTCACGGCTGGCGTGTTGACGCCGGCGTTGTTGAAGATCACGTCGAGCCGCCCATAGACCTCCTCGACGCTGGCGAACAGGGCATCGACGCTGGCCGGATCGCGGACATCGGTCGGTACCGCGATGGCGTCCTGACCACGGCTGCGGGCAGCCTCGACCATCGCCAGCAGCGGCTCGGGCCGGCGCCCGGCCAGCACCAGAGAAAAGCCGTCGGCCATCAGCGCTTCAGCCACGGCCTTGCCGATGCCGCTGCCGGCGCCAGTGACCAGGGCCACCTTGTTCAGGGATTGTTGGGACATACGTGGGTCTCCTCAGTGAGCGGTTCACGGCCTGTCGTCATGCCGATACGAAATGATGAGAACTCATGTGGGACCGGGCCACGCCGGTGATTTCGCGCATGGCGCGCTCCCACAGGTAACGGTTGAGCGAACTCTAGGGGCGGCTGCCGACGCGCATTTCCAGCTCGGCCACGCCGTCGATGCCGGCGTTGATCACATCGCCCGGGTTCAAGGCGGCGACGCCGTGGGGCGTGCCGGTCATGATCAGGTCGCCGGGGCGCAGCGGCACCAGGTGCGACAGCAGGCTGACCACCTCGCTGACCGCGAAGATCTGCTCGTCGAGCGCGCTGCGCTGGCGTTCCTGGCCATTCACCCTCAGCCACACCGCGCCCCGCTCCGGGTGCCCGGCCTCTGCGACCGGCACCACCGCCGTGATCGGTGCGGCGCCGTCGAACACCTTGGCCATTTCCCAGGCCATGCCGGCGCTCTTTACGCGCATCTGAATATCGCGGCGGGTCAGGTCGAGGCCGGCGGCGTAGCCCCACACGTGCTGCAAGGCATCGGCCTGGTCGATAGCGGCACCGACCTTGCCGATCGCCACCACGAATTCGATCTCATGGCAGAACTCGTCCGTCATCGGTGGGTAGATCACTTCGCCCACCGCCTCGACCACGGCGCTGGCCGGCTTCATGAAGAACACCGGTGCATCGGGCTTTACGTCGCTGGCGCCCGGCCACGGGTAGTTGCGCCCCACGCAGAACACGCGGCCCACCGGAAAGCGCTCGTCGCTGCCGGCGACCGGCAGGCTCACCTGGGGTTCGGGGGTAAACACATAGGAAGTGGAAGTCATTGTTGTTGGACTCCTGTCTGGAGCGCTCAGCCTAAAGCCGGCTGAGCGCAAAAAGTTGGACGAAAGACGCTTGCTCTTGGAGAAAACCGGCCAATTACCGCTCAGCGCGCCTGCAACTGGATGCGATACAGCCGCCCCAGCAGCAGCGAGTACGACAGGGTGCCCATCAGCGCCACGCCGCCGATGAACCAGAAGGCCATGGCGAACGAGCCGGTAGCCTGCACGATGGCGCCGATCACGATGGGCGTGACGATGCCGCCGATGTTGGCCGCCAGGCTGGTGACGCCGCCGGTCAGGCCGATCAGCTCCTTGGGTGCGACTTCCGAGACCGCCGCCCAGGACGACGACGCGATGCCCTGGGCAAAGAACGCCAGGGTGAGGATGGCGATGCACAGCACGTTGGAGTCGGTGAAGTTGACCAGCACGATCGACATGCCGAGCATCGAGCCCACCACCAACGGCAGCTTGCGTGCAAAGGACAGCGAGTAGCCGCGGCGGATCAGCAGGTCGGAGACGATCCCCGCCAGCAGGATGCCCACCGTGGCGCCTATGAATGGCATCACCGCGAAGATGCCGACCTTGATGATGGTCAGGTTGCGCTCTTCGATCAGGTAGGTCGGGAACCATGTCAGGAAGAAATACAGCGCCGAGGTGCTGGCGAACTTGCCGATGCAGATCGCCCACACCTGGCGGTAGCGGAACAGCTCGGCGACCTGGCGCCAGTTGAACCTGGTGCGCTGCTGGCTGCTCTTGGCCAGTGCCCCGCCCTCCTCGATGTACTGCAATTCTTCCTTGCTGACCTTCTTGCAATTCATCGGGTCGCGGTACAGGTACAGCCAGATCACCCCGAACACGATCCCCGCCGCACCCGTGGTATAGAAGATGTGCCGCCAGTCGTAAGTCGTCGCCAACCACAGCAGCGCGCCGGTGAACAGTGCCGTCCCCAGGTACTGGCCGCACACGTAGATGCTGCTGGCCATGCCGCGCTCGCGGGCCGGAAACCACACCGTTACCGCCCGGCTGTTGGCGGGAAAGGCCGGCGCTTCCATGGCGCCGACTGCCAGGCGCAAGCCGAACAACGCACCGAAGCTGCTGACCAGGCCCTGGCATACGGTGACCGCCGACCAGCTGATCAGTGATACGCCATAGGTGAGTCGCGAGCCGAAGCGGTCGGCCACGAACCCCGCCGGCACCAGGGCCAGGGCGTAGGTCCAGGCGAACGCCGAGAAGATCAGGCCCATCTGGATCTTGTCCAGGCCGAGATCCTCGGCCATGAACGGCGCGGCGATGGAGATGTTCACCCGATCGACGTAGTTGATGATGGTCGCGATCAGCAGCAGCGACAGCATGAACCAGCGCCGACGGGTCGGCAGGCTGCGCGGTACGGCGGCCTCGGTGGCACCGGGGTGCTCGGCAGCAGCGGCCTGGGAAGTGGGAATGCTCGACATGGGTGACCTCTTATAATTGGAATATCGAGTTTTTTCGGGCGAACGCGCCCTGCACCCGCGGTAATCGGGGTGAGCGTGTTCATGGGCGTTGGGGCTAGAAAATGGCGGCGCGCAACATCAGCTCGCGCGGCCGGGGCACGACGTTGGATGTGGGGGCGAATGGGCGGAGGGCCGTGAAACGGGGCGAAAAACCATCGAGCTGCACCTGTGATTGTTTTTGGATGAGATGTCGCTGTGCATGGCCCTTAAGGTGATCGTACAACCTTTGTAAATCAATATTTCCGTTAGATCGTTTTCTCCGGTGCCTTTCAGGTCGATTGAACCAGTCCAAAAAATCCTGCTGCACCGGGCTCCCCAGAGAATCTGTAAAAATCGGCTGAAAGTACTGCCCTAGAGCAGCCGAAGGCAAAAATACGCCCCGCCCATATTTTGGACAGACCCTCATGAGCAGCACGAAGAATTATCGTCGTGGCCAAGGCAGATCATCGTACAACCCGCTTGCCAGAGCGCTTCGTGAGCAGCCAATATGTTGCGAAACATTCTTGATAGAGAGCGGGTGGATGTCGTCACTGAGTCAGATTCCTACCTATTTCATGCAACAGCGTAGCGAGCTGACGGACTTCTATATCCGCGACAAGAGAGGCCGTCGCGCCGAAACCGCGCCCCACCGCCATGAATACTTCCAGGTGCAGATCAACCTGGGCGGCGACACCGTGCAGCATATCGGCAACGTCGAGCGCCCCTTCCCGCGCAATACCCTGGCGTTCATCCTGCCCCACCGGGTGCACGTGATTCCCCATCCGCCGGAAAGCAATTTCATCGTCATCAATTTCTCCCAGACCTTTCTGTTGCCGCACCTGCAGTGCGACCCGATGGATCTCGAAGACGTGTCCATTCTGCTGGCCCCGGAGCTGTCGCCCTTCCGCTTCCAGCAGTACCTGGACTTCACCCTGGACGATACCCATTTCGCCCAGGTGTGCGCATTGATCGAGCAGATGCGCGAGCTGGATGTCAGCCGTCAGTTCGGCGTACGGGAAATCCTCAAGGGCCTGATGCTGCAGCTGATCGGCCTGGTGTGCATGCTCTACGCCGAGCCGCTCAAGCAACTGGCGGAAAGCAACGCCGCCCAGGCGAGCCGGCGCGATGCGCTGGGGCGGATGTCCGAGTATCTGCGGCGCAATATCGCCGACCCGGACCTGAACCTGAAGAAGGTAGCGGCGGCCACTTACCTGTCGCCGAGCTACCTGACCCACTGGCTGCGTAAGGAGGTCGGCAAGACCTTCAGTGACATGGTGCTGGAACGGCGCATGCACGCCGCCCGCAACCATCTGCTCAACGGCAGCAAGCCGGTGGGCGAAGTGGCGCGGTTATGCGGCTTCGCCGACGAAGCTTACTTTTCCCGGCGCTTCCGGCAAATCCACGGCCTGCCGCCTGGTCAGTTTCGCCGCCAGCAGTTGAACCCGGACACACCGCAAATTCCCTTTACCGATTAGCTGCGCTGGCAACTTGAGCCGCACGCAGGCGACGTACGTAAAGCACGCCCCAGGTCAGCCCCACCAACGCCGAAGCCAGCGAGCCCAGCAGCACGCCGAGCTTGGCAGCAGCCAGCAGGTTGGCATCGGTGAAGGCCAGATTGGCGATGAAGATCGACATGGTGAAGCCGATACCGGCCAGCAGACCGATCAAGGCGACGCCGCGCCAGGACACGTCGGCCGGCAGGCGGCACAGGCCGAGCCTGACCATCAGCCAACTGACGCTGATCACACCGACCGGCTTGCCGACCAGCAGCGCGACGGCCACGCCGATCATCACCCAGTGCGAGGTGGCCGACGACAGATCGGTACCACCCAGGCTCACGCCGGCGTTGGCCAGGGCGAACAGCGGCATCAGGCCAAAGGTCACCCAGGGGTGCAGCGCCAGCTGTACGCGCACCACCGGCGGCAGCAGCTCGCGCTGGGCCAGGCGCAACTGACGCAACGTCTGGGCGGCCTCGTTGGACGCCACGGCAGTGCCGCTGTCGTCCTCCAGCTCACGGGCGATACGGCCCACGGCGTCACGCGGCACCTCACGGGTCGGCAGGCACATCACCGGCGTCATCAGGCCGAGGATCACCCCGGCCAGGGTCGGGTGCGCGCCGGTCATCAGCAAACCACCCCACATCAGCGCGCCCGGCAGTACATAGGCGAAAGCCGAGCCAATGCCGATACGCTGCAAACCGAGTACCGCCAGCGCACCGACTCCGGCCAGGGCAAAGCCGCTGTAGTTGAGCCCGTCCGAATAGAACAGCGCGATGAGGATCACCGCGATCACGTCGTCGATCACCGCCAGGGTCAGCACAAAGATGCGCACGCCCGAGGGAATGCCCTTGCCCAGCAGCGCCAGCAGGCCGACGGCGAAGGCGATGTCGGTCGCCGCGGGGATCGCCCAACCGTGCAAACCGGCCCCCTGTAGATTGAGGCTGGCGTAGATCAGCGCCGGCATGATCACGCCACCGCAAGCGGCCGCGATCGGCAACGACGC
The DNA here is from genome assembly GCF_001945375.1 of Pseudomonas sp. PA1(2017). Classification (NCBI taxonomy): domain Bacteria; kingdom Pseudomonadati; phylum Pseudomonadota; class Gammaproteobacteria; order Pseudomonadales; family Pseudomonadaceae; genus Pseudomonas; species Pseudomonas sp. PA1(2017). Next base: position 915,450 of record NZ_MSXU01000009.1, read on the forward strand.
CTGGCGCAGGTCGGCCAGGGCGCCATCGTGCATTTCCCGGCGGATCTCCATGCCGACCACCAGGAAGAACAGAGTCATCAGGCCATCGTTGATCCAGAAATGCAGGGACTGGGAAAAGCCGAAGCTGCCGAAACCGAACGACACGGGCGCATGCCAGAGCGCGTGGTAGCTGTCGGCGTAAGGCGAATTGGCCCAGATCAGCGCCGCGGCGGTGGCCAGGAGCAGCACCACGCCACTGAAGGCTTCGCGATGCAAAAGGCTGCGGATGAAGTCGAAAGTGCGCTCGGCAAGATGCTGGGCACGGGGAAGATTCTGATGGGACGGGCGCGTTTTCATGGACGAACGGACTCCGCGCGGCGGCCCGACCAACGCAACAGACCTGTCTCACCGCACCATGCGGCTAACACCCGGCCGCCATCCTACACAGATGGTCGGCCCAGGCACCAGCCCTGCTGGCCACGGAACGGTGGGTCAGCAAGCGCTATGGCAGCGCCTGGCGATAAGCACCAGGCACCGTGAGCCTCAATCAGCGCCCGGTTTTGATCCGCGTCCACTCACGGGTGATGATCCGCTGGATCGGCGCGGGAAGGTCAGCGGACACGTAGAGCTTGGCGATCACCTCGTCTGCCGGGTAGATGCCCGGGTTGTCGCGCACGCTCGGCTCCAGCAACGCCGTGGCGTCCTTGTTGGGGTTGGCATAGCCCACATAATCGCTGACCGGGGCGATGACCTCCGGGCGCAGCAGGTAATCGATCAGCGCATGAGCGCCATCGGCATTACGTGCATCGCGTGGAATGGCGAGCATATCGAACCAGAGGTTGGCGCCCTCCTTGGGGATCACGTAGCGAATGTCCATCGATTTGCCGGCATCCTTGGCGCGACTCTGGGCCTGCATCACGTCACCGGAATAGCCGACCGCCACGCAGATGTCGCCGTTGGCCAGGTCGGCGATATAGCGCGACGAGTGAAAATAGGTCACCGATGGCGCCAGCTTCTGCAGCAGTGCCGAGGCCTTGGCATAGTCATCCGGCTCGTGGCTGTTGGGGTCCAGACCCAGGTAATGCAGCGCCTGGGGGATGATTTTCACCGGCGCATCGAGAAAGGCCACACCGCAGCCCTTGAGCTTGGCGAGGTTGGCTGGGCTGAACACCAGTTCCCAGGAATCCACCGGCGCGCCATCGCCCAGCACCGCCTTGACCTTCTCGGCGTTGTAGCCAATGCCCACGGTGCCCCACATGTACGGCACCGCGTACTTGTTGCCGGGGTCGGCTGCCTCCAGGCGCTGCATCAGGCGGGGATCGAGGTGCGACCAGTTGGGCAGCTTGCTGCGCTCGAGGGGCTGATAGACCTGGGCGCGAATCTGCTTGGACAGAAACTGGCTGGACGGCACCACCAGGTCATAACCCGAGTGCCCGGACAGCAGCTTGGCTTCGAGCATCTCGTTGGTCTCAAAGACGTCGTAGGCCACGGCGATCCCCGTTTCCTTCTCGAAGTTCTTCAAGGTGTCCGGCCCCATGTAGTCGGACCAGTTGTAGAAGTGCACCTGTTTGTCGTTGGCTTGGGCGTAGGAGCAGGCGACGAGGCTGAGACTGACGAACAGCAGCTTGTTCATGGTCGATCCTTGTTCAATGGGAGACGCTGACGTGCAACACGCCAGGCGTTTACGCGTTCTGCACGGCGACAGAGCGCGGCCCACCTGGCCAAGCAGAAGCTGTGCCAGGAGACTCAAGGTATGGGTCTAGCTAAAGAAATGAAAAATACAACGCGTGCCAAGCGGATCAGCTGCACCCAATCGTGAACGAACCACCCAGCGCTGCTGCGCGATGAGTCATCCGTAACACCGCAGTGTTGGCGACAAACCGGAAGCGCTCAGTCGCCGCCCCCGCCTCCTCCATCACCACCACCGTCCCCGCCGCCGACACCGTAATCGTCGGAGTAGCGGTTGTTATCGACGATGGTGCTGGTCGAGCCGCCGGAGTCGGAAGCCTGGCTTTTTCTGACTCGCTTGCGCCGCTTGGCGGTGAAGAACTGGTAGAGCACGCGCAGCGCGAGCGCTCCCAACACGAGCGCGTAGATCCACACGGTTATACCGTCATTCCAGTAGCTCTGAATGATCATCGTCGCCTCCTGCCAAGCATGCCGCCCGATCCTACGCCATGTCCCGCTCCCACGCGCAACGGTAACGTCGCTAGCTACGACCCGGCGTCACGGCGGTCGTTCCACGCCGCTCGCCAGGCTGGCTTGCTGATAAACTGCGAGGCCTACACGCAGGACTCCAACTGCGTACTCCAACCCGTACTGCCACACCTGGCGGCCACGCTCCGACACCTCTGCCCTGAGCCCGGCATCACAGATACCATGAGCCGACTGGAGCCGCTATGACGAGCGCAATCAGAAAGCCCGAAATACCCCTGAAAACTGCCGCGCCCCTAGCATCACGCCTTTTGCCCTATCCCGCCGCTTCTCCGTAACGCCGATGATGGATTGGACCGCTTTTTATTAGAAGGCCCGCAAGAATAAGGCTAGAGACAAAGCCCGAACATCTGTACCACTTTTGTACCGCCGAAGACCCTAGAATCAAGTTGAAGGATACCTGTGGTCACTAGGCTTGGCTGGTCAACCATCCATGGGGACCAAAGGTGCCGCCTACGGAACTAACGAAAGATACGCACCAACTGCGGATCGTCGCTAATTGGCCCGCCTGATCTGTGTGAAGAAACTGCGCTCGCGAACCGCCGGCGGGCCCCAGGTGTTAAGGGCCCAGCCGACATTAGCCTCACAACTAGCTCATTCGGCGGCGAAGGTCACCGAAGGATATTCAGTAGGTCTCGGATCAAGAAACCATGCTGTTGCATAAACAGTAACCAATGCAGCTAGTAAACAGGTAAAAACGATCTTGCCAGATCTCATGATGAATCCTTTCAAAGCAGGGCCGTCCTGGCCGTTTGATATCAGTTGCAATCGATACTTCAGCTAATACCGCCTCTCGCTCTAACTGGAGACACGCTGTTAACACCTCGGTATGTGCGCATCCCGACTTGCTGAAAGACTTGCTGCCCTAGAGCTTACTGTGCTGCCTGCAAAGTGACCCTGGCATCCACCCTGCCAGTATCTGCACGATCCAGATTAACGTCGCTCAGACGTACTCCCTTGCTTTGCAATTCGCTAAGCCATAGCAAAAGCGGCTCGAACGGCACCTTGGCCATGGATATCAATAGCCCGCTGCCGTCATTGTCCAGGCGCTCCAGGGGCAATCCCCGCTGTTGCGCAGTGGCGGTCACCAGTCCCTGCAACTGCTCCGGTTCGAGCGTCACTTTGGCACTGCCACGCTCTTGAACACGGGAGGCGTTTTCTTGGATGTAGGTGTATAGCACCTGCTGACTCTGGTAATACTCGCGGGCGCGGTCCAGACGTTTGATGACCGGTTGCCACACCATCACGTAGAGCAGCACCACAGCCAGAAACCCAGCCAGAACCGTCAGTGCCAGTCTTTCGCGCCTGGGCAAATGCAGCCACCGCTGAGCAAGGGGCGATTGCCGCAGTTGTGCCAAAGCTTGCTCTTTCCAGAGAGCTAATCCCTTCATGCACCACCTCCCAGCACTACACGCGCAGTGATGCCCTGCTCTTCACGGCTGGCCGAACCCAACTGGACCTTCAGCCCTCCTTCCACCAGGCGCTGGCGCAATTGCTCCAGCGCGGCGAAATCCTTGGCGCGCACCTGCAAGGCCAGATCACCACGCACCTGGCTGTAATCCACCTGCACCACCGACAATGGCGACTTGGCCTCGGCAATGGCACCGGAAGCCTGCTCCAGCATGTTGATGAACCCACCTTCGCTGCGCTGGCCCTGATTCAGGTGCTCGGCGAACTGAGCCCGGAGGTTGACGATGCGTTGATCCTCAGGAAATAGCTCCTTGTACAGCGCCACACTGGCGGCATTGTAAGCATCGCCCTGGCGTTCCAGCTGCCAGGCCTGAACCACGCAGAAGCCAACGTAGCAGACCGCCCACAACCCCAGCACACCAACGAACGGCCGCCAGATTCCCCAACCTTTGCTATCGCTACGCGGTGCGAATTCCCCCTGCGCGAGATCGACTGCGTGTACGCGCCCCTGAGCAAGCAACTGATAGGGCGCATCGCTAACGCGGGGCTGCAACAGAGTGCCGCAGAAATTGCGAAACTGTGGCCAGCGCTCTGCTGCGACGGCCAGTCGCGGCTCCAACTCACCACCGAGCAATATGCGCTCACCGAGTTGCAGAGCCTGTTCACCGTCGCGGGGTAACAGATCCGCGTCCAGATAGATGGCGGCAATATTCAGTTGCAGTGCCTGCAGCTCGTCCACCCAACTACCGAGCAAGGCACGGCGTATCGCAAATACCCGGTAGCGGCCATCGCCCGTCATTTCGCCAAGGGCCAGGTGAAACAGCTCGACCTCTTCGGCCAACAACTCTTCCACCGCGTATGGCAGTGCCTGGCGCATCCAGCGCGCCTTTTGCGTAGGCAAGCCGATCAGAAACGAGCTGGCCACTTCCATCGGCAGTACCAGCGCTACAGGTCGCCCTTCCAGACTCTGCGCGCACTCCACTACGGACAGCCATTGGCCGTCGCCATCTTCGCGCTGCCAATACATCAGGCTCTGCTCGCCCACTTCGTGGCCAACGGCTGTGGGCAAGAAAAGGCAGTCCATGGTCACTCTCCAGAAGGCTCGGCCGCCGGGCTCAAGTAGCCCGGCTGACCCATGTCTCGGCGCAGCACCCGCACCACGCCCTTGGGGTCGCGTTGCAAGGTACTGAGCAATACCAGGCGGCGGTCGCCCAGACGTACTTCGCTGCGCACCTGGTAATAGGCGCTGCCCAATCCCAGGCCGGCAGCCGTCACCCCGGTGCCGGCAAGGGCCGGCTGATCGAGGAAACTGCGTAAATCTTTGTAGCCCTCACGACCACGCCCGGCGAGAAGGCTCTGGGCCGAAGCAGGGTCCAGGCTGTCGCCGAGGCTGGATAGCACCACGGCACTGGCGGTGTTGACGTTGAGCGGCACCTTGCCTGGCAGCACCGCGACGTAGGGCAGCAAGCGGCGGTAATTCTGCTCGGTCATGCCCAGCAGCAGGCGTAGTTCGGAGATGTCCTGCATCTCATGGCCGGCGGTGCGATAGGGTGGCTGCATGAGCAGGTACTGATTGTCTTCCGCACCATATTCACCCGTGGGTTCCTGATCTTTGTCGAGCCAGTCCAACAGCCGCTCGGCATAGGGCTCGTCGATCTTCAAGCGCAGCAGCAGACGCTGGAAGCGTTTTACCGCCAGCTCATTGCGGCGCTCGTCCTGCACCAGGCTGTTGAGGTTGAAGCGCCCGGCAAGATCCTCGATGGAGACACCTATTTCACCACCGTCGATGGGGAAAACCGGGAGTGGTTTGGCCCAACTTTCCAGAGGGTGATCGATAGTGGCGCGAGGATCGACGCCCGGCGCCTTCAGGTCGCGCAGCAGCACCGCCTGCCCAAGCGCCTCGCCGCCCAGAGCGTACTGCCAGGCCTGGCTGATCGCCAACTGATTGCCGGCATTGCGGATCGACAATTGCTGACGGGCAATCAAGCCGGCGCACACCAGGGTGACGATGGTCACCACCAGCAATACGGTGATCAGGGCTACACCTCGCTGCCGTTTCACTGCGTGGCTCCGTTGCCGCCGATGGCACTATCGCCATCGCTCGGCTTCTCGGCCGGCACGGTACCGCCCTGCTCCTTCTCGCCCGGCTGTTCGCCAATGGGCGGCTGCACATTACTCTCTTCTTCCGCCATGGCCGGCTCCGGCAGGCGATACAGGCGGCTTAGCTCACCGTAATGGCGGTGCTCGATCTTCACTTCCAGGGCCAGGGGCATGCGCTTTTTCGCATCTTGTGCGTTGAGATTGCTCTGACTCGGCGGCCACTGCTCCTGCCACTGGCCCTGATCATCGAGAAACCGCAGGTTCATCGACTGCACACCGGTGAGCACCTTCTGCACCCGTGGCTGGCTATCGACCGCCTGGTCGAGCACGTTCCAATACAGGCGTTCCAGGGTTTCCCCAGCCAGGCGCCAGCGCACTCGCTGTACCTGGGCTCGCGCACCACCCAGCGGGTTGCGCCAGCCGTTGCGGCTGAACTCCAGCGCGGCATTGCCATCGCTGGCACCCAACTCGCCCAGCAGCGTGGCGCGCTCGTCACCATAGGCATCGCGCACGTTGCGGTTGAGAGTCTGGTTGATGTCGCGGTCCAGCGAGGCGAAGGCACGGCTCAGTTCACGCAGGTCGCGCTCGTGCTGACGGGTCGCCTCATCGGTCTTCAGCACGGTGGAAAGCATGCGGTAAGTACCCATGGCCAGCAGGGAAAAGATCGCCACGGCGATCATCATCTCCAGCAGGGTGAAGCCGCGCTGACGGCGCATCAGCTACGCACCACGAGAAAACCGACCAGGCTGTGCACCGAGCGCTCTTTCACCGGACCGCTGCTGCCGCGCTCGGCTTTGGGTGCCACCCATACAGTGACACGGCGCATGCCCTTGTCACTGGTGTTCTCCACTTCACTGTGGGTTTCCCATTCGCGGCCGCCGTACTCCAGGCTCTTGTCTTCACGGCCCTCGCCGGGCGTGGGGAACTTCAACTGCAGCTCGGTCACGCGGTTCTCGGCGATCCAGCCAGCCAGGGTCTTGGCCTCCAGTTGCTGGGCCACGATCAGGCTACGGCTGCTGGCGGTCAGCACCGAGGCGGCGACGGTAGCGAAAATCGCCAGGGCAACCAACACCTCGAGCAGGGTAAAACCGCGCTGACGGCTCATGGCCGATCATCCATATCGGCACTGGGCAACTGGTAGCCGTCACTCGCCAAGGCATAGGCATTGCCGCCAGCGCGACGCTCCTCGAGGCGCAGGCGGAACGGCGATAGCTCGCCGCTGGAGAGAATCAGCAGTTGCGGCACAAGGGGTTCTTTCTTTTCCTCGCGGTTGCTGGCCAAGCCGGACTGATCGTCCTGCACGTCAGGCTCGGGCAACTTGAGTGCCTCGCCGTCCAGCTCCAGAGTCAGGCGCAGGCTGGCCGGAGCACGGTGTTCCTTCTGGTTGTCGGCCTCACTCCAGGTACCGGAAAGGCTGTCATAGATCAGCACCTGATAACTTTCGGGCGTGACCCGCAGGCCGTATTCCTGACCATCGAGCACGGCCTCGTCGGCCAGCACACCGATCAGGGCGGCCAGACGTTCGGCTTCGTTACGCAACTCGCGGCTACCACTGCTGCTGCCGATGGACAGCACCGCCATGCTGACCATGGTGCCGATGATGACCAGCACCACCAGCAACTCGATCAGGGTAAAGCCGCGGACCTGGCGCATTTATGCTCAGTTTTCCCAGTTACCGATATCGGCGTCGCTGTCGGTGCCACCCTCTTTACCGTCAGCGCCCAGCGAATACAGGTCGAACGGACCTTTGGTGCCTGGGGCCAGGTACTGGTAGGGGTTACCCCACGGATCGACCGGCAGGCGTGCGAGGTAGCCGTCCTTGTTCCAGTTCTTCGGTGCCGGATTGCCGCTGGGCTTTTTCACCAATGCTTCGAGCCCCTGCTGGGTGCTGGGGTAGGCGAAGTTGTCGAGCTTGTACATGTTCAACGCGGCTGAAATCGCTTTGACATCACCGCTGGCGACGGTGATCTTGGCCTGATCCGGGCGGCTCATCACCTGCGGGACGATCAGCGCGGCAAGGATGCCGAGGATGACCACCACCACCATGATCTCGATCAGCGTAAAGCCCGCTTGCTTGAATCCTTTGTTCACGTGTCACCCCACGAGTTGGTTAAGAGAAAGAATCGGCAGGAGGATGGCCAGCACGATCACCAGCACCACCGCGCCCATGAATACCAGCATCAACGGCTCGAACAGCCCGACCAACATGGCGATGCGCGCGGCCAGGTCATTTTCCTGGTTACGCGCGGTGCGCGAGAGCATCTGGTCGAGCTCGCCGGACTTCTCGCCGCTGGCGATCATGTGACGCATCATCGGCGGGAATTCGTTGGTCTGCTCCAGGCTACGGGTCAAGCTGCCGCCCTCGCGTACCTTCTGCGCCGCCACCTGCACCTTGGCGCGAATGGAACGGTTGCTGATCACTTGGGAGGAAATACCCAGTGCATCCACCAGCGGCACACCGCTACGGGTGAGAATCGCCAGGGTCGAGGCGAACCGCGCGGTATCGGTGGCACGAGCCAGGCGACCAACCACCGGCAGGCGCAGCAACACGATGTGCCAGCGCAGGCGCGTAGCGTCCCGCCGCAACGCAGCGCGGGCCATCGCAGTGCCGGCCACGGCGCCGACCAGAAACAGCCAGCCCCAGTTCTTCACCAGGTCGCTGGCAGCGATCAAGCCACGGGTCAATGCCGGCAGCCGCTGGCCGGAGTCAAGGAACACCTTGACCACGTCCGGCACCACATAACCGAGCAGAAAGCCCACGATGATCAGCGAGGTGGCCATCAAGATCAGCGGATACAACAGCGCCAGCTGTACCCGTTGCCGCGACTGCTGACGCTGCTCGGTGTAATCGGCCAACTGCTCCAGAACCAGTGACAGATGCCCGGCATGTTCGCCCGCAGCCACCGTTGCTCGATACAGCTCGGGAAATGCGGATGGGTATTCCTTGAGGCTGTTGGCCAGGCTGTTGCCCTCCAGCACCCGGGAGCGTACAGCCAGCATCATCGCCTTAACCCGAGGCGTTTCACTCTGCTCGGCGACAGCCAACAGTGCTTCCTCGATGGGCATGGCCGCTTGTACCAGGGTCGCCAACTGCCGTGTCAGCAAGGCCAGATCGGACGCCGACAGGCTGCGCTGAAAGCTCCAGCCGGCGCCGCTGTTGCGCTCCTTGTGGCTGCGGGTAGGCTTCACATCCAGCGGCGCCAGTTGTTTATCGCGCAGCAGCTGACGCACCTGGCGGGCGCTGTCTCCTTCCATCACACCCTTGCGCTGCTGGCCCCGGCTGTCGAGGGCGATGTACTCGAAGGCGGCCATTACTCGTCGCGGCTCACACGCAGTACTTCTTCCACCGTGGTCACCCCGGCCAACACGTTGCGCCGGCCATCATCGCGGATGCTGGGGCCGCTGATGCGGGCATGACGGGTCATTTCCTGCTCGGAAGCGGCGTTATGGACCAGGGTGCGCATATGGTCATCGAAGACCACCAGCTCATAGATGCCGGTACGACCGCGGTAGCCGATCTGATTGCAGTGGCTACAGCCCTTGGCGTGGTAGAGGGTGGGCGTGGTAGCCGGGTCGATACCGAGCAATGCGCACTCTGCGGCGTCGGCTTGGTACGGCACCTTGCACACCGGGCACAGCGTGCGCACCAAGCGTTGAGCCAGCACGCCGAGCAGCGAGGATGACAGTAGGAACGGCTCGATGCCCATATCCACCAAGCGGGTAATGGCGCCGATGGCCGAGTTGGTATGCAGGGTAGAAAGCACCAAGTGGCCAGTAAGCGAAGCCTGTACCGCGATCTCGGCAGTTTCCCGGTCGCGGATCTCCCCCACCATCACCACGTCCGGATCCTGACGCAGGATCGCCCGCAGGCCACGGGCGAAGGTCATGTCCACCTTTGAATTCACCTGGGTTTGGCCGATGCCTTCCAGGTGGTATTCGATAGGGTCTTCCACGGTGAGGATGTTACGTGTGCCGTTGTTGAGGCTCACCAGGCTGGCATACAGGGTGGTGGTCTTACCGGAACCAGTGGGGCCAGTCACTAGAATGATGCCGTGGGGCTTGCGCACCACCTCTTCCATCAAATGCTGATCGCGCGGGCTCATGCCCAGATGAGTAAGGGTCAAACGCCCTGCCTGTTTATCCAGCAGGCGCAACACCACCCGTTCGCCATTGGCCGACGGCAGGGTCGACACCCGCACATCCACCTCACGCCCGCCAACCCGCAGTGAAATACGGCCATCCTGCGGCACGCGCTTCTCGGCGATATCCAGCTTGGCCATCACTTTGATCCGCGATACCAGCAAGCCGGCCAACTCGCGACGCGGCTGCACCATCTCGCGCAGAATGCCGTCGATCCGGAAGCGCACCACCAAGCGTTTCTCGAAGGTCTCTACATGGATGTCCGAGGCGTTTTCCTTCACCGCTTCGGAGAGGATGGCGTTGATCAGACGGATGATCGGCGCGTCGTCTTCCTGCTCCATCAGGTCTTCGGTTTCCGGCAAACGCTCCGCTAGGCTGGCCAGATCCATATCATCGCCCAGGCCCTCCACCATCTGCATGGCAGCGGACGAGTCCTGCTGATAGGCCTCACTCAACGCCTGGTCGAAGGTAGCGATATCCACTTCCGCTACATCCAACGGCAATCCTGCAAAACGTAACGCCTCCCCCACTGCAGGCAGCGACGCCCCCGGGCGATAAACCATGCGCGCCCCATCTGCCCCGAGATGCAACAACACCCCGTGACGCTTGGCAAAGGCGAACGGCAGGCGACGCAGCGCGACCGGTTCAACGGAAGCATCAGGCGCATCGAAGGAAGGAGAAACCGACATCGCACAATCCATGTGTAAACAGCGACGGGATCGCAGGCCCAAAAGCCCGGCAGGCAGCGCCAGTGGGGTACTGGCTATAGGATGGCAATTAAATCACAGGTTGGGGGGAGAATAGGTCGATCAATGCACATTGCCAATCGTCGCTAACGAGCCACTACGACCTAAAGACAGCTCGTAGCGGCTCGCATAGCCCTTAGCTAGCTCTTTGCTCAAGCAAATGAAGGATTTCCCTTTCGTCGAGCAGCTTGGCAAGTTGAGCAGCCGATACGCCATCATCGTTTACTGAATCAGGATCCGCCCCGTTAGTTAAAAGGTATTCGACAGCCGCTCTATGCCCCTGCTCGACAGCATTATGTAGGGCTGTATATCCATGCTCCCCTCTGCAATTGATGTCAGCTCCAGCACCCAGTATCAGGCGAATTTCGTTAATGTCACCCCGGCTTGCAGCAATGTGGACCGGTCTATCCCCGAACAAACTAAGGCTGTCGGCACTTGCACACTCCAGTCCACTAAACTCGGGAAGGCTCGAATACTCTTCCAGCAATCTAGAAACTTCCTCTTGATTAGCTACATTGCTCACCGCAAACCCTCCTAAGGAAATCCTTTAGATTTTCAATTGCCTGTCTAGTGTTATTGATCTCTATCACGTGGCCGACATCGTTATCGTTAAACCATTTCCTACTGAAGTTCTCACGTAAGGCCAAACACTGTTGAAGCCTTTGTAAATTAGCCTTAGCGTCTTCACATTGGTCCCCTGTTGGCGGTATCGGAGTCTTGCAAATTCGGCTGTATTCCTTACGTTCCCTAGCCTTTTCAGCAGCACTCCCTGGGCTCGCACTAGCTGACGGACTGCCATCCTCACCGGCCTCGTTTTGATAAGCGTTCCAAGCAGCATTTGCCCCCCAGGCCCCGACCCCAAGACCAATCAGTCCCCCGACCAGTGCGCCTGGAGGTCCGCCCACAGCCAAGCCAGCCCCCGCGCCTGCTGCAGCTGTAGGGCTTAGCCCTTTGGGATCAGTCAACCCCAATGGATTTGATGCAACATAGGCGTAAGTGTTTATGCCACCACCCAATCCAATTGGATCACTTTCGACGTAGCGCCCCGTCTCGGGGTCGTAATCGCGGAAGTAGTTGTAGTGCAGCCCGCTTTCACCGTCGTAATACTGCCCCGCGAAGCGCAGGTTGATGGCCTGCAGGCCGCTGTTCGGCGCGCTAACCGCATCGCCCTCACCAAAAGCATCCGAGGCCCAACGCCAGATTTCTTCACCCGCCTGGTTGGTGGCCAGACGCGGGGTGTTGAGATGGTCCGCGTGCAGGTAGAAGCGCGTGCTGCTCGCCACTGCCCCACTGGCGTTATACGTCAGCGCCAGGCCGCCGATCGGTAGGCTGTCGAGCCACAGATAGTACTGGCTACTGAGCTTGACGCCAGTCGAGCCGTAGCGGGTCTCGCCCAGCAACTGACCATCCGGGCCATAGAGGAAGGTGGTCACGCCGTCGCTGGTGAGCTTGTGGGTCCGTTGCCCGAGGGCGTTATAGCGGTACTCCGCTACTTGGCTGCCATTGACCTTGACCTTGGCCAGGCGGCCTTGAGGATCGTATTCCAGCTCGCGGGTTGCGCGATCCTTGGTCAGATTTCCCGCTGCATCGCTGCTGACAGCCTGGCCGTCGATCAGGGTCAGGCGGTTGCTGTTAGTGGCGTAGCTCAAGGTGGTGGACGTACTGTTCTGAGCCTGGCCATTGGTCAGCGGGGTTACGGTCTTGCTGACTCGGTTTCCGACGGCATCGTAGGCGTATGCCTGGCGACGCGTGGCCTGCTCTTCCTGGGTCAGGCGATCGAGCTCGTCGTAACCATAGAGCAGGTCACCAAAGATGCCGCCCTGCAGGCTTTCGATATTGCTGTTGGCATCGTAGCCATAGCTGGCTTGCCAGGGGCCGACGCTTTGTTGAGTGAGACGGTAGTCCTGATCATGGCTGCGCAGGAGTGTCAGGCCATTGGCCCAGCTCAGGCTCTTGAGCGGGCCGAACGGCAGGTAGCTGATATCGCTGGCGAATGGGCTGGGCGGCTGCGGGTTCTGCGCCGTGGTGACACCTGTAACTTGGCCTGCGCTATTGCGCGAATACGCGACGCTGATACCGCCGGGGTAATCGATACGGACCAACTGATTGGCCGTGTCGTAGGCATAGGTCAGGTTGTCGTAAACGTCATTGCCGGCCACGTCGACGGAGCGAACCTGTTCGATCAGGTTGCCGCGGGCGTCGTAGACATAACCGGTAATGCCGCTGGCATCCTGGATGGCTGTCAGCCTGCCGATACCGTAATTGCCTTCGGCGGTGATGTCGTAGTGGTACTGGACATTCAGTGCAGGACTGGCCGGATACTGGCGGCCGGTCAGTCGATTGAGCGCATCGTAGGTGTAGGTGGTCTTTACACCCCGGGCATCGGTCTTGCTGATGACGTTACCAGCCGCATCATGGGTGTAGGTGGTGGTTCCACTGTCCGGGCTGATCAGTTTGGTCAGGTTGCCGAGGCCGTCATATTCATAACGGGTGGTTACGCCACGCGGATCAACAACCTGAGTCAGGTTGTCCTGCGCATCGTAGGTCATGCCGGTGACACCCTCGAGCGGATCCGTGCTGGATACCAGGCGATTCAAGGCATCGTAGGCGCTGTTGGTGTCGTGCTGTTTGGGTGTACGGCTCAGCGTCGGATTATCGTTGAGGTCGTAGCCATAGCGGTGTGTCTGCCCTTCCGCACCGACCGCACGCAGCAAACGCCCCAGTTCGTCATAGGCCCAGGTCTGTTGTTGCGCCAAGGTGCCAGAGGCATCCTTAATACGCTGCGAGGTGCGGTTACCCATGGCGTCATAGCTGTAGTCGACAACCTCACCGAGGTTGTTGCTTATCTGGGTCAACCGGCGGGCGGCACTCCAGGTGTAGGCCAACCAACTGCCGTCCCCTCGGGTTACCTTGGTGATCTGGCCAATCGCATCGTGCTCGAAACGGGTACTGGCGCCGGAAACACTGGTCGATGTCAGCCAGCCCTGAGGGGCGTAGGTCAGGATGGTGGTCACACCATTGGCATCCACCAGTGTTTGAGGATTGCCGTAATTGTCGAAGTTCGACAGCTGGGTGGTGTGGCCAAGCGCGTTGCTGACTTGGGTTAGCCGACCCTGGCTGTCGTAGCTGTAGGTGGTGATGTCATTGACATCGGTCCGCGGCCCATTGGCCGTTTCGATCAGACCAAGGTCGTTGTAGGTGTAACTCCAACTGCGCTCAGCAGCATGCCCAGCTGTAGCCAAGCAGGAAGCCAACGCAACAGCCAGCAGGCTTGCGCGATGCAAGGTTTTCATTGATCAGGTCCTTCTGAATTAACGGTTTTCGAAGGTTCGACTGAGCTGTCTTCCCTGGTCGTCATATTGGTAACGCGTAATGCGGTCTGAGTCGGTAACTGCCAGCGGCAAATACAGTGATGGATGCCACTCGGTTGTCACTGTGCGCGCTTGCGCCGTGCCACTCGCCTCGGTTCGAGTGACCTCTAGGCCGCGCTCGTTGTAGTCGTAGGTGGTGACGACACCCTTGTTATCGGTCTTGGTTTTTAGTAGACCGCGATCATCGTAGGTAAAGGTGGAATTGCTACTCGGGCAATTCGGCGAAGGTTCTCCCTCGATCGCCACTACTTTTTTAATCCCATTGACTATCTGATACTGATAGTTTGTGACTTTACCTAAGGAATTAGTAACGCTGGTGGAACCATCAGCGTTATACGCAACACTTGTGTGATCAGCTCCATCCGCATGACCACTGGAAATTGCCCGCCCTGAAGCGTCATAAGTCCAGGTTGCATACCGCTCACCGTCCTCGTCAATGATGCCGGTTAAAAATCTAGAGTACATTTCATTTTCGTACAAAAAACTCCGTTTAGTAATTGAGCCAGCCTGATTCTTTTGAACACCTAGAAGCCGCCAATCACCGTCGTAAGAATACTCAACCTCCAGACCTTGAGCACTTAGAGTAAGCGGCTGGTATTTTATATCTTGTGTAAATGTTAACTGCTCCCCAACATCACTCGTCACCGTCACATTATTGGCTGAATAAACGAGCGAAACTGAACGCGCATTAGGAGAGCGCATCTCTACCAACCTGCCTTGCGAGTCGAACTGATAAATTTCCTGTAGCTCATTCGAGTAGATCCAACGGTCGCCGATCAACTCAAGCTTCCCACGTTCATCTGCCTCCGGCGTTGTGGTGGTACCCGACAACGAGAACAACCTCTCCCGACCATCGGCTTGTATCAGGCGTATGGAATTAGCCGTCAGAACCAATCGATGAGAATAAGTATGCCGCCAGTAGCCGTTGAAACTGTTATAGAAGCGGGCAAAACTCAGATTAGGAGATACGGCACTGACATAATCAACTTCAGCCTGGTACTTATTGCCAACAGCCACATTGATCGGATTACCCTGGCAGGATTCTGGGGGAGGTGCACCATTATTTTTTGACTGAATGAGCTCTGGTTCATAGGAGATAGTCACGGTATCGCTTGCCGAGCAGCCGCCCACGCTTCCTCTAACAAAAAGAAAGTTCAGTCCCGGCCGCAGAGTAACCCCAACACCTCGGCCCTCTAAGAACGAAACAGCCGCGGTAAATGAACCTGAATAATTGAAAAAGCTGGAGCCATTAAGGGTCGCCGTTACAGTGCCAAAGTCGCCCTCGGTTGCGCTTGCGCCGCCCTGACCATAGACAGTAATGCCCGGGCTGCGGACAGTCGCCCCATCACCAGGCGAGGTGAAACTTAATGTGCAAGCTTCAGAGGCTATTGGGGTGAAGCCAATGGCCAGTGCCAGTGGTAGATAACGCATGCATCCATTCTCCTTGCGTAGAGGTCTCTCACTCCCATGAGAGACGGCAAGGCACTCAATAGCAAAGCTGGAAGAGAATCCCTACTCACCCGAAACAATAAGAAAAGAAACGGTCTACTCTTCCGAATAAATTTGAAATAGCTCACGTTTTCTGATGTCGCCGACAACCCCTGCCACATAGCTGTAACGACAGCCTGACAACGCTTCTCGGCAGATTCTAGCTTGGCAACGACCTTGATCCACGACGCCAGCAAGCGGGCCAACTCGCACCGCGGCTGGACCATCTCGCGCAGCATGCCGTCGATGCAGAAGCGCGCCACCAAACGTTTTATCGAAAGTCGCCACATGGATGTCCGAGGCGTTTTCCCTCCCGCTTCGGAGAGGAGCGCCTTGATCAGGCAAATGATCGGCGCATCGTCCTCCTGCTCCAGCAGGTCTTCGGTTTCCGGCAAACGCTCCGCGAGGCTGGCAAGACCCATGTCATCACCCAGGCCCTCCACCATCTGCATGGCAGCGGAAGAGTCCTGTTGCTAGGCCTCGCTCAACGCCTGAGCGAAGGTAGCGATATCCACTTCTGCTACATCCAGCGGCAACCCTGCAAAACGTAGCGCCTCTACACCGCAGGCAATGACGTCCCCGGGCGATAAACCACACGCGCCCCATCTGCCCCTAGGTGCAACAAGACCCCGCGGCGCTTGGCAAAGGCGAACAGCACGCAACCGGCTCAACGGAGGCATCAGGCGCATCGAAAGAAGGGGAAACCGACATCGCACAATCCATGTGTAAACAGCGACGGGATCGAGGGCCAAGAGCCCAGCAGGCAGCGCCAGACGGGTGCTGGCTATTGGATAGCAATTAAATAGCAGGTTGGGGGGGGAGAATTCGTGCGGGGGTGCGCAGAGAGGAACGCAGTTTGGCGGGAGTACCAGTGCTAAGATGGATCGCACACGCAGCGGGATAGAAATCCAGTAGATTGCTCCAGCCCCCAAGACTCAGATGTTCTGTCACAACCATGCTGCAGCGATCACTCACCTTTGTGCTCAACGTATTTCTTCCCGGTGCAGGTTTTGCCTACTGCGGCCGTCCTGCGCTGGCGCTGATGTTTCAACTGGCGTTTTACCTTGGACTGACTGGGCTCGTGCTGAGCCGCCTGCTACTGTGCCCCATCGGCTGGCACCTGCTCGCAGGCTTGGTTGCAGTGCTGGTCACTATCGGTGCCGCTTGCAGCCTTGGATATCTAACAACCCTGGGATCGCTGAAAAAGCGTCTGCTGACATTGTTCACTTTTGTCCTACTCAGTGCCGCTGGCCTAACCTTAACTTTTTTCTACAAAGTAACTTTACTGGGCATCCAGGTGTACTTTGTGCCCTCACCCTCCATGACTCCCACCCTGGAGCCTGGCGATTTCATTCTGGTAGACACTTGGGCCTACCACACCAAGCCGCCTCTGACCGGCGACATAGTGGTGTTTCAGTATGGAGAAGACTTCGCCGTGGTCAAACGCAGCGCCGATTGGCCGGGTAGCGAAAATGCGGTGAAAGACGGGCAGCTATACGTGCTGGGGGACAATCCAGCTCTCAGCACGGACAGTCGCAAGCTGGGAGGTATCGACCTCAACAAAGTCAATGGGCGGGTCTGTTTGAAGCTAGTGAGTTGGTCAGCTAGCGATGAAAGCTGGCATTGGCGCCTGAAGACGGTTAACTAAATTAGCTGAGGATCTATTTCTTCGATCAACTGCCGGATGCTGAAACC
The DNA here is from genome assembly GCF_001945375.1 of Pseudomonas sp. PA1(2017). Lineage (NCBI taxonomy): Bacteria > Pseudomonadati > Pseudomonadota > Gammaproteobacteria > Pseudomonadales > Pseudomonadaceae > Pseudomonas > Pseudomonas sp. PA1(2017). The sequence continues at coordinate 932,593 of NZ_MSXU01000009.1, forward strand.
GTCGGCACCTTTGACCAAGGCGTAAAGACGGCAATGTAAAACCCCACCCTCGACACTGGCGCGCATTACCCCGGGCCTGCTATTGCCTTGAAGGTCCAGCACATAATCACCAGGACGTTGCTCGAAATAACTACCTTCTTGAACGAAAGGCACCAGTTGCACGAAACTATCCCAATTCATTGGCTCGTCGGGATCGTGCGTAAAAGCCAAAAAATCGGCTGATTGCCCAACGCACCCCCAATTGTTCAACAGCATGCATTCGATCAGATTCTCTGCAGGCCCAAGATCATCATCGCCTGAATAATCGAGGGCAACTAGTAGGGCTGAAATTTGGGAACAGTCGATGGTGATCATCGAATTACCGTTACGCACGTCATCGCCCATCAGGCAGCCCTCTATTCACTCAGATAAACGAACCTTGCTCAGAAATGACGAGCCGTTCAGTACATAATCATTTGACCACGGATTCTGGATATCCAGGCCTCCCGCTTTGATATGAGCCCATGCCTCTTTAAAGGCCGGAGTGAAATCTCGGGAGTCAAACATATAGATCATTTCCTGTACAAAATGAGTACGTGGTGTTTCACCTTCAGCGGCCTGATCGAAATGGTATATCCGGTAGAGCGCCACCAGAAATAGACTGGTAAACCGCTCGGATGGAATCGACGCAGTAGCGGCTTGAGCGTACCAGCTTTCGCGCGGCTGCGGGTACTGAAACAGCATATCCATAGAACCAGCATTTAGAGGAAGCGGTAAGGTGAGCCAACGACTCAGTGTCCACAGTAGATCATGGTCAAGCACGGGCAACATCATTTCCTTGCGCTCGCCAGGCAGCTTAAGCGTGCGCTGAGAAGCCTCAGGCCAAAGTAGCGAAAAAAACTTTTCGTTATTGCCTTCGGTTTGTAGCACCAACTTTTTATATATGATGAAAGGAGGCTTATTGCCCACCGGTGGCAACGACTCCAACTTATCAACAAGGTGCGGTAGCTCTTTGGCGATGACTTCCTCTCGAGCGACCACAAAGCCACCCGTCGAACTGATCAAGGAGCCAATCGTCAACAAATCACCCATACCTTGAAGTACGTCGCGGGCTCGGATACAGGGCGCATTCAGATACAACTCACGCTGCGCACGCAAAACCTGCTCATCACGGCTTGGGTGCAAATAGAGAAACAACAGCAGATTGAGCGGACTGTCCTCATCGTCCAGGTGCTTTTGCCAATCCGGCAGCATGCCTTTCATGAAATAGCGCTTGCTGATCGCTTTGCACTTTTTCGGTTGAGACAGGCCCTGCAGCAATATTTCAACCTGTTGCCAGGCCTGCTCGCGCTCTGCCACCCAGGTTTTGTCCTTGGTTTTCCAGTAGCTCAAGTCAAATCCAGCGAACGAATTCCCGCTCATCGTTACTCCCCGATGTTTTTAACAATATTGATGAAGTCTTTGATGTCCAACTGGTCTGCGTAGGTAACCAGGTACTCTTCAAAATAACTTTTGGTATCACGCAAAGATACCGAGAGTTTCACTATTGCCTGACATTCCCTCGCCGTAACCTTGGCCGACTGCGCGAAGTTCTGTTTGTAAAAGCCTGTTGCATCTCCCAAGCCTCTGGGCAAGGCACAGAACGCCTTCTGCGCAATAGCCTCATCGGCTTTGGTCGGGGATTTAGAAGACGTAGGCGTCTGCTTAAAGTCCTGGAAATACCAGAAAAACGCACTATTACCCTGGTGTTTCAGAACCTGACCATCCTGGCCGACGATGAGGCCGAGATTATTAGTATTAACCAATTTCTGGTTCAAGCGCAGGTCATGGAAAAACTGCCGGTAATAGCCACGCGCCTCATCATTGGTATCGTCAGCATTACCGGACTTGTTGACGTCACTATCGAACCAGCTCGCGCTGAACGGCCCTGCCAGAGACTTAAGCTCCACCCACTGCTCCTTGGTTTTATCCCCATCGGGGGCCAGCACAATATCAATCCGACGCTTATAGGATTGGTCCGAATCCCTTGCCGGCCCCACCCCCGGAAGATCTGCCAATCGGTATGCCTGACGCACCTCATCAATACCCACGATCTGCATTTTTGGAGCTGGACCATAGTTAGCCTTAATCTGGTAGCCCATCATCTGCACCAGCTGGAATATCGCACCGTGCTGCTTATACGCGAACCCAGAAATAAGATCGGCCAGCAAGCTCGCGAACTTGGATTTATCGATATTTAGTCTGCCTGCCGCTTGCTCCTCGGACAGATAGAGCACGGCAAACAACACCACCTCCCGGCGAACCCGCCAGTTCTTACTGCTGGTAAAGAAGTGGCGAATCTTCGCCGCGCCCAATGCCATCGCACCATTGAGGAAGGTGCCATCGGTCATCAGTTTTTTGACCGCGGCGCCTTCATTCTTCATTTCCTTCAGCACTTCCTTGAGAGCGGGGGTGAACTCTTTTGGATTTTTGATCGACTTGCTCAGGCGCCGCAGCGCCTTAGTCAGGTCAGCCGCCACTTTCTGCCGAGGCGTCAGCGCATAGGCATAAGGCACCAGACCGCTGTTATTGACCAGCCAGGAAGCATTCTTCGGCACCATGATCGAGGCGGTCTCTTCGCCAAAACCACCGGCATCCTGCGCCAGCTGAGAGAGGTAATCCACCCACACCCAGAGGTCGTCCTCACTCTGGATGGCGTTCATCATGAAACTGAATGACTCTTCGTCCTGATACAGCTCGACCCCTAACAGAATAAATGGCAATAGCTGTTCTAGGCGCTTGGTATTGCCGGACAGCCCGCCCTTTACCGAACTGCCGATAGCGCCGGCGAAATGCTTGATACCGGGAAATTTCTTCAGCGCTGCAACCATTTTTTTCGCTGGAGCAAGGAATGGTTTGATCGGTTTTGCTACGGGAATGACAGTAGCTGCACCGATTGCGGCAAAGGCCAGGGTTCCAGCGTCAAAACGGGGATCGTCATTGCTCCAATAGATCAGTTGCTCACCAATAGTGATGAAGTCCTCATACGGAATAAGCAGCCCGACGCCTTCCTTGGCCGTCTCCCACACCGTGTCCCATGTCCAGGCATAGGCACTCGGAATTAGACGGGAAACGGGGTTACTCAGTTGATACTGACTGATTGGCATATCAGCTGGTGGCGAAGCATCCATCATCTGCCCCGCCAGTTCAGCAAAACCGTTGCGGGTTAGCAGGCTGATGAAGTTGCGCTCCTGGCCACTGACTACAGCAACACGCAGTTGCTTGAGCTGACTACCCACCACTCGTTTGCCCAGATTACCCAGGCTGCTGACCTCCAGCTTGTTAGCACCTGCCTGCAAGCTGGCGGTGCTACTGCCATTGGCGAAGCTGATCAGCGGTGCACTGTTCCAGTCGAACATCTTTACGCTACGAATATGGGCAGCCAGGCCGCCGACGACAAGACCGGAGCCTACGCTGTCAGGAGCGCCGGTATAAGCCGTTCGGGCCGTACGGCCGTCTACATATAGCTCGATCTGCCCCTGCCACATACGCACCGCCACACGGTGCCAGGCATCAACCGCGACACCATCGAGCGCCACCGAGAACTCGCCCTCGGTGGTTCGAGCTGTGTACACCATCCGGTCGCCTTGATAGGCCAAATGGTGTGTACCATTCACGTCAAGGACATCGCCGGAAGCACTGGGTTTGATGTCCAAACGCACGCCTAAACCATCGCCCAGCTCCAGCAGTGCCGAATTGGCCACGGTGGCTCGACCGCCGGCGGTGAACGCTGAACTGCGGCCCCCGCCTAGCGGATGGTCCCGCACGATTTCGGCACTACTGACTACCGCGCTAGCGCCTCCGACTTCGTCGGTAAAGATATTTTTGCCATCAGTGCCCATATCAAGGCTGCTCATCTGCAATGACAGCAGCGGTTCCAGGTTAGGGTCGGACATATCGCCGATCTGCACGCGGCCGCCATCTTGCGAAGCAACCTGCAGGCTGCCACTGACCTCATAGGCCGCCTGCACCGACACGCCGTAATTGTCATAGGTCACCACGCCAGGCTCCGCGACATCCGCTACCAGCATGGCGTCCTGCGCCTCGATGGAGCGATTACTGCCGGAAACCACCTTGAAATTGAGCTCCGCACTGGCGATGTAGCCAACTTGGGCGCGCCAAATATCATCACTGGCGTTCAGACCCGCTACGAAAGTGGATTTGGCTACCCCGGCCGAGTCGGTAAGTTGATAAGGCGTCTGCATTACCCCGTGACCGGCATCGAACACCACCGGGACACCCACCGCCGGCTGACCGTTGGCACGCTTGACCTTGGCAGTCAGCGTAACGCTCTCACCTTTCTCCGGCTGAGACTTGCTGGCGATCAGCTCAATGGTGGCGCCTTTGATCGACATATCCATTTCGGTGCTAGCGACCCCGGATGTAATCACGGCCTTGGTGCTTGAGGTATCCAGTTCGCCGCCGGTCACCACAATAAAGGCTTTACCATCCACGGTTTCCAACTGGCGCTCGACGATTCGCGTGCTATCGGCCATTTCGAAAGCAACAGGAGTGCCGTCCTCCACCAAGTTGTTGTACTTGTCGTAAACCTTGACATCAATGCGCGCTTGCCCCTGTTCCAGCGCTTCAACCTGCCCAGTCAGCGAAGCGACAATACGATTGGGTTCGCCCGCAGTGACCTGGACGGTTTTCCAACTGGTTTTGCTACCGGGATTGTCGAGCATCTCGACGAATATCTTGGTTGAGGCGCCCTTCTGGGTCGGCATGCTCAGGGTGTTATCAAACACCCCGAAATCTGTGCTGGTTTGCGACGCGTTGGCAAGTGTCCCCGCCCCTTGCAGTGACCACCTGATGGTTACCGGTTTTTTCCTGTCCGGATCGCGACTTGAATACCCCAGCAAGGTGGCCTTTAAGTTCAGTTGGGGATCGTCGGCGCTGAGCAGATATGAGCTGGCGGTCTCTTCCTTGAAACCGATATTGGTCGACTCCAGCGCCAAGGTTTCAAAAGCGAACTCCCACAACACATTGCCCACATCGTTGTTGGTATACAGCCGCAGCGATAGGAAATCATCGGCGTCAAGCTTGCCCAGTTGACCAATGTCTTCGAACTTAATGGTTTGGCCTTTACCAATCGTAGCCTTTACCTCCTCCTGCCCAAACGCCAGCACTATCTCACGCTCACCCCTATCGCTCCAGGTTTCCAGAGTTTCGAAGGACGACTTGATAAAGTCGTAGATGAAACTGACATAGCGATCACTACTAACGATCGTCGGAGTTTTGTTGCTGTAGATATCCGTATTAACGCCCTCGGCATCCTCGCGGCGGATTTCCTTGACGTTGAGGTCGTAGAGGCTGAACTGCATCTCCGGCCGGTACTGCCAGCTATACCTTGGTTCCGGTTTCTTCAGGTTCAGTTCGGGGTGTTCCTTGTCTGCCTTGCGGTAGGCCTGGCGGGAGATCTCACTGGTCTCTTCATCATGCAAAGGCACCAGCACTGGCACATAGTGTGTAGGACGGTACTTAAGGATTCCTTTGCCCGCCCCTTCAGATGAGAAATCTGGGTTTCGATTTTCCGGCTGCCCCGCTACCTGCAGGTACAAATGCTGCTTGGCCAGTACCTTCTCTGGCAGTTGGATAACCTGCACCTGCTGGCCCGGCTTGATCTTGAACTGTGAGAGGCTGTTGGCTCCTACAGGGGCCAGCTGATTGGCTGCAACGATCTTTGCAAGGCGCCCGGTATAGCCGTAGTCCGCCAGCTCTTCCGGCAGAGGGCTACCATCGGCGTCGCGCCAATCGCTGTAGATGGCGATGCTGATATCGCTGCCGAGCCCTGCCCCTTCATTACCGATGAGCTGTTTCTTCTCATCGCCCTTGGTCATGCCGGATTCGATCTTGCTTTTCCGCTCGGCCCAGATTTTCAGATTCGGTGGCCCCATCTGAATCTGTTGGCTGTTGAGGTTGATCAGGTTGCCGCTGAGGCTGGATTGCAGCTGAAAGGTTTTGCTGCCGATGTAACCGGTCGGCCGGTTGATGGCGATGATGCGAACTTGCTCGCCGGCTTTCAGGTGGTTGGCGGTACGCTTCTGGAATTCTTCCTTGAAGCCGCCGGCGCTCTGCCATTTGGTGAAGTTGGCTTCGCCAGTGCGGCCTGCAACGGAATAGAAGTTTTCCGCGGAGCCACGTAGCTGAATGGTGAAGCGAAACGCGCCCTGCCCGTCATCGACGCCCGAATAGGTCTTGTACAATTCGTTCTCGTGCAGCCCTCGGCGCTCTGCTACCAGTTGGCCGTTGGACTCGCGAAACACGTAGATATCGGTGTCAGTGAGATCTTTAGTGGTCATGCTTTCCAGGAGGCCGCGATCCTTGAAGTCCGCAGCGGTATCGATCAGCCGCGTGAAGTCCGGCGCCGTTTCTTCGCTGTTGGTGGGCGCGCTGTCATAGCGGCTGGACAGGTAGATGCCTTGTAGCTCTGCCTCTTCCACGCTGGTGATGACGAAAACCTCTTTGGGCTTGCCTTCGACCTGCTTGGTGACTTTCTTGCCCGGCACCACGAATTCCGGCTTCTCATCCCCGTCGAAGTCATACTTCTCTTGCAGGGTGCGCGCCCTGTCGGATGTCTCGGCGCTGTAGGCGGTTGAGTCGCCAACCTTGGCACCTTTTACAGTCGCTGCGCCGTCGATCACCATCAGGTCAACCGGAAAGTCCATGGGCCGCTTGATCGGCGTGGCTGCAGTTGCGATGACCATCGCCGCACTCAGGCTGTAGACGCCAAGGCCGTTACAGACGTCGTAGTCCTGGCGGATCATGTAATACGGCATGTACGAGCCGCCACGCGGATTGAAACGCTTGTATTGCAGCTCCAGAAAAGCCGGCGTGGTGTATTCGAAGACAAAGCCTGGGCACGATGGCAGGAAGTAATTCATGCTGTACTTGCCGTTGCTGTCGGTAACCCCGTAGCCTCCGGGGATGTAACCACCCAGCGTGACCCCCACTCCTGCCATTGGCCCATATATCTGGGCATCTCGGTCGCGGGACATGGTGTCGGAAACCTGACCATCCTTGCCAAAGAAGCCGACACGAAAGCCGATGGCGTTGGCGGTCTGCGCGAGGATGTCGCCTTCCTTCGAAAGCAGCAGGGACTTGCTCGCGGAATCGGGGGTAACGCCGTCTTTCACCGGTAACTGCAGCAGGACGAGGTCCTTGCCGTCGATAGTAAACAGCTCCTTTTCCGCACGCACGATTACGGTGAGCATGCCTTCATCGAGGCTGGGCTTGATGATTGTTTCGCCAGTGACGGTCTTGAAGGTTTTGCCTCGGTAGGCCGCAGCAGTCAGCACTTCACCGTTCGGGTAGCGCTCGAGGGTGTCGCTCTTGCGCTTGAGTAATGCGCGATAGGTGTCGCCAGACATGACCTGGGCACGTTCGTACGCCCCCACCGCTTCGCCAATTTCGCGAGCTTCTTTGCCGCTACTGTCGTACTCCACATACACCGGGCGTCCCGACGGTCCAGGCACGAGGGTTCGGGTATAAACAGCTCCGTGCTTGTAATACGTCTGCGGCACATATAGCCCAGGAATCATGCCCAGGCTAAAAAACGCCTGTGCCGTAACTGCCCACCCGCCGAGCACCACCCCGAATAACAGGCCCAGCAACGATACCTTGCGCACTGCGCAACGCGAACGCGGGGAAGTCGACATACGCAACATATCCATCTGTCAGTGATTCCTTGAGCCGCCTCAGCGGCTCTTACTCAAACGGTAGAGCTCAGCTTGCAGCTGACGCAGGTTCATCTTTCCTTCGGCGTAAGCCTGGAGCACGGGCTGGGCCTCGATACCGGCCAGCGCGAAGCCGAACAGATCGAGGTTGCCGGGCTCCAGCAGCCCTTTACTGCGGATGCGCAGGTTGTCGATCTGTCCGGCGCCCACCGGCACTACGCGCCCAGCAGTCCGGTCGAGACCGACCATGACAACGTAGGCGCCGTTCTCCGGCAGGTAGTCATGACTGTCGGCCAGTTTCAGGGCGGCAATGTCGACGTTGATCGGGCCTCGCACGTTGACGCCTGCCGGTTGCAGGGCGTACATCCAGAACGGCATCGCCATGGGGTCAACTGGGTATGGCAGCTCACTGAACTGCAGCATCTGCGCATGCAGGTCGCCGTCCTGGCGGCCGTCAGCGAACTCCAGCGTGGCGCTGCCGAGATCAAGCTTCAGCTCACCGCCGAGCAAGCTCAACTGGCTCCCGCCCTTCACGGGAACGTAGGGCAAGGTGGTGTTGAGTTGAGCCAGCGGCAATTGGCCAATCTCGTTAAGCACGCCGCCTTGAACGGTGATATTACGGCTGTCGCTGCCGTAACCTCTTGTCCCCTGGCCCGGATTCAGCGACAGGCGATAGCGGCCGGTAGGAATGTTCTGCTCAGCGCTGTCACCGAAGCCGAAGTTGAAAGCACCGTCCTGGTTTGTCTGCGTACTGCGACTGAGTTCATCGATACGTACCTGGACGCCCGCGACCGGCTGCTGCAGCTGATCCATCACTACACCGCTGATGAACGTCGGCAGCGGCCGGACGCGGTAGCGGATGCGTGCCAGATCCTGACCATCGTATGTCACGTCTACCGACACTTCGGCGTTGTAGGCCAGGTCTTTCTCTGGGTAGAAGGCCACGACCTGACTGCCGGGCAGCTCAGCCAGATTGCCAACTACTGGCTGGTGATCGAAGTTGACGTCAACCAGCTGGTAACCCTGCGCCTGCAGCTCGCTGGTGCCGAGACCGTCGCGGTCCTCGTAGGTTTTGCCATGGGCGCTCTGGTGGACTTCGAGCTTCAGCTTGCTGATATCGATGGCCTGGTTGAAGTACAGGCTGATGAAGTCGTTGGGGTTGGCCGCACGCTCGCCACTGGCCGGTTCGATACGCTCGATGGCCACCGGCACCTGCTCGGGAGTGACCACAGTGATGCTGCGGCTGCTCTGCGCCACTACTTGCCCACTGCTGTTTTGCAGCACGGCCAGCAGGCGGTATTGGCCGGCTTGCGCGGGCACCAGCAGGTTGGTGCTCTTGAGTGTGGTGTCGCCAGTCAAAGCGGCATCGGCCAGGGTGTCGCCGTTGGTGGAGAGCAGCAACGCACGCGGGTAGAGCTGGCCGCTAAGGTCTTCGATACGGGCGGCCACTTGCAGGCTGATGAGCTCACCGAGATTCAGCAACTCAGTGCCTTCCGTGGGAATTACCCAATTGATGGCCGCCTGGCTGCTCAACTCCAGGCTGTAGGCTTGGCGGGTCTGGTTGCCAGCCTGGTCACGGGCTTCGAGACTCAGCTCGACGCTTTTGCCCAGCGGTAGACTGAGGCTCGTGGCGAAGCGGAATTCGCCAGCCGTAGCGCCCGGTTGCAGGGTTACATCGCTGCCGTTGATCTGGAAGCTGCCTGGGTTGGCTTCACGGAGCGTACCTCTGACCGGATATGGCTGCTCGCTCACCCGGTTCTCAGCTGGCAGTTCGACCAGCGGTGCATCCAGCTGAATCACAGGTGCGGTCTGATCGAGATTCCAACTCAAACGCTGGCGGGTTTCCTGGCCGCTGCGATCGCGGGCCAACAGCTCAACGCTGTATGCAGATTGGCCGACTGGAACGCCAAGCGTCTCCTTGAGATCCAGTAGCTGGGTGCCGGATTCACGCAGTACCAGGTTGCGGCCATTGAGGCTGACGCTTTCCAGCCCGGCCTCGGCGTACACCTGGCCACGCAGGACGAAGCCATTGCCAGGCAGCAGGCTGCCATTGGCCGGCGTGAGGCTGTCGAAACGTGGCGGCTTGAAGGTGGTTTGTTCCGGCTGATAGATGACCTGTACGGTGCGCTGCGTGCTGCGCTGGTCGATCCAGCCCTGGACAGTGAGGGCGTTGGGGCCAACCTGCAGGTTTACCGGTGCCGATTGAAAGGCAAACTCGGTCACCTGGCTAGTCGCGCTCAATGTCGTCGTCTGCCCGTTGACCAGTACCTCCATGCGTTGCGCGGGCTTGTCACTGCGCAGCATGCCGCGTACGACCACGGCAGCGTCTTTGACGGTGGCGCCGGCCACTGGGTAGGCGATGGTCAGACCGATATCGCTGGCTGCGGTAACGCGCTCGACATTGCGCATCAGGCTGGCCTGATTGCCTACCTTGTCGTAGGCGGTCAGGGTCAGTTTGTTGAGGCCTTCGAGTAGCGGCACGCTGGCACTCCAGCTGGTGCCTTGCAGGGTGACGGCAAAGCGGCTGCTGGCGAAGCGGTCGGAGGCTACCTCCAGACGAGCCACTCCCACGCCGGCATCGCTGACGCTACCGCGAAGGGTAATGCTGTCTTCGCTAACGCTGACGTTGTCGGCGCCTTCGATGGTCAGCTCCGGCGGTACACGATCCGGGAAACTGGTCGCGTCGTCGGGGTTGGTGCCAGCAGCGATTTCATCATCGTTACTAACACCATCGCCATCGCGGTCAGTGTCTTTGTTATCGCCGATGCCATCACCGTCCAGATCCTTCCACTCAGTCGGGTCGAGTGGGAAGGCATCCTGCTCGTTGGCAACGCCGTCGCCATCGATATCGTTATCCAGACTGTCCGGGATGCCGTCCTTGTCCAAGTCCGGCGGTACGCTGTTCTTGTCGTCCGGATTGGTACCGACCTGGGTTTCGTAGTCGTTGGAAATACCATCACCGTCGCGGTCCGGATCGGCGTTATCGCCGATGCCATCACCGTCGAGGTCTTTCCATTCTTTTGGGTCGCGCGGAAAGGCGTCGACATCGTTGGCTACGCCATCACCGTCGATATCGTTATCCAGGCTGTCCGGGATGCCGTCGTTGTCCAAATCCGGCGGCACGCTACTGGCGTCATCCGGGTTAGTGCCGACCTGCACTTCGTAGTCGTTGGAAATGCCGTCGCCATCCCGATCAGCGTCCTTGTTGTCACCGATGCCGTCTCCATCCAGATCCTTCCATTCAGTAGAATCATCAGGGAACGCATCTGCGTCGTTGGCAATACCATCGCCATCACGGTCGCTATCCAGGCTATCGGGGATGCCGTCCTTGTCGAGGTCTGCCGGCACACTGTCTTTGTCGTCTGGATCGGTGCCGACCTGAATCTCGTAATCGTTGGAGATGCCATCGCCGTCGCGGTCGGTGTCCTTGTTGTCACCGACCCCGTCGCCATCGAGGTCTTTCCACTCGGTCGCGTCATCCGGGAACGCATCGACGTCATTGGCTACGCCGTCCCCATCACGATCGTCATCAAGGCTATCGGGAATACCGTCCTTATCGAGGTCTGCCGGCACGCTGCTCTTGTCGTCCGGGTCGGTGCCGACCTGAATCTCGTAGTCGTTGGAGATTCCATCACCGTCTCGGTCGGTGTCCTTGTTATCACCAATGCCGTCGCCATCAAGATCCTTCCATTCGGTCGGGTCATCCGGCAACGCGTCCTGGGCGTTAGGCACTCCGTCGCCATCTCGGTCATCGTCCAGGGCATCAGGAATACCGTCTTTATCCAAGTCCGCGGGCACGCTGTTCTTGTCGTCCGGGTTGGTCCCCAACTGGACTTCGTAGTCGTTGGAAATGCCGTCGCCGTCACGATCGGTGTCCTTGTTGTCACCAATGCCGTCGCCATCGAGGTCGCGCCATTCGCTCGGGTCATCCGGAAACGCGTCGTCGACATTGAGCACGCCATCGCCATCACGATCGTTATCCAGGCTGTCTGGAATACCATCGTGATCCATATCCGGCGGCACACTTGCTTTGTCATTCGGGTCGGTGCCGACCTGAATCTCATAATCGTTGGAAATGCCGTCGCCATCGCGATCTGGGTCGGCGTTGTCTCCGATACCGTCGCCGTCGAGGTCCTTCGATTCGCTCGGGTCATTCGGGAAGGCATCGATCTCGTTAGGCACGCCGTCGCCATCGATATCACTATCGAGGCTGTCGGGGATACCGTCCTTGTCGAGGTCTGCCGGTACGCTGTTCTTGTCATCCGGATCAGTACCGACCTGGATTTCATAATCGTTAGAGATGCCATCGCCATCGCGATCGGTATCGGCGTTGTCGCCAATACCGTCACCGTCTAGGTCCTTGCTTTCAGCCGGATCATCCGGGAAGGCATCCTGCTCATTAAGCACACCATCGCCGTCGCGATCATCGTCCAGGGTGTCGGGAATGCCGTCCTTGTCCAGATCCGCAGGCACACTGTTCTTGTCGTCCGGGTCGGTGCCGACCTGAATTTCGTACTCATTCGAGATGCCGTCGCCATCGCGATCGGTATCGGCGTTGTCGCCTATACCGTCACCGTCCAGATCCTTGCTCTCGGCTGGATCATCCGGGAAGGCATCCTGCTCGTTAGGTACACCGTCGCCGTCGCGGTCATCGTCCAAGGTGTCGGGAATGCCGTCCTTGTCCAGATCCGCAGGCACGCTGTTCTTGTCGTCAGGATCGGTGCCAACCTGAATCTCGTAGTCGTTGGAGATACCGTCGCCATCGCGGTCAGCATCTTTATTGTCACCGATGCCATCTCCATCGAGATCACGACTCTCACTTGGGTCATCAGGGAAGGCATCCTGATCATTGGGTACACCGTCGCCGTCGCGATCATCGTCCAGGGCGTCAGGAATGCCGTCCCTGTCCAGGTCAGCGGGCACGCTGTTCCTGTCGTCAGGATTGGTACCGACCTGGATTTCGTACTCATTGGAAATTCCATCGCCGTCGCGATCCGGGTCGGCGTTATCACCGACTCCGTCGCCATCCAGGTCGCGCCACTCGGCAGGGTCATCGGGAAACGCATCCTTGTCGTTGTCCACCCCGTCACCATCACGGTCGAAGTCCAAGGCATCTGGAATGCCGTCGCGATCCATATCAGGCGGCACGCTGTTCTTGTCGTTGGGGTCGGTACCTAACTGTTCTTCATAGGCGTTGGAGATGCCGTCCCCATCGCGATCCAGATCAGCGTTATCGCCGATGCCGTCGCCATCCATATCGCGGCTTTCGCTTGGGTCACGGGGGAAGGCATCCTGTTCGTTGGGCACGCCGTCGCCGTCGATGTCATCGTCCAATGCATCTGGAACACCGTCTTTGTCCAGGTCGGCAGGCACACTGTTCTTGTCGTCCGGGTTAGTGCCCAGTTGAACTTCGATGTCATTGGAAATGCCGTCGCCGTCGCGGTCCGGGTCCGCGTTATCACCGACACCGTCACCGTCAAGGTCTTTCCATTCGTTTGGATCGTCCGGGAAAGCGTCCTGGTCGTTGGCTACACCATCACCATCGCGATCGCTGTCCAGTGCATCTGGTATGCCGTCCTTGTCCATATCCGGCGGTACGCTATTGGGATCGTCCGGATTGGTACCAACCTGCTCCTCGTACTCGTTGGAAATACCGTCGCCGTCGCGATCCGGGTCAGTGTTGTCACCGATGCCATCACCGTCCAAATCGCAAAGCAGGCCGAAGTCGACCTTACTCAACTGCGATGCGTTGTGAGTCGCACGCGCAAGCGTATCGAGGGTAACGTTGCTCCCCACGGCAGCACCGTAAAGACGCGAGGCATACTGCTGAGTGATATTGCCTTTGGCGTAGACAAAACCAGCCAGGGTGGAGTTGGAGCCTAGGACTACATTGCCTTCAGCCAATACCAGAAGCCGCGAGGCATCACCCGGCTTCTCGTAGGCTGTGGCGTTCATCATCGCCTGCCATGGCAACTCAAGATTGCCACGTACGTGCAAACGCACGGTACCGGTGCCGATCGGAACGATCTTCGCTTCACTGCCCAGTGTGAGACGGTCAATCCAGTAATCGCCAGAACTCAACTCGAGAGTAGCCCGGTACCCCAACTCCAATTCCTTGAGCAGGTACTCGCCAGCAACGCTGAAGCGTGCCTTGGCAGTGCCGCCGAGGACGAGCCGTTGCCACTCTTTGCGGCTCCCATCCAGATTGAGGTTGCCTGCAAAGCCGACCTCCTGCTTGAACGAGCTGCTGGTGTTGCGAAAGGCCTGCAACGAAGGAACAGGCGCGGGAGTAAAGCTCGCCTGGCAGTCCCGGGTACCACAACTGCGCAAACTGGACGCAAAGCCATTGTCTACCCGTCTGGTAGCTAGATAGGCTGAAGGGGCATCACGTAACTGTGCATTCAAGGCAAAGCTGATGCGGCCCGAAGTGCCGTGGGTTTGCAGGCCCCCAGCAAAAGCGGCAACACAGAGGTTTGGCTGCTGGGCCGGCGGCGCCACTGCTGGGATGCTCTTGGCATCCAGCGGATTGCTGCCAGCAATGCGCTCGCGCTCGTCGTCGTAGCCGTCGCCATCGGTGTCGTCGTCGAACAGATCGAGGATCCCGTCGCCGTCCAGATCACCGCGTTCCCGGCACTGGTTGTTCCAGCTGGCGCTATTGATCGCGGCCATACGGGTTTCTACCCGGGCAGCACTGCCAATCTCAGCACTCCGGGCATTGACGGCCCCGGTCAGGCGAGCGGCAAAAGCCGAACTGTACGCACCCTCGGCATACACCAAACCATTGATGACGCTAGCCGACTCCTGGGAAAGGTTGCCGCGTACGAACAGCTGTAGTCCTTCAGGACGACCGTTGCCGTTGTCCCCTGCATTGATTGCAGCCTGATACGGCAAACTCAAGGCACTGCCCACCATAACTTGGGCAGTACCGCTGGCTACGCGGAGTTGAGAGTTGCTTGCCATATCAAGCCGGCCGATCCAGTAGCGACCTGGCGCTAGGGTTACTCTTGCGCCATAACCTAGGGTCAGGCGCTCAATGTAATAAGCCTGGTGGCGAGGGTTGAAACTGAGAGTGGATGCGCTTTCCAACTCGATGGCACGGTATCGGTTGACCTCATTACCACCGACTTCGCCATTACCCAGATAGCCCAGACGCAGATCGTGCTGGCCATTGATAGCGGGGAATTTCAAGCTGCCTAGATCCGCCGCGGCTACGCCGCTTGCGGTGCAATTCTGGCCGCCACAACTGGGCGAGCCGAACGCATTCTGTACCCGCAGGGTAACGAGTGCCGGACTTGGGCTGTCCGTCAGTTGGCTTGCCCACTGAAAGGTAATACCACCATTGCCGTGGGTTTGCAGGCCAGAGCTGAACACTGCCTGGCAGGACTCGGCCGCCTGTGCCACACCCGCAATCAGGCACAGCAGCCCTATAAGCAGCCGCTCGCCCGCGTGCTTGCCCACCCGCATCCCCATAATGTTCGCCCCAGCCCTGCCGTCGTCCCTGATTGTTGCCGGCTAAATGCGCGGCCCTGGTCTTGCACCCGTCTAACGCGAGCTGTACTGCACTTCCACTGCCTTCAACGCTTCGCCGCTCAGGTTTTTAACCACCTGTTTGAGCGCTTGGGGGGCCAGTTTTTCACGAATAGTCCCGCTCACTTCCGACAGCGGTTTGGCTGGTAGCTGATGTTCGCCGGTGACACGTACCAGCATCAGTTGGCCGTCTACGTACAGCGGAGCAATGTTGCCAGCGGAGGTCGGCTCTACCAGGCTGCGCAGCGGCTGTTCCAGCATTTCCAGCTTCAGGCGACTCTGCCGGTACTGCAAAGGCTTGCCTGCTTGGCGCCAGTCGGCCACCAGCTTTTGCCAGTCCTTACCTTGGACCTGCGAGCTGCTAAGCAAGGTGATCAGCTCAGCGCGTTGCGCCGGCTCGAGCTCCTGATCGCTGGCAATGATCTCGAAGCTTTTCTCTACACCACCGCCGAACTCGTCCTGATGTCGGCTGTAGTAATCAGCAACCTGCTCCGCGGTAACCGGCTCAGGGTCGGCATGCGCCTCCAGGTAGTGCCGCACCAGCAACTCCTCCCGATAGGCCTGGGCTTTCAGGTCCAGCTGTTGAAGCTCACTGGCATCAAGTTCACGTTCAGCCAGTAGCGCCATAGCCCGGCTGCTCACCAAGCTTTCAAGAATCTTGCGCTCAACCTCGTCGTTGGCGAACAACGGCGCTGACTCACCGAGCGTTCGCTCGATGGCCAACTCCAACTGCGCCCGAGTAATTGGTGTCTCGTCGACCGTCACCAGCGTGGCCGAAGGCTCCACTGGCACGTCGTTCAGCGCTTGCTTGCTGTCGTCCTTGCAACCTACCAGTAGCACCGCAAGCGCCAAGGCAGCCCCGGCAAACTTAACTGGCTGCACGGTTATCACCTGGCTTCTCAGCGTTGTCGGCGTCGACCTTGGCTGCAGCCTCAGGCTGATCTTTCTTCTCGATCTTCGCTGCCGCCTTGAGGCGTTCCAGTTCGGCCGCTTTGGCTTCCTGGCGCAAGCGGTAGCGAATATCGCCAGCCACGCTTTCGAACGGCTGCTTGATCACCTGCGGGCCTTCGAGCACCTTGACGATATGGAAGCCGAATGGCGTGACGATAGGCTCGGACAACTCCCCTGCTTTCATGGCGAAAATGCGGGTACTGAAGGCTGGATCGATCGCGCCTTCCTGCAGCCAACCGAGGTCGCCGCCATGCTGGGCGGAGAGCTGATCTTCCGAGTACTCCTTGGCAAGAGCCGTGAAGTCTTCCTGGGAATTGGCCTTGGTATAGATAGCGCTGGCCTTGGTCAGCAACGCCTGACGCTCGGTTTCACTCAGGCCAGGGTTGGTGCGTACCAGGATGTGAGCGACATGAATCTTCTTGGCCTGGAATTGGTCAGGGTTGGTCGCGTAGTAGTTACGTACTGCCTCGTCGGTTACCCGTTCCTTGAGGAATTCTTCGAAATAGCGACCGATCAGCATCTGCTTACGGAACTCGGCGACCTCGGCCTCCACTTGTTCCGCAGGAAGCAGCTTCTGCTCCTCAATCTGCCCGGCTAGGCCTTCGCGCTCCAGATAATCATCCAGTTCGCGATTCACCAACTGCGTATTCTGGGTGGGCACGCGCTTGAACTTGAGGTAGGCGTCGAACTGAGCCTGGGTGACGGGCTGGCCGTTCACTTCGGCGATGGAATCGGAATTCGAGTCGCAGCCGGTCAAGATCACGGTCAGTACGGAAGTCGCAAGGACTAGACGCTGGAGCTGCTTCATTCATTCACCCTGGTTGGTAGATTTAATTCCGTTTATTGCGGTGTGCGATATACAGGTACGCCGAGCTCACCGGAGTGAACTATTTCACAAATCAAGACTGAGGCATATCAAATAGCCATCCTGGCTCATTCTGGAAGTCTCGGAACTTCACCGACAAGCCTTTTGCGTCAGTTGGCATAGCGCCGACACGGGTGACTTTTCCGGTTTTCATATCGATCAGACCGAGGCTGCGACGCTTGCTGCCCTCGAAGGTGTCTTCAACCGAGGCCAGTACGGCATTTATCTGCGGCGCGGCGTCTATAGCTAGCACTTTTGGTGCTTCAGCGAATTCGGTGGCGAAGTTCAAGGTCACTAGTGGCGCATCGGTGTACTTCGAATGACTAGTTAAGGCGCAATCGTTCAGCAATAGCAGTGCACCATTCCACTCTGTAAGGCCAGTACCGCAGTCCAAAACAGCAAGTTCTTCATGCAGAGTGGTCTTATCCCACTGGCCTTCACTGACAACACTGAGGGTCGGTATTGCCACTTCACTGCTTCCTTGGAAACGATCAACCAGGTGCAGACGTACCGGATGCGAAGCCACCACAGTGCTATCTAGCACGGGAGCTTCCAGAGATATGTCGTCTGGAACTTTGCCTAATGTAAGAGTTGCGACATCGAAAGGCATAAAGGCAAATTCGTCCTTGCTAGCCTTGGCTAGTAGCAGGTTGCCGTTGCCATCGAAGTCTAGGGCCGCCAGTGGTTGAAAACGTTTGAGCTCAGTCGGGCTGCCGCTGAACCCGGCCTGAGTAAACAACGCGGTCTGGCTGGCAACATCTCGCAGGCTGTAGACGGCGAAGTCTGGCGTCGACAATTTATCTTTAGGATTGCTGCCCAAGCGTACTTCCAGTTCATCACTGAAGCGGTCGCCGTCAGTATCGGGGTTATTGCTCTGGGTGCCGACGGCCGCCTCCTCGCTGTCACACAGCAAATCCTTGTCAGCATCGGCACACGCGGTGAAGTTGACTAGACGTGCGCGGTCGTCGGCAGAGATGCCGTACAGAGCGTTTTCCTTCAGACCTTGCAGCACGGCGGCGATATCGCTGCTCGGGCTGTCGCCCTGTTCCAAAGCGATGAAATTCATCACCACGCGGTGCTCGTTGGCCGGCACCTTGAAGTAATAACCAATGGTCCATTGGCTGTAGTTTTCGTAATACAGCATGTCAGCACTCAGGGACTTGCGTCCGGCCTTGTCAGCAAACACATTGAGCAGGCTGACGCGCATGCTGGGGTCTCCCTCGTACGTACCTTTTTGCATGCGCATCCAGCCGTCATCGGTCGCTAGATGGTCGTCGCCGCTAGACGTGGTCAGGCTGTAGGGGTAACCGGTGTAAATGCGGTTGTTGAATAGACGTGGCTCGACGGCCTGCTCTTGGTCGCTGAAGTTGAAGAAGCGATCCAGAACCCGAACAAACCCACGGCCCGAAGATGGCACATAGTACTCGCGGCTGATGGCCATCGTTGCGCTCACTGCCTGCAAGGGCGTGCGCCAAATGGTTTCCCCAGCTACCTGGCTCAAACCACGGCCTTTAGCACCCTGCACTTGCACCGCCAAGGCGCGCGACTGGACTTCACCACCGCTGCTGTTATTGAACCAATAGTTATCCAGACGCAAGCCTTCGTTAAGAAGAATCTGCTGGTCCGTACCGGGTTCCTTGAAGCTAATCCGTCCATCGCGTTGCACCCTAACCAGTGGCCCGGCCTCGGTACTCAGGGTCACACTACTATCGTCGCGCAGTTGCTCAACGTCATCACGCTTATTCGCTGGGTCAGTGCCGTCAACAAACAATTCATCACCGTCACCACGGCCACCGCCATCGCTATCAAAAGTAGTTGCCGCTACGCTGCCGAAGGTCGCCACCTCGAACTTGTCCGGTAAACCATCTTCATCGGTGTCAATACGGTTTGGATCAGTGCCGGACTTGAACTCCTCCAAGTTGCTCAGGCCATCACTGTCGTTGTCTCCGTCAGGATCGCTGATGCCGTAGAGCCACTCGAACCTGTCCGACAGACCATTACCGTTGGTGTCGGCCTTCAGCGGATCCGTGGAAGTATTTCGCAACTCCTCGCTGTCCAGCAGTCCGTCACCATCGGTGTCTGCCTTGAGAGGATCGGTGCCGATCTCCAGTTCATAAGCATCCTCAAGGCCGTCACCATCACCATCACGCAAAGTAGGATCGCTGCGATGTTGATGCACTTCGGCACCATCGCTTAGCCCATCACCGTCAGTGTCGGGCACATGCGGGTCGGTGCCATTCTGCTGCTCTTCCAGGTTGGTCAGACCGTCGTCATCCGGGTCTTGCTGGGCGATACCGGTTTCGTTGGTCAACGGGTCGAAGCGGCTGTACAACTCGAAACCGTCCCACAACAGATCGCCGTCGGTGTCCGGGTTGTGCACATCAGTACCCAGCAACATTTCGTTAAGGTCGGACAGACCATCACCATCGCTGTCGTGACGTCCTGGTAAGCGGCCAATCTGCACCAGGTATCCGTCGGCAGTGCTTGGCACGTAGGTGATGGCGCTACCGACAAGGTCCGGCTGGCTATAGAAGCTTTCGGACATGTGCTGATTACGAGGCAGGACCCGGCCACGAAGTTCGCTGAAGTCGACGTTCTGACTCAGCCAGTACTGACCAAAGCGCACGTAACTCTGCGTCCAGTTCCAGCCGGTTTCGGATAGTGCGTAATAGCGCACTTCGATACGGCCATCACGGTGCAGGATGACTTGCATATCAATACGCGTCTGATCAGAGCTACTAATGTTCCACGATGGCATCCAACCGGTCCAGGAGAACACCCAGCGGTCTTCCTGCTGATCGATGTAGAAGCTGCGCTCAGCGTTATCGGTGAAGAAGTTGCCCTGCAACGGCACCATATCGATATCACCAATGACCAAGCGCTGTTCTCTCGGGTAAACAGTCAGCGGCTTGTTGGCTAGGGCGAAACCGACCGGCAAGGTGGCCTGGAACTCGACGTTGTCACTGTCATAAGCCGTACCCTGCGGCTCGATCGGCGCCACGTAGCGCTCATCGACACGCAATCGGACATCACCGACGTCGCTTACACCGCGCTCGATGACGGACACCGGCAGTTCAAAAGACACCGTCTCGTCCGACAACGCTTTAGTTACCAGCAGGCGCCAGCTTTGTGATCGCTGCGGATCGAATTTATCGGTCTCGAAACGACCGTCGGCATTGGTGTAAACCATATCCTGGCCATACGCCTGATCCTCGGCATCAATACGCATACGTACCGCTGCACCGGCAACCGGGCGGCCAAGCTCATTGACCACGCGCCCAGCAAATCGACTTGGTGGTGCCTTTTGCAGCGGTAGCTTGACACGCTCGCGGGTGCTGTTGCCGTTGCTGTCGGTGGCACGTAGTTCCAGCTCGGTGTGGCCGGCGTCCACCGGGAGGTTGACTTCAAACTCTAGTTCCCCCCCCACGTTTCCACTTTCAACCTGCACACCGTCCTGCCACAACTCAACACTTGTGATCAGACCGTTATCGGTCACATAGGCCCAGAACCAGGTACTTTCGCCGGCGTAGAACGGACCGTCCTGCTCACCGAACTGAATAACCGGGGCCTTGGTGTCAGGCACTTTCGGCTCGTCATCCTGACCATCTGGGATACCGTCGTTATCCCAGTCGCCATTGTTCGGATTCAGACCCAATGGAATTTCATCAGCGTCCGGCATGCCGTCTTTGTCGCTGTCCACCTGCTGCTGCCAGTTGACCAGTTGCTCACGTTCTTCGACAGTCAGGCCAACCTCGACGAAGTCCGGAGAGCTAAGCATGTTGAGAACACGCTGGACTTCAGCACGACTGCTGTTCTGCACAGCGTAATGCATCAACACCTTGCGACTGTGCGGGGGCAGCGTGACTTGGAGTTGAACAGAATAACTGCCATCTTCCAGCCAGACGTCTCTCGCCTTCCACCCAGAGCTAGCACCGTCGAAAAGGTGCCCGATTGCAGGTATTTGACCGTTATCCTGTTCATCGTCAGTCAGTAAGTAATAATCCTCGCTATCAAAAGTGCTGTCGCCGGACGAAGTATTGATGATCTGCGTGGCGTTGCCTGACCCCAAGTTGCCATGGAGCTCCACCGGAACAGTCATTTCGACGTCGGAAGAGTTCTCAAGCAGCTCAAGGAAACGAGCGTAACTTTGATCTGCAGGTACATATACCTTGCGACCAGCACGTAGTCCGTTATGGACATCCTGCATCGGCAGCGTCAACTCACGACCATCCAGACGCAATTTACCTTGCTCTGACCAGTTAGCTTGGTACCAGACGCGCGAGATGTATTGACCGTTGTTGTAAGCTCCGTCACTACCCGAGTGGATGTGCCCATCGCCCTGGATATCCCATAGATAACCGTTGCCGATAAGTGTCACTGGCGTATTCACATCACCTTCATAGCTCAGCTCGCTTTCTCTGATCAGCCCAGTAGTGCGACGGCCTTCGGCATATAGCACCAACGCTGGCACATCGATTACAACGCTGTCTCCAGGCACTTCGGCTTGCGCCGTCGCAACCATGCGTTGAGCACCGAACATCGTCGAGGCGCTGACAGTCACCCGTGACTCAGTGGTGACCACACCGCTCAGGCTGTAGCGGCCATCGGTATCCGTGACGCCTTGCACATCGTTTATCAGCACTCGGGCATCCGCCACTGGCTGGCCGAGTTTATCAACCACTCGGCCGGCGAAACTCAGAGTCGGCACTTCGTCCATAGTTAAGCGTAGCTCGGTGGTGCTTACGTTGTTATTGCTATCGATGGCACGCAGTTGCAACAGAGTGCTCACAGCATTCGGCAAGATCACACTGAAGGTCTGGCGCCCACCCACGAAGCGTGTCTCACGCAGCTCACCATCCTGCAGTAGCTCGACCTGCTTGACGATGCCGTTATCATTAATCATCGCTGTAACATCTAATGACTCGCCAGCGAAATGACGGACATTCGGCAGTTTTTCAAAGCTAACGTTCGGTGCAGTGGTGTCTGATACCAACGGCTCGCTATCTTGGCCATCTGGAATACCGTCGCCATCGCTGTCCGAGTTGTTGACCCCTGTGCCCAGACGAATCTCGTCGACATCGCTCAGACCATCGCCGTCCTGGTCGTAGAAGGCATGGAAGTTCACTACTTTGCTCGCCAGGGCCAAGTCCAGATTATCCAGCCCCAAGCCTTTCAAACCGCGCAGTTTGGCACCGGTGGCCATTGCGGCATCATTAGAACCTTCCAGCGTAGCGAAATGCATGATCACCCGACGCTCGCCCGCTGGAATACGAACTTGATACTCGGCCTGCCAGTTACGGCCCCACTGCGAGGCAAAGCTTGTGCCCTGATGACGCTGCTCATTGCCTGCCAACACATGCAGCAGTATTGGCCGGGAAGATGAGCCGGTGTCACGTAATACGAGGTAGTCATCGGCAACGGTCAGCTGGCTGTCGCCACTGCTGGTCAATGCCGCAACTTGATAGTCGTTATTGGCTCCGTAGCTGGAATCCAGACGAATGTTAGCGACCTGTTCCTCAGCCGTCGGGTTGTCTATGATTTCCAGATAACGCACATAGGCTGCGCCGGAGCCCGGCACCAATACGCGACGGCTAACCACTAGATTATTGAAACGATGTGCTTCGTAGTGGTACTCCCGGCCGTTGGCCGTGGTCGTGGCTTCGTACCACCGATAGTCAAAGGATTTACCGTCGACGTACAGCCTGAATGCCCCATTGCCATTGGAGTTGACAGCGGCGCCAGTGGTGTAGTTGACGTAGCCATTATAAGAGAAGTTCCAATAGCGCCCATTGACATCATAAAGCTGGTGATAGCCACTAGTATTCGAACGGTCATCGCTCGCCAGTTTCGGATCGGTGCCATCGACAAAACGCTCGTTGATGTCACGACGCTCACCATCATCGCCATCCACCTTGAGTGGATCGCTCGATGGCAGGCCTTTGACTTCCCACCCATCGAGCAGGCCGTCGTTGTCAGTGTCAGCATTATCCGGTTTAGTGCCCGCTAGGAACTCCTCAAGGTTGGTCAGACCATCGTTATCGCCATCATCACTGGCCAAAACATCTTTTAGGTTGTAGTCGACCTCGAACTTGTCGGGTATGCCGTCGTTGTCGCTGTCGACCTGCAATGGATCGGTACCGTAGACATGGAGTTCAGCATAATCAGATAGGCCGTCGCCATCGCTATCGGCCAGGCTAGGGTCGGTACTACCTTTGAGCTCGTCTGGATCGGTCAGGCCATCCAAATCGGAGTCACGACTCAACGGGCTGGTGCGATGAACGAACACTTCATCGCCGTCGCTCAGACCGTCACCGTCGGTGTCGCGCTCACGCGGATTGCTGCCGGCTCCCTGTTCCTGCAGGTTGGTCAGACCATCGCCGTCGGTATCGAGTTGCGCCTGGCCGTCATCGGCCTTCGGATCGAAGCCATAGCGACGCTCGAAGCCGTCGTTGAGGCCGTCGCCATCACTGTCAGCCTTGAGCGGATCCAGACCCAGCAAGACTTCATCGACGTCGGCGATACCATCCAGATCGGAGTCGATCAGGGTGGTCCAGTTCACGATGTCACGCTGCTCCTCGATGGTCAGGTTCGGTTCGTCCACGCTCGGCGCAGCAAGCGCTTCGAGAACCCGTTTGACGTCATCACGACTGCTGTTCTGCACCATGTAATGCATGATGATTTTACGACTGCGCGCCGGCACGCTCAGGTTGTAGGTCACCCTATAGCTATCGCCATTGCCACTGGCGCTCGCCGGTTTCAACGCCGCCATCTGCCCACCAAAGAGCAGGCCGGACGCCGTACGGCCACCCTTGTCGGTCGAGTCATCGGTGATCAGGTAACGGTCAAGTGCATCGAACGTCGAGTCGCCGGAAGAGGTCGCGGTGATCACTCGGCTCCCTTCGTTGTAGAACGAGCCGCTGAGCGTAACCGGTACCGTTACGGCGCTATCGCTGTTGTTCTCGTACACATCCAGATAACGCGCATAACTCTGGCTAGAAGGCACGAAAATCCTACGGCTAACCTGCAACGCCCCCATCACCATGGCAGGTAGATCGAATTCGCGCCCCTGCTGACGCAGTCGATACACAAACGACTCGCCGCTACTGTAGCTATAGCCGCTAGTACTCAGATAGCCAGCGTTCTTGAATGCATAGTTGGTACCGTAAGTGACCGTGCCGTAGTAGTTGTTGAAGTCCCAATCATAGTTGTTGCTGATGGTTTGCTGAGGCCCCTGTTCACGACGGTCATAGGCCTTGTGCCGTTCAAGGATCGGTGTCAGGGCACGACGTCCTTCGGCACCCAGCACCAAGTCGGCAATCTCGGTGACGCCGCCACGCACCGGCTCGAACACTGCGCTGGTTGCATTGACCGGCTGCTTACCGAATACGGCAGTGGCCTGCACTTGTGGGTCGAGCACCGACGTGGCCGCTTGCAGGACATAAACGCCCTGGCTATCGGTAGTGGCAACCGTGCCGCCAGCAATATTATCGTTTGTTCCGCCACCGCCGCCAAAGAAGTCCATTTCATCGGTAAAGATCCAGCTGCCGTTGGCGTTCAACGTCACCCGGACATAACGACTGCGAATATTCAGCCCGGAGAGCTCCAACCAGGCATGGGGCTCCGTCGAAAGGTAATGGTGGTTATTGGCCTCGCTAGGCGGTACCAGCAACGTACCGGCGCTGACCCAGGTACCGTCCACCAGCTGCGAGACTTCCACCGACGGCAACACCACATTTCCTAGTGACTCCTGGGTAGAGCCAATCTTGATGGTCTTGATCGCCACGGTGCGGCCAAAATCGAACTCGACAGTGGCTTGTTTTGCGCTCCAACCCACCCATTCATAGGCCGTACCCTGGCCCAAGTCGGCATCGTAGCCAGCGGTACCAACTTTTCCATCAATCAGTTGATCGCCTGTTTCATCGGCGTGGTAGAGGTCCGTTTGCGGCGCGAAACTGTAGCCGACAGGTTCGATTGCACTCCCAACGTTGCTGTCGAGCAACGTTACCTGGGCACCGACAACCGGGTTGCCTGCACCATCGACCACCCTGCCGGTCACTTGCGTGCCGGCATCAGGCTCGATGGCGAAGCGCTGTACGGCGGTGCGTTGTTCGTTGCCGTTGGTATCCCGGGCACGGGCTTCCACGGTCAGCTCGCTCCCCTGCTCGGGCACCGCGATCACTTGCTCATACGGTGCTTTGGTAAAGCTAGCGCTAAGCTCGCCATTGACATAGAAGGTGACCTCAGCCACCCGGCCGTTATCGCTGGCGCTGACCGCCAGACGTAGCTGCTGGCCATGCACCAGGCTACTGCCGGCAGTCGGAGTCACCAGGACCACCGTTGGGGCCTGCAGGTCTTTGCTTTGCGGCTCGCTATCTTCACCGTCCAGCAGGCCGTCCTTGTCCATATCCTTATCAAATGGGTCAAGGCCAGCCCGCAGTTCATCACCATCGCTCAAGCCGTCACCATCGGTGTCCTTGAGCTTTGGATTGGTCAGAGTCTCGAGAATCTCGCGCTTATTGCTCAGGCCGTCCAAGTCGTAGTCCTGATCGGCATCAGCCTTATTGTTCGGATTGAGTATGTCCTCGTAAGGACCCTTGGTTTCAATAAAGTCGGACAGGCCGTCGTTGTCGCTATCAGCCTTGTTTGGCTTGGTAATGTAGCTGTAGACCTCTTCGTAGTCGCTCAGACCATCGTCGTCACTGTCGACTTTGCGTGGGTTGGACTTGTAGTTGATAACCTCGTCATAGTCACCTACGCCATCAAGATCGGTATCTTCGATCAGCGGGTCGGAGTTATAGCGATCGAATTCAACGCCATCGTTCAAGCCGTCTTCATCGCTGTCGCGCTGCAGCGGGTTGGTTCCCAGTTCCTGTTCGCGTAGGTTGCTCAAACCGTCGTTATCGGTGTCCACATCCTGCTCGCCCGACACCAGCGGGTTGAAACCGTACTTGACCTCAAAGCCATCGAGCAGGCCATCACCATCGCGGTCGGCCTCAAAGGCACTGGTGCCGTTGGGGTATTCATAGAGATCTTTTAGACCATCGTTATCGCTGTCCTTGAGCAACAAGTCGCGCATCATCAGCAAAATATTCGGCTGCAGGATGGTGAACAGTGGATCGTTGTCGCCTGGACGCCAGCCATAGGTAGGCTGATAACCGAAGTACACCTGACCCTGACCATATGTATAGCGTAGCGAGGTGACACGCTTTTCACGGCGATTGCCAGCATAGGTCAACGGCACCAGATTCGCGCCCAGTGTCTCGCGACGCATATACGACAGGCCGCCATAGGTTCTATAACGATTCTGCCACCAGGATCCGGCCTTACCCTCGCTGAGTTCAGACCAGCGGTATTCCGGAGTCTGGGTCTGGTAGCTGTCGGTGTAGATCGATTCGATCGCCGGCTGCCCCGGCAGATCGACCATTTCGCCAGACGGATTGTATTCCTCATTGAGGATCAGCACGCCGCCATTTGCAACGAACGCGAAGATCTTGGCCCGGTTGTCGGCGTAGTAGCTGGTGCGGTATTTCTCGCGCGAGCTATCGACCATCAACATTTCGATCGAACTCATGTCAAACGTAGCCAGGTCTGTGATCTGCGCCGGAATGAAGCCGGCGCGCTCGATAATCTGCCGCTGAGAAGAAGATCCCGATCCGGTACTGGTATTGAAATAGCCGACACGAACCTTCTGTGAGGCCAGAACAATGGTGCCCACATCGGTGGTACCGCCCCATATCGGCTCGACTTCAGCGGAGATCGCGGTTGCCGGCAACGTACCCACCAGGCCATTTACGATCACCTGCACCTGACCCGGTACTACCGGTACGCCAGTAATTACAAAGTTGCCGTCAGCCTGCGTGCTACTGCGGTTACCAGCAACTTGTACTTGGGCATTAGCGACCGGAAGGCCACTGCCGTCCAGCACACGGCCAACTACAGTCGTCAACGGGTCGCTCACCAGTTCATAGGTTTGTTCACCACTGGTGCCCTGATTGTTGTTGGTGTCGAAAGCCAGCACCTCCAGACGCAGACTGTCGGCACCAGTCGGCAGGGTCATGGCATAGGTGAAAGGCTTGCTGGTCAGCACAGCAATCTGAGCGCCGTTGAGCAGGATCGACACCTTGGTGACCCGACCGTTGTCCTGCGCATTCGGCATGATCATTAGGTTAAGGCCTTTGATCAGCTGTTTGCCCGGCGCAGGGTTAACCAGGGTAACGGTCGGCGGCTGGATGTCCTTAGCTAGCGGCTCAAGGTCTTCATTGTCGAGCAGGCCATCACCATCAGTGTCTTTCTTCAGCGGATCGGTGTGCAACTGATCAACTTCATAGCCATCTGTGAGTTTGTCGCCATCAGTGTCCGGGTTATTGATGTTTGTACCCAGCAACGCTTCGCGAGCGTTGCTCAGACCGTCGTTGTCTTTATCGCCGGCACCGTCGGAGGCATCGCTGGGATTGAGCCCCATCCGCAGCTCCAAGCCGTCCGGAATACCGTCGCCGTCAGTGTCTTTCTTCAGAGGTGAAGAGGCCGGAATATTGCGGACTTCATCGCCATCGCTGAGACCATCGCCGTCGGTATCGTGATGCAACGGATTGGTTTTGTACGTGCGCACCTCGGCGCCATCTGACAAACCATCACCGTCGGTGTCACTAACTAGTGCTTTGGTGCCAGCAGCCTGCTCTTCGAGGTTGTTTAGACCGTCGCCGTCGAGGTCTTCCAGACCATCGTCGATTCCATTCTTGTTGCTGTCGCGTTGTGTTGGATCAAGGCCCTGAGTTTCCAGCTCGAACTGGTTACGCAGACCGTCGCCGTCGAAATCGCCCAGCGGCTCGAATACTTGGATATCCAACTTGTTGCCGATTACTAGAGCCTTATTCAAACCGTCCGGAAGCGTAGCGCTGAGGTTCAGCGGCAGCAGCGCACCGTCGGCGATGCTGTTGTTGGCCTGAGTAAAGAACTTCGGCACAGTAATGGTGTGTAAGGGACCGTAATACCAGTTGAAGCTCTGGCGCTGACCACCCAACTCGGCAAATGCGTTGCTTACCGCCCACCAATTGATATCCGGGGTCTTAGACATCGGGATCTGATACTTCTGTCCCGCCAGCAACATAATAGGACCCGCCACATCGAACATGGCATGGGGTGCACACAGCTCGTCGCCCTGGTCGCGCACCTTATCGTTGCGCGCCAAGCCGTACAGGCCTGAACCGCTGGTATCGAAGCGATAGCAGTGCCCCAGTTGCAGGCCAGGTTGTGCGTTGAAACTCAGTATGCGACCGCCATTGCTCAAACTGCTGTTGCCGTTGAGCACGCTGGTACCCTCCAGCAGTTGAATCGCATAACCGCTTTGCAGGCGAACCGGCTCGTCGTACTCGAATACAGCGTGCAGACCGGCGCCGGCAACGGCTTCGATCACACTGCGGGTAATTTCCGGAACCTGCTCGGTGAAGCTAATACGGAATTGGCTGTCCAGATTCAACGACGGCAAACCCGCCACCGGACCGCCCAGGCTGACAGTGACTTCTTCGTACACCTGATTGCTGACGGCCAGCCAACTCTGGCCCTGCACCAACGCCACTTCTGCACTACCCGCCTGGCCATCGATTGCACCCGAGCCAGTAACCCGTACAGGTACGCTCATGCTGGCCGGCTGGCCATCGAGCTGACTGATGCGGTTGCCAAAACGGTCCTGCAGCATCAGTTGCAGACGCACATCTTGTTTCACACCGCGGGTCAGCACATCACCGGCGGCCTGCACACGCCCCTGCTCGTTGACCAAGCGCAGGTGGCTGGCAGCAGCCGGTACGACATCGATGGTCAGAGCAGAAATACAGCAGTAGATACTGCCGGCAGCGTTGTACACATAGCGAATGGATCTGCTGCTACTGACCGGCAGGCTGAAACGCCCCGCGCTCTGGCCTGCCCGCAAAGTAAGCTGAGCGCGACCGTCCTTAAGGGTGACGCGTACATATTCGACGGCCTGACCGTTATTGGTCGTACTGGATATCTCGATGCCATTGCCGGGTAGCACATGAAAATCACTGGTCGGCAGGGTCAGTTGCAGCGTGCTGCTCTGGTCCTTGCTGACGTTGTTACCCATGTAGTCTTGGCCCTGAATGCTCAGACTCACCGTGCTGCCAGCGACCATGGCCGGCAGATAACCGAGCAAAAAGCTGGTGGTGGGCCCAGCCTGCACGTTGATGTTTTTCTCGGCACGGGCAATCTGGCTGAACTGGGGCAGCTCAGCCCACAGCTGGTAATCGCCCATGATCAGGTCGGTGTCTAATGCCAACGAGGCATAACCGTTGGCATCACTTCGACTAGTGCCTAACGAACTCACATAACCATCACTGAGGCGACGCAGGCGCCACTGCACAGGCTGCTCGGGTACCGGTCGGGCGGCAGCGTCCAGCACTTGCACGCGATAAGAAGCTGGTGATCGAACGCTCACAGTGGCCGGATTGTCTCCACCTTGCGAAGCCGAGAACGTCAGCTGATTCGGTGACTGAGTCAAGGCAACGTTATAGTCCTGGCTCTGCACCTGCTGGCCTAGACGGTCGGTCAGTTCCACTTGTATACGGAATAGATCGTTCGGCAGCGCGCTGTCGGGCATGCGCAGATCACGTTCATAGTTGTTCCAGTAGTCGCGATTGGCGCAACGGAAGTAGTTATTGCTGCCGCGCAGGCAACTGAACAGCTCCTGGCGCACATCGCCGACGCGCTGCAGTACGCGCACGCTGAGGCCACCGGTGTCGTCAAGATAATTTAGATCGTGCAGCTTCATGCGCACCACGCCGCCGTAGGACCCGTATTTGGGCAAGGTGACGTTCAGGGCCAATAGGTTCGGTGCCTGATCTCGCACCACTCGCAGGATTTTCGATGACTCGGTGACCTGGTCACGGCTATCGGTGACGCGCACCTTGAGCGGCAGCGACAAGCTGCTGGACAAACGCTCGGTACGCTTATCCTGAACCGTGAACCTGAGATTGTTGATAGACAGGCCGCTGACATCGTAGTGGTCGGTAAAACCGTTCCACACAAGGTCGACAGCTTTGAGCCCAACGTCATCCTTGGCCGAGACAGTCAGATCAAAACTGCTTTGCTCGATGATTTGCTCCGGTAGGGAGACACTAGTGATTTCAGCGAATCCATCGTCCACTACGGTAACGCGCAGTTCCGCCGTGGCCGGGTTACCGGCCTGGTCGGTGACTTCGATGTTATAAACCTGCTCGCCCAAGACGGTGGCGGCATCCTGGTAAGTCAGTTGGTTCTTGCCAAAGGCC
Source organism: Pseudomonas sp. PA1(2017) (assembly GCF_001945375.1). Lineage (NCBI taxonomy): Bacteria > Pseudomonadati > Pseudomonadota > Gammaproteobacteria > Pseudomonadales > Pseudomonadaceae > Pseudomonas > Pseudomonas sp. PA1(2017). Next base: position 962,910 of record NZ_MSXU01000009.1, read on the forward strand.
ACGGCAACCACCTGACCATTGCGTGTCAAAGTAGCTTTGTCGAGGGCGCCGTCGGTGTCGGCCATCTGAGCTTTGATGGTGATCGGGTAGCCGCGTACCGCTTTCTTGCTGTCGAGGAACACGGCAGCACCTTCATAGCTGAGGCTGACGGTCGGGGCCTTGGTGTCCTGATGACGATAGAAGCGCTTGGCAGCCGACTCGGCGCTGTTGCCAAACACGTCCACGGCGCGGGCTTTGATGTACTGGCCGGTCAGGCTGGTATCCAGCGCAAGGCTGGCCTGGAACGGCTCGGCCTTGCGCACGGCTACGCGCTGCCATGGGCCGTTGGTGCTGGCCGAGAGCAGGAACTCCACTTGCGCCAGCGGCTGCTGGCTGCCGCTGATCTGCGCGCTGGCAATCAGCGGTAGCGGCAGCCAGGAGTGTTCGTCGGCGGTCAGGCTGACGGTGAACGGGTTGGCCACGCCCTCGCCCGGCATCAGGAACAGTTCCCGCGCCACCGACTCGCGCACCACACCAAAGACGTCTTCGCTGTGCAGGCTAAGGGCGACGTTCTGCCCGCCAAGCAGGTTAGCCGGCAGACGAAGGCTGGTCTGACTCGAGGCCTGCTTCATGCTGCCGACGGGCTGGCCATTGAGGCTGAAAGCGGCGCTGCGCAGGCCATCGGTATTCAGGCCGAGTGTCAGGGCCTGGCTCGGCAGTAAGCGGCTGTCGGCCAGCGGCGAAAGTACGCTGGCATCGGCGGCGCCCAGGCCGTAGGGCAGCTGGAACACCTGCACGCCCAGGGTGCCCTGGCCCACGGCCATGCGATTGTTTTCCACTGCCAGCGCAGTGCTGCGCTGGGCCAGCAGCAGTTGGCTGTCTGGTACAACCAGGCCGGTACCCGGCTCCAGGGCATCCAGGCGCACGCCCAGGGCTTGCGGCTGTTCCAGCCACAGCAGGTTGCCGGCCAGGTAGAGCTGGCTGATGCTTGCGCCGGTCATCAACTGGTTACGCTGGCCGCTGCGCAGGTCATAGCGCCAGGCGTTGTCGCCGAGCAGGTAGAACAGGTAGTCGCCGTTGAGGGCCAACTGCCGCACTTCGCCGCCCAGTTGTGCGCTGAGTTCACGTACAGGGCTGTGCACGTCGCTGCGCAGGTCGACCAGGAACACTCGGCCGCTTTCGCTGAGCACGGCAGCCTGTTGGCCACGGGCCGACAGTTGACGGAGGTTTTCCTGAGTAGTGATGACGAGGCTGCGTTTGCTGCTTAGATCGTTCAGAGCGGCCAATTGCAGACTGCCACCGGCGGCGAGGACTACGTAATCGCTGCTCACGGCCAAGTCGCTGCCAGCAACGTTGCTGAATACGTTACGTGCCGCCAAGGTACTACGGTTCAGCGCCAGCACCTGCTGGGCCTGGTCTTGCAGCAGGAACCAAGTGGTGCCGCTGCCGACAACACGGCTGGCTGCCTGGGTAAAGGCGGTTTGCGGGTACAGGCTCGATTGCCAGGTGCCGGTACCGTCCTGACGCAAGACTTGAGCGCCGAAGTTATCGGCAGCCACGATCAGTTGACCATCACGCAGTGCCACGCTTTCCACGGTGCCGCGAGTTGGCGTACTGGCGGTGCGGCTGTCGTAAAGACTGACGTAGCCGTCAGCACCGCGCACCGGCGTCAGCACCTGCCCTTCGCTACCGCCCAACCACAGCTTACCGCCTGCCCAATGTGCGGCGTCAACCGATTGCGCCGTCAAGGACCAAGCACCAACGCGCTGTTGGGTGGCGGTATCGATCAGTTGAATGCGTTGTGGCGCCACAGCTAGCACCTGCCCCGGCAAGCTGAACAGGCGCTTGGCGCCCTCGCTCAGTTGGGTCGAGTTGCCCTTCAGGCTGGCATCCAGTCGCCACAAGCGGCCGGCGTTATCCAGTACCTGCAGATAATCCCCGGCACGCACCACACTGAGCAGGCCTTCACCATTGAAGCTGGCCTGGGTTTGGCCGCTGGCGGACAGGCGCAGCAGTTGGCCGCTGGTCAGAACCAGGAAACCGTCGCCATCGGCCAACAGGCTGCGCACTTCGCCGCCCAGGGTCTGGGTGCCGGCGGCCTTCAGTTGGTTGCCGACCGCATCAAACCAGTAAAGGTCACGGGCGCTGGCGGCGAGGATGCGCTCGCCCTGCACCGCCAGGTGTTGCAGCGGCGCGGCCACGGCGAGACTGCCGGCGTTCTCAAGGTCGTTGGTGGTATCCAGCAGGGTCAGGCCAAAGCCCTTCACGCTCAGCAGCAGGTACTGCTGCAGGTAATCCATGGCGGCGATATCACCCGCCACGCGGGCACGCAGGCCTTGGGCGTCATGCAGCTCGGCACCACGGGCCAGCCACTGACTGCCCACTTGCGGCAACAGCACATCGAACGGCACGCGCACGGCATCGCTCTGCAGGTGCCAGCTGTCTACAACTGGCGCGCTCCAACGCTGTTCCTGTTGGTTGCCCAGTTCATCGTTGATCAGAGCACGTACGCGCAGCTCTTTCAGGCCGGCTGGCAGGCGCAGGGACAGGCTGTCACTGCCGCTGGCCAGCAGTTGGTCGCTGCCATTCAGGGCTTCCAGCGCCAGGCGATAACGGGCAGCGTCCACGCCGGTCAGGCGCAGTTCCACCTGGCTGCCGGCAAATAGCACGCTCGGCAGTCCATTGAGTACCGGTTGCGGCAGTTGTTGGGCCGGAGCCACACGCAGGTTCAGTTGCTGCTCGCTGTAGTGGAAGTCGCCAGCAAAGTAGGCACGGGCACGCAGGCTGTAGCTTTCCTGCACACTCACCTGCGGCAGACGCAGGCTGAACTGGCCTTGCTGGCCGGCCACAAGCAGGCGCTGTAGCGGCTGACCGTTGAAGCTCAGCAGTTGCAGCTCGACCCAGAGCGGCGCAGCGCCGACTTGGTAGCTGAGGGTCAGGTTGCTGCCTTCAGCGAAGATCTGGTTGTTGCCGGCGCCGCTCAAGGTCAACGCAGCCCCCGGCTGGTTAGCTTGAGTCCGCAGGCCCAGGTCGCGGCTGCCCGCGGCGTCCTGCCACTGCAGGGCGGCACCGTCGTTTGCCGGCAGGCTCAGCCAATGGAAGCTGTTGCGCAGGCCGGTGACGGCACGCTGGGTCTCGCCGGCGGCGATCAAGCGTGCGCCCTGGCCATCGGTACCGACGGCAAAACGAGCGGCCAGCGGCAGACGCGCACCGGCGGCCAGCAGCGAACCGTCGTCCGGCACCAGGCTGGCGGCTTGCGCACCATTGCTGGCGACGTCGATTGCTAGCTGTTGGCTACCAGCGTGGTCCTGCAGAGTCAGGTTCAGGCGGTTGACGTCGCTGACCACCAGCCAGGCACGGCCTTGAGCGAATGGCGCACCGAGGTAGCTGTCCAGCTCGCCTTGGTAAAAATAGGGTTGTGCGGCCAGCAGATTGCCCTGCTCGTCACGGAAGCTGATATCGGCGCTGCCCAAGGCGGCTTCGGCACTGGCCGGCAGGCCCCCGACCAACACGCCGAACGGCAGGCGCACGCTCTGTGCGGTCAGGGCGATACGCGCCGGTGCAGCCACGGTCAGCGGTTCGACCACCAGTTGCTGCGCGTTCTCGCTACGCTGCAGGCTCACCAGCTTGCCGGCTACGAAGGCCAGGCTCTCGCGCTCGCTGCCCAGAGCACCGACACGCTCGCCGCCACGCCAGGCCTGCCAGCTGTCGCCGTACAGGTCTTCGCTGACCTTCAGCCAGGCTAGTTCGCCATCGAACACCACCTGGCTGACCTTGCCAGCCACTGGCAGCACAGTGGCTGCGCTCAGGCTCAGGCCTTGTTCAGTGCGACTGAGCACCTGACTGCTCACCGCCGTGGCGGTCCAGCTCAGCAAGCGGTTGCCTTGCAGGGTAAAACCCACACGGTCGGCCAGCTCGACGCTGCCGCTGCTCACCAGTTGCGGCAGGCTGCTGTCATCCAGTTGCAGCACGCTCAGGGCTTTGTCGGTCAGCACCAGCACGCGCTGGCCATCGACCTGCAGCTGACGGATCTCATCGCTGAAGCTCACGCCAATCAGGTCGGCGAAGCCGGCGTTGCTCAGGGCGTAACCACCGATCTGCTGACCGTGACGAACGAACAGCAGCTCGCCACTGCCACCCAGCAGGTCGCCGGCAATCGTCTGTTCCACGCCGGTTTGCCAAGCATTGTCGGCCCAGCGCCAGACGCGCAGGTAATCCTGGCCATCGCGGCGTACCTGGGCCGCCAGCAGCGAGCCGGTGTAGCTGAGTTGACGTACCTGGCCACTGTCACGGCTTTCCAGCACGCTGTCCAAGGTACGGATTCGGTAACCATCGCGCTGCTGGTTTTCGGCCCAGACAGCACCCTCGACATGGCCCGGCAGCGCGGTCAGGAAGCTGCCGCGGTAGCCGGTGTCGAGGCTGTCGCGGCGGCTGGCGGATTGCAGGTAAGCAAGTTTTTCCAGATTGCGGCTGGCGTTTTTCTCGTGACCGGAACGGTCGCGCAGCGCGGCATCCAGGCGCAAGGCTGTGCCCTCTTCGCGGCTGTTCCACACCTGACGGGCGTTGCTGAATGGCAGCACGGTCGGGCTAGCGGCATCGCTCGGGTCGAACAGGTTCAGGTTCGACGCGTTGTTGAAGTCGCCCATGGTTGCCGGCGGCGGAACCTGCAGCCACAACTGCGAGCCGGCGAGCAAGGTGGTCGGCGGTTGCAGATCGAGAGCGATGTCTTCGGCAATGCCGGTATCGGCGTGCAGGTTGAGGGTGCGTTGGCTACGCAGAGTCTGGCCCTGCCAGGTGGCTTGCAGACGCAGCACCAGCACGCCATCGGCGGCCACCTGCGGCATCGGCACGCTGAGCTCGATAATTTCTTCGCCGTTGGCGGCGCGGGTAATGCTCCGCGGTGCCGGGTTGCCGGCGTGTTGCGGATCACCGGCGATATCCAGGTACAGGTTGGCCTGTTCCAATTTGCGTAGCCGTACCCTGACCGCAATGGTCTCGCCGGCCTGCACATGCTGCCCGTCGGTTGGCGCCAGGAAACTCAGCTCTGGCGCGCCGACCTGGCCGTCATATGGTTGCAGGGTGACCGCCGCCGGAGCACTGGCCAGGCCGTTGAGGTCGATGGCGCGGGCCACGATATGCAGCGGCCCGGTGGCGTCAGCAGCGACCGGCACACGCAGACGGCTAGGATCGAGCAGCCGCTGGCAGTTGGCCGCATCGCTGAACACATCACTGGCCAGGCTGTTGATGCATGCCTCGACATGGTCGATGCCGTAACGGTCGTAGCTGCGCAGGATCACCTCAGTGGTTTCGCCACGCGGTACGAACTCACCATCCAGCGGCGCGATGATCGACAGCTGCGGCGGTGTATGGTCGGACAGCAGGTCATAACCCACCTGGAAGTAGCGGTAGCTTTCCTGGCCGGCCAGGCCAAAGCCGACACGCAGCTCGGCGGTCAGTGGCGCTTGGTCTTTTGGCGCGCCCGGCAGGTCTTTCAGGCGTGGGTGCAGGAAGTTGAGGCTGACCAGACCAGTGCTGCGGTCGAAGCTGGCGGCGGCATAGCGGCCATCCAGCACGCGGACTTCCGTGCTGCGTACCAGGTCCAGATCGCCGACGATCTGGAAGCGCAGATCGGCTGGAGTACTCTCCTCAACCGGCGTTGGCAGGGTGCTGAACTGGCCGAGCGTCAGATCAGGCGCACTGATCTGCGCATCGAAGCGGCGCTCGCTGGTGTTGCGGCCATCACTGGCACGCAGCAATAGGGCAAAGCCTTGGTAATCGCCCTGGATATCCAGATTGAATTGGCCTTTCTGAATAGTGATCCAGTCGGTTTTCCAGGTCTGGCCGCCATCGGCGGACACCCGGTAGCTGAAGCCCAGTTTGTCGCTGGCCTGCACGTTATCCACTGCGCTGACGGTCAGGGCATAGCGGCTGCCCAGTTTCAGCTGGGTAGCAGCAGTCAGCGGCTGACCTTGCAGCAACACCTGCAGCGAGTCCTGGCGTGGCGCCAGGCGGTCTTCGGCCTGGTAGCTGCCGCTGTAGGTGCCGGCGAGGATCACGCCGTTATCGCGGGCAAGGTTGTTGGCGGCGTCGCGCACCCCGCTGAGGGTCACTTGATACAGGGCGTTTGCTTCCAGCACCGCGTCGCTGCGCAGGCGCAGTTCCAGGCGGTTGCCCTGGCTGATGATCGGGTTGAAGCGGCTGCTGATGTCTTCGCTTGGCTGGGCGTGGGTGTCGTAGTCCTTGAACACCTTGACCACACTGAAACCTTGCGCGCTGAGCGGCTCGTCGGCTTCCAGCACCAGCGACTGCGAGGCGCCCAGGGTCGAGACCAGGCGGACGGTCGGTGCCGTGTCGTCAGTGGCGGTCAGCCACTGGCCGGCCACGCTGTCCACGCGTTCAGCGCTGGCTTCGCGCAGCAGGGCAACCTGGTACTGCCAGCCCGGCTGGCTGCGCGGAGTGACAAAGCTGATGCTGCTGTCATTGAGATTGAACGCCACCTTGTTGCTGGCGCTCGGCAGGATGCCCTGTCCAGCCGGGAACCAGTGCAGGCTCAGGCCCTCGGAAAGCCCCTCAGCCAGGATGGTCACCGGCGTGCCGCCGGCATCGCTGACCACCTGGCCCTGGGCATGGCTGGAAACCACGGAAGTAATCGCCAAAGGCGTGACCACCGCCAGCGCAGTCGGCAGCACTATGCGTTGTTGCCCATAGCGCACCTGGACGCTGTACAGACCTGCCTGGTCCATTTGCAGGCTGAAGCTCAGTTGATCGCCGGCTGCATTGACCTGCAGCTGGTCACGGCTGAGCACACGCTCGCCAATCTGCAGTTCGTCGATCAGGTTCAGCTGACGGCCGCGCAGCACATAGGTGCGCGCCACGCCGGTGATGCTGCGGTTGGGTTGCAGGGCGTCGAGGCGAACCTGGGCGGCGCCGAAGAAGTCCATCGCATCCACCAGCCATGGCAGATCCAGATGTACTTCGGCACCTTTGAGCCAATCCAACGGCGCCTGGCTGACTTGCAGCCGGTACAGACCCGCTGGTTGGTAGGCCGCTTGTTGCTGGCTGATGGCGCGCAGTTCGCGGCCCAGTACCTGAGTACTGGTGGCCACTGTGTCACCCGCCAGGCCACTGACCGCCAGTTGCGCTTCGCGCCAGGCGTAGTCGGCACCGATAAAGCGCAGGCCTATCGGTTCATCTGCTGCCGCCAGGGTGTCGGGGTTAAGCGCCCAGGTGTTGTTCAGCGGGATCGCTGCATTCAGGTAGCTGGTGCCATTGCGCCATTCCAGCAGGTCGCCATGCAGTTCCAGCTGCGCCAGGCCGCCCACTTCGCTATTGCCCACGGCCAGACTGGCCACTTCACGGGCGCTGAGTTGCCGCTGGGCATCGACATCGAGGTCGAACACCTGCAGGCGACCGGAATCCAGCCAGGCCAGCAGTTCGCCCTGGGCGGTCAGTTGGCTGATACGGCTCGGCAGGTCGAGTTCGCCCAGCACTGGCTCGCCGCGGCCACGTAGCAGCGCGGCACGTTGCACCAGCTGCAGGCTGTCGCTGCCTTGCAGATACACCCGGGTGCCGTCCAGCCACAGGCGCTTGGCGCCGTTCAGGCCGTGGTTGTGGGTACCGAGCAGTTGGCTGCCGTCGCGGGCATTACGCACTTCCAGGCGGTCGCCAAACAGCAGGTAGGCGCCACGGCTGTCCAGGGCGATATCCACCAGGCCGGCCGGGTTATCCAAGCTCAGTTCACGCAGCTCCGGCCCTTGCACCTGGCCCTGGAACACACGGGTGCCGGCTTTGAGCAACAGCACGTCGCCGGCCAGTTGCAGCTTGTCGAAGGCGATCTGCCGGGTGTTGGTCAGTGCCGGCAGCGCTTGCGGGGCGTACAGGTTGGCGAGGTCGAACACCTGCACCTGCGCCGTGTCGGTCAGCAGCGCGGCATAGCTGTCGCTCAGGGCGATGTCGCGCAGAGTGCCGCTGGCTTGCCACTTGGCCAGCAGTTGCGGGGTGCTGCCATCGCGCAGGCTGAACAGCTGGGCATCGCGACCATTGCCGGCCAGCAACAGGTCGCCGGCACGGCGGAACAGGCTGACGCCATCCAGTTGTTTCTGCACCGGCAGTTCGATGCGCAGGCTGGCATCGCTGGCCAGGTCGCCGACAAAGCCGAGGTTGCTGACTTCGACCAGCAGCGGGCCGAGATGATCCTGCGGCACGCTGAAGCTCAGAAGGTCGCTACGTTCCAGGCGCACATCGGCAATCTGCCGGCCATTCACGCGGACCACGGTTGATTCGCCGAAGCCGCGGCCCTGCAGGCCGATGATCTCGCCGGCGTTGAAGATAAAGCGCTTGCTCTGCGCCACCAGGGTGCCGCTCAGGCGGTCGTACAGGCCGGCTTGGTCGATACGCGGGTCGGCCACATAGGTAATGGCGGCGGCGTGGAACAGCTCCAGGTTGCCCTGTTGCACCCGCACACCCACCGGACGGTTGCTGCTTGGGTTGGCCAACAGGCCCGGCAGGCGGAAGCGGATCTGGTTGTCGTCGCGGTACAGCACATCGCCGGCCGCCACACGCTGGCCGCCTACTTCGATTACGGCATTGGTGCCGAAATCATGGCCACGCAGGGTGATCTCGGTACCGCCACGCCAGCTGGCCTGACGCGGGGAGATACTGTCCAACTGCGGCTGTAGGGCGTCGTCGCTGATAAAGCCGAAGCGGTAGTCGTTGCCCAGGGTCTTGCCCTGCTGGTCACGCAGGGCGCCGCTTAGGCTGACCTGATAAAGCTTACCGCTCTGCAAGGAAGCGACCGGACGCAATACCAGACGTCCCACACCGACCTGCGCGACCTGGCTGGCCACCGGCGTACCGTCGAGCAGCAGCTGCACCAGCTGATTGCCGGAGTCGCGCAACTGGGCGTTGTCCAGCAGGCGGTTGAATTGCACTTCGATACCCGCGTGCTTCGGCAAGCGGCCCGACGGTTGCGGCTGCTGGCTGAGGATGGTCAGGTTCTGGTAAGCCAGGGTATTGAGGCTACCGCCCAGATAGCTGCCAGCGCTCAAGCTTGGCAGCGGGTTCTCGGCCGGCGCGCCGTCGATATAGACGAAGGCGCTGCCGGCATACAGGGCCTGGCTACCCAGCGACAGGCTATTGACGTTGCCGATCACGCTGAAATAGTCGCGCAGACCGATGGATTCCTGAGCGCGGCCATTGAGCCACGGAGAAATATCGAACAGCTGCACATCGCCCTGCCCGCCCGCCACATACAGGGTCTGCCCGGCCAGTTGAAGTTGGCCGGCGAACAGGCTGCCACGGCTAACCAGGTAAGTGAGCTTGAGGTCGGCGACCGGCGTGGCGTTGTTATCGCTGTCAAGGGCAAAGCGCTGCACTGTGGCGTTCTCGCCACTGGACACCAGCAGACCTTGGCTAGTGACCAGCAGGTCTTCCGGCGTAAACGGATTATTGGCCTGGTCGCGTGTGGCCACACGGCGCAATACGCGGAATTCGCCGCTGGCCAGTTCCACTTCCACCAGCTGGCGCTGCGCTGGCAGGGTCAGCCACAGGCTGGAGCCGGACAGGCGCAGGCGTCCTGGCGTGCCACCCAGCTGCGTGGCGCTGATCAGGCCTAGGTCGATCAGTTTCAGTTCGCTGCTGATGCGGTACTGGCGCACGCCTTCTTTGCTGGCCAGGTACAGGAGGTCATCGCGGGTGGCCAGGGCAGTGACGTCGTCGCCCATGTCCAACTCGTTGATCCGATTCGGTTCGGCCGGCAGAGTCAGGTCGAAATGCAGGAGTTTCTTGCCACCGGCGGCGAATAATTGGTGACCATTGATTGCCAGGTCGACGAAACCAGTGCTACCCAACCCGCTCGGTGCTTCGTAGTGGTATGGCTTGGTTACGCCCGCGAAGTCGCGGTTGACGATGACCGGGTGCACCGGGTCGCTGATATCAGCCACCAGCAGGCGTGCGGCGTTGCTGGAAACGCGGGCCACGCGGCCTTGGCTGTCGACCTTGTCGAAGCTGCCGCCAGTTACCGCGTAGAGCAGCTGGCTGCCCCCGTCATCAAGGCGGGCAATCGCCGATACCGGGCTGGCCATATCGCCCGGCAGGTTGACCGAGCCGGTGGGGATGCCGGTGTAGAAGTAGTCCACGGGCGACAGGCTTTGCTCGCCGTCGAACAGTTGGCTGGTCACGGCCACCTGGGCTTTGCCAAAGGTACCGGACGGGGCGCGCACTTCGGCGCGGTTGCTGCTGAGAATCTTCAGGTCGCCAGCCAGGGCGCCGGCGAAACGTACCTGCATGTAGTGGTTGAAACCACGACCGTACAAGGTCACCAGGTTGCCACCTTGCGGCGGACCGGTTTGCGGTTGCAGGTCGTCGATCTCGATCTGCGGCAGCACGGTCATGGCGCCTTGACGCAGGTAGGCCAGGTTCTGATCCACACGCTGTACTTTCACCGCCAAGCTAGCGCTGGCGCTGCCCAGTTGCAGGTCCGGGACAGCCACACGCAGTTCAGTGTCGCTGACGCTCTGGACCTGCTGTGCTTGCAGGCGGGTTTCACCCAGCCACACCGCCAGTTGTTCCGGCGCCACGCCGAAACCGCTGCCTTTGATCAACGCGGTTTCACCACCGTTGGCATGGAAGTAATGCAGGCCGGCGACATCACCAACCACACGCTGCACTGCGCTGATCAGCGGACGAATGCCGGTACGGCGTTCCAGTTGCAGCACAAAGGCCTGACGCAGGGCATGGCCGGCCAGATCGGTGAGTGCAGTGGTCACTTCGATGCGCAGCGAGCCCTGGTAATCGCCCTTGAAGCGTAGATCCAGTTGGCCGCCACGCAGGGTGTTGATGCCGGTCATTTCGAACGCAGCCGCCGGCAACGCCTGCCCGCCCTCGCCCACTACACGGATCACCTGCGCGAGGTGCGCCGGGTCGGTATTGATCAGGTTGTTGAAGGCAATGGTCACGCCTTCGTTACTGCCCAGCACGGCGCCGTTACCCGGAGTACTGGAGGCGACGGCAAGGTACGGCGAGGTATTGATCTGCACGCCTTTGCCGTTGCCCTGCATGATCTGCCCGCCCACACTGAGCAGTTCTCCGCCGGCATTTTTCTGTTGCCAGTAGATGGTCTGGAACTGGCCCTGGGCATCGGCCTCCAGCAGCAAGTAGGTGTCACCGGTGCCGACGCTGATCAGGCCTTGCTGAACTTGCAGGGTGATCTTGCCGATAGCTTCGGCAACCGACGACGCCGTTACAGTGCCGCGCTCGATGGCCTGGACGCGATAGTCCAGTTGCGAGCCGAAGTCTTTGAAGCTGGCCAGGTAGAGCTGTTTGTCGCGCAGGAACAGCACATACAGCTCGCCATTGAGCCACTGGACATCTACCGGTGCACCCAACAGGTCTGGTTTCAGGCTGCCGTCAAAGGCAATGCTTGGCAGCGGTGCCTGGGCGCCCAGCTCGTTACGGCCGATCGGCAGGAAGCGGATATAGCCAGTACCCAGATCGTTGGCCGCGGCTACCGCCAGCGCGCCACGCTCGGTCTCCACGGCGAGGTCAACGGCGCGGTGGTTCGGCAGGCCCAGGCTGGATACCAGCAGCGGCTTGCTCAGGTCGTTCACATCCACCACGCGCACGCCGTCGCGATCATTGGCGAGGTACACCAGGCTGTCGAGCACTTCCAGGCCCAGCACCGGCTCCGTAAGGCGCAGTTGCGATAGACGGATTGGTCGTTCCCACAGGCCAATGTCGTAGATTTCCAGGCCGGCAGTCATCAGGTAGCGGTTGCTGGACGTCGGCTGCGAACCTGCTTTCACGCCAACGAACAGACGGTCACCGACCACCTGCGCAGCTCCGATCTGCATCGGCGGGTAGTTTGGCAGGATGATGCCCAGGCCCTGCGGCAGGGTGTAGGACAGCGAGCCCACCTTCACTTCACGGGTGGCGGTGCCGCTCGGCACACGCAGGAACACATCGTAGATATCCGGATCGATCACGCCCGGCAGCACGAAGCTGAACTGGCGCTGGGTTTCCACGTTGTCCTTCAGGTCGATGCTGATATTGCCAGCGTCTTCAACGATCGGGCTGCGGCCGGTGTAGATCTCGGTGTCGCCATGGCGGGCACGCAGTACCACCTTGGTGCCTGGCATCAGCACATCGTGGCTGGCCGCGATGGTGATTTTGGAGCCGCCCTTCTTGCTCGCCGAATCCGGGCTGATGCTGTACTTGACCTGGTTCAGCGCCTGCTCGGCACCGACTACAAAGGCGCCGAGGTAATCGCTACGCAGGCCACCATCGTCCAGGCGCAGGTGCCACTGGCCGGGGCTGAGCGGCAGCAGGTCCAAGGCGTGTGGAGCAATTTCCAGGCGCGTGGCGCTGACCCATTGCAGCTCTATCGGATACTGGTTGACGTAACCCTTCACGGTGCTACTGAAGCCGCTGCCGTGAATCACCACGCGGTCTTGCGCGCCACGGTGGAAGCTCGCGTTTTCCAAGTACTGAATCGCCGGCTGGCTGGCGCCGCTTGGCGCCACCTTGAAGTCGACCTGGTAAGGCGCCCACAGCCCGGCACCGCGCAGGTTGCGCGCCTGATCCAGACGCAGACGCATCTGGGCGCCCACTGTCGGGGTGAAACGCACGAGCACTTTACTGGCTGACTGGCCGTCGCCACCGACGGCTTCGATGGTCGGTGCGGCCAGGGCCTGCTCGCCGTTATCGAGGTCCAGCAAGCGCACAGCACCGGCCACACGCAGGGATTCCAGGGTCACCGGTTCGTTGAAGGTCAGTTGCAAGGCCTGCTCGCCGGCTGGCAGTACACCACCCTGCTTTACGCTGGCATCCAGCACCAGGGCGCCCGGCAGCTCCAGCAGGGTCAGGCCATTGGTACCGGAACCAGCAACCAGGCGGTTATTGAACAGGTCCAGGGCTTCGATGCGCTCTTGGTTACCGGCCGAGACCACACGCGGCTGCAGCGGCTCGCTAAGGTCGACCACGACTACGCCGGTATCGGCCGCTACGAACAGCAAGTTACCTGCTAGCCGCAGGCGTACGCCGCGACCAGCGTTGGCTTGTAGGTTCTGATCGAGACTGAGCAGCACACGCTCTTCTGGCTCATCACGGTTGATGACTTCCACACCGCGGCTGCCCACTGCAGCAATCAGATAGCGGCCATAGGCGACCATATCCTGTGGATTGGCAACAAAACTGTAGGCGCGGGTCTGCGCCGGGTCGAACAGGTTAAGACCACGAATTTCACCAGTCTTGCCGTCCACTGGCACGCCGAGGGACTCATCCCAACCTGGACAGTTGGCCCATTTGGCGCCGCGAACCAAGCCGCCGCTATACAACCAGCCATCACTCAGCTGCAGCAACGCACCGCCTTGTAGGCCATGAGGAGGTGCTACGCGCACCGGATCACTGCCGATCTGGTAGTTGAGCGCAAAGAGATCGGACGGTGCAGCCGCATCAATATTGAAGGTGCATTGGTCAGAATTTGGCGGCCTGACGGTTACTTCCACCGAAGCCGCGATCAGACCGGGCCCCTGCTTGACCACACGACTGATCGGCGCGGACAGATCCTCTTCCTGAATGGTTTGCAGGCCATTCTGCTCGTCCAGGTTCAGGCGCGCCACACCGCCGAGGCCGCTGGCTACGTACAGGCGTTTGCGCCAGGTATTTTCTTCCCATTCCACGGTGGGGCTGATGCGCAGAGAATCGAAACCGACCTTGAAGTCTTGCGCAGCCTGACGATCGAGCAGTTCCTGCTCTTCCTCGGTGGGCTCTACGGGGTTAAGCCCTTCCATGCGTTTCTGGATGGCGGCCGCCTGTTGTTTCAGGCTCAGGCGTAGGTTGTCGCTCGGCAGCGACGACGCACCGCCGACCAGTACTGGTTTGCTGGCGTCCTGCACCGAGAACGAAGCAGCGCGGTAAAGTTCTGGCAGCCAGCCACCGCTGGCCAGGGTCTGCTTGCCGTAACCGTTGACCATATGGCCACCGTTGGTGATGGCCACGCCGGTCTGCTGGTCGATCCACACGTCGCTCGGGAAGATCAGTGACGGATGCAGTTCGGACTGTTTGCGCAAGCCGTAACCGAAGCCACGAATACCTGCGAGGCTGGCCTGGTTACCGTAACGGTCTTCGCCCAACACATCGACCTTGCCCGGCGCTCCGCGCGGCGAGGTAACACGCATGCGGTTGCTGGCCAGCACGTCGATACGACCGACCGGCAAGCCACCGAAGCGCACTTTAAGGCCGTCCATTACAGTGTTGCCCGGCTCGAAGCCGTCACCCGTAATGGTCACCACGGTATCGCCAGCCACCGGGCCCCACAGCGGCACCAGGGCGTCGAAGCGGATCGGCGCATCCACCAGCAGCGCGCCTTCGAGCACGGTCTGCTGCCAGATGCCGTCTCGTTGCACTTGCAGGGTCAGGTTGTACTGGCCCGCGCTCGGCAGACCCGGCACGCTGACCTTCAGCACCGACGGCGCGTTCTCGTTATCGCGGGTTGCCCCCTCAATCGACAAAGCACGATCGCCAGCGTACAGCCTGACCTGAGCCAGGTTGGCAGGAATACCAAGAGCGCTGACAGTAATCAGGCTGACAGCGTTCTGCGCCACGCGCCGCGGGGTCACTGCCTCGATGCTCAAGCGCTCATTGCGGGCACCACGGTAGGTCAAAGCGACACGCTGATCTTGCGACAGGCGCTGCAACACCACCGTATCAGCGGAGGTTACCGGTTTAACCGAGGCAATACCTGCCTTGGCCACCAGGGTCAGACGCTCGCCTACACCAAGCCGCTCGACGCTACTGCTCGGCAGTACTAACTTGGCATCGTTGTTGACGATCTGAACGGTGACTGGCAGAGCCTGGCCCTGGTTGTTCAGTAGCTGGAACAAGGCGTTATTGGCCGGGTGCAAGTCAATGGCTTTGTTGAAGCGTGCCGTTACCTGAACGCTACCGTCCAGCTGTCGATCAAGAATGCCGTTGGCCGGATCGACCGCGTGCAGTTTCAGCATTACGTCAGGTACTACCTGCACCAGGCTGCCCTTGGCATCCACGCCGCCCGAATGTGCCGAGTAGTCCCCCGCTACTACGCTCTCCACGCTACCGCTGGAGGTCATGCTGCGACCGGCAACAGGTTTTAGCGGGTTGGTCACATCGACCATCAGAACACCCTTATCGCCACGGGCGACATACAGAGTGTTGCCATTGAAGTCGAGGTCATATACGTAGCCGATGTCGTTGATCCGCGAGACCACGGTTGGCGCGCTCGGGTCGCGCAAATCAACCACCGCCACACCGCTGGCGCCGGCCGCCACGTAGGCATAGCGGCCTTGCAGCGACACACGGGTACCCGGCAGGTCGAGCTGGCCAAGGCGCTTCAGGCCGGCGTTGGCGGTCTGGCTGTACACCTGCAAACCGCCGCTGCCGATAGCCTCCTTGGTCAACAGACGATTAGTGCGGTAATCGAAGGCGCCGCCGACAGCGACGATCAAGCTGGCAGCCGAAGCGTCCTCTGCCTGGGTGCCAACACCCGTCTGGGTGGCGATATCCAACATTGGCAGCTTCGGCGCAGCGGAAAGACTTTGCACCAGATAGGTCTTGTTCGGCAGGAAGGAATCGACGATGCCCAGACCTTCTTCGCCCATGGCCAGCAGGACACGGGCGTTGCGCACACGTAGGCCGCGCACCGAGGTGCCAGGCAATTCCAGGCTACCGATAATAGTGGTCTTGGCCGGGTCCAGCTCATCGAAGGCCACAGTGTACAGGCGTGCAGCATCGGGGTTGCCGGCGCCGTCCAGGTGCACGGCGGTTATGTACACGCGGTCGCTGCCACGCTCAAAGAACGGCTCCACGCCTACGGCGATGAAGTTCGACGGCAGGGCGATACGCGAAATGATGCGATCGTCGGATTTGTCGCCATTGCGGTCGATCAGGCGCAGCAGGTCATCCGGGTTCAGTGGTTTCTGCGGGTCGGCTGTGTAGTTGCCGGCGTTGACGTCGTACACCAGTACACCGCTGAGACCTTGCGCCGAGAACAGCAGGCTGCCGGACGGGTCGAGCGCCATGTCGTAGATACGACCGCCGTCATCGCGGATCTGCGATTGCGGCGGCTGTTGATAGGTAAAAGCCTGGCTCAGGATGCCCTGCTGCCCGTTGGTCAGTTGCACGCGCACATCGACAGTGCCAATTGGGCCAGCCGGCGTCACCACTTCCAGGGTTTCAGCGTCCAGCACTTTGTATTGAGCAACCGGCATATCGCCGAAGTGCACGCTCATGGCGCCGGTTTCGCTGCGGAAGCCCTGGCCTTTGATCTGCACCTTGGTGCCGCCGTTGAGCGAGCCCAGGGCGGGGGTCAGCGAGCGCAGCAGCAGCGGTTCGACAAATTGCACCGCGCCGACTTTCGACGCCTTGCTGCCGTTGCCGCTGACCACTTGCAGGCTGGCGGCGCCTGGCAGGCTGGACGGTGCCTGTACGCGGTAGCGAGCGGTGCCGTCTGCCAGGGTTTCGGCCAGCGAACCGTTGGCGGCCTGGCCGGAGACGCTGAACTGCACCTGGCCACTGGCACCACGTAGCACCACATCCAGCTCACCGCCGCCGACGTCGAGCATGCCCGGCGCGGTGCTGACGATCTGTACTTGGGCGCCACCGGCCACACCGGCACGCAAGCGAATGGCATGCTCGAGCAAACCACGGCTGCGGCGGCTAGCCAGGTCGCCTTTAAGGATCAGACGATAACTGTGGTTGGCTTGCAGGCTCTGCGCCGGCTGCACGGTAAGTACGCGTCCATCGGCACTGCGTTGCAGGGTGTACGGCATCTCACTAGCCGGCTGGTTATTCTGCGCATCGTGTTGCAGCACCAGGAACTGACGCAGCTGCTCGTCATCCATCGCGCTCAGCGACCGAGTGAATCGCAGGGTCAGCGGGCTGTCCAGCGGCACACCGTCGGCGCCATCGGCCGGAATCGAACTCACCAGTTCCTGGGTTAGCAAATCTACCAGGCCGAGGTTGGAAATTACTTCGTTGCCCGGACGCGTATAGGTGGCGAACGCGGCAATCCCCTGGTCGGTCAGCGTCGACGGATTGCTCCTGTAAGGTTTCATCAGCAGCCCGGCGTTAGGCAGGCGGATGCAGTACGGCAGGCCGAGGGCGTCGAGCAGGCTGATATTGTCGGCGCGGCTGAAGTCGTAGAAGCCCAGGTAGCCGATAGAGCCTTTCTCGCAATCGGCCTTGTCGCTACTGGCCTGAGTCAGGTTGAAAGCCGTACTGACCTGGGCACGGATGCCCACGCTTTCGCCCGGCACGCTGAAGCCACCGGAAAGGTAACGGCCCTGTTCGCGGATAAAGGCCGGACGGCTGGCGTCGTACAGGTTCAAGCCGTTGCCGGTAACAAACTGGCTACCATCGGCGGTGATGCCGGTGAGGCCCGTGACGCGCGAGTCACCCAGTTGCGGCAGCGACGGCTTGCTCAGGTCGAAAATCACCCTATTGCCGCTGTTGACTACATGCAAGGCATCGCCGATTACGTTTATGTCAGTAACGTTGGTCAGCGCCAGGGGACGACCATCGACAGTGGCGGAGGTGAGACGACGCACCACGCTCGGGCGCAGCGGGTCAGCGATGCTGACTACTACCACACCTTCCTTGCCGGCGTTGATCAACAGCAGGCCCTGATGGGCGACCACCTTCTCCGCCACGGTACCGTTGGGCAGCGGCAGGCTGTAGCGAATGTCGCGGTCCTTGCCGGACGGCTGCTCGGTGAGCACATCCGGGTCACGGGTTTCGCGGTCGTAAACCAGCAGAACGCTGCGGCCTTCGTATTCGGTGTCCAGGTACGGGAAGTCGTAGCCACGGGCGGCCACATACAACTGCTTCTCGGCCAGGGCCATGGCGCTGGGTTGCAGATCCTGCGGCAAGTTGTAATAGCCCAAGCCATGACGCGGTGCGGCCTCAGCCAGCTTGGCCGGATCATATTTCACCAGGCTGATCCAACCCGGGGCGTAGTAATGTTCCAGTTGTTCAAGGTTGAGCACGCTGCCCGGCACTGGGCCTCTAAGCTCGCCACGACCAAGCACATAGAGCATCTGCAACTGGCTGTCTGCAGCCAAGTCGACGATATTGCCCGGCGGCAGCTTCAAGGGATCGGGTACGTAATTAGTCAGTTGACCATTAGCGAGGCTGCTCAGACGTGCGTCGATTTCCTCCTTGGTCATCGGCGGCTCGCTTTCCAGACTGCGATCCAATTGCAGGCGGCCATAAAACAGAGCGTTGCGTTGCACGTAGTGGCGACCGAGGTCATCAGCCAGCTCGATATCGATAAAGCCGCGGTAGCCGCCGCCTTCGTCGTCACGCAGGTCCGGCACCAGCAGGCTCATGCGCTCGGCACTGTAGAGGCGCAGGTCATCGGAGCCGACCTTGAAGGTCTTGGTCGTTCCCGGCTCCCCGCTCTTGTAGGCAGTGAGGGTCATGCCTGCATGGAAGCCCTTGCCTACCAGGTCTACGCGATCGTTCTTGCCGGTCTGCGCCACCCTCACCACTGCTGGAGTCAGGTGGGAAATGCTCAGTTCGTCGACGAACACGAAGCCGCCGAGCACGGTGTCGCTGAGGCCTGCGGCGGTGGTGACGGTGACCGATGCCGGGCCGGCATAGTTCGGCACCGTCTTGGCGTAGATGGTGACAATGCCGGTATCGCCATCGACCACACGGCTATCCACCACCAGCGGTTCGCCACCGACCGACAGGCGCGGCTGCTCACCGAAATTGGTACCGCGTACCACCACTTGGGTACCGCCGCGCACGTCACCGACGTTGACGCAGGCATGCCGCTCGGCACTTTCGCGGGTACAGATGCTGATGATCTCCGGGTACAGGGCATCGGCCGAGGCGGTGCTGAAACTGAACACATAGTCGGACGCCAACGGTTGGCCAGTGACCGGTTTCAGACCCTGTTTGATGCGTACGTAGTAGCGGGTACGCGGCTGCAGATTCTGGCCATCCTTGCGTACCAACTGGATGCGACGCTTGGTGGTGTCGGTGCCGCGTGGCGCGAAGGACAGGTCGAACTGCGCGGTGACATCACGGCCGACCTGGGCATCGCCTTCGAGGATCTGCACGTAATCGCTCAGCACGGTGTCGCCCGGCAACACGGCAGACAGCTCGATCAGCACCTGCGCCAGTTGGGTACTGATGTCGCTCTCGCCCACCTGCGGGCTGTGTTGCAGTACGGTCAGAGCCGGCAGGTCGATGCGGCCGATACCGCCTTTTCCAGCCGCGACCTGAATGGCGCCACGGGCCAGGGTAACGCCACGCACGCCGAAGTTATCCAATGTAGCGTTGCGCTGCACCACGACCGGTACGGTGGCGTCCACGCCACTCTGACCAGCACGGGCCAAGTCGATGATCTGCACCAGGCTTTGCGACGGTTTGTCTTCCTGGTCGGAGAGCAGTTCGGTGACATAGGCCAGGTTGCCCGACACATGCACGTCATACAAACCGTCCGGGGTCTGGTCCGGGCGATGCGGAGCGATTTCCACCACCTGCATCAGGCGCGGCTGGTCCGGCTCGCTGATATCGATACGGCTCAGGCGAGCGCTCTCCCCGCTGCCGGCCATATCAGTGACATACAGTTGGTTGCCCACCAGGTTCAGGCGGTTGGCCACACCCAGAGTATCGACCTTGGCCACGATCGGCATGGCCGGCGTGCTGAGATCAGCCACCACCACGCCCTCTTCCGAAGCCGCGATATAGGCATAATGGCCGCGCACTTTTACGTCGCGGGCGAAGCCGTTGGGTTTGATATAGCCGACGTGGTATGGCGCAGTCATGTTGGTGACGTCGATCACCTGCACACCGCCGTTGCCATTGGCCACCAGCGCCAGGTTACCGCTGCGGGTCAGGCCGTAGACATCCGGGTACGGCATATCGACGCGACCCAGCAGTAGGTACGGCAGACCGAATTGGCCGTCGCCATTCTTCTGCCCGAACAGCAGCAGCTCGCCAGCATCGTTGTCCAGGTACAGCGCACCGGTGCCTTCGCTTGGAGTGTCGCCGCCGTGCCAATCTTTCTTGATTTCGGCGGTCAATTGATCGACGAAACGGCAGTTGCCCAGTTCCGACTGGCAACTGCCGCCCGTCATACCGGATTTGCCTGCCAGCACGATGTTCTCGTCACTGACCAACTCACCGATGCTGCCGCTGAAAATTTCCGCCGCGCCGTTGAGCAGTGGCGAATAGGCGAAGAAATCACCGCGACCGTTGCTCTGCGCTTCGTCCACAGCATCCATGATGAAGATACCGGTGCGCGCCGGGGCGTTATCGGCCAGTGTTTCGGTTTTGCTCAGCAGGCCCAAGCCTTGTTCGATGCGCAGCGGATCGATGGTCGACCAGGCCGCAATCATCGCACCGGCACGGTCCAAGGCACGGTATTGGTCGACCGCGGTGTAATTCACCTTCTTCGCCGATACCAGATCGCCGTTCTGCGGGGCGATGAAACGACGCTCGCTGATCGGCCAGCCCATTTCGTGGTAGGTATCACGAGTAACGGTATGGTTTGGCGTGACCACTTTGGTCAGCACATGCAGGCGCTCGTTGCGCAGGCCGGTACGGCGCAACACATCGCCCTGGCTGAAGTCGGCCCAGTAGATGAAGTAATGCTTGTCCGGATCGCTGATCGGTGTGGTGTCGCCATTGGCGCGCACGTCATCGCGGAACAGTTTCAAGGGGTACTGGTCAGCGACCTTCCATTCACCGGCCTCGGTCTGATACTCGCGGCTCCATTGCATGCTGACGTCGGAGATGGCGCCGCCCATATCTTCAATGGACACCACCGCCCGCAGGCTTTCGCCCATGGTCAGTACATCCTTGTTGATCGGATAAAGAACGTCTAAACGCGGCACCACCGTGTCTTCGAGCTTGCCAACGCGCACGACCTGCGACTCACCGGCCTGGCCAAGAACGTCATAAGCGATGGCCTGTACGGTAAAACCGTTGACCCCAGCGGGTGCGGCAATGAGCGCGCGGTAAACATGATCCTGTGCATGGCTGCCAATCTGTTGGCCATAGCTCTGCTCGGTGCTGATGACCGGGACGCCATTCACATAGAACGTCACGTGGTCGATGCCTTCCGGACCGAGGTCGTCGAAGGCTTCGACAAACACTTCGACGTCTTCGCCGTCGATCACCACCGCGTTGTCGTTGTCCGGCTTGACGATGCGCGCGTTAGGCGCCTTGTCGGCCTTGATCTTGATGCTGCCCGGCAAGTCGACGAAGCCCGACTCATAGCCGTCCAGGTCACGGGCCTTGGCGCGCAGGCGCAGTACTTGATCGACTCGCCCGGTCGGTACCTTGAAGTGGAACTGATATGGCGCAGCCGAATCTTCGCCCAGAGCCTGGAATTTCGGTTCAGCACCCGCGGCGCCGATGGAGTAGTAGAGCGCAGCAGCGTCCACGCCCACCTCGGCGTCGCTGGCTTGCACTTGCACCACGATGCCGCGGCCTTCGGTGAGCTCGGTGACATCGCCCATGGCGAAACCGCGCGCATCCAGGAGCTTGATGGCGTTCACTTCCGGCGGCTGGTTGCGCAGCAGATTGACGCCGATGTTTTCCTTGGTTTCGTTGCCGCTCGGGTCGCGGGCGGTAACGCGCAGCTGCAAGGGCAGCGATTCGGGCAGGTCGGTGGTGCGGCCCAGGTAGTCGGCAATGCTGCCAACCGGCAGGTTGCCGATGTAGGGGCCGCTGAGCAGCAGGCGGTCGGCCACGCGCTCATTGTCGGCAAAGGTGCCGTCGCCGTTACGGTCGGCGTACAGGCCGAGGCTGACCGAGCCGACGCGTACGTTGTCGGTCACTTCCAGCTGGTAAGGCAGGTTGCGTTTTTCCGCCACGCTGGCGCCGGTGGCCAATGGCAGTTTCACCGTCAGCTGCGGCGCCTTGGTGTCTTTGATCACGCGCACTTTCACTGGCTGCGCGGTGCTGACGCTGCGGCCCTTGCCGTCGGCGCGACGCTCCAGGGTGCTGGCGGTCAGGCTGAGGTCGGTGCCGGCCTGGCCATAAGGAACTTCCACCAGAAACTCGTAGGGGAAGACCATATCGGTAAGGCTGCGGTCACCACCTTTATAGCCGGCGATATTCAGCACTACGCGGTCCACGCCGACGTCATCGACAGCGTTGACTTCCACCAGCAGCAACTGGCCTTCGGTAGTTTCGGCACCGTCTTTGGGCGTCGCGATCACTACGCTCGGCATTTGGTCGCGGATGATTTCCACATCCAGGCTTTCTTCGGCGCGGTGGGCATCGTGGTCGTTGTGGGCCACACCGTAGGTGTCTACCGCCTCGATAGCCAGGTGAATCCGGTTGGCTTCAGGGTTGGCGGTATCGAACGCCGGTACCGGCACCATAAAGTTGTACGGCGAGGTGCGCAGGCGCTGGATATAAGGGGTTTGCCCATTGCCATAGGTAGCGATGATATTGACGTACTCGATGCCTACATCGTCGAAAGCCTTGACGTTGACGTACAGCGGGTTGCCTTCCACCACCTTGGCGCCTGGCGCCGGCTCGGCCACATCCAGAGTTGGCCGTTCATCTACGCGAACCGGGTAGCCCACTTCATAAGCCTGACTGTTGGCGGCATCGAAAGCCTCGACCTTGAGCAGCACATCCACCCGTTTCACATCGCTGCTGGCCAGACCAAAGCTCTGCAAGATGGAGAAAAGGCGGTCGACGTGCATCAGTTGGTTATATTCAGGGGTGTCGATGTTCAGCGTGGTGACCGGCTCGTAGTCGTCAGCCGGAATGCCATCGATGCTACGCACCTGGGTGAAGTTCTGCTTGATGTAAGTCCCGTCGTTTTTCAGCACGCCATAGGCACGCGACAGGGTCAGGCGGTTCACCTTGACGTTGTCGTAAGCCTGGAAGGCCACGGTGAAGTCACTGTCTTCAGGCGCACCGAAACCAGCTACCGGACGCTTGATCAGCGGCTCAGGTTTGATCTGGTCGGCCATCACTTTTATCTGCCGATCAAACAGGCCGACAGCGCCGTCGGAGTCTTCAATCTGCGCGGTAATTTTCAAAGTTTCGTTGTGACGAATAAGGCCCTGCGGCACTTCCAGCACAAAGGTGCGTTGCAGCGCGTATGGGCTGTTACGGCGTCCGAAGTCATCGGCAATGCTGGCGTCGTAGTTGGCCTGCAGACTGTCATGAATGCTGGCAAAAGCGGCGTCTACCGCTAGATCGCCACCGGCCGCGCCGTTTGACGAGCCCATCACTGGCAGCGGTACGCCGTTGGCGAATACTTTCAGGCGCGAATCGGTGAGTAACCGATCATCGGTAGCCACCAGGCCCACGCGGATGCGGAAGGTGCCTGCAACGATTTCCTGGTCTTCTGCTGGAGCGGTAATACGTACTTCCGGTACCACATTGGTCAACGGGTGAACCAGGAAGGTGCGCTCGGCCAGATTGCCGTAGGTGTCAGTGAGTTCCAGACGATATTCGGTCGGTTCGGTCTGATCGAAGAGTACTTCAGTCTTGTCGTCGGCCACCGAAGGCGGCGCCGCCGGGCAGTTAACCTGGAAGCTACGCTCGTAGACCACCGCCGCCACGCTGCCATCGCGCTTCAGACGAACGATACGATAGGCTGCCAGGCCTGCGTCATCACGCAGGATAGTATCGAGACGGAAACGCTCATTGATGCGTACCCAGAACTCGCCGTAATTGATACGCGCCGGGTCGGTCAGGGCTTTTTCGTAGTGACCATTGACCCAATAGCTGTTGAAGCCGCTGAGGGTCAGCTGCGGTTTTTCATTGGCTTGCAGCGGATAAACAAGGCTGTGCTCACTGCTGCGACCGCTGAAGTCTTCAGCAATCAGTGTCAGCTCCAGCTCTCCACTGGTGAACCCCCGGGGCACGCTGTAAGGCACCTGCCAGCTCGTCTGGCCGTAGCTCACGCCCAGATCATGGACAGTGCGGCTGCGATTTTCCAAAAGGCGAAGGCTCTTTATAGCCAAGCTGTCGTCGCTAAAGCCCAACTTCAGATCCAACTGCTGCATGGGGATGGCCACGGTGCCAGCCACGGGGCTGACCAGCCGCGCACTGGGCGCCTGCTCATCGACGCTCAACGGCTGTTGCATCAAGGTGCTCAACGCTTGCTCGCCGCGCTCTTGGGAGAGGCGGTCGGTGGCAAAGCCTATCAAGCTCACACTGTTGCCCTGGGCTTCAACCGGTAGCGGCATCAGAGTGGCAAAGCTCTGCTCGGCCTGAATCTGGCTGCCACTGCGCGCTAGCTGCAGGAAAGCGGTTTGCGCAGCGGCGCCGGTGCCGTCTTGCAGCAAGAGGCTAAGCGCGTAGCGGCTTGGCATCCGCGCACCGCTGGCTGCGGTGACGTCGGCGGCAGCCGACTCCTGCAGTGTGAATTGCAGTTCGCGAATGAAAGCCGGAGCACCACTGCGCGGACGCAGCACCAGACGGGTGGTGTCATCGGTGGTCAGCGCCTGCAGGTCGAGCAAACCATTGACTGCCTGCACTTCACGGGTAACCGGACGCACCTGGCACAGGTTGCGCGAATAGGTTTCCACTTCCCAACTGCTGGTCTGCTCACCCACTTTCAGGCTGCGTGGTGCATTGGACTCTTCCCCACCCTGCAGGGTCAGTCGCCCATTTGCGATGTTGATGAACGACTTTTCGTTATACAACAGCACGCCCTGCCAATCGCCCGCTTCGGGGTAGTCGAAGGCTAGTTGCGGGATATTGCGTTCGCCTTTTTTAAGTGTCAGACCCTTGGCGTGGCGAGCGGAGGTCAGGTCACGCAGGGAGCTGAAAGCCAGAAGGTGCTCTACCGTGGTGTTGGCGCTGCCATCGCTGTAGTCATCTGTCACCTGGAGGCTGCCGCGCAGCGGCTGCCCCCTCTCCTGCTGGGCAGATGGCGAAGAGTCTCGCCAAGCGAGCTTGGGTGCATTATCACTTTGGATGAGGATACGACGTGTCTGCAGGCTTTCGTTACCCAACAGGTCTGTCGCTTTCACGGTAAGAGTCAGCGCAACCGGTTCGGCTTGAGGGCGATAACGCTGAATATCGATTTCAGCATTTTTGCCGACATCTGGCACATTTACTTCGGCGTCATTCAGGCCGTTGGCCTTGGCCAACAGCTCGTCGCGACCGTTGTCATCGAGCAGGCGCACCTCATAGGAGGCCACTGCAGTGTCGTCCTTGAGGTTAATCTGCAATTGGGTTTTCTGGCGGTCGAACAGGCGCTCGAGCGGTTGTTGGATATTGATCTGCGGGCCTTTTTCGTCAGCCAGCACGGTGATATTGATCGATGGAGAGCGGGTCTCATTGACCCCGCGATCACGGGCGCGCAGCACCAGTTTGAGTACCTTGCCGGCATAACGGCGAGCGAGCTCCGGCGTCAGGCGTAGACGGGCCTCGAAGTCAGCATAGAAACGCTGTCCCACCAGCACCGCCCCGAGGGTACCGGGATTTGGCACTTTGACGGTTTCTACACGATCCATACGGCTGAACAGAGTCCAGGCCACGGCATGTTCTTCTTTGCTTTGCGGGTCGATAAAGACCGCATCAATAGCGTCTACCCATTGGTTGTCGCCTGCGCTGCCTTGCAGCTCGAAACTGGCCCCCGGCTCCAGACTGAAATCACCGGCTGGCTTTTTCAGTTGCAGGGTGGGCGCTTCGCTGTCATCGATGATTTCCAGGTCGAACGGCACCTCGGTAGTTTGCCCGGCGCTGTCGGTGGCACGCACACCCATTGACGTATCGACACTCGCCTTGTTCGGAACCCTGAGGGCCGCGCCGATATAGCCACCCGCGGCCTTATCCAGATCACCGCCGGCGATGGTTTTAAGCACCTGAACCTGACCGCCGATGCGCTGGAAGAACTCCAACTTGGTCACTTTACGATCGTCAGTGGCCAGAACCTGAGCGGTAAAGGCCTCCCCCTCGTATAGACGGGCACCAGGCGCTGGCGCACGCACGCTGACCACTGGGGGCAAGTCTTTACTCAGCGGGAAACGCCAAAGGGTTGGGACGGCGTCGTTGCCGTATTGATCCTGGCCTCGCAGCTCGATCACCAACTCCTCGCCTTCACTCGGAACAGTAAGTTCGAATTGATCATCAAAGCTGGCGGCTTGCTGATCGACGGAGAGCGCGCGGCTGTGCAAGGTCTTGCCCGCACTGAGTGCACTGAGGCTAACCAGCTTGGTATCGTCCACACCACGCAGTTTTACCGTGACCTTGTTACCGGCATAAAGCGAATCGCCTTGGATCGGGGCAGTCACAGCCAAGCGCGGACCGAGCGTATCGGCCAACACGTTGATCGCCAACTCCTTGATGTCGCCTGTCTGACCGCCGTCGTCTACTGCCGCTACCTTCATGCGCAGCTGACGCTTCTGATTACCGAGTTTCAGCGATTTGAGATCAATACTCAGACGATTGACGGTTTCCGGACCGGGTGTCAGGCCTGCGGCCTGATCGATGCGTTTACGCCAGAGCGCACTGCTGCCATCTTCGGTCCAGAGACTGGCCTCTAAGGCATGTACAGCGCGATCGTCACGTGCCACGACGTCAACATTGAGAACATCCTGGCTATAGAGGCTGCCCTGGGTAGGATTCAATGCGCGGACTTCCGGCTTGCTGTCGTCGCTCACACCGATCAGCACTTTGAGCTCGCTGTCATTACCAGTGGCATCGGTAGCCACAGCACGAATCGGGTAACGGTCGTAGCGCACACCATCGAGATGTTTGAACGCCGGGGCGGCCACAACCTTGATCGCCGAATAGGCTTTCAGCGCGCCGGGTATCTGCTGCACCGTGAGGTCGCCATCGACACTGCTCAGGCGGTCGTTGGGATTGCCGGTGAGGTAGTAGCCAACCCCAGCCTGCTTGGCCACCCCGTACAAGTCCAAACGCTCGACGCCAACGTTGTCATAACCGGTGAGTTTGAGAACGAACGTGCTGTTCTCCACCACAGGCGCCAGATCTTCTCCAGCATCGCTGATATTGATTGCTGGCGAAGCCAGGTTTATGACTGGATCGTCTTCGTCTTTACCGAGCGTGACATTCACCGAAGGGCTACGGGCATTCTGATTGGCACTGTCAGTAGCAACGGCATGAATGACCAGAGGGGTCTCGTTCTCTACTCCAGGTGGCGCTTGGTACACAACGCTATAAGGCGCGCGCAAGTCGCTACCGATCAGCTTGTCATTCACGTAGAAGTCGACCTGGCGAAGTGACAGGTCGTCTGTCGCATTGGCGCGGAACTCTACCGCCTGCCCGGACACCAGATGGGCGCCCTCGACCGGATAGCTGATTGACACGGTTGGTGCCTGATCACCTTTTACCGGTAACAGAAGCGGCTCGGACAAGTTGCTCTGTTGATGAAGGTCTACGGCCTGAGCGCGAAGCTCGAGCGTACGCCCCAGCCACTCGGCTTTGATCGGCAGCTGGAAGGTATGGCTGGTGCTGCGCAGACCGAAGGCATTACCGTCGAATTTATCGACGATATGACGGTAAGAACCTACCTCGGCGCCGTTTACCTGAAGAAAGACATCGGTACCCGCATCAAGCGTGTCGTCAGACGCCTCGACGGTAATGGCGATAGTTTGTCCAACGGTAGCGATACTGCCCGCAGCAGGTGAGACGATGCGTGCAATTGGCTTCTGGTTTTCCAGAACACGTACCAAACGCGCCGGAGCATCAGCCACGCCACCGTTAGACGCATGAATACGAGCAGACAAGCCAATACTGGTTTCTCTTACGGAGATATCTGGTACCTGCAGGGTTGCCTGCCAGATTTCGAAGAGCTGAATCTTCTTGGGATCGTGCTCCAGAGGTCGCTGTTCAAATGCTGGGAACGAAGTCTCGCCCACCTTGCGACCGTCGAAGAAATACTCCACGAGGCTGATGCCACTCTGGTACTCGACGTCAGGCATGACGCCGAGATTTACCGAGATCACTGCACGCAATGGACTGTTTTCAATCACGCGCTGCGCATCGACCGGAGTTTCAAAGACAAATTCCGGCACCTTGGGGTTGATCTTGGCCACGACCTTCACAGGCCGCTCGGCAGTACTCTGACTTTTACCCGTACCGTCAAACGCCACTGCCCTAAGGCGCAGGGTCCGCCCTTCCAGCTCTTGCTCTATAGGTAGGCTAAGGGCATATGGCGGACTCAGACGGCGACCGACCAGACTGTCATCGAGCCAAAATTCGACACTCTTAACTGCTACGTCATCGGTGGCGGTAGCGTTAAGCTCAAGCACCGAGCCAACCGCAATGCTGGGCTCCGGTTGCAGCTCGATGGTGGGCGCAGCATCTTCAGCGGCAATTGGCAGATCCACGCCAATGTCGGGATAGCGCTTCAGGCGAGCCTGCAAGGTAAGTGGACTATCCGCAGGAATCTGTGCGCGGGCCAGCAACTGCCCCTGATCGTTGCGCTCCAGGACACCTTCGCTGCCGATGGGCAACTTCAAGTCGACAGCAAGGCTGTCAGCCAATGGTGCTTCACTGCCGTCGTCAAAAACGGCGATCAGGTCCGGCAGGCTCTGAAAACCATTCAGGCGCGGCAACACCAAGGGTTTGCCGGCAGCCTGACCTTCATAGCGCAAACTGACCAATTGCCGGGTGAAGTCAACGCTCACCGGCAGGCTGATTTCTGCAAGCCCCGGATAGCTCACATGTACGGTAACTGGTTGACCGCTGGTCTCGGCGAGCGGGTACACAACACCTTCGGCGCTGACCCAAACCTTGCTGGTATCGCTCGAGCGATAACTCACGCCGGTGCCAAGCCCTGTTAGCGGAGTAACTCCTCGAAACTCAAAGTCCACCTCTGGCACTAGCCGCGCTGACTGCAGGGCGTCACTGAACAGAAGGCGGTCGGGGTGCACGCTAATGGAGCGAGCGGCTTCGTCGACGTTGTCGCCGACAAAGCGAATATCGGAGTAACTATTCTGGTTTCCAGAAGCATCAACCGCCACAGCCTGCACCATGACCAGCGCGTTTCGCGCGACCTCATCGGCAGAGAGGGGCTGGTCCAAGCGTTGGCGAAGGGTGTAAGAGCGCTGACCATCGGTGCGGGGATAAACCCTGGCACCTTGCGGCATACGCAAGAAAGCCGTCTGCTCAGCGCGACTGACAACACCACCAGCCGCACGCAGGTCGGATGCACGAAGGCCAGTCAGAGTGAAGCTTACATAGCTCAAATCGATGTCATCGGAGGCATCGAAACTCGCGACCAGAAACTGCTCTTTATCGACGGATTCGATGGCCAGCTGCGTCAACTCGAGCTGCGGCGATACGCGCTCTTGCTGGAAGGTCTCGCTGTACTCCTCCTCACTGCCATCGGCGAACCTCAGCTTTACCGCAGGCTGTAGCGCATTGGCGCCATCCACTCGAAAGGAGAAAGAACAGCTATTGGGAGCCTCGGAGGCTCGAACGGCATCGATGGGCAGCAAGCGCTGAGAGGTGGCCACCACGACGACTTCGGCAACCTGCCTACAATCCGTCACAGCCAGAACGTATTCGTTGGCGCTACCTACCGAGCCAAGGGCGGTAGCGCTGCGAATATCGAATTCTGCTTCAGCAAACGCACCTGGCGAAGCGAGCACGAAAAGTGCTGCAAGCGTGCGGCGAAACCCGAGTGAGCGGCATCCGTGCTGCATGATTCGAGATAAGTTCCATTTAATTTGTGCATCGCTCACAAGGCCACTGATAGACTCAGCCTTTGCGATGGCGAGATGCTATACAGGCCCTCAAACCATTTCAAGCCATTACAAATACCAAAATGACATTATTCGAAAAAACGTGATGCAGTGCATGGAAAGCAGCGAATCGGTCTTCACCACAAGACGCGCTCTTTGCGCTTGAATTCGGCGCCAGATAGTATTGCCACGCCATCACAGGGACGAACGACAATGGCCTCCTTCTTAGCTCTCGCATCCAGAATCCTTGCGATTCGTTCCGCTCGCCTGAGCTTATTGACAGCGCTTTCAGCAGCCATGTTGGCATCGCTCACGTGGCAGGCCATCGATTTTTTCCGTGACCTGAACGAGCAACCTGCCCTTTCCAGCTCAGCGCCAAGCGCGCCTACGAATACCCCAGCGGAAAGCAATAAACCAAGCAGTGCGATGTTAGGTTTATTTGGCACTAGAGGCAGTGAAAGAAATTTAGATGCGCAAGCGATTGAAAAACTTCCAGAAAGCAATTTGAACCTGCAAGTTTCCGCGATTTTTTTCATGGCACAAGCAGCGCAGAGCTCTGTGATCCTGGAGGATGGCGATCGCACGATGATTCTCAAGCCAGGTGACGAAGCACGTCCTGGCATCATCGTGCAGGGTATTGAAAGTCATCGCATCACATTGAAACGCAATGGGAAACTTGAACAGATCAGCTTTAAAGGGTTTGGGGAAATGCCTGCCGGAAACTCTCTTGGCAGTCCGCTTCCGACGGCCCAACAGGCTGACATCACTGCAGTAACCAATCAGAACAACGTCAACGAAGTTATCGCACAGGTGCCGGCAGACAATCCGCCCATGCCCTCAACGGCTGTCGACCAGAATCTGCCAACTGCTTATCAACAGTACATCCAGCGCAAACTCGCGCAAAACAAGTAGTAGAGTGCCTAACGTGTCGACCCAAGCCGTTCTGAAAGTGTTGCTGCTGGCCACTATCTGTCTCAGCCCTGTTAGCTGGGCTCAAGAGGCAGAGCCGCAATCGGGCGATGAAGTGCGCATCAACATGCAAGACACCAATATCCGCTCGTTCATTGAGTGGATTGCCAAGGCTACCGGAAAAAACTTCATCATCGATCCACGGGTAACTGGCAAAGTCACTGTTATCTCGAACGAATCCATGGCGCCGGAAGAAGCGTACAGAGTTTTTCTTTCTGTGCTGCAAGTCCATGGTTTTTCAGCAATTGAATCAGCGGATGCGGTAAAGGTCATACCCGATGCCAACGCCAAACAGACCGGTGTCCCGGTGGTTGAGGACAACGAATTAAATGACGATCAGCTCGTCGTGCGCGTAATCCGAACCGATCACGTACCCGCCACCCAGTTGGTCAATATTCTCAGGCCAATGGTGCCTCAAGTCGGTCACCTCGCCGCCTACCCTGATAGCAACGCGCTGATCATTTCGGACCGCGCCTCCAACATCAACCAACTGCTCAAGCTGGTTGCAGAAATCGATCGCGCCGGCCAGTTCGAGATTGACGTTATTCCACTCAAGTTCGCCAACGCCAAAGAGCTGTCGACAATGCTTGGCACCTTGGTTCCCCAATCAGGCGGGCCAGAAGGCGGAAGCAAGATGAGTGTCTCGGTCGATGAGCGCACCAACAGCATCCTCATCTCAGGTGACCCGAGCAAGCGCCAACAACTACGTGATGTCCTGACCAATCTTGACCGCCCCGGCAATATCATTCGCGACACCCAAGTGATCTACCTGCACTACCTGAAGGCATCTGAACTGGCGCAAATTCTTCAGAACGTTGCCACCAGCCTGCAAAAGCAGGACAAGGACGTAGGCATCAGTAGCGCCGACATTTCCATTCAGGCTAACGACACCACCAATGCCCTGATCATAAGCGCGCCACCTGCAATCATGGACACCGTGAACGGGGTGGTTAAGCGCCTGGACATCCGACGTGCGCAGGTGCTGGTAGAGGCCGTGATCGTGGAGGTATCGGATAACAAGGTCAACGAGCTGGGCGTACAGTGGAAGACCTCCGACGGCACCAAGACGTTCGCAGGCTTCAAGTCATCGCTCAAGGGCAATGCCATCGATAGCCTGCCCACTAACCCGCTCAAACTCGATGCAGGGCTGAGCCTGGGTTTCTACAGCAATGGTTCTCTGCAAGCTCTGGTGCGCGCACTTTCGACAGATGACTCGATGAACATCCTGTCCACACCCAACCTGGTCACCCTCGACAACGAGGAAGGCAAGATCGTCGTGGGCCAGAACGTCCCGTTCGTGACCGGCAGCTCAACCAGCGCCTCAAACCCCTCCACCAACCCGTTCCAGACCATTGAGCGTCAGGACGTTGGTATCACCCTCAAGATCAAGCCGCAAATCAACGAAGGTGATTCGGTAACGCTCAACGTCTACCAGGAAATTTCCAGCGTCAGTAGTGATACGAGCGCAGCCGATATCGTGACCAACAAACGCTCTGTTGAGACTCGCGTGCTGATCAAGGACAACATGACCCTGGTCCTGGGAGGGCTGATCTCGGATGAGGTTCGCGATGCCGGTGACAGGGTTCCCTTCTTCTCAAAGGTCCCTGTAATTGGTCGCCTATTCCGCAGCGACCGCAAGGAAGTGTCTAAGAAGAACCTGATGGTGTTCATCAAGCCGACAATCATCAATGACTTCGACCATGCCAACCAACTGACCGAAGGCAAATACAACTTCATACGCGAGCGCCAATTGCGTTACGCCGAACAGGACCTCAGCCGCGCTGTACCGACGCTGCCCGAGCGTGTAAGCGCTCCTGAAAAAGAGCTGAATGTTGCACCAGTCATCGTTCCAGCTGTTGGTCAGTAGGTTGTTCAGTAGACGCGGTGCGACTCATGGGCGGAAGGTGGACGGGACTGTCGCGAGGTCAGGGCCAGTGTGGTGATGCCAAGGTAGCAGGCGAGCGGCCCGTTGCATTTATTTTCCATCGCTGCAGACATAGGCCTGCTCAACTGAGCCAAGGCTTCGCTGCCTCAGCTGGCTGAAATAGCTTCGCTGCCAGTTCCTCATACGCCGCGGAGCATGTTCAACCGTCTTCAACTCGATGCTCAGACTCGATTACCGGCGGGGCCCCTGGTGTTAAGGCCCGGCCGACGTTAGCCTCACACACTGATTCAGCCACTCGCAACGTGGCTCCACCGCGCATACAGCGAGCGCGCCGCAACATCGAGGCAAAAACCCAATACTCCAATCAGTAAAACCATTGCCATCAGCTCGGAATAGGCCAGGCGGTCGCGCGTATCGAGAATGTAGTAACCAAGGCCGGCGCCTACCCCGAGCATCTCGCAGGGCACCAGCACGATCCACAGAATTCCGATTGCCAGGCGCACTCCAGTCAGTACGTGACCAAGCACGCCGGGCACGATTACCCGACGCAGGGTTTCCCAGCGTGTCGCACTGAGGCTACGCGCTAGCTGCAGCCATCGGCCGTCGAGTTGCTTCACGCCAGCGGCAGTGTTGAGCAGGATTGGCCACACCGCAGCGAAGGCCAGCAGGAAGTAGATCGGCTGGTCGCCGACGCCCATCACCATTACAGCAATCGGCATCCACGACAGCGGCGAGATCATCCGCAGGAATTGGAATGCCGGAGTAGTCGCCCACTCCAGGTTACGCCAGCTGC
This sequence comes from Pseudomonas sp. PA1(2017), assembly GCF_001945375.1. NCBI lineage: Bacteria > Pseudomonadati > Pseudomonadota > Gammaproteobacteria > Pseudomonadales > Pseudomonadaceae > Pseudomonas > Pseudomonas sp. PA1(2017). Next base: position 996,217 of record NZ_MSXU01000009.1, read on the forward strand.
CCACCAGCAGGCCCAGCGGCACACCAATCAGCAACGCCAGACCAAGGCCTATGAAGATGCGCTTGAGGCTCACCAGCACATGCTCGAACAGCTCCGGCCGTTGCAGCAGCTCGACTAGGCTGGCCAGTGTGGCCTGGGGCGTGAATAGCGCCACCAAGCCTTCGCCGCTGCTGAACAGCGCCAGCAGCAACCACCAGAGAACGAACAGACCGAATAGCCCTGCCAGACCGAGCCCCCAGCTCTTCAGCGAAGTGCTCACACCGCGATCTCCTCGACGCGCTCGAAGCTTTCCGGCGCACCGAAGGCCTTGAGCCCACCGACCGCTTCGATGGCCGTGCGCACGAAGCGATCGTCCACCAGATCGCGCGCCGTGGCAGCCGGGTCGAGATCGGCAAGGAAACTGCTGTTGCCTTCGATCAAGGTGCTCTTCAGGCGCTTGACCAGTTCCTCGGTGTAGCTGGGGAAGGGATACGGCTGGAAGTCGATACGCTTGTCGGCCCAGTCGCCGTGCTGGATCGCGCCGCTGGCCAGATAAGCGTCACGTTCGCTGGCCACCGGTGCCAGCACGCGGCTGAGCACGTCCGGCGCATGGGGTGTGTAGCGATTGGCACCGTCCTTGGACAGCAACTGTGCCGCCTCCGCGCGGTTGTCGCGCGTCCACAGTTGCGCCTTGACGATGGCGTTGACCACCTTTTGCGACCACTCGGGGCGGTTGTTCAGGTCGTGCTCGTGCATGAACACCACGCAGCAGGCATGGTTGCGCCACACATCGCCGGTGAAGCGCTGGATGCGCCCGACCTTGAGGTTCTCGGCCAGGGCATTGAACGGTTCGGCCACGATGTAGCCGGCAATGCGTTTGCTGGCCAGGGCCGGCGGCATGTCCGAGGGCGGCAGCACCACCAGATTGACCTCGTTGGCGGCGACGCTGGCGTTGGCCGCCCTACTCACCGGGGTCAGGCCGCTGTCACGCAGCAACTGCTGCACCACCACGTTGTGGATCGAGTACCAGAACGGGATGGCGATGGACTGCCCGCCGAGCTGCTTCACGTCCTCGATGCCAGGGGCCACGGTCAACCCCGAACCGCCGACGTGGTTCCACGCCACCACCTTGGCCGGCACCTGGCTGCCGTAGCGTGCCCACACGGTCATCGGCGACAGCAGGTGGATGACGTTGACCTGGCCGGAGATGAACGCCTCGATCACCTGTGCCCAGCTGCGCAGCAACACCGGCCGCTCGGACTGGATGCCCTCGGCCTCGAACAGGCCATTGTTGTGCGCCACCAGCAAGGGAGTGGCGTCGGTGATCGGCAGATAGCCGATGCGCACCGGCGCGTCGGGCTCGCTGGCGGCACGCGCCTGCAAGCTGGTCAGCAGCGGGAAAGCACCGGCTGCGGTGAGCAGGCCAGTCAGTTTGATGAAATCACGACGCGTATGGGTGGGATCGTCCAGGCACATGGCAGGGCTCCAGCGGTTCGAGTGAAGGTCCGTTGTTGCGGCTCGCCCGCCGTAGGGTTTTGAGGATGTCGACGCGCAAGGCGCCCAGCTCATCGACCAGGTCAGCGCGAGGCTGCGGCAGGTCGATGCGCCACTGATCGAGCGTGTGCGCCGGGGTGCCACCCAGTAGCAGGATACGGTCGGACAGCAGCAGCGCTTCATCGATGTCATGGGTGATCAGCACGGCGGCGGTATGCCGCTCGCGGATCAGGTTCAGCAGCAGCTGTTGCATGTCGGCACGGGTCACTTCGTCCAGTGCGCCGAAGGGCTCGTCGAGCAGCAGTACGTGCGGCTCGCGGGCCAGACAGCGGGCTAGCGCGGTGCGCTGGGCCATGCCACCGGAGAGTTCACTGGGGTAGCGCTCGCGGGCGTGGGCAAGATCCACGGCGGTAATCGCCTGGTCGATCAGCGCCTGACGCTGCTCCCCTGTGCGACTCGGCTGACGGGCGAAGTCCAGGCCGAAGCCGACGTTCTGCTCCAGGCTCAGCCAGGGCAGCAGCGACGGATCCTGAAAAGCCACCGCCACCCGTGGGTGCGGCCCGTTCAGTTGCTCGCCAAATAGCTCCACGCTGCCCTGCTGCGCCGCCTGCAAGCCGGCCAGCACGCGCAGCAGGCTGGACTTACCCACCCCGCTGGGGCCGAGAATGCTGACCAGCTCGCCGGCGCGCAGCTCCAGCTGGAAGCCTTCCAGCACGCTGCGTTGGGCGTAGCCCAAACTGATGTCACGCGCATGCAGGACGGTCATGCGGCCAACTCACCGTGCTTGCGCAGCTCGCTACGCAGTTGCACCAGGCTCGGCGTAACCACGGGCACGAAGGCAGACTCGCGCAGGCGCCGGGCAAAACCGCTGCCGTAAGCTTGCAGGTAGGCCTTGCCGCCGCTGGCCTGCAACTCCAGCTGTACCGCCTCGGCCGCCACCTGGGCCAGGCCGATACGAATCTTGAACAGCGGCACCGGGCCGGCGGCGAAATGGCCGTGCTGCAAACCATCGTGCAGCGCGCGCTCGAGCCCCTTGAGCTCAGCTTCGAGCACCTGCCATTCGCCTTCCAGCACCGAGCGACCATCGCCCATCCGCGCCTTGGCTTCCACCAGGGCGCGCCGCGCCAGGCCAATCGCCAGGCCACACTGCAAGCCAAGGAAGGCTGGGCGCACGCGCGGCAGGTAACTGCGCGCATCGGCGGCGATCAACCAATCTCGGCTGAGTGCTGCGCCTTCGATACGGATCGCCGCGGTATTGCTCGACTGCAGGCCCAGCAGCTGCAGGTCTTCGCTGCGCACCAGCCCCGGCAAGTCATCCGGCAGCGCCGCCACGAAGGGCTGCGCGCCCGGCAGGTCGATGGCGGCGGCCACGGTGAAGCCGCTCTTGCGCAGGTTGGTGACCCACGGCAGTTGGCCGTCCAGTCGCCAGCCATCGCCCTGCGCCTGGGCCGCCACGCCCAGCTTTTCGATACCGGAAAGAAACTTCATGGCGTTGGACAGGCCGGTGGCACCCGCCTTGCTCCCGCGGAGCAGGTCTCCCAGCAGGCGTTCGCGCAGCCCCGCGTTGTCGCTCTGCAGCAGGTACTCGATAAAGGCGCGCTGGCCCCATAAGACGAACGCGGCGGTGAGTGAATGGCTGGCGACCTGGGCGATGGCTTCGACAGCATCGGTCACGTCCCCACCCACGCCGCCCAGCTCGGGCGCAACGCCGTGGCGCAACACATCGGCGGCGGCCAGTTGGCCAAGCAGGGCTTCACCGTCTAGCAGGCCACGGTCGAGTGCATCGGCCTGAGCGTCCAGCCATTGGCGCAACGAGTGATCGAGCATGCGGTCGGTCTCCTTCAGGGCAGGTACTCAGGCCTCGGCCTGTTCCCAGCGGTAGCGCGCAAGCTCAGGGTTGAGCGGCGTATGGGCAAAGCTGTTGGCGAAATTGCACAAGGTCGCCAGGCTTACGCCGAGGATCACCTCCAGCGCCTGGCCCTCTTCGAAACCGGCATCTTTGAAAGCCAGGTACTCGGCATCGCTGACGTTGCCACGGGCGGCGATCACCGCTCGGGTGAAGGCGGCCAGGGCCTCGTAACGGGCATTGGGTAACTCGCCACGGGCACGCAATGCCTCGATCACCTCGGCCGGCAACTTGGCCTTGTTCTGGGCGACCGCCGTATGGCCAGCTACACAGAAGCTGCAGCCATGAGTGGTGGCGGCGATCAACTGGATCACCTCGCGCTCGGCCAGGCCGAGGCTGGTCTTGCCGTTGAGCGCGGAGACGGTGATATAGGTTTCCAGGGCAGCCGGTGCATTGGCCAAAACAGCCAGCAGATTGGGGATGAAACCCGAGTTGCTCAGGGCGTTCTGCAGGAAAGTACGGGCTTCTTGCGGGGCCGATTCGAGTGTCTGTAGGGTGACGCGAGACATGGTTCATCTCCTAACCAAGAGGTGTGACACTATTGTCTTGGTTATAAAAATCATGAGCCATATTCTAAAGTCGCATTCACTTGCTCTTGAGTCTTTCCATTAGATGAATTCTTCCACTGCCCCTTTTGAATGGTTATTAGACAGCCTGGAACTGGACGCCAGTCTGTTCCATGTCGGCCGTTACTGTGGCAGTTGGCAGGCCAGTACCCACGGCCTGGCACGGGCCAGTTTCCACCTGCTGGTACAGGGCAAGTGCTGGCTGCACCTGGCCGAACGCGAACAAAGCATCGCCCTGTACAGCGGCGACGCCGTGTTCCTGCTGCGCGACCTGCCCTATCGGCTATCCGACGCGGCCTCGCCTGGACAGGCGCAGTGCAACCCGCGCATCGCCATGCTGCCATTGGACGCCAGCACGCAGGATGGCGTGAGCCTGGTCTGTGGCTTCTTTCATTTCCGTCCGGGGCTGAGCAGCCTGATCATCGATGGCTTGCCGGATCACTTGGTCCTGCGCGCCGGTGATCCAGGCTCCAGCGCCGCACGGCGGCTGTTCGAATTGATCATGGAGGAGTGCTCACGTAGCGATGGCCCGGCCGTCGCCCTGCTCGAGCGCCTTAGCCACTTGCTGTTTCTCTACGTGCTGCGCGAGCAGGGCCAGGCCGTGGCAGACCTCGGCGGCCTGCTGGGCCTGGCCCGCCACCCACAATTCGCTGCGCTGCTCGAACGCCTGATCGCAGAGCCCCAACAAGCCTGGCCACTGGAGCAGATGGCCGAGCTGACCGGCCTGTCGCGCTCGGCCTTCTGCAAACGCTTTCAGGAACTGGCCGGCACCTCGCCAGGCCATGTGCTGCTGACCCTGCGCATGCGTCAGGCGTGTCGCCTGCTGCAACAAGGACAACCGGTCGCCGAAACAGCCGATGCCTGCGGCTACCAGTCGGTAGCCGCTTTTACACGGGCATTCAGCAAGGTGACTGGGGCGTTGCCCGGGGCGTATCGAAAGCAGTTTGGATGAGCGACAGCTAATCGTATTCACAGTCGCAGCTGTTGGCGCAGAAGCAAGGGTGCTGCAGTTGGCTTCCAGACTGCGCTTGGTGTGGCACCGCCTGTTATCTCTAAAAATAATATAAATATTTATTTATATTATTTTTAGAGATAACCCTCCAGCCTTTATAAGACAAGGTATCACGGCTGCGAAAAGGCTCTACCGCCAATGCTCGAACACCCGAAAAAGCTCAGGCTCGAGCCATTACCTGCGTCCGATCACGCCCTACGAGCTGCTGCCATAGCAACAGCAGACCAACTGCTGCCACAACAACAGCGATTCAACAATCCGCGTGCCAGATCAACAGACTCCAAGCTACCTGGTGCCGGCCAAGCCAGTTTTTCCGGGGGAACCGCTGCTGGTATGGCGATTGCTCCAAGTGCCTCGCTTCGAGCAACAGCCCTACAGGAATATCTCGGATGAGCACTCCCTTTAAAATAGTCGCCGTTTCCGGCGGCACCTCCCGTCCCTCGCGCACATTGGCACTGACCGAAGCCATCGTCTGCGAAATCGGCAAGCATCTGGCTATCGACACCCACCTGATCGAACTGGGCAACATCGCCCGCCCGCTCGGTGGTGCGCTGTGGCGCAAGGAGCTGTCGGTAACCGTCGAACACGAGCTGCGCCAGATCGAGTCAGCCGATTTACTGGTGGTCGCCGCACCGGTCTATCGCGGCACCTACCCAGGGCTGTTCAAGCACCTGTTCGACCTCATCGATCAAAGTGCGCTGATCGACACCCCGGTGCTGCTCGCCGCCACCGGTGGTAGTGAACGGCATGCCTTGGTGCTCGATCACCAGTTGCGTCCGCTCTTCAGCTTCTTCCAGTCGCTGACCCTGCCCATCGGCGTGTACGCCAGTGAGGCCGACTTCGCCGATTACCGCGTCGCTAGCGATGCCCTTCAGGCGCGCATAGAACTGGCTGCCGAGCGAACTGCCGCTCTAGTGCGTGGCCAGACCCCCGCCCTGAGCAAGATCGCCTGAGGAGCTTCCATGAGCCAGCCCCCCATTTGCCTGGAAGACCAATCAGCGAGGGATATCGCGTGAGAACCAATCAACAACCCACCGTGCTCAGTCCCTTGCAGGCCGCTCGCCGACTGGCTGCGAATTTCGCCGAGACAGCCGTCGAGCGCGACGAGGCCGGCGGCACACCCAAGCTACAGCGCGATGCGATCCGTCAGAGCGGCCTGTTGTCGATGAGCATTGCGACCCAGTTCGGCGGCCTTGGCGCCAGCTGGAGCGAAACCCTGGGAGTCGTGCGCGAATTCGCCAAGGTCGACAGTTCCATCGCCCATGTTTTTGGCTTTCAGCACCTGATGCTGGCTACCGTGCGCCTGTTCTCTCGCCCCGATCAGTGGCAGCCCTGGTTCGAGCAGACCGCGCGCAAGAACTGGTTCTGGGGCAATGCGCTCAATCCGCTGGATACCCGCACCGTGGTCAAGACCTTCGATGGCTGGCGTGAGTTTTCCGGCAAAAAGAGCTTCTGTTCCGGCGCCAGCGACTCGGAAATGCTGATTGCCTCTGCGGTCGACGAAAGCGCCGGCGGCAAACTGCTGATCGCCGCCATTCCCAGTGGCCGCACCGGCATCACGCTACATGGTGACTGGAACAACATGGGCCAGCGCCAGACCGATAGTGGCAGCGCCACTTTCGAGCGCGTGCGCGTGGAAGAGAACGAACTGCTGCTCGACCCCGGCCCGCTGAGCACGCCCTTTGCCTGCCTGCGCCCGCTGATCGCTCAGTTGCACTTCGCCCATATCTTCCTCGGCATCGCCGAAGGCGCCTTGGAGGAAGCCCGTCAGTACACCCTCAAGGAAGGCCGGCCCTGGTTTCGCTCCAAGGCCCAGCACATCAGCGAAGACCCTTACGTACTGCGCCACTACGGCGAGTTCTGGGTGGGCCTGGAAGGCGTGCGACTGCTGGTGGAACGCGCCGCCGCGCAACTCGACGAAGCGTGGCACAAGGAACACGCCCTCGGTGCCGAGGAGCGCGCGCAACTGGCGCTGTCCATTGCCACGGCCAAGGTGGCGGCTGCCCGCACCGGGCTGGATATCTGCAACCGTCTGTTCGAGGTGACCGGCGCCCGCGCCACCCACGCCTCGCTACGCCTCGACCGCTATTGGCGCAACCTGCGTACCCAGAGCCTGCACGACCCGGTGGACTACAAGCTCCACGAACTGGGTGAGTGGGCACTGAACCAGACGCGTCCCACCCCGTCTTTCTATTCGTAGGGATCCCCATGCAACTGCTGACCCTCCCCCCCTCGCCGACACTGGCTACCTCGATCCGGGCGACCGCACAGGTCTTCGAAGACCCTAGATCGCAGGCGCTTCTCGCCCACTTGCAACAGGTCGCACCCAGCGAGGCCAGCGTCCTGATCATCGGCGAAACCGGCACGGGCAAGGAGCTGGTCGCGCGCCACATCCATAACCTCAGCGGCCGTCGCGACGGCCCCTTCATGGCGGTCAACTGCGGCGCCTTCTCCGAGTCGCTGGTGGAGGCGGAACTGTTCGGCCATGAGAAAGGCGCCTTCACCGGCGCCTTGGCGGCCAAGGCTGGCTGGTTCGAGGAAGCCAACGGCGGCACGCTGTTCCTCGACGAGATCGGCGATCTGCCCATGGCCATCCAGGTCAAGCTGCTGCGCGTATTACAGGAGCGCGAGGTGGTGCGCCTGGGCTCGCGCAAGAGCATCCCGATCAACGTGCGCGTGGTCGCCGCCACCAACGTGCAGCTGGACAAGGCCATCGGCGCCGGCAACTTCCGCGAGGATCTGTACTACCGCCTCAACGTCGTCAGCCTGCAGCTCTACCCGCTGCGTGAGCGCCCGGGCGACATCCTGCCGCTGACCCGGCACTTCATCAAAACCTACTGCAGCCGCCTGGGCTACGGCGAAGTGCGCCTGTCCGCCGAGGCCGAACGCAAACTGGTGAGCTACGACTGGCCGGGCAACATCCGCGAGCTGGAGAACGTCATCCACCATACCTTGCTGGTGTGCCGTAACGGCCTGGTGCAGGACGACGATCTGCGCCTGTCGCACCTGCGCATAGAACGCCAGGATCAGCCGCAGGCAGCCGCCCTCGAAAGTGCCGACGAACAATTGTTGCGCGCCTTCCACCGGCTGTTCGAGGAACAGGCGGGTGGCCTGCACGAGAAGGTCGAGGACAGTCTGCTACGCACTGCCTACCGCTTCTGCCATTGCAATCAGGTACACACCGCCAGCCTGCTCGGGCTGAGCCGCAACATCACCCGCGCCCGGCTGATCGCCATCGGCGAACTGGTGGTCAATCGACGTCGGCCGCAGAGCCAGGCACGTCCTGACAGGACGGTACAACTATCGATATAAGAAGCCGGCACGCACGCCGCCTGAACATGCGGCACGCGTCACCGGCTCCATACTTACCTTGCGTTGCCTCAACCACAGCAACGAGGAAAACATGATGAGTCTCGACATATTCTGGTTCTTGCCCACCTCTGGCGACACCCGCTACCTGGGTCACTCCGGCAGCGGCCGTCCGGCCACCAACGCCTACATGCGGCAGATCGCGGTAGCTGCCGACCAGCTCGGCTACGACGGCTTGCTGATTCCCACCGGCGCCAGTTGCCTCGATCCCTGGGTCACCGCTGCCAGCCTGGTGCCGGTCACCCAGCGCATCAAACTGCTGGTGGCGCTGCGCACGTCGCTGGGCAACCCCACTGCTTCGGCCCGCCAGGCCGCCAGCCTGGATCAGGCCAGCGGCGGTCGTCTGCTACTCAACGTGGTGCCCGGCGGCGATGCCACCGAACTGGAAGCCGACGGCGTATTCCTCGCCCACGACGAGCGCTATGAAGCCTCCGATGAGTTCCTCAGCATCTGGCGTCGCCTGCTGCAGGGCGAGAAAGTCGACTTCGACGGCAAGCACCTCAAGGTACGCGGCGCACAGAACTTCTTCGAGCCGGTACAGAAACCCTACCCGCCGCTGTACTTCGGCGGCTCTTCACCTGCCGCCCACGAACTGGCGGCCAAGCACGTCGATGCCTACCTGACCTGGGGCGAGCCACCGGCCGCCGTGGCCGAGAAAATTGCCGACGTTCGCGCCCGCGCCACCAAACAGGGCCGTACCGTGCGCTTCGGCGTGCGCCTGCACGTGATCGTGCGCGAAACCGTTGATGCGGCTTGGGCCGCCGCCGACGAGCTGATCAGCCATCTGGACGAAGCCACCATCGCCGCAGCCCAGGCCAACTATGCCAAGATGGACTCCGAAGGCCAGCGGCGCATGGCCGCGCTGCACGGCGGCGATCGCAACAAGCTGGAGGTCGCACCCAACCTCTGGGCCGGCGTCGGCCTGGTGCGCGGCGGCGCCGGTACCGCCCTGGTGGGCGATCCGGAAACGGTCGCAGCACGCCTGCTGGAATATGCGGATCTGGGCGTCGACAGCTTCGTGCTGTCCGGCTACCCGCATCTGGAGGAAGCCTACCGCTTCGCCGAACTGGTGTTCCCGCTGCTGCCCGGCAAGGGCAAGGTCACCGTCGAAGGCGCGTTCACCGGCGGTGCCTTCGACGTGCGTGCCGGCAAGGAGAAAGTCGCATGAAGGTCATCGACCTGCGCTGTCGCCCAGCCTACCTGCACCCCTTCTTCGGTGGCGTACCCGGCTCGCCCGAACATGACGTCGCCCGGTGGCTCAACCGCCGCGTCGGCACCCGTGGCGCGGACGATCACTTCGAGCGCTCGCTGACACCCGAAGGATTTCTCACCGAAGTACGCGAGGCCGGCCTGCGCAAGGCCGTGGTGGTTGGCCGGCATACGCCGAGCCAGCACCTGCCCAACGATACGATCCACGGCATCGTCCATGGCCACGACGAACTGCTCGGTATCGGCGCGGTGGAGCCGGCATTGCAGGGCATCGAAGGCGCACTGAAGGAAATCGACCGCGCCATAGACCAGCTAGGCCTGGCCGGCATCGACCTGGAACCCGGCTTCGGCGACCCGGCGCGGCACCCGGACGATGCGCTGTACTGGCCGATCTACGAGCACCTGCAGAAGCGTGGAATCCCGCTGTTTCTGATGAGCGGCCCGACCACCCCCGATCCGGCCTACAACGACCCGGGCCGCCTGGCGGCCGTGGCGCGCGCCTTCCCGGACCTGCAGATCGTCGCCTACCACGGCTACTGGCCCAACGTGCAGCAGGCCATCGGCGTGGCCTTCCGCTACGAGAACATCCACCTGGTGCCAGACATGTACCTGTTCCTGCCCGGCAGCGAAGGCTATGTGCAGGCCGCCAACGGCTTTCTCGCCGACCAGTTGCTGTTCGGCTCCTCCTACACCTTCCGCCCGATCTGCCAGAGCATCGAGGATGCCCAGCGCCTGGGATTGAGGGACGAGGTGCTGGAGAAGTTCTTCAGCGGTAATGCCGAGCGCCTGTTCAAGCTTGGCTAGGCGTTTTACGACAAGCTCTTGATGAAATGAACTGGCCGAGGCATCCGCCTCGACCAGCCCCGCCCCATCAGCTTTCCTTGCTGCAATCACGAGGGGTGATGCCTTTCTCCTTGGCATACTTCTGCGACGATGCCTCGATGATCGGCCGCAACAGCGCGCGATCCGCCTGCACCCAGTCACTGATCAGGTTCCATTTCTGCCCGTCCCACTGCTGGAAGCGTACCGCGCCACCACCCTCGTGATCAGAGCAGGACAATTTCAGCGGCTGCACCAAGCCCTTGGCACCGAGTGCCTGCAGGCGTACGTCGTCCAGGTTCAGATTCTCGAAGCCCCAGCGCACCTGCTCACCGCTGAGCGGCTGTTTGCCAAACTTCTCCTGGGCCAGGCGTAGCGCCTCGACGTTGAGGATGCCATTGACCACCCCCAGGTTATAGTAAACGGTGCCGAAGCGCTTCGGATCGGCCAGGTCACCCTGCCCCTTGTCCACCACGTCCTGCTTGATGCCTTGCAGCACCGGGAAGTCGGTGCCGGACGGGTGCGTGGTGATGGAGATGAAACCCTTGGCGGCGGCGCCGGCAGGTGCGGCGTCTTCTTCGGAGTTGCTCCAGATGTTGCCGATGATGTGGTCAGTCGGGAAGCCAACCTTCTGCGCGGTTTTCAGCGCCACCGGGTTCATCACGCCCCAGCCGCGCAGGATCACCCAGTCCGGTTTCAGCCGGCGAATGTTCAACCACTGCGACTGCTGTTCGTTGCCTGGGTGCGGCACCTCCAGCAGGGTCAGTTCGAAGCCGTACTTGTCAGCAAGAGTTTGCAGCACCTCGTTGGTTTCCTTGCCGTAGGGCGAGCCGTGGTAAAGCGTGACGATCTTCTTGCCCTTGAGGCCCTGCTCGCCGCCGGCCTGTTGGCCGATCCAGTTGACGATGGCCGAGACCTCGGAATACGGATTGAGCTGCAGCGGGAAGGCATAGGGAAACACGCTGCCGTCGGTGGAGTCGGTACGCCCGTGGTTGATGGTGATCAGCGGCAGCTTGTCGGCCGTGGAGCGATCCAGCGTGGCGTAGGCGATGCCCACCGACAGCGGATTGGTGGCCGCAGCCGGCGCACCGTTGAGCCCACCCTTGAGGCGCTCGTAGCACTCCACACCCTTCTCCACCACGTATTCGGTTTCGCACTCGCTCCAGGTCAGCTTGACCCCATTCACACCGCCGTTGGCATTAACGTACTTGAGATAGTCGATGAAACCGCCGAAGAATCCGGTGCCGCCAGCGGCATAAGGCCCGACGCGGTAGCTTTGCAGCGGGAAGTACTGTTCGTTGGCCGCCTGCACGTGGAGTGCGCCAGCGGCGAGGGTTACGGCCAACGCAAGGCGGCCGAGGACGGATCGGGTCGACATCGTGGTTATCCTTTGCAAATCAGAGGGCAGTGTTTTTCGCGGACGGGCGTCCGCTTCGAGGGTTCGCTCAGTAGCGCAACGGCCACCGCCGCGCGCGCTCGCGAAAACGGTGCCAGAGGCGCGCCAGGCCCTCCGGCTCTTTGATCAGGAAGACGATGATCAGCGTGCCGAAGACGATCTTCTGCAGGTTCTCCACCTGCCCGGCATCGATCAGCCCGGCCGGCAGTTGGGAGGCCAGGTTCGACAGCAGCACCGGGAACAGCACGATGAAGGCAGCGCCCAGGAAGTTGCCGAGGATGCTGCCCAGGCCGCCGATAATGATGATGAACAGGATCTGGAACGAGCGGTTCAGGTCGAAGCCGTGGGGCTCCACGGTACCCAGATAGGTGAAGGCCCAAAGCGAGCCGGCAACGCCGAGGAAGAAGCCGCTGATGGCGAAGGCCAGCAGTTTGGTCTTGAGCAAGGGAATGCCGATGACCGCGGCGGCGGTATCCATGTCGCGCACCGCCATCCAGTTGCGTCCAAGTTCGCTGCGTACCAAATTGGTTCCCAGCCAGAACAGCGCACTGACCACCGCCAGGGTCAGCAGGTAGCGCCCCGCCGGTGAAGAAAAGTCATGCCCGGCCACCACCAACGGCGGTGCGCTGATCACGCCAGAAGCACTGTCATTGCTGAACCAACTGAAGCGGGTTAACGCCCATTGCACGAAAAATTGCGCTGCCAGAGTCGATACCAGCAGATAGAAACCCTTGATACGCAGGCTCGGCAGGCCGAAGACGATGGCCACCAGCGCCGCCACCAGGCCACCCAGCAATAGACTGACGATCAGCGGCAGCCCGGCAATGCGCAGCTCGAAGTTGTAGGCAGCAAAGGCGCCAACTGCCATGAACGCCGCCGAACCCAGCGACAATTGCCCGGCGTAACCGGTCAGCAGATTGAGCCCGAGACCGGCCAGCGACAGCACCAGGAATGGAATCAGGATGGCGCTGAACCAGTAGTCATTGCCCAGCAGCGGCACACCGATGAAGACGAATGACAGCAACGCGGCCAGGCCCAGGCGATCCTGGCGCAGACGGAAGAATCGGCGGTCGTTGGCGTAGCGCACGCTGAACTGGCCAGCTTCTTGGTACAGCATGATCGACTCTCCTCAGACCCGCTCGATGGCGCGTTCGCCGAACAGCCCCGCCGGACGCACCAGCAGAAACAGCAGGGCCAGCACATAGGGGAACCAGTTTTCGATGCCGCCGCCGATGATCGGCCCGAGGTAAACCTCGGCGACTTTTTCCGAGGCGCCGATGATCAGCCCGCCGACGATCGCCCCGCTGATCGAGGTGAAGCCGCCGATGATCAGCACCGGCAGAGCCTTGAGCACCACCAGCGAAAGCGAAAACTGCACCCCCAGGCGTGCGCCCCAGAGCAACCCGGCGACCAGCCCGACGAAACCGGCGACGGCCCAGACCACCGCCCATACCCTCGGCAGGCGGATACCGATAGCCAGCGCCGCGCGCGGATCGTCGGCTACCGCCCGCAATGACAGGCCGATGCGCGTGCGGTTGAAAAGCAGCGACAGCAACAGCACCAGCGCCGCGGCAGTACCGGCGGCGAACAGGTCGAACTGCGACAGCAACAGACCGCCCAACTCCAGTGGCTCGTCGCTGATGCCCAGTTCCAGGCCATGCACCTGGGCGCCCCACAGCGCCTGCGCGGCGCCTTCGATGATGTAGGCCAGGCCCAGAGTGGCCATGAATAGGGTAATCGGCGAACGCCCTACCAGCGGTCGCAGCACCGCCCGTTCGATGGCCAATGCCAAGGCCACCATCACCGCCAAGGTGACGATGAACGCCAACCAGAACGGTACGCCGCGTTCCAGCAAACTGACGAAGGTCAGGGCGGCGAACAGCACCATCGCCCCCTGGGCGAAGTTGAATACGCCGCTGGCCTTGTAGATCAGCACGAAGCCGATGGCCACCAGGGAATACATCACCCCCGCCAGCAGGCCGCCGATCAATACCTCAAGAAAAAATTCCATGCAGCACTCCTGGGCGCGGCGCTAGGCTGCCGCCGGGCGGACACCTAAATAGGCAGCGATAACATCGGGGTCATGGCGAACCTGATCGGGCGTGCCATCGCCGATCTTGCGGCCGTAATCGAGCACTACCACATGATGGGAAATACCCATGACCACGCCGATGTCGTGCTCGATCAACACCACCGTGGTGCCGAACTCACGGTTGATCTCGACGATGAAGCGGCTCATCTCGCGCTTCTCCTCGGCATTCATCCCGGCCATCGGCTCGTCGAGCAGCAGCAGACGGGGCTCGGCAGCCAACGCGCGGGCCAACTCAACACGCTTTTGCAGGCCATAGGGCAAGGTGCCGACGACTTCATCACGCCAGGGCTGGATGCGCAGGAACTCGATCACCCGCTCCGCCGCCGCGCGCTGACGGTCGTCCTCACCTGGCGCGCGGCCGATGCGCAGCGCCTGCTCCAGCCAGGAGCTGCGGCGTTTGAGGTTGCGCCCGGTGAGCACGTTGTCGAGCACGCTCATGCCCTTGAAGAGCGCGATGTTCTGAAAGGTGCGCGCGATGCCACCCAGCGCCGCCGCATGCGGGCGCATCACGCGGCGCTCCTTGCCGGCAAAGCGAATGCGCCCCTGCTGCGCCCGGTAGACGCCGTTGATGATGTTCAACAGCGAGCTCTTGCCCGCCCCATTGGGGCCGATCAGCGCACAGATCTCGCCTTCGGCAACGCGAAAACCGATGTCGCTGATGGCCTTGACGCCCTTGAAAGACAGGCTGATGCCTTCCAGTTCCAACAAGGGAGAATTCGACATGACGACGCCTCAGGCTGGCTGCTCATGGCCTTGCGGCCAGGCAGCGATGGATGGACGCAGAGTGCGCGTAGCCTGCCAACGGGGCGTTTCCGGCCAGGCACGTGGCGCAACGCCGAGGGCGGCAAAGAACGCCTGCGCCTCACTCGGCAGCGCTTCGCCGACCAGCAACGGCACACGGGTACGGCTCAGGCCCAGGACATCGCGCAATGGCCTGAGCAGTAACCAGTGGCCAAAGCTGTAGCGCAGCACGCCTTCACGCGCCGTGAGCGCCCAATCCAGCCAGCGCCGCAGCAAGCTGCCAGGCAGCGGTAGGCGCTGCTGCGCCAAGGCATACAGACGGCCGTAGCTCTCATGGGTACCGAGCACCAGGGTCGGCCCCAGCTCCCGGCGATCGTTGTCGCGGGTCGCCAGGCTCTCCGGGAAATTCAGCCGAAAACCTGCCAGCAGCCAGGGCGCCAGCAAGTAGCGAGCCTGGCCGCTGGCAGCGAAGGTACGTGCAGCCAGAGCCTCCTCGGCCGCGGTCAGGCGCTCCTGCTCGATCAGCCCGTGTGCCTCACCGAGCAGTTCGATATGGCTGAGGTATTGCTGCTGAGCCTGCCCTTCACCATCCAGCCGATGGAAACTGAACGCCGGGCGTTCGCCTTGCGCAAGAATCGACAACGCCGAATCAGGCTGCTGCGCCGCCAGCCGGGCATAACTCTGCACGCCGGCATCGGCCAGGCCACGGCCATCGGCATAGAACAGCAGTCGCGGCAACGAATCAGCCTGGCGAACTCGCTCGACCTCCTCCTGGCCTTCGGCGAGTACGAAGCCGGCTTCGAGTTCGCGCAGCAGCGTCAGTTGTTCTTCGGCCGGCGCAAGCGGATCGAGCAGCGCCGCAGTACCGCCCAGCCACTGCGCCGCCAGGCTCGCCAGCAACGCCTCGGGACGCGGTCGGCTGAGGATCACCAGGCTGTCGCCGACAACGAAACCGGCCTCGCGCATGCCGCTGGCCAGCCCCTGCACCTCAGCCAGCAATTGCTCCCAGGTGCGTTCCTGCCACAACCCCAGGCGCTTGTGCCGCAGCGCTACATCACCTCCGCGCTGACGCGCGCGAGCAAGCAGGCTGGCCGGCAGGTTGCTGGCAGATTCCTCGTGCATGACGGCGCCCCTCAGGCCACGGCCAGTGACGCGAGCTTCTCCTGCTCCAGTTCGCGCACCAGCGGAAGTACATGCTTGCCGAAGTACTCGACCTCTTCCTGGAAATGCAGGAAGCCGGAGAGGATCAGGTCGACGCCGACGGCCTTGAGCGCGACGATGCGCTCGGCGATCTGCCGTGGCGTGCCGATCAGGTTGGTCTTGAAGCCATCGTTGTACTGCACCAGGTCTTCGAAGGTGGATTTGGCCCAGTTGCCCTCGCCCTCCGGGCTGGCCGCGCCGGCGTTCTTCACTTCACTACCGAAGCCGTTGACGGCCTCCGGGTCGGCCTTGGCGATGATCTCGGCCAGCACCGCACGGGCCTCTTCCTCAGTATCGCGGGCAATGATGAAGGCGTTCACACCGACCTTCACCGAATGACCGTTGGCTGCCGCCTTGGCGCGGATATCGTCGACCTGGGCCTTGATGCCCTCGACGCTGTTGCCATTGGTGAAGTACCAGTCGGAAACCCGTGAGGCCATGTCGCGCGCGGCTCGCGAGCTGCCGCCCTGAAAGATTTCCGGATGCGGTTGCTGCAGCGGCTTGGGCTTGAGGGTGTAATCGTTGAAACGGTAGAAATCGCCGTGAAAGCTGAAATTGTCCTGCGTCCAGATGCCCTTCAGGGCGCGGATGAACTCCTCGGAGCGGCGATAGCGCTCATCATGATCCAGCCACGGCTCGCCGATGGCGCGGAACTCGCCCTTGAACCAACCGGACACCACGTTGATGGCGACGCGACCAGCGGTGAACTGGTCGATGGTCGCCAGTTGCTTGGCCGCCAACGCCGGTGTCCACGGCCCAGGCAGGATCGCGGCGATCACCTTGAGCGTCTCGGTGGCGGCCAAGAGTGCGTGGCTGATGGTCACCGACTCATGCTGATTATCAGCGCCATAGCCAGCCGTGAAGCGGATCTGCGACAACGCGTACTCGAAGCCTGAACGTTCGGCGATTTGCGCCAGTTTGCGGTTGTAGTCGATATCCCAACTGGTGCGTTGCTCGATCTTGCTGACGACGAGGCCGCCGCTGACGTTGGGTACCCAGTAGGCGAATTTGATCGGTTGGCTCATGACGGTGTCTCCTGTAGCTCGGAAAGTCAGGCCGCGCTGGCGACCGGGATTTGAAAGAACGCCGCAACGGTGTCGAGCACACGCTCGATACGTTCGAACTGCGCAACTTCAGCAAGGCGGTAGTCATCGAAGGCCTCGACGCTGGCGTACAACCCATACGGCAGCGTGTGGGCCTGGAAGAAGGCGAACAGTGGGCGTAACTGGTGATCGATCATCAGCGCATGGCGCTCGCTGCCACCGGTAGCCGCCAGCACCACGGGGACGCCCTTGAGCGAATGGTGGTCGACCAGATCGAACAGGTGCTTGAACAACCCCGTGTAGGAGGCGCGATAGACCGGGCTGCCGACCAGCAGCAAGTCAGCCTGTTCGATGGCCTGCAAGTGAGGCAGCAGATCGGCAGAGGCCGTGTCGCGCTCGAGCGAACCGGACAAGGTGCTGGACAGCTCGGCGATACGCACCCAATGCACGTGCAGATTCGGCAACCTTGCCTGCAGCCTTTGCACCAGGGCCTCCAGCAGCCCGTGAGTGCGCGACGGCACACGCAAACTCCCCGACACCACCACAACCTTGATAACGCTTGCGCTCATACTCACCCCTCCTGCCCCTAGGGCATTGTTCGAGAGAGGTTGAGCAGCAACCGTGCCAACGAATAAATTCTATTTAATTCAATGAGTTGAAATTACTCACCAACAACTTCCACTGCTCCACCGCACGCAAGCTGTTAAAGCACTGACCGTAGACCAACAGCAGCGCCAGAAAGCAGAACTGCCCGCCTTCCAACAGCCATTCAACAAGCTGTTGGTTCAGCTACAGCTCGGCGCTCCGGATCAATCACAATTCATTGATTTATATGCAATTTCATACAGGGCACGGAGTTTGCGAGGGATACGCCGTCAGCAATCGCAACAATCGAGGAGAACTGCGATGACCGCTCAAGCCCACGTGCCACACCTGTCTACCGGCACCGACTACGAACCCCTTGCCGCCCGCTTCCGGCCCATCTTCGCGCGCATCGCCGAAGGTAGCGTGGAGCGCGAGCGCAACCGCAGCCTGCCGTTCGAGCCCATCCGCTGGCTGAAGGAGGCCGGCTTCGGCGCCGTGCGCGTCCCCGTCGAACACGGCGGCGCTGGCGCGTCCTTGCCGCAACTGTTCCAACTGCTGATCGAGCTGGCCGAGGCCGACTCCAACGTGCCGCAAGCGCTGCGCGGGCACTTCGCGTTCGTCGAGGATCGCCTCAATGCCCACGCCAGAGCGCCGCAGGACATCTGGTTCAAGCGCTTCGTCGAGGGTGATCTGGTCGGCTGCGCCTGGACGGAAATCGGCGCGGTGAAGATTGGCGACGTCATCACCCGCGTCTCCCGCCAGGGCGAGCAATGGGTGGTCAATGGCACCAAGTACTACAGCACCGGCAGCATCTTCTCCGACTGGATCGACCTGTTCGCCCGTCGCGATGACACCGGCGCCGACGTGATCGCGGCAATCCGCACCCAGCAACCGGGCATCACCCAGAGCGATGACTGGGACGGTTTCGGCCAGCGCACCACCGGCAGCGGCACCTCGGTGTTCGTGAATGCCGTAGTCGAGGAAGAGAACATCATCGACTTCGCCACCCGCTTCAAATACCAGACGGCCTTTTACCAACTGGTTCTGCTGGCCGTCATCGTCGGCTCCGGCCGCGCCGCCGTGCGCGACTTCAGCCAGGAAACCAGCAAGCGCACGCGGATATTCAGCCATGGCAACGCCCCTGCCGTGAGCCAGGATCCGCAGGTGCTGCAGGTGATCGGCAAAGCCAGCGGCCTGGTCTACGCCGCAGAAGCGGGCACCCTGCGCGCCGCCGAGGCGGCTCAACAGGCCTATCTGGCGCGCTTTAACCATGACGAAACGGCCGAACAGCAGGCCAACAGCGCCGCCGAACTGGAGTCGGCCCAGGCCCAGGTGGCCGCCGTGGAACTGGTACTGCGTGCCACCAGCGACCTGTTCAACACGCTCGGTGCTTCCGGCGCCAGCACCGCCAAACAGCTCGATCGCCACTGGCGCAACGCCCGTACCGCCGCCTCGCACAACCCGGTGATCTACAAGGAACGCATCATCGGCGACTGGCATGTGAACGGTACCGAGCCACCCTATGTCTGGCAGATCGGCGGCGGTGCCAAGCAGTCCTGACGGCATGCATAGGCCTGGAGAGCACTCTCCAGACCTTGAAACCTGATCACGATCCTTTAGTTAGCACAGATCAACGAATAGGCCGGGGCAGCCGGTCGCACGACTCGTGGCAGGGGCTTTAGCCGTCAGCTCTTGACGCCCAAGCAGCGCCAATGGCGGCTAAAGCCCCTCCCACAAATCACCACGCTTTGGCTTGCACCAAGCCGCCAGCCAGCGCCAGCATCAGCCCGGCGAACAACGCCGGGACCCGATTCATGCCTGCCCTCCCAATTCATCGGCCAGGGCGGCGCCGTTTAAGTAATGGTCACCGAGCAGCCGCCGTTGCGTCGGCAATGCCGGCTCGGCACTGTCCGGCTGCGGTCGTGGCAGGCTGCTGCCGACCAGTTCGAAATGCGTCTGCGCTGCCAAACGAGCCGCCTCGGCTGCGGCAAGACGGAAGACAATGGCTGCCGATTGCGAGGTGCCAGCGTGCTCCAGCAACGCGTCGGCAGCATCGATGCGAATGCGCAGTTCGCCGACTGCGGCAATCACTAGCGCTTCGTGACGGGCACTCTGCCCCCGCAGGTAATCGAGCAGCGACGCCTCGGCATAACGGGCATGAGCCAGGTCGCCCTGGCCTTGGGAATGGGGAGTGGACATGGCGTAACCTCAGTTCCAGGAATGACGTTGCGGCTTGATGCCGTTGAGCAGTTGATTGCCGACCAGGTGGTACTTCCAGCGCACCGGGTCATGCAGGGTGTGAGTGCGCGCGTTGCGCCAGAACCGATCCAGCCCCTGGCTGGCCGAGACGCTACGCGTACCGCCCAGCTCCAGCAGGCGGCTGGACGCCTCGAGGGAAATCTCGGTGGACAGCACCTTGGCCTGGCCGACCACCACCGAGGCTTCGGCAACGTGCTCTTCGCTGGGCTCGGCGACGGCGCGGTCGACCGCCTGGCCAGCACGCTGCAAGATCGCTTCGGCCGCTTGCAGGCGCCAGGCCAGCTCGCCAATCAGCGCCTGGCCAAGCGGGTCCTGCCAGCCGTGCTGCAACCCGCTGTCGACCCAGGGCCGTGCCCGGCGCGCCACGCGCAAGGTTTCGGCGAATGCGCCACGGGCGATGCCGGTGTCCACGGCGGCCTGAATGATCTGCGAGATCGGGCCGTCGGCGGTTGGCTGGTCGTAGGCCTTCCAGGCGGGTATCACATCGCTGGCTGGCACGCGTACACCTTCGATACGCACCTGGCCGCTGGCAGTGATGCGCTGGCCGAAGCCGTCCCAACTGTCTATCACCGTCAGGCCGGCGGCATCGCGCGGAACGAAGGCGATGTACGGGCGGCCTTGCTCGTCGACACCCGCGACCGGAACGATATGCGCGAACAGCGCACCGGTGCAGTAGGCCTTCTCGCCGTCGAGCACCGCCGTATCGCCGTCGAAGCGGATCTGCGTCTGGAAGGTGGTGACGTACTGGCTGCGCGCTTCGGAGAAGGCGTTACCGAAACGGTAGCCTTGCAGCACCTTGGCGTAGTAGCGGCGCTTCTGCTCCTCACTGCCGGTCAGGCCGAGGTTGCTGAGCACGCCGAAGTGGTTCTGTGGCAACTGGCCAAGCGACGAATCGGCGGCGGAGATGGTTGCGATCACCTCGCTGAGGGTGACGTACGAGACCCCGGCGCCTCCGTATGCCTTCGGTACGCTGATCGCCCACAGACCGCTTTCGGAGAAGCGTTCCAGCTCCTCCCAGGGTAAGCGTCGCTCGCGGTCACGCAAGGCCGCCTCGCGGGCGAAATCCTCGGCCAGGCGCTGCGCCACTTCGATGGCTTCGGCGTCGTTACGGATGATATGGGCCTCACGCTGCGGTGCCGGGCGAACCTGCGCAGGCAGGTCGGCTGACTGTGTCTGGGTCATGTGCTACTCCATGTGTGACGGATTCCCCAGGGCTACAGCACAGCCCGTACCAACCTGGGAAATCCTTTTGATTCAGCGAGTTGGTGAACCTTTCCGGGCATCGGGAAAGCGCCTGGCGGGGCAAACTGCGGATTGGCTGTTGCCGAGCGAACAGTGATTTCAAAAACTGATATCCAGCGGGTACTCGACGATCAGGCGCAGCTCGTCAACGTTGGATTCGGCGACGTGATCGCCACCGACGCGATGAGTGGCCTGCATCAGGTTGAACGAGAGATTCTTGGCCGGCCCGCTCTGCAGCACGTACCGCAGCCACAGGTTGCGCTCCCAGTGGCGGCCGTCCTCGGTGGCATTGAAATAGCCGTAGGCGCCACCGGCGCGTGTGCCGTCGATGTCGGTACCGCGCACGTAGCGCGCCGTCAGGCTCAGACCGGGCACGCCGAGCGAGGCGAAGTTATAGTCGTAACGGGCTTCCCAGGCGCGCTCGTTGGGGTTGTTGAAGTCGGAAACCTGCGAGGCGGCATCCAGTTGCAGGTCATAGGTGTTCCACACGTAGTCGAACGGCGTGTCGCCATCGATGCGCGTGTAGGACAGCTTGAAGCCATGTGCGCCAGCAGCCAGACCGGCATGCACGCTCCAGGAGTCGTTGTCGATCTTGCCGGCCAGGGCCTGGCCGCTGTCACGGGTGCGGTAATAGTTGAGGCCGGTCTTCAAGCTCAAGTCGTCGCTCAGCGGCTGTACGTAGTCGACGCTGAAGAACGACTGGTTCCAGACGTCGTCAAGACGACTGCTGTGCAGACGGAAATCAAGCTGCTCGTTGAAACGGTAATCGCCGCCCAGGTACACCACATCGTTGGCACCCTTGATGCGCCCGGCATAGACGGTGCCGAGGTCGCCACGGTGGCTGCTGGCGTTGCGGTCACTGCTCGACTCCAGCTTGCCGCCCTGCAGACTCAGGCCATGCAGCGAGTTGTTGTTGAAAATGAAGCCACGCAGGGTCTGCGGCAACAGGCGGATATCGCTGGCATGCAGCACCGGGCTGGTCGGGCTGACATCGCCATAGCGCAGCTCGGTATCGAAAGCGCGCACCTTGAGCGCTGCGCCAACCTTGCCGTAACTGTCCTTCGGCTCACCGTCGAAGTTGCTCCCCGAACGAGACACGATGCCGGGCACGCCGACACCATTGCCAACCGCTCCATTGCCACCATCGAGCTTGAGGCCGACCAGCCCCTGCACGTCCACGCCGAAGCCGACAGTGCCATGGGTGAAACCGGATTGCAGGTTGGCGATGATGCCGTGGCCCCATTCACGATGAAGGCTTTGCCGCTCGCCATCATTGGGGTTGATGGTGAAGTCGCCGTTGCGATAATCCTGGCTGAAGAAGAAGTTGCGGTTGATCACTTGGATCTGCGCGCCGTCGATGAAACCTTCACCATCATCGTTGCCGGCAAAGGCAGGGCTGGCCGACAGGATGGCCAGGGAAAGAGCAGTTCTGCAGTAGGTTGTAGAGCGCATGGCAGTGATCCTTGGAATGATGAGGTCGGCGCCTTTCCAGGCGCTGCAAGTCCAGTTATTCCAACAACCATGCCAAACCATAAAATCATTGCTATTCAATAACTTGAATCAAAAACCCAACAGCCTGGCGCTAGGTCTTGGGAGCAGTCTGCGCAACCGCTGTTGCCGGCGCCACAGCAGTTTCGTCAGGACGAAAAAAACGCGGCCTAGGCCGCGTCAGGTAGAACGTTACACAGTAAGCAAACATTGGGTTAATGCAGGTTTCTCAAGGTATCGCCGCCTACCCGCCGGCCTTGCCGCCCAAGTAAAAATGCTGGATATCTTCCCGCGCTGCCAACTCGGCAGCACAACCCTCTTCCACCACCCGACCGTTCTCCAGGATATAGCCGTAACTGGCATGGCGCAGGGCGACGTTGATGTTCTGCTCGGCAACCAGAAAGCTCACGCCCTCCTGCGCATTGAGCTGGGCGACGATGGCGAAGATCTCCTCGACGATGATCGGTGCCAGGCCCATCGAGGGCTCATCGAGTAGCACAAGACGCGGTTTGGTCATCAGCGCACGGCCGATGGCGAGCATCTGTTGCTCACCACCTGAGGTCAGCCCGGCCTGGGTCTTGCGCTTGGTCTTCAAGCGCGGGAACCAGGCGTAGATCCGCTCCAGATCCTGCTCCAGCTCACGCCGTGTCGGGTTGCGCAGAAAGCCACCACTGCGCAGGTTTTCCTCGATGGTCAGGTGGGCGAACACATGCCGCCCCTCCAGCACATGGACGATGCCCTGGCGCGCCAGCACATTGGCCGCGACACCAGCGGTGTTCTGCCCCTGGAAACGAATCTGGCCTCGGCTGACCTGTGCCCGGTCGGCCTGAACCAATCCGGAAATGGCTTTTAGCGTGGTGCTCTTGCCAGCGCCGTTGGCGCCGAGCAGCGCGACGATATCGCCCTGCCCGACCCGCAGGGAAACCCCGGCCACGGCGAGGATCGCGCCGTCGTAGATCACTTCGATGTCGTTTACCGCAAGCAGCTCCTGGCTCGCGGCGCTCGCTTGGGGCGCACTGCTCATGTCGTCATCCTCCGTTGGGCACCTTCGCGCCCGGTTGTCTTTCGCACCACAAGGCCCTGCGAGGCTCCTGGCAACGCTCATGGTCGCAGCGCACACCTCGCACCCTGCTCACGGCAAGCGGCTACTGCACGCTGCAATCGCGAGGCGTCACACCCTTCTCTTTCGCATACTCGGCCGACTTGGCGTCGATCAACGGACGCAGGGTGACGCGGTCGGCCTGAACCCAGTCGGTGATCAGCTTCCACTGCTGCCCATCCCACTGCTGCACCTTGGCGGCCCCGCCACCCTCGTGGTCGCTGCACGAAAGCTTCAGTGGCTGCATCAGGCCAAGGAAACCGATCTCCTTGAGGCGCGCATCGTCGAGATCGAGGTGCTCGAGGCCCCAGCTACCTTCCTCGCCGTTGAGTGGCCGGTTGCCAAATTTCTTCTGCCCTGCGCGAATCGCTTCGACGGCGATGGCGGCGTTCACCAGGCCGGAGTTGTAGTACACGCTGCCGAAGCTTTTCGGATCCTTGAGGTCGCTCTTGCCCTTGTCGAGGATGTGTTCCTTGATCCGTTGGTGAATGTCGAAGTCGGCACCGCCCGGATAGGGCGTCAGCGCCAGGTAGCCTTTGCCCGCCTCGCCGGCCGGCAGCACGTCCTCATTGGAGCTGGCCCAGATGTCGCCGATGATGCGATCGACCGGGAAGCCGAAACGTGCGGCGGTCTTGATCGCCACCGGAGTAGACACGCCCCAGGTGCGCAGGAATATCCAGTCCGGCTGGAGCTGCCGTACCTGGCGCCATTGCGAAGCCTGTTCATTACCCGGATCGGCGATGGGGATTTGGATGTTCTCGAAACCGTACTTTTCTGCCAGCAGCTTCAACGGCCCCTGTGTTTCCCGACCGTAGGCCGAGTCGTGGTAGACGGTGGCGATTTTCTTGCCCTTGAGCTTGTCCAGCCCGCCTTCGCGCTCGGCCACGTAATTGATGAACGCCGAAGCCTCGCTGTAGAACGTCAGCATCACCGGGAAGTTGTAGGGGAACACGCTGCCGTCGGTGGCTTCGGTGCGGCCGTAGCCAAGGGTGATCAGCGGGATCTTGTCGGCTGCGGCCTTGTCCGCCAGGGCATAGGCAGCCGGCGCGCCATTGGGCTGGTAGACCGCCACCGGTGCGCCATTGAGACCATTCTTGAAGCGCTCGTAGCACTCGATGCCCTTCTCCGCCGTCCACTCGGTCTCGCACTCCTGCCAGACCAGCTTGACGCCATTGATGCCACCTTCCACCTCGTTGACGTAGCGCAGGTAGTCGATCATCCCGGCCCATACTGGAATGCCGCTGGAGGCATAGGCACCGACCCGGTAGGTGGCCAGCGGGAAGAACTGTTCATTGGCCGCCTGGACCGTCACCGGCAGCGCGGGGCAGGTTGCGAGCGCCAGGCCGAAGGCAGCGAAGCTACGTTTCAGGGTTGCATTCATGGTGTCTTCTCTACTCACGTGCCCGACCTGCACAACGGCGGCCAGGCGCTGGTTGTCGATAGGGTCTTATTGCTCGTTGCCGCAGTCGCGTGGGGTGATGCCTTTTTCCTTGGCGTAGGCAGCGGACTTGGTCTCGATCAGCGGACGCAGGGTGGCGCGGTCGGCCTGGATCCAGTCGGTCACCAGCACCCACTTATCGCCATCCCACTGCTGGACACGGGCAGCACCGCCGCCCTCGTGGTCAGAGCAGGACAGTTTCAGCGGTGGCAACAGCCCTTCGAAACCGCTGGCCTTGAGCCGCGCGGCGTCGATGTCCAGATGCTCGAAGCCCCAGCGTGCTTCCTCGCCGGTCAGCGGGCGGTTACCAAATTTGCCCTGGGCAGTGCGCAGTGCCTCGACGGCAATCGCGGCGTTGATCAGGCCGATGTTGTAGTACACCTTGCCGAAGTAGCGCTTGTCCTTGAGGTCGCTCTTGCCGGCATCGAGGATGTGCTGACGCAAACGCTGGTGGATCTCGAAACCGTCGCCACCGGGGAATGGCGCCAGCGCCTGGTAACCCTTGGCCGCCCCGCCTGCCGGAATCACATCAGCCTCTGAACCAGCCCAGACGTCGCCGATGATCCGATCCACCGGGATGCCAAAGCGCGCGGCAGTCTTGATGCCCACGGGAGTGGACACACCCCAGGTACGTAGGAACACCCAGTCCGGTTTGATCTGCCGCACCTGACGCCACTGCGCGGACTGCTCGTTACCCGGATCGGCCACCGGAATCTGGATGTTCTCGAAGCCGTATTTTTCCGCCAGCAGCTTCATCGGCGCCTGGGTTTCACGACCGTAGGCCGAGTCGTGGTAGACGGTGACGATCTTCTTGCCCTTGAGTTTTTCGAAACCGCCCTCGCGCTCGGCGATGTAGTTGATGCCCACCGAAGCCTGACCGTAGTAGTTCAGCAACAGCGGGAAGGCATAGGGAAAAACGCTGCCGTCGGTGGACTCGGTACGCCCGCCCGCGCCATCGATCAACGGGATGCGGTCGGCTGCGCCCTTCTCCATCAGCGCGTAGGAACCTGGCGTACTGTGGGTGAAGAAGAACGCCGTCGGCGCGCCGTCCTTGCCGCCCTTGTGACGCTCGTAGCACTCGACGATACGGTCGACGTTCCACTCGGTCTCGCACTCCTGCCAGACCAGCTTGACGCCATTGATACCGCCCTCCACCTCGTTGATGTAGCGGAAATAGTCGATTTCCCCGGCCCACCAGGGAATGCCACTGGAGGCATAGGCGCCAACCCGGTAGGTGGCCATGGGAATGAACTGCTGGTTATCGGCGGCCTGGGCGATGGCCGGTAACAAGACCTGAGCGCCGAGTGCGAAAAGGCTGGCGAGCAGGTTGCGATGCAAGGTTTTGCGCATGATGTGTACTTCTTGTGCAGTGCTGGAAACCTCCTTTCCCGGAGTCGGGTCAAGGTTCGTGGTAGCGTTCAAATCGTGGGGTTCAGAATCTCAGCGGCCACACCCTGATGCGTTCGCGCAGGTCGCCGAGCAGGCGTACCAGCCCCTCCGGCTCCTTGATCAGGAACCAGATGATCAGGCTGCCGAAGAGAATCTTCTGCAGGTTCTGCAATTGCCCGGCATCGACGTTGCCGTCGAACAGCCATTGCCCGGCGTGGCTGAGCAGAATCGGTGTAAGGCTGATGAAGGCCGCGCCGATAAAATTGCCGGCGATGCTGCCCATGCCACCGATGATGATGATGAAGAGGATCTGGAACGACCGGTTGATATCAAAACTCCCGGCGCTGGCGGTGCCCAGGTAGGCGAAAGCCCAGAGCGCCCCGGCGATTCCCAGGTAGAAAGAGCTGACGGCGAAGGCCAGACGCTTGTAACGATCCACCTCGATGCCGATCACTGCCGCAGCGGTATCCATGTCGCGGATCGCCATCCAGTTGCGGCCGACCTGGCTACGCACCAGGTTGACCGCCACCCAGGTCAGCAGCACCACGCAACTCAGGGTCAGCAGGTAACGGCCGACCGGCGTGGCCACGCTGTAGCCGAACAATTCCAGACGGGGCGCGCTGATGGTGCCGGACGAGGCGTAGTTGTAGAACCAGGGAAACTTGGCGAACACCCACTCCAGAAAGAACTGCGCAGCGAGCGTGGTGACCATCAGGTAAAACCCCTTGATCCGCGAACTGGGAATGCCGAACAGCAAGCCAACCAGACCTGCAATCAACCCACCGCCGACCAGCGCCAGCGGCAAGGGCAGCCCAGGTACACGCAGCAGCAGGCCGTAGGTGGCAAAGGCTCCAACCGCCATGAAACCGGCAGCGCCGACCGAGGTCTGCCCGGTGTAGCCGGTCAACAGGTTCAGCCCCAGCCCGGCCAGCGACAACACCAGAAAGGGAATCAGGATCGCGTTGAGCCAGTAATCGTTGCCCAGCAGGGGTAGCCCGACGAAAGCCACCAGCAGCAACAACGACAACCCCAGCGGCCAGCGGTGGCGTACCAGAATCAGAGGCGCTTCGTCGAAGCTGGTGCGCAGGCGCGAAACGGTAGCGGTCATGGCGTCATACCCGTTCGATGGCCCGGTCGCCGAACAGGCCAGCCGGACGGATGTAGAGGAAGATCAGGGCGAGGAAATAGGCGAACCAGGGCGTGATGCCACCACCTATCAGCGGGCCGATGTAGGCCTCGGCAAGGTTCTCCGCTGCGCCGACGATCAGGCCGCCAACGATGGCTCCGCCAATCGAGGTGAAACCACCGATGATCAGCACCGGCAGCGCCTTGAGCACCACCAGCGAGAGCGAGAACTGCACGCCCTGGCGCGCGCCCCAGAGCAAGCCGGCAACCAGACCGACCACCCCGGCCACAGCCCAGACGATCTGCCAGATGCGGTTGAGGTTGATGCCCAGCGACAGCGCCGCACGGGTATCGTCGGCCACCGCACGCAGCGCCACGCCGATACGGGTCTGGTTGAACAGCAGCGCCAGCACCACCACCAGCAGTGCGGAAACGCTCGCGGCGACCAGGTCGAACTGGCTGATCATGATCTCGCCGACGAACAGCGGGATGTCTTCGATACCCAGATCCAGCGCACGCACCTGGGCACCCATCAGCCCTTGAGCCAGGCCCTCGATGACGAACGACAGGCCGAGGGTGGCCATGAACAGGGTGATCTGTGAGCGATTGACCAGTGGCCTTAGCACCAACCGCTCGATCAACAGCGCGCCGATGATCATCACCAGCACCGTCACGGCCAGCGCCAGGGCGAAAGACAGCCCCTGCTCGTGCAGGCTCACGAAGGTCAGCGCGGCAAACAGCAGCATCGCACCCTGGGCGAAATTGAACACACCGCTGGCTTTGTAGATCAGCACGAAGCCGATGGCCACCAGCGAATACATGGTGCCGGCGAGCAACCCGCCGATCAGGGTTTCCAGAAAGAAGATCATCCGTTTGGCGTCCCCAGATAAGCGGCGATCACATCGGGATTGACCTGAACCTCGGCCGGTGTGCCATCGCCGACCTTGCGCCCGTAGTCCAGCACCACCACGTGGCTGGACAGCCCCATGACCACCTGAATGTCGTGTTCGATGAGAATCACCGTGGTGCCGAGATCGCGGTTGATATCCGCAATGAAGCGGCTCATGTCCTGTTTCTCTTCGGCGTTCATCCCCGCCATCGGCTCATCGAGCAGCAGCAGGGTCGGTTGCGCGATCAGTGCGCGGCCCAGCTCCACGCGCTTCTGCAGGCCGTAAGCCAGGCTGCCCACGGCAACGTCGCGCCAAGGCTGCAGTTCGAGGAACTCGAGCACGCTCTCGGCGCGTTCAGCGAAAGCGCGCGCTTCACGCCGGGCACGTGGCAAGCCCAGCGCCTGCTCGAGAAAAAAGCTGCGCTGAAAACGCGACAGGCCAGTGAGCAGGTTGTCCAGCACGCTCATCTTCTTGAACAGCGCGTTGTTCTGGAAAGTGCGGCCAATCCCGAGCCGCGCAGCCTTCAGCGGGTGTGGCCGGCGCAACGGTTCGGCAGCGAAGTACAACTGCCCGGTATCGGCCTGGTAGACCCCGTTGAGGATATTCAGCAGCGAGCTCTTGCCAGCGCCATTCGGCCCGATCAGGGCGCAGATCTCGCCGCGCCTGACGCTGAACGACAGATCGGAAATCGCCTTCACGCCCTTGAACGACAGCGACACATTGCGTATCTCCAGCAAGGCGCTCATGCCACCCGCTCCAGATGGTCGTGCAGCCACGACAGGCGAGCCGGGCCTTGTAACGCCACACCGGCAGGCGCACTCGGCACCTCGATCCGGCGCAAGCGATGAAAGCCGAGCAAACGCCGCACCCGCTGCTTCAGCCTGCGACGCAAGCCCTGGTGCGAATTCTCCAGCGTCCAGTCGCACAGGCGCCGCCGCCAAGTGCCCGATGGCGCTAAACGCGCATCGATTTCACCAGCCAGCGCCTCGGCGCGCGCAACAGACAGCAGCAACCCGGTCGGGGCGATTTCGCGGCGGTCGCGAGCGGCAGATTCGCTGGTCTCAGGAAAGGCCAGGCCTTCGCCCTGCTCCAACCAGCGGCTCAGCAAATGCCCCAATCCTTCATGCCATTCGGTGCCTTCATCGATCCACAGCACGTCATCCTCAGACACCTGCGCCCAACCCTCACGCTGCGCTACCGGCGCCTCACCGACAAACAGCGCCGACAGTGGCTGCACCTGCCACAAGCCGTTGCTCATGGCATTGGCCTGGGCGGAAAACAGACGCAGTGGCCACTGCTCGACAAGGCCGCTGCCTATCCAGTGCGACACGTTTTCGCGGCGCTGGACGAACGCAAACGTAGGGCGCACCCGGTGCAGTTGCCGTTGCAGCTCATCGCCACGGCTATCGCGGCCAATCACCAGGCTCTGGCCACCAAGCTGGTGGGCAGCCAACGCCAGGATCAGCAAGCTCGGCTCATAGGCGCCGCACAAGGCCAGCCGCGCGCCAGGAGCAAAACCTTGCTGACGCAAGCCATCGGCAACCCGCTCGACCTCGCGCTGCACGTCGATCCAGCGCCAGGCCTTCCACGCACCGAGGCGGCGATGACGCAGGGCGATTTGTGTCGGTCGTTCTCTGGCCCAGCGCTGCAACGCCGTCAGGGCGCTGCCGTCCACCACATCAGGCACCGGCGGATTGAGTTCATGAATGCTCATGCGATGACTCCTCTGCCGACTCAGGCGGGCTCGGCCAGGCTGGCACTGAGGGTTTTGCGCTGCTGGCTGAGGTCGCGATAACCGGCACCAGGATGGCTAGCGGGCAGTCGCGGGCCATCACCGAACAATTTCTCGCGCAGGGTTCCGGAGCGATAATCGGTCTTGTACGCGCCGCGTGCCTGCAACTCGGGCACCAGCAGCTCGACCACATCACGGAAGGTTTCGTGGGCCAGGGCATATGCCAGGTTGAAGCCGTCCACGTCGGTCTCCTCGACCCAGGCCTGCAGCTCGTCGGCAACGGTCTGCGCACTGCCGACGATCAGCGGACCGAAGCCGCCAATGCCAACCCAGTCAGCCAGTTCCTGGACCGTCCACTGCTTGTCCGGGTCGGCGGTAGAGAAGGTTTCCACTGCCGATTGAATGGCGTTGGTGTGGATGTGCTTGAGCACCTGATCCGGCTGGTACTGGCCAAAGTCGATACCGGTCCAGCCGGAAATCAGCGCCAGCGCCCCCTCGTAGCTGCTATAGGATTTCAGCTCCTGCCACTTGGCCTGGGCTTTGGCGTCGGTCTCGTCGACGATCACCGTCTGCAGGTTGAAGATCAGCACCTTGCGTGGATCGCGCCCGGCTTCGGCAGCCCGACGGCGGATGTCTGCCACGGTTTTTTTCAGGATCGCCTTGGACGGTGCGGCGACGAACACGCACTCGGCGTGCCCGGCCGCGAAGTCCTTGCCGCGGCTCGATGCGCCAGCCTGGTAGAGCACCGGCGTGCGCTGCGGCGACGGTTCACAGAGGTGGATGCCAGGCACCTGGAAATGCTCTCCCTGGTGACGGATTTCATGAACCTTGCTCGGGTCGGTGAAGATCCCGCGTTCACGATCACGCACCACCGCCCCCTCCTCCCAGCTGCCTTCGAACAGCTTGTAGAGCACTTCAAGGTATTCATCGGCGTAGTCGTAGCGCGCATCGTGATCGCTCAGGGCCTTCTGCCCGAGGTTGCGCGCACCGCTGTCGAGGTAGGACGTGACGATGTTCCAGCCGATGCGCCCCTTGGTCAGATGATCCAGAGTCGACAGGCGCCGGGCGAAGGGATATGGGTGCTCGAAGGTCAGCGAGGCGGTGAGACCGAAGCCCAGGTGCTCGGTAACCAGCGCCATCGGGGTGATCAACGCCAGCGGATCGTTCACCGGAACCTGGGTCGCCTGGCGGATGGCCGCATCGCCATTGCCGCCCAGCACGTCGTAGATACCGATCACGTCGGCGATGAAGATGCCGTCGAACTTGCCACGCTCCAGCAACCTGGCCAGATCCGTCCAGTAATCCAGATCCTTGTATTGCCAGGCGCGATCCTTGGGGTGCCTCCAAAGGCCGGGCGACTGGTGGCCGACACAGTTCATCTCGAAGGCGTTCAAACGAATTTCACGTGGCATGGGGACTCCTGCTCGATAGGCTCGGCACCTGTCGCGGTGCTGCTTGTAGCTCTATCAACACGATTCATGCCAACTGATAACTCTTTTATTTACATAGAGTTAGATAAAACCAGAAACAAGAGAAATGCATAGACGACCACAGCAATGCTGATTGACTGTTCAGTGGTAAACAGTCAAACGCTTCTGGTCTATTCGATCAGGAACAGCGCTTTGCAGATCGACGGCTCGCACGTGCGCGGTGCCAACCAGCCGGAACACACCACCTGGAACGAAAACGCCACAACTCTAGCTCTTTGCACCAAGACCAATGGCGACATCATCAGCTTGCAGCTCAACTGTGTGCAGTCGCTGGAGCGTCGCGAGATGGTCGAAGCAGCTTTCCGGTGGCCAACTGCAGGTACCGCTGGAGCAGATTAGCGATCAGCAACTGCCGCGTGACATACAGGGCCCAATCGGACTGGCGCAGCGGGCCGCGAGCATCCGCTGTTCATCTGCGCACGGCAGCGAGACCAATCACGGGTATGCACGTCCATCTGGTTTGTGCGACTGAGCAATAGCCTTTGGCCCACCAGATGCCAAAGGCTGAGCAGAGTTACGGCCTGACAGCCGCTCTATGACTCAAGCGCCCACGTGCACGTCTATACGTTTTCTGGGCATGCACCCTTGTGCCGATCAACATCCCTGCACGCGAGTGCTGCCCTGCTTCTGAACTAGAACCCCACAGCCTGTCCGTCTCGCCGACTGTCGCTGGCAGCCACATAGCCATGGGCAGGATCATCCGACAGCCGCCAGATGAACTGCCCGGAACCGAAGTCCATGTATGGGTCTTCCACGGATTTCAGACGGTTGCCCAATCCCTCCAGCCCGCGTACGGCATCGGCATTCATGCTGGCCTCCAGGTCCACCGAGAAATCCCGGTTGACCTTCCAGCGTGGCGCATCGCAGGCCGCCTGGGGCTGCTGCTGGTAATCGAGCATGCGCACCAGGGTCTGTACATGGCCCTGGGGCTGCATGTCGCCGCCCATCACGCCGAAACTCATCTGCGCTACACCGTCACGGGTGAGAAATGCCGGGATGATGGTGTGGAACGGCCGCTTGCCGGGCGCCACCACGTTGGCCGAAGCCGGGTCGCTGGAGAAACCGGCACCGCGGTTCTGCAAGCTGACGCCATAACCCGGCACCACGATGCCGGAACCGAAGCCCATGTAGTTGGACTGGATAAAGGACACCATCATGCCGTCCTCGTCGGCGACGCTGAGGTACACGGTGCCGCCCGACCTGGGCAGGCCGAAGCCCGGGTGGCTGGCCTTGTGCGGGTCGATGGCCCTGGCGCGCTGCGCGAGGTACGCCGGCTCGAGCATCTGCTCGGGCGTGACCTCCATGCTGCGTGGGTCGGCGACGTAGCGGTAAACGTCGGCGAAGGCCAGCTTCATGGCTTCGATCTGCAGGTGCTGAGACGCCGCCGAGTCGACCGGCAGAGCCGCCAGGTCGAAGTGCTCGAGAATGCCCAGCGCGATGAGTGCCGCAATGCCCTGGCCATTCGGCGGGATCTCGTGCACGTCGTAACCACGGTAACGCTGTGAAATCGGCGCGACCCACTCAGGGCGATAGCCCCGTAGATCCGCTGCGGTGAGGTTGCCACCCGTGGCCCGGGCATGGCCGATGATGGCCTCGGCGATCTCACCCTCGTAGAACGCCCGTGCGCCCTGCTCGCCCAGCAGTCGCAAGGTGCGCGCAGCGTCGGCGAAGACGAATTTCTCGCCAGTCTGCGGCGCCCGACCATGGGGCATGAAGGCCTCGGCGAAACCCGGCTGGCCCTGCAGCTCGGGAACCGCTGCCGCCCACTTGTGCGCCACGATCGGGGCGATGGTGATGCCGCGCTCGGCCACCTCCACCGCCGGCGCCAGCACCTCGGCGAAGGGACGTTTGCCGAAACGCTCGTGCAACGCGCCCCAACCGGCTACCGCACCGGGTAAGGTGATCGAATCCCAACCGCGTACCGGCCGTTTCGCATGGCCATGGCCGTCCTCGCCATAGCGCTGGCGGAAGTACTCTGGCGTCCAGGCGCCGGGCGCGGTACCGGATGCGTTGAGCCCGTGCAGCGAGTCGCCGTCCCACACCAAAGCGAAGGCATCGCTGCCCAACCCGCAGGAAACCGGTTCGACCACGGTCAGGGTGGCAGCCGCGGCGATGGCCGCATCCACGGCGTTGCCGCCGGCCAGGAGCAGGCGCAGCCCGGCCTGGGCCGCAATGGGGTGGGAGGTCGACACCACGTTGCGGGCGAACAACGGGATACGGGTCGTTGGGTAGGGGTTGCGCCAGTCGAACGACATGAAACTCTCCTTCAATGTTTACGGGCCCGGGCGGCGCCCGGCTCCCAGAAGATCACGCGGCGCTGAAGCCAGCGCACGCTCTGTGCCCCGCACAGGCCGATGAAGGCCAGCAGGATGACTCCGGCGAACATGGTCGCGAGGCTCATGCTGACCGAGCTTGAAGCGATCAGATAACCGAGCCCGCGTTGGGCCGACAGGAATTCACCGACCACCGCGCCGATCAGCGCCAGCGACACGCCGATCTGCAGGCCGGCGAATACCTCGCCGGCCGCGGCCGGGAACTTCACGTGGACCAGCAGGTAAAGTCGCGAGGCGGAAAAGGAACGGCAGGCGTCGAGCAGCTCCGGGTCGGTACGCCGAATGCCGTTTACCGTGTTGACGAACAGCGGGAAGAAGCAGACCAGCGCCACCAGCACGATCTTGGAAGTCATGCCGAAGCCGAACCACACCAGAATGATCGGCCCCAGGGCGACCTTGGGGGTTGCCTGCAGGCCGATCAGCAACGGGTAGACGAACCGCTCGAAGGTCTGCGATTCGGCCAGCAAGGCGCCCAAGGTGATCGCCAGCAGGCAACCAATGGCATAGCCGCTGAGCGTCTCGCCCAGGGTGACGCCGATGTGTGGCCACAGGCTGCCATCGGCGAAACCGCCAGCCAGCGCCTGGTAAACCGTCAACGGCGCGGGCAGCAGGTAATCGGGAATCTCCAGCAGGCGTACGGACAGGTCCCAGATCAGGATCAACACCGCCAGGCTGGTCAGGGGGTAAAGCACGGGCAGCAGTCTACGCATGGGTGAAGTGCCTTCTCAGCTGTTGGCAGAGTGCGGTGAAGGTTGGATCGACCAGGGTCTCCAGGCTACGGGGCCGGGGCAGCGTGATCGCCACATCGTCGATGATGCGGCCGGGGCGCGGCGACATGACCAGCACCCGATCGGCCAGGAACACCGCTTCCTGAATGCTGTGGGTGATGAACAGCACCGATTTACGCTGCTGGCTCCAGATGTGCTGCAGCTCCAGGGTCAGCGCCTCGCGGGACAGCGCATCGAGGGCCGCGAACGGCTCGTCCATCAGCAGCAGGCGCGGGTCGTGCAGCAGCATGCGGGCGATACCGACCCGCTGCTGCATGCCACCCGACAGCTCGAACGGGTAATCGTTGGCGAACGGCGCGAGGCCCACAAGCTCGAGCAATGCCCGTGCCCGCTGACGCGCCTCGGTGATGGGCAGGCCGAGGGTGCGTGCCGGCAGCAGCACGTTGTTCAGCACGGTTTTCCAAGGCAGCAGATTGGGCTTCTGGAACACCACGCCTGTGTGCCGGCTCGGGCCGTCGATGCCCTGCCCGGCCACGCTGACCTGCCCGGCGCTGGCCTCGAGAAGGCCCGCCGCGAGCTTGAGGATGGTGGACTTGCCGCAGCCAGACGGCCCGAGCACGGCCACGAACTCACCGTCTTCGATGCACAGGTTCACCTCGGCCAGGGCCTGGATCTCGCCACGTCGGGTCTGGTAGGTCAGCCCTGTGTCCTGCAGGGTCAGGGCCGCGCTCATGACTGCGCCTCTTGGGCGCGCAGCGCATCGGCAAGGAAGGCGAGCACGGCGTGCCAGCTTTCGCGGTTGGCCCGGGCATTGGCGACAGGAGTGCCGCCACCACTGATTAGTACCCCGGCGACCGGATGAATCCGCGCGATCTGAGTGGTCGGCACGAACGGAAAGCCGATGGCATGGCCCGCCCCCTCACCGCGCACATGGGTGACCGGCCAGGCATGGCCGGCCGCCTGCAGATCGGCCTGGATGCGCTCGCTGTAGGCGCTGGACGGCCAAAAGCCATCGTCGCTGCCCGAGATGAGCAACACCGGCCCCTTGATACGCTCAACCGGGATACGCGCCGCCTCGACACTGGCAGCATGTGCCTCCACCGCCACGAATGCCGGCGCCTGGCGAATCGCTGCGCCGGGCTCGGAAGGCTGGTCGAAGGCCCGCCAGTCGGCTGCCGGGTTGTCCCGCCAGACATTGCGCAGCGGCTGGCCGCGCCAGGTCCAGGCATCAGCGTCGCGGGCTTGCTCCGGGCGCCCGGCGCGCAAGGTGCCGTGGATCACCGCACTCGGCACGTAGCCGATCACCGCCGATACCCGCTCGGGGAAGGTGGCGCCCAGCAGCAACGCCAGCTCACCACCGCGCGACAGCCCGGCGACGGCGATGAAACCGTGTCGCGGCTGCAGCGTGCGCGCCGCCCAGTTCAGCGCCTGCTCGAAGTACTCCAGTGGCGTGTCGCTGATGTGCTCGGGCAACCCCGGCGCCTTGAAATAGGCCAGCGCCAATGCCGCGTAACCCTGTGCGGCATACAACGCTGCACGTTGTTCCGGCGTGCCGCCGCCCGAGCCATTGAGCACGATGACCAAAGGATGAGGGCCTGCAGCCTCGGGGCTGAACAAGGTTGCGCTGAGTCCCTCTTCGCGAATTTCCCGGCGGCTTACGCCGGGGGCGAGAAAGCGCTGGGTGAGCGTGGCCGAAGCACTGGCCCCTGCGGCGTCGCGGACCTGCAAGCGAATCGACAACGGCTCCAGTCCTTCACTGGCTTGCGGCCTACAGGGCGGGCTCAGTTGCCGCAACGCCCATACGGGTGCCAGCGCTTCCAGCTCGCTCCAGTCGCCATCGAATGGTAGCTGTGCATCGATAGCCAGCGCACCGTCGGCCCCGATGTCGAAGCGGGCTTCGCTCTGCCACAGGCTGCCATCGGGGTGCTCCAGGGTGGTGGTCAGGCGCGCCAGCCCTGGGTTCAGCCCCCCTATGCGAATGCGCCGTGGCTGGTCGATCAGGCCATCGGCAATGTCGATCTCGAACGCCGGGCTCATTGCGCCGCCTCTGCCCGCTTGTGTAGTGCATCACGGTCGAAGTCGTTGAACGCCGGCACGAACTCGTTGGAGAACACCTGCGCCACCGGCACCTCGGCGCTGGGGAACTCGCCGGCTTCGGCCATGGCCTTGACCGCCGCGCGGATCGCCTGCAGGTCGTATTGCCCCGGCACACGCGGGCTGCCGTCCGGGAAGTACAGGGTACGTTGCAGACGCCGACTG
This sequence comes from Pseudomonas sp. PA1(2017), assembly GCF_001945375.1. Taxonomy (NCBI): domain Bacteria; kingdom Pseudomonadati; phylum Pseudomonadota; class Gammaproteobacteria; order Pseudomonadales; family Pseudomonadaceae; genus Pseudomonas; species Pseudomonas sp. PA1(2017). The sequence continues at coordinate 1,033,100 of NZ_MSXU01000009.1, forward strand.
AGCAGCGTCTTGGCATCTTCCAGGCCCTTGCCCTGGGCATCGGCAGGCTTGCTTTCCGGGTGCTGGCGCCAGAACGCCTGCACGCAGAACGCCGGATTCACCTCGCACACGAACTGCGCCTCGGTATAGGCACGACCAAAGCGGCGCATCAGGTCCGGGTTTTCGCTGAAGGTGTCCTGGTGCGCGATGAAGCCATTACCGGGGTTTTCCTGAAACACCTCGGGGTACTGGATGCGCCGGGTTTGCGTGCCGGAAAGCTCGAGCATGTCGCCCCAGCTGTTGTTGAAGTTGAGCGCATCCACCTGGCCGCTGCGCAATGCCTGAAAGCCCGCACCGAGCGCGCCGACGGCGACGAACTCGACGTTCTTGCCAGGCTCCAGCCCGGCAACGCGCAGGGCCGCGCGACTGTTGGGCAGCGTGCCCCAGGTCAGGGCGCCGACGCCGATCTTCTTGCCCTTGAGATCGGCCAGGGTCTTGATCGGCGAATCGGCGAGCACCTGGTACTCCAGGGTCTGACTGGGAACACCGTTGTAGAAATAGCGCAGCGGCAAGGGGTTCTTGTTGAAGTGGCTGGAGAGCACCGGTTCAGCCACCGGAAAACCAAAGGTCACCCGCTTGCTGGCGACCTGCGGAAGCAAGGCGCCGGCGCCCTGGAACACCACGGTACTGACACTCAGCCCCTGTTCCTTGAACAGGCCCAGCTCCTGGGCTGCAGCGTAAGGCGCGCCGTCGTGGACGGCTGGTGGAATGGCCAGGGCGACGGTGACCTCGTCGAGGGCATGGGCTTGGCTGGCAACGGCCAGCGTCAGGGGCAGCAAGGAACGGATAGCGAAGCGCATGGTGGTAGGTCCTAGGCAGATTGCGATTCAGACGGTCCGGTGGTCCGGTCACTGTCCAGGAGGTTTCGCCGAGCCCTGTCGAGCAAGGCCTTGCGGTCGATCTTGTGGGTGGAGGCCAGCGGCAGGCTGTCGAGGAACCACACCCGACGCGGATGCTGGTAGGCCGGTGCATGGGCCAGGGCGAAATCCTTGATGGCCCCCTCACCGACAGCACTGCCCTGGCGCCGGACGACGAAGGCCATGGGCTTGAACCCTTTGATCTCGTCCTCGACCGGCACCACACAGGCCTGCTGCACCTCGGGGTGACGCTCGAGAAGCTTTTCCACCTCACCGGGGTAGATGTTCTCGCCGCCACTGACGAACATGTCGTCACGGCGGCCGACGAAGGTATGGAAGCCGTCGGCATCACGGTGAAATACGTCGCCGGTAACATAGAAACCATCGACCGTGAACGGTACGGCCAGATCCGCGCGGTTGTGATAGCCGGACATCAAGCCCAGGCTTTTCAGTTCCAGCACGCCCTCGTCGGCCAGCGCGCCCGCCTCGTCACGCAGGCGCACCTGCACGTCCGGATGGGCATGCCCCACCGACAGCGCCGGGCTGGGCAGGCCCTGGGGGTGAGGCCCGAACACCACCGGCCCGCCTTCGGTGGTGCCGTAGGCATTGATGACCCGCGCATTGGGCAGCAAGCGGTGGATCTGCGCCAGCAGGCTGGCACTCACCGGCGCCGAGCCCATACGCACCACCCGTACCGAGGACAGATCGGCATGCGCCAGCAGCGCCTGCTCGCGCAGCATCATGGCGATCATCGGCGGCACGGCGGTCAGCCAGGTGCAACGGTAGCGCTGGATCGCCTCGATGTAGGCCGCAGCGCCGAACTGCGGCAGCAGCACCGCGGTGGCCCCGCTGGCCAGCACCAGCAGCGCCAGGGCCAAGGCATTCATGTGATACAAGGGCGCGGCGATCAGCGTGCGCTCATCGGCCAGCGGCGTGGCCTGCAATCGGGTGCGCACGATCCACAAGTGGGCGCGGTGGCTCAGCACCACACCCTTGGGTTTGCCGGTGGAACCCGAGGTGTAGAGCATCATCGCCGGCTCGTCGCCCTCGGGCTCGAAGGCGCTGAACGCCCCGGGCTCGGTGAACGCCTCGAGGCCCTCCGCCTCCAGCGACACCCAGGCCCTGCCCGCGGCAACCTGTTCATGGGGCGCATCGCAGAACAGCAGGCGCGCACCACTGTCGGCGATGACGAAGTCGATCAGCGCCTTGGGGAAGCGGTGGTTGACCGGCACCGCCACCAGCCCGGCACGCATGATGCCCAGCAGCGCAGCGATCGATGCCGGCGAATTGAAAGCCAGCAGCGCGACACGCTCTCCGGCCACCAGCCCACGGGCCAGCAGGCCATGGGCGATACCATCGGCCCGTGCATCCAGCTCGGCATAGGTGCAACGCGACTCGTTGAGTTGATTGTCCAAACCGATGAACGCCAGTCGCTCGCCAGTGGCCTGCGAGTCGAGCACGCGGCCCAGGTTACGGGTCTGCGGACTCATGCCAGGCACTCCAGTACGGTGGCGAACGCCGGGATGGCAATCACCACCCGGTCTGCCGCCTGCCGATGGGGCAAACCAAGGCTCGCCGCACGCTGCGCCAGATCCGCCGGGTCACCACCGCGCAAGCCGATCGACACGAAACGCTCCGGCCGCGCTTGTGCGGCCTCGGGCGCCTGAATATCCCGGGTGCGCCAGGCCTGCTCGTCGATGACCTCGAGTGCGAAACGCCCATCGAAGCGCCCCAGGCGCCCGAAGAGTTCGCGCATGTGCACCGGCTGCTCGCTGACCACCGTCAAGCGCTCGATGCTGTGCACGCCATTGGCATGGCCCAGCCACTCGGGCCGCCATACCAGCTCGGGTGTTTCGTGGTGGCAGAAATACACGCGGCCTGCCTCGAACTGCCCAGGCAGCAGCCGGACGGTACCGAAGCGTGCTTCAACAGAGGCCCCATCGACCTCCACCGGCCTGGAGAAATGCTGCACCGGCTGCACCAGAAAACCGGCCTGCACCAGAGCCGCATGGGTGCGGCGCGGGTCTTCACTGGCCAGCACCACGCCATCGATGCCGAGGGGGCTGTCGAGAATTTCCTGCCGCAGACGCTCGCCCCCGACCGGCAAGCCGATCAGCTCCAGGTAGCCCTCGGCGAACATGATCAGGTTGTTGATCGAGCCGAGGGAATGATGCCCACGCGGCGTGAGGGTGAACCCCAACCCCGCGAAGACCTCTGCCGCCCCATCGAGATCGAAGCGCGCGTTGATGACCAGGTGATCCAGTACCGCACTCATGGAATCACGCCTTCGGTGCAGGCGTGGCATAGACCCCGCGGCCACTGGCGACCAGGTTGCCTTCGCCATCGAAGACCTGCGCCTCGGCCACCGAGAACTGCTTGCCGAACTTGATGACCGTGCCCTTGGCACGCAGATCGCCCTTGGCCGGGCGGTGGTAATCGACTCGCAGGTCGATGGTCGGCACGCCCTTGCCGGTCCTGGACACCAGCGCCCAGTCCGCGGTCAGGTCGACCAGTGCGGCAAGTATGCCGCCATGGGTGTAACCACCCTCGACGTTGACCACCCACTCTTCGCGCCATGTCGCACTGAGTTCGATGCTGCCCTCGCCCACCGCTTGAACCTGCAGGCCCAGCCATTGGTGATAGGGGCCCTTGAGCAGTTTGGCCTGAATGTCGGCAGCGCTCGGAAGTGTCGTTTCGGTCATGAGATCAATCCTGTTGAGTGTTCAGAAGGTCGTGCAGTCGCCCGCAAACGGGCGACTGCAAGGTGCTGATCGATGCAAGCCGATCAAGGGGTGACGACCACCTTGCCCAGCACTTCCCGGTCACGGATCAGCGCCAGGCCTTCAGCGGCCTGTTCGAGGGGCAGGACGCGGTCGATGATCGGGTCGATCTTGCCCTCGGCGATCAGGTCGAGCAGGCCGACCAGGTTGTCTTCGTAGAAGCTGTTCGAGCCTTTGATGTTGAGCTCGAAACTCCACACGTAGCGCAGGTCTTCCTTGGGGTCGTGGCCGGCAGTAGCGCCGCACACCAGCAGCGTGCCGCCACGCTTGATGCACTTGAGCGAAGGCAGCCAGGTGTCGCCGCCGGTGAAGTTGATCACCACGTCCACGCCGCCTTCGTAGTTGCGGCGCTGCGGCTTGCCGTACTGGCCGATGGCCCACTTGGAGAAGTCGGTATCGCGGTAGTTGATGACGTGGTCGGCACCCAGCGCCTTGAGGCGCTCGCCCTTCTCGTCGCTGCCGGCACAGGCGATCACCTCGGCGCCCAGCAGTTTGGCGAGAATCACGCAGGCGGTACCCACACCGCCGCTGGCACCGAGGATCAGCACGCGGTCCCCGGCTTTCACGGTGTTGTGGGTGATCAGCATGCGGTGGGCGGTGCCGTAGGCCACCGGCAAGGCCGCTGCCTGTTCGAAACTCACCGCATCGGGAAGGCGGATCAATTGCCGTGCATCGACGCGAGCGTACTCGGCCATGCCGCCATCGACCATTTCGCCCATCAGGCCGACATCGGGTTTCAGCGGGTTGATCAGTACGCGGTCACCGACATTCCACCCCTCCACGCCTTCACCCAGTTCGCTGATGGTGCCGGCCAGGTCGAGGCCGATGACCACCGGCAGCGGCACCTTGATGCCGGGCATGCCCTTCACGGTGAAGACGTCGTGGTAATTGAAGGACGATGCGCCAACGCGAATTACCACGTGTCCGCTGCCCACTGCCGGTATCGGCCTGGTCACGACGCGCAACTGGTCGAGGTCGCCGTGTTCGTCGAGTACCAGGGCTTTCATGGTCTTGCTCACAGTCGTTGTCTCCGTGATTACTGGATGTGTTTGGCTTGGGTGTAGGGTTCGGTGGCGAACAGGTCGTCCTTGAGTTCACCCTTGATCAGGCCGCCTTCGACGAACACCTGATGCTGGCGTCGCAGGGTCTCGATGTCGGCCGGTTCGAAGGCGATACGATTCATGGCATCCCACTGGCCGACGTACACACGGGCATCCTTCTCGGGCAGGTTGGCGCTCTTGCGCAGGATGCGGACGACCTCATCCGGATTCGCCTTGCCCCAGGCGAGCGTGTCGCGCAGGCCGGCGATGACGCGGGCGACAACCTCCGGCTTGTCGTCAACCAGCTTGGCGGCGACCGTGCCGACGCCTATGTACGGCACCGCTTCGGAGTGCGTGAGGGTCTTCCATTCCTCGGCGAAGCTGCCCAGGCGCTTGACCTTCAATTCGTCTTCGAGCTGGGCGATGGTGACCGAACGCAGGGCCGCGCCATCGACCTGCTTTTGCGCCAGGAACTGCGCCAGGCGCGACTCGTTGCCGCCGACCAGGGAGAAATCGTTGGTCTTGATGCCATGGTTGCCGGCCAGCACCGCGCCAGCGATCACCGCCACCGACGAGCCAGCTGGCGACATGCCGATCTTCTTGCCCTTGAGCTCGGCCAGCGAGGTGATCGGCGAGTCGGCCGGCACCACGAACTGCACGTCGGCCGGTTGGGTCGCAGCGAAGATGCGGATCGGCACCCCTTCGGCGGCGGTTGAGAACACCCCGGCCAAGGGAGCGCCGAACGCCAGATCGATGGAGCCGGCCGCCAGTGCGCGAATCGGCGCATTGACGTCGGGGAAGTGCACGAACTCGGCCTCGATGCCGCGCTTGGCGAGGAAATCCTTGGACTCGAGAACCGAGCCGTAGCCCAGGCTCACGCCGCTGGTCCAGTAACCGATGCGGACCTTGTCCGCCGAATGAGCAGCAAGAGGCAGCACCGCGCTCGCGGCGAGGGCCGCGACGGCAATCAACTTACGCATGGAGTGATCCTTGATAGAGGGAGGAACTAGGGGGTTTTCCAACGGAACAGCCGACGCTCAAGAGGCTTGAGAACACCCGCCTCGAGCGACAACATCAGGGCAACCAGCAGCACGGTCCAAGCGAATACCTGATCGCTCTGCACCAGATCCGCGGCTTGGCGCAGGCGATAACCGATGCCATCGGAGGCACCGAGCGTCTCGGCCACCAGCGATACCCGCCAGCCAAAGCCGAACGCCAGGCGTGCGCCGGAAAAGAAGTACGGCAGAATGCTCGGCAGAGAGATCTTCAACAGGATCTGCAGCCGCGACAGGCGAAACGAACGCGCCAGCTCCACGTATTGCCGTTCCACGGTTTTCGCGCCCTGCCAGACGTTGGTCAGGATCAGCGGCATGGCGGTCATGAACACCACGAACACCGTGGTGGCGTCGGAGATGCCGAACCAGATGATCGCGAAGATCGCCCAGATCGCCGACGAAACGGTGTTGAACACTGACAGCACCGGTTCGAAAAAACGCGCCAGTGCCGGGCTGCTGCCCAGCGCCAGCCCCAAGGGCGTGCCCACCAGCGTGGCCAGGGCGAAGCCACTGAACACGCGCCCGAGTGTGGCACTCAGGTCATGCCAGAAGGTGTCGCTGTGCAGCAGATTGCCGAGCGCGGCGAAGACCTTCTCCGGCCCCGGCAAAACGAACGATGGCAGGCGGCTCGCGGCGTACCACCAGAGCAGACCGACTATGGCGATCAGGGCAAAGCGTTGCAGGGCGAGGCTGGAAAATCGCTTGGCGGTTTCCATGTCAGACCTCCAGGCGCAGGCGGCGAACCTGCTCACTGACGGCGGGCTCGGTGGGCACGCGCGGGCGCGGCAAGGCCATCGAATGAATCGCGCGAATGCGACCGGGGCGCGGCTCCAGTACCACCACCCGGTCAGCCAGGACCACGGCCTCCTCCACATCATGGGTGACGAACAGCACCGTCATCCCAGTGAGTGCCTGCAGGCGCAGCAGCTCATCGTGCATCTGACTGCGGGTCTGCGGGTCGAGCTTTGAAAACGGCTCGTCCATCAGCAACACCTGGGGCTTGACCACCAGGCTGCGCGCCAGGGCCACGCGGCTGCGCATGCCGCCAGACAACTGATGCGGCCAGGCTTTCGCGAAGGCCTCCAGCCCCACCAGACGTAACACTTCGGCAACGCGCTGGTCACGTTCCGCCTTAGCGATGCCGATGCCCTCCAGCCCAAAGGCGATATTGGCCTGTACGGTGCGCCAGGGCAGCAGACGATCCTCCTGAAACAGATAGGCGATGCGTCGCCAGTCACTGAACGCCGCCACGCTTTCACCAAAGAGGCGAAGCTGCCCCTGATCCTCAGCCAACAGCCCGGAGACGATGTTGAGCAAGGTGCTCTTGCCGCACCCCGACGTGCCCAGCAGCGCGACTATTTCGCCCTGCCCGACGTCGAAGGAAATATCACGCAGCACCTCGAGTGCATCGAAGCGCTTGCCCACGCCCTGCAGGCTGATCGCCGCTGTCGAAAGGTGCTGCTGCAGCGCCGCGTTCATCGGGCCAATCTCGCGGCCAACAGTGGCAGCGACGCGCCGGCTTCGCTGAGGCTGGCATAGACCTTTTCCAGCGTCATGGCCTGAAAGGTCTCGATGTGCCGGCGGGCAATCAGCTCGGCGCGCTTGCCGTCGCCGTCTTCGAACGCGGCGATCATCGCGTTGTGATCATGCTTGATCTCGGGTTTGGTGCCCTGGACGTTGAAGCCCAGTGCTACCAGGCGAGTCATCTCGTCCATCAGGCCGGACAGTGTGCGCAACAGACGCTCATTACCCGCAGCTCTGGCGATCTCCAGGTGGAATGCCTTATTGGCGTCCATGAACACGTCGATCTGATCAGGCAGCGGCACCGGGTGGCGAACCCGGCAGGCGGCCTCTAGCTCCCGCAGGCGCTCGATGTCGACGCGGCCGACCGCCAGACGAGCAGCCAGCGGCTCAAGCTGCACGCGCAGGGTGAACACTTCCTCGACATCCTTCACCGTCACCGGCGCAACCTGATAGCCCTTACGTGGCAGCGACTGAATGAAGCCTTCGTGGGCCAGGCGAGTAAGGGCGATGCGGCAGCTGCTCTTGCCAATTCCATAGGCCTCCATCAACCCTGGCTCGGTCATCAACGCACCGGGCATCAGCCGGCAGGAGAGGATGTCGCGACGAATGCGAGCGTAAGCCGAATCACCCTGACTGGTGGTGTCGACTGGCTGGAAAGATGATGCAATGGATAACGACATTCGGCAGCCTATCAAGTGGCAGTGAGCAGCTCACAGGGCCGGCCTGTGGTGCCTACGGATAGCCGCTAACCTAGACTAGAAGAGGTCGATTTCGAACGAATTAATTCCGCTATATATATAAACTGGAGGTATAGACTGAGCTTCTCAAGAAAACTTTAGCGTATATAAAAACCGCTAGGAGCCTTATCGTGCGCGGCCTGAAGCTTTGGTTGAGCATGCCCTCACCACCCTCAGGGGTAGCCTCCAGGCGGCGTCTGATAGCCATATTTTTTAGGTGTGCGCGGTCGGCGCAACCTGAGCGCCAGCAACCGATGCGCCTGACGAACATGACTGAAATACGTCTGCCAGGCGTTCTCGTGTGGAGACTTGGCGCGCCGCTGCCGTCACGACATGGCTGATGGGTACGGTGCTCGAACGGCACAAGAGCAGCGTGAAGTGCTGCTCAGCGCATCACTGCGGCAGGCACTGGCGAATCGCATCCGTGGCAGCCTCGACATCCTCGAGCGTGGTGTAGCGCCCCAGGCTCAGACGGATGCTGCGATAAGCCTGGGTTGCATCCAGGCCCAGCGCGAGAAGCACGTGAGACGGCGCATTGCTGGCCGAATTGCACGCCGAGGTGGACGAAAAAGCCAGGCTGCGGCTCAGGCTTTCGACATTGAACCAGGGGTTATCGATGCGCAGATTTAACGTGTGCGGCACACGTTGAGTACCACAGCCATTGAGCTGCACGCCGGGAAGGCTTAGTAAGCCTTCGCGCATTTGCACGCTAAGCTGCGCGATACGCCGGTTCTCCTCGTCCATTACCTCATTTGCTAATGCGAACGCGCTGCCCATGCCCACGATCTGGTGAGGGGCCAGGGTGCCGGAGCGCAGGCCCTGTTCATGGCCACCACCATGAATCTGTGCTTGCACCAGCGGGCGCGCACGCTCCCCCACGTATAGAGCGCCAATGCCTTTGGGGCCATAGGTCTTGTGCGCCGAAAACGACATTAGATCCACCGCCAAATGGGACAGATCGATCTTCACCTTGCCGGTCGCCTGGGCGGCGTCCACGTGAAACAGCGCGCCACGCTGGCGAACCCGCTCGCCGATCGCTGCAATGTCGGTCAGGGTGCCGAGCTCGTTGTTGACGCGCATCAGCGACACCAGCAGGGTGTCGTCACGCAACGCTGCGTCGACCGCATCAGGCTGGATCAGTCCATCACCATCGGGCTGCAACCAGGTAACGTCGAAGCCCTCTAGCTCCAGCTGCCGGGCAGTATCGAGCACAGCCTTGTGTTCCAGGCTACTGGTCACGATATGCCGGCGTCCCTGTGTTGCGGCTGCCACGCCTTTGAGCGCCAGATTGTTGGATTCGGTAGCACCCGAGGTCCACACCAGGTTATCGGCAGTAGTGCCAACCAATTCGGCAACCTGCCGACGCGCCGTCTCTACTGCAACACGTGCCCGTTGCCCAAACGAATGCGAGGATGAAGCCGGGTTGCCGAAAATGGTATTGCGCCCCATGTGGGCCAGCATGTCCTGAATCACGACATCATCGATAGGAGTGGTGGCAGCGTAGTCGAAATAGCGCTCTGTCATGGGATACGGCCTTCTGGGTCGAAAAAACGCCACCTAAAGCGGCGGATCAGAGCGAATATGCTAGGGGAAAGGTACAAGAATAAATTTGATATTTAGCTGCTACCTTCAAGCAGAAAAGAAATTTAATTCCACTCAAAATCATTTCAACGGAATTTATTTCCAATAATATTTGATTAAGTGCTTTTGTTATTCCTCAATCATCTTAACGAGCTACACCATGGATAAGTTCGATCACGCCATCCTCAGTCTTCTGCAGCACGACTGCACCCTCGCGCTGGGCGAAATGGCCGAGCGCGTAGGCCTGAGCAACACCGCCTGCTGGCGACGCGTTCAAAAGCTGGAAGAGAGCAAGGTGATTCGCGCGCGGGTGGCGCTGCTGGAGTCGCGCCATGTCGGTGTACCGGTCACGGTTTTCGCCTTCGTGCGCACCAATCAGCACAATGCCGACTGGCTCAAGCAGTTTCATGACAAGGTGTCGGCCATTGACGAAGTGGTGGACTTCTACCGGCTGGCTGGCGTCACCGATTACCTGCTGCGTGTGGTCGTACCGGACATCGAAGGCTACGACGCGGTTTACAAGCGGCTGATTGAGATACCCGGCATCGCGGATATCAGCTCCAGTTTTGCCATGGAGCGTATCAAGTCCACTACCGCCCTGCCCCTGCCTGCCGGTATCTAGCCCGAAGTGAATAATTGCACCAGTCGGTTGTCACTTACCGAGCCTGAGATCCAGGCCCTGGTAGCCATGCAAAGCCCAGGGATCGCATCCGCTGCCACAAGGGGTATGCGCCATTGACCATTAACTGCGAACAGCCGTGCTCGCGATTCACTTAGCTCACCAGGTGCTGTGTCGTCGGCCCGTTGGGTACGCCGAGCAATACGCCCGCTGTTCACGGCGGGCGTTACAGCATAATTGCCCGCTTACCAGAAGGTTCCACGTAAGGTCAGTGTGAAGTTGCGTGGCTCACCGTAGTAATTGCCGTATTCGGAGGTACCGACACTGGCGTAATAGGTACGATCGAGAAGATTGCGACCATTGAGGGCCACGGTCCAACTCTCATCTATGTCGTACTCGACCATCGCATCGTAGAGCGCGTAGCCCGATTGACTGAAGTCGTAGTCATGGCTATCGACGGCATTACCAGCATTATCGAAACGATATGCCTTGCCCGATACGTAGGTAGGACTGGTTGCCGTTACACCACCGCCGACGCGCCAATCCGAGAGAGAACCTGGCAGGGTATAGACGCTCCACAGCTTGAGCATGTGCTTGGGCGTGATCGTGCTGTGCAACGTCGACTCAGTGTCATTGCGCACCTGGTTATAGGTGTAGCCGGCCAGCAATTGCCAACCTGGCGCAATTTCCCCGCTGGCTTCCAGGTCGATGCCCTTGCTGGTGATCTTGTCCTGAGCGAGGAAGCAGCAGGATCCGCTATAGCCGAACGGTGGATTGGGATAGGCAGGGTCCGTCACTGCCTGATTCTCACGGGTGATGTAGAACAGCGCGGCGCTGACGTTCATCGCGCCCCCGAACAACTCGCCCTTCAGGCCAGTTTCGTAGGCCTTCCCTGTCATGGGCTCGATGGAGGTCGGTGCATCCTCGGGCGCCTGCATGCTCAGCGATTGCGGTTTGAACATTTGCGAATAGCTGGCATAGGCCGACCATTCGTCATTGAGGGCATAGATCACGCCTCCGTAAGGGATCAGCGTCGTCCCCACTCGATCGTGCACTGGGTCATCCGTCGTCCAGCCACCCGTGCCATCGGTATTGGCAGCCGTACTGTATGCATGCTCGAACTTGTAGCGCTGGGCTCGCGCGCCCAGCACTAGCTTGAGGGGATCGGTGAGTTGCAGACGCAGGGTCGAATACGCCCCATATTGCTCTCGGGTGTTGGGAGCGTAGTCACGCCAGAAACCACGGCTCGTTCCAGTGTCCGGCAGCGGAGTAGCGCTCGGATTCCACAGGTCAATCAACCCACCCTTGCCGTTCACGCCCAGCGCCGCGCGCCAGCGGCTGGTGACTTTCTGGTAATCGGCCCCCAACAGCAATTCATGCCGACGGCCGAAGGCCTCGAAACCCCCAGAGAGATTCACATCGAATACCGATTGCTTGCTCCAGCTGGACACGTAGCTGCCCCACCAGTAGGTGCCGGTATCCGTTGTTTCATCCACCGAACCGTAGGGGATGATGCCCTCGGTGCTGGCCGTATTGAAGGAGTGGGTGTAGGAAGTATTGAGTGTCCAATCCTCGTTGAAGTGGTGATCGAGCTTGGCGAACCACTCGCGAGATTCACTATCGCTCCACGCACGGTTGTTGGTGAACCAACGGTGCCGCGGCAACTTCAGGTCACCGCCAGTGCTGTAACGCGGCAAGCCGTCACCCGTGCCATTTTCTTTTACCTTGTCGTAGCTGCCGCCGAGGGTCAGCAGGGTGTCGTCGGTCAGATCGGCTTCGACGATGCCGTACAGGAAGGGCTTCTCGGTGCTGCGGTTGTCCATGAAATACTGGCGATCGGTGTAGGCTGCCACGGCACGACCACGCAAGCGGCCTTCGAATCCCAACGGGCCGGTCAGGTCGACCTCGCTGCGGTAGTTGTCCCAGGAGCCGGCGGAGGTATTGAACTTGAGTTGGTAACTGTCCAGCGGGCGCTTGCGTACCAGATTGACGATGGCGCCTGGATCGCCGCTACCGCCCAGCAGTGCACTGGCGCCTCGCAGCACCTCGACATGATCGTAGGCCGCCATGTCGTACTGCCGCTCACTGTAAAAGGTCCCCACGCCAGTACCGATATCCATGGGCGCGGCGCCGTCTATCTGCAAGTTGTCGATGCCGAAGCCGCGGGAGTAGAACGCCAGGGTGTTGTAGTTGGCATTGCGTAGCGTGATGCCGGGTGTCCACTTCATCGCGTCGGCCAAGGCCGTCATGCGCTGGTCCTCGATCATCTGCTGGCTGATGATCGATACCGCCTGTGGCGTATCCTTGAGGCTGACCGGCGTCTTGGAACCCACGCTGACCAGGCCTGTGGTGTAGGAACCGCTATTCTCGGTGGCCTCCCCCATGCCCTGCCCCTGAATCAGCGTCGCGCCAAGATCCAGTGCATTGCTCGCTGAAACCGGTTCGGCCACCACAAAGCTGCCATCTGCCGTTTTCTCCACGCTCAGGACCGAGCCGCGTAGCAGCTGTTGCAAGGCCTGCTCGACGCTCAGCTCGCCACTCAACGCTGGAGCCCGCAGGCCTTCGGCGCTATCGGTGGCGAACAGTATGCGCGTGCCGGTCTGTTCGGCCAGGGCATTGAGAGCCTGGTCCAGCGGCTGGGCGGACAAATTGACGCTGTGCCTGGCCTCTTGGGCATGCAGGCTGGAAGCCAGCAGGATGCTGGCAGTCAACAGTGACAGCCGGCCAAACCGCGAGCGGCGCGATGGTGCGTTGTTGTTCATGGAGCTCCCCAATGACGCGATCAGAAATGACGTTCACGGGAGAAGGCGGATGAGCGTCGCGGGATGTTGAGGTCGGAATGTGAAAAATTCTCGTTTATTGTTGATAGCACTGTGGCGAGAGCGAACACGGGTCCGATTTATAGGAACGGGCATGCCCGTGATTTAGCGCCCATTGCGCTCACACGGTAGTTCGCAGAACGCTTGTTTCTCTATCGCCCGCTCACCACAACGCTGCCATCGCCACCGCGGCTGAGCATCACCGGCAGGATGGCCGGCAACAGGTCGATCAGTGATTCCACCGCCGCACTGTCGAACTCGCCGGACACCCGCAGCTCGCCAAGACGCGGATCGGCCAGGCGAATCGGTGCCTGGCGGTAACGGCGGATATCGGCGAGCACGTCACGCAACGGTGTGCCATCGAAGCGCAGCTTGCCCTGCTGCCATGCGGTCGCGCGGAGCGGGTCGAGCGAGGTCACAGAGCCCAGCCGCTCGCCACTGGCCAGCAGTTGCTGGCCACCATTCAGGCGCTGCGGTGCAGCCTGAGCCGTCGATACGTCCACCGCGCCGTCAATGACGGCGACAGCCACCCCGCGGCTGTCGCTGCGCACGTTGAACACAGTGCTGATGTCGCGCACCGCCACGCCCTGGCTGCGCACGATGAAGGGCTTGTCGCCCGGCGCCACGGTGAAGGTCGCCTCGCCGTCCAGCAGCTCGAATTGCCGGCTGCGCAAGCGCTGTTCGATACGCAGATGGGTCGCGCTATTGAGGGCGATCCGGCTGCCGTCGGCCATCAGCAAATGGTCACGCTGGCCGTAGGCCGTACGAATCTCGTCGCTATGCCAGGCCGGATCGACGGCCCATAGCAACGCAGCCACTGCAACTAGCGAAAGGCTACCGCCGAGCAGTTGCTTACGCCGCCGCTGGCGGGCCGTCTGCGCCTTGGCCTCCGCCAGCAGCGCTTCGCGAGACGGCACTCGATTGCGCAGTGCCTGCTCGAATGGCGTCAGCGGGTCATTGCCATCAGGGCGGTGGGGTTCGGTCATGACTCAGCGACGTCCTGCCAGGGCTTGGCGCGCCGGTTCCCAGTTCTGGGCGATGCTGCGCATGGCTCGGGCGAAGTGTTGAGTGACCATGTTTGCCGAAATGCCCAGTTCGTCAGCGATCTCACGCTGTGGCATACCGTGGATGCGGTGCAGCAGAAAGACTTGTCGCGCCCGGGCCGGCAGCGCATCGATGATGGCCAACAGCGCCTCGAGTTGCTGTTCGAAATCCAGCGCCGCCGCACCGTCGAGCCCATGCACATGCAAATCGGGTACGTCGGCAGTCGGCTCGAAATAGGCGTCACGGGTGATGTCCGCACGCCGACGGTCGATGGCGCGATTGAAGGATGTACGGCGCAAGAAAGCGAACGGCAGCTTGACCGCCTGCTGGGGTGGCTTCTCCAGTAGCTGCAGGCAAACGTCGTGCACTACATCTCGGGCGAATTGGCTGCCGTGAAAGCGCCGACGAATATAGGCGACCAAGTCATCGTAGTGCAGCGCCAGAGCGCTGATGAGTTCCGAGTTGGGAGGAGACTTGGCCATGAGAAGAATGCGGCTAACTGAAAGTGAGTCGCATTATATATAAACACCCGCAGTTGCCTATCCTGGGCAGACCTTGATTTCGGCCTTTGCAAACATGCATGGTCCTACGGAAGTGAATTTCGTTTTTTCGCTCGTTTGATCAGATTTCGGAAGCGTCGCCGCCCTGCTTTTGGGCAATCTAAGCGCCCGCGCGACGATGGTCCTCGGCCAGAAGATGACCGTCCACGTTCTGCGTGCGCTTGAGCATGACGGCCACAGGCCCCATCAAAGCCGATCAGCAGGAAACTAGGCAGCCGTCGATTCACCCGGCAACGCTTGCCGATCAGGAACGCATCATCTGCGCCGCCTGCTCGGTGGCTTCCGTCGTCCGGGTCGCTAGCTTTCGCACCTCATCGGCCACCACAGCGAAACCTCTTCCCGCCTCCCCGGCTCGGGCCGCCTCGATCGCCGCGTTCAACGCGAGTAAGTTAGTCTGGCTGGCAATGCTCTGGATGGTGCCGACAATCTGCGTGAGCTTCACGATGTTGGCTTCCAGACTGCGCTGGTGAGCTGCCTCGGTCTCGCGCATGGCGTTCTGCTGATGCTCGAGATCAACGTCCACCAAGGCACCGACCACACGCAGCGGCGCGCCTGCGGCGTCACGCTTGGTCTGCCCGCGAGCCCGGAACCAGCGGTACTCACCACTCTTCATCTTCAAGCGGTATTCGATGTCGAAAGGTGTCTTGCCTGAACGGTCGTTCAGGTGGGCCTGGAACGCTTCGAGGCTGTAGGCCTTGTCCTCTGGATGCAAGCGCGATGCCCAGCTGTCCAGCACATCAGGGAACTCCTCAATCGTCTCGAAGCCCAGCAGGCGACGGAACTGCGGCGACCACCAGAACGGGTTCTTCGGGTTGACCGGGTCACCGGCGATCACCTCCATGTCCCAGAGGCCGTCCGAGAGCATTTCTCGGGCAAGCTCGAAGCGAGTGATGATTACATCGTGCTCCTCCTCACGCTGCAGCTCATCGTGGATATCCCGTAGCGCCCCGGCGACACGCAGCGGTACGCCACGGCTATCACGAAGGGTTTCGCCCTGGGCGAAGAACCAGCGGTAGGTGCCATCCTTCATGGCCAGGCGATTTCTGACCCGATAAGGGGTCATGCCGGACTTGTCGTTCAAGTGCCGAGCGAAGGCATCCAGCGTCGCCGCCTTGTCCTCGGGATGCAGGCGGTCGGCCCAGCTGGCCAGTACGTTGGGAAAGTCTCGCTCATCACGAAAACCCAGCATGGCCCTGAGCTGCGGCGACCACCAAAACTGGTTGCGCGGGTTCACTGGGTCCCCTGCTACCACCTCCATATCCCAGAGACCTTCGCTGGAAGCTCTGTTGACCAGATCGAAGCGCGTCTCTGAGGCGCGCGCGCCAGCATCTGCTTCAGCCAACATGCGCCGCGCGGCCGCCAGCTCGCGTTCAAGCTCGGCAATGCGTGCGTCATTCTGCACAGCTTTCTGTTCGCGTGAGGTCCATTCACGCTGCACTTCTACCCAGTTGGCGGCCCTACGGCTGGCCGCGCCTTTGGCGGAGATCGGGAGCGAAGCGCTCAGTTGCTTGAGAGCCTGGAGCTCACTGCGCGGACGAAAGAGATGGAGCATGGTTCGGTACTCGGAGGAAATGCTAGAAATGCCGAATCCATGGCGAACGGGGGTGCTTTTCAGCTGGCTGGCAACGCTGTGCCGGAGATAGATGAGCTGTCAGCGTCGGATAGGACTGACGTGGCAGCGGAAAGGTTGCGCCTTTTTTGCCATCATTATGATATCGAACTTCGCGGGCAGCGCGTGCGACATCGCTAACCGACTTTGCAACTCAGCCTTGAAATGGCGAGCAGGCTCAGCGCCCGGATAGCAAGCGCTGAACTACCCCCTTCAGCTCCATCACAGAGAAGGGCTTGAGCAGCAATTCAGTCTGGCCGCACTTATTACAGCGATTCGAGCTAGCTGTAACTGATGCTGAGTGCGCCGCACCTGCGTGCTTGCGCCCGAGGCGATGTCGAATGGCCAGCCGTCGCCCCTCGACCATCAAGGCATTGGCGAGCACAGCACTGTGGTTCGGTCGACTCGGCTGCTACTTTGAAGTCCGTACTAATAATCCGCGCAGCAGAAGATCCAGAGCGCTGATTCCTCGTTCCAATCGCTTGGAGCTCTCTCGCTCGGCAATCCAGAACGCCGCCTCGGACAAACTGCCATAAATCAGCGATGCCAAAGCCTCGGCATCCGCTTCAGCAACAACACCCTGCTCAATCAGACCTTCGATCAAGCGTTGCATGGACTCGATGCAATGCCGTTGCGCCTCGGGCGAAGCCCCGCCAAGGACAGATCTGGCATCTCGCAGAACCAAACGTTGGATTTCCGGTTCAAGCGCCATTTCCAAGTAGGCCTGGCAGCGTTCTCTGAAACCTTCCCAGGGATCAGCAGCATTGTTGGAGATGGCTCGCAGGCGAGCATCCATTTCCGCGTCGATCTGCTCAACCACCGCGGCCAGTAACCCCCTCTTGTCACCGAAGTGGTGGTATAGCGCGCCGCGGGTAAGACCTGCCTGGGCAGTCAGGTCATCCATTGAGGTATCAGCATAGCTGCACTCGCTGAATACCTTTCGTGCCGTGGCCAACAGCGTGGCCCGGGTTTGTTCCATCTCGGCGCGAGTTCGGCGAGCCATCAAAACTCCTTACATACGGAATGCACGACTGTTTACATACGCGGCGTATGTATATACGATCTTATTCATACACCTCGTATGTATTTTCCGTCCCACTGCGATGCTTTTGCAAGCTGGCTCCATGGAGGGCTTGATGGCTACCCCCTATCGCGAACTTTTCCAAGCACCCGGCACCAAGGCTTTCACGCTCGCGGGATTGGTTGCTCGAGTACCCCTGCCTATGACGGGTATTGGCATTATCACAATGTTGTCCCAGCAATACGGCAGCTACGCGCTGGCTGGAATTGTGTCAGCCACTTTCGTGCTCACTTACGCCCTGGTATCACCGCAGATCTCACGCTTGGTCGACCAGCATGGGCAGCGTCGTGTGCTTCGTGTAGCAACCTTCATCAGCGTCACTGGATTGCTGATGCTCATCAGTTGCTCGTTCTATGGAGCGCCCTATTGGAGCCTCTTCATCGGCGCGCTTTTGGCCGGTTTCATGCCGAGCATGTCGGCGATGGTGCGGGCTCGCTGGTCATGGCTGTATCGGGGCCAGCCCCGTCTGCAAGCTGCTTACTCGCTTGAGACGGTCTTCGATGAAGTGACCTTCATTGTTGGCCCGCCGTTGTCCGTGGGCTTATCGGTCATGGTTCAGCCGCAGGCAGCCTTGGTTGTCGCTGCACTGATTTTGCTGCTCGGTGCGTCCGCGCTCTCTGCACAGCGAGCCACGGAGCCACCAGCTCAGCCTCACGAATCACATGCACATTCGCGATCTGTCATTCGAATGGCGAGCGTACGGCTCCTGACCTTATTGATGGTGGCCATGGGTGTAATCGTCGGGACAGTTGATGTAGTCAGTGTGGCCTTCGCGCAGGACCTCGACCGTCCTGCGGCGGCCAGCTTCGTGTTGTCAGCCTATGCCATCGGTTCCTGTGTATCAGGACTGGTTTTCGGCGCTCTTCAGCTAAAAGCCCCACTTCACCAGCAACTGCTGTTGGGGACTCTGGCCACCACCGCTACCACAGCACCACTGATAGTCGTAGCGAGCATCCCGAGCCTGGCCGTAGCAGTGCTTGTAGCGGGGCTGTTCTTTGCGCCCACCATGATCGTAGCGATGACTTTGATCGAGCGCTCGGTGCCCGAGCAAAACCTGACAGAGGGAATGACTTGGCTGTTGGCTGGACTGAATGTTGGTGTCGCACTGGGGGCTGCCGTATCCGGCCAGCTTGTCGATGAGATCAGCGCTAGAGCCGGATTCTACCTTTCGCTAACCGCAGGCGCCGCCGTGCTGGCCATAGGGCTGCTGGCATGGATGCGACTCCGCGCCGATGCACGGCCCCCATCAAGACAGTGTGACTCCACCCTTTCTATTTAGTCGATTTCAAGGATTCGAATCATGGCTATCTGCTCAGAAACATCCAGAACACGTGCTGCAGAGAACTCGTGGCCGGCGGTAATCGCAGTGGGCTTGGCAACCTTCGCTGTGGTGACTACAGAAATGCTTCCGGTCGGACTGTTAACCTCCATCGCGGCAGCATTGCAGACTACAAATGGAACGGCCGGCTTGATGATTTCGCTGCCAGCACTCTTGGCCGCGGCATTTGCAGCCTTGGTCGTAATCGCCTCTGGGAGCATAGACCGGCGAAAAATCCTATGTGGGTTATTGGTGCTGTTGTTGATCGCCAACATCGCGTCTGCTTTAGCACCCAACATGACATGGATGCTGGCGGCACGTGCATTGGTAGGTTTCTGCATGGGGGGTATCTGGGCGATTGCTGGAGGACTCGCGGCCCGGCTCGTCCAAGCCAATGCGATCGGCCTGGCGACGTCCATCATATTTGGTGGCGTTTCTGCGGCCTCGGTACTGGGTGTGCCACTCGGCGCGATTGTTGGGGAGCATCTGGGATGGCGCTGGGCATTTGCGCTGATGGCCCTCCTGAGCGGATCGATCCTGGTGCTGCACCTTGTCGTTATCCCAGCGCTCCCCGTAATCGGCTCGACAACTGCGCGCCAATTCGTGGAGCAGTTTGGTAATCCCAAGCTGCAAACGGGGCTGCTACTGACCGTACTTCTGGTGGCCGGACACTTTCTTGCATTTACATTCGTTCAGCCCCTCCTTCTCGACGTATCCGGTCTGGATGCACGTTGGATAGGTACGTTACTTTTCGTTTATGGGGCGGCTGGGCTCGCCGGAAACTTTTTAGGCGGCACCAATGCCACTAGCAATACGACCTTGACTTTGGTGGTGATCGCAGCCGGATTGGCACTGACATCAGTAATATTTCTCAGCCTTGGGCACAAGCCGTCTGCAGGAGTCATTGCACTGCTGTTATGGGGCCTGGCTTACGGCGCAGTGTCGGTCTCGCTGATGACACTAATGATGAAAGCGGCGCCGCAGGCAATCGAGACGGCCTCCGCTCTATACGTGGGTACATTCAACATCGCCATCGCCTTGGGATCGTGGATGGGGGGACAGTTGATTGACACCACTGGGCTTACGGGAAACCTCTGGGTGTTTGGCGCATTGGCCACTGCCGCGCTTCTTTTGTCCTTGAGGCTCCACAGGACAGAGAATGCCCCCTAACGAACCTGAGACCTATTCGATCATCACCCATGCGGTTATTGCTTGAATCAGTAAAGCGAGGGCAGCCCTTACCACTCACGAATTAATAGCAATGTATCCAGCTGCTCAGGGTCGACTTCCATAGCGGGCGCTCAATTGGTGGGCGCCCAATACCAGGATCAGTTTTTCCCATGCGATACGCAGCACTTCATCCGCTCAATTTGCTCAACCGGATCAATCGCAACGCCTGCATCGCCCTAACCGCTGTAGCTGGTTTTACGATTTTAGCTGGCTGCGTAGCCAATGATGAAAGCGAGAGCGGCGCTATATCTACCAGCTCTCCGATGGTCTCAACCAGCACCAAACTGTCGCCCCTTAACGAAAGCGACATCACGGGCAACCCGGTGAAGGGAGAGCTTGTATGCACCTTCTCCGCCGGGCGCAGCACGTTCTTTTACGTTGCAGGAAACGTGGCAACCAAGGGTGCCTCAGAGGGGATTCTGAAGTTCGGCGACCGGGTGATGAAGGTCCACGCTCCGGGTGGGTTCGACTCCATGCAACGTGGAAACCTGTTCAAGGGAGAGCGGGTGGTGGCCGAAGTGAAGCTGAAGGAGAAAGCCGATCAGCCTGAGAAAGCTGGAAC
Source organism: Pseudomonas sp. PA1(2017) (assembly GCF_001945375.1). Taxonomy (NCBI): domain Bacteria; kingdom Pseudomonadati; phylum Pseudomonadota; class Gammaproteobacteria; order Pseudomonadales; family Pseudomonadaceae; genus Pseudomonas; species Pseudomonas sp. PA1(2017). The sequence continues at coordinate 1,053,555 of NZ_MSXU01000009.1, forward strand.
TAAAGGAGCGGCCTCCTTCCCTGCCGCAACCCTCACCTACATCCGAAATGACAGTGCGATGCGTGCCATTGAGGGCAACTGGGAATGCGGGCCTTGAGCAGGATCGAATTGGCTAGCGGCTCGTATTTTGGGAATGTAGCGTTCTAGCTCCACTGAGCTGCTGAAAGATATACAAAAACAAGAAAGCCCGCGTCAGCGGGCTTTCTTGTTCATTATGGCTCAAAGCGCGTACCGCACGCATGGCAAAGCCAAGTGCGGCGCCACTCTTGCAGCTTGTCATACTGGGAGACGTTGAAATTCCAGTGGCGGACAAAGCCGATCACGCCGACGGCCGCAAGCACCAATCCCATGAGGGATTTGCTCCAGTCAATTTGAGTCAGCTTCAGGCCATCGTACGCAATGATCGCACCGATAACCGTCATGATGACGGGCCCCAGCAGACGCTTGCCCGGGGGCGGGCCTACGCTCGCCGCCAGATCGGTCTGGTGACGAGCATTCGTTTCGACCCTGACAGGGCCGTAACCGGTGTGAGTTTGGTGAGTCGACTGGGTGCGAACAGTACCTGCGGCATGAATAACTGACAGGAGCTGGACATTTTGTCCCTGACAGTGCGGACAGCAGATGGGGTTGTTGCTCATCTCGTGCTCATTCCTTTGATGGGCGGAAAAGCTCATTCTAAAGCAGTTCGCCCATACAACGCACCAATTGGGGTCACTCTATTGCCCCTAGAATCCGATCTCCATCACGCGGTATGCCCCCACGGGAGGAGGTGCATTATTTCCCCCCGCACACCAGTTTGCTCGACTGTTAGGCAGCAGCAAAAATGTGCCTGGCTGGCGACGCTAGGCTATTAAAAATGACCCGGTGATGATATTGACGCCCTTGAGGCCGCCCCATAAGTCAAGCATCAGGCGCTTGCAGACCAGCGGCAGTAGCTGAGCAGCCTCAGCCCTGGGCCAGAAGACGTTGAACCATGCCCTTCAGCTCCTTTACCGCGAAGGGCTTCAGCAGTAGTTCGGTCTGTCCGCTTTTCAGCGCGATCGCCGAGCCCAGGTACTGAAATCGCCTGGGCAGCCGATTGCAGGGAGGCAATCAACCGAAGCGTGAAGCGGGCCCACTAGAAGACGTATCTCGTGCTGAACATCACGTTGCATGGTTCACCGTAATAGCCGGTGAAAAAGGTCGGGGCCGGAGAGCTGAAGTACTGCTTGTCGAGTACGTTCCAACTACGGCTTCTAGCGAGTTGCTTTAGCTGGCTGCAGATGCTGCTTCTCCCATTGCATCGTGGATGTTTGAATGACGAGGTCAGCGTCAGTAGGGAGAGCGCGTTTCTTGTCTCATTCCACGTCCTGCACAAACCGTATTTCCTGCATTTCCCACAGACCGGCGGATAGGCGATGGAGCTTAGACAACTGCGTTACTTTCTCAAGGTGGTCGAGCACGGCAGTCTGGGCCGTGCGGCCCTGGAGCTGAGCGTAGGAACCTCGGCCCTGAGCCAGCAGATAAGCAAGCTGGAGAACGAGCTCAGCACCCGCCTGCTGACACGCAGCAGTACCGGTGTCTCACCCACCTCGGCTGGCATCGCCTTTCAGCACCATGCCCAACTCACCCTGCGCCAGGCGGAGAATGCCGCCCAGGCTGCCCAACGAGAGCGCATGAGCGGCTACGTAAGCGTCGGCTTCGCACCCAGCACGTCCTCAGTGCTGGCTCTGCCGCTGATTGCAGTAATGCGCCAGCGTTATCCGAACATCCAACTTCACCTAGTGGAAATGCTTTCCGGCTATTTGAGTAGCCAGCTGCACGCACGCCAGCTGGATATGGCGATACTTTTCCACGGTGATTCGGGTAGGCGCTGCCGCGTCAGGCCACTTCTCGACGAGAAGCTCTTCTTGATAGCAGCCCCGAACCTGCCTGGTATGCCCACCAGCGACAACGTCAAGCTCGATGAACTTGCACAGTTGCCACTGGTGCTGCCGAGCGTCCAGCACGGCCTGCGCACCACCATCACCAATGCCTTCGCCCATTCGCGCTGCGAACCCACCGTGGTGATGGACATAGATGGGCTGGCGCTTCTGATGGACGCGGTCAAGGCCGGCTATGCCGCCACCATTCAGCCAGGCTCGGTTGCCGCCAGGGCTCGCGAGCAAGGGCTGCACGTCGTGCAGATCAGCGATGCTCACGCAGGCCGGCGCAACCTGCTGGTGTCCCTCCCCGACGACGAGCTGTCACCCGCTGCACTGGCCGCACGCGTAGCGATTCTAGATACCACTCGCGAGCTGGTCGGCAGTGCTCGCTGGCCCGGCGCCCAGTTGCTGGATGAGCATGGCGCCTGACCTCGGAGTGGGTGTTTAGAAATACTGAACACCCCACGCCATTCCTGGCCTTTCGAGCCACCGTGCGCCCTCCTAAAGTCCCTCGCCAGACGGGGAGCCCTATCGTGTAGCGCTCCTCTGCCAACGAGGAGACACGATGATCGATGTTCTGGTTATAGGCGGTGGCAACGCCGCACTATGTGCCGCGCTGATGGCCCGAGAGGCCGGGGCCAGCGTACTGCTGCTGGAAGGCGCCCCACGCGCCTGGCGTGGCGGCAATTCGCAGCACACCCGCAACCTGCGCTGCATGCACGAGGCCCCTCAGGATGTTCTGGTCGATGCCTATCCTGAAGAAGAATTCTGGCAAGACCTGCTCAAAGTCACCGGTGGGCAGACCGACGAGCACCTGGCGCGCTTGGTCATCCGAGCCTCGTCCAACTGCCGCGACTGGATGCGCAGCCACGGCGTGCACTTCCAACCACCCCTGTCCGGCGCCTTGCACGTGGCACGCACCAACGCCTTCTTCATGGGCGGCGGCAAGGCGCTGGTCAATGCTTACTACCGCAGTGCTGAGCGCCTGGGTGTCGAGATCCGCTACGACACCCCCGTCGACGACATCGAACTGGACGGTGATCGCTTCGTCGCCGCGCACATTAGCGCGCGGGAAGTCGATGGCAAGCAGTATCCAGCCGAGCGCATAGAAGCGCGCACCTGCGTGCTGGCAGCCGGCGGCTTCGAGTCCAATCGCGAATGGTTGCGCGAAGCCTGGGGCGTCAACGAACGCGGCGAGTGGCCAGCGGACAACTTCCTGATTCGCGGCACCCGCTTCAACAACGGCGTACTGCTGCGCAAGCTGATCGATGCCGGTGCCGAGACCATCGGCGATCCGACACAGGCTCACATGGTGGCCATCGACGCTCGTGCGCCGCTCTATGACGGCGGCATCTGCACCCGTATCGACTGCGTATCGCTCGGCGTAGTGGTCAACTGCGAGGGTGAACGTTTTTACGACGAAGGCGAGGACTTCTGGCCCAAGCGCTACGCCATCTGGGGTCGACTGGTCGCCCAACAACCTCGCCAGGTGGGGTTTTCGATCATCGATCAGAAGGCCATCGGGCGTTTCATGCCACCGGTTTTCCCCGGCACCACGGCCAACAGCCTGGAAGAACTCGCCAGCAAACTCGGCCTACCGGTCGACGCCTTCGTGAAGACCCTGCAGGCCTACAACAGCGCCTGCGTGGGTAACGACTTCGACCATACCCGCCTCGACGGCTGCCGCACCGAAGGCGTTACGCCAGCCAAGACTAACTGGGCACGCCCCATCGATACCCCACCCTTCTACGGATACCCGCTCAAGCCAGGGGTGACCTTCACCTACCTAGGCCTGAAGACCGACGACACCGCCGCCGTGCACTTCGCTGGCAAGCCAAGCGCGAACCTGTTCGTCGCCGGAGAAATGATGGCGGGCAATGTCCTCGGCAAGGGCTACACGGCGGGCGTCGGCATGTCCATCGGCACTGCTTTCGGCCGTATCGCAGGAAGCCAGGCTGCCGCGGCAGCCGGTCATCGCCGCCATACAACAAGCGACGGAGAATCCCGTGCAATCGCCTGAGATAATACAAATCGCCTCTCCAAGCAAGAAAGCGGAGCAGCAAAACCTGATTCCCCTGCTGAACGTCCACGAAGCCGAAGTCGACCGGCAGATGCACATCTGTAACGCATGCCGTTACTGCGAAGGTTTCTGCGCCGTGTTCCCGGCCATGACCCGTCGACTGGATTTCGCCAAGGCCGACGTCCATTACCTGGCCAACCTCTGCCACAACTGCGGCGCCTGCCTGCATGCATGCCAATACGCCGGACCGCACGAGTTCGCCGTGAACGTGCCGCAGGCCATGGCCAAGGTTCGCCTGAACACCTATGTGGAGTACGCCTGGCCAGCCAAGCTCGGCACACTATACGAACGCAACGGTTTAACCCTGTCGCTGGCTCTGGCAGGCTCGCTGGCGCTGTTCCTGCTACTGACCCTGCTGGTCAAGGGCACGCTGTTTCCTGGGCCGCTGGCCGGTAACTTTTACGTGATATTCCCACACAACACCCTGGCCCTGATGTTCGGCAGCGCCTTTGGCTTCGCCATTCTCGCCCTGGCCATCGGCGTCACGCGCTTCTGGCGGGCGATCAGCCCCGCCGCCGCACAAGCGCTCGCCAGTGGAGCCGCCATTGCGGAAGCCTCCGGTGCGGTGCTCAAGCTCAAGTACCTCGACGGTGGCCATGGCGAGGGCTGCAACAACGAAAGCGACCGCTTCACCCTCTGGCGCCGCCGATTCCACCACTTCACCTTCTACGGCTTCATGCTGTGCCTGGCCTCCACCAGCGTGGCCACGCTTTATCACTACCTGCTAGGCCTGCAGGCGCCCTATCCACTGCTCAGTCTGCCGGTGGTGCTCGGCACGCTGGGCGGTATCGGCCTGCTGATCGGACCTGCCGGGCTGCTGTGGCTCAACTATCGCCGTGACCCGGAGCACGGTGACCGCGCCCAGGCGCCCATGGATCGCGGCTTCATCGTGCTGCTGTTTCTGATCAGCCTGACTGGCCTGGCCTTGCTGGCCTGGCGCGATACCGGTGCGATGGCCCTGCTGCTGGCGATCCACCTGGGCATGGTGATGGCGTTCTTCCTGACCATGCCGTATGGCAAGTTCGCACACGGCATCTTCCGTAGCGCGGCGCTGCTCAAGCATGCGATCGAGAAGCGCCAGCCGGACAACCTCAAGCTCGGCAGCGACTGAGCCGCTACCCAATACCGGCGGGGTGCACCGTGCATCCTACCCGTTGCCCCGACGCCGCCAGCGGTGTCACAGCCTGAACCACAATAAAACTCCACAGGAGAACACATGAAAAACCGCCTCACCTGCGCCGCGCTGCTGACCTCCGGTCTACTTGCCGTCGGCATGACGTTCGCAGAACCCAAACGCCCCGAATGCATCGCACCGGCAAAGCCCGGTGGCGGTTTCGACATCACCTGCAAGATCGCTCAAAGCGGCCTTAAAGAAAGCGGTCTACTAAAGGCGCCGATGCGAGTCACTTACATGCCTGGTGGTATCGGTGCCGTCGCCTATAACGCGGTGGTCGCGCAGCGTCCTAAGGAACCAGGTGTAATTACAGCGTGGTCGAGTGGCTCACTTCTGAATCTGGCGCAAGGTAAATTCGGGAGCTATGACGAAAAAGCAGTGCGCTGGCTCGCCGCTATCGGCACAGATTACGGTGCGATTATCGTACGCCAAGACTCACCTCTGAAAACTCTGGGTGATCTGATCAAGCAATTAGAGAACGCGCCGTCGGAGCTCGTCATTGGAGCAGGCGGTACCGTTGGAAGCCAGGATTGGATGCAGGCAGCTCTCATCGCACGCAGCGCTCATGTCGATCCACAGGCACTGCGCTATGTGGCCTTCGAGGGCGGAGGTGAGCCTATGACTGCATTGCTCGGAGGTCACGTACAAGCTGTCGTCAGCGGTTTTGGCGAGGCTACGGCGCAGATGAATGCGGGCAATGTGCGCATCCTCGCAGTTATGGCCGAAGAGCGACTGCCCGGGAAGCTCGCAGATATCCCCACAGCGAGGGAACAAGGCTATGACGTCGTCTGGCCTATCGTGCGAGGGTTCTACATGGGGCCTGAGGTTAGCGATGAGGATTTCACGTGGTGGCAAGAGCGCTTCGAAACACTCCTCGCGGATCAGAGCTTCGACAAGAAGCGCGAACAGTTTGACCTGTTGCCATTTTTCAAGACCGGCGATGAGCTTGAGCAATTCGTTTATGGACAAGTCGCTGAGTACAAGAATCTGGCTGATGAGTTCGGCTTACTCCGTTGATACTTGGAAACTCCTGGCCACACAGGCAATCGCGCGCTACGCCTTCATGGTAGTGGTCTGTCTGCTAGTGGGAGTGCTCGCAGTGTTGCTCAGTTTGGCTAACGCTTTGCGGAGCGGCATACAGTTGCTGAGCTTTGATGCTGTCCTGGTCTGCCAGTAGCCCAGGACAGCATCTTCTAGCCAAATCCAATGCAAGACATCATGCGGACATCACCAGTTTGAAAGGACCATATTCAAATAGCCCTTGATAAATCCTGACTCCACTACGCATGCGATTCACAATCTGGTAGCAAGAAGTGGCTGGGCAGGCAACAGAGATAGCGATAACGCTCTGGAGAGCGTTTTATACGCATACGACGGAGCTGCAGGGAGCGTATGGCGCAGATTGTCTCTCCATTCGGCCCCTACGCGCTCTAGAAGGCGTATCTCGTACTGATCATCACGTTGCGCGGCTCACCGTAGTAGCAGGTGAAAAAGGTCGGGTCCAGGGAGCTGAAGTACTGCTTGTCGAACACGTTGTTCAGATTTGCAGAGGCGCTCAGGTTCTTGGTGATGTCGTAACGCGCCATCAGATTGAACACCGCATACTGCTCCTGGGTAGCCTTGCCCTCGCTGGTGGTCAGACTTACCCCACTCTGCCAGTTCATCCCTCCGCCGATGGTCCACTGCTGCAACTCACCGGGTAGCCGATAGGTGGTCCAGAGCTTGACCAGGTTAGCCGGCGCTTCGGTTCTGATGCGCTCATGTTCGGCGTCCTTGGTGACGCTGTGGCTGTAGCTCGCACTGACATTCCAGTCGGTCAGTACCTCGCCATAGATTTCCATGTCGATACCGCGTGTCTTGGCGCCTGCTACCGCGCGGTAGGCCGACTCACGCACCGTACCCACAACCGTCTCACCGGTGGCCACGCCGAGGTTGTCCTGCTGAATCTCGTAAAGCGCTACGGCGGTGTTGACCCGGCCATCCATGAACTCGCTTTTCAGGCCAATTTCGTAGTTGTCACCTTCACGAGGCTCGAGGGTTTTGCCGCCCTGGTCGCGAATGGACTGTGGCCGGTAGATCTTGGTGTAGCTGGCATAGACCGAGTGGATCTCGTTGAGGTCGTACACCACCCCCGCATAGGGCGTGACGAAGCCGCTTTCGCGCGTCTCGGCGGAGTTGGACGAGCGTGTATACGGCGGGTTGTAGATGGCCTTTTTCTTGTAGCTGTAGTCGCCGACGCGGGCACCGACAATCAGTGATAGGTCATCCGTGGGTTTGAAGCGCGCCACCAGGTAAGCTGCGTTCTGACGAATAGTCGTATCGTCGTTCATCAGCTTGCCTACCGAGATCGGACGATCGGTGTCGTTGTTCCACTCGTGGATGTTGGCCGGCCGCATTTCCAAGTCATCGTCATCCGGGTCGCTGTAGTCGCGAAACTCCGACCCGCTCAAGCCGACTACCAATTCATGCTCGCGCCCCAAAAGCTGGAACGGTCCCTGAGCCATGGCATCGATACCGAGCTGACGCTGGGAGCCGTAGCCGTCCCCACCATACAGGTACGCGCCCTCGCCTGTTTCGCGATCCGGCGTGCCGCCGCTGAGCGATGCCAGGGAATAATCACGGGTGCTGTACATGTTGTTGACGGCCACCTTCAGTGACCAGTCGTTGGCCAGGCCCTGCTCGAGCGTCGCGAAGGTATTGAGCGTGTTCTGCTGGCGATAGCTCCACCGGGCGCCAGCGTTGGTCGAGCGTGAGAAGTCGGTTTGCCCACCGTCGCTGTAGAACAGCGGGAAGCTGGCAAATGACACGCCGCGCGGGTCGTTCTTCTGGTAGTCGAAGCCCACGGTGAGCAGTGTGCTGTCTGTAAGGTCGGCTTCCAAAATGCCGTAGTAGGTCTGTTTTTCCTGCTGATAGTGATCGATGAAACTGTTGCCCTGCTGATAGGCCACGACCGTGCGCCCGCGCAAGCGCGCATCGTCGGTCAGCGGGCCTGACACATCCAGCTGGGTGCGGTATGTCTCCCACGAACCAGCACCGGCGCTGATCGAGCCCTGGAAATCCGCCGTGGGCCGTTTGCGTATCAGGTTGACGCTGCCAGAGGGATCGCCAGCACCAGTCATGAGCCCGGTGGCGCCCCTGACGATCTCGACCCGATCGTAGATCGAGGTGTCGATCATGCTCTGCGGGCTCGCGCTGGTCTGCACGACCAAGGTGGTGGGAATGCCATCGAGCTGGTAGCTGTCGATGGAATACCCACGCGAATAGATGTTCACCCGCTCACTGTCAATGTTCTGCACGGAAAGACCTGGAGCCTGCTTGAGCACATCGCTCAACGTATTCAGCTGCTGATCGTCGATACGCTGGCGAGTCATCACGCTGACCGTTTGTGGCGTCTCACGTAGCGATAGCGCCAGCTTGGTCGCGCTGTTGGTGGATCCCGTGGTGTACGATCCGGTGCCTTCTGTCGTGGTGCCCAGGCCAGCGGCATTGATGCTGATAGGGCCAAGCTCCGTCACTGCACCACCTTCCGCCTTGGCCAGCACGAACCTGTTCTCGCCAGCCTGTACCACACGTAAACCGCTCCCCTGAAGCAGCTGAGCAAAACCCTGCTCCAGCTCGTAGCTGCCTTGCAGCCCTGGCGAGCGCAACCCAGCGGTATCTTCCGAGCTGAAGGTGATCATCACCCCACTCGCCGCGGCAAATTCGCTGAGCGTTGCCGCCAGGCTGCCGGCAGGAATGTCGTAGTTGAGAGGTGTTGCCCACGCCGGCGCAGCCGCGATTATCGAGCCGGCCAGACACAGTGCAAGGGTGGTCGGCCGGGCACTGCTGATGAAAAAGGTGGTGCGTGCTTGCATGGAGATGTTCCTGTCAGCGTTGGCAATGTGTGCGTCTGATGCGCACATGCAGGTAGAGCCGAAACAGGAATGAAAATCTGTTACCCCTCTTCGCAAAAAATCTCCGATTACACCGCCCGAGCTTCCACCCTTACCCAGTAGCGAGTGAGACGGCGAACCCGGACGGGAAGCGAGTCCTCGAGGTTCGCTAGAGCACCTTCGGTGTCATCAAGGAGGAAGGTTCCCGAGAGCCGTAAGCCGGCAATATCCGGCGAACAGCCGAGGAAACCATGGCGATAGCGGGATAGCTCGGCCAGTAGATCGTTCAGGCGCCAGTCCACTGCTACCAGCATGCCGCGCGTCCACGCCGAGCCCTGCTCGTTGGCCGCCTTCAATAGGCCGATGCTTGCGGCGGTAAAGCTCACCGCCTGCCCCGCCTCGGCGCGTATGGCCTGGCCAGAGGCCAATCGCGGCCGTACCGCCACTGCGTGGGCTTCGACGGATACCTGGGTAATGCTGTCGTCCTGACGCACCGTGAAACGTGTGCCCAGTGCCTCGATTTCGCCCTCGGCGGTCTGCACGCTCAATCTGCGAGCATCCTTTGCGGTCTCCACGAGGATGGCGCCTTGGTGCAGGACGATCAGTCGCTTGTACGAGTCGAATTGCACGTCCACCCGGGTGCCGGTATCGAGCACCAGCAAGCTGCCGTCGGGCAGCGTGGCCCCCTTACGCTGTCCGATACCCGTGCTGTAGTCGACGCTAAATGGTGAAGCCCGATAGCCTCCCCACCCTGTAACGCCGACGCCAAGTAGCACGGCAAGTGTTTTCAAGGCTGCACGCCTTTGCTGCCGCGCCGTTTCGATAGTGGCAGCGGCATAGCCTTCTGGTGCCGAACTCAAGCGTTGGCGCAGCGTTTCCACACGCTCCCAGGCTCTGGCGTGCAGCGGGTCAGATTGAAGCCAGACCTGCCACTCGGCACGAGTGACCTCCGTGGCAGCGCTGTCATGCAGCCGTACATACCAGTCAACCGCTTGGGCGAGTGCCTGTTTCATTCCTCATCCATCAACAGGCAATGCATCAGGCCTTTCGCCAGGTGCTTACGCACAGTGGTAACCGACACGTCGAAACGCTCAGCAGCTTTTTCGTAAGTCAGCCCATCCAGTTGCACAGCAAGGAAAATTTGCCGGGTGCGCTGGCCTAGGCCATCGAGCATGCGATCAATGGCTAGAAGACTTTCCAGAATCATTGCGCGGGTTTCTGCAGACGGCGCCTGCACCTCCGGCATGGATATCAACACATCGAGGTAGGCCTGCTCCACGCTGCGCCGGCGATAGAGATCTATCACCAGGCCACGAGCGATGGTTGTCAGGTAGTGCCGGGGTTGCTGCAGAGAGTTGGCAGTACGCGCAACCAGAACCCGTATGAACGTATCCTGGGCAAGGTCGGCGGCGTCCGCCGAATTGCTCAGACGCTTGCGTAACCAGGCGCGTAGCCAACTGCTGTGGTCACGATACAGGGCGTGCAAATGATCATGGTGAGCGACTTCCGTGTCCGATCTGGACATTGACCTTTACCCGAGCCGGAATGCGAATACGAATAGCTCGCGATTTTACGGCGCCTGGGTCTTATTGGGAAGTGAATCTGCGAGCCCCGACCTCTTTGGGCACAGCCAACGCTTTTAACTGCTAGCAGGTAGCACGAGGCTTGCGAAATGCAGACCCTTGGTTTTCAGCCAGGCTGAACGCAAGGACGTGGAGCGCTGTTACGCATACCGAACAGCGCCAACGCGATCACTCCGGCCAGATAGAGCTGCGCGGCACCGTCCAGGCCAAGCCGCGGCACCAGGGCACTGACTGCCAGGGCCGGCAGGCAGAATGCGAGGTAGCTGAGCACATAGAAGGCGGCCAGCAAGCCGGCACGTTGTGCTGGTTCGGCCAGCGGCAGCACGCTGCGGGTAGCGCCGAGAAAGCCACTGCCGAAGCCGATCCCAGTGACAACGGTCCCCACTGCAAAGAGCCCCAGCTCACCGCTGACGACCGCCAGCCAGAGCAATACCGGTCCCGCTACCAGGGTGCCGGCTCCCAGGCGTAGCAGACGACCCGCAGGCCAGAGGCGAAGCCCGTGCAGGCTCGCAGCGCCGCTCAACGTCAGGCCGGCCACTACCCCGCCTCCGATCAGAATCGAGCTTGTTCCGGTGGCCGCTTTGATCAGGCCCGGCATCAATGAGAGATAGAACCCACCCACGGCCCAAACCGCCAGCTCCAACGGCAACACCTTCCAGAGCACGGCACGTGCCTGAGGTGGCACCGCCAGTTGCGGGCGCAGCGCGGCCAGCAATCCCGGGCGGCGAGGCAGTAGGTCAGGCAGGCGCAACATCAACAGCCCTTGCAGCACGAATAGCAACAGGAAAAGCCGGTAGACCAGCTGCAACGGTGCCGGCGCGAACTCAACCAGCAAGCCGCACCCCAGCGCTCCCCCGGCCATACCCAGCAGTGGTGCCAGGCTGTTCAGCCAAGGGCCGCGTTCACGATCCACGTCGAGCAATGCAGCCCCCAGCGCACTGGTAGCGATGCCAGTGGCGAAGCCCTGTAAGGTACGGGCGATCACCAGGTCCATCAGACCCTGAGCCTGATGGAACATCAGCATGGAGATCACCTCCAGCGCCAATGCGCCGAGGATGATGGGCCGCCGCCCCAGATGATCAGAGAGTCGCCCACCCACCAGCAGCGCGGCGAGCAAGGCAAAGGCGTAGACCGCAAACACCCAGGTCAGCCAAAAGGTGGAAAATCCCCAGGCTTGCTGGTAACTGGCGTAAAGCGGCGTTGGTGCCGCCGAAGCAGCCAGGAATGTGAATAGCAGCGTACCGAGCAGAGTGAGGCGCGCGGTAGAAGAACTCGAGAGCGGCATGGCAAGGCCTAAAGCAAATATTTAGCTTTAAAGCCTGAACTCTTTCACTCACTAAAGCAATGCTTTTGCGTTAATCGAGATGTATCCTGTCGACATGAATACCAAGCAAATCCGCCCCGGAGGCCGTAGCGCCCGCGTCCAGCAAGCCGTTCATGACGCTGTGCTGGCGTTGCTGGACGAACAACCGCGTGAATCCCTGACCGTTCCCCAGATTGCTGCGCGTGCCGGCGTTACGCCCTCTACCCTCTATCGCCGCTGGGGCAACCTGCCAACCCTGCTGGCCGACGTTGATCTGCGCCAGCTGCGACCTGATCAGCCCCCTGTTGATACCGGCAGCCTACGTGGCGATCTTGAATGCTGGCTGGAGTCCTATGTAGATGACCTTGCTTCCACCCCCGGGCAAGCGATGCTCAGGGACGCGCTGGCATCCACCGATCCAGGTTGCGCGGTACGCTGCACCGAGCCGACCCGAGAGCGCCTCGAATTGCTGCTCGAGCGCGCCCATTCGCGTGGGGAAGCTGCGCCAAGCCTGGACGCTCTCATGGATGGCCTGGTCGCTCCACTGGTCTTCCGAACTCTATTCAGTGCCGAGCGCCCCGATGTAGAACTCTGTCGGCGCCTATTAACGGAAGCACTGAGCGAATAAACTCCTGAATAGCTCCGAATTGCGTCTGTAAGTGTGATCTCGACCGGCTTTGGCTACACGAGAATTGAGACGATACGAAACTGGCGGCCACTTTAGCCACGCAGCTTCAATGGCCCCGACGTCAACTTCCAGCGCCCTACCGGCGAGAAGGTCAAGAAGAGCACTGTCATCGTAGCCGGGGCTGCTACACGAGTGATCACCGAGGAAGTCGACGTGCTTGAGATTCACAGCCCCTGTTCAATCTCCAATTAAGCACCGGCTGTTGTCGAGCTCGCCGCCGCCTCTATGCGCAAGCGCTTGCGCATCGGTACACACTGTAGCTCGAGGCCCGTTGGTGAGAAGTAGATGGCTTGAGCTTGCCCCTCGTAGCCACACCGTCGGTAGAACGCTGCTGCGTTGGGTGTAGCGTCGAGGTGAATATCGACTAATCCGGCTGCGAGGGCTAATTGCTCGAGGTGGGCCAGCACTCTCCTGCCAATACCCTGCTCCATGAAAGCGGGCAGCACGAAAATGGCGCCTATTTCTCCCGACTGAAGATCGATAAACCCCGTAGCGACAGGCTGCTCATCGTCACACGCGATGTGGTAGTTCTGCTCCACAGAATCCCGGTACCCATCAGTGAGCGGCATTTCGGTCCATACGCTGATTTGCTCAGCGGTATACACAGTGCTGCACTGGTGCCGTATTGCCTGGCGGCGGATGTCGAATGCAGCTTCGGCGTCGGACCTTGATGCTGGGCGAATCGATAGCAATGTCAATCTCCTTGGCATTAGGGTAAATGGAAGGGGAATGAAAAAGCCCCGACCATTTCTGGCGGGGCTTTCGGTCAATGCTCTTGCTCTACGCGTGCATCATCCTATGGCCCGCCAAGAGCGGACTTCATAGGGTGCATCACGCGAACAACAGGTTGGGCAGTCATGGCTCGATCATCCGAATACCTGATCATGGTGTCAAGAACCGAAGCGCGCATAAATCAGCCGGAGGAATCGTGACCGTTCTCTCGCGCCTGAATAATCAAGCTCTTCTGCCCTCTAGCGGTACACGGGATGGCGTTGGCACAAGTCCACGACTTGGCCTCGCACCCGATCCCGCGCTGTCGTCAGGGTGCTACCGCCCGCCTCCATGGCATCCAGCACATCGCATATCCACCCCGCGAGTTGCGCGCACTCCTGCTCACCAAAGCCTCGCGTTGTCACCGCCGGGGTACCAATGCGTACGCCTGAGGTCACGAACGGCGAGCGTGGGTCGTTGGGTACCGAGTTCTTGTTGGTGGTGATGTAGGCGTCGCTCAGCGCGGCGTCTGCATCCTTGCCGGTGTAGGGTTTGGTGGACAGGTCAATCAGCATCAGGTGGTTGTCGGTTCCACCAGAAACGATCTTGTAGCCGCGCGTCTGAAGTGTGGCGGCCATGATGCGCGCGTTGGCCAAGACCTGCTTCTGGTAGGTCTTGAAATCCGGCCGGAACGCTTCCTTGAAGGCGATGGCCTTGGCAGCGATGACATGCATCAACGGGCCACCCTGGATACCGGGGAATACGGCGGAATTGAGCTTCTTGTAGAACGCCTCGTCTTGCCCCCTGGACAGGATGATGCCGCCACGCGGGCCACGAAGCGTCTTGTGCGTGGTACTGGTGACCACATGGGCATATGGCAGTGGATTGGGATAATCGCCCGTTGCGACCAAGCCGGCCACATGCGCCATGTCTACCCAGAAAAATGCGCCGACCTTGTCGGCGATGGTGCGCATTCGCGCCCAATCCATGTGCCGCGAGTAGGCAGAAAACCCGCCAATCAGCATCTTCGGGCGAGTATCCAGCGCGATGCGCTCCATCTCGTCGTAGTCGATCAGCCCCGTCTCCGGATCGAGACCATAGGGTACGATCTTGTAGTGGCGACCAGAAAAGTTGGACGGGTTACCGTGGGTCAGATGGCCGCCTTGGGCCAGGTTCATGCCCATGACCGTATCGCCTGGACTGGTGAGAGCCAGGAATACTGCGGCGTTGGCCTGGGCGCCCGCGTGGGGCTGGACGTTGGCATAGTCGCAACCGAACAACTCCTTGGCCCGCTCGATGGCCAGCCGCTCGGCCACGTCCACATGCTCGCAACCGCTGTAATAGCGCTTGTCCGGATAGCCCTCTGCATACTTGTTGGTGAACACCGAGTTCTGGACGGCCATCACCAGGGGGCTGGCGTAGTTTTCCGAGGCAATGAGCTCAACATGGTCCTCCTGACGGCGCGCCTCGCTCTGCAGGGCTAGCGCCAACTCGGGATCGAAGTCCATAAGCGCGTGGGATGTGTCGTACATGGCGGAGCGTCCTGTCGTCGGTTTCATTTGATTTGGGAATTGGGTCTGTAGCGTGCAACTTGGACTCATTCCAGAGGATGAGCACTGCCGCCACCGCCTAAGCTAGGCTCTGAAGGCCAGTAGTGGCTGTCTGGCAGAACACGTGCGCCGAAGATCGCCTGACCGACGCGCACGACCGTGGCGCCCTCCTCGATAGCGATCTCGAAGTCACCGGACATGCCCATGGACAACTCGTCTAGACCGATACTGGCAGGCGCGCTTTGCCGCAACTGATCGCGTAGTGTGCGTAGCAGGATGAAGCACTGCCTTACCCGCTCCGCCTCGGCCGAAAAGAGCGCCAGCGTCATCAGTCCCTTCACGCGCAGCGCCGAATAAGCGGACAATTTGCTGACGAATGCCGGCACCTCTTCCGGAGGCAGTCCGTACTTGCTGACTTCACCCGAGGTATTGACCTGAATGAATACGTCCAGCCCTCGCCCTTCAGTCTGCAAGCGCCGCTCCAACGCCTCGGCCAGACGCAGGCTGTCCAAGGCCTGAAACTCACTGGCGAAACGCGCCACTACCTTGGCCTTGTTGGTTTGCAGGTGACCGATGACCGACCAGTGCAGATCGGTCAGATCCTGCATGCCCTGCCACTTGCTGAAGGCTTCCTGCACCTTGTTTTCGCCCAGATACCGGCAGCCCGCCGCGTAAGCCAGACGCAGGCTCGCCTCGGGCTTGGTCTTGCTGACCGGCAGCAGGCGCACCGTGGCGGGGTCGCGTCTCGAACGATGACAAGCAGCAGCTATACGTGCCTGCACTGCGGCCAGGTTACGCTGGAAATCCGCGACCGTTGTCGCCTCAGGGTAGAGTCCGTGCCGGTCATGGCCGGTCTGCGTGTCGAATCTCGTTGGCATCAGCTCGCACTCTTTTTGAGGGGCGTGGAAGCGACAGCAGGTGCGGATGACTTTTGAGGCAGGCGGCCGTTGAGTACCGCATAGGCGATCAGCCCAAGCACCAGCCCCCAGAAAGCACCGCCAATGCCGAACAGATTGATGTTCGCGGCGGCGGCCAGAAACGTGATCAGCGAAGCCTCACGTGTCGCTGCATCGGCAAGGGCCGTGGCCAGGCTCCCGCCGATGGTGCCCAACAGGGCCAGCCCGGCGAGCGTGGTGATGAAAGTGGCCGGGAACGCCATGAACACGGCTGCCAGGGTCACGCCGAACGCGCCTACCAGGATGTAGCACACGCCTGCAGCGATGCCCGCGACCCAACGCTTGGATGGATCCTCATGGGCTTCTCGGCCCGTGGCGATGGCGGCGGTGATCGCCGCGATGTTGAACGCATGCGAGCCGAACGGCGCCATCAGCAGGGACCCCAGCCCCGTGACCGTAAGGATCGGGTTGGCGCTGGTCTTGAAGCCGTCATTGCGCAGCACCAGCATGCCGGGCATGTACTGGCCCGTCAGCGTGATCAGGAACAGCGGTAAAGCAACGCTCAGCAAGGCATTTAGGGAAAACGCCGGCGTGGTGAAAACAGGAGCGGCGAAACTCAGTGTCAGTCCCGACAGGTCGACGCGATCCTGTATGAGCAGAAAGCTCAGCCCCAGCACCAGGATGCCAATCACGGCATAGCGTGCGCTGAATCGTTTGAACACCACGTAGGCCACGATCAACAGGCCCGCCAGCACGGGATCGAGACTCACACCAGCGAACGCCTGGATACCAAACTGCAGGAGGATGCCTGCGAGCAGACCTGCCGCCACGCCTGGGGGAATCAAGCGAATCACTCGCTCGAACCAGCCCGATAGCCCCAGCACAACAAACGCCAACGCTGAAATCAGGTAGGCACCCACCGCTTCTGCATAGGGTGTGGTCGCCAGCGCCGTGACCAGAAACGCCGCTGCTGGCGTGGACCAGGCGGTGATGATTGGCTCGCGCGTGCGCCAGCTCAGGAGCAACCCGGTCACCCCTACCCCAATCGACACCGACCACACCCATGAGGCCGTCAGTTCCGGGCTGAGACCGGCCACCTTAGCGGCGTGAAATACCAGGATGAACGTCCCCCCATAGTTGACGATCACCGAGATCAGGCCTGCCACGCTGGGATGGATGAGGTCGTTCCAGCGAACGGATGAAGATGCAGAAACGGTAGGCATGCTCGGCGGTACTCCTGACAACGCGGCTAACTGGCTTGTGAAAAGCCTTTATAGATTTAAAATGGCCGGATTTACCCAGCCACTTTTCGCACTGGATACAGACCAATTGTTCAAGCATGCCCAGCTCGAATCCGTGAAGGCCTGGATTGGCGATCCAGCGCAAGGCGCCCTGCCCCTTCATGCCCGCGTGCAGCGGGCCATTCGCCAATTGATTCTTGATGGCGTGCTCGATGTAGGCAGACCACTGCCCGCTTCTCGAGCCTTGGCGAAGTCTCTGGAGATCTCACGCGATACGGTCGAGTCCGCTTACAGCCAGTTGCACGCCGAGGGTTTCATCGAGCGCCGGGTGGGCAGCGGCAGCTTCATATCAGAGCGGGCAAAGCGCCTGCCGGGGCGCGGTAAACCTCGGCAAACCAATGCGAATTCAGATGCGACGCCGCGCCTGAGCCAGCGTGGAAGCGCCATGTACCAGAGTGGCGGCGTACGCGACTTTCTCAAGCCACGTCCTTTCGCTCCTGGCGTACCCGAGACACGCAGCTTTCCGCTGCAGATCTGGGAGCGGTTGCAGCGGCAGGTACTGAAGGAACACGGTACCCAGGCGCTACTGCATAGCCCGCCTGAGGGTATGGAGCCATTGCGGCGTGCTATCGCCGATTACGTCAGCCTGGAACGAGGTGCGCGGGCTACGCCTGAACGTGTCTTGGTGCTAACGAGTTCTCAGCAAGCCCTGGCCTTGTGTGCCACGGTCCTGCTCGACGCGGGTGACCAAATATTCGTCGAGGACCCTGTGTACCACGGTGCACGCAAAGCGTTCGACGCAGCCGGGCTGAAGTGCTTGCCCGTGCCACTCGATGGAGACGGTTTGCAGGTGCAGCACCTACTTGAATCGAGCAAGACACAGGGTGGGCCTCCCCGGGCCGTATTCCTGACGCCCTCACATCAGTTCCCCACTGGCGCGACCCTCTCGCTGGATCGGCGCCTGACCATCATCGAATGGGCAAGAGCGAACCAGGGCTGGATCATCGAAGATGACTACGACAGCGAGTTTCACTACGCGAGCAAACCCACTGCCTGCGTGCAGGGGCTCGACCCAAATGACCGCACGATCTATATCGGCACCTTCACCAAGTCGCTGTTCCCCGGCTTGCGCATCGGCTACATGGTGCTCCCAGCGCCTTTGGTGGCGCCGATGACCGCCGCCCGCACCCTTCTGGACGGCCACAGTGCACCGATCCCCCAACTCACACTCGCGCGCTTCATCGAGGGCGGCCACTTTGGCGCCCATGTGCGGACCATGCGCGCTGTCTACGCAGAACGACGTGACGTACTCGCTAGGCTGGTGCGCGAACATCTGTCCGATTTCGTGGAAGCAAAGGTTCCAGCAGGTGGCATGCAAATGCCCTGCGTGTTCACTCGGGACATTGCGGAGCCTGAGGCCGTTGAGGCAGCCCGCAGGGCGGGCATCGACTTGCTGGGGTTAACGGCACTGCACTCTTCGAACCAGCCCAGGGGAGGCTTTCTTATGGGGTTCGCTGCTCACGCTCCGCATGAGCTGGAAACTGCCATAAAAAAACTCGCAAAAATTCTGCGCGAGCTTTGCCGCTAGTAGCAAGGCTCCAACTCATGTCGGTGCGACGATCTAGCGTGTAGTGTCGACCACTACACAGCACCTGGCTGGTTAACTCAGCAGGTGTCATCTCGCCCAAGTACGAATCCGCGATACGCTCCAGGGTGCTTTCCTTGGCTTCGTACGCCCCAATGGCTGCGCCTTGCCAACCTCCTCTAGGTACTGCTTTATCACATCCTTAAGCTGCGACTTGATCTCGTTGGCCCACTCCAAAGCGCCGGGCTCGCTAAGCTCGGTCTCCCTCCGTTTGGCCCAAGCCTTTGCAGCCTTCTTGCGGGCGAACGTCTGGCTCTCCGTGTAGACTTGCGCCCCATTCTTTTTGATTCGTATCTGAGCGGTGTTACTCGGCGCGCCGTCAGCGCGCTTGCGCCCTCTGACCGTTGCCAAGGTGGTACATCCTTTTTCAGCGCCAGTACAAACAAGATATCAAGTGGTACGCCCTACCACCCTAGCTCAGAAAACACCGTCAAACGCGCAGAAATACGTTGGCAACACGCACCTCCGGAGCCCCCATGATAGAGCCATCCAAGCCAGACACCACGCGACCTGAGCCCTCTCGACGGTTCTCCGTGGCGCCGATGATGGATTGGACCGATCACCATTGCCGCTACTTCCTGCGCCAGCTGTCACAGCACGCGCTGCTGTATACCGAGATGGTCACCACCGGTGCATTGCTGCATGGCGATACCCAGCGTTTTCTGCACTACGACCAGAGCGAGCACCCCGTGGCGCTGCAATTGGGCGGCAGCAACCCTGCTGATCTGGCGGCCTGCGCACGCCTTGCCGAGCAGGCGGGGTACGACGAGGTGAACCTCAATGTCGGCTGCCCCAGCGATCGGGTGCAGAACAACATGATCGGTGCCTGCCTGATGGGCCATCCGGCGCTGGTGGCCGACTGCGTCAAGGCCATGCGTGATGCGGTGAGCATCCCCGTGACTGTCAAGCATCGCATCGGCATCGATGGGCGCGATAGCTACGAGCAGCTCTGCGATTTCGTCGGCCAGGTCCGCGATGCCGGCTGCCGCAGTTTCACCGTGCATGCGCGCATTGCCATCCTGTCGGGCCTGTCGCCCAAGGAAAACCGCGAGATTCCGCCGCTGCGCTACGACGTTGCCGCCCAGCTCAAGGCGGATTTCCCGGAGCTGGAGCTGGTGCTCAACGGCGGCATCAAGACCCTGGAAGCCTGCCAACAGCATCTGCAGACCTTCGACGGCGTGATGCTGGGCCGCGAGGCCTATCACAACCCGTACCTGCTGGCCGAAGTCGATAGCCAACTGTTCGGCAGCGAGCGCCCCCCGGTCACTCGTTATGACGCGATGCTTGCCATGCGCCCCTATATCGAGCGGCACATGGCTGCAGGCGGCCTGATGCACCACGTTACGCGGCACATGCTAGGCCTGGCCCAGGGCTTTGCGGGGGCGCGTCGCTTCCGCCAGTTGCTTTCGGCGGACATCCACAAGAGCGATCAGCCGCTGGCCATTTTCGACCAGGCAGCGCAGATCCTGCAGGGCCGCTGAGTGGGCCAGGCAGATCGACGACCGTGCCACCAGTTGAGCGCCAACTGAGGCTCAGGTAAGGTCGTGGCACCCGAATCGACAAGGCCGTGCCATGACCTCCAAGCTGGATCAACTCAAGCAGTTCACCACCGTGGTTGCCGACACCGGCGACATCGACGCCATCGCCCGCCTCAAGCCGGTGGACGCCACCACCAACCCGTCGCTGCTGCTCAAAGCTGCCGCACTGCCCCGCTACGCCGAACTGCTCAAGCAGGCAATCGCCGTCAGCAAGGGCGATGTCGATCTGGCCAGTGATCGTTTTGGCGTCACCGTGGGCCGCGAAATCCTGCAGGTGATCCCCGGGCGCATTTCCACCGAGGTGGATGCGCGACTGTCGTTCGACACCCAGGCCACCCTGAGCCGCGCCAAGCGCTTGGTCGAGCTGTATGAAGAGGCTGGCGTCAGCCGTGAGCGCATCCTGATCAAGATCGCCTCGACCTGGGAAGGCATCCGCGCTGCCGAACAGCTGGAAAAGTCCGGCGTGCAGACCAACCTCACCCTGCTCTTCTCCTTCGCCCAGGCGCGTGCCTGCGCCGACGCCGGCGCGTTCCTGATCTCGCCGTTCGTAGGCCGCATCTACGACTGGTACAAGAAGGCCGAAGGCCGTGACTACGTAGGCAGCGAAGACCCCGGCGTACAGTCCGTGACGCGCATCTACGACTACTTCAAGGCCCAAGGCCACAAGACCGTGGTGATGGGCGCCAGCTTCCGCAACGTCGGGCAGATCGAGCAATTGGCCGGCTGCGACCGCCTGACCATCAGCCCCGAGTTGCTGCAGCAACTGGCCGACGACAACGGGCCGCTGCAGCGCAAGCTCGACACCGAGGTGTCCGGGCAGAGCGAAGCGCGGATCAGCGAAAGCCAGTTCCGCTGGGACATGAACGAAGACGCTATGGCCACCGAAAAGCTCGCCGAAGGCATCCGTGGGTTCGCTCGCGACCAGGAAAAACTGGAAAAGCTGCTCGTTACCAACAGCTGACGCTAAAGCAAAAACGGGGCGCCGATCATGTCGGCGCCCCGTTTTTTATGCCCGCATTTCAGGGATGCTGTTCGAGCGCGCTCACCAGGTCATGAAAGGCCGCGCGGTTCGACTCGTTAAGGCCCATCAGGATGCGATGCGCCTCCAGTACGTGGGCCCGCACCACGTCTTCCGACTGGTCCTGCGATGGCAAGTCGGCCAGGCAGTCCGGGCACTCGTAGGGCTGGTCGATGATGTTGAACACCTGATCGAAGCCCATCGACTGCAAAAGCCGCGTGATGTCGGCGTGGGTGGTCACCACCGTCGGTAGCAGGCCGACCTTCTGCCGCGACAGAATCGACAGCTTGGCCAGCAGCCCGAGGGTGGTGCTGTCGATGCTGCGCGTTTCCGTTAGGTCGATGACGATGGCGGAGAAATTCAGCGCGGTGAAAATCTTTTCGATCGTGGAGTCCAGTGCCGAACACAGGGTCAGGCGCACTTCGCCGATGAACTTCAGGACGAAGGTGCCATCCTGCTCGGCAAACTGGATTCTACCGGGGCTTATCCCAGGATTCATGCAAGGTTCCTGCTTAACACCAGCAAGGCGATATCATCCGGCATCTCCGCCAGATTGGCCAGTCCAAACACGCTACGCAACCCATCCAGGGTTCCACCTGCCTCACTGACCAGCTTGGGCAGCAAGGCTTCTTTTTCCTGCAGGTTGTCGCCGTCGAGCAAATCGAGAATGCCGTCGGACAACAACGTCAGGCTGAATGATTCGGGAAGGTCGATTTCCAGGTTGTTGTAATCGGCCTCCTTGAACAGGCCGACGGGCAAGCCACGGCCTTCCAGGTAATAGGCCTGGCCACCGGTGTACATCACCGGCAGCGGCAAATGGCCGCCGATGCTGTAGGTCAGCCGATTGGATTCTTCGTCGATCACCCCGCCGAGCATGGTCACGTGCTTGCCCAGCTTGCAGTTGATCAGGCCGCGGTTGATGTGGCTGAGCACGTCAGACGGTTTGAATTCGGGCAGCATGCCGTTGCGCCGCGACTCGTATAGCAGGCGCGTGGTCATGAACTTGAGCAGCACGGTGACGAAGGCCGACGAGGCGCCATGGCCAGACACGTCTGCCAGGTAGAACGCCACGCGGCGCTCGTCGACCCGGAAGTAATCGACGAAGTCACCGGACAAATACAGCGATGGAATGATCTGGTGAGCGAACGACAGCCCTTCGTCTTCCCACGGCGTGACCGGCAGCATGTTCATCTGCACCTGACGGCCAGCGTTCTGGTCTTCCTGCAGCAGATGCAGGCTGGCCTGCAGCTCGCGATTGGCGGTTTCCAGCTTTTCGCGGTAACGCTCGTTCTCCTGGCGCAGGTGCACGCGATCCAAAGCGCGCCGCACCGAGTGCTCGAGCACGGCCAGGTCTTCCAGGGGCTTGATCAGGTAATCGGCAGCGCCAAGGCGCAGCGCTTCGACCACATCGGTCATCACGCCAGCACCGGAAACCACGATGATCGGCGCGGAGACCTTCAGCGCATTGATGCGGCGGATCAGTTCGAGGCCATCGACCTGGGGCATGCGCAGGTCGCAAATGACCAGGTCCGGCCGTTCGCGTTCGAACACTTCGAGTCCTTGCAGGCCGTTGCTGGCCAGCAGGATGTTGAAGCCGCTGTCTTCCAAGTAGGCTGCAATACTGGCGCGGACGACTTCGTCGTCATCGATCAGCAGCAACGTGGCACTGGTTTTGTGCATGGGGTGTCCAGGCAAACTGCGCCGGGGATGGTTAGCGTAAACGCAGCCAACGACCTGCGCGGGTACACGGTTCGCGTCAAGGCGCAGACGGTACTCCCATCCTCAGCGCGATTCAACAGGCGCCGTTAGCCGCCGAGCGGCTTTACACCTCAAATGGGCGGGGGTTATAAGAATCGCAGCACAGCCCCGACCTTCAATGAGGATAGCCTGATGAGCCAGAATGATCGTGATTACACGGAAAAGCGCGATTACATTCGCATGCGCCTGGAGACCCAGGTAACGCTGACTCATGGCGGCCAGACGGTTCCTGCGCTCTGCCGGGATCTGTCGAGCACCGGCATGCAGCTCGAAGCGCAGTGCCAGGCGAAGGTGGGCGACAAGGTGAGCGTGCTGATCCCGTCCACCCATGATTCGCTCAAGGGACTGGAAACCGACGCTGAAGTGGTACGCGTGACGGACATCGGCGATGGCCGGCAAATTCTCGGTGTCGCCGTGACGTCCATGAACTGAAATACGCTGTAACGTGATGGAGCCGGACTCCATCACGCCTGCCTCTGGCCTTCAGGCCAGCTGCCTTAAGGCAGCCGCCCCTGCCGATTCCTAGAAATCGTCTTCCACATCACCATCGCGCACGCGGAACTCACGGTTCTGCAGGTAGGCATTGCGGATGAAGATGTACTTGTCGCCACTGATCATGCGCTCGGCGTCCAGCAGGCTGGCGCGGGTGTCGACCACATTGACGCCACGCAGCACGTTTCGCGTCGGCACATGATCGATATGGGGATACGGGGTCAGGAAGCTATCTGGAATCCTGGCCGGCGCGTCGCGCAGCGAGCTCGGACCGAGCAGCGGCAGTACCAGGTACGGGCCACTTTGCACGCCCCAGACACCGAGGGTCTGGCCGAAGTCTTCGTCGCTGCGCTGCAATCCCATAGGGGTGGCAACATCGAAGAAACCCAGCACACCGATGGTGCTGTTGAGCAAAAGGCGGCTGGTATCCACGCCGGCGTCATGGGCCTTGCCCTGCAACAGGTTGTTGGTCAGGTTACCGACCTCCCACAGGTTGCGAAACACGTTGTGTACGCCGGTTTCCAGGAACTGCGGCGTCACGGCCCGGTAGCCCTGGGCCAGTGGTTTGAGGGCGTAGGTGTCGACGGTGTCGTTGAAGCGAAAGATAGGACGGTTGAACGATTCCCACGGATCTTCCGTTGCCGCCTGGCTTGCCAGCGGTAGTGCCATCAGGCCGGCACAGGCCAGCATGCGGCCGAAGCTCGCGATCCAATCGGGTCCAATCAAGCGCATTGCTGTTCTCCTAGGCTAATGAGCGCGGCCTGTCGGCGGCAGCGGCGTAGTATAAAGCCGTCCGCCGCCAATAGGCAGCGCACCGCGATATCCGGGCGCCGCATCACGCCACCGCATGTCTGAAGATCGCAGCGTGTCACGCCATCGTCACATTGCCTTGGCAAGGTCGAAGCGATAATCGCCAGGGAACGACATCGCATGCCCCAGCCAGCGTTTTGCGCCGCCTCCTCTTCCTTTACGGCCATCCTTTTCGGCCTGTCCGGCTGCCTGGTGGATTTCGGCGCACGAAGCGCGTCTCTGAACCGCCAGCGACACCTGGCGCTGGTGCGCGAAAGCGGTGGCCTGGCCCGCCAGCCTGCAAGCAACCTGGAACTGGACGGTTGCGCCGAGCCGACTCCCGGGGCGCTGAGCACCCTGCGCAACCTGCATGAGCAAAACGTGCCCTGTGCCTGGATGGACGAGCTGCCAGAAGCGCTGACCGAAAAACTGGCCAGTCGCCTGCCCGACTGGCTGACGGCCTCGCCGGCCTGCACCCAGCGCACCTGGCCAGCACCGGATGCCTGCTGGCAAGCCCTGGCGGCCTTGCGTATCGAGCGCCTCGAAGGCTGCGTGCTGGTCAGTGGCGAACCGCGCCTCTTGCAGGCTGGCTTGAATGCCGGAATGTGGACGGTGGGCCTGGCCGCCTGCGGTTCACTGGCAGGCCACGCGCTAGCCGATTGGCAGCAGCTCGACGGCGCGCAGCGTGACCGCCTGCGCGCCGACGCGACGCTTTCACTCTATCGGCTCGGCGCTCACTCGGTGATCGACCAGCTCACCGACCTGCCAGCCTGCCTCGACCACCTGCAGATTCGGCGTAGCAAGGGCGAGAAACCCTGAAGCCAGCCCGCCCCGACTGGCCTGGTTGGACAAGAAGTACTGACCTTTCGTCGCGTCGTACGGTCAATTGTCTTGCCTATCAAGAAAGGGAGAGTCCCATGCCTGCGAACCATCTGCAGCAGCAACTGGAAGAGCTGCGCAAGCAACTGGTCGAACATCCGCCGGAAAACGAAGAGGATCGCGAATCGCTCGAACTGATCGCCCGCGACATCGAGCTGCAGTTGGCAGCGCAGCCGGTGACCACACCCGATGCTTCGCTGGTTGACGGCGTCAACCTGGCGGTCGAGCGCTTCGAGGTGAGCCATCCGACGCTCGCCGGCAGCCTGCGCAACATCATGCAGACCTTGGCCAATATGGGGATCTGATCCCAGGCGCAGAAACCAAAAACCAGCCACGAGGCTGGTTTTTTTATGCCCGCCCTTGCGACTGGGAGAGCGCGCGAATCAGATAGACGCTTACTGACGGACCAGACGCCGGTTCGGCGGCACCTCATCCCGCGTGGTGCGGTAAGGGTTGATATCCAAACCACCACGTCGCACATAGCGCGCGTAGACGGTCAGGTACTCCGGCTTCAGTAGTTTTTGCAGATCCAGAAAGATGCGCTCCACGCACTGTTCGTGGAAGTCCGCGTGCTGGCGGAAGCTCACCAGATAGGCCAGCAGACTTGCCGGCTCCAGGGCCGCTCCGCGGTACTCGACCACCACGCTGCCCCAGTCCGGCTGGCCAGTGACCGGGCAATTGGATTTGAGCAGATGGCTATGCAGGCTCTTTTCAACGACACGGGCCGGGTCGCACGCGAGCAGCTCCGGTTGAGGCGCGGCGTAATTGCTGATGCTGACGTCCAGGTCGTCGATGCAGGTGCCCGGCAATGCGACCAGGCCTTCCCGGGCCGCTTCGTCCAGACTGCGGATCCGCACGGCCACCGTTTTACCAGCCGTGGCGGACAAATCCTTCTCAAGCACACGGACCAATTCTGCCGAGTTGGCGAACACCGACTGGTTGAGCGAATTGAGGTACAGCTTGAAGGATTTCGACTCGATGATATTCGGCGAATCGGCAGGAATCGCGAATTCGCCGATGGCCACCACTGGCTTGCCGGAAGGCAGCAACCAGGACAGCTCGAAGCAGTTCCAGTAGTCCACGCCGCGATACGGCAACGTATCGGCGCTCAAGCCCAGCTCAGCCCACTTGGTGGCGCGGGGAATGGGAAACAGCAACTCGGGCGAGTATGTGGCGATGTACTCGCTGCTCTTGCCCAGCGGCGAATGTTCCACGGAATTCATGAGGCGTTACCTGCAATGCAACGGGTGCGGCAGCGAGCGCCGCACGAAAATGAAAGGCTGGTCAACCCAGCTCGGCGACCAGCTTGGCCAGGGCGGCGGCCGGATCCGCGGCCTGGCTGATCGGACGGCCGATCACCAGGTAATCGGAGCCGGCATCCAGGGCCTGACGCGGCGTGAGAATACGGCGCTGATCGTCCTGGGCACTGCCGGCTGGACGAATGCCTGGCGTCACCAGTTGCAGCGCGGGCTGCGCCGCCTTGAGCGCAGGTGCTTCGAGCGCCGAGCAGACCAGACCATCCATGCCGGCCTTATGAGCCAGCGCGGCCAGGCGCAGCACCTGCTCCTGGGGCTCGATGTCCAGGCCGATGCCGGCCAGGTCCTCGCGCTCCATGCTGGTCAGCACGGTCACGCCGATCAGCAGCGGCACCGGGCCGTTGAAGGCGTCCAGCACCTCGCGACAGGCGCTCATCATGCGCAGGCCACCGGAGCAATGCACGTTAACCATCCACACACCCATTTCCGCGGCGGCCTTGACGGCCATGGCGGTGGTATTGGGGATGTCGTGGAATTTGAGGTCGAGAAACACCTCGAAGCCGCGATCGCGCAAGGTGGCGACGATGTCCGACGCACAACTGGTGAACAGCTCCTTGCCCACCTTCACCCGGCACAGTTTCGGATCGAGCTGATCGGCCAGGGCAAGTGCCGCCTCACGGGTCGGGAAATCCAGGGCGACGATGATGGGTGTCTGACAAACGGACATGGGGGTAACTCTCGAGCGGGCCAAATTCGGCGCGCATTGTAGCGCAATGCCAAGGCGATTGGCGGCAAGGCACGCCAGCGCGGCGTGCAGGCTCGTCGGACGGCGCGTGACGCCTCAGGTCTTCAGCCCGAGCATCAGCGCGCAGATCAGCAGGAAAGCCGTGAACAGCACGCGCAGGATGCGCTCGGGCAAGGCGTGAGCCAGGCGCACGCCCCAGCTGATGCTGAGCAGCCCGCCGATCGCCAGTGGAATGGCCAGGGCCCATTGCACGTGGTCATGCAGGGCATAGGTGGCCAGCGTCACCCCGGTACTGGGCGCCGCCAGCGCCAGCGAAAGGCCCTGAGCCACCACTTGGGAAGTACCGAACACGCTGGTGAGAATCGGCGTGGCGATGACGGCGCCACCGACACCGAAAAGCCCGCCCAGTAGGCCCGACCCGCTTCCCAGCACGGTCAGCCAGGGCCAAGGATGGCGCAACTGGCCCGACGCAGCCGGCGGGCGCATCAACATGCGCAGCAGGTTGTAGAACGCCAGCGCGACCAGAAAGCCGACGAACGCCAGGCGCATCGATTCGGGGTCGAGATTGACCGCCCAACTCGCCCCGAACAGCGCGAACACGAAACTGCTCAATGCCAGCGCCAGGGCATGACGCAGGTCGATGCGGTTGCGCTGGTGATAACGCCACAGCGCCAGCAGCACGTTGGGCACCACCATGACCAGCGCGGTGCCCTGGGCCAGCTGCTGATCCAGGCCGAACAATACGCCCAGCGCCGGAATCGCGATCAGACCGCCGCCAATCCCGAACAGCCCGCCAAGGGTGCCGAGGGCCAGGCCGAGCAGGATATTCAGGGCGAATGCGAGCAGATCCATGGTTCATCTCGTTCAAACAGGATGAGCGCATGCTACCCATCGGCGGCTGGATGGGTAACGCATAGCCCGGCATAATGGCTGTGCGAAATACGCACAGCGAGATCCCCATGAATCCTGATGCCTTAACCGACCAGCTCAGTCTGTTTCTCGATGTGCTGGAAAGCGGCAGCTTCTCCGCTGCAGCCCGCCTGCACCCGCTGACGCCTTCAGCGGTTTCGCGGCGTATCGACGCCCTGGAGCGCTCCCTCGATTGCAGCCTGTTCAGCCGTAGCACCCATGCGGTGCGGGCAACGCCAGCCGGCTTGGCGTTCGCCGAGCGGGCCCGGAGGATTCTCGCCGAGCTGCACCTGGCGCGTGCCGAGGCCGTGTCGCTGAGCAGCGCGCCGGAGGGGCTGATTCGCATCGACTCCCCGGCGCCGTTCGGCCGTCGGCACCTGGCGCCGGCGATTGCCGACTTTCTCACCGCCTACCCCGGCCTGGACGTGCAACTGCGGCTGATCGACAGCTTCATCGACCTGCATGGCGCGCACCTCGGCGAGGTAGACCTGGTGCTGCGCATCGGCCCCCTGGCCGATACCCGCCTGGTGGCGACGCCGCTTTCGCCGATGGTTCGCGTGGTATGCGCTAGCCCGGCGTACCTGGAGCGCCGGGGTGTGCCGCGAACCCCGGCAGAACTGCTGGAACACGATGGGCTGGACTGGGATGGCCTCGCCCCCGCCTATGCCTGGCGTTTCGAGAATGGCGGCAAGCTCGCCATGTACCGCCCTCGCCGCCTGCGCATGACGGCCAACAATGCCGAGACGCTGGTATTCAGCGTGCTCGCCGGCCTGGGCGTGGCGCATCTGCCGACCTGGCTGGTCAGCGAATACTTGGTGCGTGGCGAGCTGGTGGCACTGTTCTGCGACAACGGCCTGCCGGCGCCTGAGCCCAGCGGCATCTATGCGCTGCGCTTGCAGCGCGATACCGACTCACGCAGCCGGCTACTGCTGGAGTTCCTGAAAAACCGCTTTGGCCCGACCCCGCCCTGGGATCTGCCGCTGCAAAGCGCCTTGCAACGCGGCGCTGGCAACTAAATGAAAACGCGGCCGAGGCCGCGTTTTTGGTCTTCGGCTCAGCCAGCCTGCACAGTGACCTGGGAAGGCCACCGGAGCCCATGCGCGTAGGAGCGTCGACCCCGGCGCGAAACGATGGCGGCCTTGCTGCCGGACCGACCCATCCGCCGCGGGGTGCGGCCAATCATAGCAACGTCGTTCGCGGCCCGAACCTTAGACAGAATGGCATTAAGTCCAGGCCGCGTTCTTCGTAATGCTTGAACGATTTAAAAGAAGCCCAGCGGGTTGATGTCGTAGCTGATCAGCAGGTTTTTGGTCTGCTGATAGTGGTCGAGCATCATCTTGTGGGTTTCGCGCCCGACCCCGGACTTTTTATAGCCGCCGAAGGCAGCGTGCGCCGGGTACAGGTGGTAGCAGTTGGTCCACACGCGCCCGGCCTTGATGCCGCGGCCCATGCGGTAGGCGCGGTTGATGTCGCGCGTCCACACGCCGGCGCCCAGGCCGAACTCGGTGTCGTTGGCGATGGCCAGGGCTTCGGCTTCGTCCTTGAAGGTGGTCACGCCCACCACCGGGCCGAAGATTTCCTCCTGGAACACGCGCATCTTGTTGGTGCCCTTGAGCAGGGTCGGCTGGATGTAATAACCGCCCGCCAGGTCGCCCTCCAGCTTCTCGGTCGCGCCGCCGGTGAGCAGCTCGGCGCCTTCCTGCTGGGCGATCTCCAGGTAGCTGAGGATCTTGTCGTACTGCTGCTGCGAGGCCTGGGCGCCGACCATGGTGTCGGTGTCCAGCGGGTTGCCGCGCTTGATCGATTTGATCTTCTTCATCACCTCGTTCATGAACGGCTCGAAGATCGACTCCTGCACCAGCGCCCGCGACGGGCAGGTGCACACTTCGCCCTGGTTGAAGAATGCCAGCACCAGGCCTTCGGCCGCTTTCTCGATGAACGCCGGCTCGGCCTGCATGATGTCTTCGAAGAACACGTTCGGGCTCTTGCCGCCCAGCTCCACGGTGCTGGGGATGATGTTGGCGGCGGCGCATTTCATGATGTGCGAGCCCACCGGCGTGGAGCCGGTAAAGGCGATCTTGGCGATGCGCGTGCTGGTGGCCAGCGCTTCGCCGGCTTCACGGCCGAAGCCCTGGACGATATTGAGCACGCCCGGCGGCAGCAGGTCGCCGATGATCTCGGCCAACAGGGTGATCGACAGCGGCGTCTGCTCGGCGGGTTTCAATACCACGCAGTTGCCGGCGGCCAGAGCGGGAGCGAGTTTCCAGGCGGCCATCAGCAGCGGAAAGTTCCAGGGGATGATCTGCCCGACCACGCCCAGCGGCTCGTGGAAGTGATAGGACGCGGTGTGTTCGTTGATCTCCGCCGAGGTGCCTTCCTGGGCGCGGATGCAGCCGGCGAAGTAGCGGAAGTGATCGGCGGCCAGCGGCACGTCGGCGTTGAGGGTTTCGCGTACGGCCTTGCCGTTGTCCCAGGTCTCGGCCACGGCGAGCAGCTCGAGGTTGGCTTCGATGCGGTCGGCGATCTTCAGCAGGATCAGCGCGCGGTCCTGCACTGCGGTCTTGCCCCAGGCATCGGCGGCGGCATGGGCGGCGTCCAGGGCCTTGTCGATGTCCTTGGCATCCGAGCGCGGGAATTCGCCGATGGCCGAGGCATCCACCGGGCTGGTGTTGGTGAAGTACTGACCGCCCACCGGCGCGACGAACTCGCCGCCGATGTAGTTGCCGTAGCGCGATTTCAGGGTGACGACGGCGCCTGCGGTACCGGGTTTGGCATAGATCATGTGAGCGACCTCTTTATTGTGGGGGCCTGACTTCTGAGGCCAGAGACAGGCCGGGGTTGGATTCCGACTGCCAGCAACCTGCCGCCTGCTACCGAATCGCCGTAAACCGGCGTGGCAGAGCCTGGGGCCGCCGAGCTGCTATCAGGGTAGACGCCTTCCCGGACTTTCGCCGCCGGCCACTCGAAGTGCTGCGGGCGCTCACCACCCACCGGATTCCCTGAACATTGGTTGCGTGCAGACAGTCACCTGATCACAGGCAATCATCAGGAGCAGGACATGAACAAAGTAACGGGATCGGCGCTGCTGCTCGCAGCCTTGTTCAGCGCTGGCGTGCAGGCCGATGACGACGGGCTGACATTGCAGCAGCAACGCGACAGGATCGGCGACGAGATGGTCCGCGATCGTACCGGCGCCCCGCCTGCCAGCGAGAGTGGTTCGGGCCAGGCAATGGATCCTCAGCAGCAACAGCCTGGGCAGCAGCAGCCCCGTAGCACACTCAACTCCCCTGCCAGGAACCAGAATGGCCAGCAGCCAGGCAACCAGAATAGGCAACGCCAGCCCTCTACCACTGCACCGGGTACTGGCACTCAGGGCGGCTCTACCCCGGAAGCCGGTTCGTCCGGCAGCTCCACTGCGCCGGCCACACCCGGCACTGGCGGCGGTAGCCAGGGAACTGGCGGCGCGGTGATGAGCAATTGAGGCGAGAATCCGCCACCAACGAAGCGTTTTGCGGCGAATGCGCGGCGAGATCTCGCCACCTGCATCACAAAAAGGTAATGCGAAAATTGATACAGATCACTAGTTCAGTCTGATCCAGTGATGTGGCGACACTCCCGGCATGGATATTGCCTTTCGGGCAGCCTGCGACGAAAGCGCGCACTGGAAGGTAAATGCCCGGCGTTTCAAAAAATCACCGGGACTGACCGGTTTCGCAGAACGAAACCTGATCGCATGCAACAGGCGCTGTCCCTCCATCACCCGGAGCGGCATGAACGTCGGTCTTGCGGTCATGCAATCACATCACTGGAATGGTCTGTCTAATGAAAAAACTCTTGTTGTCCCTACTGTGCTTGAGCGCGCTCGGTTGCGCCAAGCAACCCGAACCGGAAAAATCCGTGGACGTCCTGCTGATCGGCGGGGGCATCATGAGTGCGAGCCTCGGCACCTACCTCAACGAACTCGAGCCGACCTGGAAAATCGACCTGTACGAGCGTCTACCGCAGGTCGCCAGCGAGAGCTCCAATGCCTGGAACAACGCCGGTACCGGTCACTCGGCGCTCGCCGAGCTGAACTACACCCCGGAAAAGGCTGACGGCACCATCGACATCAGCAAGGCCGTGGCGATCAACGAATCCTTCGAGATCTCCAAACAGTTCTGGGCCTATCAGGTCGAGCAAGGCGTTCTGAAGAACCCGAAGTCCTTCATCAACGACGTTTCGCACATGAGTTTCGTGTGGGGCGACAAGAACACCGAGTTCCTGAAGAAGCGCTATGACGCGCTGCAACACAGCTCGCTATTCCGCAACATGGAGTTCTCCGACGACCCTGCGCAGATCGAGGAGTGGATTCCCCTGGTGATGGAAGGCCGCGAGCCCGGCCAGAAGATCGCCGCGACCCGCGTGCAGACGGGCACCGACGTCAACTTTGGTGAAATCACCAACCAGTTGCTGAACAACCTGTCGCAGAAGAAAGACGTGTTCAACGTTCACGTGCAGCAGGAAGTGCGCGACATCACCCGCGCCGACGACGGCACCTGGAACGTGACCATGGCCGACTTGGCCAATGGCGACAAGCTGAGCACCGTGAATGCCAAGTTCGTGTTCATCGGCGCCGGTGGCGGCGCGCTGAAGCTACTGCAGAAATCCGGCATTCCGGAAGCGGAAGGCTATGCAGGCTTCCCGGTCGGCGGCTCCTTCCTGGTTACCCGTAATCCGGAAGTCGCCGCCAGGCATCAGGCCAAGGTCTACGGTCTGGCATCGGTAGGCTCGCCACCCATGTCGGTTCCGCACCTGGACACCCGCGTTATCGATGGCGAGAAAGTCATCCTGTTCGGGCCGTTCGCCACCTTCTCCACCAAGTTCCTGAAAAACGGTTCGTTGTTGGACATGTTCGGCACCATCACCACCCACAACATTTCGCCGATGTTCAATGCCGGCGTCGACAACTTCTCCCTCAGCACCTACCTGATCGGTCAGCTGATGCTCAGCCAGGAAGACCGCATGCACTCGCTGCGTGAATACTTCCCAGAAGCACAGGACAAGGACTGGGAACTGGTCCAGGCCGGCCAGCGCGTGCAGATCATCAAGAAAGACCCGGAGAAAGGCGGCATCCTGCAGTTCGGCACCGAAGTGGTCAGCTCCGAAGACGGCTCCATCGCCGCCCTGCTGGGCGCCTCGCCGGGCGCATCCACCGCCGCGCCGATCATGCTTCACCTGATGGAGCGCACCTTCAAGGACAAGATCAAGACCCCCGAGTGGCAGGCCAAGCTGAAGGAAATCATTCCCTCCTACGGACAGACCCTGAACAACGATCTAAATCTGACCAACAAGACCCGCGCCTGGAGCAGCGAGCGTCTGCAGCTGAACTTCGTGGAAATCAAGCCCGAGCAGCCGCAAGCCGAAGAAGCTGCGCAGCCCGAGGCCCCAGCCGAAGCGCTGTAAGGCCTACCGGCAGGCGTCTCCACGCAAGGCGCCACGCTGAAACGAAAAACGGCCCGCAAGGGCCGTTTTTTTATGGGCAGCTTTCCCGAGGAGATCAGGCCGGCTGGGCCGCCCTGCCATTGGCCACGAAACGCAGTATCCACTCGCCGACCGTGCGCCCATGGTGATCCTGATGCAAGGTATCGACCGCTGCACGGTAGGTGGTTTCGCCGATGTGTTGCTGGCGAATGTCCAGCAACGCGCGGGAATACTCGGGCACGAACTCCGGATGCCCCTGGAAGCACAGCACCTGATCACCGATGCGATAGGCCGCGTGGGCGCAGAACGGGCTGGTGGCCAGCAGCGTGGCGTTTTCCGGCAGCCGGGTGACCTGATCCTGATGGCTGATCAGTAGCGTCAGCTCATCCAGGGCTGGCGTCATCCAGTCAGGCTGCTCGGTCAGTTGATAGCGATGGATGCCCACGCCCCAACCGCCACTGGCGCGTTCGGCCTTGCCGCCAAGCAGCAGTGCCAGCAACTGGTGTCCGAAGCAGATGCCCAGCAACTTGTCGCCTGCCTGATAGCGCTCGAGCAAGTAGGTCTTGAGCGTTTCGATCCACGGATCGGTGGCGAACGAATCGGCCTTGCTGCCGGTGACCAGATACGCATCGAAACGTGCATCGGCGGGCGGATAATCGCCCTGCATCACGTTGAATACATGGAAGCTGGCCTCGATGGCCTGGCCAGCGAAAAGACGTTCGAACATCTTGCCGTAGCCCTGATACTGGTCGACCAGCTCGGGGCGCAGGATGTCGGTTTCCAGAATGCAGATCTGCAGCGACATGGCGGTACCTGAAAAAATAACAGAGCAGTCGAAGCCTGCCTGTGCGGATGCATCAAGGCAAGAGGCATGCCGTTATCGCGTCATCAGTCTTTTCGATAGCCGTCATGACCCGCATTCACTTTTACGCGTGCGCGAACGATCCGATGATTGCCTCATCGACCCGCGAGGCCACTGACGAGCGCAATCGCCATGCACAGCCAGACCATCCGCTACGCCCGCAACGGCGCCCTGGGCGCCATCGGCCTTTACCTGATCGTTGCCCTGCCCCTGCTGGCAGCCAGCATGCAGCACCCGGCTCTGCCTATGCCGGCGGCAAGCCGGGCGACGGTGCCGGCACCGAATCAGGGCAGTTTTACCTGAACCCTAAGCGAAGCGCCGGACTCCAACCTGCAGTGCCTGAATGCGGGCGCAATCATCCTAATCAGTGAAGGAGTTCCACGATGCTCAAGAAGACCCTGACTGCCCTTACCGCCGCTGCCGCCATGAGCGCAGGCTTCGCCATGGCCGACCGCCCAGGCGCCGACTGGATCAGCATCGAGCAGGCGCTGAGCAGCGCCAAGCAGGCCGGCTTCACCCAGATCCACAAGATCGAAGCCGACGACGCCGGCTACTGGGAAGGCGAAGGCACCAAGCAGGACAACCGCCTCTATGAATTCCGCGTGGACGGCAAGAGCGGCAAGGTCATCCGCGAGCAACTGGACAACTGATCCAGCCTGCCTGAAGAACCGGCCCAAGCCAGGCGGTGTGAAAACTACTGCGCTCGGTCATGCGGCGTTAAAAACCGGCTCAAAATGCTCATTTACAGCTCGTAAACTGCGCTTTTTCGCCGGTTTTTGCCTTGCCTGACCTTCGCTCGCTACGTTTTCACACGGCCTGAAGCGGCCGGTTTTTTATTAGCGTGAAAAACCCGGACGAACGGTCATTGGCTAACGGTCACCCACCGTAGGGCGTCTAGTGTCTGGCGCCGGGGTTATACGGAAATGAAAAAGGGTTCCATATCCTTGCAGATGCTCTTTGGTATTTCTTTATAAACAAGCGATCTAAAAAACTGATCCGCTCCCTCTACAGTCAATACATACGCCGTCGGGCTTTTGCCGAGGCATTGGGGACGAGCAGCGCCCATCACAACAATCAAAAAGGCGAACGGCCATGTTCAAGAAACCGAAATTCCGCCAGGCAGGGCTGATCCTCTTCGCCACCGCCGTCTTGCTGATTCTTCCCAACCTGAGCAGGATGATCGGCTGATCAGGCCACCTGTGGCATCCACCAGGCCAGGATCAGTGGCAACCAGGCGATCGCCAGCAACGTCGAGCACATCACCAGGCTCGCCACCTGTTCTGGCGAGCGATTAGCGCGTACCGCGAACAGGTAGTTGAATACCGCCACCGGCATTGCCGACTGCACTACCAGCACGGCGTGCGACAGCGGTTCCAGGCCCATCGCCGCACCGATACCCCAGCCGACGCCAGCCCCCAGCACGATACGCAGCGCTCCCAACACCAGCCCGGAACCCAGGTGATGCAGGCGAATGCTGGCCAGCGATACGCCCAGGGTCAGCAGCATCAGCGGAATGGTCATGCCGCCCAGCAGACCCACGGTATTGGCCAGCCAGCGCGGCAATTGCAGATCCATGAAGATCATCGGCAGCGCCAGCAGCAGGCTGACCATGATCGGATTGCGCAGCAGATCCTTGGTGGAGGCGGCGTTGCCCGACAAGGCGATCCCGACGCTGAACTGCATGATCGACAGCGTCAGGAAAAAGGCCACGGCCAGCGCCAGACCGTGTTCGCCAAAGGCATACAGGCTGATCGGCAAGCCCATGTTGCCGGTATTGGGAAACAGGAACGCCGGCACCAGCACCTTCCACTGCTGACGAAACAGGCGACTGAACAGCATCCCGAAAAGCCCCATGCAGCCGGTGACCAGCACGCAGCCCAAGGCCATGCTGGTAAATGCATCAGGGTCGAGATCGGTACGACTCAGGGTGGCCAGCACCAGGCTTGGCGTGCCGATGGTCAGCACCAGGCGAGCGATGAATTCGGTGGGGTAAGTCTGGCCGCTACGGGCCCAGGCATAACCAATGCCGGAGACGATGATCACCGGCGCCAGAACAGCAAACAACTCGGCCAGCATGGCCTATTCCTTAGGGCAAAGCGGACATGCTAGAAGCGATCACCCTCATATCGCAAGCCATGCAGGTATGAATGGGCCCGCAAGAACTACGCCCTCCCCACTCACTGCGCCTGCACGCTCAGCAATGGCTCGACGTCGACCCGCGCCATCATCCGTTCGCTGCCGCCGCCACGGCGCATGCCGCGTACCGGACAGGCGTCCAGGTAGTCCAGGCCGATCGCCAGCTTCAGATGACGCTCGGGCCGGGCCAGGCAGTTGGTCACGTCGAAGCTGTACCAGGCGCCGTCCAGCCAAGCTTCGGCCCAGGCATGACTGGCCAGATGATCCTGATTGTCAGTGACCAGATAGCCGGAAACGTAGCGCGCCGGAATACCGAGGCTGCGCGCGCAGGCGATGAAGGCGTGGGCGTGATCCTGGCAGACGCCCTGGCGCCCGGCGAAGGCTTGCGCGGCACTGGTCTCGACGGCGGTCGCACCCGGCTGGTAGCGAATATGGTCGTTGAGGCCGTGCATCAGATCGATCAACGCATTGCGATCACGACGCTGGGCGCATTGCGTCCAGGCGAAATCACGCAGCGCTCCATCCGCTTCGGTCAGCCGGGTAAAGCGCAGGAACGGCAGTGCCGACTGGCTCTCGAGCTCGGCATCGCTCGACTCATCGATCTCGACCAGCCCCCGAGCGCCAATGACGATCGACTCGTGGGGCTCGTCCAGGGTCAGCACATGGAGGATGTTGCCGTAGGGGTCACGCTGCGCACGAACCGGCCGGGGCAGATCCAGCTGCCAGTCGAGTATCTGCTGGCGAGCGCTGTCATGGGGCGTGAGGCGCAGGTACTGGATGCTGGCCCGCACCTGATCCTCGTAGTGATAACTGGTGTTATGACGAATGGACAGTCTCATGCGACCTCCAGATAAGACGTGTGGATGGCGCTGCCGAGTTCGTGAATCTGCTCGATGAATTCGGTCAGCCAGGCGTGCAGGCCTTCGTCCAGCACCTCATCGATGCTGGTGTAGCGCAGCCGCGCGTTCAGTTCGGCCGCCAGACGCTGCGCCGGGCGGCCGTTGTCGCCGGGTAGCCCGGCGAGCATCTGGTACAGCTCGTCCATGCACGCGCTGAGCGAGCGCGGTACTTCGCGGCGCAGCAGCAGCAATTCCGAGACCTTGCGGGCGCCCGGCGAGCCCCGATAGACCTCGGCGAACGCCTCGAACGAGGACAGCGCGCGCAACAAGGCGCTCCACTGGTAGTAGCTGTGGGCGGGCCGATCATCGGCATCGTCGACGTCCTCGCCGAGCAGCTCGTAGCGCGAGTCGAGCAGGCGCAGGGTGTTGTCGGCACGCTCGATGAAGGTGCCCAGGCGGATGAAGCGGTAAGCCTCGCCACGCACGATGGTGCCGAAGGTCGCACCACGGAACAGGTGCGAGCGCTCCTTGACCCACTCGCAGAAACGGCTGATGCCGTAACGGCCCAGCCCCTGCTCGGCGATGCCGCGGATTTCCAGCCAGGTGGCATTGATGTTTTCCCACATGTCGGCGGTGATGCGTCCGCGCACGGCGTGGGCATTGCTGCGTGCCGCGCCCAGGCAGCTGTAGATGCTCACGGGGTTCTGGGCGTCCAGGGCGAAGAAATGCAGGATGCGCTCGGCGTGCAGCGCGCCATGGCGTTGCTGGTAATCCTCCATGGTGCCGGTGATCAGCAGAGGCATCGCCAGTTCGTCGAGGCCATCACGGCGCCCGTCCTGGGGCATCAGCGACAGCGAGTAGCTGACGTCCAGCATGCGCGCCAGGTTCTCTGCGCGCTCCAGGTAACGGGACATCCAGTACAGGTCGGAGGCGGTTCTACTCAACATGGCTCAGTCCTCCACCACCCAGGTGTCCTTGGTACCGCCGCCCTGCGACGAGTTGACCACCAGCGAGCCTTCGCGCAGCGCCACCCGAGTCAGGCCACCGGGCACGATGCGCGTTTCCTTGCCGGACAGCACGAAGGGGCGTAGGTCGATGTGCCGTGGCGCGATGCCGTTCTCGACGAACGTCGGGCAGGTCGACAGGCATAGGGTCGGCTGGGCGATATAGGCGTCCGGCCGGGCGATCAAGCGCAGGCGAAAGGCCTCGATTTCCGCATTGCTGGCCGCAGGACCGACGAGCATCCCGTAACCGCCCGAGCCCTGGGTTTCCTTGACCACCAGACCCTTGAGATTGGCCAGCACGTGGGACAGCTCGGCCGGCTTGCGGCATTGCCAGGTCGGCACGTTCTTGAGGATCGGCTCCTCGTCCAGATAGAAACGAATCATCTCGCCGACATAGGGGTAGATCGATTTGTCGTCCGCCACGCCGGTGCCGATGGCATTGGCCAGCACCACGTTGCCCGAGCGGTAAGTGGAAAGCAGGCCGGGCACCCCGAGCATGGACTCCGGGTTGAAAGCCAGCGGATCGAGAAAGGCGTCGTCCAGACGGCGATACACCACGTCGACCTGCTTGGCGCCGGCGGTGGTGCGCATGAACAGCTTGTCGTCACGTACGAACAGGTCGGCGCCTTCCACCAGCTCGACGCCCATCTCCCGCGCCAGGAACGCGTGCTCGAAATAGGCGCTGTTGAACCGCCCTGGCGTGAGCACCACCACGGTCGGGTTGTCGAGCGGGCTGGAGCTCTTCAGGGTGTCGAGCAGCAAGCTGGGATAATGATCGATGGGCGCGATGCGCTGGTTGGCGAAAAGCTCAGGGAACAGGCGCATCATCATCTTGCGGTCTTCGAGCATGTAGCTCACACCGCTGGGGGTACGCAGGTTGTCCTCGAGCACGTAGTAAGTGCCGTCGCCATCGCGTACCAAGTCGACGCCGGCGATATGCGCATACAGGTCACGGTGCAGATCGAGGCCCTGCATCGCCAGCTGATAGCCCTCATTGGCCAGCACCTGTTCAGCCGGAATCAGACCAGCCTTGATGATCCGCTGATCGTGATACAGGTCGGCGAGGAACATGTTGAGCGCCTGCACGCGCTGGATGCAGCCACGCTCGACGATGCGCCATTCGCTGGCAGGAATGCTGCGCGGAATGATG
The DNA here is from genome assembly GCF_001945375.1 of Pseudomonas sp. PA1(2017). Taxonomy (NCBI): domain Bacteria; kingdom Pseudomonadati; phylum Pseudomonadota; class Gammaproteobacteria; order Pseudomonadales; family Pseudomonadaceae; genus Pseudomonas; species Pseudomonas sp. PA1(2017). The sequence goes on from NZ_MSXU01000009.1 coordinate 1,093,037, forward strand.
TCGAAAGGAATCAGTCGCTCGGTGCCTTGCGCGTCGCCATACAGGGTGAAGGTGATGCCGGCACGGTGAAAGAGAAGATCCGCTTCGCGGCGACGCTGGTCCAGCAGGTCCTGGGGGGTTTCCTGCAGCCAGCGGGAAAAGGCCTGGTAATGGGGGCGGCAGGTACCATCGGGCAGGTGCATCTCGTCATAAAAGGTGCGGGTCATGCTGTACTCCTTGCAGCCCAGTTCGACCCGATCACTGCAAGCGCCGAGCCAGCGGTTTTATTCTTTTAATATCAACTACTTATTTTTAAACCGAAACCGCTTTGCACCATCTTGAGGCGTGTTCTGAAGACTCAGGCGAACCGCGTGCGCGATTCCCATGCATCACGTTCAATCAGGCTGGCGGGGCATGTCTGCCCCCGTGAAATCTCAGACAGGCGAGACGGCAAAGCATTGCACTTTTCTCTCATGCCCTTCTGTCCAGAAATGTCGGTGCGGCAGAAACATTGCCGGCGCATTGCGTTCCCACCTCTGAGAGGTCAGTTTTCCACCTGGCCTACCCGCTTTTCCGGACAAGGAATGCACGATGAACAGCTTGATACCGCCCTACATCCTCGACCGCATCATTGGCCACGGCTCCGAGCGTCAGCGCGACTGCGCACGCAATACCCTGCAGCACGTCAGCTCGCTCAGGCACAACAACGGCAAGCCGCGCGTGGCCAGTACGCGTCGCGCGGTAGCGGCCGGCCAACCCGAGCGCAGCATCTTCGATGCCGGGCAGCAGATGCAGCTACCCGGCCAGCTCGCCCGCGCCGAGGGCCAGCCAGCCAGCGGCGACGAGGCCGTCGACGAGGCCTACGATGCGCTGGGCGCCACCTACCGTTTCTTCTGGGAAGTGCTCGGCCGCCACTCCATCGATGGCAATGGCATCCCGCTGCTGGGCACCGTGCATTACGGCCAGCGCTATGAGAACGCCTTCTGGAATGGCGAGCAGATGGTATTCGGCGACGGTGACGGCGAAATTTTCAATCGCTTCACTATCGCGCTCGACGTGGTCGCCCACGAGCTGACCCACGGCGTCATCGACAGCGAGGCAGCGCTGGTATACGTCAACCAGTCCGGCGCCCTCAACGAATCGCTCTCCGACGTGTTCGGCATCCTTACCAAGCAGTACGCCCTGCAGCAGACTGCCGAGCAGTCGGACTGGATCATCGGTGCCGGGCTGCTGACCGAATCGGTGAGCGGCCAGGGGCTGCGCTCGATGTCGGCGCCCGGTAGCGCCTACGATGACCCACTGCTGGGTAAGGACCCGCAGCCAGGGCATATGCGCGACTTCGTGCAGACCCGTGAGGACAACGGTGGCGTGCATATCAATTCGGGCATTCCCAATCGTGCTTTTTACCTGGCTGCCAAGGCATTGGGCGGTCATGCCTGGGAGAAAGCCGGGCCGATCTGGTACGACGCCCTATGTGACCCGCGTCTGGGCAACGACGCCGACTTCATCGACTTCGCGCGCCTGTGCGTAGACCGTGCCGAGCAGCGCTTCGGCAAGGGCTCGCCGGAGGCCGCTGCGGTGGCCAAGGCCTGGAGCGACGTAGGTGTCGAGGGCGCCGCACCATGAACAAGCTACCGCCACTGAGCGACGAGGCGCTGGTACGCATTTCCCGACAAGGCGGCTTCGCGGCGGTCGCTGCGCTGAGTCGCCCTCGAGAGATCGATTTCGCTCAGTGCGACCCGAACCAGCGCGGGCAGGTATGTTCATTGCTGGAGGCTTGCCTGCCCGTTGCCAGCGATGCGGTGGGCCGTGGCGACCAGCGTTTCTATCGTATCGAGCTGCAGACCTGCGCACGCCGTGCGCAGGAGGAACTGGTGCTGAACGTTCCCGAGGAGCAGGCTCCCCGGGATCTGGTGACGCTCTGGGAAAAAGGTCTATAGCGCTGCCCGACGCTATTCCTGAGCGCTGGCGGCGCTGATCTGCTGGGTTACCCCCCAGCCGTCCAGCTCGCCGCCAAGGGGAATCACCACGGATTCAAGATCCTGGGCGAAGTCGCCGATGCCGGCGGGCGTGACATGCATGACCTTGCTGACCTGCAGATACCAGTCACCCTCGTCACGCTCGGTGACCTGAGCATGCAGGCTTTCGCCACGAAAGTTACGAGTGGCCTTCAAAGCCTGATCCTGATCGGGAAAAATGGCATAGAACTCGATGGGATGGACGCTGGCGAAATCGAATCCGCCCTCCTTCATGCGGCGCAGAATGCCGCTACCAACATCTTCGTGCAGAATCGTGCTCATAGTTGATCTCCATCGGACGAGGAATTGATACGCCGTCGAACCGGCGATCTGTCTCAACATGCAACACACGGCGCACCGTGATGACGCGAAGGCCGGGGCCTCTGGTACGAGCTGACTTGAAGGTACGTACTCGATCAACGCAGCACGCCCTCAAAGAATAGACCGCAGTGCGCGCCGGGTCATGCAACTATCTTCGGCGCAGCTCGTCGGCCTGCCGCGCCGGCCCACATCAGCGTGCTATACCCGAGAGTGAAGCCACGCCCTGCCGGCAGCGCCAGATCATCGTGCTGCCCGGGGCCAGACCCACGAGGTACCACACCATGAGTACGCTGCAGTGCACCTACCGCGATCATCACATCAGTGCCGAGGTCATGGAGCACCCCGGTATTCCCACGCCCTGGGCAGGCGGTTGCCGCATCACCACTCCAGATGGGCGCACCACGCGCCGCCTGGCCTTGCCCGTCAACGGCGCCTTTCTCGACGACCTCACCAAGGCCCAACAGGCCTCGATTGCCCACGGCAAGTGGCTGGTCGATCAGCATCTGGATAAAAGCCGGGATCTTTTTCCCGAAAATGTGGCCAAACGCCACGCAGCATGAGACTGCGATGGAAAGCCTGCATACGCAGCGGGCTTCCTGACTGATAACCCGGCATGCAAATGCCCTGATTCAACCGGTCTCATGCCTCACAGATTCGGCCGCACCCAGGTGCGGCCGTTCCCATTCGAGACGAAGGTTGGATTTTCATGGCGAACCGTACGCTTTCAATTTCCGCTGTTGTGATGACCAGTATTCTGGCGCTGAGCGCCTGCAGCGACGCCAGCAATACCCCCGCCAAAACCGCCTCCGCCGCCCAGAGCAGTCCGCCCAAGCTGCAGGAAAAGGAGGATCTCAGTCCGTTCACCGGCTTTGCCAGCGCCCGCTTCGGCAGCGACGAAACCGCCGTGCGCGCCGCCTGGAAAGGTTCGCTGCGTGATGGCGGTGGTTCGGACACCTGCCGCCAGCTGTTCCAGGAACCGCGCCCAGCCAAGGGCTTCGGCACCTCGTTCATGCTCGAGAACGGCCAGTTCGTGCGCTACGACATCGACAGCCGCGAACGCAAGGCACCGCGTGGCCTGCAGGTAGGCAGCAGCTCCCAGCAGATTCGCGCCACCTACCCGGGCCGTTTCGAGGAGCAGCCCAACAAGTACGAGCCAGGTGCCACCGATTTCATCGTCACGCCCTATGTCGATAGCGACGCGCGGCTGGTGTTCGAAACCGATAGCAATGGCGTGGTGACCCGTTGGCGCATCGGCCTGCCGCCTGCGGTGTTCTACGTAGAAGGTTGCAGTTGACACTCACCTGCCCCAATGAAAACCGGCGCCTAGGCGCCGGTTTTCATTTCTGCCTCAGGGCTTTGGCTTGTCAGGCATGCCGTTCACCACGCCAGCCGTATTGTCCAGCAAGCTTTTGGTGGCGGTTTGCAAGAAGCCTTCCAGGCGTTTCTTCAGCGCGTCATCGATAGGGCCTTCGATGCGCGTGGCGGTCGGCTTGGCGCCAAGTTGATATCGGTACAGACGCGGCTCGAAGTCCTTGGGCTGCACCAGCACCTGCTCGGCCGTGACGATAGCAACGGTCTGGTCGCCGCCAGAGGGCTTGATCACACCGACACCGCCGTCGCCCTCCGGCAGGTTGAGCAGATCGCGGCCCCAGCACTGATGACGCGTCTCGCCACCGAGGCGACCCATGATGGTCGGCACGATATCCACCTGGGTGCCGACGGTGTGGCTGACCTTGCCGAACTTCTCCTGGATACCGGGCGCGATCAGCAGCAGCGGCACATTGAAGCGCTGCAGGTCCATCTCGGTAACCTGGTCGAAACCACCGAAGCCGTGATCACCCACCACCACGAACAGCGTCTCGTTGAAATACGGTTCCTTGCGGGCCTTCTCGAAGAACTGCCCCAACGCCCAGTCCGAATAGCGCATGGCGGTGCGGTGCAGGTCTTCCTTGCCATCGATCATTACCGGCTCTACCGGCAGATCCTCCGGCAACGCGTACGGCGTGTGGTTGGAAAGCGTCTGCAGCAACGCATAGAAAGGCTTCTGGCCGTAATTGCTCTTCAGTTCCAGGGCACCGCGGTCGAACATGTCCTGGTCGGACACGCCCCAGGTCGGGTCCATGAACACCGGGTCGACGAAATCCTCGCGGCCGATGAAATGGGTCATGCCCTGGTTGCTGAAGAAGCCGGACTGGTTATCCCACTGGAAGTTGCCGTTGTAGACGTACAGATTGTCGTAACCCCGGGCGCCGAGCAGCTGCGGCAAGCCGGAGAACTTGTGGGAGCCTTCCGGCGTGCGCATCAAGTACTCGAAGCCTGGCAGATTCGGAAAGCACGCCATGGTGGCGAACATGCCCTGGTGGGTATGGGTGCCGTTGGAGAAGAAGCGGTCGAACAGCAGCCCCTCCTGGCTCAACTTGTCGAAATACGGGGTGATGTTGCCGGGTGCGCCGAGGGCGCCGACCGAATGCCCGGCAAAGCTTTCCATCAGGATGACCACCACGTTGCGGATCGGCAGGGTCTTATCGCTCGGCGGCGTGTAGACGCGGCGCACGGCAGCGCTGTCGGCATCGACCAACTGTTCGTCCGGAGTGAGCAGCATGTCGCGGGTGATCTGCCGGGCCTGGGCGTCTTCCATGGTCGACTGCCAGGTGTTGTCACGGTGCGGGCCGAAAGTCGCCTGAGCGGCGGTGAACAGCGTCAGGGTTCCATTGAGACCCAGCTGGTTGGCGAACATCGATTCGGTCGTGTAGGCATCGCCCCAGCGCAGCGGCGGGCCCTGGCGCAGGTGGCCGCGAGCGGCGATCACGGCGATCAATAGGCACAGAAAGAACACCGACACCCGCCAGTACCAGGCGACCTTCGGCCGAGCGACGCCCGCACCGGTCTGCACCTTGGTGCGGCTGGCCCGATCGAAGCGGCTGAACATCCACCACAACAGGCCGGTGATGACGAACCAGGCGACCAGGTAGCGGGCTACCGGAAACCCGTTCCAAAGCATGCTCATCACGGTGGCCTGGTCTTCCTGCAGGTACTGGAACACCAGGCTGTTGAGGCGCTGGTGGAATTCCTTGTAGAAATCCAGCTCGGCCAGGCCGAGAAACAGCGTGATGCTGGCGAAGACCGTCAGCCACAGGCGCTGCCAGCCGCGGGCCAGCATGGCGCGGGTGCTGAGTAAGGCGATCAGCAGTGGCGCGCAGGCGTAGACCACCACGCGCAGGTCGAAGCGCAGGCCGTTGTAGAAGGCCTCGACGAAGGCGGCGCTCGGGGTGTCGCCGATCAGTTCGCGGTTGTAGGCCAGCAAGGCGACGCGCAGCAGCGTGTACATCACCAGCAGGGCCAGGCCGCTGAACAGAGTGAAGAGCAACTGGCTGCGTATCGGCTGCAAGGAGTTGGACGGGGTGCCCTGAACTGCTGTAGGGGTCATGTTCGATCATCCGCAAGAAACGTTTACTGCGGGCTCGGCCTGTATCGGCGAGCGGCGCGGCGGCAGTCTGTACGTTCGGATGTGAAAAATTTGTCGATAGCGGTTCTCGGCAAGTTGGACGTGAGCAGGTTTGAAAGTCACTTTACACGCTGACAAGGCGCCACCCCGGCGTTATCGTCACGCCATGACAAACACCGAATCCATCCTTCTGCCCTACCAGGCGCCCTGGGACTGGCAACAGTTCCACGCCCACTTCAGGCTGCGCGCCATCGCCGGGCAGGAATACCTGGGTGAGCGCGATTACTGCCGCAGCTTTCGCCTTGGAGAAACCATCGGCTGGTTTCGCGTCACCGCACTGCCCGATGAGCATGCCCTGCGGCTGGAGCACAGCACCTCGGCATCCGCCTGCCTGCCGGAACTCACGCAGCGAGTACGGCGCATGTTCGACCTGGATGCCGACCCGGCGCTGATCGCCGCACATTTTGCCGTCGACCCGCATCTGGCAGCGATGCTCGCGCGCCACCCCGGCCTGCGCCTGCCCACCGCCTTCGATGCGTTCGAACAGGCGGTGCGCGCCATCGTTGGTCAGCAGGTCACGGTCAAGGCGGCGGTCACCATCACCGGGCGGCTCTTGGCGCGGCTCGGCGAACCACTGGCGGGCGCTCCCGCCGGTATCGACCGGTTGTTCCCGACCCCGGCGGCCATCGCCGCGGCCAATCTCGACGGCATCGGCATGCCCGGCAAACGGGTGCAGACCCTGCAGCATTTCGCCGCCCAGGTGGCCAGCGGCAAATTGCGCCTGGACATCAGTCAGGGCGCCAGCGAGCTGATCCAGCGCCTGTGCGCCCTGCCCGGCATTGGCCCGTGGACGGCCGAATACATCGCCCTGCGTGCTTTCGGCGATGCCGACGCCTTCCCCGCCAGTGACCTGGGCCTGCTCAAGGCGCCGATCTGGGGCCCGGCTGGCATCAGCGCCCGGCAACTGCAATTGCATGCCGAGGCCTGGCGGCCGTGGCGCGCCTATGCCGCCGCGCATCTGTGGCACAACTATTCGGGAGGCTGAGGATGCTCTATCGCTATCAGGAAAGCCCTATCGGCCGCCTGTTCATGGTCGGCGACGAGCGCGGTCTGCAGCAGTTGCTGATGGACGTGGAGCGCACGCCCTGGCAGATCGGTGATGGCTGGCGCGAGGCTGGCTCACAGCTCGATGACGCCAGCCGCCAGCTCGATGAATACTTCGAAGGCCGCCGGCAACGCTTCGAGCTGCGCCTCAACCCGCAGGGCACGCCCTTCCAGCAGGCGGTATGGCAGGCGCTGCAGCAGATTCCCTTCGGCAAGATCGACAGCTACAGCGCCCTCGCCCAACGCATCGAGCGGCCCAGGGCAGTGCGCGCCGTGGGCGCGGCCAATGGCGCCAATCCGATCTGCATCATCATTCCCTGCCACCGGGTGATCGGCCGTGACGGCAGCCTCACCGGCTTTGCCGGCGGCCTGCCGCGCAAACAGCTGCTGCTGGAACTCGAAGGCGCGGTGCCGCGGCCCCAGGCCAGCCTGTTCGACTAGTCTTCCATGCGCGGGAAGTCGCCAGCGATGGCAGCACCGCTTGGCCGCGCCGCCACGGCGTTGGCGGCAGACAGACGAATCGCCGCGCAGTGGGGAAATTCGCCCAGATCGAACCAGTGACGCGTGCCGGCCGGCACGTTGATCAGCGCATTGCGCTCACCGACCAAGGCATAGACGTAGTCATCGACATGCAAGCTCAGCATGCCCTGCCCGGCCAGGAACAGGTAAAGCTGCGCGCCGTCGGCCACCACTTCGACCGGCGCTTGAACCGGCTTGTCGCCCTCACGGGGCCAGTGGCGCTGGTCGATGCTGATCACCTCGGCCTGGCTCAGGTCGCCGGCACGCTTGAGCGGCTCCAGCGCCTCGCCCAGGGCGGCGAGAATGGCCTCGCCGGCATCGCCGGCCTGCACCCGCGCCTGGAGCGGCAACTCGCGGTATTCGATGCCGACGGCCGCCAGGGTACTGGCGATGTCCTCGGCATGGCCCAGCACCTTGTTGGGAATCTGCGGGCTGGACTGGTGGTGAACGCTCAGGCGACTCATGGGTAGTTCCTGTCTGGTGTCGGCCACCTTGCGGCGGCCTGATGGGTCATGTCGGCTCGGCCGTGCGTCGGGCCATGATAACGGCTGCGACCAACGCGGCCAGCCCCGCCAGGGCGAATGTCCACTGCGGGCCAAGGCCGTTCCAGCTATAGCCGGCGTACAAGGCACCCAGCGCGCCGCCGATGCCGGCCAGCGAAGCGTACAGCGCCTGCCCCTGGCCTTGCTGGCGTGCGCCGAAACTGCGCTGCACGAAGGCGATGGATGCAGCGTGGAAACTGCCGAAAGTGGCGGCATGCAGCACCTGGGCGAACAGCAGCACGCTCAGGTGCTCGGCCAGAAAGCCCATCAGCACCCAACGCAGCGCCGCGATGGCAAAGCTGGCGATCAGCACCTGGCGTAAGCTGAAGCGTTGCAGCAGGCGCGCCATGGCCATGAACACCAGCACCTCGGCGACCACCCCCAGCGCCCACAGCATACCGATCAGCCCACGGCTGTAACCGAGCTGTTCCAGGTGGATGCTCAGAAAGGTGTAATACGGCCCGTGGGACAGCTGCATCAGCGCGACGCACAGGTAGAAGGCCAGCACCCCAGGCTGCCTGAGCTGCCTCAGCAAACCACCCTGACCCGCCGCCTGCGAGGACGCCAACGGCTGCGCATCCGGCACCCAGAAGCTGCTCAGGGCGATACCGGTGATGATCAGCAGCAACGCCCAGGGATAGACGTCCAGGCTCAACAGGTCGAAGGCCTTGCCCAGGCCGACCACGCTGAGAATGAAACCGATCGAGCCCCACAGGCGGATTTGCGCATAGCGCGCCGATTGTTCGCGCAGATGCGCCAGGGTGATGACCTCGAACTGCGGCAGCACCGCATGCCAGAAGAACGCATGCAGGGCCATCACCAGTGCCAGCCAGGCGTAACTCTGGCTGACGAAGATCAGACTCAGGCTGAGCAAGGTGCACAGGGCGCCCAACCGCACGATGAGCAGGCGCCGCCCGCTGTAATCCCCCAGCCAGCCCCACAGGTTCGGCGCGATGCAGCGCATCAGCATGGGAATGGCCACCAGCTCGCCGATACGCGCCGGCGAGAAGCCAAGGTGCGCGAAATACAGGCCGAGAAACGGCGCCGTGGCGCCGAGCAACGCGAAGTAGAAGAGGTAGAAGCCGGACAGGCGCCAGTACGGCAGTGTAGCCATGGGCGGCAAGCCTCAGGCTGCCGGCGCGAACAGAGCGCCGGCCCTGCTACCGGCGCGCACCGGTATGCTCACAGCTGCGGCAGCACCGGCGTATTCACGCGCACGTCGGCGTTCTGCCCGCGATGACGCAGCAGGTGATCCATCAGCACCATGGCCATCATCGCTTCGGCGATGGGCGTGGCGCGAATGCCGACGCAGGGGTCGTGGCGACCCTTGGTGATCACGTCCGCCGGGTTGCCATTCACATCGATGGAGCGGCCCGGCGTGGTGATGCTGGAGGTCGGCTTGAGCGCCAGGTGAGCCACGATCGGCTGGCCGCTGGAGATGCCGCCAAGAATTCCGCCGGCGTGGTTGGACACGAAGCCCGCCGGGGTCAGCTCGTCACGATGCTCGGTGCCGCGCTGGGCAACGGCCGCGAAACCGTCACCGATTTCCACGCCTTTGACCGCGTTGATGCTCATCAGCGCATGGGCCAGCTCGGCGTCCAGGCGGTCGAAGATCGGCTCGCCGAGGCCCGGCATCACACCTTCGGCCACCACGGTGATCTTCGCGCCCACCGAATCCTGGTCACGGCGCAGCTGGTCCATGTAGGCCTCCAGCTCCGGCACCTTGGCAGGATCAGGGCTGAAGAAGGCGTTCTCTTCCACCGAATCCCAGGTCTTGAACGGGATTTCGATAGGCCCGAGCTGGCTCATGTAGCCGCGAATGACGATGCCCTGGCTGGCCAGGTACTTCTTGGCGATGGCGCCCGCCGCCACGCGCATGGCGGTTTCACGGGCCGAGCTGCGGCCGCCGCCACGGTAATCGCGGATGCCGTACTTGTGGTGGTAGGTGTAGTCGGCGTGGGCCGGGCGGAACAGGTCCTTGATCGCCGAGTAGTCCTTGGACTTCTGGTCGGTGTTGCGGATCAGCAGGCCAATGGCGCAGCCGGTGGTCTTGCCTTCGAACACCCCGGAGAGGATTTCCACCTCGTCGGCTTCCTGGCGCTGAGTGGTATGTCGGCTGGTACCGGGCTTGCGCCGATCCAGGTCGCGCTGCAGGTCGTCCAGGGAAATCTCCAGGCCGGGCGGGCAGCCGTCGACGATGGCGACCAGCGCCGGGCCATGGCTCTCGCCTGCCGTGGTGACGGTGAACAGCTTGCCGAAGGTATTGCCGGACATTGCGCGAGGCTCCAGAGAAGTTCGATCCGCAGCCTGCGGCGAAAAGGCAGGCCCATGAAGAAAGCCGCTGAGTATACTCCCAGCCAACCGCCGAGATCACCCGCGCGCGAACCTTTGGCCAAATGCCAGCGTCCAACAGAGCCCATCAAAGACCCGTTTACATCATGCTGCGAGCCTTGCTTTTGACCCTTTCCCTCTTCACTGGCCTGGTTCAGGCCGCCCCCATCCTGCGTGAACCGGTCAGCCTGGATACCGGCCAGGGCGAGTTGCACGGCTCGCTGGTACTGCCGCAGCGCAGCGAAGCGGTGCCCGTGGTACTGCTGGTGGCCGGTTCCGGGCCGACCGACCGCAATGGCAACAACCCCGGTGGCGGGCATAACGACGCGCACCGCAAGCTGGCTCAGGCCCTGGCCCAGCAAGGCATCGCCAGCGTGCGTTACGACAAGCGCGGCATCGCCGCCAGCTTTGCCGCCACGCCCCATGAGCGAGACCTCAGCGTGGAACGCTATGTGGCGGACGTAGTGGCTTGGGTGCATCAGTTGCGCCAGGACAAACGCTTCAGCCAGGTGATTCTGGTCGGCCACAGTGAAGGCGCACTGATCGCCACCCTGGCGGCCAATCAGGTAGGCGCGGATGCTCTTGTATCGATCGCCGGCAGCGCACGCCCCATCGACCAGCTACTGCGCGAACAACTGCGCAACCGCCTGCCGCCTCGCCTGCGTGGTGAGGCCGAGGCGCTGCTCGAAGCCCTGCACGAGGGCCGCCAGGTGCCGCATGTGTCGGACGAGCTGACCGTGCTGTTCCGCACCAGCGTGCAGCCCTACCTGATTTCCCTGTTCCGTCAGGACCCGGCCGCTGCCTTCGCGCGGGTCAAGGTGCCGGCGCTGATTCTGCAGGGCGATCACGACATTCAGGTCAGCGTGCAGGACGCCGAGGCGCTGCACGCTGCCAACCCGCGTGCCGAGCTGCAGATCGTCACTGGCATGAACCACGTGCTGCGCATCGTGCCGCTGGACATGGAGGCGCAACTGGCCTCCTACGATAACCCCGACCTGCCCCTGGCCCGCGGCCTGACCACGCGCCTGGCCAGCTTCATCAAAGCACTGCAGCCTGCAGAGACGGCCAACGCTGCCGATAACCCTTAGAACCGCTCATGACCTGCTGCGCAACGACCGCTGGTTGCCCCTCGGAATCATGAGTCCGCCCAGACTGCCCTGCATCGAGCAGTGCGGCTTGTCGAGGAACGCCAGATGACCGACAGCGAAACCACCGCCGTCGCCACGCCGGAGGGCGAACAACCCCAGCCGTCCCATCCCTGGGCCGGCCTGGCCGCGGAACATTTTCGCCTGCTGCGCCTGTCGCCCCTGCCGGTCGACCGCCACACAGGCGCCCGCCCGCTGCGCTTCGTGCAGTTCGGCCGCGTCGAGCGGCATAGCAAGGAGCACAGCCTGCTGCGCCTGAGCCTGCAGTTGCCCGGCCAGAAGGTGCGCAAGGAACAGAACGTGCTGGAACTGTGGCTCGACCACCGTACCAAGGAAGCCCGCTTCGGCCCCGACAGCGGGCTGAGCCTGGAGCCGCAGAACCGCGGCCTGGGCCGCTTTCTGCTGGCTCAGGCCGCAGCCTGGGCCAAACAGCACTGTGCTCACTACACCCTGGAAAGCGGCCCCCTGCCCAGCCGCGACGCACTCAACGACGAAGCTCGCGCGCGGCGTGATCACTGCCTCAAGGCACAGGGTTTCAGCGTCGATTACCAGGAGAATCAACTCAAGGCGCAATACAGCGCCCCGCGGCTCAGCGCCCTGCACAGCGACTGGAACAACGAGAAGGTCAGGTTCATCGAACAGCTCGACGCCGCGCAGATGTTGCAACTGGCCGACCAGAACCTGCAGGAACAGGACGCCCAACTACGCAAGCAGCATGAGCGCCTCGAGCAGCTCAAGCGTGAAGACGGCGGCCTGCGTTTCACCATTGCCTGCCTGGTGGCCTTCTGTTTGTTCCAGGCGGGATTGCTGATCTGGATCGCCACGCACTAGCCGCCTCTTCACGACCTTCGTTTTGCCTGCAAAGTGGCGGAAGCAGCCGTTATCCGAACCGTTGTGGGAGCCGCGACCTCGCGGCGATTCGCTCAGGCACCGCCGAAATAGGCAGTCAGACTGCAATCGTTTCGCCCCGAGGTCGGGGCTCCCACAGGCTGGTTTGAGTGTCTGCTTCTGCCTTGCAGCAGCCACCTAAAAAGATCGTGAACAGGTAATAAGCCACCGCAACATCGCCGCCGCCAAAACGGAAAAGGCCGTAGCTCTTGGGAGCTACGGCCTTTTCATTTGTCAGCGAAGCTTCCCGATCACACGCGGAAGTGGCTGACCATCTGCTGCAGCTGGCTGCCCAGGCGGGCCAGTTCGACGCTGGAGGCGGCGGTTTCCTCGCTGGCGGCCGCGGTCTGCTCGGAGATGTCGCGCACATTGATCACGCTGCGGCTGATCTCCTCGGCGACTGCGCTTTGCTGCTCGGCAGCGGCAGCGATCTGCTGGTTCATCGACTGGATGTTGGACACCGTGCGGGTGATGCTTTCCAACGAACCACCGGCCTTGCGGGTCAGCTCCACGGTGCTGTCGGTCAGCTCGCGGCTACTGTGCATGATGTTGGCGACCTGCTGGGTGCCATGCTGCAGGCCGGCGACCAGCTCCTCGATCTCCTCGGTGGATTTCTGCGTGCGCTGGGCCAGGCCACGCACCTCGTCGGCGACCACGGCAAAACCACGGCCTGCTTCACCGGCACGGGCGGCTTCGATGGCGGCGTTGAGGGCCAACAGGTTGGTCTGCTCGGCCACGGCCTTGATCACGTCCATCACGCTGCCGATCTTGTTGCTTTCCTGCTGCAGGTGGCTCATCGCTTCGGTGGAGCGCGTCACTTCGGCAGCCAGGCGTTCGATCTGCGCGATGGCCTCGCCGACCACGCGGTCGCCCTGGTTGGCTTCGCGGTCGGCATCGGAGGCGGCGCGCGAAGCGTCGGCGGCGTTGCGCGCGACTTCCTGTACGGTGGCGGACATCTCGTGCATGGCGGTGGCCACCTGATCGGTTTCCACCTTCTGGCTGTTGACCCCAGCGCTGGTCTGCTCGGTCACGGCCGACAGCTCCTCAGCAGCGCTGGCGATCTGGGTGACGCCATCGCGGATGCCGCCAATCAGGTCCCGCAGGGTGCTGCCCATACGCTGGATGCCCTGCTGCAGCACGCCCATTTCGTCGCGACGGGTCACCTGCAGGGTCTGGCTCAGGTCGCCACCGGCGATGCGCTCCACGGCGACCAGGGTTTCCTGCAGCGGGCGGGTGATCTGGCGAGTGATCAGCCACGCAGCCAGGATGCCGACCAGCAAGGCGATCAGCGTGGTGCTCAGTTGCAGGGTGCGGGCCGAGGCCGTTTCGCTATTGCGGCGCTCCAGTTGGATGGCGGTCAGCTCCTTGCTGATGCGCACGATCTCGTAGCCTTCATCGGTCAGTTCCTTGCGCGCCACGGCGATGGTTTCGGTGGCGTTCTTGAAGGCCATGACGGCGTTGCGATAGTTATCCAACGCACTGGTGACCTGGCTGACGCGCTGAGGGTGCTCGGCAGCGAATGCCTGGCGGAAGAACTCCATATCCTTGATGGTGGCATCGATCTGGGCGATGGCTGCGCGCTCGGCATCGGCGTTTGGAGTGCCGGTGTAGCCACGCACCTGATAACGCACCAGTTGCCAGTCTTCCTTGGCCTTGGTAATGGCCTGGAACTGCGCAGCGCGACTGTCATCGTAGGGCGGCAGGTTCATTACCGCGGTGTTGATCTCGTCGATCGCCTCGCCAGCGGTCACCGCATTGCGGGTCATTTCCTGGCGGGCGTCGTTACTGGCACGGTAGCCACTACGCATCTTGTTCAGCGACAGCTGGTACGCGTCGATCTGCGCCCCCTGGGCCTGCAGCAGGCGCACGTTTTCCGGGCTCTTGAAGCTGGAAAGAACCTGGCCGTGTTGAGCCTTGAAGCCATCGAGGGACTTCTGCACGGTTTCGGCGATTTGCTCGTCGCCGTTGGCCAGCATGTATTGCAGGCGAGTGATGCGCAGGTCGGTCAGCGTGTCGTTCAGGCGCGCGATGTCGGCCGTCCAGTCACTGCGCTGGATGAGGCTGCCCATGCTGGTCCAGCCGGTCAGCGCGAGTATGCAGGTGAGTGCGAGCACGAGGCCGAAGCCCAAGGCAAGTTTCAAGGTAACGCTGATGTTCGAAAACCAGCTGTTCATTCAATCGTTCTCCGACTTTTATAACCGAGTTAGAGCAGCTGGAGAGTTATTGTTGGACCAGGCTGATTTTTTGAGCGGCACGCATTCTATCGGCAGGCCGATAAATAACTAGAGGCAGGTGAATCGTTTCATCTGACGGGTGAACATGCGGGCGAAAAGTTGACGCTCGTAGTGGGAGATAAATCACGATTGTTCAACGATGTATCGCCGACAAACAGCAAATCGCCAGTATTCCGACTACCCGAGACGTGACGATCTGTCGCACGAAAAATCAGGCCAAGCGCCACACCGAACCATCCAGCGCCCCATAAATGGCCCGCTGGATGGTAGCCTCGATGGCCAAGCCGCCAGTGAACTCACCGAACGCCGGTAGCAGGGTTGCCGCCGGCTCGATGCAGAAGCACGGCATGCGCAACCGATCCCGCCCTCGCCCACGCAGCACGAACACCGGATGCAGGTGCCCGGCGAGCACGTGGCGGCCCGGGCAGCTCGTCAGCTCATGACACAAGGCAAACGGCCCCATCGGCCAAGGCTCGCCCACCACCTCGATACCCAGCTCGGCCGGGGGATCACCGGCACTGCGATCATGGTTGCCACGTATCAGCAGGATCTGCAGGGCGGGATTACGGGCTCGCCAGGCCTGCAAGGCGGCCAGGGTGCTGCCACCGCGCGCCGGCCTGGCATGCAGGAAGTCGCCGAGAAAGATCAGTTGCCGGGTGGGATAGCCCTGCAGCATCCGGTCGAGGCGTTGCAGGTTGCGCGCCGTGGTGCCCTGGGGTACCGGCTGCCCAAGTACGCGGTAGGTGGCCGCCTTGCCGAAATGCGCATCGGCGATCAGCAGCGCCTGGCGGGCCGGCCAGTACAGCGCCTTGTCGGCCAGCAGCCAGAGGGTTTCCTCGGCCAGCTCCACTGCCAGATGAGCTGCACTCATGCAGATCCGGCCTTGGCCTTGCCTCGCGGGCGTCCATCCTTGCGCTTGCGTTCGCGGCGGCGGCTTGCCGGTTCGACCTCGACCAGAGGAGCGTCCGCCACCTGCGGGCCAGGCCCGGCGGCGCGCTCCAGTTCGCCGAGCATGCGGGCGATGCGGTCGGCGAGCTTTTCCGAGCTGAGCCGCTCGCGAAAGCGCTCGACCATCAACGGAAACGCCAGCGGCGTAGCGCGGCGCAAGGCGTGCAGGTTCAACTGCGCGGCGCGCATGTCGGCCAGGGTGTGGCGCAGTAGCTGCACGTCCAGTTCCTGGCTCAGCACTTCGTCATGGGCCTGGGCGAGCAACAGGTTGCCGGGGTCGTACTGGCGGAACACGTCGAAGAACAGGCCGCTGGAAGCCTGTACCTGGCGCAGGCTCTTGCCCGCTCCGGGATAGCCGCCGAACACCAGCCCGGCAATCCGCGCGATCTCGCGAAAGCGCCGCTGTGCCAGCTCTCCGGCATTGAGGCTGGCGAGCACGTCATGCAACAGATCGCGCTCGTCGAACAGCTCGCCGTCGAACAGTTGCCCCCACTCCACTTCACTGGCGCACAGCAGCTCCAGGCCGTAGTCGTTGACCGCGATGGAAAAACTCAACGGCCGCCGCTGGCCCAGTCGCCAGGCCAGCAGGCTGGCCAGCCCAAGATGCACGTTGCGCCCGGCGAAGGGATAGAGAAACAGGTGCCAGCCTTCGCGCGAATGCAGGGTTTCGGCCAGCAACGTGCCGGGCGACGGCAATGCCGACCAGTTGGCCTGCACCTCGAGCAGCGGCTGCAGCAGGCGCATTTCCGGGCCCTCGAAACGGCCTTGAGCAGCCTCGCCGAAGCGCGCCACCAGCGCTTCGGCCAGGGTGTTGGAAAGCGGCATGCGCCCGCCATTCCAGCGCGGTACGCTGGCTTTGCCGGCAGCGCTGCGCTTGACGTAGGCGGTCATGTTCTCGACCCGCACCAGCTCCAATGGGCGGCCGCCGAACAGGAACACGTCGCCGGGCCGCAGGCGGGCGATGAAACCCTCTTCCACGCTGCCCAGGGAACCGCCACCGCCGCCCTTGCTCCACCATTTCACGGTCAGGCTGGCATCACTGACGATGGTGCCCACGCTCATCCGGTGGCGCCGCGCCAGGCGCGGGCTTGGCACCCGCCACACGCCCTCTGCGTCCGGCTCGACACGCTGGTAATCCGGGTAGGCACTCAGGGACTCGCCGCCCTGGCGCACGAAGGCCAGTGCCCAGCGCCACTGCGCCTCGTCGAGGTCGCGATAGGCCCAGGTGCTGCGTATTTCGAGCAGCAGATCGTCAGGCCGGAAGCCACCGCCGAGCGCCATGCTGACCAGGTGCTGGACCAGCACGTCCAGCGGCTGATGGGGGGATTCACGGGCCTCGATCCGCCCGGCCGCTACCGCATCCTGCAGGGCCGCCGCCTCGAGCAGTTCCACGGCATGGGTCGGTACCAGGGTGGCGCGCGAGGTGCGCCCGGGCGCATGGCCGGAGCGCCCGGCGCGCTGCAGCAAACGGGCGACGCCCTTGGCCGACCCGATCTGCAACACCCGCTCGACCGGCAGGAAGTCGACCCCCAAATCCAGGCTGGAGGTGCACACCACCGCCTTGAGCTTGCCCTGCTTGAGCCCGTTCTCGACCCAGTCGCGCACCTCGCGGGCCAGCGAGCCGTGATGCAGGGCGATCAGCCCGGCCCAGTCCGGCCGGGCCTCGAGCAATGCCTGATACCAGAGCTCCGACTGCGAGCGGGTATTAGTGAACACCAGGCTCACGCTGCTGCTCTCCAGCTCTTCGACCACTTGGGGCAGCAACCGCAAGCCCAGGTGACCGGCCCAGGGAAAGCGCTCCACCGCCGGCGGCAACAGGGTGTCGATCAGCGGTTTGCCGCCCTGCTCGCCGTGCACCAGACGCCCGTTGCCGTCGGGCAGCAAGACCTCCAGAGCGTGAGGCTGATTACCCAGCGTCGCCGACAGCCCCCAGACGACCAATTGCGGATTCCACCGGCGCAGCCGCGCCAGGGCCAGCTGCAACTGCACACCGCGCTTGTTGCCGAGCAGCTCGTGCCACTCGTCCACGACCAGCATGCCGACATGGGCGAACTGGTTTTTCGCGTCGGCGCCAGTCAGCAGCAGCGTCAGGCTTTCGGGGGTGGTGACCAGCGCCGTGGGCAGGCGCCGCGTCTGGCGCTGGCGCTCGGCGCTGCCGGTGTCGCCGGTACGCATGCCCACCGTCCAGGGCAGTTCCAGGCCGTCGACCGGCGCCTGCAAGGCGCGCTGCGTATCGGCAGCCAGGGCGCGCATCGGGGTGATCCACAGCACCGTCAACGGCGCCGCTGGCGGCGCTCGTTTGCTGCCTTCGGCCTTTTTCGGCGGCGCCTTACCAGCGAAACGATTGAGCGCGGCCAGCCAAACCGCGTAGGTCTTGCCGGCGCCGGTGGAGGCATGCAGCAAGCCGCTATGGCCATCGGCGACCGCCTGCCAGACCTCCTTCTGGAAATCGAAAGCCTTCCAGCCGTTACGCCGCAGCCAGGTGCTGGCCAGGCTCATGGCAGCAATTCCTGCAGCAGCTCCAGGGTATCGGCCTCCTCCACACCTTTGTCATGGCGCCAGCGCAGCATCCGCGGAAAGCGCACGGCGATGCCACTCTTGTGCCGGGGCGAACGGGCGATGCCTTCGAAGCCCAGCTCGAACACCAGGCTGGGTGTGACGCTGCGCACCGGGCCGAATTTCTCCACCGTGGTCTTGCGCACGATGGCATCGACCTTGCGCATCTCCTCGTCGGTGAGCCCCGAATAGGCCTTGGCGAAGGGCACCAGGCGCCGTTCGGGATCGCCCGGTGCGCCGTCCCATACGGCAAAGGTGTAATCGCTGTACAAGCTGGCACGCCGGCCATGGCCGCGCTGGGCGTAGATCAGCACGGCGTCGACGCTCAACGGGTCGATCTTCCACTTCCACCACACGCCGACGTCCTTGCTGCGCCCAACGCCATAGGCCGACTCACGGGCCTTGAGCATCATGCCCTCGACGCCCAGCGAGCGTGAGGCTTCGCGCTGCTCGGCCAGCGCCTGCCAGGTCTCGCCGTGCAGCAGCGGCGACGGCATCAGCCGAGGGCTGGCACAATTGGCCACCACCTGTTCCATCTGCGCACGGCGCTGGTGCTGCGGGTGGCTGCGCCAGTCCTCGCCCTGCCACTCCAGCAGGTCGTAAGCGAGCACCGCCACCGGCACTTCCTCGAGCAGCTTGCGGCTGAGGGTCTTACGGCCGATGCGCTGCTGAAGCAAGGCGAACGGCTGAATGCCGAATCGTTCGAGCTGCTCCTCGACCTGACCATTGAGGCGCTCGGCAGGCTCGTGCGCCGCTGCGGCCATCAATTCGCCCTGCCTGGCGGTGGCTTCCGGCGCGTGCCGCCAGACCACCAGCTCGCCATCGATCACCGTGCCGTCGGGCAGCAGCGGCGCCAACTCCTGCAGCTCGGGAAAGCGCTCGCTGATCAACTCCTCGCCCCGCGACCAGACCCACAGCTGGCCGTCGCGCTTGACCAGTTGCGCGCGAATGCCATCCCACTTCCACTCGATCAGCCAGTCGCCGGGCGAGCCCAGGCTGGCGTCGAATTCCTCGAGCGGGCGCTGTAGCGGATGGGCGAGAAAGAATGGATAGGGCTGGCCGCCGCGCTGGGCGTGCTCGTCTTCGGATTCAGCAGCGATGAGCCGTTCGTAGGATGCCGCCGTGGGCCGGTTCGACAGGTCGGTATAGCCGACCAGGCGCTGGGCGACGCGCTTGGCGTCGACCTCGGCGATGGCTGCCAGGGCGCGGGTGACCAAGAGCTTGGAAACCCCGACCCGGAACGCGCCGGTGATCAGCTTGATGCTGACCATCAGCGATTGCCGGTCGAGCTGTGCCCACAGGGCGTCCAGGCGCATCGCCAGTTCATCGGGCGGCAGGCCGCGCAACGGCAGCAGCTTCTGCTCGACCCACACCGCCAGGCCGTCTCCGGAGGTCGAGGTGGCCTCGGGCAACAACAGCGCGATGGTCTCCGCCAGGTCGCCCACCGCCGAATAACTTTCCTCGAACAACCAGTCGGACAGGCCAGCACGCTGCATCGCCAGTTCGCGCAGCTGCCGCGAAGGCACCAGTTGCCGAGGCCGGCCACCGGCCAGAAAGTAGACGGCCCAGGCGGCATCGGCCGGCTCGGCATCGCGCAGGTAATCCTGCAGGGCAGCGAGCTTGGCGTTGCTCGAGGTGGTGGCGTCGAGGCGCGCATACAGCTGCGCGAAGGCGATCATGAAGTCGACTCCGCAGCGGCGTCGTCTTCCTCGCCGTATTCGGTGGCGAACGCCTGAGCATCCAGGCCCTGCTCACGCAGATGGCGAACGAGGATGTTCACCGAGCCGTGGGTGACCATCACCCGCTCGGCACCGGTCTGCTCGATGGCCCACAGCAGGCCCGGCCAGTCGGCATGGTCGGACAGCACGAAACCGCGGTCCACGCCGCGGCGCCGACGCGTGCCGCGCAGCAGCATCCAGCCACTGGCGAAGGCATCGCTGTAGTCGCCGAAACGGCGTATCCAGGTGCTGCCGCCAGCCGACGGCGGTGCCAGCACCAGCGCCTGGCGCAGCAGCGGGTCGCCCTTGGGCACATCACCGGCGTAGCGCGTTTCGGGCAGGTAAACGCCAGCATCGCGATACACCTGATGCAGCGGTTCCATGGAGCCATGCCCGAGGATCGGCCCGATGCTTTCGTCGATGCCATGAAGGATGCGCTGCGCCTTGCCGAAGGCGTAGCAGAACAGCACGCTGGCGCGCCCGGCCTGCTGGTTCTGTCGCCACCAGTCATTGATGCCGGCGAAGATCTGCGCCTGGGGCTGCCAGCGGTAGATCGGCAGACCGAAAGTCGATTCGGTGATGAAGGTATGGCAACGCACCGGCTCGAACGGGTCGCAGGTGCCGTCCGGCTCGACCTTGTAGTCGCCCGAGGCGACCCAGACTTCGCCCCGGTACTCCAGGCGCACCTGGGCCGATCCCAGCACGTGCCCGGCAGGATGGAAGCTCAGGGTCACGCCGTGGTGGTCGATGGTTTCGCCGTAGGCCAGGGTCTGCAGGTTGATATCACGCCCAAGGCGCGTGCGCAGGATGCCCTCACCCGGCGCTGCGGCCAGGTAATGGGCGCTGCCGGTGCGCGCATGATCGCCATGGCCGTGGGTAATGACGGCGCGTTCGACGGGGCGCCAGGGGTCGATATAGAAATCTCCGGGAGGACAGTACAGGCCTTCGGGCCGCGCAATCACCAGATCCAAGCAGGCGACCTCCGGAGTGGAAAATGAGGGGATGTTGCGGGGCTGGGCCACCGTCAGCGGCGGGAACCGCCGACGGCGACGCCTGCATCAACGATGCAGGCGCTGGCTCATATGTAGCCCAGTAGCAGCAGTACCAGCACGATGACCAGCACCAGCCCGAGGCCGCCGGTAGGCCCGTAGCCCCAGCTGCGGCTGTGCGGCCATGCCGGGATGGCACCAATCAGCATCAGGATCAGAATGATCAGCAGTATGGTTCCCAAGCCCATGGCTATCTCCTTGCTCGTCTGTCGGCGGCCGCCGGTTAGCGACGCACCTGGCTTCGGAAGCCTGGATAAGGCGTTCCGTTCGGATGCAGGGCATGGCGCTACGGCGAAGCCAGCGTCTGGCAGAGCGCTCGACGCAGCGCCATGCCCTACACCTTTTACGACTTGGCGGGGAAACGGAAAGTGCAAACTTTAATGACACCGTTTTGCAAAGTGCCGGTACGGGCATCTTGGCTCACCAGCGCGCAGAGGGTTCGCGCCGGGGCGGCGCGCCCACGCGATTGCCGGTGCATCCGCGGCCACGTAGGAGCCGCGACCCGCGGCGAATCGTGTGTACGACATCGCTCTTTCGGTAAGGCTACGATCGTTCGCGCCGAGGGCGACGCTCCTACATGATTGGTTGTGCACCCGCTACCGCGTAAGAGCGGCGACCCGCGGCGAATCGTGTGTACGACATCGCTCTTGCGGTAAGGCTATGATCGTTCGCGCCGAGGACGACGCTCCCACCCGATTCGCGTGATGTCGCGATCGCCGTGTGCGAGCCGCGACCCGCGGCGAAAGGTGCTTGCGCCGCCGGTTTTACGGCACGGCCACCGTCGAATTCGCGCGGGGCGAGACGGCGACCTGAGCGTCTTACTCGGCCAGGGCGAAGCGCGCCGCGCGTTCGATCAGCTCGTCATCTGGGCGCACGCCGGTGTACAGCACGAACTGCTCGACGGCCTGCAGCACGATCACTTCGCCGCCGGTGATCACTGGCTTGCCCAGGGAACGGGCCAGGCGAATCAGCGGGGTTTCCACTGGCACGGCGACCACATCGAAAACCCACTGCGCCGCCGCCACCGCCCGCTCGCTGAAGGCCAACTGGTCGGCCTCGGCGCCACGCATGCCAAGCGGCGTGACGTTGACCAGCAGCTGCGCTGGCTCGTCGTCCAATGCCTCACGCCATTGCACGCCGCACTGCTCGGCCAGTGCCCTGCCCGCCGCTTCGTTACGGGCGACGATGCAACCGTCGGTGAAGCCGCTGTCGCGCAACGCGCAGGCCACGGCCTTGGCCATGCCGCCGCTGCCACGCAAGGCATAGCGGCTGGCCGCCGGCACGCCGTGTTTCTGGAGCAGCTTCACCACGGCGCTGTAGTCGGTGTTGTAACCCGTTAGGCGGCCTTCGTCGGCAACGATGGTGTTGACCGACTGCAGCGTCGCCGCCGAGTCGTGCAAGCCATCGAGGTGCTCGATGCAGGCCTCCTTGAACGGCATCGACACCGCACAGCCGCGCACGCCGAGAGCGCGGATGCCGCCAATGGCCGCCGGCAGATCGGTGGTGGTGAAGGCCTTGTACAGGTAATCCAGCTCCAGCTCGCGGTACAGGTAGTTCTGGAAACGCGTGCCGAAGTTACCGGGCCGCCCGGACAGCGACATGCACAGGCGAGTGTCTTTGCTGATGCGCAGGGTCATTCGCGAACCTCGGAAAATAGAGACGCCGGCGCGACAGAGGCATCGAGCCGGCGACGGAAACGTTCAAGCACGCCCGCACGTGGCGGGCCGTGATTCAGCCCAGCAGTGCCAGGGCGTCGGCACTGGCCTGGCGTACGGCGTCCCAGCCTTTGCTGCTGTCGAGCATCCAGCTGCCGCCCACGCACATCACGTTCGGCAGCGCCATGTAATTTTGTACGTTGGCTGGGCCGACACCGCCAGTCGGGCAGAAGCGAATGTCACCAAACGGGCCGCCCAGCGCCTTGAGCGCGGCGGTACCGCCACAGACTTCGGCCGGGAACAGCTTGAAGCGGCGATAGCCCAGGGCATAACCGACCATGATCTCCGAGGCACTGGCCACGCCTGGGAGCATCGGCACCTGGCTCTGCAGCGCAGCACGCAGCAGTTCGTCGGTGGAGCCGGGGCTGACGATGAACTGGGCGCCGGCCTCCTCCACCGCTTCGAGCATATGGCGATCGAGCACCGTGCCGGCACCCACGCACAGGTGCGGGCGCTCTTCACGCAGGCGGCGAATGGCGGTCAGGCCATGGGGCGAGCGCAGAGTGATTTCCAGCACCTGCAGGCCGCCGGCATCCAGGGCGTCGGCCAGCGGCAGAATATCTTCCTCACGGGCAATGGTGATCACCGGCATGATCCGCGCACGGGCGCAGAGCGCGTCGATGCTTTCGATCTTTTCCGCCATGGTCGGGGCTGGACGGCTGATGGCTTGTGTCATGGTCGTGTTCCTTTCGGGCCTAAGGGCACCAGTAGATTTCGAGCGGCGCGCGCAGAAACGCGCTGATCGGCATGTTCTTATGATTGTCTTGCTGCAAAGCCTGCTCGAGCACCGCGAGCTTGCCCGCCCCCTCGATCGCCAGCAGCGGCAGGCGGGCCGCCCTGAGCAGCGGCAGGGTCAGGGTCAGGCGCTGGTGCGGCACGCTCGGCGCCAACATCGGCAAGCAACGACGCGGGCATTCGTCGCTGAGCGCCTGCTCCAGGTTCGGGCTGCCTGGAAACAGCGAGGCAGTATGCCCGTCGGTACCCATGCCCAGTACCAGCACGTCGATGACTGGCAAGTCACGCAGCGCCTGTTCGGTGAGTTCGGCCGCCTCCTCGAGGCTGCCTGCACTGTGATACAGCCCCAGCACCCGGGCCTCGGCAGCCGGCCCCTGCAGCAGGTGACGGCGCACCAGCGCCTCGTTGCTGTCCTCGTGGCTGGTTGGCACCCAGCGCTCGTCTGCCAGGCTCACCAGCACCTTGGCCCAGGGCAACGGCTGTTGCGCGAGCGCCTTGAAGAAAGCGATCGGGCTGCGCCCACCGGATACAACCAAGGTCGCCTGGCCGTGGCTGTCTATGGCAGCGCGCAGCGCGCCAGCCACGTTCTCGGCCAGCGCGCTCGCCAGGTGCTGCGCGTCGCTGTGACTGCGGGCGACCACGCCCACGGGAAATTCGAGGTCAGAGATCGCCATACCAGGCCCTCCCATCGCGAGTGATCAGGGCGATGGAACTCATCGGCCCCCAGGTGCCGGCGACGTACGGCTTGGGCGGGTCGCCGAGTTTCTTCCAGCCGGCGATCAGCTGATCGCACCACTGCCAGGCGTGCTCGATCTCGTCCTTGCGCACGAACAGGTTCTGGTTGCCGCGCATCACTTCCAGCAGCAAACGTTCGTAGGCATCGGGAATCCGCGCACTCTTGTAAGCGGTGGAAAAATTCAGTTGGAGCGGGCCGCTGCGTAGCTGCATGCCCTTGTCCAGCCCCTGGTCCTTGGTCATCACCTGCAAGGAAATGCTCTCGTCTGGCTGCAGGCGGATGATCAGCTTGTTGCCGATCAGCTGGCGTTGCTCCGGCGCGAAGATGTAGTGCGGCGGTTCCTTGAAGTGGATGACGATCTGCGACAGCTTCTGCGCCATGCGCTTGCCGGTGCGCAGGTAGAACGGCACGCCGGCCCAGCGCCAGTTGCGGATGTCGGCGCGCAGGGCGACGAAGGTTTCGGTGTCGCTCTGGGCGTTGGAATTTTCTTCTTCCAGGTAGCCGGGAACGGCCTTGCCATCGCTGGTGCCGGCCACGTACTGGCCGCGCACAACGTGGCGCGAAAGCTGCTCGGCGGTCATCGGCTCGAGGGCCTTGAGCACCTTGACCTTCTCATCACGGATGGCATCGGCGGACAGGTCGCCCGGCGGATCCATGGCGATCAGGCAGAGCAACTGCAGCAAATGGTTCTGGATCATGTCGCGCAGTTGGCCGGCCTTGTCGAAGTAGCCCCAGCGGCCTTCGATACCGACCTTTTCCGCCACGGTGATTTCCACGTGGGTGATGTGGTTCTGGTTCCACTGGGTCTCGAACAGGCTGTTGGCGAAGCGCAGGGCAATGAGGTTCTGCACCGTTTCCTTGCCCAGATAATGGTCGATCCGATAGACCTGGCTTTCCGGGAAATAGGCCGCCACCGCATCGTTGACCGCACGCGAAGAATCGAGGTCATGGCCGATGGGTTTCTCCAGCACCACCCGGGTGTTCTCGGCCAGGCCGACCGCTGCCAGGTTGGCGCAGATGCCGCCGTACACCGAGGCCGGTGTGGCGAAATAGGCGATCAGCTGGCGACCGCTGCCGACCATTTCGGCCAGTTGCGGGTAGTTGTCCGGCGGCAGGAATTCCATACTCAGGTAACGCAGGCGCGCCTGGAAGCGCTGCATCGCTGCCTCGTCCAGCTCGGTGGCCGGCAGGTAGCGACGCAGGTGCGCATCGATGGTGCTCAGGTGCTTGTCAGGGTCGCCGCCATCGCGCGCCAGCGCGAGCAGCTGAGTATCCTCGTGCAGCAAACCGGCGCGGTCGAGCTGGTAGAGGGCGGGAAACAGCTTGCGCAACGCCAGGTCGCCCAGGGCGCCGAACAGAGCGAGTGTACAAGGCTCAACGGGAATCATCGACATGATCTTTGTTCTTCTATCAAGTTGCCCTATTGATAGCGGGTAACCCGGCATCGCGCAACCAAAAATGTAGTAATAAACACAACATATTCGTAGAGTGCACGGTACCGGTAGCCAGTTGACCAGCCCCGGCTTAGGATTAACCCGGCATTTTATCGGACAAGGACAACAATGGATCGCGTGCGCAATCTTCTCGAACAGATCCAGGGCCGCCTCGAGAGCCTCAACAAGGCCGAACGCAAGGTCGCCGAAGTGATACTGCTCAATCCGCAGCAGGCCACCCGCCTGAGCATCGCTGCCCTCGCCCAGGCCGCCCAGGTCAGCGAGCCGACGGTCAACCGTTTCTGCCGCTCGTTCGGCGTCAACGGCTACCCGGAATTGAAAATGCAGCTGGCACAGAGCCTGGCCAGTGGCGCGGCGTACGTGAGCCGTGCGGTGGAAGCAGACGACGGCCCCGAGGCTTATACGCGCAAGATCTTCGGCAGCGCCATCGCCTCGCTGGACAGCGCCTGGCAGAGCCTGGACGCCAACCTGGTCAGCCGCGCCGTCGACCTGTTGATCCAGGCCCGGCAGATCCACTTCTTCGGCCTAGGCGCCTCTGCGCCGGTGGCTCT
Organism: Pseudomonas sp. PA1(2017); assembly: GCF_001945375.1. Lineage (NCBI taxonomy): Bacteria > Pseudomonadati > Pseudomonadota > Gammaproteobacteria > Pseudomonadales > Pseudomonadaceae > Pseudomonas > Pseudomonas sp. PA1(2017). The sequence continues at coordinate 1,119,025 of NZ_MSXU01000009.1, forward strand.
GGATGCCCAGCACAAATTCTTTCGCTTCAACCTGGCGGTGTCCGCCCACGCCGACGTGCTGATGCAGCGCATGCTCGCCTCGGTGGCGCATACCGGCGATCTGTTCGTGATCATCTCCTACACCGGGCGCACCCGCGAACTGGTCGAGGTGGCCCGCCTGGCCCGGGAAAATGGCGCCTCGGTGCTCGGCCTGACCGCCGCCGGCTCCCCGCTCGACCAGGCCTGCAGCCTCAGCGTGCACATCCCGCTGCCCGAGGACACCGACATTTACATGCCGATGACCTCGCGCATCATTCAATTGACGGTGCTGGACGTACTGGCGACCGGCATGACCCTGCGCCGCGGCGCGGATTTCCAGCCGCACCTGCGCAAGATCAAGGAAAGCCTCAACGCCAGCCGTTATCCAGCCAGCGAAGAGCAAGACTGAACCCGAACGGCATCAGGATTCGAAGCCCTGGCATCGCGGGTCGCCCAAGCGGAAACCGTGCCGTCGTCAGCTGCGTGCTCCGTAAAGCAGACCAACCGCCAGGCAAAGACAGAGCCCCACTCACCCTGCGCGATGGGAAGTACGCAGGGTAAGTGAAGTGCTGCAAAACGCCGTTGCTCCGGCCTCCGGGGAGCCGCTCAGCCTAGCGCCCTACTTCCACCAGTACTCCACCTGCACACCGAAGTTGGAGCCATTGCGCGCACTGCCAAAGGCACCGGTGTCGGACAGCGCCGAGCCTTCGGCCAGCAGGTTCGCCGCTTCCTGCGCCGCCTTGTTCCAGGTGGCGTAGGTGTAATACAGGCGAATTTCCGGACGCTCGAAGAAGCCGGGGCCGTTCGGCGACCAGGTCGGCGCGATGGTGAACTTGCTCAGTTTGCGGGTGCCGCCAGAAGCGTCAACCTGGTCATGGCCGATCTCGCCGACCAGCTTGAACTGCTGGGTGAAGGCGTAACTGGTGCGCCCGCCCACCGACCACCAATCCTGGTCGCCGCCGTCTTCACGCTTGTCCTTCTGGTACACGGCCTGCACCTGACCGCCCAGGCGCGGGGTCATCTGGAAGTCGAAGAACTCGACCACGCGCCAGCTCTTGGCGCTGCGATCCAGGGTCGGGTCGCCGGTGTAGCCCAGGCCGGTGCCCGGCCCCTCGCCGTACTGCAGGGCAAACTTGTTGTCGCCGCCCAGGCCGAGGAAGTTCTTCTGCACGTGCTGCCCGGTCACCGCCCAGCCGCTGTGAGAGTCGTCCACCGAGGATGGCTTGTCGACGTAGCTGACGCCCACCTCGATCTCGCCGCCCGGGTTGGTCACGAAGCCGCCGACGTTGAAGTCATGGCGGTTGATGTATTCCTTCTGGTCGTAGCTGTCCTTGCGCGAGAACACGTAGCTGTACTTGTAATCACCGATCTTCATCTCGTCGATACCGAAACCGGTGGCGCTCTGGTTCCAGTAGTAGAAGTCGGAGATGTGAATGTCGTTACGCTTGTAGAACCGCCGCCCGGCCCACAGCGAGCCGCCGTTGAGCGCCGGCATGTTGCTCCACTCGGCGTACATCTGGTTCATCCGCGCGGTACCGTGGTCACCGGTGAATTTCGGCGTGTGCCCGTACTCGTTGAACAGCTGCGCCATGCCTTCGATGCTCAGCACCGAGCCGTCGTCGAGCGTGAACAGATCCTGACGCAGATCCAGCTCGGCGTACTGCTCGCACTCATTACCCAAACGGTACTTGGAGCGTGCGCCCGGCAGCTGGAAGCACGACTGTCGGCCATTGCCATCGGCCGTGCCGGCACCACTGCGCACGTAGCCGCTGAACTCCAGCGCCATACCCGTGACCGGCAGAGTCAGGGAGCCCAGCGCCATGACCAGGCCGAAACCCGTTGATCGTTTCATATCCTCTCCTGCTGTTTTTATTGTTGTTACCGCTTTGCAATGCCGGCATCAGGACTACGAGGCCGACTCCTTTTCAACGATTCGTTAACGAGGTGACGTTGCCTGGTTGCGCCGTACGGGCCAGGGGCCGTACGCGCTCGCCGCTCTTGGCATCGAACAGCAGTGCCCGCGCCGCATCGATGTGCAGCTCCAGGCGCTGGCCCACCGGCGGCGCCTGATCGGGCGCCAGGCGGCAGCACAGCTTGCTGTCATTGACGGTGACGAACACCAGGGTGTCCGGCCCGGTAGGCTCGGTGACTTCTACCTGGGCGGCCAGCGTATGGGCCTGCGCCAGGCCGCTCGCCAGTTGCACCTGCTCGGGGCGCACGCCGAGCAGCAATTCGCCCTGCTCCGCGCCCTCGGGCAGCTCGCCCAGAGGCAGCTCGCAACGCCCCTCGGCAGACGCCAGCACGGCCCAGGCCTGCCCGTCGCGACGCTGCACCTGCACGGGAATGAAATTCATCGGTGGCGAGCCGATGAAGCTCGCCACGAACAGATTGGAAGGATCGTTGTAGATCTGCTGTGGGGTGCCGAATTGCTGAATCACGCCGTCCTTCATCACCGCCACCTTGTCGCCCAGGGTCATGGCTTCGATCTGGTCGTGGGTGACGTAGACCGTTGTGGTCTTCAAACGCTGGTGCATCAGCTTGATTTCGGTACGCATCTCCACCCGCAGCTTGGCGTCGAGGTTGGAGAGCGGCTCGTCGAACAGGTAGATCTTCGGGCGCCGCGCCAGGGCCCGGCCCATGGCCACGCGCTGTTGCTGGCCGCCGGAGAGCTGGCCGGGCTTGCGCCCCAGCAGGTGTTCGATCTGCAGCAGCTTGGCGACGCGCGCCACTTCCTCGTCGATGGCCGCCGGGGCCAGCTTGCGCATCTTCAGGCCGAAGGCGATGTTGTCGCGCACGTTCATGGTCGGGTACAGCGCGTAGGACTGAAACACCATGGCGATGTCACGATCCTTGGGGCTCATGCCGCTGATGTCTGCATCGTCGACCAGGATGGCGCCGTTGCTGATGCTCTCCAGCCCGGCGATGCAGTTCATCAGGGTGGATTTGCCGCAGCCCGACGGGCCGACCAGGATCAGGAATTCGCCATCGTCGATCTTCAGGTCGATGCTTTTCAGCGTGTCCGTCAGGCCGCTGCCGTAGGATTTGTTGACGTTGCGCAGTTCGAGCGTTGCCATTTACTTCTCTCCACTTCGAAAGTGCCGCGAGCGAGCGCAGCAGCTTTCAACCCTTTACCGCGCCAGCCGTGAGGCCGCGCAGGAAATACTTGCCCGCCAGGATGTAAACCAGCAGGGTCGGCAGCCCGGCGATCATCGCCGCGGCCATGTCCACGTTGTATTCCTTGGCCCCGGTGCTGGTGTTCACCAGGTTGTTGAGGGCCACGGTGATCGGCTGGGCATCGCCACTGGCGAACACCACGCCGAACAGGAAATCGTTCCAGATCTGGGTGAACTGCCAGATCAGGCAGACCATGATGATCGGCACCGACATGGGCAAAAGGATGCGCCCGAAAATGGTGAAGAACCCCGCGCCATCCAGGCGCGCGGCCTTGACCAGGGCATCCGGCACACTGACGTAGAAGTTGCGAAAGAACAGCGTGGTGAAAGCGATGCCGTAGACCACGTGCACCAGCACCAGGCCGGTGGTGGTGTTGGCCAGGCCGAATTTGCCGAGGGTGAACGAGGCTGGCAGCAGAATGGTCTGGAACGGCAGGAAGCAGCCGAACAGCAGCAGGCCGAAGAACAGCTGCGAGCCGCGAAAGCGCCACATCGACAGCACGTAGCCGTTGAGCGCGCCGATGGCAGTGGAGATCAGCACCGCCGGAATGGCCATCTTCGCCGAATTCCAGAAGTGCCCGCCGACCACGTCCCAGGCCTTGACCCAGCCGATCAGGGTGAAGGCGTCGGGCAGCGACAGCAGGTTGCCGGCGCGCACGTCCTCGGGGGTCTTGAAGCTGGTCAGCAGCATCACCACCAGCGGCACCAGGTACAGCGCGGCGGCGAACAACAGGGTGGCGTGAATCGCCAGGCGGCTTGGACTGAAGGCCTTAGTCATGGCGCTTGCCTCGCAATTCCGAGTAGAGGTACGGCACCAGGATCGCCAGGATCGCGCCGAGCATCAGCATGGCGCTGGCCGAGCCGATGCCCATCTGCCCGCGACTGAAGGTGAAGTTGTACATGAACATCGCTGGCAGATCGGAGGCGTAGCCGGGCCCGCCCGCGGTCATCGCCGCGACCAGGTCGAAGCTCTTGATGGCGATGTGGGCGAGGATCATCACCGCACTGAAGAACACCGGGCGCAGGCTCGGCAGCACGATGCGCAGGTAGATGGTCGGAAGATTCGCACCATCGACCTGGGCGGCGCGGATGATCGACTGATCGACGCCGCGCAGCCCGGCCAGGAACAACGCCATGACGAAGCCCGAGGCCTGCCACACGGCCGCGATCACCAGGCAGTAGACGACCCGCTCGGGGTCCACCAGCCAGTCCAGACGGAAGCCTTCCCAGCCCCAGTCGCGCAGCAGTTTGTCCAGGCCCAGGCCGGGGTTGAGCAGCCACTTCCAGGCGGTGCCGGTGACGATCATCGACAGCGCCATGGGGTACAGGTAGATGGTGCGGATGACGCCTTCGCGACGAATGCGCTGATCCAGCAGCACCGCCAGCAGCACGCCGATGACCAGGCTGATGGCGATGAACAGGCCGCCGAAGACCATCAGGTTCTTGCTGGCGACCCACCAGCGGTCGTTGTCCATCAACCGCAGGTATTGCTGCAGGCCCACCCACTTGTAGCTGGGCATGAAGCTGGAATTGGTGAACGACAGCACCGCCGTCCACAGGATGTAGCCGTAGAACCCCACCAGCACCACCAGCATGGTGGGCGCCAGTACCAGCTTGGGCAGCCAGCGCTGCAGCGCATCGAAGGGTGAAGCCTTGCCGATTACCGTCGTGACACTCATCGGGCCTACCGTGTGTAGAGAAATTCGGGACGAACTCCGCCAGCGACAGACGCGGTGCCTGTCGCACGAACGGATGGTGAAATCAGGCGGGCCGCAGGGCAGCGGCCCGCTTCACGCTACTGCGCGGACTTGATCGCCGCAGCCATCTGCGCACCGGCCTTGCTCGGGTCGGCGTTCTTGTCGGCCATGAAGTTGGTGACCACATCGAAGATCGCCCCCTGCACCGCCAGGTTGGTGGCCATGCTGTGGGCCATGCTCGGTTCCAGCTTGCCGGCCTTATCGGCCTCCTGGAAATCCTTCATGGAGGCCTGAGCGCAACTGTCGAACTTGCTCATGTCCAGGTCCGAGCGAACGGGGATGGAGCCCTTGTTCTCGTTGAACACGTACTGGAACTCGGGCTCCAGGGCGATGCGCGCCAGGGCATGCTGGGCGGCGATGTCGCCCTCTTTCTTCAGCCTGAACATGGCCATGGAGTCGATGTTGTAGGTGTAGCTGCCCGCGGTGCCCGGCATCGGTACGCACTGGTAGTCCTTGCCGGCGACCTTGCCGGCGGCGGTCCATTCGCTTTTGGCCCAGTCGCCCATGATCTGCATGCCGGCCTTGCCGTCGATGACTTCGGCGGTGGCCAGGTTCCAGTCACGCCCGGCACGGTTGTCGTCCATGTAGGTGGAGAGCTTTTTCAGCGCGGTGAACACTTCGGCCATCTGTGGGCTGGTCAGGGTCGCCTCGTCGTTCTCGACGAACGCCTTGTGGTAGCCCTCGGCGCCCATGATGCTAAGCACCAGGCCTTCGAAAACGGTGCTGTCCTGCCATGGCTGGCCGCCATGGGCCAGTGGCGTGAAACCGGCGGCCTTGAGCTTGTCGCCAGCGGCGTAGAGTTCGTCCAGGGTGGTCGGCGCCTTGTCGATGCCGGCCTTCTTGAAGACTGCCGGGTTGATCCACAGCCAGTTGACGCGGTGGATGTTCACCGGCACGGCCACGTAATGGCCGTCGTACTTCATGGTATTGGCGACGGTTTTCGAGAGCAGGCCATCCCAGTTGTTGGCCTTGGCCACGTCGTCCAGCGGTGCGAGCAGATCCAGCGCGCCCCACTCCTGCAGATCCGGCCCCTTGATCTGTGCGGCGCCTGGCGGGTTGCCGGAGACCACACGGGTCTTCAGCACGGTCATGGCGGCCGAGCCGGCACCGCCGGCCACGGCGCTGTCCTTCCAGGTGTAGCCGTCCTTCTCGACCAGCTCACGCAGGACCTTCACGGCTGCCGCTTCGCCACCGGACGTCCACCAATGCACGACTTCGACCGTACCTTTGGAGTCGGCCGCCAGCGCGGTGAGGGGGAACAGGGAAGCGAGAGAAACGGCAGTAGCGAGACGGGTGATCGCGTTCATCGAAGTACCTTTCTTGTTGTTAGCGGCAAGTCATGGCGCTTGCGTTGCAGGGAGTGTAATCAGGGTTGGCGGGCCGCCAAGTAACGAAGCGATGCGTGAATGTCACCACGCCGTTACATGGCGGCCAATGCCGTGGCCAGGCTCGGCGCCAGCGCCACGCGCGGCAGCAGCACGGCCTGGTAGGCGTGGTACAGGTCGGGCTTTCCTGGCCAGATGCTGGCAGCCGGGCGGTTGCCGGTATCGAGTTCATGGTGCCAGCTGCCCGCTTGCAGATCGATGAAATGGCTGGCGGTGAATTCCCAGAAGCGCCGGTACCACTGCTCGTAATCCGCCTCGCCGGTGCGCCGCAGCAGCGCCGCGGCCGCCGCGCTGGCTTCGGCCTGCACCCAGTGCAGCCGCGCACGCACCACTGGCCGCGCCTGCCAGTCGAGGGTGTAGACCAGCCCCGGCGCACAGTCGGCCAACCAGGCATCGCGGCAGGCACTGGTGAACAGACCGCGCGCGTCGTCCAGCAGCCAGGCGGGTGCTTCCAGTCCGGTGCGCATCAGGGCGGCCTCCAGATGCAGCAACAGGCGCGCCCATTCGAAACTGTGCCCGGGCGTGCTGCCATAGGGGCGAAACGGATCGGCGCGGTTATCGGTGTTGTAGTCGGGCAGCGCCTGCCACTGACGGTCGAAATGCTCGACCACCACGTGCCCGCGGGAGGCGGCATGCCCGTGGATCAATCGCTCGGCGACACGTAACGCGCGCTGCAGCCAGACGCTGTCGCCCGTGACGTCGGCCAGGGCGAGGAAGGCTTCCACGCCATGCATGTTGCTGTTGGCGCCGCGGTAGGCTTCCTCCTGCGACCAGTCGCGGCTGAAGCTCTCCCGCAGCGCGCCCTCCTCCTCACTCCAGAAATGCCGCTCGAGGATGCCGATCGCTTCGTCCAGCAGCTCGCTGGCACCGGGCCTGCCAGCCGCCTGGGCGGAGCTGGCGGCCAGGGCCACGAAGGCATGCAGGTAGGCGCTCTTGTCGCTCTGGCGGGTCGCATCGGCGAACCAGCCGCCGGCCACCTCGTCACGCAGCCGGCCCTGCAGTGCAGTGACGCCATGATCGACCAGCTCGCCATAGCCGGCAATGCCTTGCAGATGGGCCAGGGCGAAGCAGTGGGTCATGCGCGTGGTGTGGATCAGCTCGGCGACGGCATCAGGCGCCAACGCGCCCCTTGCATCGAGGGCGGCGAAGCCATGCTCGACTTTCGCCGCACGGGCGAACGGCAGCAGACGCACGCCTTCGGCATTCAGCCAGGCCTGATGGGCGGGCTTCACCAGCCAGCTGTCAGCGGGGAGTACGGGTGTGATCGTCATTGTTGTTATTCCATACAGACGGAAAATGGCCGCATCAGTCGGTAGCCCGGGTTGAGCGCAGTGATACCCGGGTCCGTCAAAAACCTGGGTTACGCCTTTGGCTAACCCAGGCTAAGAGAGGCTGTGCAGGCACCGGCGGATACAAATCGTCAAACGGCTCATGACGAGTCTACTGGCGGCTACCTACCGCCAAGTAACGAAGGCCGGCTGCTTTGTCACGGGGCGGTGACATTCAATCCGGCATCCGCGGCAGGCGCAGGGTCACTCGCAGCCCGCCTTCGCGCAGGTTCTGCAGGCTCACTTCGCCGCCATGGCTATGGGCGATGTTGCGCGCGATGCCGAGGCCCAGGCCATAACCCTGCTGCTGCCCGGCCAGGCGAAAGTGCGGCTCGAACACCTGCTCGAAGCGCTGCTCGGGTACCCCCGGCCCCTCGTCGTCGACGTGCAGCACGTAGGCCTCGAAATCGTCCTCGACGTGCAGATGGGCGCGGTGGCCGTACTTGAGCGCGTTGTCGACTAGGTTGCCGATGCAGCGCCGCAACGCCAGGGGTTTGCCTAGGTATTCGGCGCTGGCCTCGCCGTGCAGGGTCACCCGGCCATTGCCGGTCGGTGCCAGGTACGGCTCGACCAGACAGTGCAGCAGCTGGTTGAGGTCCACCGACTCGATGTTCTCGTGGATGTCGGTGTCCTTGACGCACTGCAGCGCGCCCTTGACCAGCAGTTCCAGCTCGTCGAGATCGCGGCCGAACTTGGTCTGCAGGGTTTCGTCGTCGAGCAGTTCGACGCGCAGCCGCAGCCGGGTGATCGGCGTACGCAGGTCGTGGGAAATGGCGCTGAACAGCTGGGCACGCTCGGTCAGGTAGCGGCTGATGCGCTCGCGCATGGCGTTGAAGGCCCGCGCCACCTCCACCACTTCACGCCCGCCGGCCTCCTCCACCGGCTCGATGTCGGCGCCCAGCGACATGTGCCGCGCAGCGCGCGCCAGGCGTTTGAGCGGCCGGCTCTGCCAGCGCACCAGAATGCCGATGAACAACAGCAGAAAGCCGCTGCTGAGCAGGATGAACCACAGCTGCTGGGCCGGCAGTACCGGCTCCTCCAGGCTGGTGTAGGGCTCTGGCAAGAGCGAGGCGATATACAGCCACTCGCCGGGCGCCAGCTGGATCTGGGTGACCAGTACCGGCGGGTTGACCGGCTCCAGGGTCAGGGCGTAATGGGCCCAGGAGCGCGGTAACTCGTCGAGTTTCAGGCCACCATTGAAAATGCGCAGGTCATCCGGGCTGACGAAGGTCACGGAAATGTCCGCCTTGTTGCCTAACGAAGCGCGCAGCACCTCGCTGACCGCCTCGGTCACCGCCAGCTTGCGCGGCGTTTCGGGCAGCAGGTGCATGGTCAAGGGCCGGTCGTTGAGGCTGACCACGAAGCGGGTGCCGCCCATGCTGCGCAACTGGTCGAGCACCATCGGTCGATAGGCCACCGGCAGCGAACGAAAATAACGCACGCTGGCCGACATCGAATGGGCCAGGCTGCGCGCCGTGGTGACCAGGCCTTCGAGCTGAGTGGCGCGCAATTGCGACAGCCAGATGGCGCTGGACAACGTCTGCGCCGCCAGCACCGAGAGCAAGGTCAGGAGCAGCATGCGGCCCAGCAGTGAACGTGGAATCGGCACCAGCCGACGCCAGTCAGCGCGCATTGCCGGCCTGCGCACTGACGGCGGCGGCCAGCTGGTAGCCGCTGCCACGTACGGTGCGGATCAGCCGCGGCGGTTTGCCGGTGTCACGCAGGCGCTGGCGCAGGCGGCTCACGGCCATGTCGACGATGCGTTCGAGCGGCATCATCTCGCGGCCGCGGGTGGCGTTGCCGATGGTGTCGCGGTCGAGAATCTGTTGCGGGTGATCGAGAAACAGCTTGAGCAGCGCAAAGTCGGCGCCGGACAACAGCACTTCCTCGCCGTCGAGGTGAAACAGCCGATGACTGACCATGTCCAGGCGCCACTCGTCGAACACCAGCACGTCCGCGCTACGCTCATGGGCGAAATTGACCCGGCGCAGCAGCGCCTTGATACGCGCCAGCAACTCGCGGGGGCTGAACGGCTTGCCGAGGTAGTCGTCGGCACCCAGCTCGAGGCCGACGACCCGGTCGGCCTCGTCGGAGCTGGCGGTCAGCATGATGATCGGGACCTGGGCGAAACGCTGGTGCTCGCGGATCCAGCGGCACAGGCTGAAGCCGTCCTCGTCGGGCAGCATCACGTCGAGAATCACCAGGTCGGCGCCGCCTTCGCAGAGCGCCTCGCGAAACCCGGCGCCATCGGCCACGGTGCGCACCTGCAGGCCGGCACGCCCGAGGTAGGTTTGCAGCAGTTCCCGAATATCCTGGTCGTCGTCGACCAGCAGGATGGATTTTCCAGTTGGGCTCACATCGATGATCCTTGTTGTTGTTATCGGCGATGCTAGGGCCTGTTCCCGTTTCACGCACGGCCGCGCCGGAGCCAGTTCTTGCGCGAGGCAAGGCACGAGATGCGAAGTTTGGCAGGCCAAATGAGCCATCGAGTAACGCCGCATCGCGCAAAAACT
>NZ_MSXU01000009.1:1129208-1213754 GCF_001945375.1 Pseudomonas sp. PA1(2017)
GCCATTCCCTGCGTCCTGCGCCTAACCGGAGGCCATTTCTCGCGGCAACGCGGCTCGCGCTGAAACGGGAACAGACCCTAGACAGAGTGTTCGGGGTGCTGGTTCCTCTGCAGGTGCTGTTCCACCGCCACTCCCGCGCCGACCAGGCCCGGGTAAGGTGCGGTGACCAGCCATACCGGCAGGCCATCAAAGTAGTCGCTCATGCAGCCCTTGTCGCGCAGGCTGCGCGAGAACCCGCTGGCCATGAAGAAGTCGGCGAAGCGCGGCACCATGCCGCCGGCGATGAACACGCCGCCTCGGCCGCCCACGGTCAGCACGTTGTTACCCGCCACACGACCGAGCAGGCAGCAGAACAGCTCCAGCACGTTGACCGCCAACGGCTCCCCTTCCAGCGCCGCCCCGGTAACCTGGGCCGCGCTCTGCAGGGGGGCCGACTGACCGTCCACCGCGCAGGTCGCGCGGTACAAGGCGAGTAGCCCGTTGCCGCTGAGAGCGCCAGCCTCGGCGCTGACATGCCCGAGCTGGCGATGCAGCGCCTGCCAGATCAGCGCCTCGCGGTTGCTGCCCACCGGCAGGTCGACGTGGCCGCCCTCGCCCGGCAACGCGTGCCAGCTGCCATCGGGCAAGCTCAGCAAGGTGCCTACGCCCAGGCCGGTGCCGGCACCGATCACCACCGCCGGGCGGCCCGGCTGTGCCACACCCGGGCAGACGGTAATGTACTCGTCGTCCTGCAGACAGGTCATGCCCAGGGCCATGGCGGAAAAATCGTTGAGCAGCAGCAGCTCGCGCACCTGCAGCTCGGCGCAGAATGCCTGGCGGTCGATGCGCCAGGCGTTGTTGGTGAAGCGGAACGGATCGATTTCCACCGGCCCGGCGCAGGCCAGGCAAATGGTTTGCACTTCGCCGAGCGCCAGACCTTCGGCGGCCAGGTAAGCGACGATGGCCTGTTCGACGGTGGCGTGATCGGCAGTCGCCGATACCCGCACCCCGTGCAGGCCGCCATCACGCCACAGGGCGAAACGCGCATTGGTGCCGCCGATGTCGCCAACCAGCGCCAGGCTCATCGCAGCGAATCCAGTTCGGCGGTGAAGGCGCTGGCGCCATCTTCCGCGGGGCTGAATGCGGCGCGCATGAAGGCGAACAGCTCGCGGCCACAACCGACGCCGGTGCCTTGCGGGCGCGGCGCGATCTCGCGGGCGTTCCAGGCGATGTCGTCGACCAGCACCTGCAGGTGCCCGGTCACGCCATCGACGCGAATCAGATCGCCGTCGCGCACCCGCGCCAGCGGGCCTCCATCCCAGGCCTCGGGGCTGACGTGAATGGCCGCCGGCACCTTGCCCGACGCGCCGGACATCCGCCCATCGGTAACCAGCGCCACCTTGAAGCCGCGATCCTGGAGAATGCCCAGGTACGGCGTGAGTTTGTGCAGCTCGGGCATGCCGTTGGCCTTCGGCCCCTGGAAGCGCACCACGGCGACGAAATCGCGCTCCAGCTCACCGGCCTTGAAGGCTTCGGCCAGTTCGACCTGGGTTTCGAACACGCGGGCCGGCGCCTCGACCACCTGATGCTCCGGCGCCACGGCCGAAACCTTGGCCACGCCGTTGCCGAGGTTGCCGGTCAGCACCCGCAACCCGCCCTCGGGGGAGAAGGCTTCCGGCACGCTGCGCAGGATGTTGCGATCCAGGCTCTGCTCCGGGCCCTGGCGCCAGACCAGGCGCTCGCCATCGAGGAACGGCTCCTGGGTATAGCGCGACAGGCCCTGGCCGGCGACGGTGTAGACATCCTCGTGCAGCAGGCCGGCTTCGAGCAGCGTCCGCACCATGAAGGGCACGCCGCCGCAGGCATGGAAGTGGTTCACGTCAGCCTGGCCATTGGGGTAGACCTTGGCCAGCGTCGGGGTGACGGCGGACAGGTCGGCCATGTCCTGCCAGGTCAGCTGGATGCCGGCGGCGCGGGCGAAGGCCGGGATGTGCAGCGTGTGATTGGTCGAACCGCCGGTGGCGTTGAGCGCCACCACCGAGTTGACGATGGCTTTCTCGTCAATGATCCGGCACAGCGGCGTGTATTCGCCGCCTTGCCGCGTGAGGCGCACCACCTGGTGGGCGGCCTCGGCGGTCAGCGCGTCACGCAGCGGTGTGTACGGGTTGACGAACGACGAGCCCGGCAGATGCAGGCCCATGATTTCCATCACCACCTGATTGGTGTTGGCGGTGCCGTAGAAGGTGCAGGTACCGGGGCTGTGGTAGGACTTCATCTCCGATTCGAGCAGTTGCTCGCGGGTCGCCTTACCTTCGGCATAGAGCTGGCGAACCTCGGCCTTTTCCTTGTTGGGAATGCCAGAAGGCATCGGCCCGCCCGGCACGAAGATCATCGGCAGGTGGCCGAAACGCAGGGCGCCGATCATCAGCCCCGGGACGATCTTGTCGCAGATGCCCAGCAGCATCGCCGCATCGAACATGTTGTGCGACAGCGCCACGGCGGTAGACATGGCGATCACCTCGCGGCTGGCCAGGCTCAGTTCCATGCCCGGTTCACCCTGGGTCACGCCGTCGCACATCGCCGGTACGCCGCCGGCCACTTGGCCCACCGAGCCGACCTGGCGCAGGGCCTGTTTGATCAGTTCCGGATAGTGTTCGTAGGGCTGGTGGGCGGACAGCATGTCGTTATAGGCGGTGACGATGCCGACGTTGGCCTCGTTCATCAGCCGCAGGCGCTGCTTGTCTTCGGCCGAGCCGCAACCGGCCACGCCATGGGCGAAGTTGGCGCATTGCAGCGCGCCGCGGTGCGGGCCCTGGCTGTCGGCAGCGGCCATCTGCGCCAGGTAACGCTCGCGGGTGGCGCGGCTGCGGGCGATAAGGCGGTCGGTTACCTCGAGAATGCGGGGGTGCATGGTGTCGACTCCAGGCTAGCGGGTAGCACTTCGAATTGTATTTTTATCAAAATATTGACAGCTAAAACGCTTGATTTCTACTTTCATGAGAATAATCTTGTTTTTAAAACAACATATAAGGATCGACGCTCATGACATTGCGAATTGCCATCAATGGTTTCGGTCGTATCGGCCGTAACGTGCTCCGGGCACTCTATACCCAGAACTATCGCGAAAAGCTGCAAGTCGTCGCCATCAATGACCTGGGCGACAGCGCCATCAACGCTCATCTGCTCAAGTACGACAGCGTACACGGCATTTTCGACGCGTCCGTCGAAGTCGATGGACAAAACCTGCTCGTCAATGGTGACCGCATCGCCGTCAGCGCGATCCGTAATCCTGCCGAGCTGCCCTGGAAGGATCTGGACGTCGACGTGGTGTTCGAATGCACCGGCCTTTTCACCGATCGCGACAAGGCAGCCGCCCACCTGAGCGCCGGCGCCCGCAAGGTGATCATCTCCGCGCCAGCCAAGGGCGCCGATGCGACCATCGTCTACGGCGTCAACGAAGGCAGCCTGCGCGCCGACCAGCCGATCATCTCCAATGCCTCTTGCACCACCAACTGCCTGGCACCGGTCGCTCAGGTGCTGCAGCGCGAGCTGGGCATCGAAAGTGGGCTGATGACCACCATCCACGCCTACACCAACGACCAGAACCTCTCCGACGTGTATCACAGCGACCTGTTCCGGGCGCGCTCGGCCACCCAGTCGATGATCCCCACCAAGACCGGCGCTGCCGAAGCGGTGGGCCTAGTGCTGCCGGAACTGGCCGGGCGCCTGACCGGCATGGCGGTGCGCGTGCCGGTGATCAACGTGTCGCTGGTCGACCTCACTATTCAGGTGCAACGCGACACCAGCGTCGAGGAAATCAACGCACTGATGAAGGCGGCTGCCGAGAAATCCCCTGTACTGGGTTACAACACCCTGCCGCTTGTGTCCTGCGACTTCAACCACAATCCGCTGTCGTCGATCTTCGACGCTAACCACACCAAGGTGAATGGCCGCCTGGTGAAAGTGCTGGCCTGGTACGACAACGAATGGGGCTTCTCCAACCGCATGCTCGACACCTGCCTGGCAGCTCACGCCGCCAACTGAGCCTGCGCTGAGAACCTGTTCAAAGCCTGCTGCGCGTCGGCACTGCGGCGTTAAAAACAGGCTCGGACTGCTCATTTACAGCTCGTAAACTCCGCGTCCTCGCCTGTTTTTGCGGGGCCGCCCAGGCCTTGCATTGCTCTAGCTCGCGAGGCTTTGAACAGGTTCTGACAGACGCAGCGATGAACCTAGCGGCATAAAGGCTCGGTAAATCGCTGCGAGCGGATTACAATTGCTGCCCGCCTCGCCCACTAGGCCAAGCTTGACCCCGCGCCAAACGTGCTGGCGTTGGCGCCAGGCAGCCGCTAATCGATATCCGCAAACCACTGGAAGCCGCATGGACTCTAGCCGCAACACCCTCGAACAGCATTACACCGCCATCCTCGGCCAGCTCGGCGAAGACGTTTCCCGCGAAGGCCTGCTCGACACGCCCAAGCGCGCCGCCAAGGCCATGCAGTACCTGTGCAATGGCTACCAGAAGACCCTGGAAGAAGTCACCAACGGTGCGCTGTTCAGCTCCGATGCCAGCGAGATGGTGGTGGTCAAGGATATCGAGCTGTATTCGCTGTGCGAGCACCACCTGCTGCCCTTCATCGGCAAGGCCCACGTCGCCTACATTCCCAGCGGCAAGGTGCTGGGCCTGTCCAAGGTCGCGCGCATCGTCGACATGTATGCCCGACGCCTGCAGATCCAGGAAAGCCTGAGCCGGCAGATCGCCGAGGCCGTCCAGCAGGTCACTGGCGCTCTGGGCGTGGCAGTGGTCATCGAGGCCAAGCACATGTGCATGATGATGCGCGGCGTGGAGAAGCAGAACTCCTCTATGGTCACCTCGGTGATGCTCGGCGAATTTCGCGAGAACGCAGCAACCCGCAGCGAGTTTCTGAGCCTGGTCAACGGTTGAGGCTTGAGACTGTGGGAGCGTCCGCCCTCGGCGCGATGAAATCGTCGGGCCGCCGCTCTCTCTGCGCTGCGCGCACCATTCGCCCCGGGTCGGGGCTCCCACCCGGCCCCATTGACCTCGCAACCCGCCACCCGCGCGGGAGCGTCGCCCTCGGCACGAACCAATGGTGGCATCCCCGCGATATCGGCTTCGCCCGCACCATTGGCAGCCCGTAGGGTGGGTCACGCTTCACCGACCCACCTCACAGCCAACGCCAATACTAGCGGCCTACCCCTTAACTCTTTTCGACGAACTGCAACTCGGCCAACCGCGCATACAGCGGGTTGCTGGCGACCAGTTCGGCGTGTTTACCCAGTGCCACCAACCGTCCCTGATCGAAGACCGCGATGCGGTCGGCGCTCTTCACCGTGGCCAGGCGGTGGGCGATCACCAGGGTGGTGCGGCCACGCATCAGCTCCGGCAGCGCCTGCTGGATCAGGTGTTCGCTCTCGGCATCCAGGGCGCTGGTGGCTTCGTCTAGCAGCAGGATCGGTGCGTCCACCAGCAAGGCGCGGGCAATCGCCAGGCGCTGCCGCTGGCCGCCGGAAAGCCCCAGGCCCGCATCGCCCAGATGGGTCTGATAACCCTGGGGCAAGCGCTCGATGAATTCATGGGCATGGGCCGCGCGGGCAGCGGCTTCCACGTCCGCATCGCTGGCCTCCGGGTGCCCGTAGCGGATGTTGTCGGCCACGCTGCCGAAGAATAGCGCCGGGTGCTGGGAAACCAGCGCGAAGTTCTCGCGCAGGGCGTGCGGGTCGAGGCGCTCGATGGGCAGGCCGTCGATCAGGATGCGCCCCTGTAGCGGGTCGTAAAAGCGCAGCAGCAGGTCGAACAGCGTCGACTTGCCGGCTCCGGACGGGCCGACGATGGCCAGGGTTTCGCCCGGCTCCATCGCCAGCGTGATGTCTTGCAGCGCCAGGCTGTCGGGGCGCGTCGGGTAGGCGAAGGACAAATCCTGCACTTCGATACGGCCCTCCGCAGGCCGGACCGGAACCAGCGCGCCGTCGAGTGGCGCATGAATCTCGTTGCGCGCACTGAGCAGTTCGCTGATGCGCTCGGCGGCGCCAGCGGCGCGTTGCAGCTCGCCGATCACCTCGCTGAGGGTGCCGAACGACGAGCCGACGATCAGACTGTAGAACACGAATGCCGCCAGCTCACCGCCGCTGATGCGCCCGGCGATCACATCCATGCCGCCGACCCAGAGCATCACGCCCACGGCGCCAAGCACCAGCACGATCACCACGGTGATCAGCCAGGCGCGTTGGGCGACGCGCTTGCGGGCAGTGTCGAACGCCGCCTCGGCGGACAGGCCGAAGCGCCGGCGGTCTTCGGCCTGATGGTTGTAGGCCTGCACTGTCTTGATCTGCCCGAGCACTTCGCTGACGTAGCTGCCGACATCGGCGATGCGATCCTGGCTCTGCCTCGACAACTCACGCACACGGCGGCCAAACAGCAGGATCGGTGCGACGACCAGCGGCAGTGCCGCGAGCACGATGGCGCTGAGCTTGGGATTGGTGACCACCAGCAGGATCATGCCGCCGACCAGCATGATCAGGTTGCGCAGCGCCATCGACAGCGACGAGCCGATGACCGACTGCAGCAAGGTGGTATCGGCGGTCAACCGCGACTGGATCTCAGAGGCGCGGTTGTGGGCGTAAAAGCCGGGGTGCAGGCCGACCAGGTGATCGAACACGCGCTTGCGGATGTCTGCCACCACCCGCTCGCCCAGCCAGGAAACCAGGTAGAAGCGCGTGTAGGTACCCACCGCCAGCGCCAGCACCAGCACGAAGAACAGCAGTATCGAATGGCGCAGCGCTTCCGGCGACTGAGTGGCCAAGCCCTGATCGACCAGCAGCTTGATGCCCTGCCCCATGGACAAGGTAATGGCGGCAGTGAACAGCAGCGCCAGCAGCGCACCGACCACGCGACCGCGATAAGGGGCGATAAACGCCCAGGATGTGCGCAGGGCACCGCGCTGGCGACCGGACAAAAGCGATTTCATGGCGGGCTCGAAGGCTGATGACGAGAGGGTTACAGCCAATCAGATGGGGTCTATCGGCGCAAACATCAAGCGGGGGCCCTGCGCTTGGCGGCGATCAGCGCTCCATTTAATATATGGAACCAGATTCCAAAAACAATCATAAGCCGCCAGGAGCGCCCATGCCCGCCGCCACCACCACTCCACTTCCTCAACAATGCGACCTGCTGGTGGTCGGCTCGGGCGCCGCCGGGCTGGCCGCCGCGGTGACTGCAGCGTGGCATGGCCAGCGCGTGGTGCTGGTGGAAAAGGACGCCGTGTTCGGCGGCGCCACCGCCTGGTCCGGAGGTTGGGCCTGGGTTCCGCGCAACCCGCTGGCGCAGCGGGCCGGCATCCAGGAAGACATCGAGCAACCGCTCACCTACCTGCGCCACGAGCTGGGCGAGCATTTCGACGAAACGCGGGTCAGGGCCTTTCTCGACGCCTGCCCGCAGATGGTGGCGTTCTTCGAACGGCACACCGCCCTGCAGTTCGCCGACGGCAACGGCATTCCCGACATGCATGGCGACACGCCCGGCGCCGCCACCGGCGGCCATCAGGTGATCGCCGCGCCCTGTGACGGCCGCGAAGTGCTCGACCTGCTGCCGCGCCTGCGCAGGACGCTGCGCGAGACCTCGTTCATGGGCATGCCGATCATGGCCGGCGCCGACCTGGCCGCCTTCCTGAGCATGACCCGCTCACCGAGAGCGCTGTGGCACGTGACCCGTCGTCTTGCCACCCACCTCTATCACCTGGCCCGTTATGGCCGCGCCATGCACCTGGTCAACGGCGTCGCGCTGGTCGCCCGGCTGGCCCGCTCGGCCGCCGACCTGGGCGTGACGATGATCGAGTCGGCACCGGTGATCAGCCTGCATCAGGAAGATGGCCGTATCAGCGGCGCCACGCTGCGCCGTGCGGACGGCGAGCACTTCATCGGTGCCCGTGCAGTGGTGCTGGCGGCCGGCGGTTTCCCCAACGATCCTCGACGGCGCCAGCAGCTTTTTCCCCGAGATGTCAGCGGCGCGGACAACCTGGCCCTGCCGCCAACCGCCTGCTCCGGCGATGGCCTGCGCCTGGGCGAAGCGCTGGGTGCCCAGGTCGATACCCGGCTGAAATCGCCGGTCGCCTGGGCGCCGGTGTCCCGGGTGCCGCACCGCGACGGCAGTATCGGCCACTTCCCGCACATCATCGAGCGCGGCAAGCCCGGCATCATCGGCGTGCTGGCCAGCGGCAAGCGCTTCGTCAACGAAGCCCACGGCTATTACGACTACGTGGCGGCGATGGTCGAACAGGTGCCCGAGAACCAGCCGGTGTGTTCCTGGCTGATCTGCGATCATCGCTTCCAGCGCCGCTACGGCCTGGGTTTCGCCCGCCCGGCGCCCGTACCACTGTGGGCGATGCTGCGTAGCGGCTACCTGAAACGTGCGGCGACCATCGAGCAGCTGGCGCTCGACTGCGGCATCGATCCGATGGGGCTGGCGAGCACGGTGGCCACTTTCAACCAACATGCCCGCAACGGCGAAGACCCGCAGTTCGGCCGCGGCAGCACCGCCTTCAACCGCAAACAGGGCGACCCGCTGCACCCTGGCGCCAACCCCTGCGTGGCGCCTATCGAGCATGGCCCGTTCTACGCGGTGAAGGTGCAGCCCGGCTGCTTCGGCACCTTCGCCGGGCTCAAGACCGACGGCAGCGCCCGGGTGTTGGATGCCGATGGCCAGCCGATCTTCGGCCTCTACGCTGCCGGCAGCGACATGGCCAGCGTGTTCGGCGGTCACTATCCCTCAGGCGGCATCAACCTGGGCCCGGCACTGACCTTCGGCTACGTCGCGGCCCGGCATGCGGCGGGCGTCAGTGAGTACGAGTAATCGCCGGACAACAAAAAGCCCCGCTTGGCAAGCTGTGTGAAAACGTAGCGAGCGACGGTCAGGCAAGGCAAAAACCGGCGAAAAAGCGCAGTTTACGTGCTGTAAATGAGCATTTTGACTGGGCTGGCATTCCAGCCGGTTTTTAACGCAGCATGACCGAGCGCAGTAGTTTTCACACAGTCTGTTGGGCGGGGCTCTGCAGATCGCTACGACGTCAGGCCTTGTTCAGCGACTCGACGCCGACTTCGTCCCACAACTCTTCGGCCAGGTGGAAGGTGGCGTTGGCTGCCGGAATGCCGCAGTAAATTGCGCTCTGCATGATCACTTCCTTGATTTCCTCACGGGTCACGCCGTTGTTCTTGGCGGCCTTGAGGTGCAGCTTCAATTCACCCTCGCGGTTCATGCCGATCAACATGGCGATGGTGATCAGGCTGCGGGTGTGGCGCGGCAGCCCCGGGCGCGTCCAGATATCGCCCCAGGCGTGGCGGGTGATCATCTCCTGGAACTCTTCGTTGAACGGCGTCAGTTTTTCCAGGCTGCGGTCGACATGGGCATCGCCCAGCACCGCACGGCGCACCTGCATGCCGGCGTCGTAGCGTTGTTTCTCGTCCATCGGTGGCTCCATTTCTCTTCACGGCGTGGGCGTGCGACGACGCCCACGCACTGCAGGCTCAATTGGTTTGCAGAAAGCTCAGCACGCGCCTGGTGAACAACTCACCAGCCTGCACGTTGGACAGGTGCGCAGCATCGAACTCGACCAGCTCGGCGCCCGGAATACGCTTTTGCATGAAGCGACCGTGTTCGGGCGTGGTCACCGCATCACCGGTGCCGCATACGATCAGGGTCGGCACGTCGATCGTGGCGATCTGCTCGCGGTAGTCGGCATCGCGCACCGCTGCACAGTTACCGGCATAGCCCTGGGGCGAGGTCTGCGCCAGCATGGTGACGATCGGCTCGACCTTCTCCGGCTGGGCCTTGGCGAACGGCGCGGTGAACCAGCGCTCGATGGAGGCATCACGCAGGTCGCGCATGGCCTTCTCGCCACCCTTGAGCACGGTGTCGATGCGGGTGTTCCACACCTCGTCGGTGCCGATCTTGGCGCCGGTGTTGCACAGCACCAGGCGATCCAGGCGCGAGGCGGCGTTGATCGCCAGCCACTGGCCGATCAGCCCGCCCATGGACAGGCCGCAGAAGTGCACCTTGTCGATGTTCAGGGCATCGAGCAGTGCCAGCACGTCGCGGCCGTTCTGCTCGATGCTGTAGAAACCCGGCATGACCAGCGACTGGCCATGGCCACGGGTGTCATAACGCAGCACCCGGAAGTGTTCGGTGAACGCCGGAATCTGCGCATCCCACATGTGCAGGTTGGTGCCCAGAGAATTGGACAACACCAGCACCGGTGCGTCGGCCGGGCCTTCTAGCAGGTAGTTCAGGTCGCCATCGGCGAGGGAAACGACAGGCATGACAATCTCCTAACGGGAAAACGGTTCAGTGGTTCGCGCTGCGGTGCAGGGCCACGGCGCGATCGACCCAGCGCTGCGCCTGGCCCAGGTAATGGGCCGGGTCGAGCAGGCGGTCCAGCTCATCGGCGGACAGTTGGGCGCTGACCTCGGCGTTGGCGCCGAGCACGGCGCGCAGGTGTGCGCCCTCCTTCACCGCCTGCTTGCAGCATTGCTCGACAAGATGGTGGGCAGCGTCACGACCGATGCGTTGCGCCAAGGCGATGCTCACCGCTTCGGCCAGCACCAGGCCGCGGGTCAATTCGAGGTTGGTGGCCATGCGCTCGGCGTCCACTTCCAGGCCCGGCACCAGGATCAGCGCCTGCTGCAGGGCGCCGGAGACCAGGCAGCAAAGCTCCGGCAGCGTCTCCCACTCGGCGTGCCACAACCCCAGGCTGCGCTCGTGCTCCTGGGGCATGGCCGCGAACATGGTGGCGACCAGCCCGGGCGCGCGGGTGGCGGCGCCGATCAACACCGCCGCGCCCACCGGGTTGCGCTTGTGCGGCATGGTCGAGGAGCCGCCCTTGCCCGGCGCCGAGGGCTCGAACAGCTCGCCGGCTTCGGTCTGCATCAGCAGGCTGAGGTCACGGCCCAGCTTGCCCAGGCTGCCGGCAATCAGGCCAAGCAGGCTGGCGAACTCGACCAGGCGATCACGCTGGGTGTGCCAGGGCTGCTCGGGCAGTTGCAGGTCAAGTTCGGCGGCCAGCGCACCGGCCACCGGCCAGGCCTTGTCGCCCAATGCGGCCAAGCTGCCCGAGGCGCCGCCGAACTGCAGGCACAGCAGGCGCGGTTTGATTTCGTCGAGGCGCTGGCGATGACGATCGACGGCGCCCAGCCAGCCGGCGATCTTCATGCCCAGGGTCACCGGCGTGGCATGCTGCAGCCAGGTGCGCCCGGCCATGGGCGTTGCCGCATGACGCTGGGCCTGCGTGGCCAGCTGTCTGCTCAGGGCGTCCAGATCCTTTTCCAGCAGATCGATGGCCGCACGCAGCTGCAGCACCAGGCCGCTATCCATGGCGTCCTGGCTGGTGGCGCCCAGATGCACGTAGCGCTCGGCCTCGGGGTTGCTCGCCGCGATGCGTTTGCCCAGCGCCTTGACCAGCGGAATCGCTGAATTGCCGGCGCTGCCGATGGCCACCGCCAACGCGTCGAAGTCGTAGAGTTCGGCGCGGCAAGCCGCCTCGATATCGGCGACCACCGCCTGCGGGATCACCCCGGCCGCCGCTTCGGCCCGGGCCAGCGCTGCCTCGAAGTCGAGCATGCCCTGCACACGACCCTGATCGCTGAACACCTGGCGCATCGGCGCACTCGTGAAATAGGCATCGAACAGCTGGCTAGCGGGCCTTGAACTCATACAGCGAACACTCCGTGGTCAATGATCGTGGTGCAGGTAACTGGCCTGGCGCGGCAGGCGCAGGCTGACCAGAAAGGCCAGCACCATCATGCCTGATACGTACCAGTAGAAGGTCTGTTCCATGCCGATGGATTTCAGCCCCAGGGCAACGTATTCCGCCGAGCCGCCAAACAGTGCGTTGGCTACCGCGTAAGCCAGGCCGACGCCCAGGGCACGCACCTCCGGCGGGAACATCTCGGCCTTCACCAGGCCGCTGATCGAGGTGTACAGGCTGACGATGGCCAGCGCCGCGATGATCAGCAGGAACGCCATCACCGGGCTCTGCACGGTATGCAGCAAGGCCAGGATCGGCCAGGTGCAGATCGCACCGAGGGCGCCGAACCAGAGCATCGAGGTGCGGCGACCGATACGGTCGGACAGCGCACCGAACAACGGCTGCATGATCATGAACAGGAACAGCGCGCCGGTCATGATGCCGCTGGCGGTCTTGGCGCTCATGTCGGCCGAGTTGACCAGGTACTTCTGCATATAGGTGGTAAAGGTGTAGAAGATCAGCGAGCCACCGGCGGTGTAGCCCAGCACGGTGAAGAACGCGGCCTTGTGGTGCTTGAACAGGTAGGCGACGCTGCCCGATTCCTTGTTGCCGATCTGGTCTTGCTTGGCGGTTTCGTCCAGCGAGCGACGCAGATAGAACGCCACCACCGCCGCCATCGCGCCGATCACGAAGGGGATGCGCCAGCCCCAGGCACGCAGCTCGTCCTCGCTCAGCGCCTGCTGGAGAATCACCACCACCAATACCGCCAGCAACTGTCCGCCAATCAGGGTGACGTACTGAAACGAAGCGAAGAAGCCGCGCTGGCCCTTGAGCGCTACCTCACTCATGTAGGTGGCCGTGGTGCCGTACTCGCCGCCCACCGAAAGGCCCTGGAACAGGCGCGCCAGCAACAGCAGCACGGGCGCCAGGGTGCCGATGCTGCTGTAGGTGGGCATGCACGCGATGGCCAGCGAACCCAGGCACATCATCAGCACCGAGATCATCATCGAGACTTTGCGGCCGTATTTGTCCGCAACACGGCCAAACACCCAGCCGCCGATCGGCCGCATCAGAAAACCCGCAGCGAATACGCCTGCAGTGTTGAGCAGTTGCACGGTGGGGTCGTCGGAGGGGAAGAAGGCCGGCGCGAAGTAGATCGCGCAGAAGGCGTAAACGTAGAAGTCGAACCACTCGACCAGATTGCCCGACGAGGCACCGACGATGGCGAAGATGCGCTTGCGGCGCTCTTCCGGGCTGTAGTTGGGGGCTTCGTACGCCGCGCTGGCTTCAGTACTCATCATGGATACTCACTGGTAGGAAACGGGACCGTCCCTACTCCGACCCCACATGTAACCAAATGATTCGTCATTTTAGGTCGCCCATCCCCACCAGAGCACGGTGTCGTGGACCGTGAACGGGTGAGGACAAACGAAACTTGAAGAGAGTTGCTGGATTCAAACAAGCCTCTGCGGGAGCGGGCGGGGACGCCTAGTCCATACCCGCGAATCGGGCGCATGGCGCCCTCCCACAAAGTACGCGGCCGGCCATCAAACCGTAGATGGGCCGAGTGCCGTAGGGTGGACCGGGGCGCGTAGCCGGCGCTTTATCCGGCCACCGTCCGCAGGCGCCACGGTGGATGAGAAAAGCGTCATGCACCCGACCAGGGCAAACGGCCGATTCCGCGATCAAACCCGCTCGACAGCCATTGCCAGCCCCTGCCCCACGCCAACGCACATGGTCGCCAGGCCGAGCTTGCCGCCGGTTTTCTCCAGATGATGCACGGCGGTCAGCACTAGGCGGTTGCCGCTCATGCCCAAGGGATGGCCGAGGGCGATGGCGCCGCCGTTCGGGTTGACCTTGGGGCTGTCGTCCGGCAGATCGAGGTCGCGGGTCACTGCCAGGCCCTGGGCCGCGAAGGCTTCGTTCAGCTCGATCACGTCGAAGGCATCGATGTCCAGATTCAGGCGCGTCAGCAGCTTGCGCACCGCCGGCACCGGGCCAACGCCCATGATGCGTGGCGCGACGCCGCCGCTAGCCATGCCCAATACCTTGGCACGGGGTTTGAGGCCGTACTGTTCAACGGCTTCGGCCGAGGCCAGGATCATCGCCGAGGCGCCATCGTTGAGGCCCGAGGCGTTGCCAGCGGTGACGGTCTTATCCGGGCCGTTGACCGGCTTGAGCTTGGCCAGGCCTTCGGCGGTGGTGTCGGCACGCGGGTGCTCGTCACGGTCGACGACGATCTCGCCCTTCTTGGTCTTGATCACCACCGGGACGATCTCCTCGGCGTAGTAACCGGCTTCCTGGGCCGCCGCTGCACGCTGCTGGCTACGCAGGCCGAAGGCGTCCTGGTCGGCACGGCTGACGCCATAGTCCTCGGCAACGTTGTCACCGGTAACCGGCATCGGGTCGACGCCATACTGTTCTTTCATCGCCGGGTTGACGAAGCGCCAGCCCAGGGTGGTGTCTTCCAGCTTCTGGCCGCGGCCAAAAGCGCTGTCGGCCTTACCCATCACGTAGGGTGCGCGGGTCATCGACTCGACGCCGGCGGCAATGGCCAGCTCCATTTCGCCCGAGGCGATGGCGCGGAACGCAGCACCGACCGCTTCCATGCCCGAGGCGCACAGGCGATTGAGGGTCACGCCCGGCACGGTTTCCGGCAGGCCGGCGAGCAGCAGGGCCATTCGCGCAACGTTGCGGTTGTCTTCGCCGGACTGGTTGGCGCAGCCCATGAAAACCTCATCGAGCGCGGACCAGTCGACCTGCGGGTTACGCTCGACCAGGGCCTTGAGCGGAATCGCCGCCAGGTCGTCGGCACGTACCGCGGACAGCGCGCCGTTCAGGCGGCCAATCGGCGTGCGGATGGCGTCGCAGATGAATACCTCGCGGCTCATTCGTCACCTCCTTTCTGGCCGTGGGCCTCGGCAGTACGGGCTTCCAGGTCACGCAGCGCAGCCAGTTCCTCGGCTTTCGGCGCCTCGGTGGTGGTCACGCTGTCGGCGAAACGGATCTGCCAGCCGGTGTTCTCGATCACCTGCTCACGGGTCACGCCTGGGTGCAGCGAAGTGACGATGAATTCGTTGCTGCCGGCTTCCGGCTCCATGATGCACAGGTCGGTGATGATCGCCACCGGGCCGTCACCCGGCAGGCCGAGACGCTTGCGATGATCACCGCCCTCGCCGTGGCCAACCGAGGTGATGAACGCCAGCTTGTCGACGAAAGTGCGGTGACCCTGTTTGAGGATGATCAGCACTTTCTTGGCACTGCCAGCAATCTCCGGTGCGCCACCGGCGCCCGGCAGACGAACTTTCGGCGCGTGATAGTCGCCGATCACGGTGGTGTTGATGTTGCCGAACTTGTCGACCTGGGCGGCGCCGAGGAAGCCGACGTCGATGCGCCCGCCCTGCAGCCAGTAGCGGAAGATTTCGCCGGTCGGCACCACGGTATCGGCGGTTTCCGCCAGCTCGCCGTCACCGATGGACAGCGGCAGCACGCTCGGCTTGGCACCGATCGGGCCGGATTCATAGATCAGCACCACTTCCGGGGCATGGGTCAGACGCGCCAGGTTGGCGGCCTTGGACGGCAGGCCGATGCCGACGAAGCAGACGCTGCCATTGCCGAGGCGGCGTGCGGCGGCCACGGTCATCATTTCATTGGTGTTGAAATCGCTCATCACTTGGCCTCCCCGTTAACCTTCGCCTGGTATTGCGCAAAATCCTCGGTGCCACGGATGTATTCGTCGATCCAGGCGGTGAAGGTTTCACGGTCGCGGGCAATCGGGTCCCAGGCCTGGTAGAAGCGGTTGTCGCGTTCGTAGTAACCGTGTGCGTAGGACGGATGGGCGCCACCGGGCACCACGCAGACCGCGGTGATGGCCCAGGTCGGCAGCACGCAGGCATTCATCGGTGCCTGGAGATCGTCGACGATTTCCTCGACGGTGACGATGCAACGCTTGGCCGCCAGTGCGGCTTCCTTCTGCACGCCCAGGATGCCCTGGATCAGCACGTTGCCCTTGCGGTCGGCCTTCTGGGCGTGGATCACGGTGACGTCCGGACGCACGCTGGGAACCGCAGCCAGCTTCTCGCCGGTGAACGGGCACTCGATGAACTTG
Organism: Pseudomonas sp. PA1(2017); assembly: GCF_001945375.1. Classification (NCBI taxonomy): domain Bacteria; kingdom Pseudomonadati; phylum Pseudomonadota; class Gammaproteobacteria; order Pseudomonadales; family Pseudomonadaceae; genus Pseudomonas; species Pseudomonas sp. PA1(2017). The sequence goes on from NZ_MSXU01000009.1 coordinate 1,145,046, forward strand.
ATGTCCGGGTTGACCTTGACCAGGTCCGAGCCCTGATAGCCGCGCAGCACCGCGAATGGCAGGTTGGAGGCGCCCGAGACATAGGCATTGGCCATGGCCGCGTGGCTGTGCTCGCTGATTTCCAGCTTGTGTGGCCAGTGTTTCTCGACCGCGTCGCGCAGGCGGTGCAGCGAGCCGACACCAGGGTTACCGCCCCAGGAGAAGATCAGCTTCTTCGCGCAACCAGCACCGATCAGCAGGTCATAGACCAGGTCGGGCGTCATGCGCACAAGGGTCAGATCTTTCTTGTTCTGACGGATCAGCTCGTGGGATGCAGCGGTCGGGATCAGGTGGGTGAAGCCTTCGAGGGCAACGGTGTCGCCATCGTGAACGAAGCGTTCGACCGCTTCGCGCAGGGAGAGAATCTCAGCCATGGTCGTTCTCGTCTTGTTGCTCTGGATGCTGGGCCGGCAGCTAGGCCGTATGGTCACAAGGTACTCACCCAATAGCCTGCTAACAATCCGATAATCGACTATCCGTTCGATAATCGAACGAGACTTGCATGACTGCTTTCAGAACCTGCTCACGATCTAGCGAGCTAGAGCCCTACAAGGCCTAGGCGGCCCCACAAAAACAGGCGAGGAAGCGGAGTTTACGAGCTGTAAATGAGCATTCCGAGCCTGGTTTTAACGCAGTAGGGCCGACGCGCAGCAGATCGTGAATAGGTTCTCAACGGTTGCGCTTGTAGGTATCGGACGGCAACTCCCCGAAACGCCGGCGATAGACGTCAGCAAAACGTCCCAGGTGCAGGAAGCCGTAATCCAGGGCGATTTCGGTGACGCTACGCACCACGCTGCTCGGGTCTAGCAACTGGGCGTGGATGCTATCGAGCTTGCGCTGGCGTACGTAATCCCTGGGGCTGATGCCGGCATGGCGCTCGAACAGTGCATACAGCGAACGCTCGCTGACCCGGGCCACGGCCAGCAATTGTTCGATGCCGATGTCCTGGGTGAGGTTCTGCTCGATGTAGTCGACCACCTGCTAGAACGAGCTGACCTGGGTCTGCGGCTGCTGGCGCTGCACGTTGTTGCCGAGCAGACCGAGCAACTTGCTGGCGATGATGCGCACGTAATTCTCCTGCACTTGAGGCATGCTGGAGGCTGCTTCGGCTTCCTCGCAGATCAGCATCAGCAGGTTGGAGAAGCCCTCCAGCTCGCGCATGTCGTGACGCGCCGCGGTGAAGCGGATACCGCTCTGCGGCAACATCCAGCGGTTCTCCAGGCAGGTGTTCTCGAACAGGCTGACCGGCAGCTTGACGATGAATTTCTCGCAGTCGGCCGAATAGGTCAGGTCCACCGGATCATCGGGGTTGATCAGCAGCAGTTCGCCAGGTACGTAGAAGTGCTCCTGGCCGCGGCATTGCGAGCGGCAATGGCCCTTGAGCAATACCTGCAGGTGATAGATGGTTTCCAGCGCCGGCGAGGTGACACGCACGCTACCGCCGTAGCTGATGCGGCACAGGTCGAGGCTGGCGAAATTGCGGTGATTGAGGCTCGCTTCGGGAAAGCCCGTGGTCGGCAGGCGAATGCAGTGAGCACCGACGTGCTGATTGACGTAGTCGGACACCGCGTAGGGATCGGCACGCTCGAACACACGGCTGCGCGCGCCCAGCAAGACATTGCTCATCATCAGGCCTCGTTGTTTTTCTTATAGGGCTGAATCGCCAGTGCCCGGCAATCCGCTAATCGTCTGGCGATTCTAGCCATCCCCTGCTAACGCGATACGGTGGCGTGACAAAGGGTTACATCTCTGTTCGAGCATCAGCCGCTCGCCATTCGCCAGCGCTCAACGCAAGACGCCGCGCGGCTCTCGCCTGCCCTGTGATGGCAAGCGAGAAGCAGCGCGGCAACGGCCTGCAGGTCGGTTGACGCTTACGCTTCCAACGCACGAACCCGCTCATGGCGCTTCTGCGCCTTGGGCTCGGCGGTGGACTGCAGGGTGAAGTCGAACTCGATTTCGGCGAAGCGCCCTTCTATGCCATGGGCCTTGGCACGCGCTGCATCGTCGGAGAAGTCGATCCTGGCGATCAGCTCGTCACGGGTGGCGTAGGCGAAATCGTCGTGCAGGTACTTGTCACCATCCAGGTTGATCTGGGTGGTCAGGTGGCGATGGCCAGGCGCCGAAATGAAGAAATGCACATGGGCCGGGCGCTGGCCATGACGGCCGAGCTGGTCGAGCAGTTGCTGGGTCGGGCCATCCGGCGGGCAACCGTAACCGGACGGGACGATGCTGCGGAAACGATAACGGCCTTCAGCGTCGGTTTCGATCCGTCGGCGCAGGTTGAATTCCGATTGCGCCGGGTCGAAGTACGAGTAGGTGCCGCCGGTGTTGGCGTGCCATACGTCGACAATGGCACCAGCCAGCGGCTTGCCACTGGTATCGAACACCCGGCCCTGCATGAACAGCGGCGTGCCGGCATCGGTGCCGTCGTCGAGGCGGGCTTCGCCTTTGCTCAGCGGCGCACCGGCCACGTACAGCGGCCCTTCGATGGTACGCGGCGTACCGCCGGTGCGGCCCGCTTCCTCGTCTTCGGCGTCCATCAGCATGTCGAGGTAGTGCTCGATGCCGAGGCCGGCGACCACCAGCCCGGCTTCCTGGCGGGCGCCGAGCTCGTTGAGGTAGTTCACCGCCTTCCAGAACTCTTCCGGGGTGATCTGCAGGTCTTCGATGATCTTCGCCGTGTCGTTGAGCACACGGTGGATCACCGTTTTCATGCGGGCATCGCCGCCGTCATTGGTGAAACCGGCGGCGTCTTCGAAGAACTTTTGCACTTCGACGGTCTGGGCGATACGAACGGTCATGGCGTGTTTCCTCATCTTGTTGTTGTGTGGATCTGATCAGGCGAGCGGCGCCGATCAGCGATCGTCAGCGTGGATCGAGGACGGATGGCGACACAGCGCCATGACCTCGATGTCCATGTACGGGTACAGCGGCAATTGCATCAGCGTGTCGTGCAGGGCCTGGGCGTCGACCACGTCGAAAATGCTGACATTGGCGTAAAGCCCGGCGATGCGCCACAGGTGACGCCAGGTGCCTTCGCGCTGCAGGCGCTGGGCCAGCTCCTTTTCGTCGGCCTTGAGGCGCGCGGCCTGCTCGGCCGGCATGTCGGTGGGCAGTTTGACGGTCATGCGCACGTGAAACAGCATGGCTAGCTCCTTGTAGGTTCGTCTCAGCGGCGGCTGAAGCGCTGCAGGCGTTCTTCGTCCAGCGTCACGCCGAGGCCCGGCGTGGTCGGGATCTTCAGTTCGAAATCGCGGTACACCGGCACCTCGACGAGGATGTCCTCGGTCAGCAGCAGCGGGCCGAACAGTTCGGTGTGCCATTCCAGCTTGCTCAGGGTGGCGAAGGCATGGGCCGAGGCCAGGGTGCCGACGCTGCCTTCGAGCATGGTGCCGCCGTACAGGCCGATGCCCGCCGCTTCGGCGATGTAGGCACTGCGCAGCACGGCGCGCGGGCCGCCGTTCTTGGCGATCTTCAGGGCGAACACCGGCGCGGCGCCGCCGCGGGCCAGATTGAAGCTGTCCTCGACGCTCTCGATGGCTTCGTCGGCCATGATCGGCGCCGGGCTGCGGGCGCTGACGCGGGCCTGGGCGAGCACGTCCTGGCGCGGTATCGGTTGCTCGATCAAGTCGACGCCGGCATCACCGAGGGCTTGGCAGGCGCGAATGGCCACCGCCTCGCTCCACGCCTGGTTGACGTCCACCCGTACACTGGCACGGTCGCCCAGGGCGCACTTGATCGCGGCGACGTGGGCGATGTCCAGCGCCGCCTCGCGGCTGCCGATCTTCAGTTTGAAGACCCGGTGGCGACGCAGGTCGAGCATGCGCTCGGCCTCGTCGATGTCTTTGGCGGTATCGCCGCTGGCCAGCGTCCAGGCCACTTCGAGGCCGTCGCGCACACGGCCACCGAGCAATTCGGCGACCGGCAGCCCAAGGCGCTTGCCCTGGGCATCGAGCAGCGCGGTTTCCACCGCCGAACGGGCAAAGGTGTTGGCGCGCACGCTGCGGTCGATGCGCAGCATGGCGGCATTGATGTTGCCGGCCGGCTGGCCGATCAGCAGCGGTGCGAAATAGGTATCGATGTTGGTCTTGATGCTTTCCGGGCTTTCCCCGGCATAGGCCAGACCGCCGATGGTGGTCGCTTCGCCGACACCTTCGATACCGTCGCTACAGCGCAAGCGCAGGATGACCAGGGTCTGCTGCTGCATGGTATGCATGGCCAGCTTGTGCGGGCGAATGGTGGGCAAGTCGACGATGAGGGTGTCGAGGCTTTCGATCAGCGGGAGGCTCATGGGCGTTGATCCGTATGCGCGGCAATGCCACGAGCCGTCGCCTGCGAAGTGGCGCACTGCGGCGCTCCCTTCACGAGGTCGGCCAGCAGCGGGCGAGAAGAGCAAGGGATGCGAGGAAGCACGGGCATATCCTTCAGGTTTTATTTTTGTCTGGGCACAGATTGACCTCAGCAAATCAGGCAGTCCAATATTGAATCGGTCTGGTTTCATACCCTGGAGGTATCATGGAGCTGCGCCATCTGCGCTACTTCCGCGTGCTGGCGGAAACACTCAATTTCACCCGTGCGGCCGAGCGCCTGCATATCGCTCAGCCACCGCTGAGCCGGCAGATTCAGCAACTGGAAGACGAATTAGGCGTGGCATTGATCGAACGCGGCAGGCCGCTGCGCCTGACCGAAGCCGGGCGCTTCTTCTACGAACATTCCGTGCAGTTGCTCGAGCAACTGGGCCGCGTCAGCGACGATACCCGGCGGATCGCCGAAGGCCAGCGACGCTGGTTCGGCATCGGCTTCGCGCCTTCCACACTGTATGGCGCGCTGCCGGAACTGATTCGCCAGCTACGTGGCGAAGCGGCCATCGAACTGGGTTTGTCCGAGCTGACCACCTTGCCCCAGGTGGAAGCGCTCAAGCGCGGCCGCATCGATATCGGCTTCGGGCGCATCCATATCGAGGATCCGGCCATCGTACAGGAAGTGATCCGCGAAGATCCCCTGGTCGCCGCCCTGCCCGCCGGCCACCGATTGCTGGCTGCTCCGACTTCGCTGGAGGAGCTGGCCCGCGAACCCTTCGTGCTCTACCCCGCCTCGCCAAGGCCCAGCTATGCCGACCACGTGCTGGCCCTCTTCGCCCGTAACGGCCTGAAGATTCGCGTGGCGCAGATGACCAACGAATTGCAGACCGCCATCGGCCTGGTATCCGCCGGCATCGGCATCAGCCTGGTACCCGCCTCGGTGCAACGCCTGCACCGCGACGATATCGGTTACACGCCTCTGCTCGACGCAACGGCCACCTCGCCGATCGTGATCAGTTATCGCAAGGACGACGATTCGCCGCTGCTCAAGCGGTGTTTGAAGCTGGTGAAGAATCTGGATAGCGAGTAAGCGCGACTGGCAGGCCGAGCGACCAAGTCCATTGACACGAAAAGCATCGCGGGCATGGACTGGGCGTCCCCGCCCGCTCCCACGGATGCTGTTCTCAAGTGAGTCCGTAGCATGAGCCAAATGAACATTGGCCATCCACGATCCGTGTGGGAGCGCGCCATGCGCGTGAAAAATCGCGGGCGTGACCCGCTGGTTGGCGCCGACGATACCGGAATACTGCAAAGCCCCGTTTTCAGGGTACTTCAGAGCCGAAACAGCATTTTTTCAGGCATGAAAAAGGGCGACCGAAGTCGCCCTTTTTGTGGATCACCCGAACTTAGTTCTGGTTTTCCATTTGCGCACGAATCAGATCACCGATGGTGGTCGGACCGGAAGTTTCAACTTCCTGCTTGCGCATTTCCTTGATGGCTTCTTTTTCGTCTTCAACGTCTTTCGACTTGACGGACAGGCTGATCACGCGGCTCTTGCGATCGACGCTGATGATCTTGGCCTCTACTTCTTCGCCTTCTTTCAGAACGTTGCGCGCGTCTTCAACGCGGTCACGGCTGATTTCGGAGGCTTTCAGAGTGGCTTCGATGCCGTCGGCCAGAGTGATGATGGCGCCTTTGGCGTCAACTTCCTTCACGGTACCGCGAACGATGGTGCCTTTGTCGTTGACAGCAACGTAGTCGGAGAACGGATCTTCTTCCAGTTGCTTGATGCCCAGGGAGATGCGCTCACGCTCCGGGTCGACCGACAGGATGACGGTTTCCAGCTCGTCGCCCTTCTTGAAGCGACGTACAGCTTCTTCGCCGACTTCGTTCCAGGAGATGTCGGACAGGTGAACCAGGCCGTCGATGCCGCCGTCCAGACCAATGAAGATACCGAAATCGGTGATCGACTTGATGGTGCCCGAGATCTTGTCACCCTTGTTGAACTGACCGGAGAAGTCTTCCCACGGGTTGGTCTTGCACTGCTTGATACCCAGGGAGATACGACGACGCTCTTCGTCGATGTCCAGAACCATGACTTCCACTTCGTCGCCAACCTGAACGACTTTCGACGGGTGGATGTTCTTGTTGGTCCAGTCCATTTCGGAAACGTGTACCAGGCCTTCCACGCCTTCTTCCAGCTCTGCGAAGCAGCCGTAGTCGGTCAGGTTGGTCACGCGCGCCATGACGCGGGTGCTTTCCGGGTAACGAGCCTTGATGGCAACCCATGGGTCTTCGCCCAGTTGCTTCAGGCCCAGGGAAACACGGTTACGCTCGCGATCGTACTTCAGAACCTTGACGTCGATCTCGTCGCCAACGTTGACGATCTCGGACGGGTGCTTGATACGCTTCCAGGCCATGTCGGTGATGTGCAGCAGGCCGTCGACGCCACCCAGATCCACGAATGCGCCGTAGTCGGTGAGGTTCTTGACGATACCCTTGACCTGTTGGCCTTCCTGCAGCGATTCCAGCAGCGCTTCGCGCTCGGCACTGTTTTCGGCTTCCAGGACGCTACGACGGGAAACGACAACGTTGTTGCGCTTCTGGTCGAGCTTGATGACCTTGAATTCCAGCTCTTTGCCTTCCAGGTGAGTGGTATCACGCACCGGACGGACATCGACCAAGGAACCTGGCAGGAACGCACGGATGCCGTTAACGTCGACAGTGAAGCCGCCTTTAACCTTACCGTTGATAACGCCCTTGACCACTTCCTCAGCGGCGAAAGCTGCTTCCAGAACGATCCAGCACTCGGCGCGCTTGGCTTTTTCGCGGGACAGCTTGGTTTCACCGAAGCCGTCTTCGACCGCGTCCAGCGCTACGTGTACTTCGTCACCGACCTTGATGGTCAGCTCGCCTTGTTCGTTGAAGAACTGCTCCAGAGGGATGACGCCCTCGGACTTCAGGCCAGCGTGAACGGTAACCCAGTCGCCGTCGATGTCGACCACGATGCCGGTGATGATGGCACCTGGCTGCATGTCGAGGGACTTCAGGCTTTCTTCAAAAAGTTCTGCAAAGCTTTCGCTCATGTTGATTCCTGTTGGGTCGGGCGGGGATTCGCCCTGCTCCGCATTCCAGACTATGCGGGTTTATTCATGTAAAAAGAGGCCTACGGGACTGGGACTGGTCTCCCGTATGCCTCCCTTGCGAGCCGAAACTGGCTCTTTTCAACCGGCGAGGTCGCGATTGGCGACTTCGCTCAGGATTCTTTCCAGCACCTGCTCGATGGACAACTCGGTGGAATCCAGCTGAATCGCATCGGCTGCCGGCTTGAGCGGAGCCACTGCGCGCTGGGTATCGCGCTCGTCGCGCGCCCGAATCTCATCGAGAAGACTCGCGAGATTAACATTATCGCCCTTGGCCTTCAACTGCAGGTAACGTCGATTGGCCCGTTCCTCGGCGCTGGCGGTCAGGAAAACCTTGAGCGGCGCATCACTGAACACCACCGTGCCCATGTCGCGGCCATCGGCCACCAGGCCCGGCGCCTCGCGGAACGCACGCTGGCGCTGCAGCAGGGCTTCACGCACCGCCGGCAGTGCGGCGACCTGGGACGCCCCGGCGCCGACCTGTTCGTTGCGGATGGCATCGGTCACCTCCTCGCCTTCGAGGATGATGCGCTGCGGCTTGCCGTCACCGGCGGCGAGGAACTGCACATCCAGATGCGCAGCCAGAAGCTTCAGCGACTCCTCGTTGGCCAGATCGACACCGTGGTTGCCGGCGCAGAACGCCAGCAGGCGGTACAGCGCACCGGAGTCCAGCAGGTTCCAGCCCAGCTGCTTGGCCAACAGGCCGGCAACGGTGCCCTTGCCCGAGCCGCTTGGCCCGTCGATGGTGATGACCGGTGCATTCAGGCTCATTGCTTGCCCTCCACGGCGACACGAATACCCACCTGCTCGGCCAGGACCAGGAAGTTGGGGAACGAGGTGGCGACGTTGGCGCAGTCGTGGATGCGGATCGGCGCGGTGGCGCGCAGCGAGGCGACGCTGAAGGCCATGGCGATGCGGTGGTCGCCGTGGCTGTACACTTCGCCGCCGCCGATGCTTTGGCCGCCGTCGATGATGATGCCATCAGCCGTTGGCTCGACTTTTACGCCCAGGCTGGTGAGGCCGTCAGCCATCACCTGAATGCGGTCGGATTCCTTGACCCGCAATTCTTCGGCGCCGCGCAGCACGGTACGCCCTTCGGCGCAGACCGCGGCGACGAACAGCACCGGGAACTCGTCGATGGCCAACGGCACCAGCTCTTCGGGGATCTCGATGCCCTTGAGCTTGGCACCGCGCACGCGCAGGTCGGCCACCGGCTCGCCGCCGACTTCACGCTGGTTTTCCAGGGTGATGTTGCCGCCCATCAGACGCAGGATCTCGATCACGCCGATACGGGTCGGGTTGATGCCGACGTGCTCGAGCAGCAGATCGGAACCCTCGGCGATGGATGCCGCGACCAGGAAGAAGGCCGCCGAAGAAATGTCCGCCGGCACTTCGATGCGGGTGGCGGTCAGCTTGCCGCCGGCCTGCAGGGAGGCCACCGGGCCGTTGGACTGAACCGCGTAGCCGAAGCCGCGCAGCATGCGCTCGGTGTGGTCGCGGGTCGGCGCCGGCTCGGTCACGGTGGTGACGCCTTCGGCGTACAGGCCGGCCAACAGCAGGCAGGATTTCACCTGGGCGCTGGCCATCGGCAGGGTGTAGGTCAGCGCCTTGAGCTTGCTGCCGCCACGGATGGTCAGCGGCGGACGGCCGTCCGGGCCGGTCTCGACCACGGCGCCCATTTCCCGCAGCGGGTTGGCCACGCGGTTCATCGGCCGCTTGGACAGCGAGGCGTCGCCCGTCATGGTCACGTCGAACGGCTGGCCAGCCAGCAGGCCAGAGAGCAGGCGCATCGAGGTGCCGGAGTTACCGACGTAGATCGGGCCGGGTGGCGGCTTCAAGCCGTGCAGGCCCACGCCATGGATGGTCACGCGGCCATGGTGCGGGCCTTCGATGACCACGCCCATGTCGCGAAAGGCCTGCAGGGTCGCCAGGGCGTCTTCGCCCTCCAGGAAACCTTCGACCTCGGTGGTGCCCTCGGCCAGCGAGCCGAGCATGATCGAGCGGTGCGAGATGGACTTGTCGCCCGGTACGCGGATGCGACCGGCGACCTTGCCGCCAGGATTTGCCAGGAAAATCAAATCGTTCGAGTGCATAGCGTCCACATAGGCCCGGCGGGCCAGTATTTTGCTGAAATGTTCGCGAGCCACGCGGGCGCGGGTGAATACGCCCAGCAGATGATGCCCGTCCCCTGCGTCGACCGCGTCGCGCAAGGCGTCGAGGTCGTCGCGAAATACATCCAAGGTGCGCAGCACGGCCTCGCGGTTGGCGAGAAAGATGTCGTGCCACATGACCGGGTCGCTGCCGGCGATTCTCGTGAAATCGCGGAAGCCGCCGGCGGCGTAGCGGAAAATCTCCAGGTTTTCGTTGCGTTTGGCCAGCGAGTCGACCAGGCCGAAGGCCAGCAGATGGGGCAAGTGGCTGGTGGCCGCGAGCACCTGGTCGTGGTGCTCGACCTGCATGTGCTCGACATCGGCACCCAGCTCGCGCCACAACTGGTCGACGCGCTGCAGGACCAGGGCGTCGGTCTGCGCCAGCGGCGTGAGGATCACCTTGTGGCGTTTGAACAGCTCGCCATTGGCCGCCTCTACCCCGCTCTGCTCGGAGCCGGCGATCGGGTGGCCCGGTACGAACCGCGCCGGCACGCCGCCGAACACCGCATCGGCAGCGCGCACCACGTTGCCCTTGGCGCTGCCGGCATCGGTCAGGATGGCATCGCCCAGATCCAGCTTGGCCAATTCGCCGAGTACGCGCTCCATGGCCAGGATAGGGACGGCCAGCATGATCACGTCGGCGCCCTGACAGGCGGTGGCCAGTGCCTCTTCGCAGCGGTCGACGACGCCAAGCTCGACGGCCAGGCGCCGCGACTGCGCATCCAGGTCGACGCCCACCACTTCACGGCACACGCCGCGGGCGCGCAGGCCCTTGGCGAAGGAACCGCCGATCAACCCGAGACCGACAACGACCAGACGCTCGACCAGCGGCTTCACGGGTGCATGGCGTTCGATCACGCGTTCAGCACCTTGCGCAGCGCTTCCAGGAAGCGGGCGTTCTCGGCCGGCAGGCCAATGGAAACGCGCAGGTGGTTGGGCATGCCGTAGCCGGCGACCGGGCGCACGATCACGCCTTCGCGCAGCAGGCCCTGGTTGATCGCAGCGGTATCACGGCCGAAGTCGATGGCCAGGAAGTTGGCTTTCGACGGAATCCAGCTCAGGCCCAGTTCGCGGCAGCCTTCCTGCAACTGCAGCATGCCGGCGGTGTTGATCTCGCGGCTGCGCGCCAGGTACTCGGTATCGTCGAACGCCGCGCAGGCCGCCGCCAGGGCGAAACTGTTGACGTTGAACGGCTGGCGGACGCGGTTCAGCACGTCGGCCACGTCCGGCCGGCTCAGGCCGTAGCCGACACGCAGGGAGGCCAGGCCGTAGGCCTTGGAGAAGGTACGCGATACCAGCAGGTTGGGGTGATCGGCCAGGTAATCCAGGCCGTCCGGCAACTCGTCGCCGTCGGCGTATTCGATGTAGGCCTCGTCCAGCACCACCAGCACGTTTTCCGGCACGGCGGCGAGGAAATCGCCCAGTGCCTGCTTGCCGAACCAGGTGCCGGTCGGGTTGTTGGGGTTGGCGATGAACACCACGCGGGTATTGGCATCGATGGCCGCCAGCATGGCCGGCAGGTCATGGCCGAAGTTGACGGCTGGGACGACCTTGGCCTGGGCGCCGACGGCCTGGGTGGCGATCGGGTAGACGGCAAACGCGTGTGCGCTGAATACGGCGTTCAAGCCAGGCGCCAGGTAAGCGCGGGCGACCAGCTCAAGGATGTCGTTGGAGCCGTTGCCCAGGGTGACCTGGGCAGTGGTCACGCCGCAGCGCTCGGCCAGCAGGGTCTTCAGGGCGAAGCCATTGCCGTCCGGGTAGCGAGTCAGTTCGTCCAGCTCGGCGCGGATCGCGGCCAACGCCATGGGGCTCGGGCCCAGCGGGTTTTCGTTGCTGGCCAGTTTGACGATGCTGGCCGGATCCATGTTCAGCTCACGGGCCAACTCGTCGACCGGCTTGCCTGGCACGTAGGGGGACAGTTTCTGTACGCCTGGCTGGGCCAGGGCGATGAAATCACAACTCATAGTCAGGCCTCGGGCTGCAGGTCCGGGCAGCGAGCACAAGCCTGTTGCCTGTCGCCCGCAACCCGCGGCCTGGAGCCGCAGTTAAAGTACTGCCTTGGGGTAGGAACCCAGCACCTTGAGCGCCACGGCTTCCTGATTGATTTTTTCCAGCACGTCCTTGATCAGCGGGTCGCGGTGGTGGCCGACGAAGTCGATGAAGAAGGCGTAGGTCCACTTGCCGCTGCGCGACGGGCGCGTTTCGATGCGGGTCAGGTCGATGCCGTTCTGGTGGAACGGCACCAGCAGCTCGTGCAGGGCACCGGGCTTGTTGCGCATCGAGACGATCACCGAGGTCTTGTCGTCGCCGGTGGGCGGCACTTCCTGATTGCCGATGATCAGAAAGCGGGTGGAGTTGTCCGGGCGATCCTCGATCTTCTCGGCCAGGCGGGTCAGGTCGTACAGGTTGGCCGCCATGTCGCCGGCAATCGCTGCCGAGTTCCACTCGCTCTTCACCCGGCGCGCCGCGTCGGCATTGCTGGAAACCGCCACGCGCTCGACGTTCGGGTAATGCGCATCCAGCCACTTGCGGCACTGGGCCAGGGACTGGGCATGGGAATAGATACGGGTGATGCGGTCGGTCTTGGTGGCATCACCGACCAGCAGGTGATGATGGATGCGCAGCTCCACTTCGCCGCAGATCACCAGATCGTGCTCGAGGAAGCTGTCCAGGGTGTGGTTGACCGCACCCTCGGTAGAGTTCTCCACCGGTACCACGCCGAAGTTGACGGCGCCGGCCACCACCTCGCGAAACACTTCGTCGATCGCCGCCATGGGCTGGCTGATCACCGCGTGCCCGAAATGCTTCATTGCCGCCGCCTGGGAGAAGGTGCCCTCCGGGCCCAGATAGGCGACCTTGAGGGGGTTCTCCAGGGCCAGGCAGGACGACATGATCTCGCGGAACAGCCGCGCCATGTCCTCATTGCCCAATGGCCCGCGGTTGCGCTCCATCACTCGCTTGAGCACCTGCGCCTCACGCTCGGGACGGTAGAACACCGGCACCTCGCCTTCGGCCAGGGTCGCCATCTTCACCCGCGCCACTTCTTCGGCGCAGCGCGCACGGTCGCTGATCAGCTCGAGAATCTTCTCGTCCAGGCTGTCGATGCGCAGGCGCAGGGCCTGCAGCGCCTGGTCGGTGTTGGCGTCGCTGCTCATCAGGCGTGCTCCTTCTCGAACTCCGCCATGTAGGCGACCAGCGCCTCGACCGCATCCAGGCCCACGGCGTTATAGATGGAGGCGCGCATGCCGCCAACCGAACGGTGGCCCTTGAGGTTGAGCAGGCCGCGGGCATCGGCGCCAGCCAGGAACGGCTTGTCGAGGCGTTCGTCAGCCAGGCGGAACGGCACGTTCATCCACGAGCGGGCGTTCTTGGCGATCGGGTTGCTGTAGAACTCGCTGGCGTCGATGGCCTTGTACAGCAGATCCTTCTTGGTCTTGTTGCGCTGCTCCATGGCGGCAACCCCGCCCTGCTCCTTCAGCCACTCGAAGACCAGGCCGGACAGGTACCAGCTGAAGGTCGCCGGGGTGTTGTACATCGAACCGTTATCGGCGGCGATCTTGTAATTGAGCATGGTTGGGCAACTGCTGCGCGCACGACCGAGCAGGTCTTCACGAATGATCGCCACCACCAGGCCGCTGGGGCCGATGTTCTTCTGCGCGCCAGCGTAGATCAGGCCGAACTTGGAGATGTCCACTTCACGGGACAGGATGTCCGAGGACATGTCGACCACCAGCGGTACGTCGCCGGTCTCGGGGATCCAGTCGAACTGCAGGCCGCCGATGGTTTCGTTGCTGGCGTAGTGCAGGTAGGCGGCGTTCTTGGACAGCTGCCACTCGTTCTGCCCCGGAATGGCGAAGTAATCGTAGGGCTTGGCGCTGGCGGCGACGTTGGCGTTGCCGTAGCGGCGCGCCTCTTCGATGCTCTTCTTCGACCAGATGCCGGTGTCGACGTAGTCGGCGGTGCCGTCTTCGGGCAGCAGGTTGAGCGGAATCTCGGCGAACTGCTGGCTCGCCCCGCCCTGCAGGAACAGCACCTTGTAGTCGGAGGGAATGCTCAGCAGGTCGCGCAGATCCTGCTCGGCCTTTTCGGCGATGGCCACGTAGTCGTCGCTGCGGTGGCTCATTTCCATGACGGAAAGGCCCTTGCCCTGCCAGTCGAGCAACTCGGCCTGGGCACGCTGCAGAACGGCTTCGGGAAGCGCGGCCGGGCCGGCGCAGAAGTTAAAGGCTCGCTTGCTCACAATTCACTCTCGCTTGACTGTCTGCTACATCTATCTGGCGAAATGCTGCCCGCAGTGCCGTGACACTGCAGGCAGAGCGGCGCGGTTAGGCGTCGCGATCTTCTTCTGCTGGCTCATCACCTTCTGCTGCCGGCTCTTCGCCTGCAACAGCTTCATCGGCTTCGGCAACGACGAGCGGATTGCCCTCTTCGTCCAGTGCCTCCTCGATGTCTTCTTCGGACGGCTCCTGCACGCGCTCCAGGCCGACCAGTTTCTCGTCCTTGGCCAGCTTGATCAGGGTCACGCCCTGGGTGTTACGGCCGGAACTGGACACTTCGTCGACACGGGTACGTACCAGGGTGCCCTGGTCGGAAATCAGCATGATTTCCTCACCGTCCTGCACTTGGATGGCACCGATCAGCGGGCCGTTACGTTCCTTGGTGATCATGCCGATCACGCCCTGGCCGCCGCGACCGCGACGCGGGAACTTGGACAGCGCCGTGCGCTTGCCGAAGCCACGCTCGGAGGCAGTGAGGATCTGCGCGCCGGACTCGGGAATCAGCATGGAGATCAGGCGCTGATCCTTGCCGATACGCATGCCGCGGATACCACGGGCGCCACGGCCCATGACGCGTACCACGCTCTCGGCGAAACGGATCACCTTGCCGGCGCTGGAAAACAGCATGACTTCCTTGGCGCCGTCGGTGATGGCGGCGGCGATCAGGGTGTCGCCTTCCTTCAGTTTCAGGGCGATCAGGCCATTGGAACGCGGGCGGCTGAACTGCACCAGCGGGGTCTTCTTCACGGTACCGGAGGCGGTGGCCATGAAGATGTAGGCGCCAGTCGGCTCGGCCACCAGCTCGGCGGTCTCGCCTTCGACTTCCTCGACCTCGGCGGCTTCGGCCACTTCCTCGGCCTCGACGATCTCGCCTTCGAGCACGGCGTCGTCGCTGTCGTCCACGTCATCGGCGCCGGCCTGCTGCTGCAGGGCCTCGAGGTCGATCTGCAGCATGGTGGTGATGTATTCACCCTCTTCCAGCGGCAGCAGGTTGACCAATGGGCGGCCGCGGGCGGCACGGGACGCCTCGGGAATTTCGTAGGTTTTCAGCCAGTACACCTTGCCCTTGCTGGAGAACAGCAGCAGCGTGGCGTGGCTGTTGGCGACCAGCAGGTGGGCGATGTAATCCTCGTCCTTGATGCCGGTGGCCGACTTGCCCTTTCCGCCGCGGCGCTGGGCCTGGTAGGCGGTCAGCGGCTGGGTCTTGGCGTAGCCGCCGTGGGAGATGGTCACCACGCGCTCTTCTTCCGGGATCATGTCACCCAGGGTCAGATCCAGACGCGAATCGAGAATCTCGGTACGGCGCTTGTCGCCGAACTCGGCCTTGACCGCTTCCATCTCTTCGCGAATCACTTCCATCAGGCGCACGGCGCTGGTCAGGATGCGGATCAGCTCGCCAATCTGGTTGAGGATCTCCTGATACTCGGCCAGCAGCTTCTCGTGCTCCAGGCCGGTCAGGCGATGCAGGCGCAGGTCGAGGATCGCCTGGGCCTGTTCCGGCGACAGGTAGTACTTGCCGTCGCGCAGGCCGTATTGCGCATCGAGACCTTCCGGGCGGCAGGAATCGGCACCGGCGCGCTCGACCATGGCTTCCACGGCGGTGGATTCCCAGGCAGTGGAAATCAGCGCTTCCTTGGCTTCGGACGGCGTCGGCGAGGCCTTGATCAGGGCGATGACCGGGTCGATGTTGGACAGCGCGACCGCCTGACCTTCGAGAATGTGGCCACGCTCACGGGCCTTGCGCAGTTCGAATACGGTACGGCGGGTGACCACCTCACGACGGTGCAGGATGAAGGCATCGAGCATGTCCTTGAGGTTGAGGATCTTCGGCTGACCATCGATCAGCGCCACCACGTTGATGCCGAACACGCTCTGCATCTGGGTCTGGGCGTACAGGTTGTTGAGGATCACCTCGGGCACTTCGCCGCGGCGCAGCTCGATGACCACGCGCATGCCGTCCTTGTCGGACTCGTCGCGCAGCTCGGTGATGCCCTCGAGCTTCTTCTCCTTGACCAGCTCGGCGATCTTCTCGATCAGGCGGGCCTTGTTCAGCTGGTACGGCAGCTCGGTGACGACGATCTGCTGGCGACCGCCGACCTTGTCGATGTCTTCGACTTCGGCGCGGGCACGGATGTAAATCCGCCCACGGCCGGTGCGGTACGCTTCGACGATACCGGCGCGGCCATTGATGATGCCCGCGGTCGGGAAGTCCGGCCCAGGGATGTACTGCATCAACTCATCGACGGTCAGTTCCGGGTTGTCGATCAGCGCCAGGCAGCCATCGATCACTTCGCCCAGGTTGTGCGGCGGAATGTTGGTGGCCATGCCCACGGCGATACCGCTGGAACCGTTGACCAGCAGGTTGGGGATCTTGGTCGGCATGACCGCCGGGATCTGCTCGGTGCCGTCGTAGTTGGGCACCCAGTCGACGGTTTCCTTGTGCAGGTCGGCCAACAGCTCGTGAGCCAGCTTGGTCATGCGCACTTCGGTGTATCGCATGGCCGCGGCGTTGTCACCATCCACCGAACCGAAGTTGCCCTGGCCGTCGACCAGCAGGTAGCGCAGCGAGAACGGCTGCGCCATCCGTACGATGGTGTCGTAAACGGCGGTATCACCGTGCGGGTGATATTTACCGATCACGTCACCGACCACACGGGCGGATTTCTTGTAGGGCTTGTTCCAGTCGTTGCCCAGCTCGCTCATGGCGAACAGCACCCGGCGATGCACGGGCTTCAGGCCGTCGCGCGCATCCGGCAAGGCACGCCCGACGATCACGCTCATCGCGTAGTCGAGGTACGACTGTTTCAGTTCATCTTCGATGTTGACCGGGAGGATTTCTTTGGCCAGTTCGCCCATGAGTAGCCTGATTCCTTTTTTCTGATGAAACTCCACCCGGCTCAGCTGGAGCCTGGCGAAGCGCGTCGCAATGGCATCAGGCCAGCGACGACTCACGACAAATCAATACGTTATGTCATGCATTCGAGCAGTGACGGCAGCCGCAGGCGGTGCCCCTGAAAACTGCCGGAGCTTACCACAAAGCGCGCCCTGCACCTATCCCCGCAGCTTATGTAGCCAGGCGCTCAATGCAGGCGCTTGCGACACATCAGCTGACTGAGCTTGGCGGCATCCGGGCGCTCGATCACCCCACGCTCGGTGACCAGGAAATCCACCAGATCGGCGGGGGTCACATCATAGCGCGGCGCCACTTGGTCGACGCCCTTGATGCGCTCGCGGGGCGAATAGGCCAGCGGGCCGTGGCCGAGGTCGTGAAAGCCCTCTTCGCCACTGTCCTGCTGCAGGTCGATGACCGCGCTCGGTGCCACGACCATCAGCCGCACGCCATGGTGCATGGCCGCCACGGCCAACTGATAGGTGCCGATCACGCCCAGCACATCGCCATTGGCGGCGATCCGCTCGGCACCGACGATGGCCCAGGTGACGCCGCGCTCCTTCATGACATGGGCGAGAGCGGCATCGGCGCTCAACGCCACGGCGATACCTTCCTGATGCAGCTCCCACGCGGCCAGGCGCGCACCCTGCAGAAACGGCCGGCTTTCACCGAGGTAACAGCGTTCCAGAAGGCCTTCAAGCTGCGCCGCGCGCACCACGCCAAGGGCCGTACCGATGCCGCCACCAGCCAGCGCGCCGGCACTGCCGATGCTCAAGAGGTTCTGCAGGTTGCCCTGGAAGCCGCGGATCAGTTCCACGCCCAGCTGGGCCATGGCCAGATTGGCTTCGCGATCACGCTGGTGGGCACCGCCGGCTTCATCCTCCAGCACGGCCAGGGGCTGCGCGCCGGGCTTGAGGATCGCCAGGCGCTGCTGCATGCGGGCCAACAGGCGTTCGCCTTCTTCAGACGGCAGGCCGGCAGCGCACAAGGCGTCGATATCGACCTGCAGCCCGGCGCGCCAATCGGCGCCCTCGTCCGCACGCTGCCGGGCGCCCAACACCAGCCCGTAACCACAGCAGATCACCTGCGCGGCAACGCCCTGCAGCGCACCCTCGGCCAGCATGGCGGCCACCGCCGCTACCGAGTGACAGGCGTGCCAGACCTGCTCGCCGGGCAAGCGGCGCTGATCGAGCACGTGCAGCGCCCCCTCGCGCCAGACGAACCCCACGACCTGCTCGGCAGCCAGCAAACGCTCGCGCATCACCTACTCCATCCTAGAAAGCCGGCCAGTATACGCCGGGCGAGCAGCCGGCCGCACGCCGCGCACCTTCAAGACCGCGGCATTCCTCTATAGACTCGGCGTTTTCGCTCACGGAAACCACCCATGGCCGACGCCCCGCTCGACCTCTTATTGCTGCCCACCTGGCTGGTACCGGTCGAGCCTGCCGGCGTGGTGCTCCACGAGCATGGCCTGGGCATCCGCGATGGCCGCATCGCGCTGATCGCCCCGCGCGCCGAGGCCCTGCGCCAGGGTGCGACGGAAATTCGCGAACTGCCCGGCCGCCTGCTGACCCCCGGCCTGGTCAACGCACACGGGCATGCCGCCATGACCCTGTTCCGCGGCCTGGCCGATGACCTGCCGCTAATGACCTGGCTGGAGAAACACATCTGGCCGGCGGAAGCCAAGTGGGTCGATGAGCAGTTCGTGCAGGACGGCACCGAGCTGGCCATCGCCGAACAGATAAAGAGCGGCATCAGTTGCTTCGCCGACATGTACTTCTTTCCCGAGATGGCCTGCGAGCGGGTACACGCCAGCGGCATGCGCGCGCAGATCAGCATCCCGGTGCTGGACTTCGCCATCCCCGGCGCCCGGGATGCCGACGAGGCGCTGCGCAAGGGCGTGACGCTGTTCGACGACATGAAGCACCACCCGCGCATCAGCGTCGCCTTCGGCCCCCATGCGCCCTACACGGTCAGCGATGCCAACCTGGAAAAACTGCGCATCCTCGCCGAGGAAGTGGACGCCGGCATCCACATGCACGTCCATGAAACCGCCTTCGAAGTGCAGCAGAGCCTGGAGCACCACGGCGAGCGCCCGCTGGCGCGGTTGAACCGCCTGGGCCTGCTGGGCCCGCGTTTCCAGGCCGTGCACATGACGCAGATCGACGACGAAGACATCGCCCTGCTGGTGGCCACCAACAGCAGCGTGATCCACTGCCCCGAATCCAACCTCAAGCTGGCCAGCGGCTTCTGCCCGGTCGAGAAGCTCTGGCAGGCCGGCGTCAACGTGGCCATCGGCACCGACGGCGCAGCCAGCAACAATGATCTCGATCTGCTCGGCGAAACCCGTACCGCCGCCCTGCTGGCCAAAGCCGTGGCCGGCTCGGCCAGCGCGCTGGATGCCCACCGCGCGCTGCGCATGGCGACCCTCAACGGCGCCCGCGCCCTGGGCCTGGAAGGCGAAATCGGTTCGCTGGAGCTCGGCAAGGCCGCCGACATCGTCGCCTTCGACCTGCGCGGCCTCGCCCAGCAGCCGGTGTACGATCCGGTTTCACAACTGATCTACGCCACCTCGCGGCACTGCGTCGAGCACCTCTGGGTCGCCGGCAAACCGCTTCTCGACAAAAGCCGCCTGACGCGCCTGGACGAGGCGCGAATCATAGCCAATACGCAACAGTGGGGCGCGAAGATTGCCGGGCGTCCGGCACATTGATCACGAAGTACGGCAAACTGTCACACATTACAGGCCAGCAACGCGCCGCGCAGAGCTGGCAACATGGACGCATTGCGCGTCCTGTCATACGCATTCGCTTTATTCAGGGAAAACCATGAGCAACGTCGACCACGCTGAAATCGCCAAATTCGAAGCCCTCGCCCATCGCTGGTGGGACAAGGAAAGCGAGTTCAAGCCGCTGCACGAGATCAATCCGCTGCGCGTCAACTGGATCGACGAGCGCGCCGGCCTGGCCGGCAAGAAGGTGCTCGACGTCGGCTGTGGCGGCGGCATTCTCAGTGAGGCCATGGCCCAGCGCGGTGCCAGCGTGACCGGTATCGACATGGGTGAGGCGCCGCTGGCCGTGGCCCGCCTGCACCAGCTCGAGTCGGGCGTGGAAGTGGATTACCGGCAGATCACCGCCGAAGCCATGGCCGAAGAAATGCCCGGCCAGTTCGACGTGGTCACCTGCCTGGAAATGCTCGAGCACGTACCGGATCCGTCCTCGGTGATTCGTGCCTGCCACAAGCTGGCCAAACCCGGCGGCCAGGTGTTCTTCTCCACCATCAACCGCAATCCCAAGGCCTACCTGTTCGCGGTGATCGGCGCTGAGTACATCCTGCGCCTGCTGCCGCGCGGCACCCACGATTTCAAGAAATTCATCCGCCCTTCCGAGCTGGGTGCCTGGAGCCGCCAGGCCGGGCTGGAGGTCAAGGACATCATCGGCCTGACCTACAACCCGCTGACCAAGCACTACAAGCTGGCCAACGACGTCGACGTCAATTACATGGTGCACACCCGCAAGGCCGATTGAGCGCTGACCGCCTCCCTCAGGCCGCCACAAGCGGCCTCTCGGCCAGCGCCTGCACCCAGCGCGCGTAGGCGTCGACCGCCAGGCCCACATCCTCGGCTGCAACCGCCTCCGCCGGGTTATGGCTGATGCCGCCAGCACAACGCACGAACAGCATCCCGACCGGCCAACGCTCGGCCATGGCGATGGCGTCATGGCCGGCGCCACTGGGCAGCGACAGGCTGCGCCCCTGCACCTCACTCAACACGTGCGCCAGCGACGCCTGCATGGGGGCATCGCAGCGGGTCGCGCAAATGCCGTAATACTGGCTGGCCGTGAAGCGCAGCCCACGCTTCCGTGCGATGGTCTCGCCCTCGCTGAGCAGGTCGTCGAGCAGCTCCGCCAGGGCGCGATCCTCGGGGCCACGAACATCCAGGGTCAACTCGACCTCCCCCGGAATGACGTTCACCGCCCCCGGATGGCACTGCAGGCGGCCCACGGTGGCCACCAGTTGCGGGCCATGCTGCTGGGTCCGGGTCTCGATCGCCACCATCCACTGCGCGGCGGCGGCCATGGCATCCTGGCGATGACTCATCGGCACCGTGCCGGCATGCCCGGCCTGGCCGACGAAACGGCAGTTGAGCCGGCGCGCGCCATTGATGGCCGTGACCACGCCCAGCGCCAGCGCCTCACGCTCCAGGCACGGGCCCTGCTCGATATGCAGCTCCAGATAGGCCGCGAAATCCCCGGCCGGGCGAGCAGCGCTGGCAATAGCCGAGCCATCGAGCCCCCAGGCCGTCATCGCCTGGGCGACGCTGACGCCATCCGCGTCGGCCTGGGCGAGCCATTCCTGCGGCCAACTGCCGGTCAGGCCGCGACTGCCCAGCAGGGTGATACCGAAGCGCGTGCCCTCCTCGTCGGCGAAGCCGACGATCTCGATGGCCAGCGGCAGGCGGATTCCCAGGTCATGGAAGCGCTGCACCACTTCGATGGCGGCGATCACCCCGAGCATGCCGTCGTAGCGCCCGGCATTGCGCACGGTGTCCAGGTGCGAGCCGAGCAGCAGCGCCTGGGCACCAGCACTCTGACCTTCATAGCGGCCGCAGATATTGCCGACGGCGTCCTGCCAGGTACGCATGCCGGCCGCCTGCATCCACTGGCCTACCAGGGCATTGGCGCGCTGGTGCTCGGGCGACAGGTACACCCGGGTCAGGCCCTCGGTAGACTCGCTGATCGCCGCCAGTTCGTCGCAGCGCGCCATGACCCGCGCCGCGGCCTGTCGATGGTTCAGGGCACCCATCAGCGGCGCTCGCCGTAGTGATCCCAGGCCGCCTGCATGGCCGCGCCCTGGGTGGTGCGCAGGCCGAGGCGGTTGAGCACCGCCTCCAGGGCGCTGAGGGTTTGCATCACGCAATCTTTGCGGGCGTTGTAGCCCATGGTGCCGATGCGCCAGATCTTGCCGGCCAGTGGCCCGAAGGAGGTGCCGATCTCGATGCCGAAGTCCTCGAGCATCAACTTGCGCACCTCATCGCCGTTCACCGCCTGGGGAATCACCACGCCCAGCACGTTGTTCATCTTGTGTTCGAGATTGCCGAAAGTCTCCAGGCCCATGCCCTGAATGCCCTTGAGCAGCGCGTCGCCATGCAGCTTGTGGCGGGCGATGACAGCGTCCAGGCCTTCTTCGAGCAGCACACGGGCACACTCGCGGGCGCCGAACAGCGCCGAGGTGGCTTCGGTGTGGTGGTTGAGGCGCTCGGGGCCCCAGTAGTCGAGGATCATGCCGAGGTCGAAATAGTTGGAGTAGATCATCTCGTCCTCACCGTCGCGATGGGCGTCGGTGCGGATGCCGGCCTCGACGTGAGCGCGGCGGCGGATCACCTCCACCATCGCCGCGCTCAGGGTAATCGGCGCGGTGCCGGATGGCCCTCCCAGGCATTTCTGCAGGCCGGCGGAGACCGCATCCAGCCCCCAGGCGTCGGCTTCCAGGGCATTACCGCCCAGGGAGGCGGTGGCATCGGTGTAGAACAGCACGCCGTGGCGGCGGCAAATTTCGCCCAGCTCGGCCAGCGGCTGCAGCATGGTGGTCGAGGTGTCGCCCTGCACGGTCAGCAGCAGGCGCGGCTTGACCTGCTTGATCGCATCCTCGATCTGCTGCGCGCTGAACACTTCGCCCCACGGCACGTCGATGCTGTGCACCTCGGCGCGGCAGCGTCGGGCGATTTCGCAAAGCAGATGGCCGAAACGACCGAATACCGGCACCAGCACCCTGTCGCCCGGGCGAATCGCCGACACCAGGATGGCCTCGATGCCGGCGCGCGAAGTGCCGTCGACCAGCAAGGTGGCGGCATTGGCGCTGCGGAACACGCCGCGATACAGGGCCATCACTTCGTTCATGTAGCCGGTCATGGCCGGGTCGTACTGGCCGATCAACTGGCTGGACATGGCGCGCAGCACGCGCGGGTCGGCATTGATCGGGCCGGGGCCCATGAGCAGGCGTTGGGGCGGATTGACGGGCAGGAAAGTCGTGTTCATCTGGTTCTCTCGTTCTTGAGACGCTCAGTTCAGTCCGCGTACGGACGAGATGAATTGCTTGAGTTCGGCGCTTTGCGGGTTGGCGAACAGCTCGCGGCTGGGGCCTTGTTCCCATACGCGGCCCTGATGCATGAACACCACGCGGTCACCCACTTCCTGGGCGAAATTCATTTCGTGGGTGACCAGGATCAGCGTCATGCCCTCCTTGGCCAGTTGTTCGAGCACCTTGAGCACCTCGCCGACCAGCTCCGGGTCCAGCGCCGAAGTGATTTCGTCGCACAGCAGCACCTTGGGCGACATGGCCAGCGCACGGGCGATGGCGACGCGCTGCTGCTGGCCGCCGGAAAGACTCGCGGGGTAATAGTCCAGGCGATCACCGAGGCCCACCTTCTCCAGCATGCGTGCCGCCAGCTCACGGCACTCGGCATCGCTCTTCTTCAGTACGCGACGCGGCGCCAGCATGACGTTCTCACGGGCGGTCATGTGCGGGAACAGGTTGAAGCTCTGGAACACCATGCCCACCGAGCGGCTGATTTCCCGCGCCTGGGAATCGCGGTCGGTGACGGTCATGCCGCCGAGCTTGATGCTGCCGTCCTGATAGCCCTCCAGCCCGTTGATGCAGCGCAGCAAGGTGCTCTTGCCCGAGCCGCTGCGGCCGATGATCGACACCACCTCGCCCACCTCGATATCGAGATCGACGCCCTTGAGCACGTGGTTGTCGCCGTAGTACTTCTGTACCTGATCAATGGTGATGAGCGGCATTGAATTTCTTCTCCAGATACTGGCTGTAACGCGACAGCGGATAACACATCAGGAAATAGCCCAGCGCCACCAGACCGAACACCTTGAATGGCTCGTAGGTGACGTTGTTGAGGATGGTGCCGGCCTTGGTCAGCTCGACGAAGCCGATGATCGACGCCAGCGCGGTGCCCTTGATCACCTGTACGGCGAAGCCCACGGTGGGCGCGATGCCGATGCGCAGCGCCTGGGGCAGGATGACGCGAAACAGCGTCTGCCCGACGTCCAGCCCCAGGCAGCGACAGGCTTCCCACTGGCCACGGGGCAGCGCGCGGATGCTGCCGTGCCAGATGTCCACCAGAAACGCGCTGGTGTAGAAGGTCAGCGCCAGCGAGGCAGCTGTCCAGGGCGACACGTCGATGCCCAACAGGGCCACGCCGAAGAACGCCAGGAACAGCTGCATCAGCAGCGGCGTTCCCTGGAACAATTCGGTATAGCCGCGAATCAGCCAGTGCGGCCAGGCGCGCTTGGACAGTCGCGCCATCACCAGCGGAATGGCCACCAAGGTACCGCCGATGAAGGCTGTGAGCGACAACAGCACGGTCCAGCGCGCCGCCAGGAGCAGATTGCGCAGGATGTCCCAGTCGGTGAAGGTGGTCATCATGGCTGCTCTCCAAACCACTTGCGACCGGCCGCCAACAGCAGCTGGCGCATGGCGATGGACAGCGCCAGGTACATCAGCGTGGTCACCAGGTAAACCTCGAAGCTCAGGAAGGTACGCGATTGGATCAGGTTGGCCGCGAAGGTCAGCTCCTCATGGGAGACCTGGGAAACCACCGAGGAGCCGAGCATGACGATGATGCACTGGCTGACCAGCGCCGGATAAATGCGCTTGAGCGATGGCGGCAGCACCACACGCACGAAAGTCTGCGTGCGGCTCAGGCCCAGCACGCGACCGGCCTCCCACTGGCCACGGGGCGTGACCTGGATCCCGGCGCGGATGATCTCGGTGCTGTAGGCGCCCAGGTTGATCAGCATGGCCAGCAGCGCCGCCTCGCCCGCCGTCAGCTTCACACCCAGGTTGGGCAGGCCGAAGACGATGAAGAACAGCTGCACCACGAACGGCGTGTTGCGAATCAGCTCGACGTAGACGCCCCACAGGCGGCTCAGCACGCTAGGCCGGCCGCTGCGCAGGGCCGCACCGAGAATGCCCAGGCCCACGCCGCCCACGGTCGCCATCACCGTGAGCTCAATGGTCACCCAGAGACCGGACAGCAGCTCCGGCCAGTAGGGCCATAGAGCGGAAAAGTTCAGCTGCGCCATCATCGATCAGCCCTTACGCGCCCAGGTTCGCGGGCAGTGGTGCCTTCAGCCATTGCTCGGAAAGGCCGTTGAGCGTGCCGTCGGCCTTGGCCTGTTCGATCAGTGCATCGATCTTGGCTTTCAGCGCCGCCTCACCCTTGCGCAGGCCGATGTAGCACGGCGAATCCTTGAGCATGAACTTGGCCACCGGAGCACGGGCCGCGTTCTGGCGCTCGATGGCCGCGACCACCAGGTTGCCGGTGGCGACGAACTCCACCTGCCCGGACAGATAGGCCGACAGCGTGGTGTTGTTGTCCTCGTAGCGCTTGACCTGAGCACCCTTCGGCGCCACCTCGGTGAGCACCATGTCTTCCACGGCGCCGCGGGTCACGCCAATCGACTTGCCGACCAGCTCGTCAGCCTTCGCCAGGGCGGCGTCCTTGGCACCGAACACGCCAAGGAAGAATGGCGCGTACGCGGCGCTGAAATCGATCACCTGCTCACGCTCGGCGTTCTTGCCCAGGCTGGAGATCACCAGGTCGACCTTGTCGGTCTGCAGGTACGGCACCCGGTTGGCACTGGTGACCGGCACCAGCTGCAATTTAAGTTTCATCTCCTTGGCCAGGTACTTGGCCATGTCGATGTCGTAGCCCTGGGGCTGCAGGTCGGTGCCCACGGAGCCAAATGGTGGGAAATCCTGCGGCACGGCGATGCGGATCACCCCGCGTTTTTCGATCTCTTGCAACTGGTCCGCCAGCGCAGTGGCTGTCTGGGTCAGCAGCAGGCCAGCGGTCAGCAGTGCGATCAGTCCCTTCTTCATCGGCTTCACCCCATCATCGTCAGTCATGAAACGAAAGATTCGTTATCTTCAAATCTGCAACCAACGTGCCAGAGCATTTTTTGGCCGTGACTTTTCCGGTAAGTGCCTATGAGAGCTGCTCTGCAAGCCATCCAACACGCGCATTACGAACGATCGCTATAGCTTTCCGAGCACAATAAAGAGGCGAAACATAAGAATTGAACGCCACAAAAAAGGGCGCCACTTGGCGCCCACATGCTTCTGCGCACCACAAAGTCGCACTAACGCTGTTCCAATTCGTCCAGTTCGCCGTATAGCCCGGCGATCTGATGAATGCGTTGACGTCCCTCAGCCAGTTGCTCATGCAGTAGCGCGTTGACCAGCAGGTTGATCAGGCTGTTGGCGCTGGAATAACTGTCGAACGCCGACACGCTGTCCAGTGGCGCGCACAGGTGCCAACTGGCGAGCGCGATGACGCCCTGGGCCTGCGGCTCGCAGATCACCAGGGTCGGCACCTGCTGCGCCTGCAGGGCTTGCAGGAGCGGACGAATGATCCGCGGGCGACGCCTGAAACCGAATACCACCACCAGATCGTCGGCCGTCAGGTCGACCAGCTCTTCGGCCAGCGTCTGCCCCGGCTGGGGCAGCACCTGCACCGCACTGCGCACCTGCAGCAGTTGCTGGCGCATGTGCAGCGCCACGGGAAAGGCGTTGCGCAGGCCCACGACGAAGACGCGCCTGCTGCTGCCCAGCGCGCGAACCACCTCGCCAAACGACTCGGCCTCGATGGCATTGACCCACTGGGTGAGGTTGGCCATTTCCTGTTTGTAATGCCGCGCCAGCAACGTGTTGCCCTGCACCACGTCGCGGTTCTCGGCCACCGGCATGCCGCTCTGGCGCAGGCCGCGCTGCTCTTCGCGCATGTCCTTGTATTTGTCGTACCCCAGGCGCTTGAACAACCGGCTCACGGTGGCTTTGGAAACCCCAGCGAGCCGCGCCAGTTCGGCGCTGTTGTAACTGACCAGGTCATCGTAATGGTCGAGCACGAAGTCAGCGATACGCTGCTCCTGTGGCGCGAGCTGTGCATAGTGGCTGCGCAGACGTTCATCGAGTTGAGTCATGGAAGGCGCCTTGTAACTTTCGTTTCATTCGACCGATGATATAGAAACCGTCCACCTGCTGAAATCGCCTCGCGGCAATTCATCCCACCGCACCCGTGGCTTAGAGCCGCCACTTCGCAAGGAAACCACCATGCCACCGATCACGCCCGACTGGGCCGCCTATGTCGCCCAGATGGAACAGGTTCTGGCCCTGGAGCTGGACGACGCGCGGCGCCAGGAGCTTCTCACTCAGTTCACCCGCATCGCCGCCATGGCCGAACCGCTGATGACCTTTGCGCTCGATGATCGACTGGAAGTTGCGGGGGTGTACCAGGCATGAATCCCACCCTGCTCTCCATCGACGAAATCCGAACGGGCCTGGCAGCGGGCGAGTTCAGTGCACGGGAAGTCACCGAGCACAGCCTGGCGGCCATCGAGCGCCACAACCCGGCAATCAATGCCTGGACGCAGATCACCCACCAGCGCATGCGCGAGGAAGCCGAGCGGCTGGACCGCTTGCGCCGCGAAGGCTCGCCCCTGCCCGCCCTGGCGGCCGTACCCTATGCGGCGAAGAACCTGTTCGACGTCGCTGGCTTTGCGACCCTGGCCGGCGCCCAGCTGTTCCAGAACCGACCGGCCGCACAGGCCGACGCCTGGGCCGTGCGCCAGCTGTCCGCCAGTGGCGCCCTGCTCTCGGGGATGCTGAACATGGATGCCTACGCCTACGGTTTCACCACGGAAAACACCCACTTCGGCGCCACCCGCAACCCCCACGACCTGTCACGCATCGCCGGTGGCTCCTCCGGCGGCTCGGCAGCGGCGGTAGCAGCCGGCCTGGTGAACTTCTCCCTGGGCAGCGACACCAACGGCTCCATTCGCGTGCCCGCCTCGCTCTGCGGAATCTTCGGCCTCAAGCCCACCTTCGGCCGGCTGTCGCGCAGTGGCTCGCACCCGTTCGTGGGCAGCCTCGACCATATCGGGCCGCTGGCGCGCAGCACCGCCGACCTTGCCGCCGTGTACGACGCACTGCAGGGCCATGATCCGGCGGACGGCTTCCAGGCCAGCCAACCGCCGCAAGCCGTATCGGAGCTTCTCGAGCAGGATCTGGGTGGCCTGCGCGTCGGCGTGCTGGGCGGCTACTTCCAGCAGTGGTGCGACGACAGCGCCCGTGACGCCGTGGCCCGCGCCGCCAAGGCCCTGAGCGCCAGCGAGGAAGTCACCCTGGCCGACGCCGAGCTGGCCCGCACCTCGGCATTCATCATCAGCGCCAGCGAAGGCGGCAACGCCTACCTGCCAGCACTGCGCAGCTCACCGGAGGTGTTCGAGCCGCTGTCGCGCGAACGCCTGCTAGCCGGCGCGATGATTCCCGCCGCCTGGTACGTCCAAGCGCAGCGTTTCCGGCGGTATTTCCAGAGCCAGGTACTGCCGCTGTTCAACGATATCGACGTGCTGATCGCCCCGGCAACGCCGACCAGCGCGACACCCATCGGCCAGGCAACCCTGCGCATCAACGGCGTCGACCTACCGACCCGTGCCAGCATGGGCATGCTGGCACAACCGATTTCCTTCCTCGGCCTGCCGGTGGTCAGCGTGCCGCTGCGTACCTCCGCCGGCCTGCCGATCGGCGTGCAACTGATCGCCGCGCCGTTCCGCGAAGACGCCTGCCTGCGCGCGGCCGCAGCGCTGGAGCGCCTGGGCATCGCGCAAGCCCAAGCCGTGAACCTGGAGTGAATGCATGAACCCTGAACAGATAGACCTGCCTGCCGTGCACGCCGAAGTCAACGCGGCCTTCCAGCGCTATGAACAGGCGTTGATCAGCAATGATATCGCCGTGCTCGACGAGCTGTTCTGGCACGACGCACGTACCGTGCGCCTCGGCGCCTCTGAAAACCTCTATGGCATCGACGAGATCCGCGCCTTTCGCGCCGCGCGACCAACCGCCGGCCTGCACCGCGAATTGCACAACACGGTTATCACCACCTATGGCGAGGACTTCGCCGTATGCAGCACCGAGTTCACCCGCGCGGGCAGCGAGCGCATCGGCCGCCAACAGCAAAGTTGGGTGAAACTCGACGGCCAGTGGCGCATCGTCGCCGCACAGGTAAGCCTGATGAGCTGAGCGGCTGCACGCTGCGACAAAGTGACATACAGTGGGATAACGCCGCCCCAATCGGCAACGGAAACTGGCAACATGCGGCCTACGTCATTTGCCTACGCCAATGTGGGCACATGCCAACGCTATGACTCGAATCCCCAAGGAGGCCTGATGCGCTTGCGCGCGGTTCTTTTCGACATGGATGGCACGCTGCTCGACAGCGCGCCGGACTTCATCGCCATCTGCCAGGCCATGCGCGCCGAGCGCGGCCTGCCGCCGGTAGCGGAAAAGCTGATTCGCGACCACGTCTCCGGCGGCGCCCGGGCGATGATCCTCAACGCCTTCGACATCGACCCGATGAGCCCGGGTTTCGAAGCCTTGCGTCTGGAGTTTCTGGAGCGCTACCAGGACCACTGCGCGGTACTGACCCGCCCTTACGAAGGCATCGAGCCGCTGCTCGAGGACATCGAACGGGCCAAGCTGATCTGGGGCGTGGTGACCAACAAGCCGCTGCGTTTCGCCGAGCCGATCATGCAGCGCCTGGGCCTGGCCGAGCGCTCCTCGATCCTGATTTGCCCGGACCACGTGACCCGTAGCAAGCCCGACCCGGAGCCGATGATCCTCGCCTGCTCGACCCTCAAGCTCGACCCGGCCACCGTGCTGTTCGTCGGCGACGACCTGCGCGACATCGAGTCCGGCCGCGACGCCGGCACCAAGACCGCGGCGGTCACCTACGGCTATATCCACCCCGACGACAATCCCCGTCACTGGGGCGCCGATGTGGTCATCGACCATCCGCTGGAACTGCGCAAAGTGCTCGATCAGGCGCTGTGCAGCTGCTGAATCGCTGTCGCTTCATGACGCCGGTCAGCAAGCGCTGAGCGCCCCCGCCTAAAATGAGCCCGCCGCCTTGTCGGCGGGCCCCATTCATTTCATCCCTACGAAACCAGAGGACTGTTGCCATGTTCGATTACAGCGCCCGCCCCGACCTGCTCAAGGATCGCGTGATCCTGGTGACCGGCGCCGGCCGCGGCATCGGCGCCGCCGCAGCGCGAACCTATGCGGCCCACGGCGCCACCGTGCTGCTGCTGGGCAAGAGCGAGGAGAACCTGGCGCGCACCTACGACGCCATCGAGCAGGCGGGTCACCCACAGCCGGTGGTGATTCCCTTCGATCTGGAAACGGCCCTGCCGCATCAGTACGACGAGTTGGCGGCGACGGTCGAGAAAGCCTTCGGCAAGCTCGATGGCCTGCTGCACAACGCCTCTATCATCGGCCCGCGCACGCCACTGGAGCAGCTGTCCGGCGATAATTTCATGCGAGTCATGCAGGTCAACGTCAACGCGATGTTCATGCTGACCAGCACGCTGCTGCCGCTGCTCAAACTGTCCGCCGATGCCTCGGTGGTGTTCACCTCCAGCAGCGTCGGCCGCAAGGGCCGTGCCTACTGGGGCGCCTATGCGGTGTCCAAGTTCGCCACCGAAGGGCTGATGCAGGTAATGGCCGACGAGATCGAAGGCATCACCGCAATCCGTGCCAACAGCGTCAATCCGGGCGGCACGCGCACTGACATGCGCGCCCAGGCTTATCCTGGCGAGGATCCGCAGACCCGACCGACGCCGGAGGCCATCATGCCGGTCTACCTTTACCTGATGGGGTCGGACAGCCAGGGCATCAATGGCCAGGCATTCGACGCCCAATAGTCACCGTCTTATCGCCCTCGCCCACCACGATCAGCGCCGCGACATTAAATTGTCGCGCGTCCCCGCAAAGCGGCAAACGCTTGCCGTCATTCTGACGGCGCATTGCCATCAATGGCCCTCTGCCGCTATCGATCAGTTGCAACCTGTTGAACCTCAAGGCTTTTAATCGGCCCAAAAAGACTGGCACGAAATTAGCTCTGTAGCTTGCAAGCTGCAACGAAGCGCCAGAGGTTCATAAAAATGGTCCCACCCAGCCAGAAAAACACCATCGATTTCGACGCTGCCAAAGTGCAGCGTCTCGGCCTCTCGCCGCGCAAGGAGCAGACCCGTCCGGTCAGCCTGGCGCAGCTGCGCCAGCGCCTCGGTCTGCAATTGCAGACCAGCCTGGACGCCGAGCGCATCCTCGCCACCTTCTTCCGCGAGCTGCAGCACCTGGTTCCGGTGGACTCGCTGGGCTATCAGCACTCGAGCAGCGACCTGCGCCTGGATTTCGGCCAGCAGGCCAATCACTCGGCGACCTATCGCCTCAGCCACGAGAGCGAATACCTGGGTGAGCTGACCTTCCGGCGGCGCCAGCGTTTTTCCGATCACGAACTGGCGCAGCTCGAATCCCTGCTGGCCAGCCTCATGTACCCGCTGCGCAACGCCCTGCTCTACCGCGTGGCGATCCAGAGCGCGCTGCGCGATCCGCTGACCAACACCGGCAACCGCATCGCCATGGATCAGGTGCTGGGCCGTGAGATCGAACTGGCGCGCCGTAATAGCCAGCCGCTGTCGCTGCTGATGCTGGACATCGATCACTTCAAGGGCATCAACGACGAGCACGGCCACAGCGCCGGCGACGAAGTGCTCAAGGCCGTCGCCACCACCATCAAGGATCAGCTGCGCAACATCGACATGGTGTTCCGCTATGGCGGCGAGGAGTTTCTGGTGCTG
The DNA here is from genome assembly GCF_001945375.1 of Pseudomonas sp. PA1(2017). Taxonomy (NCBI): domain Bacteria; kingdom Pseudomonadati; phylum Pseudomonadota; class Gammaproteobacteria; order Pseudomonadales; family Pseudomonadaceae; genus Pseudomonas; species Pseudomonas sp. PA1(2017). The sequence goes on from NZ_MSXU01000009.1 coordinate 1,176,554, forward strand.
CTGTCCGGCACTCCAGGCGAAGGTGCCAAGCTGGTCGGCGAGCGTCTGCGCGAAGCGGTGCTGGGCCTGCAGTGCGTGGTGCAGGGCCGGCCAGTGAAGATGTCCATCAGCCTGGGCTGCGCCACCCTGGAGCCCGGCGAATCGGCGGACGGCTTGCTCAACCGCGCGGACAAGGCGCTTTACAGCGCCAAGCGCAGCGGCCGCAACTGCCTGGCGATGGCAGGCTGAAAGCTCTGATCGACGCCCATTGAAAAGGTCCCCAGCCGAGAGGACTGGGGCCCTTTTTTATCCGCAAGCTGGTGGCATTGCATGCCTAGGAGCAGCTCCAGCCGCGCGCCCTTCGCAGAGTATCGCGGCTAAAGCTGCTCCTACAGGCTGGCCTGTGTGGTCCACGGCCTAGAGGGGCGCCCTCCGTGCTTACCCAGCTTTCAGCGTTTCACTACGGCTTGCGACTGCCGCGACCGGAACCCGGACGCTGGCCATCGCCTGCCGGGCGGCTACGACGATTATCGCCACCGGCCGGCTTGCGCGGCGCACGCTCAGCGGATTCGCCACGCGGCTTGCTCGGCTTCTTGCCGACATCACGCGGGCGCTCGGCAACCGGCGTACCGCGAGCCGACTCACCAGCCGACGGGCGCGGTGCACGGCTCGGACGTTCGCTTTGCTCTGCACGGCTACCACGAGCGGCGCCCTGAGCAGGGCCACCATTGGCCGGGCGCAGGGTGCGCCCGGGGCGCTCACCGCGGCCGACCGGCTTGGCGGCCTTGCGCTGCAGGCGGTCGAGCTTGTCGCGGGTCTTTTCCTTCATCTCCGGCAGGGCAACCGGCTTGAGGCCGACCTCTTCGCTGAGGATGTCGACTTCGCGCTGGCCCATTTCGCGCCAACGGCCCATGGGCAGGTCCGAGGTCATGAACACCGGGCCGAAGCGCACGCGCTTCAGGCGGCTGACCACCAGGCCCTGGGATTCCCACAGGCGACGTACTTCGCGGTTACGACCTTCCATGACCACGCAGTGGTACCAGTGGTTGAAACCCTCACCACCTGGCGCTTCCTTGATGTCGGTGAACTTGGCCGGGCCGTCTTCGAGCATCACGCCCGCCTTGAGGCGTTCGATCATCTCCTCATCAACCTCGCCGCGTACGCGCACGGCGTATTCACGGTCCATCTGGTAGGACGGGTGCATCAGACGGTTGGCCAGCTCGCCGTCCGTGGTGAACATCAGCAGGCCGGTGGTGTTGATGTCCAGACGGCCGATGTTGATCCAGCGGCCCTCTTTCGGGCGCGGCAGGCGGTCGAACACCGTCGGGCGGCCTTCCGGGTCGTCGCGGGTGCAGATCTCGCCGTCGGGCTTGTTGTAGATCAGCACGCGGCGCACGGTTTCCGTCGCCTCTTCGCGGCGCAACAAACGGCCGTCGACGGAGATGGCGTCATGCAGGTCGACACGCTGGCCGAGGCTGGCGTCGTTGCCGTTGACCTTGACGCGGCCGGCAGTGATCCAGGATTCGATTTCGCGGCGCGAGGCCAGGCCCATGCGAGCCAGGACCTTCTGCAGTTTTTCGCCAGCGGGGCTGTATTCTTCGGTTTCACTCATCTGGGCACCTCCCGGTGTTTTCTGGTGATGGGACGATCATTAGGGTCTGTTGCCGTCTCAACGCGAGCCGCCTTGCGGCGAGACAACAGACCCTAGGAAGGGGCGCGCATCATACGCGGATCAGGCGCGGCACGCACCTGGCAGCAGAGCATAGCCGTCGGGCGATGTAGCGCATGACCGTCGGTCGGCAGCTAGCGCTTGCGACGTGCCTTGCTGCCCATGGCCAGCAGGCGCATGTCCGCCTCAGCGGCGACCAGGCGCTGCTCGGCCTTGTCGAGTTTCTTCCAGGCCTTGATTTCCGCCTTGCTGCGCCCGCAACCGAGGCAGATGCCGTCATCGAATTTGCAGACGCTGATGCAGGGGTCTTTCATGAAGTCTCTTCGCGCTCGCTGGTGGACGGGTCATCCGCAACCCTAGAGACCGTTTCCGACTCACCCTGGTTCGACTCATCGCCGGCGCGCGCCAGATCGTCGAAGTCGGTTTTCAGGCCCTGCTCCATGGCATCCAGCTCGGCCAGTAGCGAGCCGAAACTGGTCTCGGCCTTGGCCTGGGCGTCGGTTTCGGGCTCGGCGTCGTCATCCGCCAGGGCCAGATCGGCGCGCGCCTGCAGGCTCTGTGGCACCGCCGGGTCATCGTCGTCCTGAGCCAATATTGGCTCGGGCTCCAGCTCGCGCAGCGCAGCCAAAGGCGGCAGCTCGTCAAGGTTCTTCAGGTTGAAGTGGTCGAGAAAGCCCTTGGTGGTGGCGAACATGGCCGGCCGGCCGGGCACGTCGCGGTAACCGACCACGCGAATCCACTCGCGCTCCTGCAGGGTCTTGACGATCTGGCTGTTCACCGCCACGCCGCGGATCTCCTCGATCTCGCCGCGGGTAATGGGCTGGCGGTAGGCGATCAGCGCCAGGGTCTCGAGCATGGCCCGCGAATAGCGCTGCGGGCGCTCTTCCCACAGGCGGCCGACCCAGGGGGAAAAGCTGTCGCGAACCTGCAGGCGATAGCCGGAGGCCACCTCCTTGAGCTCGAAGGCGCGGCCCTTGCAGCTGCCACCGAGGATCGCCAGCGCCTTGCGAAACACATCGGCCTCCGAGCGCTCGGCTTCCTCGAACAATTCCATGATCCGCTCGAGCGACAGCGGCTTGCCGGAGGCCAGCAGCAGGCCCTCGAGCAAGGTAGAGAGTTGCTTGGGATCGGACAGGTTCATGGTCGGGACATACCGCGCGCAGCCGCAAAAGCGGCGAGTCTAGCAGCTCATTCGAACGCGCTCTCGCCCTCTTCCTCCACGCCCGCCACGCGCAGGCGCACGTGCACGGCGGCGAACGCCTCGTTCTGCACCAGTTCGACCAGCGACTCCTTGACCAGCTCGAGAATCGCCATGAAGGTCACCACCACGCCGAGGCGACCTTCCTCCGCAGTGAACAGCTCGACGAACGGCACGAACACCCCGCCCTTCAGCCGTTCGAGCACCTCGCTCATGCGCTCGCGGGTGGACAGCGCCTCGCGGCTGACCTGGTGGCTTTCGAACATGTCGGCGCGGCGCAGCACCTCGGCCATCGACACCAGCAGTTCCTGTAGCTCCACCGTGGGCAGCAGCTTGCGCGCCCTCGCTTCCGGCGCCTCGACGCGCGGCACGATGAGGTCGCGGCCCACCCGCGGCAGGGCATCGATGCCCTCGGCGGCGGCCTTGAAGCGTTCGTATTCGAGCAGGCGGCGAATCAGCTCGGCACGCGGGTCGTCTTCCTCTTCTTCGGCCTCGGCCGAGCGCGGCAAGAGCATGCGCGACTTGATCTCGGCGAGCATGGCCGCCATCACCAGGTACTCGGCGGCCAGCTCCAGGCGCACGGTGTGCATCAGCTCGACGTAGCCCATATATTGGCGAGTGATCTCCGCCACCGGGATGTCCAGCACGTCGATGTTCTGCTTGCGAATCAGGTAGAGCAGCAGGTCCAGCGGGCCTTCGAAGGCTTCGAGGAATACTTCCAGGGCGTCCGGCGGGATGTACAGGTCGACGGGCAGCTCGGTGAGCGCCTCGCCATAGACCATGGCGAATGGCAACTCCTGCTGGGCGCCGGCCTGACTGTCGACGGTCTCGGTTATGGTCGACATCGAATCAGCGTGACTCGAAAGGCGATGGATCGCCGCAACCGACGCGGATCACCTCGGGCTCGTCGTCCACCAGACCGATTACCGTAGAGGCTTCCAGGCCGCCGAAGCCACCGTCGATGACCAGATCCACCTGATGCTCGAGCATCTGGCGCATCTCGTAGGGATCGCTCATCGGCAGGTCTTCGCCGGGCAGGATCAGACTGACGCTCATCATCGGCTCGCCGAGTTCCTCGAGCAGCGCCGCGGCGATGGGATGGCTGGGCACCCTCAGGCCGATGGTGCGGCGCTTGGGGTGCAGCAGCATGCGCGGCACTTCGCGGGTGGCGTTGAGAATGAAGGTGTACGGCCCCGGCGTGTGGTTCTTCAGCAGCCGAAAGGCGGCAGTGTCGACCTTGGCAAAGGTGCTGAGCTGCGACAGGTCGCGGCACACCAGGGTGAAATTGTGCTTGTCATCGAGCTGACGCAGGCGCCGAATCCGCTCCATGGCGTTCTTGGCGCCCATCTGGCAGCCCACCGCGTAGGACGAGTCGGTGGGATACACCACCACGCCACCGTTGCGGATGATGTCGACCGCCTGCTTGATCAGACGGGCCTGGGGACTTTCCGGGTGAATCTGAAAAAACTGGCTCATGGCTAGCAACTCTCAAACGGCTTCGTACGAGGGCGCGCAGCCGAAACGCGTCCATAACGGGGAAAGGTCATCGGGCAGCGGCCGGTACAAACCCAGTTCCGACCAATCGCCTGGAGCGTGAAAATCGCTGCCGACACTGGCCAGCAGGCCGAACTCACGCGCCAGAATCGCCAGCCCACCGACCTGCTCGGCCGGCTGCATGCCGTTGACGACCTCCAGCGAGTGACCGCCCGCTGCGGCGAATGCAGTCACCAGTTTGCGGCGCTTGCTGCGCGTGAAGTCGTACTGCCAGGGGTGGGCAAGGCTGATCCACGCATTGGACTGGCGCAGTGTCTCGAGCGTTTCATCTAACGTTGGCCAGTGCTGCTTGACGTCGCCGAGCTTGCCGGAGCCCAGCCATTTGCGAAAGGCGTCGGCGCGATCCTTGACGAAGCCACCGCGCACCAGAAACTCCGCGAAATGCGGCCGCGCAGGCGCGTTGCCGCTTTCGCCCTGGGCCTGCTGAATGGCCCGCGCACCTTCCAGCGCGCCCTCCATGCCCTTGAGCGCCAGGCGCCGGGAGATCTCCTCGGCGCGCAGCCAGCGGCCCTGGTGCAGGTCGGCGATGGCCTGGCGCAAGGCCGGCGCGTCGCTGTCGAAGGCATAGCCCAGCACATGAATGGTCGCGCCGCCCCAGGTACAGGACAACTCGATGCCATTGACCAGTTGCACGCCCAGCTCGCTTGCCGTGGCGCGCGCCTCATCGAGCCCTTCGAGGGTGTCGTGGTCGGTCAGCGCCAGCATGGTGACGCCGCGCCCGTGCGCCCGCGCGACCACCTCGGCAGGCGGCAGGGCGCCGTCCGAAGCGGTACTGTGGCAATGAAGATCAACCTGCATAAGGGGCGCTTTCCCGACGAATCATGTTTGTTATTATGCCGCGGCCGGCAGATTCTTGCCCGCTATCGCGCTGTTCTCTCGCCTCTTTTCTCGCGGCTCACCCACAAGGATCGACATGCTCTACGCCATCATCGCCACCGACGTGGAAAACTCCCTCGAGCTTCGCCTCTCCGTTCGTCCCGCTCACCTGGCCCGCCTGGAACAGCTGAAAAACGAAGGCCGCCTGGTACTGGCCGGCCCCAACCCGGCCATCGACAGCAACGATCCAGGCCCGGCGGGCTTCACCGGCAGCCTGATCGTCGCCGAATTCGAATCGCTGGAAGCCGCCAAGACCTGGGCCAGCGCCGACCCGTTCCGCACCGCCGGCGTCTACGCCAGCATCGTGGTCAAACCCTTCAAGCACGTACTGCCGTAACAGGGAATCGTCATCACCGCCATGAGTGAGCTGCTGCTGATCGACGATGACGTCGAACTCTGTGACCTGCTGGCCAGTTGGCTGACCCAGGAAGGCTTCCAGGTCACTGCCCGCCACGACGGCCAGGGCGCGCGCCAGGCGTTGATGCAAAGTGCGCCCGACGCCGTGGTGCTGGACGTGATGCTGCCCGACGGCAGCGGCCTGGAGCTGCTCAAGCAATTGCGCGGCGAGCACCCCGACTTGCCGGTGCTGATGCTTTCGGCCCGCGGCGAACCCCTGGACCGAATCCTCGGCCTGGAACTGGGCGCCGACGATTACCTGGCCAAACCCTGCGACCCCCGCGAGCTGACCGCCCGCCTGCGTGCCGTACTACGGCGCAGCCTGCCGCCGGCCGCGTCCAGCCAGATCGAGCTGGGCGACCTGCGTTTCAGCCCGGCCCGTGGCGTGGCCGCGCTGGGTGCCGAAGGCCAGGAAATCGTCCTGACTCTGTCCGAAAGCCGGGTGCTCGAGGCGCTGCTCAAGCAGCCGGGCGAGCCGGTCGACAAGCAGGCGCTCGCCCAGCTGGCCCTGGGCCGCAAGCTGACCCTCTACGACCGCAGCCTGGACATGCACGTCAGCAACCTGCGCAAGAAGATCGGCCCGCACTCCGATGGCCGTCCGCGCGTGGTCGCGCTGCGTGGGCGCGGCTATTACTACGCGCCTTGATTCATGCCCTGGCCGCTTTACATTGCGACAGCGCTCTTTACCCTGCCTTTACCTTGGCTGACTGCGCCTTACCTTGAAAGCCCTAATCTGGGCACATCCGGCAACTGGCCGGTTTCGAGACAAGGAGATACACCATGCGCAAGACCATGACCGCCCTGCTCCTCGCCATGACCCTGCCGACCCTGGCCATGGCCGCCCCCGGTGACGATCACCGCCCAGGCGGCCCGGGCCCAGGCCCCCGCATGTTCCATGAGTTGGACCTGAGCAAGGAGCAGCAACGCCAGGTTCACAAACTGATGGGCGAACAGCGCAAGAACGATCGCGAACTGACCCAACGCTATCTGGACAAACTGCCCGAGGCTGACAAGAAGGCTCTGGAAAGCGAGCGCAAGGCGTCCCGCGACAAGCAGCAAAGCGCCATTCGCGCCGTGCTGACGCCCGAGCAGCAGAAGACTTTCGACGAGCAGGTCGCCAAGATGAAAGAACGCAAAGCCGACCGCGAAGCCTTCGAAGCCTGGAAAGCCGAACACAAGAAAGCTGGCTGATCCTGGGATCTGTTGCCGTTTCAAGCACGGCCGCGTTGAAACGGTGACGGACCCTATGCTGGCCGTGATAGCGGCCAGCCCCATACTGCCTGCGCCATTCACCTGGCGCAGGCTTTTGTCGTTTGAGGAGTCTCTCGTGCGTTCATTGTTCTGGCGGATTCTCGGCAGCTTCTGGTTGGCCATCGCCCTGGTCGCAGGCCTTTCCATGCTGCTCGGGCGCGCCCTGAACCAGGACACCTGGATCCTCAATCAGCATCCCGGCCTGGAGGACCTGCCAGCCGAGTGGGTTCGGATTTTCGAGAAAGACGGCCCACGCGCCGCCCAGGACGTACTGGAGCAGCGCAAGCGGCGTTTTCGCATCGATACCCAGGTGCTGACCGAAGCGGGTCAGCCAGCGGTTCGCGGCACCTTCCCGCCCCGTGCGGCGGCCTTCGAAGAGCGCAACCGGGGCGACAAGCACCTACCCTGGCGGCGCCTGACCACCGACTACACCAGCCCGGTCAGCGGTGAAACCTACCTGTTCATCTACCGCATTCCGCACCCAGAACTGGACGCCTGGCACCGCGGCAGCCTGCTGTGGCCGCTCAGCGCCCTGGGCATCGCCCTGGTGGTACTGACGCTGTTCAGCCTGCTGCTGACCCTATCCATCACCCGCCCACTGGATCGCCTGCGCGGTGCGGTGCATGACCTCGGGCAAACCGCCTACCAGCAGAACAGCCTGGCGCGGCTGGCCAGCCGGCGTGACGAGTTGGGCGTACTGGCTAACGACTTCAACCGTATGGGCGCACGCCTGCAGGACCTGATCGGCAGCCAGCGCCAGCTGCTGCGTGACGTGTCCCACGAGCTGCGCTCACCCCTGGCCCGCCTGCGCATCGCCTTGGCCCTGGCCGAGCGCGCCGAGCCGGCCGAGCGCGAGAAACTCTGGCCGCGGCTGACCCGCGAGTGCGATCGCCTCGAAGACCTGATCAGCGAAATCCTCACCCTAGCCCGCCTAGATGCGGAGCCGGGTTCTTCACAGAGTATCGATCTGGCACAACTGGCCAGCAAACTGCGCGAGGACGTCAAACTCAGCCATCCCGAACAGCAGCTGGATGTCAGACTGCAGCCGGGCATGCACCTGATCGGCTGGCCAGACATGCTCGAGCGGGCGCTGGACAACCTGCTGCGTAACGCCCTGCGCTTCAGCCCCGAGGGGCAGCCTATCGAGTTGAATTTCGTACGTCGCACCGATGAGGTGTACCTGGAAGTCCGCGACCACGGCCCCGGCGTTGCCGAACAGCACCTGGTCCAACTCGGCGAACCGTTCTTCCGCGCCCCCGGCCAGAGTGCTGCCGGCCACGGCCTCGGCCTGGCCATCACCCGCCGCGCCGCAGAACGTCATGGCGGTCGCCTGCAACTGGAAAACCACCCGGACGGCGGTTTCAGCGCCAAACTGATCCTGCCGCTGGAGACAGCGGTTTAATGCCTACTTGGTGGCGGGAGCGGCCGATCGTTCCCGTGGGATGGACTGGTAATTATCTGTGGCAGCGGGCCATGCCCGCGAAAATCACGGGCATGGACTGGGCATCCCTGCCCGTCCCGATGTCCGCTTATGCCTTTTACCACCGCACCAGCAAAGCGCCTATAAAGGCTTCCAGACAGCGCTGCGCACATCGACCCGCTTGGGCAGCAAACGGTTTTCCAGAAAAAGGTCGGCGGTGCGCTGCTGGGCCGCGACGATTTCTTCAGTGACCGGGACAGGCGGCGATGGCGGGCGGTGGCTGAAGGTGCGTTCGATCACCGCTTCGGGCAAGCCCATGAAGCGTGCCAGCAGGCTGATGCTCGCCGCCTTGTCATCGCGGGTCAGTGCCTCGGCGTGACCGAGCTCTTCGAGCAACTGCGCAATGAACGCCGGATTGGCCTCGGCATAGGGCCGCGCAGCCAGGAAGAACGGGCCGATAAAGCCCAGACCTTCACCATTGGCCAGCAGGCGCGCCTTGCCTTCCAGATCGATGGCCGAATAGAACGGATCCCAGATCGCCCAGGCATCCACACTGCCGCTCTCGAAGGCGGCACGGGCGTCGGAGGGCGCCAGGTAGATCGGCTGGATATCGGCAAAGCTCAGGCCTTCACGCTGCAGTGCACGCAGCACCAGGTTGTGCGCACTAGAGCCCTTCTGCAAGGCGACCTTGCGGCCCTTGAGTTCTTTTACCGACTGGATGGGGCTGCTTTTCGGCACCAAAATCACTTCGGCCTGGGGCTTCGGTGGCTCGGCAGCGATGTACAGCAGATCGGCGCCTGCGGCCTGGGCGAAGATCGGCGGGATGTCGCCCGTGGCACCAATGTCCAGACTGCCGATGTTCAGCGCTTCGAGCATTTGCGGGCCCGCTGGGAATTCGATCCACTGCACCTTGGTGTCGGCGAAACGCTTTTCCAGCATGCCGTGTTCCTTGGCCAGCACCAGGCTGACCGAGCCTTTCTGATAGCCGATGCGCAAGGTCTGCGGGTCGGCATGCACAGCCTGCGCAAGACCGATCAACGCCAGTGCGGCAAGCGCTAACTTCATACCTTTCATGCTCACTCCTGCCAGTCGGTCGACGGTTTTTCCCAAAGGTTGATGCCACCCTCGACGGCGTAACGGTCGATCTCCGCCAGTTCCTCGGCGCTGAACGCCAGGTTGTCCAGCGCCGCGACGTTCTCGATGATCTGCTCCGGCTTGCTTGCGCCGATCAGCGCCGAGGTGACCCGCGCATCGCGCAGGGTCCAGGCCAGCGCCAGCTGCGCCAGGCTCTGGCCGCGACGTTGGGCGATTTCGTTGAGGGCACGGGCACGAGCGATGTTGTCGTCGGACAGATGCTCGGGCCGCAGTGACGCGCCACCCGGCCGATTGACCCGAGCGTCGGCGGGAATGCCATCGAGGTACTTGTCACTGAGCAGCCCCTGGGCCAGCGCGGTAAACACGATTACCCCGGCGCCCTCCTCCTCGGTCGCCGTCAGCAGATCCTTCTCGATCCAGCGATTGAACAGGTTGTAGGCCGGCTGATGGATCAGCAGCGGCACGTTGCGTGCCCGCAGCAGCGCGGCGATTTCCTGGGTCTTGCCTGCCGAGTAGGAGGAGATGCCGATGTACAGCGCCTTACCCTGCTCGACGATGCTGGCCAGTGCCCCGGCGGTTTCTTCCAGCGGCGTGTGCGGGTCGAAGCGGTGCGAATAGAAGATGTCGACGTAGTCCACGCCGAGGCGCTGCAGGCTCTGGTCGAGGCTGGAGATCAGGTACTTGCGCGAACTGCCGCCCTGCCCGTAGGGGCCGGGCCACATGTCCCAGCCGGCCTTGGTAGAGATGATCAGCTCATCACGGTACTGCCGGAAATCCTCGCGCAGCAGGCGTCCGAAATTGATCTCGGCGCTGCCGTAGGGTGGCCCATAGTTGTTGGCCAGATCGAAGTGATTGATCCCCAGATCGAACGCCGTGCGCAGCAGCGCACGCTGGGTGTCGATGGGCGTGGCGTCACCGAAGTTGTGCCACAGGCCCAGAGACAGGGCCGGCAGCACCAGGCCACTGCGGCCGACACGACGATACGGTACACGCTCGTAGCGCTGCGGGTTGGCGATGTAGGTCATCAGAAGTTCTCCATCAGGGAATAGGTGCCGGTTGCGCGGCGGGCAGGTGGTACCACTCGAGGCCCACGGCGCTGCGGTTCTTGAAGCCATGCCAGTAGCTGTGATCGGCCTGCTGGCGGCCCTCGTCGTCCACCGACCATTTGCCGTCGACGGCCAGCGGCGTCAAATCAAGATAGGCCTTTCTATCCAGCCCCTTGAGCTGCTGGTCGAGAAACGCCAGAACGAAATGCTGGTTGATATTGTTGAGCCGCGCGCTGTCCCACACCGGCTCCGCATAGGCGGAGAAATCGTCGGGATGACTACTGGCGGCAGGCGGTGGCGGGTTCGGCGCCACGTTGTGGCGGGCATTCTGATAGACCAGCAGGTAACGATCCGCATTCACCGCGCCGTCCACCAGGCGCCTGATACCGTCGCGATAACCGGAGACGTCATCCTGATCACCGGCGATGAACAGGCTCGGCACGCGCAGGCCAGCCAGACCGGCTTGATCGAAGATGCCCTGCCGCCCGCCCCAGGGCGCGAACAGCACCAACGCCTTGATTCGTGGGTCTCGACCACTTTCGTAGACGGGGTTGCCGGCACGTCGTTGTTCGAGCGCCTTGCCCGGCACCAGGCTGCTGGCCACCGCGCTGACTCCGGCGCCTGCGGCATTCAATGCGCCGTAGCCACCCATGGAGTAACCCAGCAAAGCGGTGCGCTGCGCGTCTACACGCCCGGCCAGAAAGCTGCCACTGCCGGCCTCGCTGATGACGTTTAGTTGTTCGAGAACGAACAGATCGTCCAGCGGACGATTGAGCAGCGTACTGGCAAACCCCGCCTTGTCCGCGCGGGTCGACTCAGTGTGGTCGATGGCCGCCACTACATAGCCGTGGGAGGCCAGCTGCTCGGTCAGGTAGCTCATCTGCAGGCGCGAGCCCGGGTAGCCGTGGGAGACGATGACCAACGGATAACGGCCCTCGCTCGCCGGTGCGTCACGCAATGCACGGCCCTGGAACTCGAACGGCGTGTTGGGACGTTTGGGGTCGTCGGCACCGGCCCCCAGCACGTCGCGGTAGGTGGTGAGTTCCTGTTGCCCGGCCGGCAGTAGCGCCGGGTACCAGATTTCCAGGCGCAACTTGCGCTCGTAACGCGGCGTTGGATTCTTGGCATCGATGGCCAGCACGTCGAGTTGATCGCGGTTTACCAGTTCGAGGGTACGCACCCCCACAGGATGCTCGCCGCGCACGGCAAGCTCCGGGGCGTCGGGCCGGGCGTCGCCATACAGCGCGAACGCGCTGCCGGGAATCCCGAGGGCCAACAGACAGGCGAGGACGAGTTTCATCGATTTCCCTGCGTGAAGAAGCGGTTCTGCGGCGCACTCAGGCCCAGATGATCGCGCAGCGTGCGGCCTTGGTACTCGCGGCGGAATAGCCCGCGGCGCTGCAGTTCAGGCACCACCTGCGTGGCGAAATCTTCCAGACCGGCCGGCAGGTGCGGTACCAGCACGTTGAAGCCGTCGGCAGCGCGCTCCTCGAACCAGGCCTGTAATTCGTCGGCGATCTGCGTGGGTGTGCCGATCAGGCTGTAATGCCCGCGCCCGCCAGCGATACGCCGCCCCAGTTGCGCCAGGGTCAGGTTCTCCGCTCCTGCCAGTTCGGTCAGCAGTTTCTGCCGACTTTGCTGGCCATTCTCGGTCAGCGGCAGCTCCGGCAGCGGACCATCGGCCGGGTAGCCGGACAGATCGAAATTGCCCAGCATGCGCCCCAGCAGCGCGATGCCGACCGCGGGCTCGACCAGTTCCTGGAAACGCTCGAATTTCTCGCGGGCCTCGCCCTCACTCTGGCCGACCACCACGAATACGCCGGGCATGATCTTCAGCGAATCCTCGCCTCGCCCGAAGGCCTGCAGGCGGCCCTTGAGATCGGCATAGAACGCCTGGGCCTTGGCCAGCGAGGTCTGCGCGGTGAAGACCACCTCGGCGGTCTCTGCGGCAAGCTGCCGACCGGTTTCCGAGGAGCCTGCCTGAACGATCACCGGCCTGCCCTGGGGCGAGCGAGCGACGTTCAGCGGCCCGCGTACCTTGAAGTGCTCACCCTGATGGTCGAGCACATGCAGTTTGGCCGGATCGAAGAACTGGCCGCTGGCCTTGTCGTGCAGGAAGGCGTCATCCGCCCAGCTGTCCCACAGCCCGGTGACCACCTCATGGAACTCCCGCGCACGGGCATAGCGCTCGGCGTGGGGAATATGCGCGTCACGGCCGAAGTTGTAGGCCTCGGCGGCAGCGTCCGAGGTCACCAGGTTCCAGCCCGCACGCCCACCGGAGAGTTGGTCGAGGGAGGCGAACTTGCGGGCCACGTGATAGGGCTCGTTGTAGCTGGTGGTCACGGTGCTGATCAGGCCGATGCGCTCGGTCACCGCGCTCAGGGCAGAAAGCAGCGTCAGCGGTTCGAAGTGCGCCGAGCGCGGCATGCGGCTGGCGATGGCATCGGTCGGTGCGGCCACACTGTCGGCCACGAACAGCGCGTCGAAACAGGCCGCTTCGGCGATCTGCGCGGTGCGTTTGTATACGGAAAAATCCAGCGGATCGGCTGGCACATCGGGGTGGCGCCAGGCGGCGATATGGTGCCCGGTGGCCATGAGAAAGGCGCCGAGGCTGAGCTGGCGGGTGGATCGAGTCATGATGAGTCACCTGGATGAAGGCATGACCGCCCTGCCGTTCTCAGTCGGCTCGGGCGGATAGCGCACGCAGGGCAAGCGCGGCTGCCGTGGATCAGAAATCCTTGCGCACCTGCACGCCAAAGTAGCGCTGGTCATCACGCGGCACCGAGCGCGACGCGTAATTCAGATTCGGATAACCGCTGTAGGCCAAGCCGTTGGAATAACTCTTGTCGGTCAGGTTCTTGGCCAACAAGGCCACGCGCCAGCCGTCACTGTAGTCGGCCAGGGCGATGCTGGCGTTCCAGATGCCATAGGCGCCCTGCACGGTGTTCTCGTTCTGGTCGAGGCTGTACTGCACCTGATCCTGCCAGGCGTAGTCAGTGCTCAGTTCGATATCCAGGCCGTTATCCAGCGGGATGCTGTAGTCGGCGCGAACATAAGTCTTCCAGTCCGGGCTGAAGGGCAACGGCTTGCCGTTGACATCGCAGTTGGCTGCGGCGTTTGCCGGGCAACTGAAGTCGTCGATACGCGCCCGGGTGTAGGCCAGCGCACCGGAGAGTTTGAACTGGCGAGTGACCTGGAAGGCTGCGTCCAGCTCCATGCCCTGAGTGGTCACGCTGCCGGCATTGATCAGGCGGGTCACCACCGTGCCGGCGACTACGTCATAGAAGTTGGCCTGGTAGTTGTCGTACTCGGTGTGGAACACCGCCAGGTTGGCCGTGAGGCGATTGTTGAAGGCAGTGCTCTTCAGGCCTGCCTCCCAGGAGTTGGACGTTTCCGGTTTCAACGGATCGGTGTCGCGGGCCTGCATGTTGAAGAACACGTTATAGGCCGGACCTTTGTAGCCTCGCGAGTAGGTCACATAGCTGGTCAGGCTGTCGTTGATGTCGTACTGAAAACCGGCTCGGCCGGTAAAGCCGTCCTCGTCCACCGCCCCCTTGCTGGAGTAGTTAGGCTGGATGCCGGCGGCAGCGGCCGTGACCACGCGCTGGTGCTTGTACTCCAAGTCGTCGTGGGTCCAGCGCAGACCGAGGATGCCGCGAAAATCATCGGTGAAATTGAAGGTGTTCTCGCCGAACAGCGCGAAGCTGTCATTGCTCGCCTGGTAGTCGGCACGCCCGCGCTCGGTCACCAGCGAGACCGGAGTGACCGCACGCTGGTAGGTCTCTTCGCTCTTGCCATGCATGTAGAACGCACCGAGCACGTATTCGTTGAATTCGCCCTTGGGCGATGCCAGGCGCACTTCCTGCGAATACTGGTTGTAATCCACCTGACCTTTGTCGTGCGAGCGCGGCGCCCCGGGGAAGATGCCAGCCAGGCGGTCACCGTCCTGATACTGGGTATTGTTCCAACCGCGCCAGGCAGTGATCGACGTCAGGGTGTAGTCACCGAGCGACCAGTCGGCCTGAGCGGACAGCCCCTGATTGCGGTCGTCGACGCGGGTGTTCATGTCGCTGTTGATGCTGCGGTTGTGATCGTTTGGTGTGTAGCTACTGCCCACTGCGGCGCCAAAGGCGGCGCTGGTTCTGGTCAATACGCCGTTGGGGATGCTGTCCTTGCCCTGAGTGTAGTCACCGATCAGGGTCACCTTGAGTTCATCGTTAGGCTCGAACACCAGCTTGCCCCGCGCGCCCTTGCGGTCATAGCCGTTGACGTCGTCACCGTTGAACTCATTCTTCACGTTACCGTCGTACCGGCCCAACAAAGTGCTCAGCGAGCCTTTCAAGGTCTCGGTCAGGCGCCCGCCGATGCCGAAGCGCAGGCGGTTCTCGTTGCCACCACCGAAGTGCGAGTAATCCACGTAGCCATGGGTTTCTTCGGTGATGTCCTTGGAAATGATGTTCAACACACCCGCCGAGGCATTCTTGCCGAACAGCGTACCCTGTGGGCCGCGCAGCACTTCTATGCGCTCCAGATCCAACAGATCGAGTGTCGACTGACCAGGGCGCCCGAGCACCACGCCATCGATCACGGTGGCTACGGTCGGCTCGATGCCCGGTGATGTAGTGATGGTGCCGACGCCACGAATGAACAGCGAGGTGTCCTTGTTGGAAGCACCGCTACGGTAATTCAGGGTCGGCACCTGCTGCACGATGCTCGAGACGTTGTTGCGATTGTCGCGCTCGAGCTGCTCACCCTCGACCACCGACACGGCGACCGGCACGTCCTGCAGCGATTGCTCGCGACGGGTTGCGGTAACGGTGACCGCCTGCAGCGCCGTAGCGCCCGTTTCGGAGGGCTCAGCGGCCCACGAAGGCGCAGCCCCGCAAGCGAGCGCAACGGCGACGGCAAGGGGGTTGAGGGAGATCGAACCACTGATTCGGCGCGCGCTGCGGGCGGCCGGCAATAATGCGTTGTGCATGATGTTCACTGCCTGATTAACCGATTGATGCTCGCCAGAGCGAGCGTACTGAGCACAGTCGGATACGGGTCTCGCTCGTGCGAGTGGCAGTCATGCGACGGAGGTGCAGTGCGCTTGTTAGCGCTAACAAGAACAAAGTTTGGAGAGCCGCAAAAAGATCGTCAAATACTAAAAAATGCTTTTCATATTCCAAAAAATATAATTAAAACTGGCGCCGAAGAGGCTTTTGTTAGCGCTAACGGTGAAGTATGTTTGACCGCCCGAATCTGCCTCAGGATTTGCCCCATGCCCCGCCCGCCCGCTGATTCGCCGCGCAAGAGACGTGGCGCAGGACGCGTTACCCTGAGCGCCGTTGCCGAGCGGATCGGTGTGTCGTCGATCACCGTCTCGCGCTACTTCAACCAACCGGATCAGGTGTCCCAAGAGCTGCGCGAGCGCATTCGTAGGGCCGTTGAGGAAATGGGTTACGTACCCAACCTGGTGGCTGGCGGGCTTGCCTCGGCGAAGGGGCGCATCGTTGGCATGGTGATACCGAACATCTCGGGGCCGATCTTCGCCCAGACCATCCAGGGCTTCAGTGACACCCTCACCCGCCACGGCTATCAGTTGCTGCTGGCCTCCAGCTACTTCAGCGAGGAACAGGAAGAGAGCGCCGTGCGCGCCTTCCTGGGCTGGTCACCGGCGGCGCTGGTCGTCACCAGCCACTTCCACAGTGCTGGCACCGAGAAAATGCTCGCCGATGCCGATATCCCGCTGGTGGAAATATGGGATTACCAGCCTGATCGTGCTCCGCTGCAGGTGGGTTTCCTGCACGCTCAGGTGGGCGTTAGCGCCGCACGCTATCTACTGGACAAGGGCTATCGGCGCATCGCCTTCGTGCAGAACAGCGTGCCTGGGGATTTCAGTGCGCTGGAGCGTCGCGATGGCTATGCCGACACGGTTCGGGCGGCAGGGCTGGAGCCGTGGTCTTTCGCACCGGATGACAACCTGCTGCCCTTCGAGGCAGGCAAACAGGCCATGGAGAGCCTGATGCACGCTGCACAACGCCCGGATGCGATCATCTTCGCCAATGACAACCTGGCCGCCGGCGGGCTGCTCGCCGGTCGCCGGGCCGGTGTGCGTATTCCTGAAGACTGCGCGGTAGTGGGGTTCGGCGACTACGCCTTCGCGCCGATGCTGATGCCCAGCCTGACGACCATCAGGCCGCCAGCCCGGCAGATCGGCGAGGTGGCGGCGCAACGCATTCTGCAGAAACTCGGCGTCCTGACCGAAAGCACCAGTGACGCACCGGCGCCTCTGCAATGCGAGCTTATCGAGCGGGAAAGCAGCTAGGCCTGGGCCTTGCCCGCCCAGCCGCTGACGAATTCGTCGATGTTCACGGCCGGAGCATCACGCAACTCTCGCTGCGCGGTGCCAAGGTACAGGTAACCGATCACCTGCTCGTTGGCCGCCAGGCCCAGGCCGGCATCCACCACAGGGTCGTGGGACAATTCGCCGGTACGCCACACCGCGCCGATGCCTTGGGCATAGGCGGCGAGCAAGATGCCGTGGGCAGCGCAGCCCGCGGCCAGTACTTGCTCCTGGGCCGGCACCTTGGGGTGCTCCTGGGTACGGGCAATGACCACGATCATCAGCGGCGCACGCAGCGGCATGTTGCGCGCCTTGGTCAGCGCCTCGTCGTCGGCCTGCGGATTCTTGCTGGCGATCGCCTCGGCGTACAGCTCGCCGAGTGCATGGCGCGCATCGCCCTCGACGGTGAGAAATCGCCAGGGGCGTAGCTGGCCATGATCCGGCGCCCGCAGTGCGGCCTTGAACAGGCGCTCGCGCTGCTCGGCGCTCGGCGCTGGTTCGGTCAGGCGCGGTGCGGAAACACGGTTGATCAGCGCATCGAGGGCATCCATCGGCTCACCTCCAGAGAAAAAGAACCGGGATTCTACCAGCCAAGCATGAGCTTCGCAGACCACAGCGCGCCCTTGGCCTGGTGTTGAGCGCCGCGATACCCAGGGCAATTTCCCGGGTGTCGCGGCGCTCGACCCGGGCTACATGTCACGGCGATCAGCAGTTACTACGCCACCCGATCCGGCGACAGCTCCGGCTGCAACGGCGGCGTCAGTGGCGGCAGGCCATAAGCCTTACGCGCATCGTCACAGCGCGGGTTGTGCTCGCCATTGACCCAGGAAGCTTCGAAATCGCGACAGGTGCTGGAGCGCTGCGCGTACTGCGTGCAGCGGGTGCCCTGCCCCACATCGCCGAGCAACGCGTTACAGCGAGCGGGCTTGGTTTCGGTACCGCGCATGGCGACCAGGTGCGGTGAGATCTGGATGACTTGCTCGTCCGGCACGCTGCCACCGGCGGATTGGCATTCGCCCCAGAAGAAGGACACACGAAAATACGCGCAGCAGGCGCCACACGCTAGACAAGGATTGGTTTCGGACATGATCAGAGGGCTCAGAAACCGGCAAGGGCCGGCACCTGGCGGCGTATTCTATGCACTGCAAGCCACTTGTAAAGAGGCCTGCAAGCGCCTGAAGACGGGCCGTATGGGCAGGTTTACAGCAATGCCGGCACAGGTAGAATGGCGCCACTTTTTCGCGGATAACACCGATGGCCTGGCCGACCCTACGACTCATCGCGTTCATCAATGGCATTTTCCTGATCACCCTGGCCATTGGCATGATCGGCCCGATGTTCACGCTGTTCATCTTCGACCGCGCCGCGGAAGTGAGCCCCTTCGCCTGGTCGAGCCTGGTCACCTTCATCGCCGGGCTGTCCATGATCGCCCGCGGCAAGCCCCAGGACGTGCATCTGCGCCCGCGAGACATGTACCTGCTGACGGTGTCGAGCTGGCTGATGGTGTGCATCTTCGCCGCCCTGCCGTTCATGTTCACCCAGCACATGAGCTACACCGACGCCTTCTTCGAAAGCATGTCGGGCATCACCGCCACCGGCGCCACGGTACTGATCGGCCTGGACAGCATGTCGCCGGGCATCCTGATCTGGCGCTCGATGCTGCACTGGCTCGGCGGCATCGGCTTCATCGCCATGGCGGTGGCGATTCTGCCCATGCTGCGCATCGGTGGCATGCGCCTGTTCCAGACCGAATCCTCGGACCGCTCCGACAAGGTCATGCCGCGCTCGCACATGGTCGCCAAGTACATGGCGGTAGCCTACTTCGGCATCAGTCTGCTCGGCTGCCTGGCCTTCTGGCTGGCCGGCATGAGTTTCTTCGACGCGATCAACCACAGCATGTCGGCGATTTCCACGGGTGGTTTCTCCACCTCGGACCTGTCCCTGGCCAAATGGACGCAGCCGGCCGTGCACTGGGTCGCCGTGGTGCTGATGATTCTCGGCAGCCTGCCCTTCGTGCTCTACGTCTCGACCCTGCGCGGCAACTACGGCGCCGTGCTGGGCGACCAGCAGGTGCGCGGTTTTCTCGGCATCTTGCTGAGCGTCTGGCTGTGCATGGGCACCTGGTATTACTTCACCACCGACCTGCACTGGCTCGATGCCCTGCGCCACGTCGCCGTGAACGCCACCTCGGTGATGACCACCACCGGCTTCGCCCTGGGCGACTACTCGCTGTGGGGCGGTTTCGCCGGGATGCTGTTCTTCTACCTGGGCTTCATCGGCGGCTGCTCGGGCTCCACGGCCGGCGGCCTGAAGATCTTCCGCTTCCAGGTCGCCTACATCCTGCTCAAGGCCAACCTGATGCAACTGGTGCACCCGCGCGCAGTGATCAAGCAGCAATACAACCGTCATCGCCTGGACGAAGACATCGTTCGCTCGATCCTGACCTTCTCGTTCTTCTTCACCATCATCATCGCCGTGCTGGCCTTGGCCCTGACCCTCTGCGGCCTGGACTGGATCACCGCCCTGAGCGGCGCCGCCAGCACCGTCGCCGGCGTCGGCCCGGGCATGGGCCCGATCATCGGCCCGGCCGGCACCTACGCCAGCCTGCCGGACATGGCCAAGTGGCTGCTGACCCTGGGTATGCTGATGGGTCGCCTGGAAATCCTCACCGTGCTGGTGTTGCTGATGCCGGCATTCTGGCGCCACTGATCCCGGCCACTGCAGACGATCCGGAATCGGCCTAAACTCTCCTGACATAACAACAACAGGAAGCCGCCCATGAGCAGCCAGCCCAGTGAGCGTTTCAACTCCTTCGCCGAGTTCTATCCCTACTACCTGGAAGAGCACCGCCACCCGACCTGCCGGCGCCTGCATTATGTCGGCAGCCTGCTGGTGCTGGTGGTGCTCGGCTATGCGCTGATCAGTGGGCAATGGCTGTGGCTGCTGGCTCTGCCGGTGATTGGCTATGGTTTCGCCTGGGTCGGCCACTTCGCCTTCGAACGCAATCGCCCCGCCACCTTTGAGTACCCGCTGTACTCGCTGATGGGCGACTGGGTGATGCTCAAGGACATGCTCACCGGACGCATTCGTTTCTGAGTAGCCGCCAGGCGCGATCTCTGCACGCTGCGATTCATGGCGTCAGGGCATTGCGCCTTTGCCGACCGGCCTGGCAGCGTATATGATCCCAACTTTCCGCTGGCCCCGTCCGCACGCCGCTTGCAGCCTGGCGATCGGTCATGCAGTCGGACTTTCAGCAGGGGTCGCCGTTAGCGCATGAATATCACTCTTCCCGTCGTTCCGAACGGCCTGCCGTCGCTGCTCACCCGCGAATACTATTCACGGGTGCTGGCCTATCTCGCCGTGGCCGCCAGCGTCGCGGCCGGCACCTACGTGCAGGTATTCAGCCACAACCTGCTGTGGATCGTGCCCTACGCCCTGCTCTACCCCCATCTGGCGCACTGGCTGAGCAAGCGCTTTCGTGATGACCATCGGCACCGCACCCTGATGACCCTGCTGTTCGTCGACGCCCTTCACTGCGGTGCGTTCGCCGCGCTGCTGGGCTTCTCCGTGGTGCCCAGCCTGATGTTCCTGCTGACCCTGAGCTTCAGCACGCTGATCGTCGGTGGCTTGCGCGACATGGGCCTGGCGTTGCTGGTCGCGTTCAGCGGCACCCTGCTCACCGCCTCGCTCACCGAGCTGCACGTAGCGCTGGAAACGCCTGCGCTGGTGGCCCTGGTGAGCATCGCGTTCACCACGCTCTACATCTGCATTTCCGCCTACTTCGTGCACCAGCAGGGCATCCGCCTCGCGCAGGTGCGCAACCAGATCAAGGGCGAGCAGGAAAAGGCCGCGCGCCTCGCCAGGAGCCTGGCCAAGTACCTGTCACCCCAGGTGTGGGAGTCGATCTTCAGCGGCAAGAAACACGTGCGCCTGGAAACCCAGCGCAAGAAGCTCACGGTGTTCTTCTCCGACATTCGCGGCTTCACCGAGCTGTCCGAAGAGCTGGAAGCCGAGGCACTCACCGACCTGCTCAACACCTATCTCAACGAGATGTCGAAGATCTGCATGAAGTTCGGCGGCACCATCGACAAGTTCATCGGCGACAGCGTGATGGTGTTCTTCGGTGACCCGAGCAGCCAAGGCGCCAAGAAAGACGCCATGGCCGCGGTGTCCATGGCCATCGCCATGCGCAAGCACATGAAGGTGCTGCGCCAGCACTGGCGCGCCCAGGGCATCACCAAGCCGCTGGAGATCCGCATGGGCCTCAACACCGGTTATTGCACGGTGGGCAACTTCGGCGCCGATACGCGCATGGACTACACCATCATCGGCCGCGACGTGAACCTCGCCAGCCGCCTGGAAAGCGCCGCCGAAGCCGGCGAGATCCTGATCTCCCACGAGACCTATTCGCTGGTCAAGGACGTGATCATGTGCCGCGACAAGGGCCAGATCAACGTCAAGGGCTTCACCCGCCCGGTGCAGATCTATCAGGTGGTGGACTTCCGCCGTGACCTGGGCGCCAGTTCCAGCTACATGGAGCACGAGTTGCCTGGTTTCTCCATGTACCTGGATACCAACGGCATCCAGAACTTCGACAAGGACCGGGTCATCGAGGCCCTGGAAAAGGCCGCCGAGAAGCTGCGCGATAAGATCATCATGTGACGCGAGCGGCGCTCAGCAACTGCGCGCCACCGTCGTCAGTTTCGCCGGGGTGCCGTTGAGCAGCGGCTGGCTGGCGAGAAACTCCACAGCCGAAGCCCTCCACGATTGGCGCCCCGCCTCCTCGGCGCAACGTGCGCGATCCAGCTCCAGTGCCGCCAGGCAAGCATCACGCAAATCCTCGCCAACCACGCCGGTGACACCCGGCACCACCACATCCAGCGGCCCGGCCACGGCAAAGGCCGCCACCGGCGTGCCGCAGGCCTGGGCTTCGAGCATCACCAAGCCGTAGGTGTCGGTGAGCGACGGAAACACCAGCACACTGGCGCGCCGGTAGAAATCGGCAAGTGCCTCACCATGCTGATAGCCGAAGAATTTTACCCCCGGATAGGCCTGCTCCAGCATTGGGCGTTGCGGGCCATCACCCACCACCCACTTCTCACCTGGCAATTGCAGGTCGAGAAACGCCTGCAGGTTTTTCTCCGGCGCGATACGCCCGACATAAAGAAAGACCGCACTCACCGGTGCAGCGGTTCCCGGTCTGGGTGCGAAACGCCGCGTATCCACGCCCTTGCGCCACAGCACCAGACGCCTGAGCCCGCGCCCGGCCAACCCGGTGCGCAGGCGCTCGGTACTGACCAGCACCGCCTGGCTATGCCGGTGGAACAGCCGCAAACAGGCATAGCCCACTCCCAGCCCGATCCAGCTGCAGCGCGCCGTCAGGTATTCGGGAAAGCGCGTGTGCACCGCGCTGGAAAACGCCAGGCCACGGCGTAGCAACCAACGCCTGGCGGCCCAGCCCAACGGGCCTTCGGTCGCCAGATGCACGCAGTCCGGCGCGAAGGTCTCGATGGCCGGGCCGACGCGCCACAGGTTCCAGGCCAGGGGGATCTCCCCATAACTCGGGCATGGTATGCAGCGAAAGGTCTGCGGCGACAGCACCTCGACCTGATGCCCCATGGCGCGTAGCTCTTCAACCAATGCCAATAGGCTGGTGACCACACCATTGACCTGGGGCGCCCAGGCGTCGCTGACGATCAGCAGCCTCATGCCGCCGGCTCGATGACCGCCACCTTGTCGGCCTGCAGCTGCGCCAGACGCTGCTGCTCCTCGGCCAGCCGATAGAGCTCGATGCGGCCATCCGGGTGCTCGATCAGCGCCGTACAGGACTCGACCCAGTCGCCACAGTTTAGGTACTCGACGTCGCCCAGCTTGCGGATCTCGGCGTGGTGGATATGCCCGCATACCACGCCGTTGAAGCCCCGGCGCGCGCACTCATGAGTGATCGCCTCTTCGAAATCGCTGATGAAGTTCACCGCCGTCTTCACCTTGTGCTTGAGGTAGGCCGACAGTGACCAGTAACCATAGCCGTAACGGCGCCGCCAGTGGTTCAGCCAGCGGTTGAGCACCAGGGTCACCGTGTACGCCGAGTCGCCGAGAAATGCCAGCCAGCGGTGATAGCGGGTAATCACGTCGAACTGGTCGCCATGAATGACCAGCAGCTTGCGGCCATCGGCGGTCACGTGCTCGGCTTCGTCGACCAGCTGGATGTTGCCCAGCAGCAGCTTCGAGTAACGGCGCAGGAATTCGTCGTGGTTGCCGGTGACATAGATGACCTCGGTGCCGCGCTTGCTCATGGTCAGCAGGCGGCGAATCACGTTGGTGTGCGCCTGGGGCCAATAGATACCGCCGCGCAGCTTCCAGCCATCGATGATGTCGCCCACCAGATAGATCCGCTCGGCCTGATAGCGTTTGAGAAAAGCCGCCAGGTGTTCGGCCTGGCTGTCGCGCGTGCCCAGGTGCACGTCGGAGATCCACAGCGTACGTACGCGTTGCTTGCGGCTCTGTCTTACCAGGGGTTCGATGCTCATCGGGCGGTCTCCGGCAGATTTTGGCCGAGCTTGCGCGAGCGCGGTGAACTGATTGTGAACGCAGCATGGCAATTCGATGACGACCGTACTCCGCTCCCCCACTAACCCGTGCGCGCAAAGCGTCAGCCACGGCGTAAACTGGCTCCACTGCTCGAGGAACACGCCATGTCAGCGCTTTTGTCAGTTCGCCATTACCATCAAGACATCCTCTGTCACGAACATGGGCACGCCCAGTTGGTGTTCGGCCTGAGCGGCCACCTGCAGTTCGAGGTGGCGGGCATGGGCACTCGCGTCAGCCGGCAAACCTTGGCCGTGGTGCCGGCTGATGCACGCCACGCCTGCGAAAGCCGCAACGGCAGCGAATGCCTGGTGCTCGACGTTCCAGCCGGTGACTGGCTGGAGCGGCACCTGGGTGACCATATCGACGCCAGCCACCGCCTCCTGGAGAAGCCGCGAAAAGTCGAGCTATTGGCGGCGCAAAGCGGCCTGGTCAACTGGCTGGCAGCCAGCGCGGTGGATGATCCGCTGATCGCTCGCCAAGGCGCCATCCTGCTGCTGGCCAGCCTCAATACCCAGGCGCAACTGCGCCCAAGCCCGGGCCTGCCATTGAGCGCGCTGAACGCCTACATCGAACGGCACGCGGCCCACCCCATCCAGGTGGCGGACCTGGCCGGCCTGACCGGGCTTTCGGCAGCACGCTTCCACCACCGTTTTCTCGACGAGACCGGGCTCACGCCCATGGCCTACGTGCGTGACAAACGCCTGCGCCTGGGCCGCCAACTGCTGCACAACAGCCGCCTGAGCGTCGGCGAGATCGCCGCCCGGGTCGGCTATACCTCGCAGAGCGCTTTCACTGCTGCCCTCTCCCGGCAATTCGGTGAAACGCCGAGGGCGCTGCGTGAACGCCACTCTGGCGACGATTAACGCCAGTCCCGCGACAGCGCCTCCCGAGCCAGCACGCTAAAGTGCGATCAAAACAGGAGCGCATCATGCAGATCATCGAGTGGCAGGACTTCGAGCGCGTCGAACTACGCGTCGGCACCGTAATCAGCGCGGCACCCAACGCCAAAGCAACCAAGCCTGCCTATGTGCTGCAGGTCGACCTCGGCGAATTGGGCATCCGCACCTCCAGCGCACAGCTGACCGCCCATTACCGCGCCGACGAGCTGGTGGGGCGCCAAGTGCTGTGCGTGTGCAATTTCGCACCCAAGCGTGTTGCCGGAGTGCGTTCCGACGTACTGGTCACGGGTGTTTATGACAGCGACGGCAAGGTGGTGCTGGCCAGCTTCGACAAGCCATTGCCCAACGGCGCACGCCTGGCCTGACGCGCTGGTCGGTTTCAGCTACCAGCCGGGCGATCGTTATGGCCCAGGTCGCGGGCCGGATCGATCTGATCGCGCACCCGCTGCTTGAGCACCTTGGCCTCGGGGAAACCACCGTCAGCCTTGCGCTCCCAGATCTCAACGCCGTTGCACTGAATGCGGAACGTACCGCCGGTGGCCGGCTCCAGGCTGACCCTGGCCAGGTCATCGGCGAAAGTGGAAAGCAGCTCCTGAGCCAGCCAGGCAGCGCGAAGCAGCCATTGGCACTGGGTGCAGTAGGTGATGGTTACTTCCGCTTTATCAGGTGTCATCAATCGTCTCCGCAGCTAATGCGGCCATCTTAGCGCCGAAGAGCATTGTCTTGTGCGCGGAGGATAGCGGCGCGCATGCCGTCATTGCGGTGAGGCCGCAATCGCTTCGCGCCGAGGTCGGCGCTCCTACATGAGTGCTGGATTGCACGCGATCGCGTAGGAGCCGCGACCCGCGGCGAATGGTGGGCGCAATGCTGTAACCGCCGCAAAGCTGCAATCGCTTCGCGCCGAGGTCGGCGCTCCTACATGAGTGCTGGATTGCACACGATCACGTAGGAGCCGCGACCCGCGGCGAATGGTGGGCGCAATGCCGTATTCGCGGCAAGGCTGCAATCGCTTCGCGCCGGGGCGGCGCTCCTACAGAGTATTGGGTTGCACGCGATCCTGTAGGAGCCGCGACCCGCGGCGAATGGTGGGCGCAATGCCGTATTCGCGGCAAGGCTGCAATCGCTTCGCGCCGGGGCGGCGCTCCTACGTGAGTGTTGGGTTGCACGCGATCGCTTAGGAGCCGCGAGCCACGGCGAAGAGTGGGCGCAACATCGTAATCGCGATAAGGCTGCAACCGGCGCCTTTACGCAATACGCGCGAGCAACTCGCGGGCTTCCTGCTTCTCTTCCTCGTCGCCTTCGTTGATCACCTCGTTGAGGATGTCACAGGCGGCTTCCAGGTCATCCTGTTCGATATAGGCCATCGCCAGGTTGAGCTTGGTAAGGTTCTGGTGATTGGTGACGAAGCGCTCGGCGTCCTCGGACGATTCCGCTGGCAGCTCATCCAGTTCCAGCCATTGCTCCTGCGGCCCTTCCTCCTCGACCAGCATGGTGCCGGCGAACGGGCTGTGCACGTCATGGCCGAAGATATCCTCTGGCGCTTCCTCGGCCACCGTCGGCGTATCCGCCTCGGCGCCAGGGCGCTTCTTGCGCGACGCGTTTTCGAAGGGGTTCACCAGATCCCAGTCGGCATCCAGCGACAGGTCGTCGAGGTTGAGCTGGAAGTCGTCCTCCTGGGGCTTTTGCTGGGGCGCTGGCGCGGGCACCTCGTCCAGATCCAGGGTCAGATCTTCCAGCGGCCCGAGCGACTCGAGCGGCTCAAGCTCATCGGCGGCTGGCTGGGCGAACAGCGCCGGGTAGCCCGCCTTGAGCCCGTCGATACGGGCACCGTCGAAGCCAGCCTGACGCAAGCGCATTTCTTCTTCGGCAAAGGCGGCGACATTGCCCTTCTGCGCCAACACCTCAAGCAGACGGAAGCCGATATCCAGGCGTTGCGGATTGGCCTGGGACGCCTGACGCAGCACCGATACCGCCTCGCCCAGGCGGCCGTAGGCCAGGTAGATATTGGCAGCGTCCAGCGGATCGGTGGAGCTGGTGTCGGTGCGTGGTGCGATCGGTGCTCGCACCGGCGGCGGTACGTCCACCTCCGCGGCGCGCGGTACGACGACTGGCTCGACGGGCTCGACTACAGATGCCTGTACCACCGGCGGCACGACGACCACCGGCTCGGCGACGGCCTGCGGATCGGGTTTGCGCTTGCGCTTGAACAGCACCAGCAGCAGCGCCAGCAACCCCAACAGGGCAGCCATCAGGATGTTCCAAAGGCTCCAGAATCCCTCTGCCTGAGCCGGCTGCGCTGCAGCGGTGGCCGGTGCCGGCGCGGGCTGCGGGGCAGCGCTTGGCGCGGCGGCTTGTGGCACTGGCTCAGCGGGTGCGACCGGCGCGGCTGCCGGGCGCTGGGCCAGTTGTTCGAGCAACTGGGCGATCTGCTGATCACGCGCGTCCATGCGCGTCATCATGTCCTTCAACTGGTTCTGCACGGTCAACAGATCCTGCTGCAGTTGCAGGTTCTCGGCGGTGCGGTTGGCGACCTCCTCCTCGACACGACGAATCTGCGCCAGCACCTCGACCTGCGGTTCGGCAGGCTGCTGGGGAGCGGTGTCGGGGATGATCTGCGCCGGTGCGGCCGGCTGCGCAGGCGCGGCGGAGTCGGCAGGCTGAGCCGGCGCGGCCTCGGCCACGCGTGCGTGATCGGGCAGCAGCAGTGAAGCGCCAGCGCGCAGGCGATGGATATCACCGTTGCTGAACGCATCAGGGTTGAGCGCGTGGATGTCGAGCATCAGATCCTGCAACGACGACTTGTCGCCATCGACGCGCAGCTTGGAAGCGATGGTCCACAGGCTTTCGCCGCTAGCCACCTGGTAACGCTCACCGCGGCTGGCGATCGGCGTGCGGCGTGGTGGCGCGTAGGATGTGAACTGCTGATCGCTCACCGGCGCGGCCTGGCTGCTGTAAGCGGACGAAGACGGCGGATCGAGCAGCACCGTGTATTCGCGCAGCAACTGCCCACCGGGGCGCTTCAGCTCGACGATGAAGTTCAGGTAGGGCTCGCGCACCGGCTGGTTGGACACCACCCGCACGACACTCTTACCGCCACGCAGCAAGGGGCTGAAACGCAAATCGTTGAGGAAATAAACGCGGTCGACGCCGGCACGGTTGAAGGCATCGGCTGGCGCCAACGCCACCTTGATATCCGAGGTGGTCATGTCGTCGCCCACCGCCAGCAACTGGATTTCAGCGTTCAGTGGCTGGTTGAGTGCCGAATGCAGGGTGATCTCACCCAGCCCCAGCGCAGGCGCCAGCCCCGAATAGAACGCCGAGCTCGATGCCAGGCCGATTAGCAGATGACGAACATGAGTCATAAAAGCTCCCGATAACTCCGCTCGAAAACAGTTGCAGCGGCTCTAACCGGGCCGACGATTCTGCAAGGTGCGGCATGCATAGCGCTGCCTCGGCAAACGCTCCTTGTCCCACCGAGTAGTGAGTATGGTCATAATTCAAAGACTTGCGAGTTTCTCGGCCCGTTCAACTCATATCGGTCGAGCATCTGGCCATCATACGCAAAAAGCCAGAAATACGGCTAGTTATGTGATGGCCGTCAACCTTGTGACGGCCGCAGGCGCCATGCCGCGAGTATCGTCAACGCGAACAGCGCGCCCATCAGCCAGAAACTCTGCTGGAATGCCGCCACCTCGGCAGGGAAATCACCGCCCTCCTGGCGATGCCGCCACTCCAGGAAAAACGTTAGAAGATTCACACCGAATGCCCCGCCGAGCTGCCGCACGAAGGTGATGGCACCTGCGCCATGGGGCACCTGCTCACGGTCGAGCGCGTCCAAGGCGCCGGTGGTCAGCGCCGGCAGCAGAATGCCGAGGCCGATCCGCCCGACACAGGCCCAGAAGCACAGCACGACGAAAGAGGCCCCAGGTTCCAGCCAGCCAAGACCGATCGACGACACCACCAGCGCGAGCAGGCCCGAGACCAGCAGCACGGCCGTCGACAGGTGATCGCTCAGGCGCCCGCCCATGAACGAGGCAATGCCCATCACGATGCCGGTCGGCAACAGCAGCAGGCCTGCCCAGCCCGCACTGTAGCCCTCGATGGCCTGCACGTGCAGCGGAATGATGTAGGTGGTGCCGTACAGGCCCATACCCAGTGCCAGCGCCACCCAGCTGGCCTTGCGAAAGCCGACGTGCCGCCACAGCGCCAGCGGCAGTAAGGGCTGGCTGCTGAAGCGGCTACGCCACAGAAATCCGGCGGTGGCCGCCACTCCGGTCACGCCCGGCGCCCATACGCGTGGCTCGGCCCAGGGGAAACGTTGGGCCTCGGCCAAGGCGCCGAGGGTGGCGAACAACCCGACGTTGAGCAGCACGAAGGCCCACAGGTCGAGAAACGGCGTGTCGCGCTGGCGCTCGCTGGGCATCAGGAACAGGCCGGCCAGCATGGCCAGGAAGCACATCGGCAAGGGCAGCCAGAACACCGCGTACCAGCCGAAGATATCGACCAGGTAACCACCGATGGTCGGCCCCAGCGTGGGCGCGATCATCACGCCCAGCCCGTAGGCACCCAGAGCAGCGCCGCGACCGCCGCCGGCGAATACCCGGAAGATCAGCACCATGGCCAGCGGCTGGACGATGCCGGCGCACAAGCCCTGGATGATGCGCAAAGTGATCAATTGCCAGGCCGCGCTGGCGACCAGGGCGAGCAGTGAGGTGACGATGAATACCGCCAGGCCGGCCTGCGCCGTGGCCCTGGCGCCAAAACGCGCCTGGGCCCAGGCGGACAGCAGCAGCCCGGAGGTCATCGAGGCGAGAAAGCCGGTGGACAGCCACTGGGCCACGGGGCGGCCGATGCGAAAGTCGGCCATGATCGCCGGCAGCGCGACGTTGACGCTGGTCGAAGCCAGAATCATCGCCATGCTGCCGAGCATCAGCACGATCAGCAGGTAAGTCGGATAGCGCGGCCCGTAGCGTCTCTGCAGCAGAGACAGGTCCTGCATCAACGCCGCTCCAGGTTACCCAGAATGCGTGCGTGCACCTGCTGGCAACGGCGCAGGTCTTCCTGATCGATGCCGGCGAACAGCTCCTCGCGCAATTGCGTGGAAATCGCCTCGATCTTCTCGATCAGCGGCTTGGCGGGCGGACACAGGGCGATTTTCTTGGCGCGGCGATCTTCCGGTACTGCATGGCGCACCACCAGGCCCTGGGCCTCCAGGCTGTCGAGCAGCCGGGCCAGCGTCGGCCCTTCCACCCCGACGCTCTGCGCCAGTTCACGCTGGGTCGGCAGCTCGGCGAAGCGACCAATATGCAACAGCACCAGCCAGCGGGCCTGGGAAAGACCCAGCCCGGCGAGGCGACGGTCGAGTTCTGCGCGCCAGGCGCGGGACAATTGCGCCACCTGCATGGCGAAACGATGGGGTTCGGATGGGGACATGGAGGCCGCTCTTGGAATTATCAAAAACTAATTATTAGCGAGCTAACCATAGCTTTTGGCAGAGAGCAAGGTTGCCGTCGTAACCAGGCACACCCCTGTCGCCTATTCGATCAGGCCTCGAACTCGGCCTGCAGCGCGGCGCGCACGCAGTGCAGCACGCCCTCTTCCAGGCGACCGGCGAAAAGCGGGCTGACCTCGGCGACCGACGGTAACTCGCCCTCTCCATCGAGGAACGCATCCTGGATTTCACCCAGCAGCTCCTCAGGCAGATCGAGGGCCTGCTGCAGGGAAATCTGCTGCGCGGCGATGGCTTCGGCGAGCATCGCGTAGGCGCTTTTCGGGCTACAGCCCAACTGGGAGGCGATCTGGCTCGGCGTCATGCCGGCGCGGGCCAGGCTGACCAGCTCATGGCGCAGGTCGACTACCGGCGCCGGCGTGTCGGCGCCGGCCAGCACTTCCAGGAAGGCCTCGCCGTAACGCTCGAGCTTGCGCGCACCGACACCGCTGACGCGGGCCATCTCGGCCATGGTGGTCGGCTTGCTGCGCAGCATTTCCAGCAACGTGGCATCGGGGAAGATCACATAAGGCGGCACTGCGTGCTCTTCGGCCAAACGCTTGCGCAGGGCACGCAGCGCTTCCCACTGCTCGCGCTCGTCTCCACGCACCAGCTGCCGTGCGGCGCTGCCGGATGCCTTGGCGCTCTGCTGAGGCTTGAGGTCGCGACGCAATTGCAGGGTCACCTCACCGCGCAGCAGCGGGCGGCAGCTGTCGGACAACCGCAAGCCGCCAAAGCCTTCGAGGTCGACATCCGCCAAGCCGCGGGCGACCAACTGGCGGAACAGCGAACGCCATTCGCCCTCACTGAGCGCGCTGCCCACGCCGAAGACCGACAGGTGCTGATGACCGAGGCCGCGCATCTTTTCGTTGTCGCGGCCCAGCAGGATGTCCACCAGATGGCCGACGCCATAACGCTGGCCACTGCGATAGATCGCCGACAGTGCCTGGCGGGCGGGTTCGGTGGCGTCCCAGGTCTGTACGCCGTCGGTACAGTTGTCACAGTGCCCACAAGGCTGCGGCAGTTCTTCATCGAAATAGGCCAGCAGCACCTGGCGGCGACAGCGGGTTTCTTCGCACAGCGCCAGCATCGCGTCGAGTTTGTGCTGCTCCACGCGTTTGTGGCGCTCGTCGCCTTCGGAATTGGCGAGCATCTGCTTGAGGAAGATCATGTCCTGCAGGCCATAGGCCATCCAGGCATCGGCCGGCAAACCGTCGCGCCCGGCGCGACCGGTTTCCTGATAGTAGGCTTCCAGGGACTTGGGCAAATCCAGGTGCGCGACGAAGCGCACGTTGGGCTTGTCGATGCCCATGCCAAAGGCGATGGTCGCCACCATGATCAGGCCTTCCTCGTTGAGAAAGCGCTTCTGGTTGAAGGCCCGCAACTCGGCCGGCAGGCCGGCGTGATATGGCAACGCCGGGAAGCCCTGCTCGGTCAGGAAACTCGCCACTTCCTCGACCTTCTTGCGTGACAGGCAATAGACGATGCCGGCATCGCCCTTGCGTGCCGCCAGGAACGCCAGCAACTGCTTGCGTGGCTGCTCCTTGGGCACGATGCGGTAGAAGATGTTGGGGCGGTCGAAGCTTGACAGAAAGCGCTCGGCGTTCTGCAGGTGCAGGCGATTGACGATTTCCTCGCGGGTGCGCATGTCCGCGGTCGCGGTCAGGGCGATGCGCGGCACCTCGGGAAACAGCTCGGCCAGTTGACCCAGTTGCAGGTACTCGGGGCGGAAATCATGGCCCCATTGCGACACGCAGTGGGCTTCGTCGATGGCGAACAGGGCGATCTGCAGCTGCTGCAGGAAATCCAGCATGCGCGGCTGCACCAGGCGCTCCGGTGCGAGATAGAGCATCTTGATCTCGCCGCGACGGATGCGCGCGGCGATGTCGCGCTGCTGATCGGCCTCGAGCGTCGAGTTCAGCGCCACGGCCGCCACGCCCAGCTCTTCCAGGGTGGCCACCTGATCGTCCATCAACGCGATCAGCGGCGAGACCACCACCGCCAGCCCCTCACGCAGCAGCGCCGGAACCTGGAAACACAGCGACTTGCCGCCGCCGGTGGGCATCAGTACCAACGCATCGCCGCCGCTGGCCACGCGCTCGATGATCGCACCCTGGCGACCCCGGAAGCTGTCATAGCCGAATACGTCTTTGAGGATGCGTTGCGCCTGCTCGAGCATGTAGGGTCTCCGAATCAAGCGACGCATTATACGCACCTGTGCCGCCAGGTGCGTCCTTGAAGCCTTTCTTTACCTGCAACTCTGGCCGCTTGAGCCGGTCTGCACTTGCAAGCTCGTTGAAAAACCCAAGCCAGCCTGTTTAGGGCGTGGCAACGCAGATAGTTTTTCAGCAGCCTGCTAGAATCCAGCCTCGTTTACTTCTTCCTCAAGGTAGCCACTGATGTCCTTCGCCGAGCAACTGTCCCGTCTGCAAGCCTTTCTCGATGCCGATGACCTGCATGAAGAGGCTCTGGACTATGTCGCCGCCCATGGCTACCTGACGGCGCTGTCCATCTGCCCGGAAAAGATCGAGCCGCGCGAGTGGATCGATGCCCTGTTCTCCGAGCCACCGCACTACCGCAGTGACGAGGAGCGTGACGAAATCGAAGCCACCCTGATCCAGCTGCAGGCCCATATCGCCCGTCAGCTGGCCAGCGACGACGAGCCGGAAGTGCCGTGCGACCTGGACCTGGGCGACGAGCCGGACGACTCCGACCTGCGCGGCTGGTGCATCGGCTTCATGGAAGGCGTGTTCCTGCGCGAAAGCGTGTGGTTCGACGACGCCGAAGACGAAGTCAGCGAGCTGCTGCTGCCGATCATGGTCGGTTCGGGCCTGTTCGACGAGCAGCCGGAATTCGCCGAGATCGCCCGTGACCGCGACCTGGTCGACAGCATGGTCGATCAGATCCCCGAGTTGCTGACTGCCCTGTTCCTGCTGTGCAACGCTCCTGACGAGAAGCCGGCGCTGCTCAAGCCCCGCCACCACTAACAGCGCCGCCATCGTCATGGCGCGCGAACCCTTCGAGACCCGCAACCCACTGCTGCGCTACTGCCTGCTGACCATCGGCTGGCTGAGCGTGGCGTTGGGCGTGCTCGGCATCTTCCTGCCGCTGCTGCCCACCACGCCTTTCCTGCTGCTGGCTGCGGCGTGCTTCATGCGCAGCTCCAAGCGCTTTTACCTGTGGCTGGTCGAGCACCCGCAGCTAGGGCCATGGATTCGCGACTACCTGGCCGGCGAAGGCATCCCGCGCAAGGCCAAGATCTACGCCATCAGCCTGATGTGGCTGAGCATCGGCATTTCCTGCGTTCTGGTGCCGCTGATCTGGGCACGGCTGTTCATGCTGACTAGTGCCGTGCTGGTCAGCCTGTATATCCTCAAGCAGAAGACCCTGCCGGATCGCCGCTGAACGGCTCGCTCCGACGCGGCGTCCCTAAGCGGACGTTGGGTTGCTCACGATCGTGATGGGAGCCGCGACCCGCAGCGGA
This sequence comes from Pseudomonas sp. PA1(2017), assembly GCF_001945375.1. NCBI lineage: Bacteria > Pseudomonadati > Pseudomonadota > Gammaproteobacteria > Pseudomonadales > Pseudomonadaceae > Pseudomonas > Pseudomonas sp. PA1(2017). The sequence goes on from NZ_MSXU01000009.1 coordinate 1,209,828, forward strand.
TGGTGTGCTCGATGCTGATCTCGCAGCAAGGCCGCAATCTTTTCGCGCCGAGGGCGACGCTCCTACGCGGGCGGTGGGTTGCTCACGATCATGGTAGACGTAGGTTAGATCGGGGCGCGTAGCCGGCGCTTTTTCATCCACCATTGCAATCATAAAGCGGTGGACGGATGAAGCATCCGTCCACCCGCCCGCTAAAGATCAATGCCTGGCCTTTTCGAACGCCGCTTCCAGCGCATCGTTGATGGTGCGCAGCACCTTGACCCGGGCGAACTGCTTGTCGTTGGCCTCGACCAGCGTCCAGGGCGCCAGGCGGGTACTGGTGCGGTCGACCATATCGCCAACCGCTTCGCGGTACAGCGGCCACTTCTCGCGGTTGCGCCAATCTTCCTCGGTGATCTTGAAGCGCTTGACCGGGTTGTTTTCGCGCTCGCGAAAACGCAGCAACTGAGTCTGCTCGTCGATGGCCAGCCAGAACTTCACCAACACCACGCCGGCGTTGCTCAGTTGCTCCTCGAAATCATTAATCTCGCCATAGGCGCGTAGCCAGTCCTCGGGCGCACAGAAACCCTCGACCCGCTCCACCAGCACGCGGCCATACCAGGAGCGATCGAACACCGTGAACTTGCCACGCGCCGGAATGTGCCGCCAGAACCGCCACAGATAGGGCTGTGCACGCTCCTCCTCGGTCGGCGCGGCGACCGGCACGATGCGGTATTGGCGCGGGTCCAGCGCCGCCGCCACACGGCGAATCGCCCCGCCTTTGCCGGCCGCATCGTTGCCCTCGAACACCGCAACCAGCGCGTGGCGGCGCATGCGTTTGTCGCGCATCAGCTGCGCCAGGCGCGCCTGCTCCTGCGCCAGCTGTTCGCGGTAGTCGGCCTTGGCAAGGCTCAGGCGCATATCCAGGCTGTCGAGCAGGCTGCGCTGGTCGGTGCGCGTCATCAGCGGTGTGGCATGCGGTAACGGTGCCCGCTCCGGGCTGTCGCGCAGCGCCGCCTGCAGGCCTTCGAGCAGGATGCGCCCGACGGTCAGGCTGCGGTAATTGGCATCGGCGCCCGCCACGATGTACCAGGGCGAATAATCACGGCTGGTGCGGCGCAGCACGTCTTCTCCGGCGCGCACGAACTTGTCATAGGTCTTCGATTGCTGCCAGTCCAACGGGCTCAGGCGCCAGCTGTGCAACGGGTCGTCCTGCAGCGTTTCGAGCCGCTTGAGCATCTGCTTCTTGGACAGGTGGAACCAGAACTTGAAGATCAGCGTACCTTCGTTGCAGAGCATCTGCTCCAGGCCCAGCGCGCCCTCGATAGCGCCGTTGAGCTGATCCTTCTTAAGGTCGCCGTGCACCCGGCCCTGCAGCATCTGGCTGTACCAATTGCCGAAGAAAATGCCGATGCGCCCCTTTGGCGGCAGTTGTCGCCAGTAGCGCCAGGCCGCCGGCCGGGCCAGCTCCTCGTCGGTTTGTTGGTCGAAGGTGCTGACCTGAATCAGGCGCGGGTCCATCCATTCGTTGAGCAGCTTGACCGTCTCGCCCTTGCCCGCGCCCTCGATGCCATTGATCAGGATGATCACCGCATGCCGGCCCTGCTCGCGCAGCGCGTACTGAACTTCGAGCAAGGCCTCGCGCAGCACCTGCTCTTCGGCGGCGAACGTGGCCTTGTCGATGACGTGGTCGATCTCGGCGGACTCGAACATAAGCACCTCTTCCTGAACGGTGCATGCAGACTAGGGGCCGATCACCATCCAGCGCAAGTGACGCGCTGCAGCAAGCCGAAGCATCACGACCGCACCCTCGCCCTGCTAGAATCGCCGCCCTGCTCGCTACAGACACCCGACCATGGCCGACCAATACGCACAACTCGACTGGGACGAACAGGGCCTGCCCTCCTCGCGCCAGTACGACGACGTCTACTTTTCCCGGGAAAACGGCCTGGAAGAGACGCGCTACGTGTTTCTGGACAACAACGACCTACCGCGACGCTTCGCCGCCCTGCAGCCGGGCGAGCAGTTGGTGGTCGGCGAAACGGGCTTTGGCACCGCAATGAATTTCCTCTGCGCCTGGCAGCTGTTCGATGAGCAGGCGCCCGCCGGCGCACGCCTGCATTTCGTCAGCGTCGAGAAACACCCGCTCAGCGAGACGGATCTGCAACGCGCCCTGGTGTTATGGCCGGCCCTGAGGCGCTACAGCCAGCAATTGCTCCAGGCGTATCGCTGCCTGAACCCAGGCTTCCAGCGCCTGGTGTTCGATGACGGCCGCGTGGTGCTGACGCTGATTGTCGGCGATGCACTGGCCATGCTGCCGCAGCTCGATGCACGCATCGATGCCTGGTTTCTCGACGGCTTCGCACCCTCGAAAAACCCCGAGATGTGGACGCCAGAGCTGTTCGCGCAACTGGCCAGATTGAGCGCACCAGGCACCACCCTGGGCACCTTCACCGCCACCGGTTACGTGCGCCGGGGCCTGATCGCGGCGGGCTTCGCCATGAAGCGCGTGCCCGGGCTCGGCAAGAAATGGGAAGTGATGTGCGGCGCCTTCACCGGCCAGGCCTCCAATCAGGCCAAGCCCTGGTTTGCGCGTCCCAATCAACATCACCAGGAAAGACGCGCTCTGGTGATAGGCGCCGGCCTGGCCGGCTGCGCCACGGCTGCCAGCCTGGCCACACGCGGCTGGCAGGTCACCGTGCTGGAGCGCCATGGCGCGGCGGCCCAGGAAGCCTCGGGCAACCCCCAGGGCGTCTTGTACCTCAAGCTGTCCGCCCATGGCACGGCGCTGTCGCGACTGATCGTCGATGGCTTTGGCTACACCCGCCGGCTGCTCGAACGTCTGCACAAAGGCCAGGATTGGGACGACTGCGGCGTGCTGCAACTGGCCTTCGACGAGCGCGAAACCCAGCGCCAGGCCAAGCTCGCCGCGGCCTTCCCGACCACACTGCTGCGCTCGCTGGACCGCCCGCAGGCCGAATTGCAGGCCGGCATCGGCCTGGCCAGTGGCGGCTTGTTCTACCCCGATGCCGGCTGGGTGCATCCGCCGGCGCTCTGCGTGCAATTGCTCGACCATCCCGCAATCCGCCTGCAGTGCCACCAGGAAGCCCTGGCGCTCGAGCATGTCGACGGGCAATGGCAGGCACTGAGCGGCCGGGAGATATTGGCCGAAGCGCCAGTGGTGGTGATCTGCAGCGCGGCGGATACCCTGCGCTTCGAGCAAAGTGCGCATTTGCCCCTCAAACGCATCCGCGGGCAGATCAGTCGGTTGCCGGCGTCACCACGAAGCTCCGGGCTGAGCACCGTGGTGTGCGCCGAAGGCTATGTCGCGCCGGTTCGCCAAGGCGAACACACCCTGGGCGCCAGCTTCAACTTCGACAGTGACGACCTCACGCCAAGCAGCGCCGAGCACGCCAGCAATCTGGGGCTGCTGCGGGAAATCTCCAGCGACCTGGCCGAGCGCCTCGACGCCGATAACCTCGATCCGGCCACCTTGCAGGGCCGCGCCGCCTTTCGCTGCACCAGCCCGGATTACCTGCCGATCATCGGGCCGCTGGCCGACGCCGAGCAGTTCGCCACCGCCTACGCCGTGCTGGCCCGCGATGCCCGCCAGGTGCCGCCGATCCCCTGTCCGTGGCAGCAAGGCCTATACATCAACAGCGGCCACGGCTCCCGCGGCCTGATCACCGCCCCGCTGTCCGGCGAACTGATTGCGGCCTGGCTGGAAGGCGAGCCGCTGCCAGTACCCATCGACGTCGCCGAAGGCTGCCACCCCAATCGTTTCATGCTGCGGCAGTTGATTCGCAAAGGTTGAGCTGGCATAAGCTGGCATGTCCTGTTGCCGCGGGTCGCCCCATGATCGCGAGCAAACCACCGTCCGCGTGGGAGCGCCGACCCGGCGCGAAGCGATTGCGGCCTCGCTGCGGAACTGGCGTCGCAAGCACCATT
>NZ_MSXU01000009.1:1213764-1280252 GCF_001945375.1 Pseudomonas sp. PA1(2017)
GCGCGGCTCCCACCATGATCGCGAGCAGCCCACCGCCCGTGTAGGAGCGCCGACCCGGCGCGAAGCGATTGCGGCCTCGCTGCGGAACTGGCGTCGCAAGCACCATTCGCCGCGGGTCGCGGCTCCCACCATGATCGCGAGCAGCCCACCGCCCGCGTGGGAGCGCCGACCTCGGCGCGAAGCGATAGTCGGCACACCGCGATACAAGAACCGCGCGTTGAAATCTCTGCACTCCCTAGACTTTGTAAATTTCAAAGACTCCAAGGGATTCGAATGAGCATCAAGCGCAGCGCCAGCCACAGGCTTCGCTTAGGGCGATGGTCAGCAGTCGGCCACTGCTACCTAGTAACCACAGTGACGGCCGACAGAAAACCCATTTTCAACGACTTTTATCTGGCGAGAACGCTGATCCGCATCATGCGGCAGGACGAACTCGCTGGCACGCACAGGACACTTTGCTATGTGCTGATGCCTGATCACTTGCACTGGCTGCTGGAACTGCGACAAGGAACGCTTTCACAACTAGTCGGCAGAGTGAAATCGCTATCCGCCAAGCAGCATGGAGGACGAACCTGGCAAAAAGGCTTTCATGACCATGCATTGAGAAATGATGAAAATTTGCTTAGCGCAGCGAGGTACATCGTCGCCAACCCCATACGCGCCGGGATCGTCACCCGAATAGGTGAATACCCACACTGGGACGCAATCTGGCTTTGATGGTTGCCTCGATACGATGGCAGCCATGATTTAACCGCACCATTCGCCGCGGGTCGCAGCTCCTACAATGATCGTGAGCAATCCAACACTCGCGTAGGAGCATCGTCCCCGGCGCGAAAACGATTGCGGTCTTGCTAGTAGACCGGCGCCGTATGCACCATTCGCCGCGGGTCGCGGCTCCTACGCGACCGCGGATACACCACCAATCGTGTAGGAGCGTCGACCCGGCGCGAAAAAGATTGCGGCCTTGCTACAAGACTGGCGGCGTATTCACCATTCGCCGCGGGTCGCGGCTCTTACGCGACCGCGGATACACCACCAATCGTGTAGGAGCGCCGACCCGGCGCGAATTGACTGTGGCCCTGCTGCAATGCCCCGGCGGCACCGCCCACCTGCCACCCCAAAGCCATTTCATTGAACGTTCCCCACGCACTGAGACTCGAAAAAACTCGAGCCTGCTGCGCTGCCTACCCGCGCGCAGCAGCTTTTTCACTGCTCGATCGTCTCCGGCGCGCACTGGAGCGCACTGGAACTCAGAACCGGTACACCACTGGTACGGACTGACGTTAAGGAGGAACAGAGCCCAGGAAACATACGGGCTTTATAGACTATGTGCGGAATAGCAGGCGAACTTCGATTCGATAACCAACCAGCCGATCTGGCTGCCGTTGAACGCATCACTCACCACCTCGCCCCTCGCGGCCCGGATGCCCACGGCTTCCACAGCCGCGGCCCCGTCGCCTTCGGCCACCGCCGGCTGAAGATCATGGATCTCGCCGAAGCTTCCGGCCAGCCGATGATCGATAACGATCTTGGCCTGTCGATGGTCTTCAATGGCGCCATCTACAACTACCCGGAATTGCGCACCGAGCTGGAACGGCTTGGCTACCGCTTCTTCTCCGGTGGCGACACCGAGGTGCTGCTCAAGGGCTATCACGCCTGGGGCGCCGACCTGCTGCCCAAACTCAATGGCATGTTCGCCTTCGCCATCTGGGAGCGCGACAGCGGGCAACTGTTCATCGCCCGCGACCGCCTGGGCGTCAAGCCGTTGTATCTGTCCAAGACCAAGGATCGCCTGCGCTTCGCCTCGAGCCTGCCAGCCCTTATGAAAGGCGGCGATATCGGCAAGACGCTCGACCCCATCGCGCTCAACCATTACCTGAACTTCCATGCCGTGGTGCCCGCCCCCCGCACCATTCTTGCAGGCGTGGAGAAGCTGCCGCCAGCGACCTGGATGCGTATCGATACCAACGGCAATGTCGAGCAGAAGGTCTGGTGGACGCTCAACTTCGGACCGAACGCCGACGAAGCCGACTTCACCTTCGAAGACTGGCGCGACGCGACCCTCGACAGCATGCGCGAAGCGGTCGAAATCCGTCAGCGCGCTGCCGTGGACGTCGGCGTGCTGCTGTCCGGCGGCGTCGACTCCAGCATGCTGGTCGGCCTGCTGCGTGAGGCCGGCGTCGAGAACCTGCTGACCTTCTCCATTGGTTTCCAGGATGCCGGCGGCGAGCGTGGCGACGAATTCCAGTATTCAGACCTGATCGCCAAGCGCTTCGAAACCCAGCACCACCAGTTGCGCATCGGCGAGAACGAGATTCTCGACCAATTGCCAGCGGCCTTCCGTGCCATGAGCGAGCCGATGGTCAGCCACGACTGCATCGCCTTCTACCTGCTCTCGCGAGAAGTGGCCAAGCACTGCAAGGTGGTGCAAAGCGGCCAGGGCGCCGACGAGCTGTTCGCCGGCTATCACTGGTACCCGCTGGTCGATGGTGCGGACGACGCCTACAGCGCCTATCGCAAGGCCTTCTTCGACCGCGAGCATGACGAATACGCCGCCTGCGTGCAGCCCGCCTGGCTGACCGACGACGTATCCGGCGAATTCGTTCGCCAGCACTTCGCCCAGCCAGGCGCGACCGCCGCCGTGGACAAGGCCCTGCGCCTGGACAGCACGGTGATGCTGGTCGACGACCCGGTCAAACGCGTCGACAACATGACCATGGCCTGGGGCCTCGAAGCGCGCACGCCGTTCCTGGACTACCGCGTGGCGGAATTGTCGGCGCGCATCCCCGGCCGGTTCAAACTGCCGGAAGGCGGCAAGTACGTGCTCAAGGAAGCGGCCCGCAAGGTGATTCCGTCCGAGGTAATCGACCGCAAGAAGGGTTACTTCCCAGTACCGGGCCTCAAGCACCTGGAAGGCGCCACGCTGGGCTGGGTACGCGACCTGCTGGTCGACCCGACCCATGATCGTGGCATCTTCAACCCGCAGATGCTCGACCGCCTGCTTACCGACCCGCAGGGCCAGCTGACGCCGTTGCGCGGCTCCAAGCTGTGGCAGATGGCGGCCTTGAACCTGTGGCTGAGCGAACAGGGCCTGTAACGACGAATCGGGGGAGCTGCGGCTCCCCCGCTTCCAACTGCAATGGCCGTATCCGCCTCGCCGCGGGTTACCAGACAGGCCAACCGATAGCCGGCAATGCCGGCCATGCGTAAGCAAAGGAACATTCTTCAATGCGAGCCACTGCCCACAACCAACGCCTTCTCCGGGGCCAGTCCCCCTCCTACGAACGCCTTCAGGCACGGTTTGCCGAAGAGCACGGCGATGGCATCAGCCAACCGCAAATCGTCCATTGTGGCTGGGGACGACTGCTGATCGGCCACACTTTTCCGGATGCTGCGGTACTGGCCGAAGAGCTGCTCAGCGAGCAGCCCGGCGAGCGCGATATCGCGCTGTATGTAGCGGCACCGCAACAGGTGCTGGCCCACGCCCCGCAGCAGCTGTTTCTCGACCCGTCGGACACCCTGCGCCTGTGGTTCAGCGACTACCGCCAGGCACGCCGCGGCTTTCGCGGCTTTCGCGTACGCCGCGCGCAAACCGAGGCCGACTGGCAGGCGATCAACTGCCTGTACCAGACCCGCGGCATGCTGCCGCTCGATCCCGAGAAGCTCACTCCGCGCCACCAGGGCGGCCCGGTCTACTGGCTCGCCGAGGATGAAGACAGCGGCGCAGTGATCGGCAGCGTGATGGGCCTCAATCACCAGAAGGCCTATCAGGACCCTGAGCTGGGCAGCAGCCTCTGGTGCCTGGCCGTCGACCCGGCCTGCAGCCGCCCAGGCGTGGGCGAAGTGCTGGTGCGTCACCTGATCGAACACTTCATGAGCCGCGGCCTCAGTCATCTGGACTTGTCAGTGCTGCACGACAACGGCCAGGCCAAGAAGCTGTATGCCAAGCTGGGTTTCCGCGAGCTACAGACCTTCAGCGTCAAACGCAAGAACGGCATCAACCAGCCCCTGTTTCTCGGCCCAGGGCCGGACGACAAGCTCAACCCTTACGCGCGCATCATCGTCGACGAGGCCCGTCGTCGTGGCATCGATGCGCAGATCGACGACGCCGAAGCCGGCCTGTTCACCCTGAGTCAGGGCGGCCGACGCATTCGTTGCCGCGAGTCGCTGACCGACCTGACCAGCGCCGTGACCATGACCCTCTGCCAGGACAAGCGCCTGACCCACCGCACCCTCAGCCGTGCCGGCCTGAGCCTCCCCGCCCAGCGCCTGGCAGGCAGCGCCGAGGACAACGCGGCGTTTCTCGCCGAGCACGGCAGCTTGGTGGTCAAGCCCGTGGATGGCGAACAGGGCCAGGGTGTTGCCGTCGACCTGCGCACGCCTGCCGAGGTGCAGGCGGCTATCGAACGCGCCCGCCCCTTCGATGAGCGCGTGCTGTTGGAGAGCTATCACGAAGGCTTCGACCTGCGCATCGTGGTCATCGGCTTCGAAGTGGTTGCCGCAGCAATCCGCCGCCCGGCGGAAATCCTCGGTGATGGCCGCCATACCATTGGCGAACTGATCGACGCACAAAGCCGTCGCCGTCAGGCGGCAACTGGCGGTGAAAGCCGCATCCCCAAGGACGCCGAAACCCTGCGCACCCTGCATGCCGCCGGTTACGACTATGACAGCGTGCTGCCCCAGGGCAAGCGCATGGCCGTGCGCAAGACCGCCAATCTGCATACAGGCGGCATTCTCGAGGACGTCACCGGCATCCTCCACCCCACGCTCGCCGATGCCGCCGTCAAAGCTGCCCGTGCGCTGGACATTCCGGTGGTAGGCCTTGACCTGCTGGTGCCTGCGGCGGACCAGCCCGAGTACGTGTTCATCGAAGCCAACGAGCGCGCCGGCCTGGCCAACCATGAACCGCAGCCAACCGCAGAACGTTTTATCGACCTGCTGTTTCCGCTGAGCCATGGCGTTGGGGATTGATACACCCTAGATTAATGCTATCCCGCAAATAAACCTCGGGTTAGCTAGAGGTGCGCTGGGTATGCCGCTCAGAATCATCACGGGCGGCTAACTCCCCAAATGATTACCATCCTAAAGGATGCAGACCGGTAAATTTGAGAATGCTGACTTCTGCTTAACCAAGCAAAAAAGAAAACTCACTCGATATCCTTTGGCTGCCTTAGTGTGACTGAAAGCGCGCAGCACAAAGCGAGTGGTATCCAGATAATAAACCAGCTTTCATTGGGGCGAGAAAGGAAATTACCACCTTCTGTAAGCCCAGCCCCTATTCCATAGACCAAAAGCGCAGAACCAATCTGAACACTGGAATTAGATTTAAATTTCAAGCAACTGTAGAACACGAATGCATACATTACCGACCAGATTATTAGACCGATCAACCCCAGCTCCAAGAGTACAGCGAGTTCAACATTATGTGGATCATGGAGGAGCATGCCTACACCAGGAATATCGTAAATGAATCTACTATCATAACCACCACCCAACCAAAGGTGGCCATTCGCCTTATCGATCGCGTCCATCCACAGTTGTGGGCGGAAGGAAACTCCGCGTCCTAACAGCAACTCAGGCATCAGGGAAGTGGCTAACAGCGCTGCAAAAAATAAGGACATCACAAGGTAAACTGCTCTACGACCACTCACCAGCAGCATCCAGAAGCTTGTGAGAACCAATGCCATCAGCGGAGTTCTTGAGCCCGTAGCTAACAAGGCGATGAGCAACACTGATGCTAACAAAATAGGGATAATATCGTACCGCTCATTGCATGATAACCAAGATGCAACCCAGTAGGTACATAGAAATCCGAGAACATGTGAAGTTAGCAATGGATTGCGCAGCGCTCCAGTACCGATCATACGACCGCCTGGTTGGCCATCCAACCAAAACAGGACAATATTTATAAGTGCTGCTATCGCGCCAATTGCGGCACCCAACCTTAACGTTTGCATTAATAGCCGTTCGCTTTTCAAAGCAACCATACATAAACCCATAAACAGCATAAATACGTATACAGGTCGCTTCAAAAGACTTCCCACACCCACATCACTGCTGCTCCAAGACAAGCTAATAGCTATCCAGACAATGAGACAAAGATAGGCTTGGATCGCGGGCTCTTTAAGCATTGGCAGAGCCTGGGCTGGATTATTTAGCACACAGAAAAACACTGGCGCCACAATCAGAGCGTAATAAAATTTTGTATAGAGACCACCGTCTTCGACCCAAAACAGGCCGGTTAGTAGGACTAGAAAGCCAAGCGTTAACCAACGATTTATAGTGAACTCTTGTACTGAATTGCGTAGCGCGCCAAAACGCTCTTTCATAGCTCACACACTTTTTGTCTATCCATAAAATTAGCTATTCTAAAGCATTAACGCGCCGAGAGCTGCACCTTCTGCTATCCGTAGCGTTGATACCGCTCACTGAAACCCACTCCCCTACGAAACAGACGCAATGGATTGAGAGGCCTAGCGGCAGAGTCCCTCAATCGAACAATCATTACAGAATCAGGAAACCCTCATCGCCATCGCAGGTCAGCATATAACAGAGACCTGACTTTTACCGTCCGTCGACCGGCGTCAAAGCATTCACCAGAGACTGACGCCGCTCAGCGGCCCATCCCCGTCATAGATGGAGAGCCCATGTCGCAAATTCCTGAACCCGATCTCGAATACATGCAAAAAGTCCTGCTGGAAATGCTCGCCATTCCCAGCCCCACCGGTTTCACCGACACCATCGTGCGCTACGTCGCCGAGCGCCTCACCGAAATCGGCATCCCTTTCGAAATGACCCGTCGTGGAACCATCCGCGGCACCCTAAAAGGCCGTCGCGACAGCCCGGACCGCGCCGTCTCCGTGCACCTGGATACCATCGGCGCCATGGTGCGCGAGATCAAGGACAACGGCCGTCTGTGCCTGACCGCCGTGGGCTGCTGGTCCAGCCGCTTCGCCGAGGGCAGCCGGGTCAGCGTGTTCAGCGATCATGGCGTTTACCGCGGCAGCGTTCTGCCGCTGCTGGCCTCCGGGCACGCCTTCAACACCGAAGTGGACCAGATGCCGATCTCCTGGGATCACGTCGAGTTGCGCCTCGATGCGCTGGTCGCCAGCCGCGCCGACTGCGAAAGTCTGGGCGTATCGGTAGGCGACTTCGTGGCCTTCGACCCGCTGCCCGAGTTCACCGAAAGTGGCCATATCAGCGCCCGCCACCTGGACGACAAGGCCGGCGTCGCCGCCCTGCTCGCCGCGCTCAAGGCAGTAGTGGAAAGCGGCCAGGAGCCGCCCATCGACTGCCACCCGCTGTTCACCATTACAGAAGAAGTCGGCTCTGGCGCCGCCGCAGCCTTGCCGTGGGACGTCAGTGAATTCGTCGGCATCGACATCGCTCCGGTCGCCGCTGGCCAACGCTCCACCGAGCACACCGTCAGCGTCGCCATGCACGACTCCGGTGGCCCCTACGACTATCACCTGTCCCGGCAACTGCTACGTTTGGCGAGCGAGAATGAAATCCCGGTACGCCGCGACCTATTCCGCTACTACCACAGCGATGCCCAGTCCGCCGTAACAGCTGGCCACGACATCCGCACTGCGCTGATCGCCTTCGGCTGCGACGCTACGCATGGCTACGAGCGTACCCACATCGACAGCCTCGCCGCTCTCTCCCGCCTGCTAGGCGCCTACCTGCTTAGCCCGCCGGTATTCGCCAGCGACGCCCAACCGGAAAACAGCTCCTTGGAGCGCTTCAGCCACCAGCTGGAACACGATGCGCAAATGGAAACAGACACCAGGGTGCCGGCCGTCGATAGCCTGGTAGGTAATAGGGAGAGAGAAGGTTAGGTTCTGTACGAAAAGTCAGGCCGCGTAGAATGACGCCATTATTGGCCGGAGCCCCGAATGGAAAAGCGGTCTGTCCCTGAGGAATCCCCACAAAATATCCATGCAGATCAGTCGGATAGCTTGAAGATGCCTACATGAGTCGTGCAATTTGGTAGTCGCCCCCCAGACTCATACAGGCAGTACGATTCTTACACAAGGCATTTTCCAAGCACTCCCCACGATCCACAGCAAGCGACTGAGCGCCTTGATGAGCGGCGTCAGTGCGTAGCTGCATGGGCATCGCCTGACCCTGACCGATTTGGGCAGGGCCATGCCCAGCGCGACTTACACCAAGCATTCGATCAAGCGCGTGGACCGCCTCCTTGGTAATGCTCGCCTGCAATACGAGCGACCACTGTTCTACTGGAAAATACTGACTGCGCTGCTTGGCTCCCTGCGTCATCCACTGATCCTGGTGGATTGGTCGCCGATCAATGCAGCTTCTGATCTTTACTTGCTGCGCGCGTCAATACCGCTGGCCGGGCGGGCGTTCCGCGTTTACGAGAGCGTGCACGATCGTGAAGGCTGCCCACAACGCCAAAGGCAACTACTCGACGCGCTTGAGTTTATGCTCCCCGATCAATGCGTGCTGATCCTGGTGACAGATGCTGGATTTTGCCGTCCCTAGTTCAAGGCTGTCGAAACCAAGGGTTGATATTACGTTGATCGTGTGCGCAATCGTGATCTCTATCGCGACGAACAAGGCTATTGGCAACCGATCAAGCAGCTCTATCAGCGGGTAACCTTGACAGCGAGCTCGCTTGGCAAAATTAAGATGACATGCCGCCCGCCACATCAGGTTGTGCTGTACGGCATTCCCCAGCAGGCCAGAGGCAGGAAACATCGACGCGTAACGGGCAGCATCACGCGTAGCAAGCTCAGCCGACAGAGCGCTCACCGTGAACAAGAGCCCTGGTTGCCGCCAGCAACCTGCTACAAGCCAACTGGACTGCGCGCCAGATCGTAGATATCTACCGCAAACGGATGCAGATCGAAGAAGGATTTCGGGACGTGAAAAGTCTACGCCTCGGCTTTGGTCTGTCCCGGGCTGAGTGGACACTGACTTAAGGTGGATAATGTCCACCGCAAGGAGTGCTCATGACCCAGACCAGACGACGTTTTCCCGAATCTCTCAAGCGTGAAGCGGTGGAGGTGCTTGCCGGCACGCCGCGTCGTCATGTGGCCGAGACGCTCGGCATCGCTGAAAGCCTGCTGGCCAAATGGAAGCGCCAGTGCGAATAGCAAGGTGACGATGCTTTTCCGGGCAATGGCAAGCAGCGCGGTGAGAGTGGCGAGCTCGGCCGGCTACGCCAACAACTGGCCCAAGTCAACATGGAGCACGATGTTTTAAAAAGGCGATCGCCATCTTCTCGCATCCCACGAAGTGAGATTCCGCGCGATTGAGGCGTTGGCCGGTCGTTATCCCGTAGCACCGATGTGCCGGCTATTGCGGGTATCTCGCAGCGGTTTCAGTGCCTGGCAGCAGCGGTCTCCTTCTGCGAGAGAAATGGCCAATCGGCGCCTGAGCCAAGAAATTCGCACCATCCACCATGGAGTAAGCGGGATCTATGGCCATCGCCGCATCAAAGCTGAGCTGTCGGCCATGTGACTGGCGTTTGGTCGGCACCGGGTCGCTCGACTGATGCGTGAAGCCAACTTGCGAGATCGATCATGCAAGCGTTGGAGGCTGGTTTCAGGCAGTCGTCACGACCTCCCGATTGCTCCGAATCACCCGGATCGCCAGTTCGCTTCGGACCGCGCCAATCGTCACTGGGTTTCGGACATGACCTACGTGCGAACTGCGCAGGGCTTGCTGTACCTGGCGGTTGTGCTCGATCTCTATTCGCGCGCCGTTGTCGGCTGAGCAATGCACACCGCATGCAGCAGGCTCTAGTGCATGCAGCGCTGGAGCTGGCGGTTGCACGCCGGCAGCCAAAGACGGAGGTGCTGCTGCATTCGGATCGTGGCAACCAATATTGCGCCGATGACTACCAGCCACTGCCGCGGCGGCATCGCATCGTGCCTAGGTTTTGTACGAAAAGTCGGTACGGGTAAAATTGCCGCCATGATTGGCTGGAGGCCCACATGGCAAAGCATTACGAACTCTCCGACGCACCGTGGGAATTGATCAAGGATCTGGTGTCTCCAGAGCAGAAAATGGGTCGCCCACGCAGTGATGATCGTCTGGTACTCCACGCAATCCTGCGGATCCTCTGCTCGGGCGCTGCCTGGCGTGATCTGCCGGAACGCCTTGGGCCTTGGTCGACGGTGTATCAGCGTTTTCGTGACTGGCGCGACGACGGTACGTTCGACCGGATATTGGAGCGCTTGCACATCCGATTAAACCGGGAGGGACTGATTGATCTGGACACCTGGATGATCGATTCCACTGCGATACGCGCAACCCGAGCCTCTTCAGGCGCCGGAAAAAAGGGGGCCTGAAGAACCGCTAGACCATGCTCTGGGACGTAGTCGAGGCGGCCTTACTACCAAGATCATATGATCTGTGACGCCAATGGTGTTCCATTACGCTTCATTCTTTAGCCGGGGCAAACCAGCGATATCGCTCATGCCCAGCCGTTGCTGGATCAGGTTCGAATTCCCGGTAAGCCGGGGCGTCCACGCAAACGCAGTCGCTGGTTACTGGCTGACAAAGGCTATGACGCGCAACACCTGCGCCATTACTGCGACCGCTACCGAATACAGCCGGTGATCCCGCTGCGTACCATGCCACGCAAGCCTCGACCTGGCCTGCCCCGACTCTTTGATCGTCCAAAGTATCGGCAGCGGAAGATCATTGAGCGGATGTTTGGCTGGCTGAAAGAGAACCGCAGAATAGGCACTCGCTACGACAGGCTGGCGAGAAGCTTTTCAGCCATGGTCACACTGGCCTGCAGCCTGCGTTGCATGCGTCAGTACTTTTCGTACAAAACCTAAGAGCTGGCGGTCGTTGCGATGCGTAAAATAGCTACAGTTTCCAAACGGTAAGGCCTGCAAGCCTCCGTGCACACTTGCAAGGTTGTAAATTATTATTAAGCACTTTCCTAACCAGAGAAAATCGAAATAAAATCAACGACCTACGGCCGATCATCGCTTCAGAAAAGCTCTAGTGGACACGCGTCTTTGCTTCAACAAAAACTCTAAATCCCACCGACCATTCGCACAATAAAACGCAGGCATAAATAAACATCCAACCAAAAGAAATATATTTAGCACAAAGCATCAAATACGAGCCATAAAAAAATGAGCAGAAATAATTGAAAAAATATTTATATCTTGCAGCACTACTAACCATTTCCCCAAAAAACTTTGCGGACGCGAACAATAACCAAAACTATATATTCCCTTCTTACAACAGAGACTCCACTCAATCTTTTTATGAACCAACCATTGGAACAAAACAAATAACTTACTCTGCAAATCACCTTCCAGCCGTGTTCTCTGGAAAGCCTTTTAAAAAAGATCTAATTGTAGCAAGCGATATAGGAACTAACGTATCGAGATATAGTTCAAATGGTAAATTACTATGGAGAGCGATAACTTACCCCAACACAGTGAGAGCAATTGACATTTCCGAAAACAGCGTCATTGCCTATGCAGGAGATGAAATGTTGAAAATTGACCTAGACACGGGAAAAATATTAAATACCAAAAAAACTGGTCAGCTTTTTTTATTTAACAAAAAAATCGGAAGCTATACCCTAAGAGGGCTTGATGATTCCGGCAGAGGCGTAATATACATCAACGACAAGAAGCTCCCATATGAAACAAAGTGGGCCAGAGACGCAATAATAAACCACAAAAAACTATACGTAGCTGACACCTTTGGCTATCGAGTAGCAGTGTTCGACTTAAAAAGCTTAAAATTTCTTTACAAGAAAGATTTTTACTATCCCAATGATCTAGTCTTAATCAAAAATCGTGTAAAAGTCGTAGAAGAGCACGGCAACAGAATTATGGATGTAGACTCTGGGAACATAGAGTTCTCATGCCCTCTCTGGGCTTATATGCAAAATAAAATCAGCATAGAAAAAATTGAACCCGAGGTAGTTAAACTAAATAGCGCGGAAGGCATCGGAAGATGCGCAAGAGAGTACATGGGGGAAAACACTCTATACTCACCTAATGGAGCAGTATATTTTGAAGACGAGCTAATCATAGCTGATACAGACAATCACCGAATAATTGCCATCCAAGAAGGAAAAGTAGTATCAGAGATACTCAATATAAATAATCCAGTCCGAATAATCCTTACAAATGCTACAGCGCCATAACCACAAAAGCCCCCTAAAGCACATAGAACTCAAAAATTTAAACATTGCAACATCAAACATGATCCAAACCAAACAGGCAAGCCCTACAAAGCCCGCAACTCAAGCTATGCCATATAAAACTACAAACCAGTTGAAACCTAAATTTCCTGACAGGTAGTCTCGCAACAACTCAAAGCCAAATCCGAATCACCAACCAAAAGAATGACGATCTAGAAAAATTTGATTAAAGCAATGGACCTTGAAAGTATAGAAAAATGCAAACTTGAGCTAAAATATCCTACGCAACCGATCTAGCGCCAAATTATAATTTGACAAATAAAAATCAAGGCCCTTTATTGCCATCTCGCCTCACATACATCCAATCGACAATATCACCCTCAGGCTTATAGCCGCAGACTGCCTCACGTAGTAACTGACGAACGAGATCGTAATCATCTTGTTCTACTGCACTTAGCAATCTGGCTAGTACGACCTTGAAATCGCTCCATGATAAGTGCTCCTCGTTGGCACGCATGATCATCGCGTGATCCGTTGGACTCACATTGTCACCAATTAAGAGTTCCTCATAGAGCTTTTCACCTGGGCGTAACCCTGTGAACTCAATTGAAATATCACCGTGTGGATTTATCTCCGAGCACACGCTTAAACCAGTAAGATGGATCATCTTCTCGGCCAGATCGGCAATCTTCACGGGTTGCCCCATATCCAGCACGAATACATCGCCGCCCTGCCCCATGGCACCAGCCTGGATAACAAGCTGTGCAGCCTCGGGAATGGTCATGAAATAGCGGGTTATATTGGGATGAGTAACCGTAACAGGCCCACCCTTGCGGATCTGTTCATAAAAGCGCGGAATTACCGAGCCCGATGACCCTAGTACATTACCGAAACGTACCATGGTGAAGCGGGTGTTGTTGACCTGGTGAACCTGCTCCTTGTCGTGAAAAAGTATCGGCGCACTTTCCTGACTTAGTGCCTGAAGAACCATCTCCGCCAGACGTTTGGTGCTACCCATTACGTTGGTAGGACGTACGGCTTTGTCAGTAGAAATCAGTACGAAATGCTCGACCCCTGCACGTAAGGCAGCTTGCGCCGTATAAAGCGAACCTAGCACATTGTTCAGAACGCCTTCGGCGATATTGTGCTCGACCATTGGTACATGTTTATAAGCCGCTGCATGGTAAACGGTATTAACCGTCCAGGTACGCATTAGCTCGCACAGACGCTCTTGATTGCGCACAGAACCCAGAATCGGTATCAGACGCACCCTTAAAGATTCTCGGCGTATCCGCTGCTCGAGCTCGGAATGAATGCTGTAGAGATTGAATTCGCTATGCTCGAACAACAGCAATACTTTTGGGTCAGTAGCCATGATCTGGCGGCAGAGCTCAGAACCAATGGATCCGCCTGCCCCAGTGACCATAACCACTTGCCCGCGGATGCAGCGCTCGAACAGCACCTGCTGAGGTGGAACAATATCGCGCCCAAGAAGGTCGGCAATATCAACCTCCTGAACGTCCTCCACCTTCACGCGGCCACTGGCTAAATCCATGAACCCAGGTACGGTTCGGACATGCAGCGGATATTGCTCCAATGTTTCCAACACTTGCCGTCTGCGCGTACGGCTCGCTGACGGCAATGCGAGGAGAATTTCAACAGCTCCGGTCTCATCGATCATCTGCTGTATATGCTTGGGAGAGTACACTCGTAAGCCGGCAATCACACGATTGTAAATATTGTGGTCATCATCGATGAAGGCGACCGGACGCATGCCACGTCCCATGCGCAAAGCAGCAGCCAATTGATTGCCAGCCGCACCGGCACCATAGATGGCAACCTGTGGCAACCGACTGTCACGCCCACCAAATCTCGACGGCTGCTCGGGCGAAAACCAGTCACCGACGAAGTAATGACGCATGCATAGACGTAAGCCTCCGACCAGCATGATGCTCAACCACCAGTAGTTGAATACCATGGACCGAGGAATCATCGCAGGTGCATCGCGGTACCAGTACACCGCCAAGGCAAGAATAAGGGTGGACAAGCTGACAGCTTTGACGATTGCTATGAGTGCATCACTACCCAGATAACGCATGACCGCACGATACATACCAAAGCGAATGAACAAAGGTATCGATACTAGGGGTACTGCGGCAAACAACCAGAGATGTCCGCTGAATGGATGGATTTCCTCCATATCTCCCAGACGCACTACGAACGCCAACCAAAGAGCAGCCCATAGCAACACGATATCCATGGCTATCTGGATCAGCCGCTTGTAGCGCCGTGGAAGGCGAACCAAGCGTTCTCTTAGTTTGTCAGCTAACCTCAACACAACAACGATACCTCATATCCTTTGAATGGCTAAAACCACAAAAACAGGTATTAGACAAACATCTTCCAATCGAATACTTCGATTACGCCTCTGCAAAGCATAATAAAAGGCGAAAATTCCAAAACAGATTGAGAATCTAAACTCTCAAAATAAATAGTGAAATCCCGCTTACTTTCAAAACCCTGCAAATATTTCATTAAAGGTTTTTATAACCCGTTCCTGCTCTCGCTCAGTCATGTTCGATCCAGAGGGCAGGCAAATACCATGTGCAAAAATCTGGTCACTGACTGAATTATTTTCGTTATGGGGAAAGTATTCGCACTCTGCAAAGAGCGGCTGCAGGTGCAGTGGCTTCCATATTCTACGTGCCTCGATACGGTGCTCTGCCATCCGCTCGATAAAACGCTGAGCATCAACAGCCCCCTCTGTATCGAAAACACCACAACTGAGCCAGCGTGTAGAACGCCCAAAAGAAGCCTCGGGCATCCAACTGAAGCCGCCCCCCCCCATGCCACTATCACTGTAGCGTTCGAATACGGCACGTCGCTGATCGACTCGATCTTCCAGAACCCGCAACTGGCCACGACCTATGCCAGCCAACACGTTACTCATGCGGTAGTTGAAACCGATACTTGTATGCTGATACCAAGGTGCAGGATCTCGCGCCTGCGTCGCATAAAATCGTGCTTTCTCGATAAGTGCAGCGTCATCCGATACCAGCATGCCACCGCCGGATGTGGTGATAATCTTGTTGCCGTTGAAAGAATAAATGCCGAGTTTGCCAAAGGTACCACTCGCTTGCCCTTTATAGCTGGCTCCCAGAGACTCGGCCGCATCTTCGATCAGTGGTACGTTATACTTTTCGCAGATAGCGACAATAGGGTCGAAATCCGAGCTTTGGCCATACAGGTTGACGACAATCACGGCCTTGGGAAGACATCCATCCCGAGCGGCCTTTTCCAAGCCGCGCTGCAATGCGGCAGGTGACATATTCCAGGTTTCCGGCTCGGAATCGATGAAAACAGGCATAGCCTTTTGATAAAGGATAGGGTTGGCACTTGCGACAAAGGTCAGGCTGGAACAAAAAACCTTATCCCCCTCCTCCACGCCCAGAAGAATAAGCGCAAGGTGAATGGCTGCGGTGCCTGAACTCAGCGCAGCCGCATGACCAACACCGACTTTTTCTGCCAGCTCTCGCTCAAAGGCATCGACATTGGGGCCAAGGGGGGCGATCCAGTTAGTATCGAAGGCCTGGTTGATGAACGACAGCTCCTGATCACCCATATGAGGGGTAGACAGAAGAATAGGTAGCTCAAGATCACGAGCGCGTACCAGCTTTACTGGACGCCGCGCAGTGTCGAGCACCGGGATGTGATTCACATCGTGCTGTTTCATCAGATCGAGAATCTGCTCTCTATCCGTTCCCTCGAGCGCGGTAATGGGCGCCTTTTCCGGCAGTTCGAGCTTCACCTCCTCCAGTGCTACGCCCGCAAGCAGCAGGCGACGCAAATCACCATCGGTAATGGTGCGAACCAGGCGACCGTCCTCATCCACCAGTAACAGAATTTCGGCGCTGCCTTCATCCATGCGGGCCAGCAACTCTCGCAGGCAAAGCCCCTGACGAATAATGATGCGTTGTAGTTCAATCATCACAAAGAAACCTTAGCTGGAACACCAATCAAAGTAGCGCCGGCAGGTGCGTCGCGTGTCACCACAGCTCCGGCACCAATACGAGCACCCTTTCCAATACGAATACCGGGCAGGATCACTGCCCCACTGCCCACCAGCACCTCATCATCAAGCCTTACTCCGCCGCCCAGAGTGGCATTCGGTGCAACGTGGCAACACTCTCCAACCTGACAATCATGATCAACGACAGCACCATGATTGACGATCGTGGATCGACCAATAATTGAATCCGGCCCGATAACTGCGCGCGCCGCGATAAAGCAACCCTCCGCTACCTTGGCACTCGTTGCAATACTTGAATGAGGATGCACGACAGTGAACCAGCCCAGAACGTGACTCTGGAGCAACGTCAGCAGTTGGCGCCGAACAGCGTTCTCACCAATGGCTAGATGGCCATAGGATGGCAATTCGGTCAGAGCGGGCTGGAACTCGATTTCATGCCCTAGCAAATGTTTACCGGCCCGTGAGGGATCGCCATCGAACAGGCGAAAGGATCGTCCGTCCCGAATGTATGCGTCCAGGATCACCTTGCCGTGCCCACCAGCACCGAGAATAAAGTGTTCAGTAAACATTGCATTTGAGCAGCAAGTCACGGCTCAGGGGGAGCCTCCCGAGCAACTCGGTAATCCGCTTACCGGCATCCCCGTCGCCATACACGTTCTTTACGGTAACCCGACCACTAGCAAGGGTATGATTCAGCGCGTCCCTTATCGCAGGCGCATCGACTTCGACATCCACGACATTGTCACTACGCTCCCGCCCTCTTTGACGATCACCGACGTTCACCACCGGAGTATGGAAACTGGCCGCTTCGATGATGCCGCTACTGGAGTTCCCCAGCATGACGTCGGCAGCAGCAAGCCAACGGCAAAAATCTTCCCGCCGCAAGTGATTCACGACCCTAACATCGAGAGGAGGATTGGCCAACACAGCACGAATTGCTTCCCCGCCGGCATCGGCATTAGGCATCAACACCAGCGCCTGGAGGTCTACGGCCAGCTTGATGCCCTCAAGCAATGTCTGCATTTGCAGTTCGGCAAGGTCAGCGCTTTGCACTACAGGATGAAAGATTACTAGCGCGATGGGACGCAGAGCGTCGAACCCAAACTCAGCTGCCATCTCATCGCGCCTGGGTGCCCGAATGTCCGCTAGACCATCCAGACCGGGAGCCCCAGTGACAAAAATGTTTTCCTCGCGCTCGCCCATCCGTATCAGACGATCGCGAGCATCGGCTGTGGCAGTGAAATGATAGTGCGCTAGCTTCGATATCGCGTGACGTACAGGTTCGTCGACGGTGCCTGAACGCTCCCCCCCATGGATATGAACGATAGGGACATTCAAATGAAGTGCCGCGATCGCTCCAGCCAACATTTCTCCCCGGTCTCCAAGAAGCACAACGATATCAGGCCGCCACCGCTCGAACGCCTCGACCATTCCTAGAATTTCCACACCAATGGCTTTGGCCATGGCTGAGCCACTATCGGATCGAAGCTCTACGGGTATACGCGCGACGATAGAAACACCCGATGATTCAATTTCACGAATCGTGTCGCCGTATTGCGGATCCAAATGCATCCCAGTCGCCAGGATGCCTAGTTCCAATTCAGCCTCGGCGTTGATCATCAATAACGTGGAACGCATGAGGCCAAAATCGGCGCGAGTCCCGGTAACGTAAAGAATTCGACGCATCAGTCGAGCATCTCCCACTGAAGCGTCGTCCCTGCAAGCATCGATTCGCGTGGCGAGCGACCAACAACCTGATCCAATGCCGCAGGTGGAATTCCATTGCCGGGGCGTAACAGGCAAAGATCTTGAGCGTTCAGAGGCTGCCCCAGCTGAACATCACGCGCGAGGGACACACTGCGCCGCACCAATGCACGAACAGGTAGTTCAGATGCCGTGGGTGCCTTTACATCGGAGCCCAATGCAACCTCGGCCACACGAATCTGCGCCACCAACTGCTCAAGCTCCGCTGGATCGAGCGAGGCCTGATGATCCGGGCCAGGCAACGTTTTATCCAACGTGAAATGCTTTTCTATCACGGTGGCCCCAAGTGCCACGGCAGCGGTCGAAACAGCCAGCCCTAGCGTATGGTCTGAATAACCGACTGGTAGCCCGGTGGCCTTGGCAATTGTGTGCATAGCTCTGAGATTGACGTCCCGTGCATGCGCCGGGTAGTTGGATGTGCAGTGCAAGATACATAGCATGCTGGACAAGGGATCTGTCAGGCCGAGGCTGGCTCGAGCATCTGCAATCACACTCACAGCCTCAACGACCTCTTCGAGAGAAGCCATTCCGGTGGAAAGAATCAAGGGAACATTCTTTTTCGCCAAAAAGCGCAGAAAAGGCCAATTGGTTATTTCACCAGACGGTATCTTGATTCTTCGCATGCCTGAGGCAAGAAGAAAATCGGCCGCCTCCTCGTCAAAAGGTGTAGACATGAACTCGATATCAAGCTCTTCACAGCGCGAGATCAGCGCATGATGCAGTTCTGGAGACATCTCCAGTTGCTTGAGCATCTCGAATTGATCGCCCTCACCTGTAGCAGCTTTCTGGTATGCAGCTTTCTCGGCGCCACGTCGGACGAGTTTTTCAGCGGTAAAGGTCTGAAACTTCACGGCGTCGGCACCACAACGTGCCGCCGTTTCAACAAGCTTCAGCGCAAGCTCTGGCGAGCCGTTATGATTGACACCGGCTTCGGCGATAAAGAATGTAGTCATTGAAAAAATCCCGATCCCAACAAAAGCTGCTCCGCACGCAACCAGTCTTGCTCGGTGTCAATGTCTATGGACTCCAGCGCATCATCGAATAGCACCGCGTGAACGCCGGGAGGAGCAAAGCTGCGCGTTTCCATTAATACTGAGACATCAATCCAATATAAAGCCCCATTGATAGCAGCCGCAGCAGGTAACTCTTGGCTACGCTGCTTTGACTGACCTGGAAAGCAAGGTTGCATGCAGCCGTTAGCGTCCAGCCAATAAGTCCAATAAGGATGCTGTTCTACTGCCGTCACCCCTACAATCGCGGGAAATCCTAGATCAAGCAACCTCTGGGCTTCTCGCCAGCGATCCGCCCGCCTGAATGGCGTCGTCGGCTGTAGCACAGCCACTCGTTCGAAAGACTGCCCTCTTACCTGATATTCGTCTAAGGCATGCAATATCACATCAACAGTACCGGCCTCGTCAGTCGCAAGCTCCGGCGGCCTCATCCATGACAAGGACTCACCACAAGCACGAGCCACTCGAGCCACCTCTTGACAGTCCGTAGAAATCGATACCTCGTCGAATCCTGGATAGGCACGAGCAAACTCAAGAGACCACTGTATAAGCGGTTTTCCAGCAAAAGTGCGGGTATTTTTTCCTGGGACTCTTTTAGAGCCCGCTCGTGCAGGAATGACTGCAAGCGTTCGAGTCATAAAACACTGAAGCCTTTGATAACGGCAAGACCAACTGCCCCACTCCGCTCGGGATGAAACTGAGTGGCCATAACATTTTCACGCTGAACTGCCGCACACAACATATGCCCCCCATAATCGCACTCGGCCAACCGGTCAAATTCACGCGTCGGCGTAGCAACGAAGGAATGGACAAAATACACGGCAGGCGATCTTTCCTCGAGCGCTTGTAACATCGTTCCACGCCAGGCGCGCCCCTGCGGCGCGACCAAGTGATTCCAGCCAATGTGCGGAACACGTAACGGCTCACCGGAAAGGCTAACCTTTGGAACAGCTTGTACCTGCCCCGGCAAGATACCAAGTCCGGGATGCTCTCCAAACTCTTCACTAGCATCGAACAGGATCTGCATACCAACACAGATACCGAATAATGGCCGGCCGGCGTCGACAAAACGCTTGATGGCCTCATCGAAACCACGTGCTTTGATTTCATGCATACTGTCATGAAATGCGCCAACACCTGGCACCACCAGTTTATCTGCGAATCGCACCTGGGCAGGATCGTCAGTTACGAGAACATCGGCCCCACTGCGCTCGAAAGCACGAACGACGCTGAACAGGTTGCACATTCCATAGTCAAGAATTGTAATTTTATGATTAGGCATCTGGCATCATCGATGTGAATTTTCGTACTGGCAGTTCAGCCTCAAATGCGGAGCTTCTTATCTGCTCCAGAGATAAACGCTTGTAATGCAGCACGTCCGCCATGGCAACACCATCTGCCATCCCCTCACGGGCGGCCTCGACAAAATGGGTTAGCGTTCCCATACCGCCACTAGCGATAACAGGAACAGGCACCGCATTGCTGATTGAGCGAATAAGATCGAGATCGAAACCTTGCCGCGTTCCCTCGCGGTCGACTGAGGTGATAAGCAACTCGCCAGCGCCCAACTCGACGCCACGCATGATCCACTCCAAAACATCTAAGCCCGTGCGCTCACGCCCATTGTCAGTGTAGGCCTCCCATTTGGAAGGCCCAACCTGCTTGGCCTCAACAGACAGGACCATGGCCTGAGAGCCAAAACGCCTTGCCACCGCGCGTATGAGATCCGGGTTAGCCACAGCAGCAGTGTTGATGGCCACCTTGTCCGCCCCTGCACGCAGAATATCCCTTGCATCATCCACAGACCTAATACCGCCTCCAACAGTTATCGGTACAAAAACATCTCGAGCCGCTTTTTTGACGATATCGTTCAGGCTATTTCGCCCATAAAGGCTAGCAACTACATCCATATAGATAAGTTCATCAGCGCCTGCCTCATAGTAACGAACGGCATGCTCCTGCGGGTCTCCTACGACGCGCAGTCCTTCTAAGCGAACGCCTTTGATCAGGTTTTTACCTTTAATATCCAGGCGCGGAATAATTCGGAGATTTCTCATTTCTTGTCGTGCCAGATTGCATGCCGGAGCTTCCACTGATCTCCTTCCCATTTCCACAAGTGAGGTGAACGAAAATTATCTGTAAGACGAGTAAAGTAATCACGCGTCAACACAGGCTGCTCAAACATTTTCGACGCCTCCGGAAACTCACTCTCAGGGATACTTAAGTATTTGAAAATCTCATCAGCAAAGCGCTCTGGAAACTCATGATCATAACGCTTAACCAACGCTATACCTTCATCACGCTCGATATCTCCAGAGCGTATTTCTTGCGCCGCATCATATGTAGCACGACCAATACCAAACTTTGTACCTGTTGTATAGTAGTGAAAGTCGTCGATTCGATCATCGATGCTATTATACTTACTATAAGTGCCCGGCGTTCTTTCTGGCGAGGCTTCAAATCCACCATGCTCGACAGAATAATAATAACAAGCCTGCGGGTGCCACTTTAAATAATAACCGAGATAATGAACCTCCGTCTTTTTCTTTTCTATTTCTTCAGGGTTGGCAGGCAAATAAGGTGCAAGATCATGCTGCTGCATACCGAAATGATTCTTGAGGTCAGTAATCGAAACACCACCCAGACTGACTTTCGATTGATCTTCAGCAGTAAAGTATGACCAGTCCCGCTTCGCCGACTCTGTGTCGCCAATTGGGTTACCATACTCCGCTTCATTTTCGCCATAAATGACAAGCGGGATATTGAACAACAGCGACATCTTGGGGGCCAACGCCTTCTGACCAAACATAAATGCTTGAAAAGGATGAAATAGATTATCTACCGCCAATCGTGTCAATAAACGATGCGCACGACCATTGGGAGTCATCAAATAGTTATCATGACCAGCATGAATCCACCGCTGGAAGTTTCTCCACCCCCACTCAGTATAAATATGAGGCGCCCAGGTAACGGTAAGCGGATGCATGCCGTACTTGTGCCGTAAGATATGCGATGCATAAAAACTATCTTTCCCACCCGAACCAGGTACGATGCAGTCATAGCTGCCATCTTTGCTACGGTGCCGATCTAGCAGATCGCGCAGTTGGCGTTCACGCTCATCCCAGTCGATACCGGCCCGTTTTTTCTCTGCAAACCGGCAGGCATCACACACACCATCCTCATCAAAATGGATAGTTTTCTTTTTCGACTCTTTAGTATGCGAATACTCTACCGCAGAGTTTGGTCGCTGATTCGAAATAACACAGCGTTTGCAGTACACAACTTCGCTGGGCAGCCCATACTTCGGTTGAGACGTAACAACATCACCTTCGTATTCCGACTTATCAACTTCCATCGGCGCAGAAATAGGTTTCATATTTTCTCCCATTGCAAACTAGCATTGAATTAGTGACTCGAGAACCTCAACCACACTGCCAGTCGGATTCCTCATACAAACTTTCTTACGACCCAACCTTGCATCATTCAAGCAAGATGACGATAAATCTGCCAGCTTACCAGCAAGCGAATCAATTGAACAAACCTCGTCCGCAATGCCCATCTCTCCATATGGAAGATCTTCACTAAATACGGAACCCGCTACCGAAACAACATATGCGCCTGCTAAATGAGCCTCAAGCCCCACAGTGGATGTAATAATCACCACAACATCAACCGCATGAAGAAGCCCCACCAAGTCCTCAATAGCGGGACTGAGTTGGACGCGGTCCTGCCCGTCGAAAAATTCTATGCATTCACTAGGGTGATAACGAATTACCAATCGGAATCTATGATCAATGGCAACCAACTGTCGAAGACTCGATTCGATGCGCCGCGGTAACATCGGATCGCCACTCTTACCAAGAGCAAATGGATGAAATTCCGGCTCGACCTGAGAGGCCCATAGAACGACAATATCATCCTTTCCCCATCCTTTTGAAGCCCGTATTTCGCGGCCAGACTCTCGTGCCTCATCCAGCTGGAGTCGCTCGAAAGCAGGATTCCCGGTTACAACTACACTATCGGGCTGGCAGCCCTTATCAACGAACATATCTCTAACGTGGTCATTTAGAACGCATATACGACTGGCATAGTTAGGGCTTCTAATCCATTCAATTTCTTGTTTGGCCAGAAGATCTACCGTACATACCGATGGAATGCGAAGTATTCGTGCCGCCTCCAGCGCAGCTCGCTCACTACGCGGTGAGTTCGTGGCCAGAACAGCCAGAGGTGACAAAGACTTAAACCAATCACAAAACAACTCTACCGGAAGAAAAGCCTGACGTCCCTTTTCTGAATAAAGAGCTGATGCCACATCCTCGCCATAAGCATTGATCAAATCACGATAGTTCAGCCCCAGATACGCCAATGACTCGGCTTCCGGAACAGCAGTACTCGGGGGCAAGTCACGTAATAGCTGTCGCCCAATTGTTAGAGTCTCCTGGGCATCAGCTCCTGGCAGATCCTTGTAGCCTATATGAGGTATACCCAACCGATCCAAATAAGCACCAGCTGTAGTTAGGGCCAAAAATAATACGTTGTATTTTTTTGCAAGCAACTCGCGAGCCACAGGTGCCAACATGGCTACGTGACCGCCTCCGTAT
Source organism: Pseudomonas sp. PA1(2017) (assembly GCF_001945375.1). NCBI lineage: Bacteria > Pseudomonadati > Pseudomonadota > Gammaproteobacteria > Pseudomonadales > Pseudomonadaceae > Pseudomonas > Pseudomonas sp. PA1(2017). The sequence goes on from NZ_MSXU01000009.1 coordinate 1,237,318, forward strand.
GCAACTAGCAATATAACATTTTTATCGGCCACCATATTTCCCTCAACACCAAGCCTCATAAAACATCTAAAAATCATCCACGACATTTTTTGTCAAACCAAATCAAAACCGCTAGTCATGCCTCAATTCTGCCGAGGCTTATATAGAACATGACCAAGACCGATCGTTCGAAATACAGCTCGGCTCACGATTTCCAAGCCACATAAAATTAAAGGCATTGCAAGGGTAAGCACAGTAAAACCAAAGAGCCCGCCCACTATGGAAATTAGCAGTAATTTATTAATCGGAGAAAGTCTTACACCAAGATACGCAAAGACCATAATTAAAAAAACACAATAAAAAAAGATAACAGGAAGCAAAAAATTTAAGCAGTCAATTGAGAGGAAAAATTTCCCCATACCATGGCCGAGCATATCTACCACGCCTTGAATACCGCCCCCATAGAAATCCAAATTCTTGTTAATAGCCACGATAAAATAACTGATAAGCATATAAGCAAGCGGCACGCCCAAACAAAACACAAAGCCAGCCCTAATATTTAAAAAATCAATCCGTCTTTGATGCAGTCCGCCAATAAGAAAAACGACGATTGAGGCTAGAACCACTACAAAAACTCCCGTGCTCACCGAGGCGAGAAAACCGGATAAAAAAATTCTCAAGAAGAGCCACTTGACTTCTTCCTTCGAGCGACTCAAATCAAGGCACAGAGAAACGCACATAAGCCAAGCAGACCACGCAATCACACCTCTCCCGTTCATCAGCAAATGAATGCCAAAGAATATGCACCAACCAAGCAACGATGGTTTTACGAGAACCGTCCTCCACATGATATCTGCCCATAAACGAGCATTAAGAAAAAAAAAGATAGAGCAATAAATGGAGAAACCGAACTCGGGAAGCCATGCATCAAGAGTGAGCCCCGGATACGCAACTAAAAACCTAAAAAGGTGAGGGTGACCGAACAAAGAATACAGAGAAGCGCTTCCCTGCCACAGCTCCATTACCTGAGGCCATGCAGAAAAATTTTTCACTCCTGTTAGTATAAAGACAGCAAAAAAAATAAATGCTGCCAATGTGGACACTCTTAGAATCAAGAAACTAACCACAAACAGAGTTCCAATGCCCTATCGCGATGAGTGCACGAATCTCTCTTGTATTGTTCGCCTCACCTAAAATATGCGAATCAACTAGATGTTTCACACACTCAAAATCAAACAGATCTTTGGGAGTTTCATTCCGACAGTAATCAGCTTTGCTGGTTTTGAACCACTCACCAACCGGAACAGTGAACATCTGCTTTTTCCGATAAGCCAAACTCTCTCCAATCAAGGGGGTTACAGCCTTTTTATAAAGATACTTTGTGACTCCCCCTTTTAGTTTTAGCTCGCCGGGCATGCGGAAGGCAAACTCCATCATGCGGTAATCCAGAAAAGGAGTACGGGCCTCAAGAGACACCGCCATGCCCATGCGATCAGGCTTGACCAGGTTGTTGCCACTCAGCAGCAATTGCATATCAAGAAACAATGCCTGATTGATCCGATCCTGATGAGGAACTGCCTGGAAATATGGCGCAGCCACGTCGAAGGAATTGATACCCTGTAGACGTGCAGCCATTTCGGGTTTATAAAGCGCAGCCTTACCAGCATGGCTAAACAGAGAAATACTGTCGAAGTAACGGCGCTGGAACTCTTTATCCGTCAGAGTGGCAACTTCGGCATTGGAGAAAAAATCTCTGTGTTTGTCATAGCCGGCGAAAAGCTCGTCACCACCATCCCCTGTCAATACGACCTTCACATACTTGGCTGCAAGTGCGGAAACCCGGTAAGTAGGAAGAAACGAAACGTCGCCGTGGGGCTGATCGCAGTGATAGATCGACATGGGCCATAGTTCCAGCATATCTGGCTCGACACGCTCCATGATGTGCTGCGTACCAAAACGATCGGCGGCCTCCTGGGCGAACAAAGACTCATCGAAACGGGGATCATCAAAACCGATGCAGAAGGTTTTAACCGGCTCGGACATATGTCGCGCCATCAAACCAACGATCGTGCTTGAATCTACACCGCCCGATAGAAAGGCACCGAATGGCACATCGCTCCTTAAGCGTAGGCGTACCGCGTCATCAAGGATTGCATTGAATTCTTCTATCCAATCCGCTTCGGATCGACCATGGACAGGCTGAATGGCGGCGAGATCCCACCAGCGCGACTCGGAAACACCATTGCGCGTAATCTTCATCACATGCCCAGGCATGAGATGACGCACCCGCTGATAAAGGGTGTAAGGGGCGGGAACATAGTTGAACGTCAAATAGTGGTGCAACGCCTCCTCATCAATTCCCAGACGAGGCATACCGGCCTTGAGCAATGATTTGATTTCGGAACCGAACGTCAATTGATGGCCGTCATCGTGAACGTAGAGGGGCTTGACGCCAATACGATCCCGAACCAGATAAACGGCTTGCTCTCTAGCATCATAGATGGCAATTGCGAACATGCCATTGAGCTTGTTGATGAAGGAAATACCTTCTCGTTCATATAAACGCAGCAACACTTCAGTATCGGAGTGGGTACGACATGCATACCCAGTTCTGGCTAAATCCAGGGCCAGTTCGACATGATTAAATATTTCGCCATTTTGCACCACGACGACTTGCCCATCGTCTGAGACGAACGGCTGATGGCCGCCAGCCAGATCGATGATCGAAAGACGCTGGTTGCCCAGAGCAAGACCTGGTGCACTGAAAACGCCCTGATCATCAGGCCCGCGATGCTGGATTGCATCGCCCATTGCGCGCAATGTTTCAGGAGCAAGGGAGCGTCCCTCACGATGAAAATAGCCAAAAATACCGCACATGTCAGTTGCCGCCTTTTCCAAAAACCTGTTTGAACGTCAGCAGAATTATCTGAATATCCTTGAACAGGGAAGCCTGCCGAGCATATTGCAAATCCAATTCCTTGCGCTGAGTCTCCGTAGCGGCTGAACGCAGTGTTGCCTGAGCGAGCCCGGTGATGCCTGGCCGGACACTGTTTCGCAGCTGCCATTCCGCTTCAGTGTAAAGCGCGCGTTGCGCGGGTACGTCTGGGCGTGGCCCGACCACGCTCATGGAGCCACGCAATACGTTGAACAATTGGGGCAATTCATCGAGGCTGGTTCTACGAATGAATCGTCCCACTCTGGTAATGCGAGGATCACCATCGGCAGTGGAGTACCCACCCAGTTTTTCGGCGTCGATTACCATGCTGCGAAATTTATATATGAAGAAATCTTCTCCCCCACGGCCAACACGCCGCTGGCTGAATAGCACAGGCCCAAAATCAGAAAGATAAATAGCGATTGCAACTCCAACCAGGATCGGCGAAAGAACAATGATCGCAATAAGTGAGCTGAAAAAATCAAAAAATCGCTTCATTTTATGCCACGCTATTTCTGGAAGGGCGCAATAAATAGAAAGCTGCAGTGATGCTGATGGCAAATGTCAAGCCCGCCAACCCTAAGCGCCACAAAGACAAAGAACCACTCAAGCTGAACGCCGTCGACGTAAAAAGGAATATATCAACAAGAATGCCAAACAAAATCACACCGCCAATGGCAACTACACTGCGCAAAGTAGCATACGACACTGCCTTGCTAGCAAGGAATGCTCGCCATCCCACAGCTTGAATCAGGATCATCGCAAGCATCATGTGAAACACAGGTAATGCAAACATCAGGATCACAGGCTCTTTCAGCCAAAGCCCAGGAATGCATATTACAGGGAGAAACAGCATGGTGATAATCGTCCGACGCAATACCAACGCCGGCTGCCGTCGTGCATTCAGAGCTGCTGCAGCGAGACTAGAAATACCGACCCAAGGCACGCTAAACAGAGCAATTTGGGTCAGGAGCGTAATATGCTGTAGGCCTGCCACACCCACCTTACCAGCACCGAAAAGTAAGGAAATCGCGGCGTCGATAAATGGAAAGCCACACAACACGACTGCAGCAGATAATACCAACGAGCGCTGGAGTGAGGAGCTCAAAAGCGCTTCAAATTCGACTGCATCCTGTCGATCATGAGCTTCACTCAGACGAGGAAATACGACTGTAGCAAGCGTAGTAATCAGAATACCAAGTGGCAGTTCTACCAATTTGATTGCATAGTTGAAGGCTGCCAACTCTCCCTCCCCTAACCAGGAAGCTCCCGCACGCAAAGCTACCGGCACCAGAACCAGCAGTGAAGCTGAAGCAATACCTGCAAAAAAGCCACGTAGCAGATGGCGATCCATCAACCAACCATGAGCGCGCTTCTGCTCATCAGGCAGGCCCTTGGTGTTAAGCGCCAACAGTTGGCTAACCCAACGCACTATCGCGCCACATAGAATGCCAAGGCACAGCCAGGCTATATATCGCTCCCCTTGGACCATAGCAATCGCAAGCCCGCCAATGATGCTGAGGTTGAATATCAGCGTGCCACAGCCCGCGACAAAGAACTCATCCTGTGCGTTTAGTGCTGCCGAGCTGACGCCAGAGAGTGCAGTCAGTGGAATGGCGATTGCGACAATATAAATCATCCAGCTGTCAAGCCATCGCAGCGGATCGAGCATGCCGGGCGCCAACAGCCATAGCGAGGCTGCCGGTGCCAACACAAACAGCGCGGCAAGTACAACGAATACGCCAGCGACCAACAGAGAGGCCTGTAGAAAAAGTGCTGCGGCCTTGTCGGCAGTAGCCGACCTCAGCGCAGGAATCAGCGCGACACCGATGCCTCCTGACAGCAAAAGATTGACAAGAAGGTCTGGCACAGTAAGAAGAATGATGGCGACGTCCGCTTCAGCAGACAAGCCGAGCGACGAAGCAAGCAGAACCTCCCGACCGAACCCAGCCAACCGCCCGCCCATCAGAGCCAGGCTCAAGAACAGCCCAGCGCCGAGTAGGCTTCGCTGTCCTCTGGTTATCATTGGGCCTTGCGCGCCTTTATGGAGTCAGCGATCAGTCGCACATTCCTTTGAACGTCACGATGAGCGGCCTGCAACTCCTCGGGATTGCATAAGCTACTTTGCAGAAATGCTTCACGCAGCTTGAAAAGCTCTAGCGAGAAATCCATTTGCTCCTTTATCTCGATGACGGATGTTGCTTGCCGATGGAAGGTTCTCGACAGAATCGCAGCGGTCGAGCCTAGACGAACATGCTCGGCCAACAGAAGTTCCGCGGGCAAAAGCCCTTCGCCTACTCGGGCAATGCCACCAATGCCGAAGGGCACTCCACTGGCACGAAGTATCGCAGCCATACCATCGACGAGGCCGCTGGCCAGCGGCTCGAACATGAAGTGCAGTCCAAGCTCTAAATGAAGGTCATTGAGGCCTATATGAACCTCATCGACACCTGGCACCTCCACACAGGCCTTCAAATCGGCAACGGCGGCAACGGTTTCGACAAGGAGATTGCAACGCGCACGCCCTCCAACGGCTGTCGTGAAAAACCTCACCTCGCCGGCGCTTCGGAACATTGGCAGCATGAGAATGTCAGCGCCTGCCTCGATCGCACGATCAATTTCCTTCTCGCTCTCATCGTGGATAGGGTTAATTCGGACAAGCAAGCGCCCCTCTGGCACTGAAGACCTCAATCGGCTTACGTCATCCAGAGTATGTCTGCTGATTACCGTATTGAGATGCCCTTGGCGCAAGTCTTTACCAAGAATCTCAGTGTCGACGAATATTCGGTCGACACCACTATCGATAGAAAACTTCGCCAATTCGGAGCAATTGGTAATCATGAAAAACTTCATTAGCTAACCCCGGCTCCAAACCCATAGATTGATAGCTACTCAGCTGTGAAACCTGATAGCGGAAACTTTGAACCAAAAAAAATAAAATTAAAAATTTACATTAAAATTCTAGCAAGATAGATTCGCTTATAAATACATTAACACTTATAAATTCACTTCTGATTTCTTGTTAAAACCAAACAAAAGAATGCCACAAACAGCCCGAAAACCAACCCTAGTAAAGCTCCAAATCCGACGACTAGAAAAAATTTCGGCTTAACTGCAGATTTTGGATAAATAGCCTGGCGATCAACATTCACCAGAGGCAATTTCGACAGATTTAGGTTCAGCCCCTTAAGCTCAGCAGCTTCCTTTCGCCACTTTGCATAATTTTCTATGAATACGTCCTCATCATCACGCTGTTTAAGCAGGTCAATTTCGTGATTCTGCTCAAGCATGCTGAGCTTTGACCGAATTTCTGCTATACGAGGCTCAGTAAACTCGTCAGAGCGGCGCTTCTGCAGCACTTCACGCTCAGCCTCCAGTGCTTTCACTCCCATAAAATAGAGTGGTATCTGCTGATTATTGACCTCCGTACGAATCACATTGCCTGAGGTTTGGATATGAGTTGCAGTACCTAGCGAGGACGGCGTGCTGGGCTTTTCGATTCCCAATGCATTAGCTATTTGTATAGCTTCGTTTAACTGGGAAATACGATCATCACGACGAGTACGTAATTGTTTGCGCAAGGCAGCCAGCTCATCCTTGAGTTTTGCTCGCTTGAGTGAGTCTTTTTCGCTGAGAGAGGCCACTTTAGCCTGCTTGTCAGCTTGATAGGCCGCTCGCTCAGCAGCCATTCGCTGCTCCAACTTAGCCAAACGGTTACGGATGATGACCTCGACATCCAAGGCGATGGCTACTCTTTCCTGCTGAATTACATAGGCAATAAGGCCATTGACGATATCGGCCCCCTTCACGCCCCAAGGATAGGTGTAGGCCAGCCCTACATAAGAGAAGCTTCCGTCGACGCGATTAGGATCTGGACGAGAAACTTCAAAATCATCGATGATTTGATTCAGTGCCTGCTCTGGGGTCTGCCCATCAGCCATCGCATCGGGACCAAATAACTCCTGATTGGCCCGAAAATATGCTAGGCGGTATTCATAAGAACTAATACCGGCTCCCACACGCTGCAGCGCCTCTTCCGGGGTCAACTCATAAAGCCCAGAAGCATTGAGTTCATCCAGCACGTTCATGGCCACAGGACGCAACATACTCTGCGTGGTGTAGTACTTGGTCGCAACCAAGGCATAGGTAATGGCAATCAAGGTGGAGACCACGGTGACCGCAAGAATGATTTGCTTGTACGCCCAAAGGGCACGGATCAAATCTCCTAGATCGACCTCATCGTCGCGCAACTGGGTACTAGGGTACTGCGACATCAGTTCGCCATCCTTTTCTAGGCGTTGTATGAAATTATCTACCTGTGCCCACTTGCCCATCGAAGATGGCAAGCTAGGGGCGGCTCGATATGAATCCTATACGGGATACGTGCTTAACAGAATATGGACGGATGAATACTGATCGCGCAGAACGGAGCCACTTGATAGGCATCATTAGGGCAGCCTTGGGGAGGCTGATGCGTACAGACCGCTCGCAGGAACCAACACGGACGTAATTAGTGGAAATGGGCCGGAGTCTCACTGCAAATCCTGGAGTTTTTTTTGAACATACTCATGGTCGGTACGGCAAGCCTTTGCCTTCACTGCACTCCTGTCGGCCCACACTGATTAGTGAAGGCTTTGAAATCACGACCCAGCAAGACTGGCATGTACTCATCCTCTGGACTGCTGGCATCAAGCGCCCTCACAGTTACTGGCTTGGCGCCTGCAGCTCGGCAAGCGGCTTCAAGTTCAGATCACCGCCTATCGGAATGCATATTCTCCATTCTTCATGAATAAATTGCCATCAATGTGAACGGAATCTCACATTCCGAATCACTCTGCGGCGTTGGCGTCGAGAATCCTCGAAGAATAAATATCTACATTCATCCGTCGCCTCACGTACCGCTCCTCCAAAGCCTTTGCCAACCCCACCCTGGCCTTCTTATCGTCATGCACCAGGCGTATTTGCGAAGGCCAATCATTCATCTGAGTCACAAAACTCACCAACCCCGCCTGATCCGCCCCACCAATGCTATGCACACCGGCACGAATGTCATAGCGCTGGCCATCGAATTCCACATAGCCATTACGCGGGCCGAAGCGCTGGATGGCATGGCCTGGCGTGCCTTTGGCCTGGTACCCGACGAACAGCACGTCGTGCCGTGGGTCGCCCAGCATGGCCTTGAGGTAGTTAACGATGCGGCCGCTGGAGCACATGCCGTTGCCGGCGATAACGATGGCGGGCCGGGCGCTGCTGACCAGGTGATTGAGGATCTTCTGGTGGTCGGCGTGGCTGTCGACGGTGATCAGTTGCTCGAACGCCAAGGGTCTCCTGCCGGCCTGGACGCGGGCTTGGGCTTCGTCGTTCCAGTGCTCCTTGAGTTCCGGGTAGGCCTGGGTGAAGCGGCTGGCCAGGGGGGAGTCGAGGATGATGGGTAGGCTTGGCCAGTCGATTTCGATTTGATTGTTTGGTGTGGCTTGAAGATTTTCGCGGGCGTGGCCCGCTCCCACAGGGGGCTCTGATACGCGGGCTGGGGTGTCCAGCTTTTTACTGTGGATGATGTCTTCCAGCTCGTAGAGCAGTTCCTGGGTGCGGCCGACGCTGAAGGCGGGTATCAGCACGGTGCCGTTGTTGGCCAGGGCGTGTTCGATGACCTGCTCCAGACGTTGGCGGCGGGTGCTGCGGTCTTCGTGCAGGCGGTCGCCGTAGGTGCTTTCCAGCACCAGAATGTCGGCACGCTCCGGTGGTATGCAGGGTTTCAGGATCGGTGCGCCGGGGGCGCCGAGGTCACCTGAGAATACGACGCGCGTGCTGGCCTCGCCGGGGCTGTACTGAATGTCGATTTCCACATAGGCCGAACCGAGCATATGGGCGGCGCGCTGCAGGCGTACCTTGGCTTCAAGCTCTTCATCACTTTGCAGGGTGAACCAGTGATCGTAGGGCAGTGCGATGATGCGCTCCTGTACCTGCGTCAGGTAGCGCTCAACCTGCTTCTGGTCACGGCTGAAAGTGAGTTTGAACGCGTCCTCCAGCACGATGGGTAGCAGTTTGGCCGAAGGCTCGCTGCACAGGATGGGCCCTTCGAAGCCGGCGGCCAGCAGATAGGGAATGCGCCCTACATGGTCGGCATGCACATGGGTGACGATCAGGGCGCGAATGCCATCCAGAGGGAATTCGATAAGCTGGTGATCGGCCCGCGCACCGAGTGGCGATGCATCGGCGCCCTGGAACAGGCCGCAGTCGATGAGAACGCTGCTGTGCTGCGAGATATGCAGTTGGTGGCAGGAACCGGTCACGCCCTCCTGAGCGCCGTGATGGGTGATATGCGGGTATTCCACCGGTTAGTCCTTCAACGCTTGGCGGCCAGATCTCGGAGAGGCGCAATGATGCGTTATGAGGCGGCTTGAGGAAAGCGCTGGGACACATGGTGTATCGCTGAATTTTGCGCTTGATGCCAGCTGGGGCATCTATCCCCAAAGCCCCGGGTATCGCTTCGCTCGACCCAGGCTACTGAGGCTCTTGAGAGAAAGTGGTGCGGCTGACCTTGGTCCACTTGCAGGCGCGAGGGAAGGCTGATCATTAAAGCCCAATCGCGGGCATGGATCAGGCGTCCCCGCCCGCTCCCACAATTCTATGCCGGACGGCAGCCTGCGCTTGGCTGCCGCCCATTGGCCTGTAAAACTGCGAACAGCGTTTAGAGCTTGAAAGTACTGACCAGATTATTGAACGACACGGCCAGGCGCGACAGCTCCTGGCTGGAGGCACTGGTCTGGTTGGCGCCGGCGGCAGTCTGGGTGGACAAATCCTGGATATTGATCAGGTTGCGATCGACCTCACGGGCGACGTTGGCCTGCTCCTCGGAAGCCGTGGCGATCAGCATGTTGCGGTCGTTGATCTCGGCGATGTTTTGGGCAATGCGCTCGAGGGATTCGCCCGTGGCCTTGGCCAGTTCCTGGGTGCTGTTGGCCAGCGTGCGGCTGTTGCCCATGGCCTTGACCGCGTCGTCGGCGCGCGACTGCACGCTGGCGATCATCGCTTCGATTTCCCCGGTAGAAGCCTGGGTACGCGCTGCCAGGGCCCGCACTTCGTCGGCCACCACGGCGAACCCACGGCCCTGCTCGCCCGCCCGCGCTGCTTCGATGGCCGCGTTGAGCGCCAGCAGGTTGGTCTGCTCGGCGATGCCGCGAATGACGTCGAGCACCTTGGCGATATCCCGCACGCTACCGGCCAGCTCATCGACGATTACGGTCGACTGGCCGATTTCGTTATTTACGCTGGTAATGGCCTTGACCGCGTCGCGCGCCTGATCGCGGCCGCTGGATGCTTCCTTGCTGGTTTGCCGGGAGGCCTCGGAGGTCGAGGTGGCGTTGCGGGCCACTTCTTCGACCGCAGCGGTCATTTCGGTAACGGCGGTGGCGGCAAGCTGGATCTCGTCGTTCTGACGGGTCAGGCCACGGCTGCTCTCCTCCGTGACGGCGTTGAGTTCTTCAGCGGCCGAAGCCAATTGGTCAGCAGCGCTGGCGATCTGCTGGATGGTGCCCTTGAGGCCATTTTGCATGGCGCCGAGGGCAGTCAGCAGCTGACCAGCCTCATCGCGATGGCCGCTTTCGATTACCTTGGTCAAGTCGCCGCCCGCGATTCGCTCGGCGTTGCGGACTGCCGATGCAATGGGCGTACTGATCGCCCGGCTGATGAACATACCCAGGAGAACCGCAGCGATAAAGGCGACACCGATACCGATGTAAAGATTGAGCTTGGCAGCCGCCTCGCTCTCACGAGCATCCTGGGCGCCCTCGCCGATCTGCCGGTTATTGGATTCGACCATGATGCCCATCTCGTCGATGACCGTGCGGTAGGCCTCATGCAGCTCGCCGGACATCAACTGCTTGGCACCGACCAGATCGCCGCGTTCGATGGCCGCCACTGCGCGATCAATAATGGCCTGATAGGCCGGCCAGTCCTTGTCCATACGGTCGCCAGCGGCGCGTTCGTCGTCTGCCAGGGGCGTGGCACGGTACACGGCGTATGCACGCTCGCTGGTCTGACGGTTCTCCTTCATGGAAGCGAGGATGGCGCTTCGCTCGGCTGCATCGCCCCCAGCCGTGGCTGCGGCCAGCAAACGATACAGGTCGCGGCTTTGCGCAACCGCGTTGGAACGCGCCTCGGCAGTTTTGGCGACCGAAACGAGGTTATTGGAAAACACCGATTGCAAGCTCGAAGACAACGAGCCGATTCCCTGGCTGCCGAGGATCCCAACGATCAAGGTGATAGAGGCGCAAAGCGCGAATGCAAGATACAGCTTGGTTGATATCTTGGCGTCGTAGAACCAGTTCATATGCAGGCCTGCACGAAGGGATGGAGATGAGCTGCGGCACCGGTGATCGGCGGCATCACCACCTTATCGACAGTCCTGAAGCGGCCTGAAGGGGAATGTAAAACTTTATTTCAGCAAGATTGGCCAAGCGATACCGCTATTTGCACGATGCATGATTTGCAACGTCAGCAGGCCAAGAGAAGTAATGGAGATGGCAGAGGTGTCGAACTGACAGGCGCGTTCGAGGATCACTCGTCCTCTTCGTTCACCCGATCGCGCAACTCCTTGCCGGGCTTGAAGTGCGGGACGAACTTGCCGTCCAGGCGTACCGACTGTCCTGTCTTGGGGTTACGGCCCACACGCGGTGCGCGGTAGTGGAGAGAAAAGCTGCCGAAGCCACGGATCTCGATACGATCACCAGTCGCCAGCGCCTGGGACATCTGTTCCAGCATGGTCTTGATGGCCAGCTCGACATCTTTGTTTGAAAGCTGCCCTTGGTGGGTGACGATTCTTTCGATCAACTCCGACTTGGTCATACTTTTCCCTTCGTTTTCAAGCGGCTATGTCACTCGATGGAAAGGTTGTAGCACGCTGATCAGCTTTTGAACAGCCTAAAAAACCACCAGTTCTGAAAATGTGCTTGGCGTTGTGAATCGATTGTCGCTGGTTCGGGCATGTAAAGGTAAGTCGTTGACTGCACTGCATTTGGTTATTGGTGCTCTCGGTCTGCACGCCTGAGGCAGGAAAGGTGATCAAATGATCGCGGGCGCCGTCCAACGAAACCTATACATTCCGAGCTCAGAAGCTGCCAGCGCCTCAGGAGAAAATTTTGCTGATCCCCGCCAATCTGCTCGAGGCAGATACTCTTACTCGCCTGATCGAAGACTTCGTCACCCGGGATGGCACCGATAACGGCGACGAAACTCCGCTGGATACCCGCGTGACGCGTGTACGTCGCGCGCTGGATAGAGGCGACGCGGTGATCGTGTTCGACCCGGAGAGCCAACAGTGTCAGTTGGTGTTAAAGCGCGACGTGCCCAAGGAATGGCTGGAGGAGGATTGAGGCTAGGCGCGGCCTGATAAGTGGGAGCTGCGACCTGCGGCGAATGGGCTGACGACGCTAGTTTGCAGCGAGGCCGCAGTCGCTTCGCGCCGGGGTCGGCGCTCCTACGCGGGCGGTGGGTTGCTTGCAATCACGGTGGGAGCTGCGACCCGCAGCGAATCGTGTGTTCGACGCAGGTCTTGCAGCAAGGCCGCAATCGCTTTCGCGCCGGGCCGGCGCTCCCGCGCGGGCGGTAGGTTGCTCGCGATCATGGTGGGAGCCGCGACCCGCGGCGAATCGTGTGCTCGACGCCGGTCTTGCATCAAGGCCACGATCGCTTTCGCGCCGGGTCGGCGCTCTCACGCGGGCGATAGGTTGTTCGCGATCATGGTGGGAGCTGCGACCCGCGGCGAATCGTGTGTTCGACGCCGATCTTGCAGCAAGGCCGCAATCACTTCGCGCCGGGGTCGGAGCTCCTACGCGGGCAGTGGGTTGCTTGCAATCACGGTGGGAGCCGCGACCCGCGGCGAATGGTGCTTGCAACGCCAGTTCTGCAGCGAGGCCGCAGTCGCCTCGCGCCGGGTCGGCGCTCCTACAGGGGCGGTGGGTTGCTCGCAATCCCGGTCCTGCGGCGAATGGTTTAGTCACCGCGTTACCCGCGCAATCCCCCTTCCCTTTCCCAGGCGCAGCGCACGCGTAACGCGCCGTCCTGCGGGCTGTGCAGGCCGCTCTCGGACTCCGCTTCCCAGCGAAAGGTATGGGTACCGTTCAGTTCGGTTTCCAGGTGCACTACAGCACTGGCCCAATAGAGGCGCTTGAGCAGCGTCTCGAACTCGGCGACCCAGAGCTTCCACTCGTACTCGATGGTCTGGTAGCTGGCGCCGAAGTGAATGACCTGGGTCTGGTACAGGCCGCTGCCGGGTTGCTGGCAGTATGAAAACATCTCGCGGCCCAGAAATGGCCAGGCGTCGCCGCACGGCAATGCATCGAGCACCTGTTTATTGAGCAGGCGTCGCAGGCGACTCTCCGAGGGGCTGTCCGACGGCCAGTCACGAATGTTGCCGTAGACGATGGATTCCGATTCCACGGGGGCACTCCGCTAAAAACTGGCAGCCTTCTATCACAGCGCGCGATGCAGGGGAATGCTGCGCACAGAACGGCCAGTCAGGACAGTGATGGGGGTCATTCAATCACGCGCATTCATGGGCTGCCCGTGATCCGGGGTTTCGCTTCGCTCTACCCAGGCCACAGGGCATTCATACTGAAGGCCGACGCGGGCCCTTGCGCATGGCCCAGGCCAGCACCACCATCACCACCGCCATCCCGGTCAGCACCATGAAAGGCACCTGATAGGTCCCCGAGATATCGCGAGCCAGGCCACTGAGCACCGGGCTCAGGCACGCCACGCTGTAGCCCGAGCCGAGCATCATCGCCGTCCAGCGGCTGACCGCCAGCGGCGAGCCAGCCTCGTAGATGGGCAAAAGCAGCGACAAGGCGAAAGAACCGCTCATGCCGAAGCCCAGGGTCAATGCCCAGAATTCCGGGATGAAGGTGGGCACGAAGGTGATCATCACCAGGCTGACCAGGGTCAGGCTGCCGCAGGCGACCATCAGCAGGTAACGGTTGAAGCGCTGCACCAGCATCGGCAGGACGAAAGAACTCGGCAAGCCCATCAGCATGGCCAGGCTGAACAGCGTATTGCTGTGCATCGCCGACAGGCCCGCCTCCTGGTAGCGCGCCACCGTCCAGGTCGCCACGGCGTAGAACAGGCCGGCCTGCAGGGCAAAATAGGCGCTGATCAACCAAGCCCGCCCTTCGCGCCAGGGCAGGCCGGCGGACGCGTCTTCGCGGCTCAGCGGCTCGGCATGCTGCTGGGGCAATATGCACCAGATGATCACCGCCACTATGGCGGGCACTGACCAGATCGCCAGGCCGTAGCTCCAGTCATCGCCGAACAGCTGGGTGGCCGGCATGGTCAGCACCACGCCAATCGCGCCGCCGATGGCCATGCTCAACGAGTACCAAGCCAGCACCTGCCCCATGCGCCCCGCGAAATGACGTTTGATAAAGCCCGACAGCAAAGGCCCGGCAATGGCGATGGCAGCGCCGAGCAGCACTGCGCTGCCGACCAAAATCGTGCTGGAGTGGCCAACCACGCGCAGCGCCAGCGCCAAGGCGATCGCCCCCAGGCACAGATTGATGGTGCGCTCGAGACCGAAGCGCACGGCCAGGCGGGGCGCAAGGGGCGCCAATAGGCCCATGCACAGCACCGGCAGTGCCGTGGTCAGGCTGATGAAGCCGCGGCTGAGGGACAGTTCCTGAGCGATACGTTCGATAAGCGGCGCCAGCGAGGTAATGCCGGGGCGGAGATTCACCGCTGCGGCCACCAGGGCCAGCAGCAGTAAAGCGCGGGAGACGGGTTTCACACGAGTTCCTGATCATGCGGCCAGGTTCAGCCGAGCCGGCAACCCTACTCGTGCGCTTCGATTAGGGCAAGCGCGAGCCAGTGCTCGCACTGTGCAATGGCCTGAGAAGCTGTTCACGATCACTCGCCGTAATTGCATCTGTAATGACTGCAACGGGCGGAAGCGGACGTAGGGTGGATGACGTTTTTTTCATCCACCATTGCGGTTTCGAAGCGGTGGACGGGTGAAGCGTCGTCCACAAAGCGCACGATGCCCGCTTCTGCCTAATTGCAGCCGACTCACGGGGATACAAGCGCCCATAAACCCAAAGGTCGTGACAGACTTAAGACGTCTTCGCTTCGCGCTGCCCGGCAGCCTTGGCGCGCATTTTCTCGCACATCAGGGTCATCTCGTCATACAGCAACTGCGGGTTCTTCTGCTTCAGCGCCCAGGCCTGGCGGCCCTGCTCGTGCGGCAGGATCATGAACTCGCCAGCGGCGACGGCTTTGAAGATGTAGTCAGCGATGAACTCGGCATTGATCGGCGAGCTTTCCAGCAGCTTGCCGACCTGGGCCTTCATGGCCGGCGTCGGCCCGCGGAACGAGTCGAGCAGGTTAGTCTGGAAGAACGATGGGCATACCACATGCACACCGACCTGCAACGGCTTGAGTTCGGCCAGCAGGCTTTCCGACAACGCCACCACGCCAGCCTTGGCGACGTTGTAGTTGCTCATGCCCGGGCCCTGCATCAGCGCCGCCATGGAGGCAATGTTGACGATGCGCCCGTGGCTACGCTCGAGCAGCGGCAGGAACGCCTTGCAGCCCTTGACCACGCCCATCAGGTTGATCGACAGCTGCCAGTCCCAATCCTCGAGCGAGAGCTCGGCGAAGAAGCCGCCCGAGGCGACGCCGGCATTGTTGACGATGATGTCGATGCCGCCGAATTTCTCTTCGCAGGCCTGCGCCAGGGCAGTCAGCTGGCTGTAGTCACGCACGTCGCAGCGCAGGGTGAAGCCGTCGCCGCCCGCCTCGCGCACCAGGCGCAGGGTTTCTGCCAGCCCAGCGTCGTTGACGTCCGAAAGCGCCAGGCGCCAGCCCTCGCGCGCCCAGCGCAGCGCCAACTCGCGCCCCAGGCCGGAGCCGGCCCCCGTGATCATCATCCGATTGCTCATGCTCAACCTGCCCTGCTGGCCAATGAAAGACAGCCCGAGTGTAGCGAAGGCGCAGGCAGCGCCCAGCCATCATCAGGTTGTTGAATGGGTGCACCGCGGGGTGGATAGGGAAGCTGCTTCGACTCCCGAGTATCGCTGCGTTCGAAGCGGGCCACGTCTGCCAGGCTACTGGAACAAACGCGTGCTTAGTTCGTGGCTGGCTTCCAGCAGAATGGGCAGGAAGCGGTTTTCCAGCTCCTGGCGCGACACGCGGCCCACATGGGTGCCGACGTTGAGCGCCGCCAAAACCTGGCCGGCGGAGTCCTTGAGCGGCACGGCGATGGAGCGCAGGCTTACTTCCAGCTCCTGATCGATGATCACCCAGCCCTGCCGGCGGATCTCCTCGATGTTGGCGCGCAGGTCTTCGGGTGTGTGCAAGGTGCGGCTGGTTTTCACCTGCAGGTCGGCGTGGCTCAGGTAGTCGTCCAGCGCGGCGTCATCCAGCGCCGCCAGCAGGATGCGGCCCATCGACGTACAGTACGCCGGCAGGCGGCTACCCACGCTCAGGTCAACGGAGATCAGCCGCTGAGGCGTCGCCGAACGTGCGATGTAGAGAATCTCGTCGCCCTCCAGCGTGGCCATCGAACAGGCCTCGTGCAGCTGTTCGCTGAGGCGATCAAGAATCGGCTGCGCGGTCACGGCCATCGGCGTCGAGGACAGATACGCGTGGCCCAGGGTCAGCACCTTGGGTAGCAACGAGTAGACGCGCCCATCGGTCGTCACATAGCCGAGCTTCATCAGAGTGTGCAGGCAACGACGCACCGCCGCGCGGGGGATCTCGGTGCGGTGGCTGATCTGGGCGATGGTCAGGTGGCGCTTGCGCTCTTGGAACGCATGGATGACCGCCAGGCCCCGGGCCAGCGAAGTCATGAAGTTGGGGTCGCCGGTAAAGGCTTCGATGCGCTTGGCCGGCGACGCGATGATCGGCGGCGCCATTGAGCTGGGCACGGAACGGGATTCGGGCATGACACTGTCACTCGTCCAGATGATATGCGCGATTATCGAACTGCGGTTCGATAATCGCAAGGGAACGAGTTGCATGTGATCCTGTAACAGCGGCAACCTCGCCGCGAATCATGGGTACGACGCCGATATCACGGTAAGACCACCATCATTCGCGCCGGGTCGGCGCTCCTACATGAATGTGGCCTTCATGAGATCTTGTAGGAGCGGCGACCTCGCCGCGAATCGTGGGTACGACGCCGATATCGCAGCAAGGCCACCCTCATTCGCGCCGATTCGGCGCTCCTACATGAATGTGGGCTTCATGAGATCGCGTAGGAGCGGCGCCCCCGCCGCGAATCGTGGGTACGACGCCGATATCGCAGCAAGGCCACCATCATTCGCGCCGGGTCGGCGCTCCTACATGAATGTGGGCTTCATGAGATCGCGTAGGAGCGGCAACCCCGCCGCGAATCATGGGCACGACGCCGATATCACGGCAAGACCACCATCATTCGCGCCGGGTCGGCGCTCCTGCATGAATGTGGGCTTCATGAGATCGCGTAGGAGCGGCGACCCCGCCGCGAATCGTGTCCACGACGCCGATATCGCAGCAAGGCCACCCTCATTCGCGCCCGGGCGGCGCTCCTACACGGATGTGGACTTCATGCGATCTTGTAGGAGCGGCGACCCCGCCGCGAATCGTGGGTACGACGCCAATATCGCAGCAAGACCACCATCATTCGCGCCGGGTCGGCGCTCCTACATGAACGTGGGCTTCATGAGCTCGCGTAGGAGCGGCGACCCCGCCGCGAATCGTGGGTACGACGCCGATATCGCGGCGCGCCAATGCGACCGTTCTACAGGATAACTACTGCGCGTGATGGCGATACAGCGCAGGCGGCACGCCGGTGCTGTCAACCGGCTCCCACGGGCCTTGCAGGGTGCCGGCCCAGCTCCAGCCGTCCTGCCAGCGGTAGAAGGTGCGTTCGCGGTAATAAGTATCGCGCTCGGAATCGATCTCGTAGACGCCAAGTGCGCCATTCCAGTGGCTGGACACGCCCGGCGGCGGCGCGAAGCGCGGATGGGATTTGCTCATCGGCGGCGAGCCGGTAGGCGCCGAAGGGCCGCCGTCGGGCTTGCCAGGGGCCGGGCTATGCAGGGTACAACCAGCGAGGCTCAACAAGGTGGCTGCCACGGCAGCCGAAATCAGTCTGTTCATGGTGGTGTGCCGTCAGGGCTATCGATGACAAGGCGTTGCACGTCCTGGGTGCTGCTGGCCACTGGTTGCCCCTGGCCGATCCACTCGCCGTTTTTCGCATCGCCGGCGCGCGAAATGCGCGCTACCAGTTGAACCTGGTCAAACGCGGAAAGTTTCAGTTGCGGCATCATCGCATCGCTGTCGGAAAGGCTGAGCTGCGCCGGCAGATCAGCCACGGTCAAGCGCTTGGCCGCCAGCGGCATCGGCGGCCCGGAAGCGGCCCGGGCGAAGACGAATACCGCGTCGCCCGGCTGCACCTTGTCGCGTAGCGCCTCGGCCAACTCGACACGCACCTGCAAACCAGCCACTGCTTGCGGCTGTGCGCCGCTGACAGCACTCTCAGCCGACGAACCCAGTTCCTGACGCGCGCGCTCGATACCACCGGCAATCGCCTGCCGAGAGGGGTCGCCATCGGGCAACACGGCGACCAGTCGCTCCCAGTAGCCGATGGCATCCGCGAAGCGCTGCTCCTCATAGGCGGCGATACCCAGCAGGCCCAGGCTGGTCACCTCCTCCGGGTCGGCTTTCAAGGCTTCGCTGGTCAGCGCATCCAGCTGCGGGCTCCACTGTTTGTCAGCGGCAAAATACAGCGCCTGAGCCCACTGACCGAGCAGCTCCGGCTCGCGCCCCGCAACCTTGACCGCCTGCCCAAATGCCCTTGCCGCATCCGCCGCGCGCTGCTGGGCCATGTAGCTGCGGCCGAGGAAATACCAGCCCTCGGCGGACTCCGGATTATTCTGCACGGCCTGTTCCAGGCGCGCGGTCATTTCCTCGATGCTGTGCGGCTCACCAGCGAAGGTACGCGCCTGCTCGACCTTGTCGATGGCCCCCCACTGCAGGTACAGCGACACGGCCAGCACGGGCACCAGCACCACCGCCAGCAGCGGCACGGCACGGCCGAGGCGACGAGCCTGGCGAGCTTCGCTGCCATCGGTGTCGGCCAGCAGCTCGCGGGCCGCTTCGTCACGGGCAGCCTGCCACTGCGCGGCATCCAGAGTACCGGCCTGATGCTGCTGCTCCAGCTCGCGCAGGCGCTCCTGATAGAGGGTGACGTTAAGGGCGGTGCGATCTTCCTCGGCCTGCACCTTGCGCCCGCGCAGCAGCGGGATGAGCAGGAAACTCACCGCGACCAGGCACAGCAGGCCAGCGGACAACCAGAATTCGATCATGGGGCTTTCTTATCCTCAGACGCCTGTTCGAGCAGGTGCGCCAGACGTTGCTGTTCTTCGCTGGAAAGGCCAGTGGCAGCCGGCCCGTCACTTTTGCGACGACGGCGAACGATCACCGCGAGCACGATGAAACCGCCGACCAGCAGGCCAGCCGGGCCATACCAGAGCAGCAGCGTGCGGCCACTGAAAGGTGGCTTGTAGAGCACGAAATCGCCATAGCGGGCGACCAGGTAATCGATGATCTGCGCGTTGCTGTCACCGGCCTCGAGCATGCGGTAGATCTCGGCGCGCAGGTCCATGGCGATCGGCGCATCGGAATCGGCGATGTTCTGGTTCTGGCATTTCGGGCAGCGCAGCTCTTCGGTGAGCTGGCGATAGCGGGCGCGCTCGGCTTCGCTGGCGAATTCGTAGGTATCGATGGCCGCCTGGGCGACACCGCCCAGCGCCAGCAGCAGAACCAGGCCGCTCAACAGACGCATCATTGGCCGGCCTCGTCGACCATCTGCTGGTACAGCGGCGCCAGCTTCTCGCGCCAGATCGCCTCGTCGATCACGCCAACGAACTTGTGGCGAATGATGCCCTTGGCATCGACGAAGAAGGTCTCAGGGGCGCCGTATACGCCGAGATCCAGGCCCAGCGTACCCTTGGGATCGCTGATATTGAGCTGGTACGGATCATGGAACTCGCTCAGCCATTTCTGCGCGGCCGCGTTGTCGTCCTTGTAGTTGACGCCATGGATGTTCACGCCCATGGACGCCAGCTTGTTGAGCACCGGGTGCTCGACCTTGCAGGCCACGCACCAGGTGGCCCAGACGTTGACCAGCGACGGTTTGCCAAGCAGGTTCTGCTGGGTGATCAACTGATCACCCTCCACCGCCGGCAACGAGAATGCCGGGAAGGGTTTGTCGATCAATGCCGACGGCAGCTCGGACGGGTCGAGAAACAGCCCGCGATAGAGAAACACCGCCACGCCGAGAAAGATCAAAAGCGGTAGCAACAAGATCAGACGTCTCATGCGCGTGCCTCCTGCAGGCCCAGCGCGTCACGCACGCGGGTTTTGACTTTCATCCGGTAGCGCTTGTCGGCAGCAGCGAGAAAGCCGCCGAAGCCCATCATCAGGGCGCCCAGCCAGATCCAGCGAACGAAGGGTTTGATATGGATGCGCACCGCCCAGGCGCCCTGCCCCAGCGGCTCACCGAGAGCCACGAACAGGTCACGGGTCAGCCCGGCGTCGATGCCGGCTTCGGTCATCACCGACTGCTGCACGGTGTACAGGCGCTTTTCCGGGTGCAGCACGGCGATCTGCTTCTCGCCATCGAAGATGCGCACCGTGCCGCGGTCGGAAATGAAGTTCGGCCCTTCATGGTGCGCTGCCCCTTCGAACACGAAGCGATAGCCACCCAGTTCCACCGCCTCGCCCGGCGCCATGCGCATGTCTCGCTCGAAGCTGCCGAGGCTGGTGAGGATCACCCCCAGCGCGCACACGGCCAGCCCCAGGTGCGCCAGCTGCATGCCCCAGTAGCTGCGGCCCAGGCTGGCCATGCCTTTGAAAAAGCCCTTGTGGCGAGTCTTGTCCTGGATGTCGCGCAGCCCGGCCAGCGTTACCCAGGCAGCCAGCAGGCAGACGCCGAGCACCGCCCAGTGGAAATCGCCCCACAGCAGGCTGGCCAGCAGCGCCAGCGCCACACTGGCGACCAGCACCGGGGTGAGCATGCCCAGCAGCCAGCGCAGCGGCGTGTCCTTCCAGCGCACCAGCACGCCGACTGCGAGCACGGCCATCAACAGGCCCATCAACGGCACGAACAGCGCATTGAAGTATGGCGGGCCGACCGACAGCTTGGCGCCGCTCAGGGCGTCGAGCACCAGCGGATAAAGGGTGCCGAGCAGAATCATCGAGGCGGCCACCACCAGAATCAGGTTGTTGGCCAGCAGCAGCGTTTCCCGCGACCACAGGCCGAAGCCGACCTGGCTGCGCACCACCGGCGCACGCAAGGCGAACAGGGTCAGCGAGCCGCCGACCACCAGCAGCAGGAAGGCGAGAATGAACACGCCGCGCTCCGGGTCGCTGGCAAAGGCATGCACCGAAGTCAGCACGCCGGAGCGCACCAGGAAGGTACCCAGCAGGCTGAGAGAGAACGCGGCGATGGCCAGCAGTACCGTCCAGCTCTTGAACACACCACGTTTCTCGGTCACCGCCAGGGAGTGGATCAGCGCCGTGCCGACCAGCCAGGGCATGAACGAGGCGTTTTCCACCGGGTCCCAGAACCACCAGCCGCCCCAGCCCAGCTCGTAATAGGCCCACCAGGAGCCCAGGGCGATGCCGATGCCGAGAAAAGCCCAGGCGATGATGGTCCATGGCCGCGACCAGCGCGCCCAGGCGGCGTCCAGCTTGCCGCCGAGCAGCGCGGCGATGGCGAAGGCGAAGGCCACCGAGAAGCCCACGTAGCCCATGTACAGCATCGGCGGATGAATGATCAGGCCAAAGTCCTGCAGCAGCGGGTTGAGGTCGCGGCCATCGGCCGGCACGTTGGGCAGCAAGCGGGTAAACGGGTTGGAGGTAACGATCAGGAACAGCAGGAAGCCGACGCTGATGATGCCCATCACGCCCAGCACGCGGGCGAGCATTTCCTCGGGCAGCTGCCGCGAGAAGATCGCCACGGCAAAGGTCCAGCCGCCGAGAATCAAGGCCCAGAGCAGCAGCGAGCCTTCGTGGGCGCCCCACACGGCGCTGAACTTGTAGTACCAGGGCAACGCGGTGTTGGAGTTCTGCGCCACGTAGGCCACGGAAAAGTCGTCGATCATGAAGGCGTAGGTGAGACAAGCGAAGGCGAACGCCAGAAAGGCGAACTGCCCCCAGGCGGCCGGTTGTGCCAGGCTCATCCACTGGCGGTCACCACGCCAGGCACCGATCAGCGGCAGGGTCGCCTGCACCAGGGCCAGGCACAGGGCCAGAATCATCGACAGGTGGCCGAGTTCGGGAATCATCGCGCGGCCTCCCCGGCTTTCTCGTAATGCTTGTTCATGCCGCTCTGCTCCAGGGCCTGTTTGACCTCCGGCGGCATGTAGTTCTCGTCGTGCTTGGCCAGCACTTCGTCGGCTTGCAGCAGGCCGGCGTCATCGACCTTGCCCATGGCGACGATGCCCTGCCCCTCGCGGAACAGATCCGGCAGGATGCCGTGGAAGCGGATGGTCACCCGCGCCGCGCCATCGGTGACCACGAAGTCGGTCTGCAGCGAATCGCTGGAGCGCTTTACCGAGCCCTTTTCCACCAGCCCGCCCGCGCGGATGCGGGTATCAACCGGCGCCTCGCCGTTGGCGATCTGCGTGGGGGTGTAGAACAGGTTGATGTTCTGCTGCAGGGCGCTCAGGGCCAGCGCCACGGCGATACCGACGCCGGCGACGATCGCCAGGACGATAAGCAGGCGCTTCTTGCGAACGGCGTTCAACGTGACTCCTCCCGGCGCATACGGCGCGCCTCATCCTGCAGGTAACGGCGTCTGGCGCGCAGCGGCAGCAGCACATTGAGCACCAGTACCACCAGGCAGATACCGTAGGCCGACCACACGTAGGGGCCGTGGTTGCCCATGGCGAGAAAGTCGGCGAATGACGCGAAGTTCATCGTTTGCCCTCCACCAGCGCACGGATCTCGGTTTTCACCCAGCTGCTGCGCACTTCCCGGCGCAGCACTTCGAGGCGCATGCGCATCAGCAGCACCGCCGCGAAGAAGCAGTAGAAGCCCAGCACCATGATCAGCAACGGCAGCCACATCTGCACCGGCATCGCCGGCTTGTCGATGACGCTGAAGGTGGCCGGCTGGTGCAGGGTGTTCCACCACTCCACCGAGTACTTGATGATCGGGATGTTGATCACCCCGACCACTGCCAGCACCGCGCAGGCCTTGGCGGCGCTGTCGCGGTTGCTGATCGCCTGGCCAAGGGCGATGACGCCGAAATACAGGAACAGCAGGATCAGCATCGAGGTCAGGCGCGCGTCCCAGATCCAGTAGGTGCCCCAGGTCGGCTTGCCCCACACGGCGCCGGTGATCAGCGCGATGGCGGTCATCCAGGCACCGACGGGCGCAGCCTGCTGCAGGGCGACATCGGCCAGTTTCATCTTCCACACCAGGCCGACCACCCCGGCCACCGCCAGCATCACGTAGATCGACTGGGCCAGGAACGCCGCCGGCACATGGATGTAGATGATCCGGAAACTGTTGCCCTGCTGGTAATCCGGCGGCGCGAAGGCCAAGCCCCAGACGGTGCCCACGGCCAGCAGCACGGCCGCGGCGACGGCCAGCCCCGGCAACCAGCGGCCACTGATTTCGTAGAACCATTTGGGCGAGCCCAGCTTGTGAAACCATGTCCAGTTCATCAGGTCACTCATCATTCTCCGAGGTAATGGCCCGCGGCCGTCCCCGGTAGCACGTTCAATCACTCGCTGACGCTGATAGTCAGGCCGGCGGCTATGGCGAAGGGTGTCAGGGTTACCGTCAACGCGGTGAGGCTGGCCAGCCAGAGCAGATGCCCGGCCACCGGCAACCCTTGCAGACTCGCCTGCAAGGCTCCGCTGCCGAGAATCAGCACCGGGATGTACAAAGGCAAAATGAGCAGCGCCAGCAACAGCCCGCCACGCTTGAGGCCAACCGTAAGCGCGGCGCCGATAGCGCCCAGCAAACTAAGGATGGGCGTGCCAAGCAACAGAGAGGCCAACAACACTGGCAGGCAACGGCCCGGCAGGCCCAGCATCAATGCCAGCAAGGGCGACAGCAGCACCAGAGCCAGGCCGGAAAACAACCAGTGCGCCGCGACCTTGGCCAACACCAGCACCGGCAAAGGGTGCGAGGAAAGCAGCCATTGTTCCAGGGAGCCATCTTCGAAGTCGCTGCGAAACAGGCTATCGAGCGAGAGCAGGACCGCCAGCAGCGCCGCGACCCACACCAACCCCGGCGACAGGCTCTGCAGCAGTTGCGATTGCGGCCCGACGGCCAGCGGGAACAGGGCGATGACGATAGCGAAGAACACCAGTGGATTGGCCAGCTCTGCGGGGCGGCGACATAGCAACCGCGCCTCGCGCACGACCAGCAGCATAAACAGGCTATTCATGCGGCATGCTGTCCCAGATCAAGATCGCGATAGCCATCCGGTACGCGGCTCAGGACATGGTGAGTGGTCAGCACGACCAGGCCGCCGCTCCGGCAATGCGCGGCCAGGTGGTCTTCGAGTTGGCTCACTGCCTGTTTGTCCAGCGCGGTGAAGGGTTCGTCGAGAATCCACAAAGGCGGGCTGTCCAGATACAGCCGAGCCAGGGCCACGCGGCGTTGCTGCCCGGCGGAAAGCGTGTGGCAAGGCACATCCTCGAAACCGCGCAGCCCGACGGCCTGCAGAGCCTGCCAGATCCGTTCACGGCTCGCCGGGCGATGCAGGGCGCACAGCCAGGCGAGGTTTTCTTCGGCGCTGAGCAGCCCCTTTATGCCCGCGGCATGGCCGATCCACAGCAGCTCACCACTGCGGCTGGCGAGAGGCTGGCCATTGAGACGCACGGTGCCACTGGTGGGCGGCCTGAGACCGGCGAGTACGCGCAGCAGGCTGGTCTTTCCGCTGCCGTTGGGCCCGGAAACCTGCAGCATCTGCCCGGCATCCAGGGCGATGTCGAGGTTCTCGAACAGCAGACGCCAGTCCCGTTCGCAGGACAGCGCAGTTGCTTCGAGAAAGGGACTGCTCACAACGCGGGCACCTGGTTCAAGTCGAGACGATTGCGGCCGCTATACTCTTGCGGACGTTCGGATTGGCCGCGAGTATACATGCCCGCCCTGCTCACCCGCAGCGTGCGTGGGCCCAGAGTATGAGACTTAATGACCGAGATCAGTGGATCGCGTCCGATTGCACCGCCTTCCGCCGCCAATAGACCGGCGGTGAGCGCCGCCGACCTGGCTGTGAAGCTGCTCAAGCCGCTCGACGGCCTGATGCTGCCCGGAGAAAGCGCCAAGGCCGAGGTGGTTGGTAGCAAGGAAGTAGCACAGAACTTCCAGCTCATGCTGCGCCTGAACCTGGACGGCGGCCGCCAGGCGACGTTACAGGCCAGCAGCCCACAGCCGCTCGCCCAGGGCACGGCGCTGGCGGTCACGGCGCTCTCCGACACCCGCCTGGCATTGGCCGTACTGACCGGTGGCAACAAACCGCTGACCAGCATCGACCTCGAACAATTGCCCGTTGGCACCCTGCTGCAAGGCAAAGTGCTCACCCGCGAGGCGATGCCCGTACAGGTTGCACAGGCGACCGTTTTCAAAGTGCTGGTCAACCTGCTCAACACCGGGCTGGCCGGCAACACCCTGAGCCTGGAAACCACACTCGACCTTCCACCCGGCAGCCTGCTCAGCGCCCGGGTGCAGGGGGATCAGTCCTTGGCATTCCTGCCACTCAGCGGCCGCCTCGACCAATTGGCACTGCTGCAACAGCTCGGCAACCAGCAAAGCCGCCAGGGCTCGCTGGAGGGACTGATGGCTGCGCTCAAGGGCATGGGTGGCCAAGGTGGGCTGCCCGACGGTTTGAAGGGCAGCATCGACAAACTGCTGGCAGGCCTGCCGACTGGCGAGCAGATGAGCGATGGCAAAAGCCTGATGAAGGCATTGGAAAACAGCGGGCTGTTTCTCGAGAGCAAGCTACTGGCCGGCCAGACTGGCGGCCTGGGCACCGACATGAAGGCCAACCTGCTGCGCCTGGTCAGCCAGTTGCTGCCACTGCTGCCAGGCGCCGCGCCATTGGCGGCTGCTACCGCCTCGGCCAACGCCATGACCCAGGCACTGCCTGCTTTCGCCCGCAACGTGCTGGGCAATATCGGCCAGAGCAGCGGCCGCCAGCAGGCGATGAGCTTTCCCTTGCCCAGCCGCCTGCTGCAATCGATGGATGAGGAGGCAGATCTGGAGGCACTGCTCAAGCTCGCCGCGGCCGCCATCTCGCGCCTGCAGACGCACCAGCTGTCGAGCCTTTCGCAAAGCCAGGTCGGCCCCGAGGGCCAGCTGTTGACCACCTGGCAGATGGAAGTGCCGATGCGCAATCAACACGAGCTGGTACCGCTGCAGGTGAAGATTCAGCACGAGGAGCCGGCGCCCTCCGCCAAGCAGGATCCCAAGGAAGCGCTATGGCGAATCGACCTGGCGTTCGATCTCGATCCGCTGGGGCCGCTGCAGGTGCAGGTGCAGCTGGCCCACGGCAGCCTGTCCAGCCAGCTATGGGCTGAGCGCGCCAGCACTGCCGGCCTCATCGACCGGGAGCTGGGTAACCTGCGTGAACGATTGGTGGCGGCCGGCCTCACCGTTGGTGAGCTTGCCTGCAGCCAGGGCACGCCGCCGCAAGGCCCGAAAACCTCCCTGGAACAACGCTGGGTCGATGAAACCGCATGAGCAGTAAAGCCCCCCGCCAGGCCATCGCCCTCACCTACGACGGCCAGAATGCCCCCAACCTCAGCGCCAAGGGCGACGACGAGCTGGCCGAGGCCATACTCGCCATTGCCCGCGCCCATGATGTGCCGATCTATGAGAACGCCGAGCTGGTCCGCCTGCTCGCGCGCCTGGAACTGGGCGAAGCGATACCCGAGCAGCTGTACCGCTGCATCGCGGAAATCATCGCCTTCGCCTGGTACCTGAAAGGCAAGTTCCCGGCCGGTTTCGACCCACGGGGCAAGCCGAAGGATGAGCCGTTGATGCTCGAAGGGCCGGGCAAGAAAACCGGGCGCTGACTACGGCGCTCCGCCGCCCCTGTGGGAGCGAGCATCCCATTACTCGCGTGGGAGCGCCGACCTCGGCGCGAACGGATTGTGGCCTTGTTGCAAGAGCGGCGTCGTACGCACGATTCGCCGCGGGGTCGCGGCTCCCACAATCACCGCAAGCAACCCACCACCTGCGTGGGAGCGCCGACCCCGCTCGAAAGGATTGTGGCCTTGTTGCAAGAGCGGCGTCGCACGATTCGCCGCGGGGTCGCGGCTCCCACAATGACCGCGAGCAACCCACCACCTGCGTGGGAGCGCCGACCTCGGCGCGAAAGGGTTGTGGCCTTGTTGCAAGACCGGCGTCGTACGCACGATTCGCCGCGGGGTCGCGGCTCACACAATGACCGCAAGCAACCCACCACCTGCGTGGGAGCGCCGACCCGGCGCGAAAGGATTGTGGCCTTGTTGCAAGAGCGGCGTCGTACGCACGATTCGCCGCGGGGTCGCCGCTCCCACAATGACCGCGAGCAACCCACCACCTGTGTGGGAGCGCCGACCCGGCGCGAAAGGATTGTGGCCTTGTTGCAAGAGCGGCGTCGTACGCACGATTCGCCGCGGGGTCGCCGCTCCTACGAGATGGCGAGCAACCAGCCGCAGGTTAGGAGCGGCGCGCCTGATGCAGCTTGGCGACCAGTTCCGCTTCGGCCTTGCTGAGGCCGCAGGACTGGGTCAGGTCGTCGGCACTGGCGCCCATGCCGACCAGACGGGCGGCCTGGGTGAAGGACAGGCTGGTGGGGTCGCGTTGTTCGATCTGCGTCAGCTTGTCGGGCAGCGGCGCAACGGTGCGCCGCAACTCGTGCAGTTCCTCGCCCATGCGGATGCTACCCGTCAGATAGGTGTCCAGGCGCTTGCCCAACTCGCGGATACGCTGGTCACGCTGGGCATCGCGCTCGGCCTGCAGTTGGCTGGCCAGGCGCAGACGTCCGGCAAGCCAGACGCAAGTGCCCACCAGCCCGGCACAGACCAGGGCGAGAACGATGAGTGCGGCTTCGAGCACTTCAGATGCTCTCCAGCTCCGACCACTCCTCCTCGGTCATCATCTTGTCCAGCTCGACCAGAATCAGCAGTTCGCCGTTCTTGTTGCACACACCCTGGATGAACTTGGCCGACTCGTCGTTACCGACGTTCGGAGCGGTTTCCACCTCGGACTGGCGCAGGTAAACCACTTCGGCCACGCTGTCGACCAGAATGCCCACCACCTGCTTGTCCGCCTCGATGATGACGATGCGGGTGTTGTCGGTGACGTCGGAGGAATCCAGGCCAAAACGCTGGCGCGTGTCGATGACGGTCACCACGTTGCCGCGCAGGTTGATGATCCCCAGCACGTAGCTCGGCGCGCCCGGCACCGGGGCGATCTCGGTGTAACGCAGCACTTCCTGCACCTGCATCACGTTGATGCCGTAGGTCTCGTTGTCCAGACGGAACGTGACCCACTGCAGGATCGGATCTTCAGCGCCTTGTGCAGAGCTTTTCTTCATGGCCTAGCCTCGTCATTGACCGCACGTTGCGGTGCGCGGGAGTCCCGCTATTCAAGTGATCGCACGCTGTAGCGCGTACGAACGTTATCAGTGTATCTGCCCGTTGTGCATGCGCTTGGTAGCGCCGCTGGCGATCAGCTCGGCCAGCGCGGCGACATCAAGTAGCGCGCACATGTGTTCGATCACGGTTCCTGCCAGCCACGGCCGCTGCGAGCGCTGGCTGCGCCATTTGATTTCGTCCGGATTGAGGCGGATCGAGCGGCTGACCTGGTGCACCGCCAGCCCCCACTCGTAGCCCTGCACGGAAATCACGTACTGCAGGCCTTGCTTGAAATCATCCCGGTAACGATCGGGCATTACCCAGCGGGCGGTATCGAGCACCTTAAGGTTGCCGGACTGTGATGGCAGTATGCCCAAAAACCAGTCGGGTTGGCCAAACAAAGGTGTCAGATCCTGGCCCGCCAGTGGGTAGATCGAGCCCAGACACACCAGCGGCACCGCCAGGGTCAACCCGGCCACATCGAACAACAGGCATTCGAACGGCTCTTCGGCCCACTCGGGACGGCCGTCGGGCTGGCTGGAGAAAATCTGTGGTGCAGGGCGATGCACGTCGACGACCGGCTCGACCACCGGCGGCATCGGAATGGGTTCGACGACGACCGGCGCAACCGCCTCGGCCACCGGAGCGGCCACCTCGACGACCGGCTCGCTGACCACTTCGGCCACGGCAGGCTGAACCAGGGTCAGCGCCGGCGCTTCGGCGCGCGGCACCAGCTGCGCATCACGTACCTGCTCCTCGAGCACGGCGGCCTCGAAATCATCGAGGGCGCTATCTTCGAGGGTTTGTTCGAGCTCGATGGCGGCATCCTGCAGCAACCCATCGAGGTAGGACTGCAGCGCCAGTTGGGGCCGAGTTGCGGTAGCAGTGGAACGACTCATGAAGGCAACCTGCAGAAGATATCTGTATGAGCTATCGGCCGCTGGGGCGGCAGACTTGAGCCGGTTCGCGCAGAATATTCAGCCGCCATGATCAAGCCACCTGGGAAGCAGGCTGCTGCGCCAGCAAATGCTTGAGCAGCGCACGGTAGGCGATGGTGCCCCGGCTGTTGCCGTCGAACTGCGACGGCGTCAGCCCTGCCCGGCTGGCATCACGAAGGCGCGTATCGACTGGAATGTAGGCCTGCCAGAGCTGCTCGGGGTAAGCATTCTTGAGCAGACGCAGGGTCGACAGCGATGCCTGGGTGCGGCGGTCGAACAGCGTCGGCACGATGGTGTACGGCAGCGCCTGCTTGCGCGAGCGATTGATCATGGTCAGGGTGTTGACCATGCGCTCCAGGCCCTTGACCGCCAGGAACTCGGTCTGCACGGGAATCACCAACTGCTGGCTGGCCGCCAGCGCATTGACCATCAGCACGCCGAGCAACGGTGGGCTGTCGATCACCGCGTAGTCGAAGTCCTGCCACAGCTGCGCCAGGCTCTTGGCGATCACCAGGCCCAGGCCGCTCTGCCCAGGCGACTGGCGCTCCAGGGTGGCCAGCGCGGTGCTCGACGGCAGCAGGGAAATACGTTCGTGGCTGGTGGGCAGCAGCAGTTGCTTCGGCAAGCCCTCCGGTACACTGCCCTGGTGCTGGAAGAGGTCGAAATTGCTGTTTTCCAGGGTGTCCGGGTCGTGTCCAAAATAACTGGTCATCGAGCCATGGGGGTCGAGATCGACCACCACCACGCGCTTGCCGGCATCGGCCAGCAGACCCGCCAGGGCGATACTGGAAGTGGTCTTACCCACGCCGCCTTTCTGATTGGATACAGCCCACACTCTCATAATCTTCATCCTCCCGGGGACAGGCTATGCCCGGCCGAGACTAGTTGCCCGCTTCACGGACTGGCGACGGGGAATTGACGGCGCCGTTGGCAGGCGTCGGTGCTGCAGGCCCTGTAGCAGGTTGCGTGCCAGCGCGCTGTAGCGCCGCGTCAGGCTGTGCATTGGCGCTTCCCACACCACTAACACTACGCCGTACATCGAGATTGCGCGAGACCACCAGCACAACGCGGCGGTTACGCGCCCTGCCCTCGGCGGTGCCATTGTCGGCCACCGGCTGGAATTCACCATAGCCCACGGCGGCCAGGCGCGAAGGATCGACGCCGTCCATGGCCAACATGCGCACGATGCTCGCCGCACGCGCCGTAGACAGCTCCCAGTTGGTCGGGTATTGCGCCGTCTTGATCGGCTGGTTGTCAGTGAAGCCCTCGACGTGCACTGGGTTGCCATAAGGCGCCAGGATCTTGGCGATTTTTTCGATGATCTCGAACGCCTCGTCGTTGGGCAACGCATCACCGCTGGGAAACAGCAGCCCGGAACTCAGTTCGATCTCGATCCACAGCTCGTTGCCACGCACCTTGAGCTGATCGCTTTGCAGCAGGCCGCCAAAGGCATCGCGGATACTGTCGGCGATGTTCTGCAGGGTGGACGCCGCTATCTGCTGAGGCGATGCCTCGTCGACCATCGAACGATCCGGCTCGGTCGTACGTGGGCGCTCGTCACCCACCGGAATCGGCTTGATCGAGCGATCCGGCTGGTTGAATACGCCGGTGAGGGTTTCCGACAGAATCTTGTACTTGCCTTCGTTGATCGAGGAAATCGAGTACATGACCACGAAGAAGGCGAACAATAGGGTGATGAAATCGGCATAGGAAACCAGCCAGCGCTCGTGGTTCTCATGCTCTTCGTGGCGGCGTCGGCGGGCCATGATCAGCTCATGAAGCCTTGCAGCTTCAGCTCGATGGACCGTGGATTTTCGCCCTCACCGATCGACAGGATGCCTTCCAGAAGCATCTCCCTATACGCCGACTGGCGAAGCGCGACCGATTTGAGCTTGTTACCGATGGGCAGCAACAGCAGGTTGGCGATGGCCACACCGTAGATGGTGGCGACGAATGCCACGGCAATGCCGCTGCCCAGCAGGCTGGGATCGGCTAGGTTGCCCATCACGTGGATCAGCCCCATGACCGCGCCGATGATGCCGATGGTCGGCGCATAGCCGCCCATGCACTCGAAGAACTTGGCAGCCTGAATGTCACGGCTTTCCTGGGTGTAGAGATCCACTTCGAGAATGCTGCGGATGGCCTCGGGCTCAGCGCCATCGACCAGCAGTTGCAGGCCCTTGCGCGCATAGGGATCGGGCTCGCCGTCGGCAACTGCCTCCAGGCCCAGCAGGCCTTCCTTGCGCGCGGTCATGCTCCAGTTCACCACACGGTCGATGCCGCCCGGCAGGTCGATCTGCGGCGGCACGAAAATCCAGCGCAGGATGCTCACCGCCCGCTTGAAAACCGCCACGGGCGTCTGCAGCAAGGCCGCTCCCAGGGTTCCGCCGATCACGATCAAGGCCGCCGGGCCATTGAGCAGTGCCGAGGCATGACCGCCTTCCAGGTAGTTGCCGCCAAGGATCGCGACGAACGCCAGAATGACGCCGATCAGGCTCAGCACATCCATCAGAGGCAGGCCTCGACCAGATGGCGACCGATATCATCGAGGGGATAGACCGCGTCGGCCAGATTGGCTTTGACGATGGCCATGGGCATGCCGTAGATCACGCAACTGGCTTCATCCTGGGCCCAGACCTGGCTGCCGCCCTGTTTGAGCAGGCGCGCGCCCTCGCGGCCGTCGGCGCCCATGCCGGTCAGCACCACGGCCAGCACCTTGTCGTTGTACGACTTGGCCGCCGAACCGAAGGTGATGTCCACGCAGGGCTTGTAGTTCAGGCGCTCGTCACCGGGCAGGATGCGGATGGTGCCGCGGCCGTCGATCATCATCTGCTTGCCGCCCGGCGCCAGAATGGCCAGCCCGGGGCGCAGGATATCGCCGTCCTCGGCTTCCTTGACGTTGATCTTGCAGAGCTTGTCCAGACGCTCGGCGAAGGCCTTGGTGAAGGCGGCCGGCATGTGTTGGATAAGCACGATGGGCGTCGGAAAATTGGCCGGCAACTGGGTCAATACACGCTGCAGGGCCACCGGGCCGCCGGTCGAGGTACCGATCGCCACCAGTTTGTAGGCCTTGCGCTTGGGCGCCGCGCTGGACGAAGTCGCATGCCGCTCGGCTGGCGGATGACTAACGCTCGGCTGCGGGCGTGCTGCTGGTGCAGGCGTGCTCGGCGTGCTGGCGGGTCGGCTCAGGCTACCGCCGGCAGGCGACGTCAGGGACGCCGTGCCGATCCC
This sequence comes from Pseudomonas sp. PA1(2017), assembly GCF_001945375.1. Lineage (NCBI taxonomy): Bacteria > Pseudomonadati > Pseudomonadota > Gammaproteobacteria > Pseudomonadales > Pseudomonadaceae > Pseudomonas > Pseudomonas sp. PA1(2017). Next base: position 1,270,023 of record NZ_MSXU01000009.1, read on the forward strand.
CCGGCGGTTGCTGCGCGAGATGCTGTGAACCTTCTCGCACAGCAACTGCTTGACCTTCTCGGGATTGCGCGAGATGTCTTCGAAGTTCTTCGGCAGAAAGTCCACCGCACCGGCATCCAGGGCGTCCAGGGTGACCCGGGCGCCTTCGTGGGTGAGCGAGGAGAACATCAGAACCGGCGTGGGGCAGCGCTGCATGATGTTGCGCACGGAGGTGATGCCGTCCATGAGCGGCATCTCGTAATCCATGGTGATCACGTCCGGCTTCAATGCCAGGGCCTGATCGATGGCCTCACGTCCGTTGGTGGCCGTACCGACCACGGTGATGTTGGGATCCGACGAGAGAATTTCCGAAACCCTGCGGCGGAAAAAACCGGAGTCATCGACTACCAGTACCTTGACAACCATAAACACTCCTAAGCGGCACGGCCGTCGCCGTGCCGCGGACGATCAGAGACGCCGTGCGTAGCGCTTGAGCATGCTGGGCACATCGAGGATCAGCGCGATGCGACCATCACCGGTGATGGTCGCGCCGGACATGCCGGGCGTGCCCTGCAGCATCTTGCCCAGCGGCTTGATCACCACCTCTTCCTGGCCAACCAGTTGGTCGACCACGAAGCCGATGCGCTGGTTGCCCACGGTGAGAATCACCACATGCCCTTCACCCTGCTCCTCATGAGCCGCGCTGCTCACCAGCCAGCGCTTGAGGTAGAACAGCGGTAGCGCCTTGTCGCGCACGATCACCACTTCCTGGCCATCGACCACGTTGGTACGCGACAGATCGAGGTGGAAGATCTCGTTGACGTTGACCAGCGGGAAGGCGAACGCCTGGTTGCCCAGCATCACCATCAGCGTCGGCATGATCGCGAGAGTCAGCGGCACCTTGATGACGATCTTCGAGCCCTGACCCTTCTGGGAGAATACGTTGACCGTACCGTTGAGCTGGGAAATCTTGGTCTTCACCACGTCCATGCCCACGCCGCGGCCGGACACGTCGGAAATCTCGGTCTTGGTCGAGAAGCCGGGCGCGAAGATCAGGTTGTAGCATTCCAGATCGGTCAGGCGATCGGCCGCGTCCTTGTCCAACAGGCCTTTTTCCACGGCCTTGCTGCGCAGCACGTCGGCATCCATACCCTTGCCGTCATCGGTGATCATCAGCAGGATGTGGTCGCCTTCCTGCTCGGCGGACAGCACCACGCGGCCGGTACGCGACTTGCCGGCCGCCTCGCGCTCGTCCGGGCTTTCCACGCCGTGGTCGACGGCGTTGCGCACCAAGTGCACCAACGGGTCGGCCAGGGCCTCGACCAGGTTCTTGTCCAGGTCGGTCTCTTCACCGACCAGCTCCAGGTTGATCTCCTTCTTGAGCTGGCGAGCCAGGTCGCGAACCAGGCGCGGGAAACGCCCGAAGACCTTCTTGATCGGCTGCATGCGGGTCTTCATGACCGAGGTCTGCAGATCAGCGGTGACCACATCGAGGTTCGATACGGCCTTGGACATGGCCTCGTCGCCGCTGTTGAGCCCCAGGCGCACCAGACGGTTACGCACCAGCACCAGCTCGCCGACCATGTTCATGATCTCGTCCAGGCGAGCCGTGTCGACCCGAACGGTGGTTTCCGCCTCGCTGGCCGGCGCGGCAGCCGCCGCTGGTGCCGGTGCCGGCTTGCTGGCTTCCGCCTTGGCGGCAACAGGAGCTGGCCTGCTGGGTTCTGGCTTGGCTACGGGCGCTGGCGCTGCCTTGGCCGGCTCGGCCTTGGCAGCAGGCGGCGCGGCCTTGGCTGGCTCGGGAGCAGGAGCCGGTTTGGCGGCAGGTGCAGCAGCGGCTGCCGGAGCTACGGCCGGGGCGACGAACTGGCCCTTGCCATGCAACTGATCGAGCAGTGCTTCGAATTCGTCGTCGGTGATCTCGTCGCCCGGCGTTGCCGTCGCAACAGGCTCCGCAGCCGGCGCTGCCACCGGTGCAGCAGCGGCCGCGACGGCGGGTGCGGCGAACTGGCCTTTGCCATGCAGCTGATCGAGCAGCGCTTCGAATTCGTCGTCGGTGATTTCATCGCCCGGCGCCGCCGCAGCGGCAGGCTCGGCAGCCGGGGTGGCTACCGGCGCGGTCGCCGGCGCAGCGAACTGGCCCTTGCCATGCAGCTGATCGAGCAGCGACTCGAATTCGTCATCGGTAATTTCGTCTGTCGTGGCGCTGGCTGGCGCCGGCGATTCGTCGCCCAGGGCATCGAGCAATTGCTCGAATTCGCTGTCAGAGATATCTGCTGAAGGCTCGACCGCTGCAGCTACAGGCTCTGCAGGGGCCGGTTGCGGCTCGGCCGCCGCAGCGGGCGCAGCCTCTGGCTCGGCGCCACCCGGCTCGGCCAGGCGCGAGAGCGCAGCCAGCAGCTCCGGCGAGGCAGGCGTCAGCTCCACACGCTCGCGCACCTCGGCGAACATGCCGTTGACGGCGTCCAGTGCTTCGAGCACGACGTCCATCAGCTCGGAATCCACACGACGCTCGCCCTTGCGCAGGATGTCGAACACGTTTTCGGCAATATGGCAGCACTCCACCAGCTCATTGAGCTGCAGGAAGCCGGCACCACCTTTTACCGTGTGAAACCCTCGAAAAATTGCGTTGAGCAGGTTCATATCGTCCGGGCGGCTTTCCAGCTCCACCAACTGCTCGGACAATTGCTCGAGAATTTCGCCGGCCTCTACCAGGAAATCCTGGAGGATTTCTTCATCGGCGCCGAAGCTCATATGACGTGCTCCTAAAAACCCAGACTGGACAGCAAATCGTCGACGTCGTCTTGGTTGGAGGCGACATCATCACGCTTATCGGCATGAATCTGCGGACCTTCACCGCGGGACGGATTTTTTTCTTTGTTTTGCTCGGCACGCAACTCTTCGTGGTTGTGATCGATACCCGCGAAGCGATCGACCTGGCTGGCCATCAGCACCAGTTTGAGGAGATTGCTTTCGACCTCGGTCACCAGCTGGGTGACGCGCTTGATCACCTGACCGGTCAGATCCTGATAATCCTGCGCCAGCAGAATATCGTTGAGATGACCCGACAGCTTGCTGGTGTCACGCTGGCTGCGCGCCAGGAACAGCTCGATACGCTTGGCCAGCTCGCGGAACGCGTCGGCGCTCATCTCGCGGCGCATGAAGCGCCCCCAGTCCTCGGCGAGCGAATCGGCTTCGCTGCTCAGGTCATTGACCAGCGGCGCACTCTGCTCGACCAGGTCCATGGTGCGGTTGGCCGCACGCTCGGTCATGGTCACCACATAGTTCAGGCGCTCGGTGGCATCGGAGATCTGCGAGATTTCCTTGGCGTGCGGTACCCGCGGGTCGAGCTGAAAGTTGACGATCGCGTTGTGCAGCTCACGGGTGAGCTTGCCGACTTCGAGGTAAAGCCCCCGGTCGCGCGCCTTGTTCAGTTCGTTGATCAGCTGTACGGCTTCGCCAAAGTTGCCCTGTTCGAGGCTGTCGACCAGTTGGCGGGCATTGCTTTTCAGGGTCGACTCGAGGTCAACCTCGTTAGATTCATGGTGTTCCATAACAACCTCGCGGCAGACATCAGCCGTTGACTCGCTCGAAGATTTTCTCGATCTTTTCCTTGAGCACCTGAGCAGTGAACGGCTTGACTACATAGCCATTCACACCGGCTTGCGCGGCCTCGATGATCTGATCGCGTTTGGCTTCCGCCGTGACCATCAGCACCGGCAGGTGCTTGAGTCGCTCGTCGGCGCGCACGGCGCGCAACAGGTCGATGCCCGTCATGCCCGGCATGTTCCAATCGGTTACCAGAAAATCGAAGCTACCGCTCTGCAGCATCGGCAACGCAGTCGTGCCGTCATCGGCCTCGGCCGTGTTGGTGAACCCCAGATCACGCAAGAGGTTCTTGATGATCCGTCGCATCGTCGAGAAATCATCGACGATGAGGATTTTCATGTTCTTGTCCAAGTCGACCTCCGTACAGTCCTAAAACGCCTGCAACAACGTGCAGCGCTTATTAATCGTGAAACCGGCCTGGCAGAACGCCGCAAACCATTGCGCTCGGCTTTGCTGCGTTCACTGTGTGTCCAGCGCCCTGCTAATCCTGCAATCTACTGCAAGGGCTGGCTCGACCAACTCCAGCCCCTGAACAATTTCCTATGCGCGCCACTCCCCCAACCGCGCCCGTAAGCGCGCGGCACACTGACTGTGCAGTTGGCTGACCCGCGACTCACTCACCCCCAGTACCTCGCCGATTTCCTTGAGATTCAACTCCTCGTCGTAATACAGCGACAACACCAGCCGCTCACGCTCCGGCAGATTACTGATGGCATCGGCCAGCGCGGCCTGGAAACGATTGTCTTCCAGCTCATGCGAAGGCCCGTGATGCAGGGAACTCGTGTCTTCCTGCAGACCGCCGTTTTCGCCTTCCTGCAAGAGGTCGTCGAAACTGAACAGGCGGCTGCCCAAAGTGTCGCCAAGAATGCCGTAGTAATCTTCGAGACTCAATTGGAGTTCGGCAGCAACCTCGTGATCTTTAGCGTCGCGACCGGTTCTGGCCTCAATTTTTCGTATTGCATCGCTGACCATGCGGCTATTGCGGTGTACCGAGCGCGGCGCCCAGTCACCCTTGCGCACTTCGTCGAGCATGGCGCCGCGAATACGAATGCCCGCAAAGGTCTCGAAACTGGCGCCCTTGCCAGCATCGTACTTACGCGATGCTTCGAGCAGGCCGATCATGCCGGCCTGGATCAGGTCGTCGACCTGCACGTTGGCGGGCAGACGGGCCAGCAGGTGGTAGGCGATGCGTTTTACCAGCGGCGCGTGGCGCTCGATCAACTGATGCTGTGAATCTCGTGCTTGTGCCTTGCTGTACATTCGGAGTCCAGAGGCTGTCGTCATACAGCCGTGTCTGCAGTCGGTTGATGCACCAGGCGCTCCACGAAAAACTCCAGATGGCCACGCGGGTTGGCCGGCAAGGGCCATGCATCGACCTTCTGGGCAATCGCCTTGAACGCCAGCGCGCACTTCGAACGAGGGAACGCCTCATACACCGCACGTTGTTTCTGTACGGCCTTGCGAACCGACTCGTCGTAGGGCACCGCGCCGACATACTGCAGCGCAACATCCAGAAAACGGTCGGTCACCTTGGTCAGCTTAGCAAACAGATTGCGGCCTTCCTGTGGGCTGTGCGCCATGTTGGCGAGCACACGGAAACGGTTCATGCCGTGGTCGCGATTGAGCAGCTTGATCAGCGCGTAGGCATCGGTGATGGAGGTCGGTTCGTCGCACACCACCACCAGCACTTCCTGGGCAGCACGCACGAAGCTGACCACCGAGTCGCCGATACCGGCAGCGGTGTCGACGATCAATACGTCGAGGTTGTCGCTGATGTCGCTGAAGGCCTGGATTAGGCCGGCGTGCTGCATGGGCGTGAGCTGCACCATGGCCTGGGTGCCCGAAGCGGCGGGCACGATGCGAATGCCACCGGGGCCCTGCAGGACCACGTCACGCAGATCGCATTGGCCGTCGATGACGTCGGCCAGGGTACGTTTGGCGGTCAGGCCGAGCAGCACGTCGACGTTGGCCAGGCCCAGGTCGGCATCCATGAGCATGACGCGCCGACCGAGATCGGCGAGCGCCAGTGACAAGTTCACCGACACATTGGTCTTGCCAACGCCGCCTTTGCCGCCAGTCACCGCGATCACCTGTACGGGATGCATACCCATCTTATCTACACACCTTATCTAAACTTCGCTGTGGGCCCTGGAGCCATTGTGCGCTGTCGCGGCGAGCACGACCAGCGCTTCGCCACACTCAACCCGTTCAACCGGCCTGCCTGGCCGGGTTCTGATAAAGCCCGGCGAACATATCGGCCATCGTATCTTCACTCGGCTCGTCCGGCGCCTGCAGGCCAACGGCGCGACTGACCAGTTGGTGACTGCGCGGCACGTGGACATCATCCGGAATGCGCGGGCCATCTGCCAGGTAGGCTACCGGCAGACGGTGGCCAATAGCCAGACCCAATACCTCGCCCATGCTGGCGGCTTCATCCAGTTTACTCAGAATGCAGCCGGCCAGCCCACAGCGCTTGTAGCTGTGATAGGCCGCCTTGAGCACCTGCGCCTGGCTGGTAGCGGCCAGCACCAGGTAGTTGCGTGCGTTGATGCCACGACTGGCCAGCGCTTCGAGCTGCATGCGCAGCGCCGGATCATTGGCCGGCAGGCCGGCAGTATCGATCAGCACCACGCGCTTGCGGGCCAGCGGTGCGAGCGCCTGGGTCAGCGATTGCCCGGGGTCGACCTGGGTCACCGAGACGCCAAGAATCCGTCCCAGGGTCTTGAGCTGCTCCTGGGCACCGATGCGGTAGCTGTCCATGCTCACCAGGGCGATGCTGGCAGCGCCGTACTTGAGTACATAGCGCGCGGCCAGCTTGGCCAGGGTGGTGGTCTTGCCCATGCCCGCCGGGCCGACCAGGGCGATCACGCCGCCCTCTTCCATCGGCTCCTGCTTGGGGGTCTGGATCGAATGCGCGAGATGCGCCAGGACCATGCGCCAGGCCTGGCGCTGATCGGCGATCGACGCCACGCGCTCGAGCAGCGTGCGCGCCAGCTCGGCGGGCAGCCCCATGCGCTGCAGGCGACGCCACAAGGTGGCTTGCTGCGGGCGACGAGCCTGCATCTGCCCCCAGGCCATCGAGCCCATCTGCATTTCGATCAGCTCACGCAGGCCATGCAGTTCGGAACGCATGGAATCCAGCGCCGACTGGTCGACCGAGGCCGCAGCCGGTTTCTGCTGCTGACGCTGCAGCACCGCATCCAGGCTGTCGACCGGCGGCGTGCCAGGCGCAGCGCCAAACAGCTGACGATCCTTGCCGGCATCGAGCTGGTTGCGCGTGCTCAGCTCGGCATGAGCCGAGGCGATGCGCGACTGGGTCTTGCGCAGCTCGGCTTCCAGCGCCGGGTTGGCCTGGCGCGCCGGAACCGGCGGAGCCTGATAATCGAGCGCAGCCGTCAATTCCACACCACCGGCCACACGGCGGTTGGCGATGATGGTCGCATCGGCGCCCAGCTCATCGCGAACCAGCTTCATGGCTTGGCGCATATCGGCAGCGAAAAAGCGTTTGACCTGCATGGCCCGTACCCTCGATTAGTTCTGCCCCACCGTCGCAACGATGGTGACCTGCTTGTTGTCCGGAATTTCCTGGTACGCCAGAACATGCATGCTCGGGACGGCCAACCGGGCGAAACGCGAGAGCATTCCCCGAACCGGCCCGGCTGCCAGCAGAATCACCGGCTTGCCAAGCATCTCCTGACGCTGCGCTGCTTCCACCAGGGAACGCTGCAGCTTCTCGGCCATGCCAGGTTCGAGGAGGATGCCATCCTCGGAGCCCTGACCGGCCTTCTGAAGACTATTTAGCAATATCTGTTCCAACCTTGGCTCAAGGGTGATCACAGGCAGCTCCGGCTCTAGTCCCACGATGTTTTGCACGATTGCCCGGGACAGCGCCACACGAACTGCCGCGACCATGGCGGCGGGATCTTGACTCCTTGGTGCGACGTTGGCGATGGCTTCGGCGATGGTGCGAATGTCGCGCACCGGCACCTGCTCCTGCAGCAGCGCCTGCAGCACCTTGAGCAGGGTCGACAGGGAAATCAGCCCGGGCACCAGCTCTTCGGCAAGCTTTGGCGAGCTTTTCGCCAGCAATTGCATGAGTTGCTGGACTTCCTCGTGGCCCAGCAGCTCGTGGGCGTGCTTGTGCAGGATCTGATTGAGGTGCGTGGCCACCACGGTGCTGGCGTCCACCACGGTGTAGCCGAGCGATTGCGCCTGGTCGCGCTGGCCCGGATCGATCCACACGGCTTCGAGGCCGAACGCCGGATCTCTGGCGGCCACCCCATTCAGAGTGCCGAACACCTGGCCAGGGTTGATCGCCAGCTCGCGATCTGGGTAGACCTCGGCTTCGGCGACGCTGACGCCCATCAGCGTCAGGCGATAAGCGTTAGGCTGCAGATCCAGGTTGTCGCGGATATGCACCGACGGCATCAGGAAACCCATTTCCTGGGAAAGCTTCTTGCGTACGCCCTTGATACGCGCCAGCAACTGGCCACCCTGATTGCGGTCGACCAGTGGGATCAGCCGGTAGCCGACTTCCAGACCGACCATGTCCACCGGCACCACATCGTCCCAGCCCAGCTCCTTGACCTCCTGAGCGCGTTGGGCTGGCAGCAGCTCCTGCTGGCGCTGCACTTCGATGACTTCGGCTTCTTTGACCTTGCGCTGCTTGTTGGCGATCCAGTAGGCCGCGCCAGCCGCCACAAGCCCGAGGCTGATGAACGACATGTGCGGCATGCCAGGCACCAGGCCCATGGCGATCATGATGGCGGCGGATACGGCCAGGGCACGCGGCGAGGCGAACATCTGGCGGTTGACCTGGGCACCCATGTCCTCGGCGCTGGATACGCGCGTCACCATGATCGCGGCGGCGGTGGACAGCAGCAGCGACGGGATCTGCGCGACCAGGCCGTCACCGATGGTCAGCAGAGTGTAGATGCGCCCGGCATCGCCGAAACTCAGGCCGTGCTGCAGCATGCCGATGGCCATGCCGCCGATGAGGTTGATGAACAGGATCAGCAGGCCGGCGACGGCGTCACCGCGCACGAACTTGCTGGCACCGTCCATGGAGCCATAGAAGTCGGCTTCCTGGGCCACTTCGCTACGGCGCTTCTTGGCTTCCACTTGATCGATCAGGCCGGCATTGAGGTCGGCGTCGATGGCCATCTGCTTGCCGGGCATGGCGTCCAGGGTGAAGCGTGCGCTCACCTCGGAAATACGCCCGGCACCCTTGGTGACGACCACGAAGTTGATGATCATGAGGATCGCGAACACCACGATACCGACCACGTAGTTGCCGCCGATCACCACCTCACCAAAGGCCTGGATCACCTTGCCCGCGGCGTCGTGACCGTCCTGGCCGTGCAGCAGCACCACTCGGGTGGAGGCCACGTTGAGGGCCAGGCGCAGCAGCGTCGCGGCCAGCAGGATGGTCGGGAACACGGCGAAATCCAGCGGTCGCAGTGCGTAGATCGCCACCAGCAGCACGACGATGGACAGCGCGATACTGAAGGTGAACAGCACGTCGAGCAGGAACGGCGGGATCGGCAGCATGACCATGGCGAGCATGACCAGCAACAGCAGCGGAATGCCGAGATTGCCGTGACGCAGCCCCGAGAGGTTGCTGCGAACGTCGCCAATCATCTGTGCTCGATTTAGTGCCACGTGGGTACCCCGACTGATTCAATCTTTTGACGTCCAGGACGTCTCTGCAGCCGGTATTGCAAGAACCTTTCCAACTCGTCGAAAGCCTCGAAACAGAAGGCGGCAAGGCTGATTCCTATGGTAGGCCGAGGCACTGGCGGGACGAAAACACGAACCCCGCCGGCAAAAGCCCAGTCACAGCCTGTGAACGATGGCTTCGGCCAGACCAGTCCCCACCAAGGAGAGCACCATGAAACGTTGGATGATGGCCGCATTGGCCAGTTGCTGCGCGGCCAGCCTGCATGCCGCCGACAAAACCGTCGAACTCAATGCCGTGGACGCCAATGGCGTCGGCAGTTCGGTCGGCAAAGTGGTGATCAGCCAGAGCCCCTACGGCGTGGTGTTCACCCCGGAGCTGCACGATCTGGAGCCAGGCGTGCATGGCTTCCATGTGCACGGCAAACCCAGCTGCGACCCGGCACCCAAGGATGGCAAACCATCGGCTGCCGAAGCCGCTGGCGGCCACTGGGATCCGAAAAATACCGGCAAGCACGGCCTGCCCTGGGGCGAAGGCCATCTGGGCGACCTCCCCGCTTTGCTGGTGACCGCCGACGGCAAGGCCAACCAGCCCGTGCTGGCGCCGCGCATCAAGAGCGTGGATGAACTCAAGGATCTGTCGCTGATGGTTCACGCCGGTGGCGACAACCACGCCGATCATCCCAAGCCACTGGGCGGCGGCGGCGCACGCGTGGCCTGCGGCGTCATCAAGTAACTGGCGGTGGGGTAGCCCTGAAAGCCTGTTCATAATCTTTAAGACCAGGTTCGGCGACTTTGGCGGCTAAGTGGCGGTAGCGCACATCGGCGGGGTATTTGTGGGAGCGGGCCATGCCCGCGAAAAATCACGGGCATGGACTGGGCGTGCCTGCCCGCTCCCACAATGAGTCCGCCAGCATTACCGTGTTGTTCGCGCGCTCAGTTCCGCTCTGACGAGCGGGTTACTTT
>NZ_MSXU01000009.1:1280262-1415839 GCF_001945375.1 Pseudomonas sp. PA1(2017)
CCCCCTATACAACGATTCCATTCGGCCTCCTGAAGGGGCAATTTGTGTCGTCTGTTATTACCGTGCAGGAGAAGCATCAAAAAGCAAAGGCGGCGAACGGCTGCTCTTGCCTTGTAGTTGCCGCTTCATGCGCATATAAGACTTTGAACAGGCTCTGAAACGGGCTGCGCTGCATCATTGGTCGCGACGTAAATCAGGCGGAATGGGCAGATCCTTCAATGGCGCAGGCCGCTTGCCCTTGCCCGCCTGGTACTGGCGAATCTGGTAGACGTAGGCCAGCACCTGGGCAACGGCGAGGTACAGGCCGGCGGGAATTTCCTGATCGAGTTCGGTGGTGTGGTAGATCGAGCGCGCCAGCGCCGGCGACTCCAGCAGCAGCACATTGTGCTCGGCGGCGATCTCGCGAATCTTCAGCGCGGTGAAGTCGCTGCCCTTGGCCAGCAGCATGGGCGCCTGCCCGGTTTCCGGATCGTATTTCAGGGCCACGGCAAAGTGCGTCGGGTTGGTGATCACCACGTCGGCCTGCGGCACTGCCTGCATCATGCGCCGCTGGGTCATCTCGTGCTGGAGCTGGCGAATACGCTGCTTGACCTCGGGCTTGCCCTCGCTGTCCTTGTATTCGTCCCTGACCTCCTGCTTGGTCATCATCAGCTTCTGCTTGTTATCCCAGAGCTGGAACGGCACATCCACGGCGGCGATGAAAATCAACCCAAGGGACATCCATAGCGCACTCCAGCCGACCACCTGCGCCGAGTGCATGATGGCCGATTCGATCGGCTCGTTGGCGATCGCCAACAAATCGTCGCGATCCATGGACAACACCACCAGCGCCACCAACAGAATGACGATGAACTTCGCCAGGGCCTTGAGCAGCTCGATCAAGGCCTTCATCGAGAACATGCGTTTGAGCCCGGCCAGAGGGTTCATGCGGCTGAACTTGGGTGCCATGGCCTTGGCCGAGAACAGCCAGCCGCCCAGAGCGATCGGCCCGACGATGGACATCACCAGCAGCACGATCAGCAGCGGCAGCAGCGCTTCCAGCGCCAGTTGCCCGGAGGCGGCCAGCCATAGCGCCATGTTGCGCTCATCCATGAGGATCTCGCGCGGCAGGGCGAAGTTGCCGCGCATGATTTCCAGCATGGCATTGCCGATCGAGCCGCCAGTGGCCAGCAGCCCGCCGGTGCCCGCCAGCATGATGGCGAAGGTATTGAGTTCGCGCGAACGCGCAATCTGGCCCTTTTCACGAGATTCCCGGCGGCGTTTCTCCGTGGGTTCCTCGCTCTTGTCGGCACCGCTTTCCGACTCGGCCATCAGCCAGCCCTCGCCAGTTCACGCAACATGATCAGCGCCTCGCTCGCGATAGCCTGATAGTGCGACAGGATGTCAGCCAGAGAAATCCACACGATCACCATGCCCAGCACCAGGGTGAGCGGAAAACCGATGGAGAAGATGTTCAACTGCGGCGCCGCGCGGGTCATCACGCCAAACGCGATATTGACCACCAACAGCGCCGTGACCGCCGGCAACACCAGAATCAGTGCGGCGCCCATCACCCAACCGAGCTTGGTGGCGATTTCCCAGTAATGTTCGATCTGCAGGCCGGAACCCGGCGGCATGGTCACGAAGCTCTCGGCCATCACCTCGAACACCACCAGATGCCCGTTCATGGCCAGGAACAGCAAGGTCACCAGCATGGTGAAATACTGGCCGATCACAGGCACCGAAATGCCGTTGGCCGGGTCGACCATGGAGGCGAACCCCAGGCCCATCTGCATCGCCAGGATCTGCCCGGCGACCACGAAGATGTGGAAGAACAGTTGCAGTACGAAACCGAGCATCACGCCGATGAGGATTTCCTGGGCGATCAGCATGAAGGCCTGCAGGCTGATCGAGTCGACCAGCGGCATCGGTGGCAGGGTGGGCACCAGCACCACGCTGATCGCCAGCGCCAGGTACAGTCGCACCCGTGTTGGCACCAGTTGCGTGCCGATGATCGGCATCACCATCAGCAGCGCGGCGATGCGAAACAACGGCAGCACGAAACTGCTGACCCAGCTGCCGATCTGCGCATCGCTCAGCTCGAACATCGGGCTTAGCCGATCAGCTGCGGAATGTTCATGATCAGGTTCTGCGTGTATTCCATCAGTTGCTGCACCATCCACGGCCCGGCAACGATCAGGGTCAGCAGCATCACCAGCAGGCGCGGCAGAAAGCTCAGGGTCTGTTCGTTGATCTGCGTGGCAGCCTGGAACATCGCCACCAGCAGGCCCACCAATAGGCTGGGCATGACCAGCAGCCCGACCATCAGGGAGATCAGCCAGAGCCCTTCGCGGAACAGATCGACAGCAACTTCAGGGGTCATGTGAGCCTCGCTACAAGGTGCCGAAACTGCTGGCCAGGGTGCCCATGATCAGCGCCCAGCCGTCGATCAGCACGAACAGCATGATCTTGAACGGCAGCGAAATGATCAGCGGCGACAGCATCATCATGCCCATGGCCATGAGAATACTGGCCACCACCATGTCGATGATCAGGAAAGGAATGAAGATCATGAAACCGATCTGGAAGGCGGTCTTGAGCTCCGAGGTCACGAAGGCCGGCACCAGGATGGTCAGCGGCGCCGCTTCCGGGGTGGCGATATCGGTGCGCTTGGACAGGCGCACGAACAGCTCCAGATCGCTTTCACGGGTTTGCGCCAGCATGAAGTTCTTGATCGGCACCTCGGCCCGCTCGATCGCCTGTTGCGCCGGCAACTGCTGATTCAGATAGGGCTGCAGGGCCTCGCGGTTAATCTGGTCAAACACCGGCGCCATGATGAACATGGTCAGGAACAGCGCCAGGCCGATGAGGATCTGGTTGGAGGGCGTCTGCTGCAAGCCCATCGCCTGACGCAGGATAGAGAACACGATGATGATGCGCGTGAAGCTGGTCATCAGCATGAGGAACGCCGGGATGAAACTCAGCGCCGTCATGATCAGCAGGATCTGCAGGCTGACCGAGTATTCCTGCTGGCCCTCGGCGTCGGTGCTCAGAGTGATCGCCGGAATCGACAGCGGATTGCTGCCCTGCTGAATCAGCGGGATGGGTGAAGGCGGCTCCTGAGCGAAGGCCAGCGAGGCTCCTAGCGCGAACACCAGCACAAGCAGAAGTCGCAACATCAGGACTTGTCCTTCTGATCCTTGCCCAGCAGCTCCATGAGGCGCTGGGAGAACTCCGTGGAAGCCGGTTCGGCGTCGGCCAGGTGAACCGGCTCGCCCATCACGTGCAGTGAGTTGATGCGCCCGGGCGTAAGGCCGAGCAGGATCTGCTCGTTGCCGACTTGCACAAGCACCAGCCTATCGCGCGGGCTCAAGGCCTGGGTGGCGACGATCTTGATCACCTTGCCGTTGTTGGGGCCCAGGCGCTGCACGCGGCGCATCATCCACGCCAGCAGGAAGATCAGGCCAATCACCAGCAGCAGGCCAATCACCAACTGGACCAGTTGGCCAGCGACGCCGCCACTGGCGGCAGGCGCCTGGGCAGCTGGTTCGGCGGCGAGGGCGAAGCACGGCAGTGCCAGGAGTGCGAGCAGGAGTCTGTTCATGGCGTCAGCGCAGCTTCTTGATGCGTTCGCTGGGGCTGATCACGTCGGTCAGGCGAATGCCGAACTTCTCGTTGACCACCACCACTTCGCCATGGGCGATCAGGGTGCCGTTGACCAGCACGTCGAGCGGCTCGCCCGCCAGACGATCGAGTTCGATCACCGAACCCTGATTGAGCTGCAGCAGGTTGCGAATGGTGATGTCGGCATTGCCCACTTCCATGGAAATGGACACCGGGATATCGAGGATCACATCGAGGTTCGGCCCTTCCAGGCTGACCGGGTTGCTGGCCTTGGGCATGCTGCCGAACTCTTCCATCGGCGCGCGCGGGGCTGCCGGCTGGCTGGCTGCACTGGCGGCCAGCATCGCATCGATATCGTCCTGCCCGCCTGCGTCGCCGGACTCGGACAGCGCAGCCGCCCACTCATCGGCGAGCGCCTGTTCCTCGGGGCTGGTTTGTTCGTTCTCGTCTGCCATCGTTGGACCTCGGCTGGCGTTTATCGGTTTGGCCGCGCGCCCGGCGCGGCAGATGATTGGGGCTAGCGGTGCTGGCGATCCACGGGGTCGAGCACCTGCAACGACAGGTTGCCCTTGTGCGAGCCGAGCTTGACCTTGAACGACGGCACGCCGTTGGCGCGCAGGATCATGTGCTCGGGCAGTTCGACGGGAATCACGTCACCGGGCTGCATGTGCAGGATGTCGCGCACCTTCAGCTGACGCCGCGCCACGGTGGCGCTCAGCGGCACGCTGACGTCGAGGATGTCTTCGCGCAGGGCCTTGACCCAGCGCTCGTCCTGATCGTCCACGTCGGACTGGAAGCCGGCGTCGAGCATCTCGCGGATCGGTTCGATCATTGCGTAGGGCATGGTCACGTGCAGGTCGCCGCCGCCGCCGTCCAGTTCGATATGGAAGGTCGATACCACGATCACTTCGCTGGGGCTGACGATATTGGCCAGCGCCGGGTTGACCTCCGAGCCCACGTACTCGAAGTTGATGTCCATCACCGCCGCCCAGGCTTCGCGCAGGTCGACGAACGCCTGATCGAGCACCATACGCACCACGCGCAGTTCGGTGGGGGTGAATTCGCGGCCTTCGATCTTGGCGTGGCGGCCATCGCCACCGAAGAAATTGTCGACCAGCTTGAACACCAGCTTGGCATCGAGAATGAACAGCCCGGTGCCGCGCAACGGCTTCATCTTCACCAGGTTGAGGCTGGTGGGCACGTACAGCGAGTGTACGTATTCGCCAAATTTCATGACCTGCACGCCACCGACCGCTACATCGGCCGAGCGGCGCAGCAGGTTGAACATGCTGATGCGGGTGTAGCGCGCGAAACGCTCGTTGATCATTTCCAGCGTGGGCATGCGCCCGCGCACGATGCGATCCTGGCTGGTCAGGTCGTATTGCTTGACGCTACCGGGCTCGACGAATTCCTCGGTTTCCACCAGGCCGTCATCGACGCCGTGCAACAGCGCATCGATCTCGTCCTGGGACAGCAGGTCTTGTACGGCCATCAGTGAACTCCCGCCCTATTGCAACACGAGGTTGGTGAACAGCACCTGCTCGACCGTCACCTTGCCGGTCTCCTTCTCGGCCAGTTGCTGCACGCTGGCGGTCGCCTGCTGGCGCAGCATTTCCTTGCCGACCGGGGTGATCAGAGTGGCGAAGTCCTGGCTGGAGAACAGCATGACCAGGTTGTTGCGCAGCACCGGCATGTGCACCTTGAGCGCGTCCAGGGCAGCCTGGTCGCGGGTCATCAGCGCCACGCTGACCTGCATGTAGCGCGCCCTGCCGTTCTGCGTGAAGTTGACCACGAAGGCCGGCGTCAGCTCTTCATAGATCGCCGGCTGTTTGGTCGGCGCGGCGTTCTCGGCCTGCTCATGCTCGGCTTCCGGCTTGGCGCTGTCCTTGCTCAGAAAGAACCAGGTGCCACCGATCGACGCCCCCACGGCCAGCAACAATGCCAGCACGATCGCGATGATGAGCTTGAGCTTGCCAGGCGGCTTGCTGCCTGCTTCGGCAGCAGCGGCGGGTGGCGCGTTCTTCTTTGCCATGCCAAAAATCCGTCACGGAGCGGAGAACCCTCCGCTTTCAATAGGTTAAGAGCAAGTGTTATGCCAGCTCATAGACGCGGCTGCAATCACCGAGCGCGCCATGGTACGCGAAAGCGTGGTGCCTGACCCGCGGCGTTGAAAGCCAATCACCCCGCGCGACGGATCGAGCGGGGTGATTGGAAGTCTAGAACAGCAAGCGCAAAGCGCAGTCGCTTCAGCACTGCGCGGGCTGCGTCTTGAACGCGGCGTCAGGCGTAATAATCGACCATGCCGCGCCCAGCGCCCTGGGCCGGGTCGCGGATCTCGATACTGCCGATCACCCGCTCCTCGCTTTCGCCACCCGCCCCGCCTTCGTCCGCCATGCGGCTACCGCGGCCACGACCATCACCCTCCTGGCCTTGCCACGCACGCCCCTGGGACTGGTCGGAAACGTTCACGTCAGCCAGGTTCATGCCCTGCTGGGTGAACATCTCGCGCAAACGGTGCACCTGGCCTTCCAGCGCCTCGCGTACGCTTGGGTGCGCGCTGGCGAAGCTGATCTGGGTCTGGTCCTGGTTCAGGCTGATGCGCACATCGAGGCGTCCGAGTTCAGCGGGGTCGAGTTGAATCTCCGCGGACTTGAGGTTCTGGCTGGACATCCACATCACCTTGTCCACGACCCCTTCGCTGAAGCCGGCCTGTTGCATGGCCAGCGGCTGGCCAGGCACCACGGGAACCCGACCAACCTGCGAGGCCTGCTGGCCAATCGCCTGGCTCAGCGCACTGAGCTTGCTGACGAACTGCTCCGGCGCAGTGTCGGCCGAACTCTCCTTGAGCGCCTCGAGCGCTTCGCTACTGAGCTCGAAGGACGGTAGCGGGGTCACGTCGCTCTGCCCACCTTCCATGGTGTCCGCCTTCATGCCCATGGCTGCCATGGCACTGGCGAATGCCTGGCCGCTGCTGGCCGACGACGAGGCGGCGGCGCCACCAGGGGTGGCTGTCGACTGCGCGGCGGCCTTTTCCTGAGCGCCGACGTCGAGCGCCAGCTTCACCGCTGGCTGCTGATTGAGCGCGTCGATTTCCGGGTCGAAGCTCGCTTCGGTCATGCTCGCAGGCGCGGAGCCGATCAGGCTGGTCGAGGCTGCAGCCGCTGCGGCGGCCTCGGGATCGACCTCACCCTCGCCTTCGCCCACCTCGACTTGCGGCTCTGGCTGGAACAGGCCCAGCAGCATCAGTGGGTCAACGGCGCCTTCCTCGAGCGTCGACTCTTCAGGCAAATCCTTGCCGCTATCGGCAACCGCCGGCTCGGCGGCAGCAGCGGATGCCGGATCGCTGGCGCATGCCTGGGGGTCGGCCTTGGCGTCGCGCGCCGCCTTCGCGGCGTCGTCCTGGCGCTCGGCAGCTTTCGCCTGACGCTCCTTGGCGTAGACCTGCGAGAAGCTGGAAGCCTCTTGCTTGCGCGGCTGCGCGGTGCTCTGCGTATTGGTTGCCGGTGCGGCCTTGGGCTTGGCAGCCGGCGCCGGGGTCAGCAACAGATCAGGGGCAACGGGCATGAATGCTCTCCGCTTGAATAATGACGTATGCCCTCTTCAAGCAAGGGACGGGCCAACATTCAAGAAAAGCAGGCTAGCTGGCCGGAAAGCGTTGCCGCTCGGATTTCAGCAGGATACGCACGATGGCGAATTCGCGCTCGATACGCTCGACCAGGGGCGCCGACTCGGCCAGGTCACCACGGCGGGCCAGCTCTTCGAGATCCCGGCAGGAATCGGCCAGCACCTTGGCGCCCATGTTGCTGCAACTGCCCTTGAAGCTGTGCGCCGCGCGGCGCATGGCCTGAGCATCCTGATCGTGCTCGGCGGTTTGCAGCAGGCGCAGACGCTCCTCGGAATCGGTCACGAAGGTATCCAGCAGCACCGGATACTCGTCCTCCATGATGTCCTGCAGCGTGTTCAGTACATCGCGATCCAGATGATTGTCGGACACCCTAGACTCCAGGCCAGCCTCGAACGGCGGTTCGCCGTCGCGTGCGCGGCACGCGAATGCAGGCGGATTATGCCTGCGTGGTCCAGGAAAACTCCACACTGACCCGACGTCCGTCAGGCGACCATTCGCAGCGCTCGCTGAGTTCCTGAATCAGGCCCATACCGCGCCCGCTGAAACCACCGGCGGTACGCTGCCGCGCCATCACGGCAGCAGGATCGAAGCCTGCGCCATTATCTTCGACGGTCAGGGTCAGGCACCCGCCGCTTGCCTGCTGACGCACATCGAACACTACGCTGACGCGGCCGTCCTGCTGGGCATCGAGCCGCTCGGCGCGCAGCCGGTAGTACTCGGCAAAGCCGGCCGCGTCACGCTTGAGCGAGGAATCGAGCGCCAGCACGCCATGCTCGAGCGCATTGGTGTACAGCTCGCACAATACGCTGTAGAGGTTACCGCCATTGCCACGCAGCCCCGGCACTTCGAGCAGCAGTTGCAGCAGGTGCGGCAAGGGGTAGAAATCACGCAGGGTGGCGCCCCGAAAATCATAACGCGCCGACCAATTCTCCGGCCCGGCCTGGGATTCACTCGCCGGCAGTGGCGGCCGGACGACCGCGTCCTCCTCGATCATGGTCACTTCGACCAGGCTGACGTCGTCACGCGCCTCGCCATGAAAGGCCTGCAGGGCCTGCTGAATATCGGCGAACAGCCGCGAAGGCTCGCGGCTGGCATCGAGCACATCGAGCAGGCGCTGCTCGCCGAACAGTTCGTCGCGCTCGTTCTGCGCCTCGAGTACGCCATCGGAAAGCAGGAAGACCCGGTCACCGAGCTCGAGCGAGTAGGACTCGTAATCGTCGCGAAAGCTGTCCGGATCGAGCACGCCCAGCGGCAGGTGGCGCGACACCAGTGGCACCCGCTCGCCGCCCTGGCGCAGCACGTAACCGGCCGGCAAGCCGCCGCCCCAGAAATCGACCATGCGCCTGCGGAAGCTGATGTTCAGCAGCGTGGCACAGCAAAACACGCCGCGCGGCAGGATACGGCGCAGCTTGGCGTTGCCCTCGTGGAGAATCTCCACCAGTGAGTGGCCCTTGCCGGTCATGCGGTAGAAGACTTCCGCCAGCGGCATGGCGCCGATCGCCGCCGGCAGGCCATGGCCGGTGAAGTCGCCGAGCAGTACGTGCATATCGCCGCTGGGGTGGAAGGCGGCCAGCAACAGGTCGCCATTGAACAGCGCGTACGGCGATTGCAGGTAACGCACGTTGCCGGAGCCCAGGCAACCGGAGTGGGCCACCTTGTCGAAAACCGCCTTGGCGACCAGCTGTTCGTTCTGCAGGTGCTCGTTGTGCCGGGCGATCTGGTCGCGCTGGCGCAGCACTTCCTGATGCAAGCGTCGCAAGCGGTCCATGGCGTTGATCTTGGCTTCGAGAATCACCCGGCTATAGGGCTTGGCGAGAAAGTCGTCGCCGCCTGCCTCCAGGCAGCTGACCAATGCCTCATCCTCGCTCAGGGAAGTCAGGAAGATGATCGGCACCATGGTTTCACCGGCCATGGCCTTGATGCGCCTGGCGGCCTCGAAACCGTCCATCACCGGCATCAGCGCGTCCATCAGCACCAACTGCGGGCGCTGCGATTCGAACAGCGCCACCGCCTCCAGGCCATTGGCGGCAGCGAGCACCCGGTGCCCCTGGCGACCGACGATGGTCGACAGCAGCATGCGGTCGGTGGCGCTGTCCTCGGCGATCAGGACGGTGAGGGATGAGGCGTTCATCGCGCCTCAGTCGATCTGGAAAAGCTGTTCGAAATTGGAGATGGAAAGAATCTTGCGCACGTCGGCGTTGCAGTTGAGCAAGCGGATCTGCGCACGGTCGCCACCGGCATGGTCACGCAACAGCAGCAACATGCCGAGCGCCGAGCTGTCCAGGTAGGTGGTTCCCTTGAGGTCGACGGTGTAGCGCTTGGGGCGGATATCGACGCGCTCGTAGGCACGGCGAAACTCCTGGTGGGCGCCAAAATCGAAGCGCCCTTGAATGGTGATGGTCAACTCTTGCCCGTCTTCCGAGGGCAGCGAGGTGATGGGCATGAAACACTCCTTGATATCCGGGATACCCGCAGCCCGCTAAGGCGAGCCGACATGGCCGGAGCTGCCCGTTGAGCAGCCGATACCTTGTTGACCCGTGTGGTGACGCGGTGTCTCACCTGTTTTTCCTGGCCCTGCCCAACGCGCACTCCGACGCACTGAATTCCGGCTTAAGAAGATTTAGCACTAGCCCGCGTCAGCGGCAACCATCAATCCATCGATTCGCGTCGCGGTAGGCGTTGGGACAGCTCATCGAGCAGCTTTTGCTCGCGTTTGTCCTCGGCCAGGCGCGCTTCGTCCAGATAGCGCTGCACCAGCTTGCGCAGCCCTTCCAACCGGGCGTAACGCTGTTGCCAGACCTCACGAACCTTGTCCAGGTTATTGCGGTGCCAGTTGACCGCCTGCTGCTGCTGGGCAATCGCCACATCGAGCTGCGACAAAAAGCGCTGGTAGTTCATCAGCCACTGGCCGGACACCCCGCGCTGGCCCTCGCTGATCCATTGCTGCTGGTAGCCCTGCAGGTACTTTTCCAGATCCGCGAGCTTGTTCTGCGCCTGCCCGAGCAAACCCTGGGCACGACCGAGCTGCAGGGCAGCCTCGCGCTCGGCCTTTTCAGCCATGTCGACCACCGGCGCCAGGCGCGCCGCTCGGCTGTTGGCCACGGGTTAGGACGCCGTCGCGGGATTCAGCACCGCGGCGAGCAACTCGCGGCTGCTGTCCAGGCTCTCGCTTTCGCCCAGGGCCTGGCGCAAGTAGCGCACCATGACGGGCTGGCGGGCGATGGCCAGGTCGGTGTCCGCATCGCCACCCGGTACGTAGGCGCCGACGCTGATCAGGTCGCGGCTCTGCTGGTAGCGCGACCACAGCTGCTTGAAGCGCTGGGCGTTACGCATATGCTCGGGGCTGACCACCTGGGGCATCACCCGGCTGATCGAAGCTTCGATATCGATGGCCGGGTAGTGGCCTTCTTCTGCCAGGCGCCGGGACAGTACGAAGTGACCATCGAGTACCCCGCGCGCGGCGTCGGCGATGGGATCCTGCTGATCATCGCCCTCCGACAGCACGGTATAGAAAGCGGTGATCGAACCACCGCCCGCCTCGGCATTGCCAGCCCGCTCGACCAGGCGCGGCAACTTGGCGAACACCGAAGGTGGATAACCCTTGGTGGCTGGCGGCTCGCCAATGGCCAGGGCGATTTCCCGCTGGGCCTGGGCGAAGCGGGTCAGCGAATCCATCAGCAGCAGAACGTTCTTGCCCTTGTCACGGAAGTATTCGGCGATGCGCGTGCAGTACATGGCCGCGCGCAGGCGCATCAACGGCGCATCATCGGCTGGCGAGGCGACAACCACCGAACGTTTGATGCCCTCCTCGCCGAGAATCTCGTCGATGAATTCCTTCACCTCGCGGCCCCGCTCGCCGATCAGGCCGACCACGATGATCTCGGCCTCGGTGAAGCGGGTCATCATGCCCAGCAATACCGATTTACCCACCCCGGTACCGGCGAACAGGCCCAGGCGCTGGCCGCGGCCGACGGTGAGCAGGCCGTTGATGCTGCGGATGCCGACGTCCAGTGGTTCGCTGATCGGATGGCGCTTGAGCGGGTTGATGGTCGGGCCGTCCATAGGCACCCAATCCTCGGCCTTCATGCCGCCCTTGCCGTCCAGGGCGCGTCCGGCGCCGTCGAGCACCCGGCCGAGCATCGACATGCCCATCGGCAGACGTCCGGTATCCGGCAGCGGCACCACACGGGCGCCCGGCGCGATACCGGCCAGGCTGCCGACCGGCATCAGGTAGATCTTGCCGGAGGAAAAGCCCATTACTTCCGCCTCGACCTGCACCGGGTGGTAACTGTCATCGTTGATCACCAGGCAGCGGCTACCCAGCGCGGCGCGCAGGCCTTCGGCCTCCAGGGTGAGGCCGACCATGCGCAACAGGCGCCCTTCGACGATGGGCTGAGTCGGCAGTTTGACGGCCTCGCCGTAACCGTCCATGCGGCGAGCGAAGCTCAGGCGCTCAAGGCGCATCGCTGGCATCCAGGTCGATGACCATATCGGCAGCGCGCGGCGTGGTGGCGTGCTCGCGCTGCTGCTCGAACAGTTGCTTGAGCGCCTGGCTCAGGCGGGTTTCCACGCTGGCGTCGATACGGCTGTGCTCGCTTTCCACCCGGCAACCGCCGGGCAGCAGCGAGTCGTCCTCGAGAATCCGCCAGTTTTCCTCGTGGCGGTCGCGCAATACCTTGACCAGCTCGAAGTCCTGGGGATTGAGGTGAATGCGAATGTTCTCGGCGCCCATCGGCAGCAGCTTGAGGGCCTCGCGCAGTACCTGGCGAATCTGGCTGGAGTCACCGCTCAGCTCGCGCTGGATGACTTCACGGGCGATCTGCCCGACCAGGGTCACCAGGGCGACTTCCAACTGCTGATCCTGCTCGGCGATCGGCTCGAACAGATGGCGCATGACCTGCTCCAGCGCCTGCACTCGCCCGGCCAGAGCGGCATCCGCCTCCTGCTTGGCCTTGAGCTGGCCGGCGCGAAAGCCATCCTTCTCGCCGGTGGCGAAGCCCTCGTTGTAAGCATCCTGGCGGATGGCCTCGAGTTCGTCGAGCGTCAAGGGTTTGACATCCTCGAGCGCCACTTCCTCACTTTCCTGAGGCGGCGGCGGTGGCACCTCGGCCACCACGGCCTCCGGGGCCGGCACGTCCTGCTGGGCGTCGTCATGCTCGTCGAAGCTGGGCAGCGACCAGCGATCGACGCTGCCCAGATCCTTGGCGCGAATCAGTTCACTGACTGGTTCCTTGCCCGCCATGGGTTACACCATCTCCTCGCCGCCCTTGCCGCCAAGCACGATCTCGCCGGCCTCGGCCATGCGCCGGGCGATGGTGAGGATTTCCTTCTGCGCCGCTTCCACGTCGCTGACCCGTACCGGCCCCTTGGCTTCCAGGTCGTCACGCAGCAGTTCGGCGGCACGTTTGGACATGTTCTTGAAGACCTTTTCCTTGATCGCCTCGTCCGCGCCCTTGAGGGCGAGCACCAGTACATCGGAGGAAACCTCGCGCAGCAGCGCCTGGATGCCGCGGTCGTCGACATCGGCCAGGTTGTCGAAGACGAACATCAGATCCTCGATCTGCGACGACAGGTCCTCGTCGATCTCGCGGATCGAATCCATCAGCGGCCCTTCGACCGAGCTGTCGAGGTAGTTCATGATGTCCGCGGCACGCTTCACGCCGCCCATGGTGGCGCGGGTAGTGTTGGAACTGCCGGAGAACTGCTTCTCCAGGATCAGGTTCAACTCCTTGAGCGCAGCGGGCTGCACGGTGTTAAGGGACGACACGCGCAGGACGATATCCAGACGCACCTTGTGGTCGAAGTGCCCGAGCACCTCGCCGGCCTGGTCAGGGTCCAGATAGGCGACCACGATGGCCTGGATCTGCGGGTGCTCGTAACGAATCACGTCGGCGACCGCCCGCGGCTCCATCCACTTCAGGCTGTCCAGGCCACTGGTGCTGCCACCGAGCAGGATGCGGTCGATCAGGTTGCCGGCCTTGTCCTCGCCGAGTGCCTGGGTGAGCATCTTGCGGATGTAGCCGTCGGCGCCCACGCCAAGGCTGGTCTGGTCGCCGACGGTTTCGACGAACTCGCCCATCACCTGCTCGACCTGCTCGCGATGGATGTTGCGCATGGCCGCCATCGCCACGCCCACGCGCTGGACTTCCTTGGGCCCGAGATGGCGAAGCACCTGAGCCGCATCGGTCTCGCCGAGCGACAGCAGCAGGATGGCGGCCTTCTCGACCTTGCTCATCTTGGCGGGGGTGCGGTTCTCATTCATCGGCATTGATCCAGTCTTTGACTACCTGGGCGACGCGGCCCGGATCTTCGGCGACCAAACTCTTGATCGCGTTCAGTTGTGCATCATACCCCTCGCTCGGGCTCGGCAACATAATGCTTTGCGGCCCGCCCAGGCTTACCCGATCGGAGGCCAGCCCGTCCATGCCGCCCATCTCGCCGAGGTCGACGTCGCCATCGCGGCCGCCGCCGGCCAGGGCCAGTTCCTTGCCTTTGCCGCCACCGGTGATGTTGTTGAGCACCGGGCGCAGTACGAACCACACCAGCAGGAAGATCAGCAGTGCCGGGAACAGCGACTTGAGGCCGCCCATGGCCATCAGGAACAGCTCGCTCTGGTACCACGGCACTTCGATCACTTCCGCGGTTTCGCTGCTGAACGGCGTATTGATCACGCTGACGCTGTCGCCACGGCTGGCGTCGAAACCGACCGAGTCCTGCACCAGGCGAGTGAAGCGCGCCAGATCGTCGCTGGTCCACGGCACACGGGTGGCTTCACCGGTAGCCGGGTCGACACGCATCTGGTCATCTACCACCACGGCGACGGAAAGCCGGCGCAGGCGACCCTGCTGCTGCTTGGTGTAGCTGACCGAACGATCGAGCTCGAAGTTGCGGGTCGACTGGTCACGCTTGTCGGCCGGGTACGGCGCCAGCATCGGCTGACCGGTGGCCGGATCCATGATCTGCTGGCCATTGGCGTCGACCAGCGGCTGGCCGGGGGCGATCGGGCCGCCAGGTGCGGCGGCGCCACCGGCCTGCTGCGGCGCGGCAGCCGGGCCTGGCGGTTGATTGCTCAGCGCACCTGGTACGCCCTGGGGACCACTGCCGCTGCTGCGCTGTTCGTTGACCTGCTGCTCGCTGCGCAGGGCTGGCTGATCCGGGTTGAAGGTTTCCGAAGTCGATTCGACGGCGCTGAAATCCACGTCGGCGGATACTTCGGCCTTGTAACGACCGACGCCCAGCACTGGCTGCAGGATGTTGTGCACGCGCTGGGTGAACAGGCTCTCCATGCGGCGGCTGTAGTCGAACTGCTTGCCCGCCATGCTCAGCTCGGACATTTCCTGCTGATCGGACAGCAGATTGCCCTTCTGGTCGACCACGGTGACCTGGCCCTTGTCCATCTCCGGCACGCTGCTGGCCACCAGGTTGACGATGGCCATCACCTGGCTCGGCTCCAGGCTGCGGCCGGCGTACAGCTCCACCAGCACCGAAGCGCTGGGCTTGCGCTCGTCACGCACGAACACCGAACTCTTCGGGATCGCCAGGTGAACGCGAGCGGCCTTGACGTTGTTCAGGCTCGACACGGTGCGCGCCAGTTCGCCCTCGAGGCCACGGCGGTAGCGGGTGGCTTCCATGAACTGGCTGGTGCCCAGGCCCTGCTCCTTGTCGAGGATCTCGAAACCGATGCTGGTATCGGTCGGCGCCACGCCGGCGGACGCCAGGCGAATGCGCGCCTGGGCCAGGTCCGAGGACTTGACCAGCAATGCGCCGGAGTTCGGCTCGACGGTGTAATCGATATTCGCGGCAGTCAGGGTTTCCATCACGCTACGCGCATCCATGCCTTCGAGGCTGCCGTACAGCGGCTTGTAATCGGGCTGCTGCGACCACAGCACCACGGCGAAGCCGATAGCCACGCTGGCAGCGAGGCCAACCAGCAGGCCGGCCTGACGCAGCAGCGGCATGTCGGAAAGGTTTTCCAGGAAGGTCAGCCCGAGCAGCGGCTTCTTCGGCGCGTTGTCGGCGGCGGTGGCAGGTACGTTTGCGGCGAGAGCGTCGGCCATGATCGAAATCTACCCCTTAAACCGGCATCTGCATGATGTCTTGATACGCCTGAACCAGCTTGTTGCGCACTTGGGTCATGGCCTGGAACGAAACACTGGATTTCTGCGAAGCGATCATCACGTCGGTCAGGTCGACGCCGCTCTGGCCCATCTCGAAGGCCGTGGCCAATTGGCCAGCGGCCTGCTGGGTTTCGCTGACCTTGTTCACCGCCTGGCCGAGCATGTCCGAGAAGCTCGGCGCGCCGACTTCCTGAGCCTGGGGCGCAGCCGGTTTGCGCGCCATGGCCTCGGCCTGCATCGAGCGCATTTCCAGCATTAGACGATTGAACGCGACACCCTGACTCATGACATTTCCTCCACCTGACCGCGGTTTTTTGACGCCGCGAGTGCTTTGCTGGAGGTATTTGCAACAAGGGTGCCAACTACCAGAAGCGCCAGGAATCCGTTGCCAGCCAAGGGCTTGAAGCAGAAAACAGGCCAGCCTCGATGGGCCTGGTGACAGAAAAAACCATCGCCCATAAAAAAGCCGCGCCCTTCAGGAAAGGCGCGGCAGGGATGGAAGGCTTACTGGCTGACAGTCAGCTTGTCGCGGTTGCGTTCGAGCAAGGCTTCACCGATGCCCTTGACTTCGAGCAACTCGTCCACCGAAGCGAACTCGCCGTGGGTATCGCGGTAGGCGACGATCGCCTGCGCCTTCACCGCGCCAACGCCGCTGAGCTCGCGCTGCAGGGTCTCGGCATCGGCGGTATTGAGGTTGATGGAACCGAGTTCGGCCACCTGTTGAGCCGCAGGCTCGGTAGCCGGCGCTTTCGCCGCCTCGTTGGCAATGGCCAGCATTGACGCACTGGCAACCACAGAAAACAGCAAGGCTTGCAAGGTAGTTTTCAGCATGATTAACGTCCTGTGTGGGGTCCATTCGAGTAAAGCGACGCGGGTGTAGCGCACGACGCAGGATGAAAATAGTCAGCCTGCACGCCTCGTCAAAACGGCCTTTGTAACTACGTTTTCTGCGTCTATCTAAAGCCCTTGCTCGCCGCTAAGATGCGCGTCTCCATTTCCATGCGTGTTCGACCATGCCCGCCACCGCCCGCTTTCCCCTGCTCCCGTATCTCTGCGCCTGCATCGTCGGTTTTCTTGCGCTTGGCAGCCTCTGGCAAACCATCGGCAAGCCGGTCGTGCTGGCCGACGCTGCAACGCCGACCCACAAGCTGCAATGCGCGTCCTACACGCCGTTCGGCAAGGACCAGTCGCCGTTCAATCTGCCCCTGCAGATCCACCCGGAGCAGATGGATACCGACCTGGCGCTGCTGGCCGAGCGCTTTCAATGCATCCGTACCTACTCGGTCACCGGCCTGGAAAAGCTGCCTGAGCTGGCCCGCAAACATGGCCTGAAGCTGATCACTGGCGCCTGGGTGAGCCGCAACCCCCATGACACGGACATCGAGATCCAGGGCCTGATCAAACTGGCCAAGGAAAACCCGGATGTGGTCGAGGCGGTCATCGTTGGTAACGAAGCACTGCTGCGCAAGGAAGTGACGGGTGGGCAGCTGGTCGAGCTGATCAACCGGGTCAAGGCCGAAATCAGCCAGCCCGTTACCTACGCGGACGTCTGGGAATTCTGGCTGAAACACCCGGAAGTCGCCCCAGCCGTGGACTTCATCACCATCCACCTGCTGCCGTACTGGGAAGACAACCCGGCCGGCATCGACGCGGCCCTGCACGAAGTGACCGAAGTGCGCGAGCTGTTCGGCAAGCAGTTCGCGCCGAAAGACATCATGATCGGCGAGACCGGCTGGCCCAGCGAAGGCCGTCAGCGCGAGACCGCCGTGCCCAGCCGCGTCAACCAGGCCACCTTCATCCGCGGCTTCGTCGCTCTGGCCGAACAGCACGGCTGGCGCTACAACCTGATCGAAGCCTTCGACCAGCCCTGGAAGCGCGTGAGCGAAGGTGCAGTGGGCGGTTTCTGGGGCTTGTACGACGCTGATCGCCAGGACAAGTCGATCCTCGCCGGCCCGGTTTCCAACCTGCCGCACTGGCCGCTGTGGCTGGCCATCAGTGCGGGCGTTCTGGCTTTCGGCCTGCTGGTCGGCGGTCGTCCGAGCTCGACGCGCAACGCCGTGCTGCTGCCGCTGCTGGCCGCCCTGGGGGCTGGCTGCATTGGCCTGTGGGCGGAGCTGGCCTGGGTCACCAGCCGCTACGTGGGCGAATGGCTGTGGGCAGCCGCCCTGCTCGCCCTCAACCTGCTGGTGCTGGCCCATGCCACGCTGGCGCTGTCCGCGGCCCAAGGCTGGCGTGCCCAGGCCTTCGGCTGGCTGGAACGTCGTGCCGGTTGGTGGCTGGCGGCAGCCGGCTTCGCCGGTGCGGTGATGATGCTGGCGATGGTCACCGATGCGCGCTACCGCAGCTTCCCGAGTGCCGCGCTGCTGTTGCCGGCACTGGTGTACCTGCTGCGCCCGGTGACGGCGCCGCGTCGGGAAATCGCCCTGTTGGCGGTATTGATCGCTGCCGGCATCGTGCCGCAACTCTACGAGGAAACCCTGGACAACCTGCAGGCCATCGGCTGGGCCATTACCAGCGCGCTGCTGGCGGCCGCCCTGTGGCGCAGCCTGCGCCACTCGAAGGTTCGATAAAACCGCAGTGGCGCTGCGCTTGCCGCGCAGCGCCAGAAGTTTAGCGGGCGGTTACCGCCGGGGCGCGCACCAGGCGCAGCAGCGCCAGCACCACAGCGAATACCGCCAGGCTGGCGGTGTACAGCGCCAGCGCCGGCAAGCCGAGCAGCAGCCCTGGGACCGCCAGGCGCCAGCCCCAGACGCCAGGCAGGACGAATGCCAGCAGCGCACAGCCCAGCGCGGCCCAGGCGATGACCCGCAGGTGAATCATCCAGCCCAGGGTGGCGCGCACCTGGCAAGCCAGGATGCCCGGATCTTCGACGCAGCGGCCGACCCACTGGTCGCCCTCCATGAGCAGGTAGCGCAACGCATAACTGGCGATCACGCAGGCGAGCGCTGCGATCACCAAGGCGACGATGGGTAAACGACGAGGCATGCTGCACTCCAGAGGGTTTGAAAACGGCGCTCAGCATAATCGCCCGGCAGGCGGATGCAAGCGGCAAATCTTTGCTGATCGAATACGGCGCAGAGGCCCGTGGACAAGGGCGTTGGCGGTCTGACCGCGCTCTGGTATACCCCACATGCGGCATGGCAGAATTTCCCATGGCACTTTGATACAACGGCGGTTGTCCTAGTCATCGCGGCTGATGCCGAAAGCACCGGCTTGCCGGCCCACCTCTGAAAAGAATGTTCTCTTCCAAAGGGATCTTGTATGTCTTTCATTCCCCGTCTTGCAGCTCTGCTCGGCACCCTGCTGCTCAGCACCCACCTGTGGGCCGTCGATGTCGATGCGCAAACCTACGGCTATCCGCTGACCAACCCGTTCGAAGCCACGATCGCCACCACGCCGCCTGATCTGCGCCCGGAGCTGCCCGAAGACGCTGACATCAAGCAGGGTGACTACCAGGTTCGCCTGCGCCCGGAGCGGGAATTCCAGCTGCCCGACAACTTCTGGGCGGTGACCAAGATGAGTTACCGGCTGGCCGAGCAGAATGGGCCGGCGCCGCTGATCTTCATCATCGCCGGTACCGGTGCCCACTACTCGAGCAGCACGCCCGAGTACCTGAAGAAACTCTTCTATGGGGCCGGCTACCACGTCGTGCAGCTTTCGTCGCCGACCAGCTACGACTTCATGACCTCCGCCTCGCGCTTCGCCACGCCGGGCATCAGCCGTGACGATGCCGAAGACATGTACCGCGCCATGCAGGCCGTGCGCGCCCAGCATCCACGCCTACAGGTCACCGACTATTACCTGACCGGTTACAGCCTCGGCGCCCTGCACGCCGCCTTCGTCAGCCAGTTGGACGAGACCCGCCGCAGCTTCAACTTCAAGCGCGTGCTGATGCTCAACCCGCCGGTCAACCTGTACACCTCGATCACCAACCTCGACCGCCTGGTACAGACCCAGGTCAAGGGCATCACCAACCGCACGACGTTCTATGAGCTGGTGCTGGCCAAACTGACTCGCTACTTCCAGCAGAAGGGTTACGTGGACATCAACGACGCCCTGCTCTACGACTTCCAGCAGTCCAAGGAACACCTGACCAACGAACAGTTGGCCATGCTGATCGGCACCTCGTTCCGTTTCTCGGCCGCCGACATCACCTTCACCTCGGACCTGATCAACCGCCGCGGCCTGATCACGCCTGTCGACTACCCGATCGGCGAAGGCACCAGCCTCACGCCGTTCTTCCGCCGTGCGCTGCAGTGCGACTTCGATTGCTACATGACCGAGCAGCTGATTCCCATGTGGCGCGCCCGCTATGGCGGCGGCAGCATCAACCAGCTGATCAACGAGGTCAGCCTGTACGGCATCGAGGATTACCTGAAGAACAGCCCGAAAATCGCGGTGATGCACAACGCCGACGACGTGATTCTCGGCCCTGGCGACCTGGGCTTCCTGCGCCGCACCCTGGGCGATCGCCTGACCGTGTATCCGTACGGCGGCCACTGCGGCAACCTCAATTACCGCGTCAACAGCAACGACATGTTGGAGTTCTTCCGTGGCTAAGTCCTTCCCTACTCTCGCATTGTTCGCTGCCGTATTGAGTTGCGGCACCGCCTCAGCGCAAACCACCACCCCCGTCGATGACGATGGCTTCAAGCAGCCGCTCAGGGAGCTCAAGTTCAACCCGGGCCTGAACCAGCGCGAGTTCGAGCGTTCGACCCTGTCGGCCTTGGAGATCCACGACCCGCTGGAATCCTGGAACCGCCGCGTCTATCACTTCAACTACCGCTTCGATCAGTGGGTGTTCCTGCCCGTGGTCGACGGTTACCGCTACGTCACCCCAGGCTTCGTGCAAAAAGGCGTGACCAACTTCTTCGGCAACCTGGGCGACATACCCAACCTGATCAACAGCGCCCTGCAGCTCAAGGGTGAACGCGCCCTGAACACCACTGCCCGCCTGTTGTTCAATACCACGTTGGGCGTGGCCGGCTTGTGGGATCCAGCCACACTGATGGGCCTGCCCAAGCACCGCGAAGACTTCGGCCAGACCCTGGGCTTCTATGGCTCACCTGCCGGCCCGTACCTGATGCTGCCAATCTTCGGCCCGTCCAACCTGCGTGATACAACGGGCCTGGTCGTGGACTTCGGCGTAGCCCAGGAAATCAACTACCTCAACGTTGCCGAGATCAGCAGCAGCCACCCGGAAGTCACCGTGCTCAGAGGCATCGATCAGCGCTCGACCACCAGCTTCCGCTACGGCCAGTTGAACTCGCCATTCGAGTACGAGAAGCTGCGCTTCTTCTATACCGAGTCGCGCAAGCTGCAGATCGCGGAGTGACACCGTTCGGGCGGCGGCGCCCATGGCGCCGCTCGCCACATCGACTTTATCGATAGATGAGTTGATCTTTTCCCAACCATCTGGCGGCCGGGCTGGCCTACCATGGGCTCATCGCTTTTTACCGGAGTCTGCCAGATGAACCAGCTACGTCGCGTACTCGCCGTGCAACCAGGCCAGCCTGCCTCCGATGGTGCTGGCGTACGCCTGAACCGGGTGATCGGTGGCGCCGGCATCGAACGTTTCGATCCGTTCCTGATGCTCGACGAATTCAGCACCGCCAATGCCGACGACTACATCGCCGGCTTCCCGCCCCACCCACACCGTGGCTTCGAGACCATCACCTATATGCTCGAAGGCCGCATGCGCCACGAGGATCACCTCGGCAACGTAGGCCTGCTGCAAGGCGGTGACGTGCAGTGGATGACGGCGGCAAGGGGCATCATTCACAGCGAAATGCCCGAACAGGAACGGGGCGCCATGCGCGGTTTCCAGCTCTGGCTCAACCTGCCGGGCCGCGACAAGATGGCCGATCCGGCCTATCGCGACATTCCCAACGCACAGATTCCACGCCTGCACACCGATCAGGGCGTCGAAGTCGTGGCCATCGCTGGCGCTTTCGTCGAGGGCGAGCACCGCCAGATCGGCGCCGTGCAGCGCCCCCACACCGAGCCACATATTCTCGACCTGCGCCTGCCCGCCAACAGCAGTGTGCGCCCGGAACTTCCCGCAGGCCACCGTGCCCTGCTCTACGTCTATGCGGGCGAGGCACACATTCAGGAGAGCCATGAGGTACAAGCCGGCCGCCTTGTGCGCCTGGACGACCACGGCGAGCTGTCGATCAGCAGTGCTAGCGGCGCCAGCGTGTTGCTGATCGCAGGCAAACCGTTGGGTGAGCCGATCGTGCAGTACGGCCCATTCGTGATGAACAGCCGGGAAGAGATCGAGCAAGCCCTGCGCGACTTCCGTGACGGCAGCTTCGCCTGAGCGGTCATCGCCGCTCAGCCTGAGTGGTTGCGTCGGAAGGTTTCCTCGCCCATCGCAGCGATCTGCCCTTCGATCAGCGCATCGAAGGGTTTGAGCAGTTCACGGTAATCGGCCGGCGCCTCCAAGACGTTCAACACCTCGACTATCGCCTCCAGGGTCGACAGTGATCCCTCCATCGGCGCCTTGCGCAGCCGGTAGCGCGATGGCGGCGCATCGAGCAGGGTTACCCGTGGCAATGCCTGCAGCGCCGGATTCACATACAGAAGCTTGCGTGCCTTGCGCCAGGTGCCATCGGGCACCACCAAGCGCACGGGGCGTCGGTCCTCATCAGCGCCAAGCTCGTTGATCGGGCGCGCCTGCTCACCCGGAAACAGCAGGCAGGGACGATAACCCGGCTCTGCCAGCCAATCCGGCAACGCCTCGAATACTTCGCCCACCCACAACGTCGCGTTGCGCAGCCCCAACGCAGCGAGGTTCGCGGTATTGAGCGCATGATCGACTTCATCGGGATGCTGCAGCACCAGCACTTCGGTTCGGCTGGGCAAGTCGGGAATCAGGGCGCACAGGCAGTGGCTGGCTGGGCGCCTACAGCGGCTACAACGGGGGCGTGACATGGGCGGGTCTCCTCGGCCGCGCAGTGTGCCACAGCACGCGCCGCGCAGCCGAGGCAGAGAGGTCAGCGGTTGAAACGCTCGGCCAGGCTATGCAGGTAGTCGGCCATGCTTTCCAGCTCCTTGCCAATCGCCGCCCCCTGATGGGCCTGTTCCGCGCCCTGCTCGGAAAGCTGGGCGATGCGAGTGATCTGCCGGCTGATGTCGTCCGCTACCTGGCCCTGCTCCTCGGAGGCTGCCGCGATCTGCTGGCTCATGCCGCTAATGCGGCTCACCGACTCGCTGATGCCATCCAGGGCGATACGCACCGCTTCCACGCTCTGTACGCTTTCCCGGGAGATCTCTTCACCCCGCCCGGCAGTGGCGACGGCACGCTCGGCACCAGCCCGCAGCGATGCGATGATCTGGTGGATCTGCTGGGTCGACTCACGGGTACGCGAGGCGAGCGAACGCACCTCATCGGCTACCACGGCAAAACCACGTCCCTGCTCGCCTGCACGCGCCGCCTCGATGGCTGCGTTGAGCGCCAGCAGGTTGGTCTGCTCGGCAATCGAGGTGATCACGTCGGCCACGCTGCCGATCGACTGCGTCGAATTGGCCAGATCGTTTACCGCCTGGCCGATATCCACCACGGCCTTGGCCATGTGCTGCATGGATTCCAGGCTGCCACCCGCCAGTTGCCGCCCTTCCCTGGCCAGGCGATCCGCCTCCTCGGCGGCGTGGCTGGTGCTCTGTACGTTCTGGGTGACTTCCTGGATGGTGGCGGCCATCTGGTTGATGGCAGTCGCCGACTGATCGGTTTCGCTACGCTGCTGGTCGAGCATCTCCGCCCCGGAACGCGAGAAGCCGGCGGCCTGGGCAGCCTGCCGCTTGACGTTGACGCCAGCATCCTCGAGGCGCGTCAGGGCGGTCTGCAGGCGGGCCTCTTCGCTGATCATGGCCATGTCGAGCAGGGCCTGGGCGCCGCGGTTGTCGCTGTAGGTGAGCGCCACCAGGCTGCTGGTGAAGGCCTTGGGGTGCTCACCGAGGGTCCGGCGGATCAGCGCACGCTTGCTGTATAGCTGATAGGAGCCCAGCGCGGCCATTACCGCGGCCACCAACAACGCCAGCCATACCCCGGAAAGCATGGTCTGAGCGGCCAGAATCACCAGCGCGGCGATGATCAGCGGCCAGGAGCGAATCAGGTCGTAGGTCAGGTGTTCGATTTTCGGCACCGGCGGCTTACCAGCCCGCAACCGCGCATACAGCGCTTCAGCGCGACGTTTCTGCTCTTCGCTGGGCAGCGAACGAACCGACTCGTAACCGGCAACCTGGCCGTTCTGGTAGATCGGCGTGACATAGGCGCTGACCCAATAGAAGTCGCCGTTCTTCGAGCGATTCTTGACGATGCCCATCCAGGGCTTGCCCTGCTTGATGGTGTCCCACATATGACCGAACACCGCTGGCGGCATGTCGGGATGGCGTACCAGGTTGTGCGGCTGGCCGATCAACTCTTCGCGGGTGAACCCGCTGATGGCCACGAAAGCATCGTTGCAGTAGGTGATCTCGCTGTTCAGATCGGTGGTGGAAATCAACCGCTCATTGCCGGGAAAAGTCCTTTCCCGTTGAGTCACCGGCAGATTCTGACGCATGGTTGCAATCCTTTGATACGTGAAAGGTACGTCCTTGCCACTCCACTATGTCTAGCACAGCAACACTACTGTGCCAGCACGGGTAGGCGGTTGATAGGCAACGCTCGAACGCTTGAGGAAAGACATGGAAAAGTCGCCCACCGGCTCCCTGCGATATCCGCCTCTGTCCACGAACGGGACTTTTACCTTTGTCGGCAAGACGTACGACGACTTGAGGCGGCCTGAACCAATTTCTCTCTCACTTGGCCTGTGCGATCAAGTAATGCCTCCTGTGCGCACCTCTCAAAAAAAGTGATCTAGAGAAATTCGCCACACGCGCAAAAACAGGCCAGTGCATAAGCAAAGGCCTGTTCAACAGGTTATTCGCTAAAAAAAGAGAAGCGCCAAACACCTTGAGTGTGTAGCGATCTATGACGAGCGCCGTAACTGACGCTCGTCGAGGGAATTCGCGGAGGAATCAGCGGCGACGACGGCGCTCTTCGGCCAACCGGCGTTGCTCTTCACTACGGATAGGGATGGGCTGCATGCGCGGGGCGAACAGGGCGTTGAGCTGGGCAGTGATCTTTTCGAACCAGGCTTTCATAAGGATTTCCTCGAACTACGCGCGGCTATGGTGACCGCTTGATTTCAGAGTAGCTGAAACCTGAGCGGGAGTGGAGAGCCGCGCAGCTTCAAAGCATTGCAAGTCGCTACCGACCGTCGCTTAGTTCATGTATGGAGGCCGCTTACCCAACAGCGCTTTCGTATGGGGGCTCTCCCGCCGTCCGTGCTCAGAACTGATATTCGATGCCAGCACCTGCGTACCATGAGCGTCCTGGCGCTGCCTCGTAAAATCGACCATTACCATCCCCGACGATTACCGAGCCTACGTATTGCTTGTCGGCGAGGTTGTCCAGGCGCAGGGTCTGGTGAGTTTTCCAGGGGCCGAAGTTCTGCTCGAAGCGGGTTCGCCAGTTGAATACCGCATAGCTCGGCGCCGCTCTTTCGGTATTGGTGTCTTCCACATACACCTTGCTGCGATAAAGCCCCTCGAGCGCGGTGCTGATGCCGTCGACCGGCTTCCACGCCAGCTCGCCGAACAGCGTGGTGCGCGGCACGCCGGGCAGGTTGTTACCTTTGTCGATCACATCACCGCCGGCGGCGAAGCGCGAATCGTAGGTTGCCGCCAGGTAGGTATAGGCCAATGCTGCCGACCACTGCTCATTGAGCTGGCTCTCGACGCCCAGCTCGAAACCGCGACGCAGGGTTTTGCCGGCGTTCTGGTAGCTGGTGCGGCCAAACTGGTTCGCCAGCACGACGATCTCGTCGTCGGTGTTGATCTGGAAGATCGCGGCGTTGATGCGGGTATCTCCGGCGATACGGGCTTTCAAGCCGATTTCGTACTGCGTGCTTTCCGACGGTTCCAGGCCATAGTTAAAGCCGGCATTACCCTGAGAGTAAGCCAGCTCGGCCTGGCTGGGCGTCTCGAACCCCTTGCCGACACTGACGTAACCGTTCAGATCAGGTGTGAAGGCGTAACCGAGACTGACTGAGGGCGTAGCCTTTTCGTAGCGTTTGGTGCCGCTGTCGTCGCCATTGGCACCGACGATGTACTTGTCATCGACATCCACCTCAACGGTGCTGTAGCGCAAGCCACCCTGCAGGGTCCAGTTGCCGATGGTCCAGGTGGCCTGGGCGTAGGGATCGAGGCTGGTGACGGTATCCACTTCGTCGCGGCGCAAGTTGCCTTTAACGCCGATCTGAGTACCCGAGAAATTCTCGTAACCGCGTCGATCGTCGCGGCTCTGATCGTAGTCCAGCCCGAACACCAGGCGCAGGTCTCCGCTTACCCCTTCGACCGGTTGCAACCAACGAATGCTGCCGCCATGAAATTCACGGTCGAAATCGACGACGCCGCCACTGTGGTTCGGGTTGGCCTGCGCCCCTTGGGGAATGGATAGATATTGAATGACGCTGCGCTTGCCGGCGTAGACCGTGGTCTGCAGCGTCGCGCTACCGAAATAGCGCTCATAGTTGGCGCCCAACTGCTGATGATCGATGCTCTTGCGGGTATTGAAATTCAGCGCGTTGACGGCCACCGAACGCGGATCCGCCTTGTAAGCCTCCCATGCCTGCCCGAGCGGATCCTGCGTACCATTCTGCTCCAGGCTGCTGTAGATCAGCGCCAGCTTGCTGTCTTCATCGGGCTTGAAATTGAGCTTGGCGAACGTCTGGTCGCGGCGCGCCGAGCTGTGGTCGCGGTAGCCATCGGTGTCCATGCGCGAAGCGTCGAGCACGAAGCCGACGCCGTCCGCCTCGCCCTCGGCGGTCAGGTGATTGCGGGTCAGGCCATCGCTGCCGACCAGGGTTTCGGCGCCGATACGGGGGCGACCGACACCGTCCCTGGAGAACACCTGGATCACCCCACCGGCGTTACTGCCGTACAACGTGGAAGCCGGCCCGCGCAGCACTTCGATGCGATCAGCGGTGTCGAGGTTGAAGGTCGCCGCCTGGCCCTGGCCGTCCGGGGTGCTGGCGGGAATGCCGTCGGTGATCAGCTTCAGCCCACGCACGCCAAAGGCCGAGCGCGCCCCGAAACCACGAGAAGATATCTGTAGATCCTGGGCATAGTTCTGGCGATTCTGCACCACCAGCCCGGGCACTCGCGTCAGCACCTCGGAAGCGTTGATGCCCAACTGACCGTCGCTGATCTGTTCGCGGTCGATGCTGTCCACCGAGAACGGCAGGTCGAAACTCTGTGCCGCACTGCGCGAGCCACTGATCACGCTGGGTTCCAGCACCAGGCTGCCAGCAGCCTCCTGCGCTTGCGATGTGCCGGCGGCTGCGCAGCTGCACAGCACGATGGCCCGGCTCAGGCGGGAAAGTTCGAAGGCGCGCGATGGGGGGCTACAGCTCATTGGAAAAATCCTTTCATGGTTCGACTCGGTACCCCGTGGCGCAACCACCCGGATCGGATGGCCCAGGCCTGGCGGGAGACCTGACCGCTCGGCAGCTCAGCCACGCGGTCGCACAGCCCGCCATTGTGACCGGTGCAGGCCTGAGGTGCGACCCGCAGGCCAACACCGTCGTTCAAACAATAGTGCCGGATGACTGCCGGACGCCTTGAGCGCATGACCATGGGCACGCCGCTTATTGCAACGGTAAGCCTATACCGGCAAACGGTGAGCTTGCCTTGCGTGCATCATCCAGCAACACTGCCGCCCTTCATTCTTCGATGGGAGCCTGCCTTGCGCCCTGCCGACATGCTGCGCCTCCTGCTGCTCGCCGCGATCTGGGGCGCCAGCTTCCTGTTCATGCGGATCGTAGCGCCGGTCATCGGCAGCATGCCAACGGCGTTCTTTCGCGCCTCGATCGCCATGCTGGGCCTGCTGGCGATCCTGTTGCTGATGCGGGTCAAGTGGGATTTCCAAGGCAAGCTGGGCCTGTGCCTGATACTCGGAATAATCAATGCCGGCATTCCATCGGCCATGTACAGCATGGCCGCGCTGGTGCTGCCGGCGGGTTACTCGGCGATCATCAATGCCACCACGCCGATGATGGGCGTGCTGATCGGCGCCCTGTTCTTCGCCGAAGCGATGACGATGAGCCGCGCAGCGGGTGTCGCCCTGGGCCTGTTCGGTGTCGCCGTGCTGACCCGCAGCGGGCCGGCAGAGCTGGACATGGGTTTGGTGCTCGGGGCCCTCGTTTGCCTGTTGGCGACCGCCTGCTACGGCGTGGCAGGTTTTCTGACGCGGCGCTGGATAGCGGGACGCCTGGACAATCGCCTAACCGCGTTCGGCAGTTTGCTGGGCGCCAGCCTGTTTCTGCTGCCGCTGTTCGCCGGCTCGCTGGCGCTGCAGGCTCCGCACAGCTGGGGTGGCTGGCTGGAATGGGCATCGCTGTTGGGCCTGGGACTGGGCTGCACGGCCTTCGCCTATGTGCTGTATTTCCGCCTGCTCAACGACATCGGGCCGATCAAGGCGTCGACCACCACTTTTCTGATCCCGATCTTCGGCGTGCTCTGGGGTGCGCTGCTGCTTGGCGAGCCGCTGTCCTGGGCGCACCTGTACGGAGGCGTGCTGATCGCTATCGCGTTGTGGCTGGTGGTTCGACCTACGAAGAGCCTAGCGGCTTAACTAAAGCGGCCCCGCTGCGGTGGGCGCTAGCTTGAACGATTAGTGGGTCTGAACGTGATGTCGAGCGCTAGCGTTGGTGGGCTGAAGCCCATGGCTTGAGGTCGACTGCATATTTTGTGGACGCGGGCGGGGACGCCTGGTCCATGCCCGCGAATCGGGCGCATGACGCCCTCCCACATCGGACAGAACTGGCGCGACCTTTCATCAGCCCGTGGCCGGGCGGTAATTGCGGCGTTGGTCCATTACTCATTCGGCTTGATCGACTCGTCCCTAGCGGGCGCTGGAGACGAGCGGATCAGCAGTGCAGCCAATCGCTTACTGCTGCAGTTCCTGCTCGGTGAACAGGTCGCTGAACAGCATGCTGGTCAGGTAGCGCTCGCCGGAGTCCGGCAGGATCACCACGAGGGTCTTGCCGTGCATCTCCGGCTGTTCGGCCAGGCGTACCGCTGCGGCCATCGCCGCGCCGCAGGAAATCCCGCAGAGAATGCCCTCTTCACGCATCAGGCGCAGGGCCATGGTCTTGGCGTCTTCGTCGGTGACCTGCTCGACGCGGTCGACCAGCGACAGGTCGAGGTTCTTCGGCACGAAGCCGGCGCCGATGCCCTGGATCTTGTGGGGGCTGGGCTTGACTTCATCACCGGCGATGGTCTGGCTGATCACCGGCGAGGAAACCGGCTCGACCGCCACGGACAGGATCGCCTTGCCCTGGGTCTGCTTGATGTAGCGGGAAATACCGGTGATGGTGCCGCCGGTGCCGACGCCGGACACCAGCACATCGATGGCGCCCTCGGTGTCGTTCCAGATTTCCGGGCCGGTGGTCTTCTCATGGATAGCCGGGTTCGCCGGGTTCTCGAACTGCTGGGGCATGTAGTACTGCTCGGGGTTGGACGCGGCGATTTCGGCGGCCTTCTCGATCGCGCCCTTCATGCCCTTGGCCGGCTCGGTCAGGACCAGCTCGGCGCCAAGTGCCTTCAATACCTTGCGACGCTCCAGGCTCATGGAGGCCGGCATGGTCAGCATCAGTTTGTAGCCCCGGGCCGCGGCGACGAACGCCAGGCCGATGCCGGTATTGCCGGATGTCGGCTCGACCAGAGTCATGCCCGGCTTGAGCACACCGCGGGACTCGGCGTCCCAGACCATGTTGGCGCCGATCCGGCACTTCACCGAATAGGCCGGGTTGCGGCCTTCGATCTTGGCCAGGATGGTCACGCCCTTGGGGCCGAGGCGGTTGATCATCACCAGGGGAGTGTTGCCGATAGCCTGTGCGTTGTCTGCGTATATGCGGCTCATGGTGTATCGGTTCCTTGTCATGACTGAGCCCGTCAGCCTATGCCTCAAGCCCAGGCGCGTCCAGCGTCTGGAAATTCGAACTCCGGCGGATCGGCAGCAGTCCACTCCACACACCGCGTAACAGGACGCCCACGATGAAACGTCGCTACAGCCTGCCCCTGTGGATCTGCCTCGGCCTGCTCGCCCTGATACTGGTCGTGCACATCGCCCTGCCCTACATGGTGCGCAATTACCTGAACGACAGGCTGGCCGAGATGGGCGACTACCGCGGGCATATCGACGATATCGACGTGGCGCTGTGGCGCGGCGGCTACCGCATCAATGGCCTGCGTATCGTCAAGGTCACCCAGGATCTGCCGGTGCCGTTCGTCGACGCCCCGCAGATCGATATCTCGGTAAGCTGGAACGAGCTGCTGGAGAAACAGGCCGTGGTCGCCCGAGTGGTATTCGAGCGACCAGAAGTGAACTTCGTCGACGGCAAGAGCCGCGAAGACTCGCAGACCGGTGAAGGCACCGACTGGCGCGAGCAGCTGAACAAGCTACTGCCCATCACCCTCAACGAGGTGCGCATCAACGATGGCACCCTGGGCTTCTACAACTTCAATGCCTCGCCGCCGGTGAAGCTCAAGGCCAACGATATCCAGGCCAGCCTCTACAACCTGACCAACGTGGCCGACGAACAGGGCGATCGAGTGGCGCGCTTCGAGGGCAAGGCCAAGCTGATGGATCAGGCGCCGCTGGAAGCCAGTGCCGTGTTCGACCCCTTCCACAACTTCCAGGATTTCGAGTTCCGCGTACGGGCCACCAATATCGAATTGCCGCGCCTGAATGACCTGGCCAACGCCTACGGCAAGTTCGACTTCAAATCGGGCACCGGCGATATCGTCGTCGAGGCCTTCGCCGAAGACTCCCAGCTCAGCGGCTATATCAAACCACTGCTGCGCAACGTCGAAGTGTTCGACTGGCAGCAGGATGTCGAGAACGCCGACAAGGGCTTCTTTCGCTCGATCTGGGAGGCCGTTGTGGCCGGTAGCGAGAAGGTACTGAAGAATCGCCCGCGCGATCAGATCGCCACCCGCGTAGAACTGCGCGGCAGCACCAAACAGCAAGACGTCAGCGCCTTTCAGGCGTTCATCGGCATCCTGCGCAACGGTTTCGTGCAGGCCTTCAACAGTGGTTTCGAACGCGACGCTGCTGAAGAACCCTGAGCGCGTCCATTCAATGACTGAATACCCCAGGCGCGTTCACACTCATGCGCCGGGCGCGCTATAGTCGCCCCTTTCGCATCCGCCTGCCGCGTGAGGATTCCCGATGAAGTTCGAAGGCACCGAGCACTATGTCGCCACCGATGACCTCAAGCTCGCGGTCAATGCCGCCATCACCTTGCAGCGCCCGCTGCTGGTCAAGGGCGAACCGGGCACCGGCAAGACCCTGCTCGCCGAGCAACTGGCCGAATCCTTCGGCACGCGGCTGATCACCTGGCACATCAAGTCGACCACCAAGGCGCACCAGGGCCTCTACGAGTACGATGCGGTAAGCCGCCTGCGCGACTCGCAATTGAGCGCCGACAAGGTTCACGACGTTCGCAACTACATCAAGAAGGGCAAGCTCTGGGAGGCCTTCGAAGCCGAGGAGCGCGTGGTCCTGCTGATCGACGAGATCGACAAGGCCGACATCGAGTTTCCCAACGACCTGTTGCAGGAACTCGACAAGATGGAGTTCTACGTTTACGAGACCGACGAGACGATCAAGGCCAAGCACCGGCCGATCATCATCATCACCTCGAACAACGAAAAGGAGCTGCCGGACGCCTTCCTGCGCCGCTGTTTCTTCCACT
This sequence comes from Pseudomonas sp. PA1(2017), assembly GCF_001945375.1. Lineage (NCBI taxonomy): Bacteria > Pseudomonadati > Pseudomonadota > Gammaproteobacteria > Pseudomonadales > Pseudomonadaceae > Pseudomonas > Pseudomonas sp. PA1(2017). The sequence continues at coordinate 1,311,411 of NZ_MSXU01000009.1, forward strand.
ACATCGCCTTTCCGGATCGCCAGACCCTGCAAAAGATCGTCGACGTGCACTACCCCGGCATCAGCAACAGCCTGGTGGCCGAAGCGCTGGACGTGTTCTTCGACGTGCGCAAGGTGCCGGGCTTGAAGAAGAAGCCCTCGACCAGCGAGCTGGTCGACTGGCTCAAACTGCTGATGGCCGACAACATCGGCGAAGCGGTGCTGCGCGAGCGCGACCCGACCAAGGCCATTCCACCGCTGGCCGGCGCCTTGGTGAAGAACGAGCAGGATGTGCAGTTGCTCGAGCGCCTCGCCTTCATGGCCCGCCGCACTTCTCGGTAAAAAACCGGGCTGCTGCGCGTCGGCCATGCTGCGTTGGAATCAGGTTCGCAATGCTCATGTACAAAAGTACACTCCGCTTGCTCACCTGATTCCGCCTTGCCTGGCTCTAGCTCGCGAGCCCTTGCACCGAGTGATCCAATAGCCGTTACCGGCAAATGGCGCTGACGCAATGCATCAGGGCTGATTAACAAACGAGGGTGCAGCCATGCTGCTCAACCTGTTCAACGAAATGCGCGCGGCCAAGGTGCCGGTGTCCCTGCGCGAGTTGCTCGACCTGATCGATGCGCTCGAGCACAAGGTCGTGTTCGCCGACATGGACGAGTTCTATTACCTGGCGCGCGCCATTCTGGTGAAGGACGAGCGCCATTTCGACAAGTTCGACCGGGCCTTCGCCGCCTATTTCGACGGTTTGCAAAACCTCGACCAGCACCTCGAAGCGCTGATTCCCGAGGAGTGGCTGCGCAAGGAATTCGAGCGCTCGCTGAGCGACGAGGAACGCGCGCAGATCCAGTCGCTTGGCGGCCTCGACAAGCTGATCGAGGCCTTCAAGAAACGCCTGGAAGAACAGAAGGAACGCCACGCCGGCGGCAACAAGTGGATCGGCACCGGCGGCACCAGCCCCTTCGGCTCGGGCGGCTACAACCCGGAAGGCATCCGCGTGGGTGATGCCGGCGAGCGCCAGGGCAAGGCGGTCAAGGTGTGGGATCAGCGCGAGTACAGGAACCTCGACGACTCGGTGGAGATCGGCACGCACAACATCAAGGTCGCCCTGCGCCGCCTGCGCAAGTTCGCCCGGCAGGGCGCCCAGGACGAGCTGGATCTGGACGGCACCATCGACCATACCGCCCGCGACGGCGGCCTGCTGAACATCCAGATGCGCCCGGAGCGCCGCAACACGGTCAAGCTGCTCCTGCTGTTCGATATCGGCGGCTCCATGGACGCCCATGTGAAGGTCTGCGAGGAGCTGTTCTCGGCCTGCCGTACCGAGTTCAAGCACATGGAGTATTTCTACTTTCACAACTGCGTGTACGAATCGGTGTGGAAGAACAACCTGCGGCGCAATGCCGAACGCGTTTCCACTCATGACCTGCTGCACAAGTACGGCGCCGACTACAAGGTGGTGTTCATCGGCGATGCGGCCATGGCGCCCTACGAGATCACCCAGCCGGGCGGCAGTGTCGAGCACTGGAACGAGGAAGCGGGATACCTGTGGCTGCAGCGCTTCATGGAAACCTACAAGAAGCTCATCTGGATCAACCCCTACCCACGTGAAGCCTGGGACTACACCAGCTCGACGCGCATCATCCGCGATCTGATCAGCGACCAGATGTTCCCACTGACCCTGCAGGGCCTGGAAGACGGCATGCGCTTTCTGGCCAAGTAGCTACGCACCGGTAGCCTGGGTCGAGCGCAGCGACACCCGGGAGACGGGCAACCTGCTCTCAGCGCATGCGCGGTGTCTGCCGCTCGGGCAGGCTGCGGCGTTCGCGGCGCCGCAATGGCAAGGCCAGCAACAGCAGAATGCTTTCCACCACCCAGGCCAGGAACAGCGCGCAGGCGATACCCCAGGCGATGGCCTCTGGCGCCAGCAGCACCTGATAGCGATAAGCGGCGCGTGTTTCCGCCAGCAACTGTGCGTCGGCCGCGGTCGCCAGGTGCCAGACCTGTCGGTACCAGGCCCCCTGCATGGCCAACGATTCCTGCTCCAGCAGCGCCGAGCGCTCGACCAACAGAGCGACGCTGCGTGCATCGCTCTGCATCACCGGGTCGCTGCTGTTGCGGTAATGGCCGACCAGCCGCTGCAGATCGCCATCGAAGAAGCGCCGAGCAGTGTCGCGAAAGCCGCTCAGGCTCTGCTCGGACTCCAGGCGATGTGCCTCGACGCGTTTGGCGTAATCATCGATGAAGCCCGGCACCTGAACGCCGAGCAACAGGCCGAGGGCGAACAACGCCAGACGCAGATAGCTTCTTATCATCCTTCACTCGCGGCCCCGCCACGCGGGACGTCAGTCAGTTGCTCAGGCCCTGGGCGATGCATTCGCCGCCGCGCCACAGGCGCCATTCGCCCGGCTGGTACAGCGACCACTGCTCGTTGTCGGTCAGCGGCTCGGTGGCCAGCACCGAAACCACGTCGTCGGGCGTGGTTTCGGCATGAAAATCCACGCTCATGTCGGCGTCACGCAGGTGCGCAGGCCCGAAGGGTGCACGCCGGGTGATGTGCGCCAGCTTGGTGGAGCAGAAGCTGAACAACCAGTCGCCGTCGCTGAGCAGGCAGTTGAACACGCCATGCTGTCGATAGGCCGCGCAGGCCGCGACAAGTTCAGGCAACAGCACCTCGACCGGCACGGCTTCCGGGAAGGCGGTACGAATGCGGTTGAGCAAGTCGCAGAAGGCCGACTCGCTGTCGGTGTCGCCCACTGCACGGTAGAAGCTCAGGGCCGGGCGGAAGTCGGCCAACTGGCCGTTATGGGCGAAGCACCAGTTGCGTCCCCACAGCTCGCGTACGAAAGGATGGGTGTTAGCCAGACACACGCGGCCGACATTAGCCTGGCGGATATGGCCGATCACCACCTCGCTCTTGATCGGATAGCGCTGCACCAGTTGCGCCACCTCTGACTCGCTGCTCGCCCGTGGATCCTGGAACAGGCGCAGGCCACGCCCTTCATAGAAGCCGATACCCCAGCCATCGCGATGCGGCCCGGTACGCCCGCCCCGCTGCATCAGCCCGGTAAAGCTGAAGACGATATCGGTGGGGACGTTGGCGCTCATGCCGAGCAATTCACACATGGCCTGGTTCTCGATTGATCGGGCTTACAGACGCGGTTCGACGCGCGTGCCGCGATTGCTGCGGGGCGCCGAATAAGTCGGCTCCTGTTCCTGTTGCAGGCGTTCACGCAGGGTCAGGTCGCTGTCCTCGCTCTGCTGCTCTTCACGCGCCGCCTTGCGCGCCTTGGCGCGGCTCAGGAACGGCCAGCGAATGGCCACGAACACCAGATAGACGGCGAACGCGATCATCCCGTACATGGCCAGATCCGCCACCGCGCGCCAGGCATTACTGCCGACCTTGAACAGCAGGTCGAGAGCGACGATTGCCACGGCCGGGGCGAACAGCTCCTTGGCCGGGTCGACGATGGTCGGGCAGAACAGCAGGATCGCCACAAGCACCCGCAGCGGCTCACGCAGGTAGCGCCACATCCAGCGGGTAATCCTGAACCACACCAGCAGGCAGCCCAGCGCGGCTATCGCATAGGCGCCCCAGGCGAGGAAGTAGTCGTTCTCAATCATGCGGGCGGTGTTCCCTGGCTTGTCTGGGCTCGTGCGGACGAATGCGCATTTGCGCGCTTGCCGGACGACAAAGGCGCTTATGATAACGGCTTTTACCCGGTTAGGCGCCTTCGGGGCACTTCTAAACGAGCGCACACCAACGCTTTTCGAAGTCCACCCGCTGGCTGCCCCATGCTCTGGAGACGCCCATGACCACCGCCCCTATCGCCCGCAAGGCCGCTGGCGCCGACCCTTACCACTGGCTGGAAGCGCGTGACAGCGACGAGGTGCTCGAGCATCTGCGTGCCGAGAACGCCTACCTGGAAAGCCAGCTGGACGACCTGCCGCTGCGCGAGCAGCTGTTCCAGGAAATCAAGGCGCGCATCCGCGAGACCGACCTGTCGTTGCCCACGCCCTGGGGCGACTACCTCTACTACCAGCGCACCACCGCCGGCGACGAGTATCCCCGCCACTATCGCTGCCCTCGCCCGATCGATGGCAGCCTGAACCTAGACGAGAACGCCGAGCAATTGTTGCTGGATCCCAACGAGATTGCCGCCGGTGGCTTTCTGTCCCTTGGTGCTTTCAGCATCAGCCCCGATCAGCAGCGCCTGGCCTACAGCCTGGACACCAGCGGCGACGAGATCTATCGACTGTTCGTCAAGGAGCTCGCCAGCGGCGCTGTCACCGAGCTGCCATTCGAAAACTGCGACGGCAGCATGACCTGGGCCAACGATAGCCAGACCCTGTTCTACGGCGAGCTGGACGATACGCACCGCCCCGCCACCCTGCATCGCTTTCGCCTCGGCGATGGGCGTAGCACCCAGGTTTTTCATGAAGCCGACGAGCGCTTCTTCCTCAGTTGTTATCGCAGCAGTTCCGAACGCCAGTTGGTGCTGCTGCTGGGCAGCAAGACCACCACGGAATCCTGGATACTGGACGCAAATACCCCCGACCAGGCCTTTCAGTGCCTGGCCCCGCGCGAGGAAGGCCACGAGTACTACGCCGACCACGGCAAACTGGACGGCCAGTGGGCCTGGCTGATTCGCAGCAACCAGAGCGGCATCAACTTCGCGCTGTACAGCGCAACGCCCGAGCAGCCCACACGGCCCGATTGGCAGGAACTGGTGGCACACAACGAGCAGGTGATGCTCGAAGGCGTCAGCCTGGCAGAGTCGGCGCTGGTGCTCAGCCTACGCGAGGGCGGCTTGCCGGTGATCGACGTGCGTCCGCAAGGCATAGCCGGCTACCGCGTCAGCCTGCCGGATGCGGCTTACAGCCTGTACGTACAGGACAACCTGGAGTTCACCAGCCCGGTGATCCGCCTGCGCTACGAGGCGCTCAATCGCCCGGCGCAAGTCCGTGAGCTGAACCTGGCCAATGGCACCCAGCAGGTGCTAAAGGAAACCCCCGTGCTCGGCGACTTCGCTGCCGATGACTACCTCAGCCAACGCCTGTGGGCGACCGCGCCGGATGGCACCCAGGTGCCGATCAGCCTGGTGGCGCGCCGTGATGCCCTGGGCCAGGCGGCGCCGCTTTATCTGTATGGCTATGGCGCTTACGGCGAAAGCCTCGACCCCTGGTTTTCCCACGCACGGCTGAGCCTGCTCGATCGCGGTGTGGTGTTCGCCATCGCCCATGTACGCGGTGGCGGCGAGCTGGGCGAGGCCTGGTACCGCGCGGGCAAACTCGCCCATAAGCAGAACAGCTTCAGCGACTTCATCGCCTGCGCCGAACACCTGATCGCCCAGGGCTTCACCAGCCCGTCGCAACTGGCCATCAGCGGCGGCAGCGCCGGCGGCCTGCTGATCGGCGCGACACTCAACCAACGACCGGAACTGTTCGCCGCGGCCATCGCCGAGGTGCCGTTCGTCGACGTGCTCAACACCATGCTCAACCCGGAGCTGCCGCTGACGGTCACCGAATACGACGAATGGGGTGACCCCAACCAGCCGGAGGTGCACGCGCGGATCAAGGGCTATGCGCCTTACGAGAACGTGCAGGCGCAACGATATCCGGCGATCCTGGCGGTGGCCGGTTACAACGACAGTCGGGTGCAGTATTGGGAGGCCGCCAAATGGGTGGCGCGGCTGCGTGAACTGAAGACCGATGACAACCTGCTGCTGCTCAAGACCGACCTGGGCGCTGGCCATGGCGGCATGAGCGGTCGTTACCAGGCGATCCGCGATGTGGCGCTGGAATATGCCTTCGTGTTCAAGGTGCTCGGCCTGCGCGCGGCAGGCCGCTAACCGGCTGCCGGCGCAGGCAACGCAGGGGATCAGTCCGGAATCTGCTCGCCCGGCTGCTCGGGCGTCAGCTCCTGCTGATGCTCGGAGGCATCGTCGGCCTCTTTGGTGGATTCATCGTTGTCACGCCCGTCACGGATCACTGGCGGGGTGTCGGGGTCGACCTTGGACGGGTCCGGCACCTGCGGCGTCTGGGCGGCGCCGGTGGGCTCGGTCGGCGCCGACTGTTGCTGCTGGGCGTGGGCGGTACCGGCCAGCGACAGCAGGCTGATCAGCACGAGTGAGGGTGTGCGCATGCTCTGTACTCCAAGAGGCAATGGGACGTGCTGCGTTGGGCAGCGCATGCCGACGGAAAGTGCAGACTGATTCCGCGGCCCTGCCTATATACTGCCTGGGTCCACCAGCAAGGAACGATCATGAGCAGCCCTTCCACGCCTACCTCCAAACTCGACCGCATCCTTGCCGAGGCCCAACGCAGCCGTGAAGAAGGCTACCGGGACAAGGCCCTGCGCATGTATCCGCACGTCTGTGGTCGCTGCGCTCGCGAATTTTCCGGCAAGCGCCTGAGCGAACTGACCGTGCACCATCGCGACCACAACCACGACAACAATCCCCAGGACGGTTCCAACTGGGAACTGCTGTGTCTGTTCTGTCACGACAACGAACACGCGCGCTACACCGATCAGCAGTATTTCAGCGAAGGCTCCACGGCCAGCCAGACCGGCCCCAAGACCACCCACAAGGCGTTCGCCAACCTGGCCGAGCTGCTGCAGAAAAAGTCCTGAGCAGCGCACGAAGTCCACAGAACGTATAATGCCGGCCCTTTTCTCGAGGCCTGATCCGTGGGCAACAAACGATACAGCTGCATCGGTCTCTACAACCCCAAATCGCCGGAGAACGTCGGCGCCGTGATGCGCGCCGCCGGCTGCTATGGCGTGGCCTCGGTGTTCTACACCGGTAAACGCTACGAGCGCGCCCGCGACTTCGTCACCGACACCAAGCGCGTGCACCTGGATATTCCCCTGATCGGTATCGACGACCTGCAGAAGGTCATCCCCCTGGGCTGCACACCGGTCGCCGTGGAACTGGTCGATGGCGCACGGCCCCTGCCCAGCTATACCCACCCGGATCGCGCCTTTTACATCTTCGGCCCCGAAGACGGCTCACTCGACAAAAGCATCCGCGACTGGTGCGAGGAAGTGGTCTACATCCCCACCGAGGGCTGCATGAATCTGGCGGCCACGGTCAACGTCGTGCTCTATGACCGCCTCGCCAAAGGCAACAACACCCGCACCGGCGCCAAGTACTGAATCCCAGGCAAAATAAAGCCCGGACGATGCCGGGCTTCGTTTCGAGGCTGACAGATCAGGACATTTCGACCTTGCCACCGGTACGGCTGTAACCATCTTCGGCAACCAGTTTGCCGCCAACGCGCTCGTAACCACTCTCGGCGATCTTGCCACCGGTACGCTTGTAGCCATCTTCGGCCACCAGTTTGCCACCGACATGCTCGTAACCGCTCTCGGCGATCTTGCCGCCAGTGCGCTTGTAGCCGTCTTCGGCGACCAGCTTGCCACCGACACGCTCGTAACCGCTCTCGGCGATCTTGCCGCCAGTGCGCTTGTAGCCATCTTCGGCGACCAGCTTGCCGCCGACACGCTCGAAGCCACTCTCGGCGATCTTGTCACCGGTACGCTTGTAACCGTCTTCAGCCACTTTCTGGGTGCTGATCGAGTGCGAGGCAGTGGCTTCCACCGGGCCTTGCGGCAGAGCGAATGCGGCGCTGGCAAGGGTGGCGATGAACAGGCTGGCGATGAATTCAGTTTTCATGATGAGCTCCTTGGGAGGAAGTAAGTGGGTATGGAGCTCATGTTACTCAAGAAAATTTGATGAAAAACTCGATCCCGAGAATAGTAAAGATCGACTCCATTGATATCTCACCTAAAGCCAGCAACGACGGGCCCTGCAAACAAAAAGCCCGGTCCATTTCGATACCGAGCCGGGCGTTTTCACTTCGATAATAAATTATCTATAAAGTCGATAGATCAAGCCTTTCGCTCACTAAACGCGAGGCCGACGCCCATTGCCATGATCACGCTGCCCGACAGGCTCTGCTGCCAGCGCCGCCATTTCGGGTTGTGGCCAAGCCGACCACCGAAGTGCCCGCTCAGCACCGCTACCCCGGCGTTTATCAGGGTACCGCAGAGGCTGAAGACCAGCCCCAGCAGCAGCACTTCCCAGACGAAAGCCTCGGAAGCCGGGTGCGCGAACTGTGGGAGAAAGGCAATGAAGAACAACGCCACCTTGGGGTTGAACACATTGACCAGCACGCCTTGCACGAACACCTGGCGCAGCCCCGCCGGCGGCAGGTTCACGCGCTCCTGTGCCCGCCAGCCGGAACGGATCAGCTGCAGGCCGAGCCAGATCAGATAGACCACGCCGACCCACTTGACCACGCTGAACGCCACCGCCGACATCATCAGCAGGGCGGACAAGCCGAACGCCGCGGCCAGCACGTGAACCAGGCAACCCGCACCGATCCCAAGGCTGGATACCAGGCCCGCTGTGGTGCCCTGGGCACTGGAGCGCGACGCGATATAGATCATGTCAGGGCCTGGCGTCAGGTTGAGCGCCAGGGTGGCGGTGAGAAACAGGGCGAAGTGTTCGATACCAAACATGGAGGGTACTCGCGGAGAATTTCCGCGAGCTTAGGAGCGCGACGCCCCCTGCGCAAGCGCCGCGCAGGTGCTTGCGGGGTCAGCGCAGCAGGCGTGTATCGAGCACTTTGGAGCTGCGACCCATGACGTTCTCGGTGATCTCGATGAAATCCTTGGTGCTGGCCTTGTCCATGCGCATCAGGCCACGGGCCACGTCATCCAGAGAGCGTTGCTGGCCGTCCTTGGTGGCCTGGCGAATCTCGCGATCGAGTTCCTGCAGCAACAACACCGCACGGGCGGTGACCGGCCCAGTGGAGTTCTCGGTACGCAGCGACTTGACCGGCTTGCTCCACTTGATCAAATGCTCGCGAACCTTCTGGTAACGGTCTTCGCTCAGGCCACCAGCGCGACGCATCACCTCGATGGCGTAGTACTCGGCGATGCCTTCGCTGATCCAGTCGCTCTTGTCGGTGTCGCTGATGCGGCTGAACACATGCACCAGTTCGTGCACCAGGGAACTTGTACCGTTCTCGCTGACCAACGGGCGGTCGGCATGCATGAAATAGGAATTGGGCGCCGACAGGCCACCGCGCCACATCGGGTCACCGGCGCCAACCACCAGCAGCTTGGCGGGATCGCGCGGGAACACTGCCTGCATTTCCGGCCAGACGAAGGTCAGCAGAGTCAGCGCATCCATCCGGCGCATGCCCTCGCCCACCGGCGCAGCGATGGTCACCTGGGTTTCGCCGAGCTTGGCGCGGCGGGTGCCGATCTTGCCAGCCAGAATCCAGCCAGTGGGCCGGTCGAACTTGCGCTGCGGGTTGTCGATGCGAAACTTGTTCTTGCCGACCCGCGGCCAGCCGGTCTCGACGCTGCGCCAGCCCTTGGGCAAGTCGAACTCCAGGCGCGCGACCAGATCGATGCCGTCGACCTGATTGAGTACCGCGCTGGGAATCAAATCGTCACCGCGCAGCAGTGCCCAGTCCTCGGTCATGCGCGCATCGAAGCGGCCTTCCCCGCGCGGGTGATCGATACGCACCTTGTAGCTCAGGGTGCTCTTGCCCTTGCCGGGTACCCACAGGCCGCGGTTATCGCCTTCGGGTTTCCACTCGCCATCGGCCTTGAAGTCGCTGTAATAACCCTCGTCGCCGAGGTTGAAATTCAGCCCGCGCACACGCTCACCCTTTTCCAGGGTGATGCTCACTTCTGCCTCGTCGCTCTGCGGCAGGAATTTGACCTTGTAATCCAGATCGACCTTCTCGGCGGCCCACAAGGGTGTGCCGGTACTCAACAGAACAACGGACAGCAGCAGGCAGCGAATCGACATATGGAGGACTCCAGAACGGACAAGCGATACGTCACAAGACTATGCGTAACGGCGTCATCAAACACCAGCGCGCTTAAACGAGCCTTAACGGCTCATCACAGACACTCAGCCGGCGCGAAAGATCAGGTGATCTTCCCAATCATCCTCGGCCACGGCGTTTTCACTGAGCATGCGCCCGGCCTGGGAAATGCGCTCGCGGTGCACGGCGTCGGGGTCGCCGCATACCAGGTGATGCCAGGACGGCAGATCCTTGCCCTCGCTGACCAGCCTGTAGCCGCAGGTCGGCGGCAGCCACTGGAACTGATCGGCCTGGGCCGGAGTGAGCTGGATACAGTCGGGCACGAAGGCCTTGCGATTCGGGTAGTCGCTGCAGCGGCAGGTCTGCAGATCGAGCAGCTTACAGGCGATGCGCGTGTAATACACTGCGCCGTCGTCCTCATCCTCCAGCTTCTGCAGGCAGCACAGGCCGCAGCCGTCGCACAGCGACTCCCACTCCTGGTGGTCGAGCTGCTCGAGGGTCTTGTGTTGCCAGAAGGGATACGCAGGTGCGGCCATGGTCGAGCTTGCAGGGAGGATACGAAAAGGCCGGCAGTCTAGGTCTGCCGACCGCACAGTACAAGCCGCGCGCGATGGCGCGCTCAATAGCCGCGAGCGAAATCCACCAGACCGTGCAACTCGGCGCCGGCCTGATAACGCTGCAGATTGGCCAGGAACAGCTCGACCAGCAGGTGCGGCAAGGTCGGCGCTGCGCTGTGCCCGGTCAGCGTGAGGTTGCGCGCATTCCAGAACGAATGGCCGGCCGGCAACGGTTCTTCGCGGCAGACATCGATCACCGCCGCGGCCAGTTGGCCAGCAGCCAGCGCGGCGACCAGATCCTCATCGACCACTGACGTGCCACGCCCAGCGTTGATCAGCACCGCCGTGGGCTTGAAGCGAGCCAACAAGGCGGCGTCATAGATATCGCGGGTCGCGGGCGTATTGGGTAGCAGGTTGACGACGTAATCGGCCTGGGCCACCAGCCGCGGCAATTCCTCGAGCGCAGCCACTTCGCTGAACGGCACCAGGGTTCGCGGGCTGCTGGCCACGCCACTCAGCTCGACGTTGAACGGCTGCAGGAAGCGGGCGACCGCCGCGCCGATCTCACCGGTGCCGACGATCAGCACCCGGCGCCCCGCCAGGCTGCCCGGCAGACGGCCATCCCAGCATTGTTCGCGCTGCGCCTGCTGGCGAGCGACCAGCTCGCGCTCATGGGCGAGCATATGGCACAGCACGTACTCGGCCATGATCTGCCCGAACACGCCGACCGCTCGAGTCAGCCGATAATCGCGGGGCAGGTCGTCCGCCAGCAGCGGTGTAATGCCCGCCCAGGTCGACTGCAGCCAGGCCGGCTTGTGGCCGGCGCGCAGCACGCTGGCGAACAGGTCGGGCTCGCCCAGCCAGACCGGGCAACGGGCGGCCTGCTCGGCCAGCGCCGCGTCCTCGCCCACGACGAGTTCGAGCTGTGGCGCGGCCTGCTGCAGCAACCGCTGGTACTCGGCGTGATCCTGCTCGGCGATCAGTACGCGCATGGCATCGCTCTCCCGTCAGACCGGATCGTTACGGCGCAGCAATTCCTCGGGAAGATGCTGGATGTAATCCTCTTCCGGCGGCGGCATCTGCAGGTGATAGCCCTGATTGTCGAGGTTCTCCAGCACCTTGGTGATGTCCTCGCGCGCCAGGGCGCGCTCGGGCGTGAGCACCATGTCGAAAGCATGCACCGGGGCGCCGAAGGCATTGAGCAGAGGCTCGGGCACCCGGCTCAGCGCGTCGGCACGCAGCACGTAGAGGTACATCTCGTGCTTGCGCGGGCTGCGGTAGATCGAGCAGATACGTTTCAAGCAGCTTCTCCTTCATCGGCCAGGCAGTCGAGCAGCGCCTGGCCCATCAATTCACGACGCCAGCCGCGCAGGCTGTCGGGCAGGCGGTAGGGGCCGTTCGGGTAGCCGCTCTTGAGCAGCGCCTCGAGGGTCTTCTTGCGCAGCATCAGTTCGGGGACGATTTCCAGGCGCTCGCCTTCACGCTGGCCGATCGCGCGTAACTTCTTGAGCAGCCCCGAGGCTTCGATCGGCAACGGCTCGGGCATTGCCGGCGGCCACTCGGCAGGTGGCAATGCCGCTGCCTCGCGAATCAATTGCAGGATGGTCTCGCCATCCTGGCGCACGGTTTTCGGGTGCATGTCCTCGATGCGTGCCAGGCTGACCAGATCGTTCGGTTGATGGCGCGCCAGCGGCCATAGCGAATGCTCGCGCAGGATACGATTGCGCGGCTGATTGCGCGCCCGCGCCTGACGTTCACGCCAGGCACACAGCGAACGCAGTACGGCCAGTTGCGCGCGGGACAGCTTCCAGGCCAGCTTGGCTTCGCGGTAGGCGTCCTCGGGCGAGGTCTCGCGGCGCAAGCCGGCGGCCAGCTCAGCGCCGTCCTCGAGCACCCAGGCGTTCTTCTCGGCGGACAGCCTGGCCTGCAGGCGGCGATAGAGTTCGGCCAGGTGCACGACGTCTTCGGCGGCGTAGCTGACCTGGGTCTCGGACAACGGGCGCTGCAACCAGTCGGAGCGGGTCTCGCCCTTGGGCAGCTCGATCTCCAGCACCGCCTGCACCAGGCGCGAATAGCCCATGGAGAAGCCGAGGTTGAGGTAGCCGGCGGCCAGTTGCGAGTCGAAAAGCGGTGCCGGCAGGCTGCCGGTCAGGCGCAGGAATACCTCCAGATCCTCGCTGCAGGCGTGCACAACCTTGATCACCTGCGGGTCTTCGAGCAGCGCGGCGAACGGTGCCCAGTCGCCGATCAGCAAGGGGTCGATCAGGTAGGCACGCTCGCCCTCGCTGACCTGCAGCAGACCGGCGATCGGGTAGAAGGTATCGACACGCATGAACTCGGTGTCCAGCGCCACGAAGGGCTGTTTGCGCCAGACAGCGCACTGCGCTGCCAGGCTGGCGTCGTCTCGAATCCAGACAATTTCGATGGTCACGCGGCTCTCCCGTAAAGATTGCCGCGCAGTATATCCCGTGAGCCCCTGCCGTGCGCTCATGGCAACTCATTGCGCAACTGCGCGCGCAAGCCATCGGAAACGCGCAGCATGGGTTCGCGCAATTCATCGGCGATCATGCCCTGCAGCGCCAACGCGGCCTTGACCGGCGCGGGGTTGGGCTCGCTGAAGGCCAGGCGTATCCACGGCAACAGCTCACGAAACAGCGCACGCCCGGCAAGCAGGTCGCCCTTGCGCAGCAGGCTGACCACCCTGGCGAAGTCGGCGGTACGCAGGTGCGCGGCTGCGGAAATGGCGCCGCTGCCGCCCAGGCACAGGGTGGCGAAGATCTGCTCGTCTTCGCCGGTGAGCACGTCGAGCTGGCCATCGGCGATCAGTGCCTGGGTCTTGCGCACGTCACCGCCGCAATCCTTGATCGCGACGATGCGCGGGTGTCGGGCCAGTTGCCGCAGGGTCTGCAGTTCCAGGGTCACAGCGCTGCGATAGGGAATGTCATAGAGGATGATGGGCAGTCGCGAGGCCTCGGCGACAGCCAGGAAGAACGCCTGCAAGCCGTCTTGCGACGGTCTTATGTAGTACGGCGCCGGTACCAGAATGCCGGCCAGTGGGCGACGCTGAATTCGCTGCAGGCGGGCCAGCACCGCCGCCTGGTTGTTGCCGGCAAGGCCCATCACCACGCGGCTGGCCGGTACCACCTCGAGCACGGCATCCAGCACCGCCAACTGCTCCTGCTCATCCAGGGCCGCTGCCTCGCCGCTGGTGCCGCAGACCACCAGCCCGGCCGCACCACTTTCGATCAAATGCGCCGCCAGGGATCGCAATGAAGGCAGGTCCACCTGCCCGCCGCGAAACGGCGTTACCAACGCAACCCAGATACCGGAAAATGTAGACATGCTTGCAACTCCTCGGTGTAGACCGTCTGGTCACCGTCGATGGAGTGCGGGAAGGGAGTGTAGCGAAGGGATGCTTCGACTCAGCGCCTCTGTCCTGTCAGCCCATCTGACGGGACAGCGCGCCCCGGTCAAATGAGCGACTGTTTCTTCGACTTGCTAGCGCCCAGGCACACGCACTGAGCCATAGCGACGAGGCTATGGGTAGCAGGCGTGGGCAACGAGGTGGCGAACATGGGACGCTCGGCAAGGCGATTAGAACCCGATACTGCCGAACCCGACGCGGCGGTGTCAATCTCGATGCGAAGCAGCGTCGGGAGGGCTGGCAGTTCCAATTGGATATATGCAGACTGAGCTAAATCCTTAAACGATTTAAAAACAGCCTTTTACAGCGTAAATATCCCACTACACTTCAAGTTGAGCAGCTAAGCACCGCTCCTGGTGGGACTTATCGGTCATCGACCCTGAACAACGACGCCTCTGGCAGCCATCGCTCTGCTACCCGCGCCCTCCCCCACCGGTTATCTCTTTGTAGAGGCTCGTATGGGAATCGCCGCCAGTGACCTGAACCAACACGTCATCCGCCCAACCTTGCTGTATCTGAACAGTCAGTCCGTCGCTGCCGAAGCCCTTCTGCTGGGCATCGCCGCGTGTCAGTCGTCACTGGGCGCCGAACTGGACAACCACAACGGCTACGGCCTGTACCGAATCTCGGCGTTTCACCACCAACATCTTTGGGACAACCACCTGGCCAGCAGCCCTGACCTGGCCAGCCGGGTTCGCGGCCTGGCCAGCCAGCACGCATTTTTAGGCGCGCCGCATTTCGAGCTTACCGTCAACCTGCGCTACGCCACGGCCATCGCCTGGCTGCTTGTCGAACAGCGGTACAAGGAGCTGCCCGCCGCGGATGATCTCGGCGCCCAGGCGCTGATCTGGCAACAGGTCTTCGCACCTTGTCGTCAACCCGGCGAATTCGTCCGCGCCTGGCAACGCTGCGTCCTGGAACTGGCAGCCGTCGCCTGAAAAAACTGACTGCAGAGTCACAGGTGCCAAGTCACGAAAGGCTCTATATCCTGCGTTTCACGGACAGCATCAACCTCGAAGGATCGTGTTTACCCTGAACTTTCCGAATTGCCGCTTAGTCAGCAAGCGAGAGTTCCCCGACCCTGCCATGGAGCACCCCGTGAGTAAAACAATCCTAAGAACCGGTCTGGCAATCGCCATCGCATCCACCTCCACCTACGGCCTGGCCGCCGGCTTCGCGCTCAACGAGCAAAGCGTCGCCGGCATGGGCATGTCGTTCGCCGGTCGCTCCTCTTCAGCGGAGGACGCCAGTACGGTATTCGGTAACCCGGCTGGCATGGCGCGCATCCAGCGCGAACAGGTCAATTTCGGCGTCGCAGCCATTCATGCCAAGAGCCGTATCAGCAACACCAGCAGTACCACCGCACCGGCGGCGGGCGGCGGCGGCGCGAACGGCGGTAGTAACGATGGCGACATGGTCCCCACCACTGGCGTACCCATGGGCTACTACGTCAAACCACTGGATGAAAAGGTCGCATTCGGTATTGGCGTCTATGCCCCGTTCGGCTTGGCCACCGAATATGAAAACGGCTTCCAGGGCCGCTACTTTGCCGACAAGAGCTATGTGCGCGTCATCACCGTACAACCGACCCTGAGCTATCGCTTCAACGACAAGCTGTCGGTGGGGTTCGGTCCGACGTTCAACCACATCGAGGGTGAGCTGAGCTCCTCGCTGACCAATCCGTTCGGCCCGGCCGGTGCCAATGACGGCAAGGTCAAGATCAAGGGTGACGATACCGCGGTCGGCTTCAACGCCGGCGTGCTCTACGAATTTACCCCGCAAACCCGTGTTGGCGTGACCTATCGCTCGCGGGTCAAGTACGAACTGGAAGGCGACACCCGTGTATCCGGCCCCGGTGCCGCAATCGGCACCTCAGCTGGCAAATACGACGCTTCGCTCGATGTGACGACTCCAGAATCGGTGGACATGTCCTTCACCCATGAGCTGAATGACGCCTGGACGCTGTACGCAGGCAGCACGTGGACGCGCTGGAGCCGCTTCAAGGAATTGCGCATCGAGAACGAAGGCGTAGGCGGTGCATTCGCCGGCTCGCTCGGTACCATCGTCGAAGAACAGGAATGGCACGATACCTGGGCTCACGCCGTCGGTCTGTCCTACAAGGTCAACCCGCAGTGGGTGCTGCGCACCGGTATCGCCATCGACCAGACGCCGACCAACAACACTGACCGTTCGCCGCGTATCCCGTCCGGCGACCGGACGATCTTCAGCCTGGGCGCCGGCTGGAGCCCGACCGACGACATGACCATCGACCTGGCCTATTCCTACCTCAAGGAAGAAGAAGTCGAGGTCAACCGCGCGAGCCCGGCTCGCGGCAGCTACAACGCCACCTACAAGAACAGTGCCCATGGTCTGGGCGCTTCTCTGACCTACCGCTTCTGACGGATACCAGGCTCGGCCGCTGTAATGTGGTCGAGCCTTCTCCGCTCACAATAAAACCGCGGCCTTTGCCGCGATTTTTTATGCCTTAACAGGCCTCAAGGTGCCGAAGCGATCGCCTTCTCGATGGCCGCGATCAACTCCGGATCATCCGGTTTGGTCATGCTGGAAAACCGCGCGATCACCTGCCCCTGGCGATCGACCACGTACTTGAAGAAATTCCAGCGCGGCGCGGCCGTTTGCCGGGACAGCTCCTTGAACAGTGGAATGGCCTTGTCACCGGTGACGGGCTGAGTCTCGCTCATGGTGAAGGTCACACCGTAGTTCACGTAGCAGACCTTGGCCGTTTCCTCGGCATCGTCGGACTCCTGCCTGAACGAGTCGGACGGCACGCCAAGAATCTCCAGCCCCTGCTCGCGATAGCGCTTGTTGAGCGCCTCCAGCCCCTCGAACTGCGAGGTGAAGCCGCAGAAGCTCGCGGTATTGACCACCATCAGCGGTTTGCCGGCGAACTGCTCGCACAGGTCGATCTTGTCCTTGGAGCGCAGCTTTGGCAGCTCGCCCTGATCCGCCAGTAAAGCCGGGCATTCGGCAGCCTGGAGCTGGCCGCTCAACGCCAGCAAGGCCAGCGGTACGGCAAACAGTGACAATCGCATGGAAGGTTTCCTTGTCGGTCTCAGCACAGGTTCATGCCCAGTTGCATGATCGCCAGCCCGCTCGAGCGCCAGGCCCAGAAAACCAGCGCGAGCACCGCGAATACAGCCAGCGCTGCCAGGGCGAAGGCGGGCTTGAAGGTCATGCCTGGGCTCCTTGCAGACGCGCTACGGGTTGCTCGCGAACCGGCCAGTTGAGCGCGGCGGCAAGCACGCTGAGCAGAATGGAGATCTGCCAGACCAGATCATAGCTGCCCGTGTGGTCGTAGAGGTAACCGCCGAGCCAGCCGCCCATGAACGAACCCAGCTGGTGGAACAGAAACACGATACCGCCGAGCATCGACAGGTTGCGCACGCCGAACAGGGTCGCCACGGTGCCATTGGTCAGCGGCACCGTGGACAGCCACAGCAGCCCCATGGCGATGCCGAAGGCGTAGGCCGTCCATACGCTAAGCGGTACCGTGATGAACAGCGTGATGACCACACCGCGGGCCAGGTAGAGCGCGCTGAGCAGCCGCGGCTTGGAGCGGCGCCCGCCCAGCCAGCCGGCAATGTAGGTGCCGAACACGTTGAACAGCCCCACGAGCGCCAGCACCGTGGTGCCGACGATGGCCGGCAGATGCTGGTCGACCAGATAAGCCGGCAGGTGCACGCCGATGAACACCACCTGGAAGCCACAGACGAAAAAGCCCAGCGCCAATAGCCAGAAACCGGAATGGCTGCAGGCCTCGCGCAGCGCCTCGCCCAGGGTCTGCTGGGGCCCCTGGCTGACCTGCGGGCGATCCTTGATCATCAGCGCCAACGGCACGATCAACGCCACCATCATGCCCAAGGCAATCAACGCAGCCGACCAACCCAGCCAGCCGATCAGCCCCAGGGTGCCCGGCAACATGGCGAACTGGCCGAAGGAGCCGGCCGCCGCGGCGATGCCCATGGCCATGCTGCGCTTCTCCACCGGCACGGCCCGACCGACGACGCCGAGAATCACCGAGAACGAAGTGCCCGACAGACCGATGCCGATCAGCAGCCCGGCGCTCAGCGACAACGACAGGGGCGAGTCCGCCAAGCCCATCAGCACCAGACCCGCTGCATAGAGCACGCCGCCAACGATGATCGCCCGCTGCGCACCGAAACGGTCGGCCAGGGCGCCGGTAAACGGCTGTGCGATGCCCCAGATCAGGTTCTGCAAGGCGATGGCGAAAGCGAACACGCCACGCCCCCAGCCGAAATCCGCGCTCATCGGCGACAGGAACAGGCCGAAGCCGTGACGGACGCCAAGGGACAGGGCGAGGATCAACGAAGCCCCCAACATGATCCAGACGCTGGTGCGCCAAACCGAATTCATTGCATTTCCTTTTGTTGTAGGTCGAAACGGAAAACGGCAGTGGCGCCGCCCTGCCCCGTCAATCCAGGCTGGCGAGCAGTTCGTCCAGCGCTTGCAGATGATGAGGTTGTAGCCGGTGCTTGAGTTCGAGCTGCACACCCTGCCAGGCATCCAGCGCCTCGGCGAGTAGCTTCTCGCCTCTTATAGTCAGGCTCACCAGGCGATTGCGCTGATCGGCGCCGTCCGCCAGGGCCACCAGGCTGCGCCCTTCGAGCAGCCTGAGGTTGCGACCCAGCGTGCTGCGTTCCAGGCCCACCGCATCGGCCAGATCAGTGATGCTCGGCTGATCGAGCCGTTGCAGGTGGCGCAGCAGAGAATACTGGGCAACGCTCAGCCCGACACCGCTCAGGGCGTCGTCATACAGCTTGCTGACGCCACGACTGGCGCGACGCAAGCGAGTGCACAGGCATTCGGTCGGCAACATGGATATAGGTATATACCCGTAATTTGGCTTTAACAAGCTATGTGCTGCCGAATCGGGCGAAAGCCGAACACGGTGTCTTTCGAGCTCAAATCCTGTTCACGATCTTTATGCGCTGAAGCGGTAACTACACGGCAGGAGCAGAGACTCAAACCAGCCTGTGGGAGCCCCGACCTCGGGGCGAAACGATTGCAGTCTGACTGCCTATTTCGGCGGTGCCTGAGCGAATCGCCGCGAGGTCGCGGCTCCCACAATGGATCGGATAACGGCCGTTTCCGCCCCACTTAGCTGCCAAAATCGGCGGACCTGGGCCGGAAGATCATGCACAGGCTCTTAGCTGACCTGCAGCGCCGCAGCGAGCAGCACCGTGCACTCGATCACTTCCAGCAACGCACCCGCCGTATCGCCGGTCGTGCCGCCCAGGCGCTGCAGCATCATCCGGCGCAGCCAGAGAAAGACGCCCGCTACCGCCACCATCACCCAGAAACCGCCGAGCAGCAGGCCAAGCAACGCGGTCATAGCCAGCACGACCGTGGCGCTGGAGCGCGGCAGATGAGTCTTCAGTGCATCGCCGAGCCCACCGGGCCGCACGTAGGCCGTGCAGAGAAACAGTGCCAGAAGCGCCCCTCGCCCCAGCACCGGCGCCAGCAGCAATACGAGGTGATCACCCTGTTCGAGCAGCGCCAGCAAGGCGGTGAACTTGAGCAGCAGCAGCAATGCCAGCACCACTACGGCGATCGGGCCGCTACGCGGATCCTTCATGATCGCCAGGGTACGCTCGCGATCACCGAAACCGCCCATCCAGGCATCGGCGCTGTCGGCCAGGCCATCGAGGTGCAAGGCACCGGTCAGGCCCACCCACAGAGTCAGCAACAAGGCCGCCTGCAATGGCACCGGCGCACCGTCGAGAAGATGAGCGGAAACGATCAAAAACCCACCGATCACCACGCCTACCACTGGGTAGAACAGCAGCGAACGGCCCATCTGCTGCGGCGTGGGCATGCCCGCCAGGCGCACCGGCAAACGGGTGAGAAATTGCAGGGCGATCCACAATGGCGTCATGGTAGCTCCCGCAACCCGTGCCCATCGAACTGCAGGTGCACGCGCTGGCCGTGGGCCACGCTGACCTGCAGCAGTTGCTCGCGCGGTAAGCCCCGCGCCCTGGCCAGCAACAGGCGCATCACGCCGCCATGGGTGACCACCAGCAGTTGTCGTTCACGATACTCGGGGTGTAATCGTTGCAGCGCATCCAATACCCGCGTTTCAAAAGCCGGCAGTGACTCGCCGCCCGGTGGCGTGAACGCATAGGGATCGGCCCAGAAGCGGCCAAGATCATCCGCATCGGTTTCCATCAGTTGCGCGGCCGTGCGCCCTTCCCATTCACCGAAATGCAGTTCCTGCAGACCCGGCTCCAATTGCAGCGGCAAGCCGCGGGCAGCCGCCAGCTCTTCGGCAAAACGCGCACAGCGCTGCAGCGGCGAGCTGACCAGCGCATCCCAGTGCTCATCAGCCTGCACGGCCGCGCGCAACTGCGCCCAGCCTGCCTCGGTCAGGGCATCGTCGAGGCTGCCACGCAGGCCGCCACCCTGCTCGGTTTCGCCGTGGCGCAGCAGATGCAGGATCAAGCCGGGCGATCCGCAACCGCTGCTTCGGCGAAGGTGGCCATGCCGTTATGCAGCGCACAGGCCAGGCGCAGCATCGGCACCACCAGCGCCGCCCCGCTGCCCTCGCCCAAGCGCAGCCCCAGGCTGACGATCGGCGTGGCCTGCAGCGCGGCGAGCAGGCGCTGATGTCCGGGCTCGGCGCTCTGGTGGGAGAACAGCAGCCAGTCGCGGCAGGCCGGGTTCAGGCGCACTGCCAGCAAGGCCGCGACGCTGCAGATGAAACCATCGACCAGCGCCACCACGCCCTGCTGGGCGCAGGCCAGGTAGGCGCCGGTCAGCGCGGCGATCTCGAAGCCGCCGAGGCGCCGCAGGGCCTCGATGGGCTGATCGGCGGCGCCCTGGTGCAGCTTCAGGGCCGTTTCGATCACCTGCGCCTTGTGGGCAACGCCGGCCGCCGCCAGGCCGGTGCCCGGCCCTACCAGCTCGCCGACCGGGCAATCGAGCAGCAGGCAGGCCAGCGCTGTGGCGGCGGTGGTATTGCCGATGCCCATTTCGCCGCCGATGAACAGCTCATGGCGCTGTTCGGCAGCCCGACTCACGCTGTCGCGCCCGGCCTGCATGGCGATCAACGCCTGAGCCGGGGTCATCGCCGCCTCGCGCATCAGGTTGGCGGTACCCGCGCCGACTTGCAGATGACGCACGCCCGGCAACGGTTCGAGCGGCTCGGCAGTGCCCAGATCGGTCACTTCCAGGGCAGCGCCCAACTGACGGGCCAACACGCTGATCGCCGCGCCGCCGGCAACGAAGTTGCGCAGCATCTGCCCGGTCACCGCCTGCGGATAGGCAGAGACGCCCTCGGCCACCACGCCGTGGTCGCCGGCAAAAATGGCGATCCACACCTTGTCGATCAGCGGCCGCTCACGGCCCTGTAGCGCCGCCAGGTGCACCGCCAGGCGCTCCAGCTCACCAAGCGAGCCGGCCGGTTTGGTCAGTTGGGCCTGGCGAGCCGCGGCCTTGTCGCGCGCCACCGGGTCCAGCGGCTGCGTGGGGTTGAGCCACCAGTCGAGGGTCATAACGGGTCTCCCTTGAGAATCATCGGCAAGCCGGCCACGGTAAACACCACGCGCTCGCAGCGCTCGGCAACGGCCTGGTGCAGCAAACCGGCGGCATCCACGTAACGGCGGGTCAGCTCGCCCATCGGCACCACGCCGAGGCCGGTTTCGTTGCTGACCAGAATCACCCGACCGGGTAAGGCTTGCAGGCCCGCCAGCAGTGCGTCGCACTCGCAGCTCAGGCGTGCTTCGTCCTCCAGCATCAGCAGGTTGGTCAGCCAAAGGGTCAGGCAGTCGACCAGCAGGCAACGCCCTGGCGAAGCCTGTTCTTCGAGCACTCGCGCCAGCGCCAAAGGCTCCTCGACCAGCCCCCACTCGACCGGGCGGCGGTCACGGTGCGAACGGATGCGGCTGTTCATCTCGCCGTCGAGCGGCTGGCTGGTGGCAACATAGACGACCTCCAGCCCGGACTCGGCGGCCAGGCGCTCTGCCAGGCGGCTCTTGCCCGAGCGGGCGCCACCCAGAATCAGCTCACGCATCTAGCACGCCTCCTCGTCCAGACCGCAGAGCGCACGCAAGGCGGCTTTATCCAGATGGTTTTCGACCAGATCGGCGAGGCGCTCGATGTCGCGCTCGCGCAGCGCGTGGTAATCCACGGTCTGCACGTCACGCAGCCCGGCCCAACGCAGCAATGCGCTGCACGCCGCCGAGGACTCGAACAGCCCATGCAAATAGGTGCCCATGACCTGGCCATCTTCGCTCGAAGCGCCGTCGCTGCGGCCATCGTCGAGCCTCACGGCGGCGCGCTGCAGGCCGGCGCCGGACGTCACCCCGGCATGGATTTCGTAGCCGCTGATGGCGGCATCGTTCAGGCACAGCCGGCCACTGACGTTGCGCAGCTGTTTGTGCGGTTCCAGCACGGTATCGATCTGCAGCAGGCCGAAACCGTCGCTTCCACCCGCCGGCCCTTCCAGCCCTTGCGGGTCCTCGACCCGGCGCCCGAGCATCTGCAAGCCGCCACAAATGCCCAGCAACTTGCCGTCGTAGCGCAGGTGCCGGTCGATGGCCGCCGCCCAGCCGCCGCTGCGCAGGAAGGCGAGGTCGGCGCGTACGCTCTTGGAACCGGGCAGGATGATCAGGTCGGCCGGCGGAATGGCTTCGCCGGGGCCGACGAAGGTCAGCTCCACCTGTGGGTGCAGGCGCAGCGGATCGAAATCGGTGTGGTTGCTGATCCGCGGCAGCACCGGTACCACTACCTTGAGCACCTGATCGGCCTTGCTCACCTGACGCCGGTCGATGGCGTCCTCGGCCTCCAGATGGAAATCCATCAGGTACGGCAACACGCCCAACACCGGTTTGCCGGTGCGCTGCTCGAGCCAGTCCAGCCCCGGTTTGAGCAAGGCGATATCACCGCGAAACCGGTTGATCACGAAGCCCTTGAGGCGCGCCTGCTCACTCGGCGAAAGCAGCTCCAGCGTGCCGACCAGATGCGCGAAGACGCCGCCCTTGTCGATATCGGCGATCAGGATCACCGGGCAGTCGACCGCTTCGGCGAAGCCCATGTTGGCGATATCGTTGGCGCGCAGGTTGATCTCGGCCGGCGAGCCGGCGCCCTCGACCATCACCACCTGGTGGTTCGCCCGCAGGCGAGCGTGAGACGCCAGCACCGCTTCACGGGCGACGCGCTTGTAGTCGTGATAGGCCACGGCATTCATGTTGCCGACGGCCTGGCCATGGATGATCACCTGGGCGCCGGTGTCGCTGTTGGGCTTGAGCAGCACCGGGTTCATGTCGGTGTGCGCCGGCAGGCCACAGGCCTGGGCCTGCACCGCCTGGGCCCGACCGATCTCGCCACCGTCGGCGGTCACCGCGCTGTTGAGCGCCATGTTCTGCGGTTTGAACGGCGCCACGCTGATGCCCTGGCGCTGCAACCAGCGGCACAGAGCGGTCACCAGGGTGCTCTTGCCCGCATCCGAGGTGGTGCCCTGCACCATCAGGGTGGCGCCGGCTTGCAGATGACTCATCGTGCCTCCTCGGCAAAGACCTTTAGCGCCGCGGCCAGGCGCTGCCAACCGGCTTCATCGGGCGGCAGGCCGAAACGAATGCTGGCCGGGCGCTCGAACAGGCGAGTGAAGATGCCATTGCAGGCGAGGAATTCATGCAGCAGCGCAGCGTGCTCGCTGGCGATCCACTGGAACAGCGCACAGCCACCGGTGGGCGCCAGACCATGCTCACGCAGCAGGCTGGCCAGGCGCTGGCCATCATTACTCAGGCGCTGGCGCTGGGCTTGCTGAGCAGCCTTGTCTTCGAGCATCCGGGTCGCCAGCCAGCGGGTCGGGCCGCTGATCGTCCAGGGCCCGAGCATTTCTTCCAGCTCATCGAGCAGCGTGCGCTCGGCCAGCACGAAGCCCAGCCGGGCACCGGCCATGCCGAAGAACTTGCCGAACGAGCGCAGCACGATCAGCCCTGACAATTGCGCATGGACCGCCAGGCTTTGCTCCGGGATGCAGTCGACAAAGGCTTCGTCGACGATCAGCCAGCCGCCCCGCTCGGCCAGACGCGCATGCCAGGCATACAGCTGCTCGGGGGAAAACCGCCGCCCGGTAGGGTTGTTGGGGTTGACCAGCAAGAGCACGTCGATCCGTTCCAGGGCGCGATTGACGCCGGCCTCGCTGATCTCCAGCACCCGATGCCCTTCACGCTGCCAGGCCGCCGCGTGCTCGGCGTAGGCCGGCGAGACGATGCCGACCCGTGCCTCGCGGCGCAGCCGCGGCAGGCACTGGATCGCCGCCTGGGAGCCGGCCACTGGCAGCAGGTCGGCAGCGCCGTAATAGGCGCAGGCGGCGGCTTCCAGACCGTCGTCCTGCTCCGGCAGGCGGTTCCAGGCTTGCGCGGGAATTTCCGGAAGCGGCAGGCCGTATGGCGCCACGCCGGTCGAAAGGTCCAGCCAGTCGCCCAGCGCAATACCATAGCGAAGCGCCGCCTTGCGCAACCGCCCGCCGTGCTCAAGCAATGCACACCTCCACGATCAGCATCAGCAGCAACCAGAGCAGCACGCCGCCCCACACCAGGTTCATCGCCCGCTCGATATCCCGCGCCCGTGGCGGCGGGCCTTCGCCCAGCTCGGGGCGCTGGTGCAGCTCACCGTGATAGACCGCCGCGCCGCCGAGGCTGACGCCCAGCGCACCCGCTCCCGCTGCCATCACCGGCCCGGCGTTGGGGCTGTCCCATCGTGGTGCCTGGCGCTGCCAGCAACGCATCGCCAGGGCGCTGTGACCCAGTACGGCATAGGTCAGCGCCACCAGCCGGGCCGGCACGTAATTGAGCAGATCATCGATCTTCGCGGCGGCCCAGCCGAAGCGCTCGAAGCGCTCGTTGCGGTAGCCCCACATGGCGTCCAGGGTGTTGCTCAGGCGGTACAGCACCACACCCGGCGCCCCGGCGACGAGAAACCAGAACAGCGCGGCGAACACCGCATCGCTGCCGTTCTCCAGCACCGACTCGGTACCCGCACGGGCCACGCCAGTGGCGTCCAGGTCCTCGGTACGTCGGCTGACCATGTAGCCCACTCGCTGGCGCGCCACCGGCAGATCACCCAGGCGCAGCGCCTGGGCCACCGGCTGGGCATGCTGATCGAGGCTGCGCAGCCCCAGGGCGGCGTAGAGGACGACGATCTGCACCAGCCAGCCGATCCACGGCAGTTGCACCAGCAGCACGGTAAGCAGCGTCAACGGCAGCACCGCCAGGCACCAGGCGCTCACGCCATGGCTGCGCCAGCCACCACCGGATGGGTTGAAGCGCTGCTCCAGGCGGTTGGCCAGCTTGCCGAAACCCACCAGCGGGTGCCAGCGCTTCGGCTCGCCGAGGGCGGCATCCATAGCCACGCCCGCGACAGCGCTGAGGATCAGGCTCATGGACGGTTCTCGTTATTCATGCTGATCCCAACGATCCTCGAACAGCAGTTCGTGCAGCGGCCGCACTTGCGCCCAACCTTCCTGGGCCAGCATCGGCGCCGGGTAAAAGGCCTGCACCGGCCCCAGGCAGAGCACCGCGACCGGCTTGCTGCCCGGCGGCATGCCCAGCAGCTCGGCCAGGGCGACGGGGTCGAACAGCGACACCCAGCCCATGCCCAGGCCTTCGGCACGGGCCGCCAGCCATAGGTTCTGGATCGCGCAGGAAAGCGACGCCATGTCCATTTCCGGCAAGGTGCGCCGGCCGAACACGTGGGCCTCGCGGCCTTCCATCAAGGCCGCCACCAGCACTTCGGCGCAGTCGCGAACGCCCTCGACCTTCAGCCGCATGAATTCGTCGGAGCGCTCGCCCAGTGCCTCGGCGGTCAGCTGGCGCTCGCGCTCGACCAACTGATAGATGGCTTCACGCAGCGCCGGCCGGGTGATGCGGATGAAACGCCACGGCTGCATCAAGCCAACGCTGGGCGCCTGGTGCGCCGCTTCAAGCAGGCGGGCGAGCAACTCGGGCGCGACCTCGCCACCACTGAAATGGCGCATGTCACGGCGCTCGGCAATGGCGCGGTAGACCGCGGCGCGCTCCTCGGCGCTGAAGGCGTGCGCGGTCATGGACGAAACAACGCCGCAGCGGCTGGCGGATTGGAAGGCAGGTAGAAATGAATATAGGACGCGGTCAGGCGCTCGAGTCGGAACACCGCCTCGCTGACCGGCTTGTCGTTCGGGCAGTCCCCGCGGGCCAGCGGCTGCAGCGCAGAGTCCAGGCACGAGTGGTGATAACTGTGCCCGCGCAGCACGCCCTCGGGCAGTTCGACACTCTGCAGGGCCAGGGCAACCAGACGCTTCTGCATCTGCGCAGTGCCAGGCAGCAGACCGGCCAGCTCGGCGCGCTCGCCAGCGACATCGCTCAGCGACTCGAGCAGATACAGCATGCCGCCGCACTCGGCGAGCAGCGGCTTGCCGGCCTGCTGATGGGCCTTGATGGCGTCGATCATCGGCCGATTGGCGGCCAGCGCCTGCAGATGCAACTCCGGGTAGCCGCCCGGCAGGTAAAGGCTGTCCACGTCGGGCAGCGCCTCGTCGGTCAGCGGGCTGAAGAACGTCAGCGTCGCGCCCATCTGCTCGAGCAGGTCGAGATTGGCCTGGTAGATGAACGCGAAGGAAGCATCAAAAGCCACACCGATGCGTACGCCAGCGAGCAGCGGCGCTACCGATTCGGTCGAGGGCGCGGCGAAGGTCACCGGCGGCGGCAGCGTGATCGTCGCCGTCTGCTCCAGAGCATCGGCCGCGGTATCCAGGCGCGTATCGAGGTCGACGAGTTCGCCAGCCTGCACCAGGCCGAGGTGCCGGCTGGGCAGTTCGATGGCCGCACGGCGTGGCAACGAGCCATACCAGCGGATCGAAGCCGGCAGGCTGTCACGGATCAGGTCGTTATGGCGACCCGGATTGACGCGGTTGCCGAGCACGCCGGAGAACGGCAGGTCAGGCTGGTAGCTGGCCAGGCCGACGGCCAGGGCGCCGAAGGTCTGGGCCATGGCCGAGCCATCGATCACCCCGAGCACCGGCACACCGAAACGGCGCGCCAAGTCAGCTGCCGACGGCGAACCGTCGAACAAGCCCATTACCCCTTCGATCAGAATCAGATCGGCCTCGCCAGCGGCTTCCCAGAGCAGGCGGCGGCTCTCGGCTTCGCCGACCATCCACAGGTCCAGCTGATAGACCGGGTTGCCGCTGGCGCGGGAAAGAATCATCGGGTCGAGAAAGTCCGGCCCACACTTGAACACCCGTACCCGCTTGCCTCGTCGGGTGTGCAGGCGCGCCAGGGCAGCAGTGACGGTGGTCTTGCCCTGCCCCGAGGCGGGCGCGGCGATCACCAGGGCCGGGCACTGCCGTGGCGCCCCAGGCTCGGCGGAAAGCGCATCTGTCGTGCTCAAAATTCCACGCCCTTCTGCGCCTTCACACCGGCCTTGAAGGCATGCTTGACCAGAGTCATTTCGGTCACCGTATCGGCCGCTTCGAGCAGGGCTGGCGGTGCGCCACGACCGGTCACCACGACGTGCTGCAGCTCCGGGCGCGATTCGATATCGCGCAGCACCACGTCCACATCCAGGTAGCCGTGCTTGAGGGCGATGTTCAGTTCGTCCAGCACCACCAGGGCGATCTGCGGATCGTTCAGCAACTGCCTGGCAACATCCCAGGCCAAGCGTGCCTTCTCGACATCGCGCTGGCGATCCTGGGTATCCCAGGTGTAGCCCTCGCCCATCACGTGGTAGCTGACTTCATCGGGAAAGCGCCGGAAGAAGTGCTCTTCGCCGGTGGCCATGCCGCCCTTGATGAACTGCACGACGCCGACTTTCAGGCCATGGCCGAGCGCACGGGCAACCATACCGAAGGCCGAACTGCTCTTGCCCTTGCCGTTGCCGCTGTGCACCAGCAGCAAGCCGTATTCTTCCTGGGCCTGGGCGATCTTTTCGTCCATCAGCGCTTTCTTGCGCGCCATGCGGGCGTTATGGCGCGCGTCGCGCTCGGCCGATTCGCGGCTGGGGGATGGGGTCGATTCGCTCATGGGATCTCCTCGGCGCCAGCAAGCTCGCGCGGTTCGAGCACGTATCGGTGCCCGACGATAAAAACGATCACGCAGGAGCAGGCAGGGGCTGGCCCTAGGGCCGCGCACCGGCCGCGCCCACCGCGCAACCTAAGGAAAAAGCGACAGGCCGGTCTCCGGGCTCACGAGTGCCGCGTTCACAGAACACGACGAACCACGCCGCCTTCCCGCATCGAAGATACAGTGGCCAGAAGCATGGTTGGGCTCGTTTACCGTTGCGGGGGCAGCGTCGGCATTGCTCGCTTGGCGGCAGCGCACCGACTTCCCAGTTTCACCCCTGGCCGAGACCAGGGACACCTGAAGCAGGTCGCAAAGGGTAAGGACTGACGGCATAAGCGTCAATCGGAGAGTCAGCCATGTAGCGCTGCTCTGGGCGACGGCAGCTCAGGGATGGCTGGCAAGCTCCACCGGAAAAACGCGCTTGGCTTCGATATAGGTGCGCTGCCAGTAACTGTTGCCGAGGCTGTCCAGGCGGACGGTGCCGCCCGATGACGGCGCATGCACGAAGCGCCCCTCACCGACGTAAATGCCGGCATGGCTGACCTGCCTACCACCGCTGGTAGCGAAGAACACCAGGTCACCACTGCGCAGGGAATCGCGGCCGATGGTCGGCGCGCGCATGCTGATCAGCTCGCGGGTCGAGCGTGGCAGGCTGATGCCGGCGGCATCACGGTACACGTAGCCGATCAGGCCGCTGCAATCAAAACCGCTGTCCGGCGTGTTGCCGCCGTAGCGATAAGGGGTACCCACCAGACCGAGCGCACGAAACAGCACATCATCCGCGCCACCCTGATAGGCACCGGGAGCAGGCATGACGACGACAGGTTTCGGAGCAGGTACGGGCGCCCGGCTGGAACAAGCACTGAGCAGTGCCGCGAGCAAGAGGAAGGCGATGCGGATGGTGGCAGTCATGGACGGACGATCCTGGAGCCTGAATGCGCCCTACTCTGCCGCGTTCACAACTGCAGTGCAAGCTTTAGCTTTACGCTGCAGTCACTTGAAAACATTAAAATTGTTGCCCGACCGACTCGATCAGGCAACGATTTATCAGTGCTGGGAGGCCAGATGCTCGGTCGGCGCCAGCGCCAGAACGCGCTTGGCTTCGATGAACGTACGCTTCCAGTAGCCATCATCCAGGCTGTCGATGCGCACGCCACCGCTGCGGCTGCTGGAGGAATGGATGAACTGATCGTCACCCAGGTAGATGCCTGCATGGCTGACGCGGCCACGGCCGGCGGTGCTGAAGAACACCAGATCACCCGGCTCGAGCGCCTTGCGTTCGACCAACGGAGCATCGATGTTGATCATGTCGCGGGTCGAGCGCGGCAGTTCCATGCCCAGCTCCTCGCGGAACAGGTAACCGATGAAGCCACTGCAGTCGAACCCGGTCTTCACCGAGTTGCCACCGAAACGGTAGCGAGTGCCGATCAGGGAGATGCCCTTTTCCAGCACGCTGTCGGCCAACTGCGGCAGCTCATAGGGTGCGTGATCGGCGAATTCGGCAGCGGCGTCGTCTGCACCGGCATCGGCCTGATCGAGAGCGGGCGCTACTACGACTGGCCTGGCAGGCAAGGAAGCCTGGGCCGACGGCGCATCAATCTGGGATTGTGGAGCATGGTTAGCGCACGCGGCGAGAACCATTGTGAGTGCGAGAGGCACGAGGGGTGCGAAGCGTTGGCGCATGGGCACGACCGTGGCATGAAAATTGATCAGCCGCGACTATGCCCGCTAACGGGATCATTTGCAAATATTATGATCAGCAATGTGACTCAGTAGTTCCGGGAAAACATCTAAGGCCCGCTTTTCCAGCCTGAAGTCAACCAGTGCGCTGACGTCCGTGTGCGACAAATTGACCTCGACCGTGACCTTGCCCGAACGGCGCGCCTGTATCAGCGGCTCGGCTATATAAGGAAAGCTGGCGCTGGTTCCGACACTGATCACCAGGTCGAAGCCCTCCCGCATCTGCCCATATAGACGCTCTACGGCCAGTGGCGGCAGCCGCTCGCCGAACAACACTACGGGTGGCCGCAACACCCCTCCACAGGCCACGCACATAGGCGGCAGGGGTCGCTGCAGATGCTCGCCCAACCGCTCGTCGGTTTCCCGGCAAACCTGGCAATACAGGGGCGCCAATTCACCGTGAATCTCGATCAAGCGATCGTCGGGGCTGCCGGCCAGGCGATGATAGCCGTCGATGTTCTGGGTCAGCACCCAGCAATCCGGCTTGAGCGTCTGCAGCTCGGCTATCGCCCGGTGGGCGGCATTGGGCTGGGCGCCCAGGCAAGCGCTGCCAAGCTGCGCCAGATACTTCCAGCACAGCGCCGGATCGCGGCGCAGCATGTCGCCGGACATTGCCACCTCGATCGGCACACCGTCATCGGTATGGTCGTTGTAGAGGCCGCCGATGCCGCGGTAGGTCGGCAAGCCGGAATCGGCCGATATTCCCGCCCCGGTGATGATCAGGATGCGCCGGGCATCGATGAACGCTGACACCAGGCGCTGCAGTTGCGCCGCCATCAATGGTTGACCGTGTGCGCCAGCATCACTGAAAGCTGACACATCGGCCTGCCGCTTTCTGCATGCCACTGATTGAAGGCGGCCTGAACCGCCGCCCGGTCGCGCTGGCTATTGGGCGTCTTGTCGATGATCTTCTGGGCCTTGAGGGCGGCGACCATGTCATCGCTGGGGATGAAGGTATCCTTGCCGACCATGCGCAGGAAACGCGGCGCGGAAAGCCCGCCCAACTGGCTGCCTTGCTTGGCCAGCCAGTGCCAGAGACCGACGATATCGGTCACCGGCCAATCGGCGATCAACGCGCCAAAGGCGAAACCCGGCTTCGGCGTGCCGGCCTTCGCGGCAGCGGCAGGCCCGCTCAGCGCACCACACTCCACGTCGAGAATGAACTGCGCATTGCGCGGCACGCTCTTGAGCTTGCCCAGATGGCGAATCAACCGAGCATCCTGCATCAGACGCTCCAGGCGCTCGCCGCCCATCAGCACGACCTTTTCCGGATCGAAGCCGAAGAACACTTCCTCGAAGGCCGGCCACTTGGCATCGACCAGGCTGTGTTTGAGGCCAGCCCGGAATATGCGCAGGCTCATGATGGACAGGTAGCGATCATTACCCAGCGCCCGTAGCTTTTTGTCGGAGACGGGCTGCGGCAGGCGCGCCTCGAGTGCCTCGAGCGAGCCGAAACGGTTCACGCAGTATTCATGCAGCCATCGATAATCGTGCATCGCTTGGAGTCAGCCCTCGAAATTACAGGTTCATCACGTTCAGAAAGCGCGGCGTGGCCTGCTCGTCGATCTTCAGGCTGGTGAAATCGAACAGGTTGCGGTCAGCCAGTTGCGAAGGCACCACATTCTGCAGGGCGCGGAACATGATCTCGGTACGCCCCGGCGACTTTCGCTCCCACTCCTGCAGCATGTCCTTGACCACCTGGCGCTGCAGGTTTTCCTGGGAGCCGCACAGGTTGCACGGGATGATCGGAAATCCCTTGAGCGTGCTGTAGGCCTCGATATCGACCTCGCTGCAGTAGGCCAGCGGGCGAATCACCACGTTGCGGCCATCGTCGGCACGCAGCTTGGGCGGCATGGCCTTGAGCGTGCCGCCATAGAACATGTTGAGAAAGAAGGTTTCGAGGATATCGTCACGGTGGTGACCGAGGGCCATCTTGGTCGCGCCGATCTCGTCGGCAAAGGTGTACAGCGTGCCGCGGCGCAGGCGCGAGCACAGCGAGCAGGTGGTCTTGCCTTCCGGAATCTTTTCCTTGACCACCGAGTACGTGTCTTTCTCGACGATGTGATACGCCACACCGATGGACTCCAGGTAGGCCGGCAACACGTGTTCGGGGAAGCCGGGCTGCTTCTGGTCCATGTTCACTGCGACGATCTCGAAGTTGATCGGCGCGACCTTCTGCAGGTGCAGCAGGATGT
Source organism: Pseudomonas sp. PA1(2017) (assembly GCF_001945375.1). Lineage (NCBI taxonomy): Bacteria > Pseudomonadati > Pseudomonadota > Gammaproteobacteria > Pseudomonadales > Pseudomonadaceae > Pseudomonas > Pseudomonas sp. PA1(2017). Next base: position 1,343,241 of record NZ_MSXU01000009.1, read on the forward strand.
CGAGCATGGTGTAGCTGTCCTTGCCACCGGACAGACAGACCATGACCTTGTCCCCCTCCTCGATCATGTTGAAGTCGGCGATGGCCTCGCCGGCCTGACGACGCAGGCGTTTTTGCAGCTTGTTCTGATTGACCGAGAGGGTGCCCATGGCGCGCAAGAATCCGCTATAAGTACTGAAGCCGCGCATTTTACCCAGAAAACGAGGCGCACCCCAGCTACAAAACGGCTAACCGTCGGCATGCCGACGAAACCGGCCAACAACACACCCTCTCATCGACCAAGGAAAGCCGATGAACCAGGAAACCTTACCCGGCAGCCGGCTGCTCGATTTGCTGGAGGCCGCGCCCGAAGGGCTCTCCGAGTACGAACTGATGCTGCGCCTGAGCCGCTGGCAGGGTCGTGACGAGCGCCTGCCGAGCGACACCCTGGAACTGTTTCGCAGCCACTTTCTGCTCTTCCATACGCTGTATCGGCTGCGCGACGAGCTACATGCCGCGGGCCGCGCGTCATTGCAGATAAGCCCGTTATGCATACGCTTGACGCCTTATCAGGCGGCAGAGAGCGCCTTGAGCGAACAGGAGCCACTGCGCGAGTACTACCTCGATCTCGCCCACTTGCGTGACACCGGCGCTGAGGATGTCGAGCAGATGCTCGGCGCCTTCTGGGTGCGCCTGCACGGCGCGGAAGATCGGCAGCAGGCCCTGGCGGCGCTGGAGTTCGACGAGCAGGCTGGCGAGCTTGACCTGGGCGTCATCCGTCAGCGCTACCGGCAGCTGGTCAGCCTTCATCACCCGGACCGAGGCGGCTGCACGCAGCGCCTGCAGCGCATCAACAGCGCCATGGAAACGCTGCAGCGCTACTACCGCTGAGAGCCTGTTCATAATCTTTCGGTCCAGGCTCGCCTATTTTTTGTAGCTAAGAGGCGCAAAAGGCCGTTCGCCAATCCACTGTAGGAGCGGGCCATGCGCGCGAAAAATCGCGGGCATGGACTGGGCGTCCCCGCCCGTTCCTACAGATACTGCGCCGATGACCGCTTCCGCCTTGTAGCTGCCGCTTCATGCGCATATAGATCTTGAACAGCCCCTGAGGCCACCGCTCGGCTCCTGGCCCTGCAGCGGGCGCTGATCTGCGGCATAATCGACGCCAGTTACCCGCCCTCGAAGCCGCCATGCCCGATCAGATCCACACCCGCGTCGAAGCCTGTTACCAGCAGGCGGAAGCCTTCTTCAAGCGGCGCTTCGTCCGCCCGCAGGTGAGCTTCAAGCTACGCGGGCAGAAAGCCGGCGTGGCGCATCTCACCGAAAACAAGCTGCGCTTCAACCCGCAGCTGTATCGCGAGAACCAGGAAGACTTCCTGCGCCAGACCGTCGCCCACGAAGTGGCCCACCTGATCGCCCACCAGCTGTTCGGCCTAAGCATCCAGCCCCACGGCGAGGAATGGCAGTTGATCATGCGCGGCGTCTACGAACTGCCGCCGCACCGCTGCCATACTTATGACGTGAAGCGCCGCCAGGTCAGCCGTTTCATCTACCGTTGCCAGTGCCCGCAAGGCGAGTTTCCGTTCTCCGCCCAGCGCCACGCGCTAGTGGCCAAGGGGCGCCGCTACTTCTGCCGACGCTGCAAGATCACCTTGCAGTTCACCGGCGAACAGCGCGTCGAGTAGCCTCAGCCCTGCAGACGCTGAAAGGCGCGCAGCAGTGCTTGACTGAGATCCACGCTGGAGAATTTGGTGAGCACGTCGTTGGCACCTACCGAGCGGGCCTTCTCGGTGTTCATGGTGCTATCCAGTGAGGTGTGCAGCAACACGTAGGTGTCGGCCAGTTGGCTGTCTTTACGGATTTGCTGAACCAGGGCATAGCCGTCCATTTCCGGCATCTCGATATCCGAGACCAGTACCTCGACGGGTCGCCCCTCCTCGCGCGCGCGCTTGAGCACTTCGAGGGCGCTGGCCGCGCTGCGCACGGCCTCGCAATCGAGGTCCAGCTTGCGCAAGGTCATCAGCGTCTGCTGAATCGCCACCTGAGAGTCGTCGACCACCAGCACACGCCGCCCTTGCAACAGCTGGCGCTCGACCGGGGTGAGCAACTCCACGTTGACGTCTTCCAGCGGTGCCGGGGCGATTTCATGCAGCACCTTCTCGATATCGAGAATCTGCACGATGACCCCATCGATCTGAGTCACGCCAGTGATGAACGCGCGCGTGCCGGCCCCCGAAGGTGGCGGACGCACGTCGCGGGTCGGGCACTGCACGATACGCTCGACGCTGTGCACGTGCAGGCCCTGCCGCGAGCGGCTCAGCTCGGTGACGATCAGGCAGCCTTCGCCGGTATCGCTGCCGCCGCGCTCGCCGATCGCCCGGGCCAGATCGATCACTGTGAGCGCCGAGCCACGCAGGGTCGCGACGCCACGCACATGAGGATGTCGGCTGGGCATCTTGGTCAGGGCGGGACAGGGAATGATCTCGTTGACCTTGAGCAGGTTGATGCCCAGCAGGCGGCCGTTATGCAACCGAAACAGCAGCAGCGACAGCGCGTCGCCGAGCACCATGTTCATACCCGTATATCCCCATCCATCAAAAACGAAAAAGTGGCCCGGCGGCATGGCGCCCGGCTCGTTGCTCTAAGGCAGTCGGTCAGCCTAGAAAGGCGGCGACCTGTGGCGCATCGAATGGCCAGTGCAGCTCGGCGCCGCTGTCCACACGCCGCAACACCGGAATCACCAGGGCATAGCGCTCCAGCAACCCCGGCCCATCGACGATATCCACCAGCTCGACCAGAAGGCCGTTTTCCACGAATGGCATCAGCACGGCTTCCGCGTAGTCACACAGGTGACAGCCGAGCGTGCCGAGCAACTGGCATTCAGGGAGCATGGTCGAGGCAGCCTGCAAGGTGATGGAACCTTGAGTTTATCACCTCGAACGACTTGCTCAGGCCTTCTCGCTGCCCTCGCCTTGCGGCGGCGCCAGCGTCGAACCCAGCAGGCCCTGCAAGCCATCGAGCAAGCGCCCGTTGACCTGCTCGGCCTTGTCCAGGCGACCGGCATCGAAGCGGTCGTCCAGCGAGAACCCGCCCTTGAGCAGATCCTGCAGCAAGCTCTTGCCATCACTGACCCAGGCGTCGGCATTACGCAGGGCATCGAGCAGACCCTGGGCGTAATCGGTCAGCGCACCATTGACGGCACTGGCCGGCTGCCCGCCCTGGCTGGACACCGAACCATAGGTGTCGGTGGCCTGGCGTACGCTGGTCTGGGTCAGGCGCAGGGACATGGAGGCCAACTGCGAGCTGTCCATGTCCAGCGCCATGGCGCGGTCGAAGGCGCCGGCCATATCGCCTGAATAGAAGGAGTTGGACAGGTCCTGCACCTGAGAGAACAATTTCTCCAGTGCGGCCTTTTCCTGATCGTCCAGCTCGCCCTCTACTTCGACCTGCCAACCGCCGATCTGCAAGCTGCCGGACTGACTGTTCGCACCCTCGGTACGCGACCAGGCTGCCGAAGCCTGGGCCACCGAAACGCGCAGACGGTCGCCGTCACGGGTGGTGATGTTGAGCTCGAAACTTTCCGCCACCGCGGCGAAGCGATCGCTGGATGTGGGCGCTACGCCGTTGCCTTCACCCGCGCTCGGTACGGAGCCGTAAAGCTTGTCGAGCCCGGCGAAACCTTGCTGGATGCGTTTGAAGGTGTCGTCGATATCGCTGGCGATCTTGTCCTTGAGCACACCCATGCCGTCGAGGATCTTGCGCGCCTCGTCGAAGCCTTTCTGCACACCGGAGCGGGCCTGATCGAGCAGTTGCTGCAGCTTCTCGGGGCTGGCGCCGGATGCCGCCTCGCTCTTGAGCCGTTGTTCGACGAAGCCCATGACGCGATCGGCGACCTTCTCCGGCGAGAAGTCGTCCTGCTTGGCCGTCAGCGAGCCGGGCGGCAGGCCGAGGCGCTCGGCCAGGCGATTGGACAGCGCCGCCTGGGCGTCGGCCGCATTGCGAATGGTGGGCTGACCGCCGAGTTGTGGCGAGCGGCCTGTCGTGTTGGTCGACAGCGGGATTGAGATAGCCATGGCAAGTCACCGAAACGGAGCATGTCCAAGGTTGACGGCAGCCCTCGGCGAAAGTTTAGGGTTGGCTTTCAAACAATCGACCCAACGGTAACAGGCTCAATCCTGGCTCACCGAACCAATCTTGTGAATCGACAGATCGGCGCCGTAATACTCCTGCTCCTGGCTCAGGCGAATGCCCACCAACTGTTTAAGTAGTCCGTACACCGCAAAGCCGCCAAGCAGCGCCACGGCGACGCCAGCCAGGCTGCCCACCAATTGGCTGGCGATGCTCACGCCGCCGAGACCGCCCCACAGCGGCTGGCCGAAGATGCCGCAGGCGATACCGCCCCAGACGCCACACAGTCCGTGCAGCGGCCAGACGCCGAGTACGTCATCTATCTTCCATTTAACCTGTGTCGCGGTGAAGGCCCAGACGAACAGCGCACCGGCGATGGCGCCGGTGAACAGGGCGCCCACCGGATGCATCAGGTCGGAGCCGGCGCAGATGGCGACCAGCCCCGCCAGCGGACCGTTGTGCAGAAAGCCCGGGTCATTGCGACCGACGATCAGCGCGGCCAGGGTGCCGCCCACCATCGCCATCAAGGTGTTGACGGCCACCAGCCCGCTAATGCTGCCCAGGGTCTGCGCGCTCATCACGTTAAAGCCGAACCAGCCGATAATCAGTACCCAGGAGCCCAGTGCCAGGAAGGGAATGCTCGACGGCGCCATGGCCACCAGGCGTCCGTCGCGGTAGCGGCCATGGCGGCGCCCCAGCAGCACCACCGCGGCAAACGCCAGCCAGCCGCCGACGCCATGAACGACCACCGAGCCGGCGAAGTCGTGGAACGGCGCACCGAAGGTCGTCTGCAGCCAGGCCTGGAAACCAAAGTTGCCGTTCCAGATCATGCCTTCGAAGAACGGGTAGACGAACGCGACGATCAGGGCGGTGGCGCATAGCTGCGGGCCGAAACGCGCACGCTCGGCGATGCCCCCGGAAATGATCGCAGGGATCGCTGCGGCAAAGGTCAGCAGAAAAAAGAATTTCACCAGCGCGTAGCCATTGCCCTCGACCAGTACGCTGGCCGGGTGCAGGAAGCTGACCCCATAGGCGATCCAGTAGCCGACGAAGAAGTAGGCGACGGCCGAGATCGCGAAATCCGAAAGGATCTTGGATAGCGCATTGACCTGGTTCTTCTGCCGCACGGTGCCGACTTCCAGAAAGGCGAAGCCGGCATGCATGGCCAGGACCATGATGGCGCCGATCAGGATGAATAAGGTGTTCGAGCCATGAATCAGGGTTTGCACAGCACTGTCGAGGTTTTCCATCGAAGCACAGACTCCGCAGCGAAAAGCACCAAAAAGGAACACCAGCCCAGCAAGAAGCACCATTTATAAGCACGCCATCTCACTTCCCTGCGCACCCATTGGGAGCGCATCGCCATCACGGCGCTCCGTCGCCCCGCCTTTTCAAAACTTATTCTTGGTTTATCAATTAGTTAATAAGGCACCAGACAGATGCCAGGAAGAATGCCGAGCACCATAACCATGCATGTCGGCCTGCTTCGCCGTTCGCCAATGCAATGCCTGTGCCCCTCTGCGCGGTCCCGCATCCGTCCCCGGCAGATAGAGTGAACCTGCCAGGGGTGCGCCACTCGAACCCCTTACACCGCCTCATACCTACAGGAGATTGATCAATGGCCCGCCCACTCCCCTCGCGCCCCGTAGCTCCAGCCAACAAGGAAGAGCTGCTCGAAGAGTTCCAGGCACTGGTACGTGACACCGAAACCCTGCTTCAGCATTCGGCCAGCCTGGTCGGCGACCAGGCCGAAGAGCTGCGCGCGCAGATTCGCGACAGCCTTGGCCGTGCGCGCACCACGCTGAAGAACACTGAAGAAACCGTGGTTCAGCGCGGCCGTGCGGCCGTGGGTGCGACCGAAGACTACGTGCAGACCCATCCGTGGCAGACCATCGGTATTGCCGCTGGCATTGGTATACTGATCGGCATGCTCATTAGCCGACGTTGATCAGGACAGCACATGGATGACAGCCAGACAGCAGCACCTCCCAGCCGCGGCCCCTCGCCACGGCGCCTGGCCGGTGCGCTGCTCGGGCTGGTCCACGGCCATGTCGCGCTGTTCAGCGAGGAGTTCCGGGAACAGCAGGCGCGCACCGTCACCCTGCTGATCCTGACCGGCCTCTGCGTCCTGTTCGGCCTGCTGCTGATCATCGGCCTGTCGGCTGCCTTGCTGATCGGCTTCTGGGACACTCACCGAATTCTGGTCATCACCCTGCTCTGCCTGTTCTATGCAGCCGGCCTGCTGGTTTGCGGCTGGAGCCTAGTGCAGCGCATGCGTAATGCCCCGGCACCTTTCAGCGCCAGCCTCGAAGAATTGGCCCGCGACCGCGAGCAACTGCTGCCATGAGCGACAAAAATACCCAGGAACTGCGCAAGACCATGTTGCGGCTGCGCCTGGAGATGCACCGCCAGGAAATTCGCTATGAAACCCAGGTCATGCTGGAGCCACTGCGCAAGGCCAAGGATTTGGGCACTCACTGGCGCCAGGAACTCAAAGGTAGCCACGCACCAATCTGGATCACCGGCGGCGTATTCGCCCTGACCGTCCTGGGTATGCGCGGCGGCCAATGGCGCCGCTGGCTGCGCGTGGCGCTCGCCGCGTTCCCTGACCTGCGCAAACGCTCGCCTGGCCATGAAAGCGAAAAGCCAGCAGAAAAATCCGATCAGGCCTGAAACTGGCCATCTTCTTGCTAGGAAAGAGCACGAAAAAGCCTGGGTAACGCCTGGCTAACCTGCCCTTCTCACTAAGGATGTGCCCGGTGCTCGACGGTCAACCTACCGCCGTCTTCCAACCTTTCATCGATACCGCTACCGGACAGATCGCCGGCATCGAGGCCCTGGCTCGACTGCGCGACTCCGCTGGCCATCTGCATTCTGCTGGACCGCTGTTCGCCGATCCGAAAACGCCCGCCGCGGCCTTGCGCAGGCTGGACCGAGCAATTCGTGAGCAGGCGTTCATGCGCTTTCATGACGCGCCGCCCGACTGGTTCCTGAGCGTGAACATCTCGCCACGCTGGATTGGTCGTCTGCGCCCACAGCAGGCGCTGCCGAGCCTCAAGCAGCTGGCAAGCAGTGGCGTCGATCCCACTCGCGTGGTGTTCGAGATCACCGAACTGGGCGGCGCCAGCCAGCGCCTGGCCGCAGTGGCCGCGCGCTACCGCGAGGCCGGCGTGCGTATCGCCATCGACGACTTCGGCGCCGGCTACTCGCAGCTCGACCGCGTGCTGGCACTGCGCCCCGACATCCTCAAACTGGACATGCGCCTGTTCCAGGAAGCGGCCCGGGGCGGGCCCAGCGGCGAAGTGGTCAAGGCGCTGGCGATGATGGCGGAAAAGACCGGCTGCTGGATCATCGCCGAAGGCGTGGAAACCGAAGCCGAACTGCATTTCGCCCTGGAGTGTGGCGCCCGCTACGTGCAGGGCTATCTGTTCGCCAGGCCGGAGCTGGGTTTTTTCGACAGTGGCGCATTCGTCGATTGCTTCGCCCGCCTGCGTGACGCCTATGTGCAAAAGAAACTCGCCGACCGCATGCAACTGATGACCCTGCGTCGCCAGCTCGCCGAGCTGTTCACCCAGCTCAAGCATAGCCCCGAGGGGCTCGCACCAATGGTGACCCCAGGCGCCTACCCCTGGCTGATTCGCCTGTACCAGTGCGACCGCCATGGCACGCAGATCACTCCCAACCTGGAATGGCGCGACGGCGCCTGGCAGGCCGACGATCGCTACCTGGGCCACAACTGGTCATGGCGCCCCTACTTCTATCAACTGCTTGCCGAAGGCTGGGAAGAGCGCCGCTTGATCCTCTCCAACACCTACCGCGACGCCACCACCAACCAGTACTGCCTGACTGCCGGGCAATTCATCGATAACGGCAGCCGCCTGCTGCTGGTCGATATCGACGCCAGTGGACTTTAGGATCGATACGAAAAGTCTCCGAGCGACGGTCAGGCAAGGCAAAAATCTGTGAGGACGCGCAGTTTAGGTATTGTAAATGAGCGCTCCGAACGGGTTTTTAGCGAAGCATCACCGAGCGCAGGTACTTTTCGGACAGAGCCTTGTGGATACGGCCTTGCAGTTGCGGGAACGAACAGAGAAGCTAACGGACATTCGCGCATGCGCCGCCTTTCGAGGGCCGTACGCGCCCGACTCGTCGTATCCGGTAAAGGAAGTACGCTTGGACTGGCAAACCCTGCTCACCCGTGAACGTCTTGGCAAACCGGCGCCCAGCGCCGATGAACTGGGCCGCAGCCCCTTCCACAAGGATCACGACCGCATCATCTTCTCCGGCGCCTTTCGCCGGCTGGGCCGCAAGACCCAGGTGCATCCGGTGTCCAGCAACGACCACATCCATACCCGCCTGACCCATTCGCTGGAGGTCAGCTGCGTGGGTCGCTCCCTGGGCATGCGTGTCGGCGAGATGCTGCGCGGCGAACTGCCGGCCTGGTGCGAGCCCAGCGATCTGGGCATGGTGGTGCAGTCCTCCTGCCTGGCCCACGACATCGGCAACCCGCCGTTCGGCCACTCCGGCGAGGACGCCATCCGCCACTGGTTCCAGCAGGCCGCCGGGCGCGGCTGGCTGGATGCCATGAGCGATGCCGAGCGCGGCGACTTTCTCAGCTTCGAAGGCAATGCCCAGGGTTTTCGCGTACTCACCCAGCTGGAGTATCACCAGTTCGATGGCGGCACACGGCTGACCTACGCGACCCTTGGCGCCTACCTCAAATACCCCTGGACGTCACGGCACGCCGAGGCCCTGGGCTACAAGAAGCACAAGTTCGGCTGCTACCAGAGCGAGTTGCCGCTGCTCGAGCAGATCGCCGGCAAACTCGGCTTGCCGCAGCTCGAAGAACAACGCTGGGCACGTCACCCACTGGTCTACCTGATGGAGGCCGCGGACGACATCTGCTACGGCCTGATCGACCTGGAAGATGGGCTGGAAATGGAACTGCTCGACTACGCCGAGGTGGAATCACTGCTCCTCGATCTGGTCGGCGATGACCTGCCGGAAACCTACCGCCAGCTCGGCCCGCAGGATTCGCGGCGGCGCAAGTTGGCGATCCTGCGCGGCAAGGCCATCGAGCACCTGACCAACTCGGCCGCCCAGGCCTTCGTCGAGCAGCAGCCCAGCCTGCTGGCCGGCCGCCTGGAGGGCGATCTGGTCGAGCATATGCACGGCCCGGCCAAGCATTGCGTGCAGGCGGCGAAGGCCATGGCCCGCGAAAAGATCTTTCAGGACAAACGCAAGACGCTGCACGAGATCGGCGCCTACACCACGCTGGAAATTCTCCTCAATGCCTTCTGCGGCGCGGCGCTGGAGCAACACGGCGGGCGCACGCCGTCGTTCAAGAACCGGCGCATTCTCGATCTGCTGGGCCATAACGCACCCGATCCGCACTGGCCGCTGTACCGCTCGTTCCTGCGCATGATCGATTTCATCGCCGGCATGACCGACAGCTACGCCACCGAGATGGCGCGGGAAATGACCGGTCGCTCGAGCCCGGTCTGAATATGCGCCAGGTGCTCAGGCAGTTGTTCAGTTGGCACGCCGGGCCACCCGCCTGGGGACCTGCGGTGGTCGCTGGCCTGGGCTGTGCGCTGCCGCTGCTGCTTGGCCTGTTCAGCGCCCATCCGGGCTTTCTGTGGGCGTCGGTCGGCGCCTTCCAGGCGGCCCAGGCCAACCCGCTGCACCGCTTCGGCATGCTACGCATGCTGCTGCTCACCGGCCTGGGCGCCTGCAGCGCCGGCCTGGGCTTCTGGTCGGCGACCCACCCGCTGATCAGCCTGTCGCTGTTCGCCGCCTTCGGCCTGTTACTGGCCTGGCTGCAGCGCTATGGCACCGAGGCCGGCAAGCTGGGCATCGGCCTGACCGTCTGCCTGTGCCTGGGGCAAGGCCAGTACGGCAGCAGCATGCTCAACAACCCCAACGCCATCGCCATGCTGTTCATGCTCGGTGGGCTGTGGGTGATGCTACTGGCCTTCGGTTTGCGCGGCCTGCATGGCCTGCGCATGTGGCCGCACATGCCACGCCTGATCAGCCTGCTCAAGGTGTTGCGTCGTCATGCGCAGCGACAGTCTCGCCAACAATGGGGCCTTTACGCCCTGGGCTGTACGGTGGCGGTTTCCATGGCCGGCTTGATCGTCAATCTGGCCCACCTGCAGCGCGGTTACTGGCTGACCCTGGCGGTGGTCACCACCCTGCAACTGGAGTTCAGGGGCAGCCTGGTGCGCGCGTTGCAGGCGAGCATGGCCAGCCTGACTGCTGCTGGCCTGCTGATCCTGTTCGGCCATAGCCTGCAAAGCCCACCGCTGATGGTCGCCATCATGCTGCCGCTGATCATGTTCAGCCGCGCCCTGCAGGCCAACCACTACGGTCTGTTCGTGCTGCAGACGACGGTCTGCTTCGTGCTGCTCGCCGAAAGCCTGGCCAAGGACTGGCACCTGCCGCAGGTGCGCCTGTTCAACGTCACCCTGGGTATCGTGCTGACCCTGTTCATCGCCCTGCTGATGCACGGCTTGCGCCAATGGCTGGATAATCGCAACGCCGCCAGGCTAAGCACCGCGGCAGCAGACGAGCGAGCGCCGGCGCAGCAACTGGAAACAAAGGCAATGAACGACGAGTGACCCAGGGCGGGCACAAAAGAAAAGGGCCTCGAACGAGGCCCTTTGTCGTGAATCAGGAAGCGGAGTTGATCTCTTTTTCCGGGTACCACACGTCCAGCAGTGGGCTGACGCTGAAATCGACCAGCTCGGAGCGGCCCTTCAGCCAGGCTTCCACAGCGGCGCGCTGCTCTTCGCTGACCGAACCACGCTTGGCCAGGCACACCAGGCCGTAGTCGTCGCCGCCAACATAGCCCAGGCCATTGGCGTTCATCGCGTCGCTCAGGAAGGCATCGAGGAAGGCGTCGACCGCTTCATCGCTCAGGTCTTCCTTGAAATTCAGGTTCAGTTCGAAACCCAGCTCCTGAAACTCGTCCACACAGAGTTTCTTGCGCAGACGACGGGAACGATTGGTAGCCATGGGTATAAATCCTTGCAGAGTGATAACGCGCGGCACTCTACCAGTTTAGCGGCGGCGATGCCTGCCAGCCGACGAAAAATCCACCGGGATCACCGTCTCGGTCGTCCACCCCGACAGCCAATCGATGGCCGACCATAAAATCCCGCAATCACGGCCCTTGGTGGCCTGGTGATGGGGCATAATGCGCGGCATTGTCCCAAACCGCTGTGGGAGCTCGTAATGCGATTTTCCGTTGTACCCGCCGTTCGGAGGCTGCGCATCCTCCGCCCTCTGGCCTTCGCCTGCCTCGTTCTGCCCACCGCCCTGCCTGCTCATGCAGCAACCAACGCCACGCTTCCGGAAAGCGTCGCCAAGAGCCTGAAGACCAACAAGATCGGTCAACAGTCGCTTTCCGTGGTGACCCTGCCGCTCAACGGGCCGGGCAATGGCACCATCTTCAATGCCGACGTGTCGGTGAACCCGGCCTCGACCATGAAACTGGTCACCACGTTCGCCGCCCTCGAGCTGCTCGGCCCGACCTTCCAGTGGAAGACCGAGTTCTACACCGATGGCCAGCTCAAGGATGGGGTGCTCAACGGCAACCTGTACCTCAAGGGCGGAGGCGATCCCAAGCTGAACATGGAAAAGCTCTGGCTGATGCTGCGCGACCTGCGCGCCAATGGCGTACGCCAGGTGACCGGCGATCTGGTGCTCGACCGCACCCACTTCGTGCAACCGGATTTGCCCGCCTTCAATGACGATGGCGGCGATGCCAACAAGCCCTATCTGGTCACCCCCGATTCGTTGCTGGTCAACCTCAAGGCGCTGCGCTTCATCGCCCGCGCCGAGAACGGCAAGGTCACCGTGGCTGCCGAGCCACCCCTGGTCGGGCTGAAGCTGGACAATCAGGTCAAGGTGCTCAAGGCCGGCAAATGCCCAGCCTGGCCAGACGTGCGCTACAACCCGGTGAAGGAATTCGATGGCACCCGCGTGATCGTCACCGGCCAGCTGACCGATGGCTGCAGCGCCCAGACATACTTGTCGCTGCTCGATCACCCGTCCTACGCCGCTGGCGCGGTGCGGGCGATCTTCGGTGAGCTGGGCGGCAGCATCATGGGCAAGGATCGCCAGGCCGAAGTGCCGAAGAGCGCCACCCTGCTGGCCCGCGCCTTCTCACCAGACCTGGTGGAGATCATTCGCGACATCAACAAGTACAGCAACAACACCATGGCCCGCCAGCTGTTCCTCAGCATCGGCGCGCAGAACCGCAACGAGGCAGATGTCGATGACGCCCACGCCGCGCAACGGGTGATCCGTGCCTGGCTGGCGCGCAAGGGCATCACCGCGCCGCAACTGGTCATGGAGAACGGTTCCGGGCTTTCCCGTGCCGAACGCATCAGCGCCCGGGAAATGGGGCGGATTCTGGAGGCGGCCTGGAAGAGCCCTTATGCGGCCGAGTTCATCAGTTCGATGCCGATCGTCGCGCTGGACGGCACAATGCGCAAACGCCTGCGCAACACGCCGATGGCCGGCCAAGCGCACATCAAGACCGGCACCCTGAACAACGTGCGTGCCATCGCCGGCTTTAGCCGCGACAACAATGGCAACAGCTGGGCAGTGGTGGCCATCCTCAACGACCCCAAACCCTGGGGCGCCTCGGTGATTCTCGACCAGGTGCTGCTGGACCTCTACAAGCAGCCGAAAAGCGCTGCCCGATAAGCGCTGAAGTCGCTCGGGTCGAGCGCCGCGACACCCGGGAAGCCATCCTGGGTATCGCTACGCTCAACCCAGGCCAGGGCTGTAACAGACTTACTTGGCCATCACCTTCCAGACACGGTGGATCTTGGCGTTGCGAGCGAAGTCCGGGTCGATGGTCTCGGCGCTGATTTCCTCGACCCGATAACGGGCCGGCAACTGCTCGTCGAGCAGGAACTTGCGGAAGTTGTTGGAGAAGTACAGCACGCCACCCGGCGCCAGGCGCGCCATGGCCATGTCCAGCAACTGGACGTGGTCGCGCTGCACGTCGAATACCCCTTCCATCCGCTTGGAGTTGGAGAAGGTCGGCGGATCGATGAAGATCAGGTCGTACTCACCACGATCATCGCCCAGCCAACTCATCACATCGCCCTGCTCCAGACGGTTCTTGTCCGAGAAGCCGTTGAGCGACAGGTTGCGCCGTGCCCAGTCCAGATAAGTCTTAGACAGGTCGACGCTGGTGGTGCTGCGCGCGCCCCCCTTGGCCGCGTGCACACTGGCCGTGGCGGTGTAGCAGAACAGATTGAGGAAGCGCTTGCCTGCTGCCTCTTTCTGAATGCGCAGGCGCAGCGGGCGGTGGTCGAGGAACAGGCCGGTATCCAGATAGTCGGTGAGGTTGACCAGCAGCTTGATACCGCCCTCCTTCACCTCCATGAACTGACCCTGGGCCGCCTGGCGCTCGTACTGTTTGGTACCGCTCTGGCGTTCACGACGCTTGATCACCACCTTGCTCTTGTCGATACCAAGGGCCTGGGGAATCGCCGCCAGGGCATCGAACAGGCGCGCCTGGGCTTTCTCCGGGTCGATGGAGCGCGGTGCGGCATATTCCTGCACATGTACCCAATCGTGGTATAGATCGACGGCCAGGGCGTACTCGGGCATGTCGGCATCGTACAGTCGGTAGCAGTCGACGCCTTCGCGACGCGCCCACTTGCCGAGCTGCTGGAGGTTCTTCTGCAGGCGATTGGCGAACATCTGCCCGCCCTCGCTCAGGCGCGCCTGCTCGACCGGCGCTGGCGCGGGCTTGATCGGGTTGCCGTTGCGGTTGAGCTTCGGCGCCTCGGCCTGCAAGGCACTCTGCTCACGCTCACGTTCCCGCTGCTCCGGCGTGCGGCGCTCGCCGGTGACGAACTGCTCGGGCTGCACCTTGATCAGCAACAGTTTGCACGGCAGCGCGCCGTTCCAGAACGAGTACTGCTTGTGGCTGCGGATACCCATGCGTTTGCCCAGGTCAGGCGCGCCGGTGAACACCGCCGCCTCCCAGCCCATGCAGGCCTGACGCAGACGCTCGCCGAGGTTCTGATAGAGGTACAGCAGGCTCGCTTCATCGCCCAGGCGCTCGCCATAGGGCGGGTTGCTGATCACCAGACCTTTCTGGTTCTGATCCGGCCGCGGCTCGAAGGTCGCCACTTCGCCCTGATAGACCTTGATCCAGTCGCTGAGCCCGGCACGATCGATGTTATTGCGCGCCGGCTGGATCAGCCGCGGATCGGCTTCGTAACCACGGATCCACAGCGGTGGCTTGGCCAGCCCCGCCGCGGCACGCTCCTCGGCCTCGGCACGCAGGCGATTCCAGGTGGCCGGCACATGGCCGAGCCAGTTGCTGAACCCCCACTGCTCACGCGTCATGTTGGGCGCGATATCGGCAGCGATCATCGCCGCTTCGACCAGAAAGGTGCCGACGCCGCACATCGGGTCAGCCAGAGCACCGCCCTCGGCGGCGATGCGCGGCCAGCCGGCGCGGATCAGCACCGCCGCCGCCAGGTTCTCCTTCAGCGGAGCAGCACCTTGCTGCAGACGATAGCCGCGCTGGTGCAGGCTATGGCCGGAGAGATCCAGCGACAGGATCGCTTCGCCGCGATCCAGGCGCAGGTGCACACGCAGGTCCGGGTTGAGCTTGTCCACCGAGGGGCGCGTGCCGTCGGCCTGGCGCAGCTTGTCGACGATGGCATCCTTGACCTTCAGGGCGCCAAAATGGGTGTTGTCGATGCCTGAACCGTGGCCGCTGAACTCCACTGCCAGGGTGCCGCTCGGTTCCAGGTGCTCGAACCAGTCGACGTCGAGCACGCCCTGGTAGAGCGACTCGGCATCGCGCACCGGAAAACGCGCCATCACCAGCAACACCCGGTTGGCCAGGCGCGACCACAGGCACAGCCGGTAGGCGGTTTCCATGCTGGCAACGCCACGAATGGCCGAGGTGTGCTCGCGGGCCTCAATCAGGCCCAGCGCCTTGGCTTCCTCGAGCAGCAGGCCTTCGAGCCCCTTGGGACATGTGAGGAAGAGTTCGTTTTGGTCCGACATCATAGATCCAGTGCCCAAAGGCGGTAATGGGTTGGCCCCGTGGTGGGCGCAACCAAAAATAAGTGACAAGAAGTCGCAATGCGACCCTTCGTCCGAATAAATAACAGGTGCAATCGATAGCCATTCACGATGGCAAAACACCACCAGCTTTAGCGAGAGCCACCAGCGGCGCGGGTTTCAGCGGCTAGCGCGGTCATCGTTCATGAAGCTTATGGCTTGACCCTCAAAAGCGTTACGTCCTTATGACAAATCGATCATTCACACCGCTTCGTGCATTCGATAGAAATCTACCTAGGCCGTCGTCGCAACGACGATGGCACATGGAGGCTCGCGACGCCGGCAGCGGACTCCAACGGCAGACCTTCTGCCTGACCTCCTGGAGGTCAACGGGACATAAAACAGTCAACAAGTGAGGGCAACACCCTATGAGAAGACTTAAGCGTGATCCGTTAGAAAAAGCATTTTTGCGCGGCTATCAGTACGGTATCAGTGGTAAATCCCGCGAGCTGTGTCCTTTCACTCTTCCGTCCGTGCGTCAAGCCTGGCTCAATGGCTGGCGTGAAGGCCGCGGTGACAACTGGGACGGTTTGACCGGCACTGCCGGTATTCATCGACTCAACGAACTTCGCGCAGTCGGCTAACGCCAAGGACCTACCGACTTCACCAAGCACGCTCCATCCGAGCGGCGGGCGCAAGCCCAGGGGCTCCCCAAGGGAGCCCTTTTTATTGCCCGCGATTCAACGCCGCGCTGCCGCGATGGCGTCCACCGCCTCGCGAATCAACGCCGGTCCTTTATAGATGAAGCCCGAATAGATCTGCACCAGGCTCGCGCCTGCGGCGATCTTCTCTGCCGCATGTCGACCCTCGGTGATGCCACCGGCAGCGATGATCGGCAACCGACCGCCCAACTCGCCTGCCAGGACACTGACCGTATGGGTGCTCTTGTCGCGCACCGGCGCGCCGGACAGACCACCAGCCTCGTTGGCGAATTCCAGGTTCTCGACGCCCTCGCGACTCAGCGTGGTGTTGGTGGCGATCACCGCATCCATACCGCTTTCCAGCAGCGCGGCGGCGACCTGCACGGTTTCCTCGTCGCTCATGTCCGGGGCGATCTTGATCGCCAGCGGCACGCGCCGACCGTAGCTCAGGGCCAGTTCGTTCTGGCGCTTGTGCAGGGCATCGAGCAACTGCTTGAGCGAGTCGCCGAACTGCAGGCTACGTAGCCCCGGGGTGTTCGGCGAGCTGACGTTGACGGTGATGTAGCTGGCGTGGGCGTAGACCTTGTCCAGGCAGATCAGGTAATCGTCCACCGCGCGCTCGACCGGCGTATCGAAGTTCTTGCCGATATTGATGCCCAGCACGCCGCGGTACTTGGCCGCCTGCACGCGGGCCAGCAGGTGGTCGACGCCGTGGTTGTTGAACCCCATGCGATTGATGATCGCCTCGGCTTCGGGCAAGCGGAACAAACGCGGCTTGGGGTTGCCCGGTTGCGGCCGAGGGGTGACGGTGCCGATCTCGACGAAGCCGAAACCCAGCTGCGCGAAGCCGTCGATGGCATCGCCGTTCTTGTCCAGGCCCGCCGCCAGACCTACCGGGTTGGCGAACTGAAGGCCCATGACCGTGACCGGCAGGCTGCTCGGTGCCTTGGTCAGGCGGCCCGCCAGCCCCAGACGGCCAGCGGCGCCGATCAGGTCGATGGACAGCTCGTGGGAAGTTTCCGGGGACAGTTTGAACAGCAGCTCGCGGGCCAGGTTATACATGGGCAGGCTTAGCTCGGCAGTGGCGAAATCGAAAGGCGCGAATTATAGCCGGCCAAGCCACCCTGTAGCGAGGATTAGAGCCTGCTCACGATTTAGCGAGCTAGAGCGATACAAGAGCTCGGCGCCCCCGCAAAAACAGGCGAGAAACGCAGCGCAGCGGAGTAACAGCCAACGGCTGGCCCGCAGGGTGAGCGCAGCGAATCAAGCGGACTGGGCTCGCACACGAGTTTACGAGCTGTAAATGAGCATTACTCGCTTCGCTCGCCCTTCGGGCCGCGCTAAAGCGCGTTAGCCGCAAGCGGCTTTCCGACTGGGCTGGCAATCCAGCTTGTTTTTAACGCTGTAGCGCCGACGCGCAGCAGATCGTGAACAGGCTCTTAGGCTAGGCGCCGCAGGCTGAGCAACTCACCGGCATCATTGAACTCCAGTTCGAAGGAACCATGGATACCGGTGTGGGTCAGAAACGTCCGGAAATGATGGGCGGGAATACTGACTCGCCGCCCGTCGCGGCTGAGCGCCTGAATGCGGTTGGCCCGCCCCTGATAGATCGCCTGCACGCGGTCTGCGGGTAATGCGATATCCAGAACCAGGCTTGCCATGGAGGCCCCTTGCAGATGAATGAACGGATTGTGCCACACTCGAACGCACCCCACGCCTCAGGCCAAGGCATTTCAGCCACGGCATGGACATTCTGCAGCGAGGGTCGTGCAACTCCCGGCAGCCTCTGCCACACTCCGCCTGGCACACCGACGTACGCGAGCTGCCATGAGCCTGCCTGAACCGCCCAGCCCCCTTGCCTCACGCCTGGCCGCCCTGGCTCAGCGCGTGGGCCTGCTTGGCCGCGGCTGCAAGCCCATCTTCGAACGCGCCAGCCAGCTTCAGCTGCCTTTCTCTGCCATTCCGACCTTCGGGGACAACATCTGCTGGCTGGGCGGCCCGCCCCTGCAGCGCCTCAAGGACCTGCCCCGTAGCGCGCTGTCCGGCCCGGTGCAGGAAGACAAGGCGGAAGCTCACGCCGCGCTGATCCAACTCATCGAAGTCGAACACCGTGAATTGGAGCAGTTCGATCTGCGCCTGGTCGACAGCCTGGTGCACTGCGACGGAAGCTACGGCAGCCTCGAGGACTACGCGGCCAGCGAAGCCTGTCGACAGATTCGCATCATCAGCTACCGCGACTTCCTCAAGCACCTTGGCAAGGCGTTGCCCGACTATCCGCACCAGAGCCTCGAGTTGTTCCACGCCCAGTGGCGCGGAGAGCGGCTGTTCTGGGCCGGCGACTCCAACCCTGAAGCCTTTGCCAGCGCGGTGGCCTACGCGCGATTGCGTGGCCTGGAAATCACCCTGCCGGCACACATCACCTACTACCGCATCAGCCCCGACGGCCTGCGTGATCTGGAACAGCACTACCACGCCCTGGCGATGCCCTGCGCAGCCTGGAGCGATGCCGGCTTCATGCAGTTGTTGATGGAGCACGAGGTGCCCTACGCCCGCCTGAGCCTGTTACGCACGCCGGGCTCACCCGAGTTCCTGCTGCTGCCCAAGCATTCACCGCAGGCCTGTGCGCTGGGAGAAGGGCTGCTCCAGGCCGGCGCACCGGACATGTTGCGCTACGTGCGCGAGCTGAGCTAGCTGACAGGTTTTGTAACCACTTCGCCCGGACGCCTTCATCAATGAGGGGTCAGTCTTTGCTCCCCTCTTTATCTGGAGCATCGCCGTGCGCATTGCCCTCGCTTCTTTGCTGATCGCAGGTAGCCTGCCCGTCCTAGCCGCCGAAACGCCACGTTACGGCGCCGAGCTGCAGGGGTTCGATTACCCCCATGAAGTCAAACGCTTCAACCTCGAATCGCAAGGCGTGTCGTTGCAGATGGCCTACATGGACGTACAGCCCGAGAAGGCCAATGGCCGCACGGTACTGCTGATGCATGGCAAGAACTTTTGCGCCGCAACCTGGGAAGGCAGCATCAAGGCGCTGAGCGAAGCCGGTTACCGCGTCGTAGCGGCCGATCAGGTCGGTTTCTGTAAATCCAGCAAGCCGGCGCACTACCAATACAGCTTCCAGCAACTGGCCAGTAACACCCACGCGCTGCTCGAACAGATCGGCGTCGACAAGGTGACCGTCATGGGTCACTCCATGGGCGGCATGCTGGCCACCCGCTACGCCCTGCTCTACCCCGAGCAGGTCGAGCAACTGGTGATGGTCAACCCGATCGGCCTGGAAGATTGGAAAACCCTCGGCGTGCCCTACCTGAGCGTCGATCAGTGGTACCAGCGCGAGCTGAAAACCACCGCCGAGGCCAGCCGCAACTACCAGAAGAACACTTACTACGCCGGCCAGTGGCGCCCCGAGTTCGATCGCTGGGTCGAAATGCAGGCGGGCATGTTCAATGGTGACGGCAAGAAGATCGTCGCCTGGAACTCGGCACTGACCTACGACATGGTCTACACCCAGCCAGTGGTCTACGAGTTTTCCCAACTGAAAATGCCCACCCTGCTGCTGATCGGCGAGCAGGACAACACCGCCATCGGCAAGGACGCAGCGCCCGAAGCGATGCGCAACAAGCTGGGAGACTACAAGGCGCTGGGCCCAGCCACTGCTGAGCGTATTCCCGATGCTACGCTGGTGACTTTCCCGGACCTCGGCCACTCGCCGCAGATTCAGGAACCCGATCGCTTTCATAAAGCATTGCTCGAAGGGCTCGACCGCAAGCGTTGACACCCAATCAATGCTCGGGCCCAGGCGTTAGGCAGGCATATCAGCCTGCCTAACCGCACAACGTCAGCGGTGGGGCATGGCCACAAAACCACACCGTCACAACCCCATAGGAGCGTCGCCCCCAGAGTGAACGATTGTCGCCTTGTCGCTCAATCGGTGCCGCGCCGACTATTCGCTGCGGGTCGTAGCTCCTACAGGGATCGTGAGCAACTCGGCATTCGTGTGGGAGCGCCGATCTCGGCGCGAACGATTGTGGCCATGTCGCGCAATCGGCATCGCACCCACTATTCGCTGCGGGTCGCAGCTCCTACAGGGATCGTGAGCAACCCAACACTCGCGTAGGAGCGTCGCCCTCGGCGCGAACGATTGTCGCCATATGGCGTAATCGCGCTGCGCCCACTATTCGCTGCGGGTCGTAGCTCTCACCATGATGCTGAGCAACCCCACACATGGCATCCCGCAAAAACCTACTGGTGATCTGCGGACAATTGGGTCGCTCGCAGCCAGCAGGCCTTGAAACGAAAACGCCCCGAACCAGTCGGGGCGTTTTCATTTACAGCCGTTACTCAGCTCAAGCCGGCAACACAGGCGGCTGGCTTTGCGCCAGGTCGCTCAGCTCCCGATTGGCCACGGCGTACATGGCGTAGTCACTTCCGGTAGCCGCACGCAGCTCGGCGAGCATGGCCTTCCAGCGGTCGACCAGTCGACGGTTTTGCTCCAGCCACATCTCGACCCGCGCCTCGATCGACTCCGGCCCGTTAGCCAATTGCAGAACCGAGACGGTGATGGCGCGCTGCTGCGCATCCAGATCGTCGCGGAACGCTTCGCGGGCCAGGGCCTGCCAGTTGCTTTCCACGCTCAGGCCGCTGATCTGCTGCAGGTACCAGGACAGGTCCAGGGCATCGGATACCGCAAAGTACGCGGACGCCACCTCGGTCGGCTCATAGCCGGTGAGATCGGCGGACTCGATGATCGGCAGCAGCGTGTACAGGTGGCCGGTGCCCGCCACCACGCGGGACAGCAGCTCCGGCACGCCAGCCTCGACATAGGTCTGGTAGCGCGCCATCCACTCGTCCCGGGCCGGGCCTTCGAGCAGCTCGTCCAGGCGCATGGCCAGCGCCTTGACCCGTGGGCCGAGGTGGGCCACGTCGCGGGCGGCATCCAGGTCGTTGCGACGGCTGCGCAGGTACCAGCGCGTGGCGCGACGGCCCAGACGCATCAGCTCGTCCATCATGGTCAACTGGAGGTCGGCCGGCACCTGGTTGTCCAGGGCTTCGATCTGGCGCCACCAGAACGGCAGGTGGAAGACGTCGCGTACGACTACGTAGGCAGCGGCTACCTGGGCCGAACCCACGCCGGTGGATTCCTTCAGGCGCTGCACGAAGGTGATGCCCATGTGGTTGACCAGATCGTTGGCGATCTGCGTGCTGACGATCTCGCGCTTGAGGCGATGACGACGCATGGCCTCGCCATACTCCTGCGCCAGGCGCGCCGGGAAGGCGGTTTCCATCTCGCGCGCCAGGTAGTCGTCGTCGGCAACGTCGGACTTGATCAACGCCTCCTGCAGCTCGATCTTGCTGTAGGAAATCAGCACGGACAGCTCGGGACGGGTAAGCCCCTGGCCCTTGGTGGCGCGCTCGTTGAGCTCCTCTTCGCTGGGCAGGAACTCCAATGCGCGGTCCAGCTTGCCGGAGGCTTCCAGCGCCGCCATCAGGCGCTTGTATTCACCCTGGCGTTCACGGGCGCGGCGCTCGGCCAGCGACAGCGCCTGGGTCTGCTTGTAGTTGTTGCCCAGCACCAGATTGCCCACGTCCTCGGTCATCTCGGCGAGCAGCGTGTTGCGCTGCTTGCCGGTCATGTCGCCGGCGGTGACGATCTCGTTGAGCAGGATCTTGATGTTCACCTCGTGGTCGGAGCAGTCCACACCACCGGCGTTGTCGATGAAGTCGGTGTTGCTGGCCCCGCCACCCAGGCCGTACTCGACGCGACCGAGCTGAGTCATGCCCAGGTTGCCGCCCTCGCCCACCACCTTGGCACGCAGTTCTCGGCCGTCGACGCGCAGCACGTCGTTGGCCTTGTCGCCGACGTCGGCATGGCTCTCGCGGCTGGACTTGACATAGGTGCCGATGCCGCCGTTCCAGATCAGATCGACCGGCGCCTTGAGCAATGCGTTGAGCAGCTCGGTCGGCGCCAGTTTGTCGGCCTGGATATCGAAGCGTGCCTTCATTTCCGGGCTGATGGCGATGCTCTTGGCACTGCGCAGGAAGATGCCGCCACCCTGGGAGATCAGCGACGCGTCGTAATCGGCCCAGCTCGAACGCGGCAGGTCGAACAGACGCTTGCGCTCGACGAAGCTGCGCGCGGCATCCGGGTTCGGGTCGATGAAGATGTGCAGGTGGTTGAAGGCAGCGACCAGCTGCAGCGACTCGGACAGCAACAGGCCGTTACCGAACACGTCACCGGCCATATCGCCGATGCCGATCACGGTGGTCAGATCCTTCTGCACGTCGATGCCACGCTCACGGAAGTGGCGCTGCACCGAGACCCAGCCGCCCTTGGCGGTGATGCCCATGCCCTTGTGGTCGTAACCGGCCGAACCACCCGAGGCGAACGCATCGCCGAGCCAGAAGCCGTATTCGTTGGCGATGCCGTTGGCGATGTCGGAGAAGGTCGCAGTGCCTTTGTCCGCCGCGACGACCAGATAGGGATCATCGGCATCGTGGCGCACCACGTTGGCCGGTGGCGCCACCTCGCCTTCCTTGAGGTTGTCGGTGATGTCCAGCAGGCCGCTGATGAAGATGCGGTAGCAGGCGATGGCCTCGGCCTGGATCTCGTCGCGACCGCCACCCAGCGGCAGGCGCCGCGGCACGAAACCGCCCTTGGCGCCGACCGGCACGATCACCGCGTTCTTGACCTGCTGGGCCTTGACCAGGCCGAGCACTTCGGTACGGAAGTCTTCTTCACGATCCGACCAGCGCAGGCCACCGCGAGCGACGTTGCCGAAACGCAGGTGAACGCCTTCGACCCGCGGTGAGTAGACGAAGATCTCGAACTTCGGTACCGGCCGTGGCAGTTCGGGAATCGCGCTCGGGTTGAACTTGAAACTGAAGTAGTTCTTCACCTCGCCCAGGGCGTCGGGCTGGTAGAAGTTGGTGCGCAGGGTGGCCTTGATCAGGTCCAGGTAGCGACGCAGGATGCGGTCTTCGTTGAGCACCGCGACGTTGTCCAGCGCGCCGAGAATGGCCTGCTCGAGCTTCTGCTGCTTGTCGTTCAGGTCGTCGGCATTGAGCTTGCGGGCGAGGTAGAAGCGCGTCCGGAACAGACGCACCAGCTCGCGGGCGATATCGGCATGGTTGAGCAGCGTGTTGGCGATATAACCCAGGTCAAAGCCCAGGCGAATCTGCTTCAGGTAGCGGGCATAGGCGCGCAGCAGCGCCACGTCACGCCAGGCCAGGCCGGCGGTCAGCACCAGGCGGTTGAAGGAATCGTTCTCGGCATCGCCGCGCACGATGTGCACGAAGGCGTCCTGCAGCGTGTCGTTGAGCTGCTGGATGTCGAGCTTCATGCCCTCGGGGTAGGTGAAGGCGAAATCGTGAATCCAGAACTCGCGACCGTTCTGGTGCTGCAGGCGATACGGGAATTCGCCCAGCACGCGCAGGCCGAGATTCTCCAGCACCGGCAGCACGTCGGACAGCGCCAGCGGCGTGTCGGCGTGGTACAGCTTGCAATGCAGCTGACGCTCACCAGGCACCAACGGCTGGTAGAAGCTCATGACCAGCGGGCGCTCCTCGGAGAGGCTGCGCAGATGCTGCATGTCGACCACTGCCGAATGCGGTGCGAAGCGCTCGCGGTAACCGGCCGGGAAGCTTTTCGGGAAGTCGGTGAGCACGCGGGTGCCCTTGGCTTCGCCGAAATTCTCCACGGCCAGGGCGGCATAGTCGTCGGTCCATGAACGGCAGGCCTGCACGACTTCGCGCTCGAGCTGCTGAGGGTCGATGTCCAGCTTGGTCTTCGGGTCCACACGCAGAATGAACTGCACACGGGCCAGCACCGACTCGGAGAAATAGGTCCAGAACTCGCAGTCGCTGGCCTGCAGGCGATCGACCAGCACCTGCTGGATACGCAGGCGGGTTTCCGTGGAGTAGACGTCGCGCGGCACGTAGGCCAGGGCGTAGACGAAACGACCGTAGGGGTCGAAGCGCAGGAACAGGCGTACCTTGTTGCGCTCCTGAATCTGCACGATCGACAGCGCCGTGCTGGCCAGTTCGTCGACCGGCGTCTGGAACAGGTCGTCGCGCGGCAGCACTTCGAGAACCTTGACCAGCTCCTTGCTCAGGTGGCCCTGGGAGATGAAGCCGGAGCGCTTCTCGACCTCGGCGACCTTGCGGCGGATGTAGGGAATCTCGCGCACGCTCTCGCTGTAAGCGGTCGAGGTGTAAATACCGAGGAAACGGCATTCCTTGACCACCTTGCCGCTGGCGTCGATCTCGCGAATGGAAACGAAATCCGGGTAGGCCGGGCGGTGCACGCGGCTCGGTTGCGCCGCCTTGGCGAACGACAGCAGGGTCGGTTCACGCAGGTAGGCCAGCGCGTAGGGCTCGATGTGCAGGTCGTCCTTGCTCAGGCCGCTGCGCAGGCGCCGGGACAGGCCCAGCAGCGAGCTCTCGTCATACTGCAGGTGGCCGCCATCGACGGCGTCGTGAACGGTGAATTCCTCATAGCCGAGGAAGGTGAAATGGTTATCCTGCAGCCAGGCGAGAAACACCTTGATCTCGTCCAGCTCGGCGGGGTCGGTGGCACCCTTGCCGAAGGTGCCGTCGCCGAGCTTGGTCAGCAGTTCCTGGGCCTTGGCCTTCATCGGCTGGAAGTCGGCCACGCTCAGGCGCACCTCTTCGAGCACTTCGAGCAGGGTCTTCTGCAGCGACTTGATTTCGGTGTTGCTGGCGCAGCGGTTGATCTCCAGGAACATCAGCGACTCGAGGCTGACGCCCTCGCCGGTACTGCCCTTGGGCAGCAGTTCGAGCAGCGCGCCCTGGGCGTCGCGGCGCACGCTGAGCACGCTGTTCTGCAGGGTATGAATGCTGTAGCCGCGGCGCTTGAGTTCGATGCGCACTGAGTCGACCAGGAACGGAATGTCCGGGTGCAGCACCTCGATACCGGTGTGGGTGCTCTGCCAGCCGTGCTTTTCATAGTCGGGGTTGAATACGCGGACCTGCGGTTGGGCGGGATCGAACTGGGCCAGCAGGCGCCAGGCCGAAAGGGTGCAGCCAACGAGGTCGGAAAGTCGCCGCTGAGTCAGCTCTTCGAGTGCGATGATGCCAAAGAACTGTTCAGCGAACAGGGCCACTTGTGGCAGGTCCTGCTCGCTGACGTGCTGCGCCAGGGCCGCTTGCAGTTGATGCTGGAAGTCGGCTTTGCTGGCCGCGGTGAAGAACGCCATTTGTGTGCTCCGTCTATGGGCTTGGTATGTGCGATTCGTGTTTCCATGCGTAGTTCAACCTTAGACCGGCTGCCTGCAAACGCTACCTGAAATGCGCGATGACGCTCCGGTCAAAGGTGCCCGGAGAGCTTAACGAGGCGAGTGCGATGCACGCTTGCGGTGCAGCGACATTTTCGTTCACGCTGCCTGCGCCACAGCAGACATCGTACGACCGCTTGCACTGTGCCAGCACAACACCTAAAGTCTGGCGTCAATAAAAATAAAGCCAAACGGACACCCCCCATGTCACTGTTCCTTTCCTGGAAGCAGAAGTTTCGCCTGCTGATTCTCATCACCCTCTCCAGCCTGGCGCTGATGACGGCCGCCTCGTTCTGGGCCACGCAAACCCTGAGCGCTGCCCTGCAAGCCAGGGAAGACGCCACGGCCTACGCCGGCGCCTCGGCCGCGCTGATGAACCAGTGGCTCAAGCTGGGCGCGGAACGTCGACGCCTCACACCCGATGATGAAGAGGATTTCCAGGACAGCCTGACGGCGCTCAGCGCGCTCTCCAGGCAATATGCCGAGCGCGCCGAGCGCCTGGACGATGAGTCGGTGATCGACAGCTCCCGGCAGATCGACGAAATGCTGCAGGAAGACATCCGCCTGCAGCACAACTGGCTGGAGCAATCCCACGAGCTGGGCCTGACGCCGTTCACTGGGCAGCGCGCCAAGCTCGCCGAAAGCGGCAAAGGCCTCGAACGGGTGAGCATCAGCCTGATCCAGGCATCGATCGCCGAAGCGTTGAGCAACCAGCGTGATTATCTGGCCACCTTCGACGGGGCCTATGCCGAGCGCGTGCAAGCGGCGCTGGCCGACCTGCAGGCCCGCATCATCGAACTGGAATGGCAGGACAGCCAGGTCGGCAAGGCGGTCACCAGCTACAGCGCCGATTTCGCCGCTGCGGATGGGATGATCCAGCGCATCGCCGCCACCGAAAAGCACCTGCTCGACCAGGGCCGGCAGATCGAAAACAGCATCGAAGCCCAGCGCGTTCATCTGCAACAGACCGTGCTGGCCAATGCCACTCGCCAGGCCGAA
This sequence comes from Pseudomonas sp. PA1(2017), assembly GCF_001945375.1. Classification (NCBI taxonomy): domain Bacteria; kingdom Pseudomonadati; phylum Pseudomonadota; class Gammaproteobacteria; order Pseudomonadales; family Pseudomonadaceae; genus Pseudomonas; species Pseudomonas sp. PA1(2017). The sequence goes on from NZ_MSXU01000009.1 coordinate 1,369,389, forward strand.
CAGGCGCGCAGCACCGCCAATTGGGCCATGGGGCTGACCTTCGTGGCGGTGTCGCTGTTCATGCTGATCACCCTGAGCCGCGCTTCACGCCTGCTGATGGCGCAGCTGGACAGGGTCAACCGCCTGCTCGCCCAGGTCGCGGCGGGCAATCTCACCGCGCGGATCGACGTCGGCCAGAACCATCGCGACGAATTCAACCAATTGGGCAGTGCCTCGAACCAGATGACCCAAGGTATCGCCGGGGTGATTCGCCAGGTGCTCGACGGCAACCAGCAGCTCAACCAGCTGCACAGCTACCTCAACGACGCCATGCGCCGCCTCGAGGAGAACAGCACACAGGTGGAGATGCAGACCGAGCAGGCCGCCTCGGCCTCCCAGCAGATTTCCGCCACGGTCCACGAAATGGCCCAGCGCACCACCGATGTCGGCAACGCCACCCAGGCCGCCTATCAGTCGGCGCGCGATGGTGCTTCGGTGATCACTGCCAGCGCCGACAACATGCGCCGCCTGTCGCAGCTGATTCAGGACACCCACGCCCAGGTCAGCGCACTCACCCAGTCGAGCACCAAGGTCACCAGCATCATCGACGTGATCAACGGCCTGGCCGACCAGACCAACCTGCTGGCACTGAACGCCGCCATCGAAGCAGCCCGTGCTGGCGAGGCCGGCCGCGGCTTCTCGGTGGTCGCCGACGAAGTGCGCTCCCTGGCCCAGAAGACGGTGGCGGCTACCACCGATATCGCGGTGATCGTCAACGAGCTGCGCCAGCAGACCCAGCAGATGGACCAACTGATGACCAGCGGCCTGAACCTGGCCACCCAGGGCGAGCGCAGCTCCGGCGAAGTGGCCCAGGCCATCGACGGCATCACCGGTTCCATGGAGCATCTCAGTGCCGAGATGAGCCAGGTGGTGGTGGCCATCGAGCAGATTTCCTGCACCACCGAGGAGATCGCCGCCAAGGTCGAGGACATCAACCTGCACACCGGCAAGACCAAAACCCTGCGCCTGAGCCTGGACGAACACACCCAGGGCCTGTCGCGGCAGGTCGAGGCGCTCAACCACAGCGCCGGCCAGTTCCGTATCGTCTGAGCCGGTGCCGGCCTCCTGCTCCGGTAGGCGGCTGGCGACCCGGTCACAGACCGCGTCCGGCTCGCATGGCTTAACGCCCCTGCCTTCGATTATCATGGACGGCCCTGGCGAGCGGGGTTCGTCGCTCGCGATTCGCATCTGGACAGCCCCAATGGAACACAGAGACGCGCTGCTCGCTCTTCGCCACTTTCTCGCCAGCCAGATCCTCGGCCAGGAAAAGCTCATCGATCGCCTGCTGATCGCCCTGCTCGCCGACGGCCACATGCTGGTCGAAGGCGCTCCCGGCCTGGCCAAGACCAAGGCGATCAAGGAACTGGCCGAAGGCATCGAAGCCGAGTTCCACCGCATCCAGTTCACCCCCGACCTGCTGCCGGCCGACATTACCGGTACCGAGATCTATCGCCCGGAAACCGGCAGTTTCGTGTTCCAGCAGGGGCCGATCTTCCATAATCTGGTGCTCGCCGACGAGATCAACCGCGCGCCGGCCAAGGTACAGTCGGCACTGCTCGAAGCCATGGCCGAACGCCAGGTATCGGTGGGCCGCAGCACCTACGACCTGTCGCCGCTGTTCTTGGTCATGGCCACCCAGAACCCCATCGAGCAGGAAGGCACCTACCCGCTGCCCGAAGCCCAGCTCGACCGTTTTCTGATGCACGTGAAGATCGGTTTCCCCGACGCCAGCGTGGAGCGCAAGATCCTCGCCCAGGCCCGCGGCGAAGCGCTGCACGGCGAGACCAAGCCCGATCATCGTCTCAGCCAGCAGGCGATCTTCTCCGCGCGCAAGGAAATCCTCGGCCTCTACATGGCCGATGCGGTGGAGGAATACCTGGTGCAGTTGGTAATGGCCTCGCGCACCCCCGGCAAGTTCGACGCCGAGCTGGCCGAGTGGATCGCCCACGGCTCCAGCCCGCGCGGCTCCATCGCCCTGGATCGCTGCGCGCGGGCCCACGCCTGGCTGGCGGGCCGCGATTTCGTCAGCCCCGAAGACATCCAGGCGGTGCTGTTCGATGTATTGCGCCACCGCATCATCCTGTCGTTCGAGGCCGAGGCCTCGGGCATCGACCAGGACCGCGTGGTCCAGCGCATCCTCGACGTGGTCGCGGTGGCCTGATGCTTTCGCATGCGGATAACCCTGAGCTGCAGGCGGGCATCCGTACCGATCTCAAGCAACTGATCGACATGCGCCACCGGGTGCGCGAGGTACAGCTGTTTTCCACGCCGGGCCGCCGCAGCCCGCTGATCGGCCTGCACCACTCGAAGCTGCGCGGGCGCGGGGTCGACTTCGACCAGGTGCGCGTCTATCAGCCGGGCGACGACGTGCGCACCATCGACTGGCGCGTTACCGCACGCACCCAGGAGCCACACACCAAGCTGTTCCACGAAGAACGCGAACGGCCCATCTACCTGCTCGTCGAGCAGAGCCGCCAGTTGTTCTTCGGCTCGGGCCTGATGTTCAAGTCAGTGCTCGCCGCCCGCGCGGCCGGGCTGATCGGCTGGGCCGCTCTGGGTCACAACGACCGCATCGGCGGGCTGGTCTTCGGCGGCCAGGACAACCACGAGATCAAACCGCGGCGCAGCAAGCAAAGCCTGCTGCAGCTGCTCAGCCGCCTGGCCCGTGCCAATCAGGCGCTGTCCGCCGACACGCCGCTGGTGCGCGACAGCTTCGGCCAGGCCCTGCGCCGTGCCCGGGAAGTACTGCGCCCAGGCAGCCTGGTGGTGATCCTCTGCGACGAACGCACTCTGGGCGACAGCAGCGAGCAGCAACTGATGCTCCTGGCCCGGCATACCGACCTGCTGCTGCTGCCGGTCTCCGACCCGCTCGATCACGCCCTGCCCGCCTCCGGCCTGCTGCGCTTCGCCGATGGTGACGCCCAACTGGACGTGGACACCGAAGACGCCAACCTGCAGCACAGCTACCGCGATCAGGCCCAGGCACGCCGCGCGCGCTGGCAGCGCCTGGCGAACAAGCTCGGCGTGCCGCTGCTGTCACTGTCGACCGGCCAGGAACTGGTCGAACAGCTGCACGAGCACCTGAACAACCTGCGCCCGGGTCGATCGGCATGAACCCGCTGGACCAGCTCGAACCGTTGATCGCCCCCGCCGCCGTCGGCTGGTGGCCGCCAGCGCCCGGCTGGTGGTTGCTCGCCGTGCTGTTGCCCGTGCTGCTGTGGGCCGCCTGGCGCCTGGCACCGCGGTTGCCCCGGCCACGCCGCAAGCAGGCCGTCGAACAGCCCCTCGATCCGCTACGCGAGGCGGCCCTGCAGGAGCTGCAGCGCCTCAGCAAACCCTATGACGGCGCAGCCGCCGGCCCCTGGCTGCAGCAGCTCAACGGCCTGCTCAAGCGCTTGTGCCGCGAACGCTACCCGGACAGCCACAGCCATACCCTGAGCAGCCGCGCCTGGCTGGCGTTTCTCGACAACCGCTGCCCGGCCGCCGGGCTGACGCGCTGGATGATCCTCGTCGAGGGCGCCTACAAACCGCAGTGCAACCTGGACGACAAGGCCATCGACGGCCTGCACCAGGCGGTCGCCATCTGGATTCGCAAGCATGTTTGAATTCGCCTGGCCGTGGCTCTTCCTGCTCGCGCCGCTGCCCTGGCTGTTGCGCCTGTGGCTGCCGGCCGCCGACAGCGGCGAAGCGGCGCTGCAGGTGAGCTTTCTCAGCGAGCTGGAGAACCTGTCAGGGCGCCGCGCCCGCCTGCAGCTGCCGCCCTGGAAGAAGCAGGTGCACTTCGCCCTGCTCTGGCTGCTCTTGCTGATCGCCGCCGCGCGCCCGGAATGGGTTGGCGAGCCACTGCCACTGCCGGCCAGCGGGCGCGATCTGCTGATCGCCGTGGACGTGTCCGGTTCAATGGATTACGCCGACATGCGCCTGGAAGACGAGGACGTCAGCCGCCTGACCCTGGTCAAGCAACTGATCGGCGAGTTCATCGATGGCCGCACCGGCGACCGTGTCGGCTTGATCCTGTTCGGCAGCCAGGCCTATTTGCAGGCGCCGCTGACCTTCGACCGGCAGACGGTACGCACCTGGCTCGACGAAGCGGTGATCGGCATCGCCGGGCAGAACACCGCACTCGGCGACGCCATCGGCCTGGCGGTCAAGCGCCTGCGCCAACGCCCTGCCGACAGCCGCGTGCTGGTGCTGATTACCGATGGCGCGAACAATGGCGGGCAGATCGAACCGATGACCGCCGCCCGCCTGGCCGCCGAGGAAGGCGTGACCATCTACCCAATCGGCATCGGTTCCGACCCGCAGCAGGCCGGCAATTTTGCCGCCTTTGGCCTCAACCCGAGCCTGGATCTGGATGAGCCGAGCCTGCGCGCCATCGCCGAGCTCACTGGAGGCGAGTATTTCCGTGCCCGCGATCAGAGCGAATTGCAAAACATCGAGGCGACCCTCGACCGCCTCGAACCGGTGGCCCAGCAACCGACCCTGGCGCGCCCGGCCCAGGCGCTATACGTCTGGCCACTGGCGGCGGCTCTGCTGCTGAGCCTGCTGCTGGTGATCCGCAGCCTGTGGCCACAACTGCACCAGCAGGCGCTGAGCGCCGCACAACGCCTGGGGCGCAGGACGCCATGAGCGAATTCCTGCCTCACCTGCTGCGCCCATGGTGGCTGCTGGCGCTGCCCGTGCTGGCCTGGCTGCTGTGGTTGCTGGCGCACCGGGAAACCCGTAGCGGCCGCTGGCAAAGCCTGCTGCCACCCGCCTTTCACGCCGTACTGCTGCGCGGTGGCCGGGGCCGGCGCAGCCGCTTGCCGCTGATCATTCTCGCGCTTGCCTGGCTGCTGGCCACCCTGGCACTGGTCGGCCCCAGCTGGCAGCGCATCGAGCAGAACGACGTCAAACCGGCTGACCCGCTGGTGGTGATGCTCGAACTGACGCCGCAGATGCTCGCTAGCGACGCCTCCCCCAACCGCCTGGCCCAGGCCCGTCGCAAATTGCTCGACCTGTTGCAGGCCCGTGGCGACGCGCAGACCGCCATCGTGGTGTACGCCGGCAGCGCCCACACCCTGGTGCCACTGTCCGATGACCTGGGTACCAGCCGCAACCTGCTCGAAGCGCTCAAGCCGTCGATCATGCCCGAGCCTGGAAAACGTGCCGACCTGGCGGTGGCCAAGGCACTCGAATTGCTCAAGGGCGGCGCCCAGGGCCAGGGGCGCCTGCTGCTGATAACCAGCAGCCTGGACGACGGCGAACGCAGCGCCATCGCCAGATTGCTCGGCAGCCGCGGCGAGCGTTTGCGCATCCTCGGCGTGGGCAGCAGCGAGGGTGCACCGATCGTTCAGGAAGACGGCACCTTCATGAAGGACGAGCAAGGCGCCATTCTCATTCCGCGCCTGGATGTCAGTGGTTTGCGGCAGTTCGCGGCGAGCGTCAAAGGGCAATACCGCAGCATCAGCCTCGACGACCGCGACCTGCGCAGCCTCGGCCTGCTCGACGGCCCGTCGCAACTGCGCGACAACGGCCACAAAACGCAATTGCGCAGCTGGGCCGACCAGGGTTACTGGCTGCTCCTGCCGCTGTTGCTGCTGGCCGCCTGCGCGGGCCGCCGTGGCTGGCTGCTGTGCCTGCCGCTGCTGTTGCTCGGTACCCCGCAAAGCGGCATGGCCATGAGCTTCGACGACCTCTGGCTGCGCGCCGACCAGCAGGGCCAGCGGCTCCTCGAAGCAGGCCGCCCCAAGGAAGCCGCCGAACGCTTCGAGGACCCGCACTGGCGCGGCACCGCGCTCTATGAGGCCGGCGACTACGCGGCGGCCGCCGAACAGTTCGCCAAGGATGACAGCGCGCCCTCGCTCTACAACCGCGGCAACGCCCTGGCCCGCAGCAACGAGCTGGAGGCGGCCATCGATGCCTACGAACGCGCGCTGGAGATCGACCCGCAACTGCAGCAGGCCGCGAAGAACAAGGCCCTGGTCGAGGAGCTGCTGCGCCAGCGCCAGCAACAAGAGCAGGAGCAGCCGGACGACGGCGACGAGGAGCAATCCGCAGACAAGCCCGATGACCAGCAGCCACCTGGCCAGTCCTCGGCCTCCAGCGAAGACGAGCAGCAGCAAGGCCAGGGTCAGCCGTCGGCCAGCGAGGATCAGCCACCCGCCAAGCAGGAGCAGGCGCCCAGCCAGACCGGCGAGCCCGACGAAAAGGCCGAGCCGGCGCAGACCTCGCCGCCAGACGGCGAGGCCCAGGACGCCGATGCACCGCTCGATGGCGAGCGTCGTCAGGCTCTGGAACAATGGCTGCGGCAGATTCCCGATGACCCGGGCGAATTGCTGCGCCGCAAATTCTGGTACGAACAGCAACAGCGTCAGGAACAACCCCGATGACCCGCCTGCTCTGCACCCTGCTTCTCTGTTTGCTGGCATTGCAGGCCAGCGCGCAGGAATTTACCGCCAGCGTCGACCGCAGCCGGCTGAACCTGGGCGAAAGCCTCGACCTGATTCTCGAATCTACGGATGCCACCGAGTTCGGCAAGCCCGACCTGACGCCGCTCAACGAACTGTTCGACGTACTCGGTACGCGCCAGGTCAACCGGCTGACCACCCTGGATGGCCAGGCGCGTGCCAGCACCCGCTGGATCGTCACCCTGAAGCCACGGCATAGCGGTTACGTGGTGGTGCCGCCGCTGCGCCTGGGCGACTCACAGAGCCAGCCCGTCAGCCTGCATGTGGTGGAATCGACCAGCCAGGGCGCGGACGAGCAGATGGCGCCGGTGTTCATCGATGCCAGCCTGGATCACGAAAGCGTCTACGTGCAGGCGCAGAGCGTGCTGACTCTGCGCATTTATCACTCGGTATCGCTGTACGACGACAGCAGCCTGACGCCGCTGGAGATCGCCGATGCGAGGGTCGAATCCCTGGGGGAACCCCGCACCTACGAGCAGGACATCGGCGGCGTACGCCACGGCGTGATCGAGCTGCGCTATGCCATCTTCCCGCAGAAGAGTGGCCAGCTGACCATCCCCAGCCAGGTGTTCAGCGCGACCCTGGCCGACCGCAGCAGCCGCAACGGCTATACGCCGTTCGGCCCGCGCCCGGGCAAGGTCACCCGCGTGCGTTCACCGGAGATTCCCCTGACGGTCAAGGCCAAGCCCGCCGACTACCCGGCCGACGCGCCCTGGCTGCCGGCCCGCGCCCTGAGCCTGGCCGAGGCCTGGAGCCCTGAGCCGGGCCAGGTAAAAGTCGGCGACTCGCTGACCCGCAGCCTGATGCTCAAGGCCGATGGGCTGTCCAGCGCCCAGCTGCCACCACTGCCGGCGACCCAGGTGGAAGGCCTGCGCCGCTACCCCGATCAGCCCCAGTTGAACAACGAAGGCAGTGAGCGTGGGGTGATCGGCAGCCGTGAAGAGCGGGAAGCCCTGGTGGCAGGCAAGGCCGGCAACCTGGAATTGCCCGCCGTGGACGTGGTGTGGTGGAACACCCATGAAGACCGCCTGGAACACACCAGCCTGCCAGCTCGTACCCTGACCGTGGCCGTCGATCCGGCTCTGAGCGTCGAACAGCCGGTGGAGACACGCCCACGCGAAAGCAACGCCGAAAACGTGCTGTTGTGGCCCTGGCAACTAAGCACCGTGCTGCTGGCACTGACCACCCTGCTCGGCTTTGGTCTGTGGTGGCACGCACGCAGCCAGCCGGCGGTGCAGCGTAGCGCCCAGGTCGGGCCCAGCCCGCGCACCCTGCTCGACGACCTCAAGCGCGCTTGCCTGGCCAACGACAGCCAGGCCACCCGCCAGGCTCTCGATGCTTGGGCGCGCCAGCAACCGGAAACCCTGGCCGACATGGCCGCCCGCTTCGCGCCGCTGTCCGAAGCCCTGGACGGCCTCAACGGCGCGCTGTACAGCGAATCCGGCCAGCACTGGCAGGGCAAGCAGCTGTGGCAGGCCATCGGCGAGCTGCCGGCTGCGGAAAAAAACCAGGATAGCGGGCAAGACAGCGGCCAACTGCCGCCGCTCTACCCGCGCTGAAGGAAGCCACCATGGACGCTCGCCCCGCCTCGCCCACCCCCAGCTTCTGGCGCGACGCCGCACTGCCCTGCATCGAGCTGCGCTCCATCGAAGACGGCAGAAAGGTCTGCTACGGGCGGCACAGCCATGCGTTTTTCTCGATCGGCGCCATCACCGGAGGCCAGAGCACCTACAGCAACCGCGAGGTGGATCGCCAGGTGAGCCAGGGTACGGTGGTGCTGATGAACCCCGGCGACGTGCACGCCTGTAACCCCATCGACGGCGAGCCCTGGTCATATCTGATGTGCTACGTCGACCCGCAGTGGCTGGGCGAGCTGCAGCATGCCCGGGGCTTTACCGACACACCCGCTTTCCAGCGCTTCGCCTCCATCGCCAGCGACGATGCCGAGCTGTATCAGGGCCTGCTGGCATTGCGGCGTTGCCTGCTCGATACATTGGTAAGCACAGCCGACAAGCGCGCCGAGGCCGAGGCATTCTTCGGTCTGGCGCTGCAGCGGCTGATACTCGAAGGTGAGCGTGACGACAGCCTGAACCCGCGCTTGGAACTGGCCGCCGAGCTGATCGAGCAGCACTGCGGCGAGCCGCTGCGCCTAGATACCCTCTGCGAGGCCGCGCAGCTGTCGCCATCGCAATTGATCCGCGGCTTCAAGCAACGCTACGGCCTGACTCCCCACGCCTACCTGCTCAACCGCCGCATCCAGTTCGCCCACGCCCGCCTGAAAAGCGGCGCAGCCCTGGCCGAAGTCGCCCAGGAAGCCGGCTTCGCCGACCAGGCGCATTTCCAGCGCACCTTCAAACAACTCCTCGCCGCCACGCCTGGCCAATACCGCGGCTAGCGACAACCAGCCCGTAGCCTGACCCAACCCCGTAGCCTGGCGTTGAGCGCAGCGATACCCAGGAATCACTCTCGCGAAGATGCCCCCGGGTGTCGCTACGCTCAACCACGGGCTACGGCTCTGTGGCGCTCCAAGAACCTGCCCATAATCTTTCAGCACAGGTTCGTCGATTTTGGCAAGCAAAGTGGTGGAAGCGGCCGGTCGCGCGCATAGGATTGACTGGTGATTACCTGTGGGAGCGGGCCATGCCCGCGAAGAAATCACGGGCATGAACTGGGCGTACCCGCCCGCTCCCATAAGGAGTCCACCAGCATTACCGTTTTGTTTGCGCGCTCGCTCGTAGGGCGGCCTCAGGAGCGAAGCGAACAGTCCGCCGATTCATGCCGATCCTGACGCCGCCGCAACGGCATACGGCTTCGCGAGTACGCCCTACCGTACTGTTCGCGATTTCGTGGGAGGGGCTTTAGCCCCGAGCTCTTTGTTTGCCTCAATAAAAAACTCGAGGCTAAAGCCTCTCCCACGGGTGACCGTCCGTTTCCGCCTTGTAGTTGCAGCTTCACGAGCATAAAGATCATGCGCAGGCTCTAACGGACTTACGCCAACACCAGATACCCAGCACTGGCCACCAACAACCCCGCCAACACCCGATTGAAAACCCGCACCCGCTGCGGCGCCTGCAGATACGGCTGCAAACAGGTCCCGGCAATAGCCCAGCAAGCCAACGACAGATAACAGACCACGCAGTAGATCGCCGCGAACAGCCACACCCGCCCCGCATCACCATCGGCTGCAAAGGCACCCGTGCCGGCAATCGCTGCCAGCCACGCCTTGGGGTTAAGCCACTGCATCAACGCGCCGCCAGCAAAAGACGCAACCGCCCCACCTTCAGCGCTGTGCAACTCGCCGTTATCGACCGCCAAGCGCCAAGCCAGACACAGCAGAAAGGCCACGCCAGCCAACTGGATCGCTGCCGTCAGCCAGGGCAGCAGCTCCAGCAACTGATGCAGCCCCAGGCCAATCAACACCAGCAGTAACGTAAAGCCCAGCGTCGCCCCGGCAACATGCCCCATGGCCACCCGCAGGCCATGGCGAGCACCCGCGCTCAGCGACACCAGATTGACCGGCCCGGGAGAAATGGAAGCGGCCAACGCGAACGCCGCCATGGACAGATACAGACTCATCATCACGCCTACCTCACTGCTGATCGAGTGAGGCACGTTACGCAGCGCCAATGCGGGCGTATTGAAGAAAATTTGCACCCTCTGAAATGAAAATCGCGGCTAGGCTGCGTTTTTTCGTTTGCCGATCACTCCGATGGGTGAGCGTGGAGCTTAGAGTGACGCGATGGCTGACTTAATAAATGGCACGTGTATCGGAGAGCGATCTTCAACCAGAGCAGGAAGCAGTTCAGTTATTTTTCCAACTTCAAAAGTTGGCTCAAGGTGCCAGGCGTCCACTGGCACGCCATGGCAGACGCTAGTTTCATATATAAGGTCCTCCAGCGTGCAGCACCATATGTCGCGAGCAATCAGACTAAATTCTTTATTCTAGATTTGAATCAATAAGAACTCAATATGACCATCTTCAAATAAAGCCAATTCGACTTCTACTGCCTCTATCTTGTACGCGGGAGTTGGCATCCAGAGTAGCTCTGGATGTGGCTGAGGTATAGATGTAGAGAAAAGCCTAATCATATAAGTCTAACGCTCGGCTCATGCGCCGGCTTGGAGCCGAAAGCGGCGAAAATCGATCGTAATGCAGCCAATTGTTAGTACATGCTTTCTAAATCTGCAAGTTACCATATCCATATCTTGTTAACGGCCGATATAAACATCGCCAAAAGCACAATCAGAAATGAGGCAGTCGCGAATGCAGCCAGTCCAGTGAGCCAATCAACCCAGCCAGGATACGTTGTTTGCAGCATCGGCTTAAATACTATGTCGGCCAGCCCGGCCGCCCCCACTATCCCAAACACCGCCGTCAGCCACCGGTCCATCCGTGACCGTTGTTTTTCGGCCTTGTAACGTCGTTCATCTAAGAACCATCTAGCCTGCTCTTTCCCTGATGCGATGAGTCCTGTTGTGCCGGCAGCAGTCATCAAAAACTCAAGCGCATCAGTAATCTCGCCAGCTTGGCTTGATTTGTGAATTACAGAATCGGCATTGGCCAACGTTTCGTACGCGTATACAAGTTGTTCATCGGATGGAGGTCCTTCTGCTATGGCACATGCCCGCGCAATGCGAATGTTGTGGTACTCGAAGTGCTCCGCCCTGGCCTGGTTCTCTAACAAATGAGCCCTTGTGTTTGGGTCATCCCAAGCATTGTCAGATGCGCCGAGTGGGCGCAGCCACGTCCAGAGCAAAACTGCTCGATTGCCGTGTAAGCAATAGTCATTAAATGGACGAAGGTCAGGAGGGAGGTGCGGAGGATCAGTCATTTCAGGGGAGCGCATCAGGATACGGGACATCGATTGTCCGTACATCTCAAATAACTGGTCCTTGGATTTAGGCTGGCCGGCGAATCGCATTAAGGAGACTGAGGGCCGGCCTTGCCACAACTGTACTCCTGCTACCCCGTCATTCTTTTTGTAGTTTTTTGATACTACCTGCGATGCTACCGCATTTGCGTAGATGGATCTGCAAAGGTCAATCGTCCCCTCCCAATCCATTTGGTCCTCCGATCCCGCGATTTGATGTAAGAGCCATGGCTCCCCATGCAAATCAAAACATCGTCCTTCCTTGCCGAGGGAGTTGTCTAGTGTAGTTCTTGCGGTTAGCCGCATCTTCTTGACGAGCTTACGAGTCCTTCGGTCATCTACACCTTGCCCGCCGATGGAGATTTCACCCTCGAATGCATCAAGCAAGAGCTGCTCACCATCTATTCTTTGAAGTGCCGCCTCTACCCAAACAGATTTAAAGTAGCGCTGAAACAAGTTGACGACATCGCTTATAAAATCTTCCTCGCTCAGATCATCCCATGTCGTATCGAGTTGGAAGCAAATGCACATAAGTCCGTCAGCATGGAGCTTTAGCCATGGGTAGACTGGTAGAGTCAAGTCGTCATTCTCTAGTACGACTGGAGGCAGTGCGGCTCGCAAATGCGGAGGCACTTGTCCCACCTCGTCACCTTCGATACGCCGCTCGTGGAATGCTAACTCCAAGCAGAAAATCAGGTCCTCGGCGGTATATTGTGGCAAAGAATCGCTGAGCTGGACCGTCCAACTATTATCCCATCGACGCCCCTTCGGTCGTAGCCATTCGAGCTTAACCTCACCATGTTCGTCAAGGTATATGGCCTTCAGGTCAGAGAAACAAACGGTTCTAACTGTACCCGACTTTAAAAGTGCCTTGGCTGTTTTAAGGAGATCGACCCGAGTGACATCAAGGCCAATTGCGTAATTGTAGAAGCAGTTCACCTGCTGTACCCGCAGATTTCTCGATTCAGCCGCCATAGCTAGCTCTTCAAATTGTGGATTGTGGGCCTATTTACATAGGCGATCGGAGGTGAGCTAACGCCTGCATAAGCGGTGCCCTGTCAAGGGCGTCCGATGGAGGCTCGAAGGGCTGGGATGTACTTCATGCACTTTTTAGACGCTTTTGTACTCTTGTGCATAGATGTCCTTTAGAAACGCCAATAAATTCTTCTGGCTCTCATTTATATGGCGAGTAATGTCCTCAGGAGTTATATCCATCATACTGCCAAGATTCTCTGCAACCTTGGGATGCTCCCAGTTCATATGTTGGTTACTAAGCATAGAAAAAACGACTTGCAGCCGATCAAACTGCCAAGCAATCATATTGCAGGCATTTTGACACTCGCGATAGTTAGAGATGCCTAGAACTTGACCTTTAACCAGTAGCGACCGAATACGGTGAACTGGCTGCTCCGCATTTTTCAGAAGCGTCATTAAACGGTCGGCGGACTCCCTGCCTTCTTTTTCGATATACGCAACTGCTAGGGGATGCTGCAGCTCTCTATTGAGGTCGCGGTTGAATTCTTGACTTTCGATGCCTATCCGAACAAACGAGAGCATTTGCACAGCTGGCGAGATTGATTGAACAAACTCGTGTACTGAGTCGGTGAGCTCATCGAGCAACTTGGTTACGGCTTGTGAGCGGTGTTGACGCCGCCATGAAGTTAAAGCAATAAAAGCAACAATAAGAGTTCCAAGCCCGGTTATGCTTTGAACTATTCCAGACCAGTTCCAACTCAAAATTTCGCACCATGCATTCAAAAGTTGTTCTTCCATATAAAAATCAGCCCTCTTTTCGGGCGCAGTAGCAAAACGACCTCTACGACATGCAAATACCGTAGAGGTCGCGCCTTTTATAGAGCCAACCCGTCAGTGCGCCAGCAGCGAACCACCCTTCTTGCCCGCCAGCTTCTCGGGTTTGATCAGGTAGTGGGCCAGGGCCGGCAGTAGCCACAGTGCACCGAACATGTTGACGATAAACATGAAGGTCAGCATCAGGCCCATGTCGGCCTGGAATTTGATCGCCGAGAACATCCAGGTCGCCACGCCGATGGCCAGGCACAGGCCGGTGAACAACACCGCTTTACCGGTGGAGCGCAGGGTCTGGTAGTAGGCTTCCTGCAGCGGCAGGCCGGCGCGCAGGAAGGTTTCCAGGCGGCTGTAGATATAGATGCCATAGTCCACGCCGATGCCGACGCCCAGGGCGATCACCGGCAGGGTCGCGACCTTCACACCGATGCCCAGGAAGGCCATCAGGGCATTGCCGAGGATCGAGGTGAGGATCAGCGGCAGCACGATGCAGATGGTCGCGGCGAAGGAGCGGAAGGTGATCATGCACATCGCGCCGACGCACAGGTACACCAGGATCAGGATCAGCAGCTCCGAGGTGCTGATCACTTCGTTGGTGGCCGCTTCGATACCGGCGTTACCGGCGGCCAGCAGGAACTCGACGTTGTCGGACTGGTGCTCGGCGACGAAGCCCTCGACCGCTTTCACCGCACGTTTGAGCGTTTCCGCCTTGTGGTCTTCGAGGAATACCAGCACCGGCGCCACCGAGCAGTCGGCGTTGTACAGGCCGTCGGCACGGGCGATGGAGTTGTTGAGCACGTCGGGGTTGCGCGACAGGGTTTCCCATTTCAGGTTGCCCTCGTTCATGCCCTTGATCACCTGGCGCGACACGCTGACCATGGAGATCGCCGACTGCACGCCCTGGGTGTTTTCCATGGTCCACATCAGCTCGTCCATGGCCGCCATGGCCTCATAGGTCGAGCAGCCTTCGGGTGCGGTCTTGACCATCACCACCAGCACGTCGGAGCTGGTCGAGTAGTTGCGGATCACGAAGTCGTTGTCGAGGTTGTAGCGCGAATCCGGGCGCAGCTCAGGCGCGCCCTGATCGAGGTCGCCGACCTGCAGGTTTTGTTGCTGATACCAGAAGCCACCGACACCGGCCACCAGTGCCAATGTCACCGAAATCGGCGCGACTTTGGCGCTGGCGAAGTTCGACAGCAGGCGCCAGAACGGATGCTCGCTGACCGCATCGCGCTTGCTGCGCTCCACCGCTTTCCTGCTGATACCGATATAGGAAATGGCCACCGGCAGCAGGATCAGGTTGGTAAATACGATGACCGCCACACCGATGGAGGCGCCGATGGCCAGCTCGCGAATCACCCCGATATCGATCAGCAGCAAGGTGATGAAGCCTACGGCGTCGGCGAGGATGGCGATCATGCCCGGCAGGAACAACTGGCGGAAGGTCAGTCGCGCGGCGGTCAGCGAGTTGTCGCAGCCGCCGGATTGCAAGGCGATGCCGTTGATCTTCTGCACGCCATGGGAAATGCCGATGGCGAAGATCAAAAACGGCACCAGCATCGAATACGGATCGAGCCCGAAGCCCACCGTGTGCATCAGCCCTAGCTGCCAGCCCACCGCTACCAGGGTGGTGATCAGCACGGCAATGGTGCTGCGGATGCACCAGGTGAACCAGTACAGCAGCACGAAGGTGACCAGCAGCGCCACGCCGAAGAACAGCGCGACCATCACCAGGCCGTCGATCAGGTCACCGACCTTCTTGGCGAAGCCGATGATGTGGATCTGTATGTCCGGGTTCTGCGCCTGGTACTTGTTGCGGATTTTCTCTTCGAGCTGGTGGGAGAACTGCTGGTAGTCGAGCTTGATCAGGCGGCCCTGGTCTTGTGGGTCCGGGTAGGACTCGAGCAGCGGCACGTCGATGATGCTGGACTTGAAGTTGTTGGCTACAAGGCGGCCAATCTGCCCGGACTTGAGCACGTTGCCGCGCAGCTCTTCGAGGCTCTGCGCGCTGCCGTCGTAGGTTTGCGGAATCACCTCGCCACCGGCGAAGCCTTCCTCGGTCACCTCGGTCCAGCGCACGCTGGGGCTCCACAGCGACTTGAGCCCGGAGCGGTCGACGCCGGGGATGTAGAACACCTCGTCGTGGATCTGGCGCAGGGTTTCCATGTAGGACTGGCTGAAGATGTCGCCGTCCTTGGCCTCCACGGAAATACGCACGGTATTGCCGAGGTTCGCCAGGTCGTTGCGGTGCTCCATCATGTTCTGGATGAACGGATGGCTCAGCGGGATCATCTTCTCGAAGCTGGTCGAGGGGCGCACCTGGGTGGCCTGGAAGAACAGGAAGAGGCTGACCAACAAGCAGATCAGGATCACTGCCGGTCGGTTATTGAAGATCAGGCGTTCCAGCAGGCTGGCCTTGTCTTGATCAAGGTTACTCATCGAACACTACCCCAGCTTGTTATTGTTGGCCTGGATTGGCACCGGTCTCGGTGGTCAGGCGTACGCCGCCCTGCCCGACCAGCACCAACTTGCCGTCTGCACCCGCGGTGACGCTCGCCAGGGATACGCGATCCGGGCGGTTGAACACGCTGAAGCTGTTGCCGTGGTCGGTGCTGCGCAGCACGCTGCCGCCATGGCCGACCACCACGATGCTGCCGTCGCCGAGCGTAGCCGCGCTGGCCAGGCCGAACTCCAGGTCACCGCCGCTGGCGGTGGTGAGCGCGACCTGCTGCCAGGTTTCGCCCGCATCGGTGGAATGGAACAGGTGGCCGCGCAGGCCAAAGACCAGCAGGCCATTGGCCTCGCCGCTGGCGATCACGCCGAACAGCGAGCCCTGATAGGGGCCTTCGAGGGTTTCCCAGCTTTGCCCTTCATCGGTGGAGCGGAACAGAGCGCCCGCCTCGCCAACGATGAACAGGCCGGCGCCCGGCACATCGGCGATGGCGTTGAGGTGGTAGGTGTCTTCGTTGTCGAGGCGGTCGCTGACGTCGTCCCAGTTGGCGCCACCATCGCTGGTCTCCAGCAATGCACCATAGGCGCCGATGGCGAAACCGTGCTGGGCGTCCTTGAACCACAGGTCGAGCAGCGGTGCTTCGCGCTGCAGGTCCTCGAACTGCTTGGTCCAGGTCGCACCGCCGTCGCTGCTCGCCAGGATCAGCGCGTCGTGGCCGACCGCCCAGCCACGCTGGTCGTCGACGAAATACACCGCGGTGAGCATCTGCCGGGTCGGCACCTTGGCTTGGGTCCAGTTGGCACCATCGTCGTCGGAGTACAGCACGTGACCGCGCTCGCCGACCGCCACCAGGCGCTTGCCGGCATGGGCGACGTCGAGCAGCAGGCTGGAGACGGCGCGGGTCGACGGCACCGAGAAGGTCGCCTCATCGGCAGACTGGGCCTGGACGAGCGGCGCGGCGGCCATCAGCAGCGAACACAACGCCAGTGCCTGCAGCACGGGCCGGGTGACTTTACCGCTTCGGGTGCGCCGCACGATGGGCTCACTCATACACAACTCCCCCTTTTGTTCTTGTTATATCAGCGCCTGCGCGGCGCCGCCTATGCTATCGGCCTTTGCAAGGCATGGTAGCCACTTTGAGCCGCTGTTTTGTAAGAAAAAGCCCAGTTATCGACCGCGCGAATGGCTGTCGCACAACGGGCGAGCCTTGCCTGCTATCGGGTGCCACGACGGCGCAGTGCTGCCGGTGTGAAATAACTGTCTTCGGCCATCGGCTGACTGAAGTCGATGGTGTTGGCTTCCTCGTTGTCCAGGTTCTGCACGTGGTAGCGACGGGCCTGCAAATCGTGGAACACGTCCAGCGCGGACCAGGTGGTCGGCAGTTCGTAGTAGTTCTTCAGATACGCCATGGACACGCGCCACAACTCACCACGGCCATCGTACTGATCGACCACCGCGGCCTGCCAGCTGTCTTCATCCAGGTACAGGGTGCGCTTGGAATAGATGTGCCGCTCGCCGGTCTTGAGCGTGCCCTCCACCACCCATACGCGGTGCAGTTCGTAGCGGGTATAGGCCGGGTTGAGGTGGCCGACCTGCAGCAGGTCCTTGTACTTCACCTCTGGGCTGGTGAGCTTGTAGCTGTTGTACGGGATGTAGATCTCGCGCTTGCCGAGCAGCTTCCAGTCGTAGCGATCCGGCGCACCGTTGAACATGTCGGTATCATCGGCGGTACGCAGGCCGTCGGCCGTGGAGATCGGCGTGTCGTAGGCCAGGTTCGGTGCACGGCGCACCCGGCGCTGGCCGGCGTTGTAGCCCCAGGCCTGGCGTGGCTCCTTGACCTGATCGAGGGTCTCGTGAACCAGCACCGCACCGCCGGCCAGACGCGCCGGGCTGCGGGTGAACGACAGGTAGTAGAACAGGATGTTGTTGAGGTTGGCGTAGCTGCCTTTCGGGTCATAGAACTTGAACAGCGCTTCCTGCTGCGAGGTGACCAGCGAATAGGAGCCGTTGCGCTGCACCGCCACTTCCGAGGCGCGGCGCACCACGTAGGTGCCGCGATAACGGGCGATGTGGTTCCACAAGGCCTCGACGCCATTCTGCGGAATCGGGAACGGGATGCCGCCGAAGGCATCGGCGAAACCATTACCGCCGTCGAGCAGCTTGGCGCTGGCGGCGTTCCTGGCCGTATTGTCATACACCCACTGCGGCGCCGAGCCCGAGCGGCGGCTGGGGTAGACCGGCATCTGGAAGGTGTCCGGGTAGGCCTCGAACAAGGCTACCTGCCCCGGCGTCAGTTGATTGCGGTACTGGGCCAGGTTGGCGCGGGTGATGGTGAACAGCGGCTTGTCGCCGGCGAACGGGTCGACATGGTGCTTGCCCGAGCCCTGGTAGCCAGCCGGCGGCTGGGTGATGCCGCCCGTCCACGCCGGGATGGTGCCAGCAGCGTTGCCGGCCTTTTCGGCGCCCAGCGGCGTCAGGCTACTGCCGAGCTTGGCAGCGTCCTGCGGCGAGACCGCTGCCATGCTGTTGCCGGCCAGCAGAACCAGTACGACGGCGACACCCTTGATGTTCAGCATGCTGTTTCCCCGTGATCAGAAGGAGTATTTGACGTTGAAGCCGATGTTGTCGCGGTCGCGTACGGCGTTGTTGTTGCCACCGCCGGAAAACTCGGTGTACTGCAGTTCGGCTTCCAGGCTGTTCATGTAGGCCGCCTTGATGCCAAGGGTGTAGGCCTTGCGGCCTTCGATAAAGCGCCCGGTCTGGTAGGAGTTGCCTTCGAAATCATCACGATAGACGACGAAGGGCGACAGGTTCACACCGGCGAACACGTCGTTCCAGGTGCCTGACAGCACCAGGGTGTAGCCGTAGGCATTCTTGTTGACCTGGTAACTGCGCCCGTAGCCGAAGGTGTAGGACGAATCGCCCCGGCCCGAGTAATAGCGGGTCGAGCCGTCGAAAGCGGTGTACTTCAGGTCACTGCCGCGCAGGTGCTCGGAGGCCAGCTCGGCCACCCCGGTCAGCGCATCGAAGCCCAGCGACGGGCCGAAGTTGTAGATGGTGCCGAGCGAGGCGTTGTAGGCCTCGACCCGCTCGTAGTTGTGAATCTCGTCACCGAGCTGCAGCGGCTGGCCGCCGATGTTGACCTGCTGGCCCTGCACCACTTGCGGCGCCTGACGCAGCAGGTCGCCGAGCAGATCGTTGGTCGCGGCGACGCCGATCGGCAGGTTCGGCCGGTAGGTCAGCTCACCGAACACCGAGGCATCGCCCAGGGTGGTATTGAAGCTGAAACCGTACATGCGGATGTTTTCCACGTACTCTCGACGAGCATTGACCTGGTTGGCCGCATCGACGGTGGCGGCGCCATTGACCAGCCCGAGCAACCCCTGGGCAGTGCTGTTGCCCAAACCAGCCAACGTCTGCAGTGTCGAATAGTTGGTAATCGCATTGCCGCTGGCGGCTGCGGTGATCGCATCCAGATCCAGCCCCGAGAAACCCTCCAGATCGGCGTTGAGCGTCGGTTCCTTGGCGTGGTAATTGACGAAGTAGAAGCCGAACTCCGTGGAATTCAGCTGTTCGGCAATGTAGCGAAACGCGACGCCAAACTGACCGTCGTCCTTGGCCTCGATATCCGAGCCGACGCTGGCGACCTTGAAGTAGCCATTGCTGTCGAGGTACTCGGTGCCCTGCAGCCCGCCGACGCCCAAGGCACTCAGACCCGCGTAGTTGCCTTGAAACGCAGCGCTGCCCAGCGCGGCATTGCGGCTGTAGGCTGTACTGCCACCTTCAGCGAACAGATCGGTCTCGGAGAAATAGCTACCCACCGGATCGATGGCGGTTTCCTTCCATTTGAACTGGTAGAAGGTTTCCATCGACAGGTTGTCGGTCAGGCCGATATTGAAGCTGACCGCCTCGACGGGGATCAGCACTTCCTTGAGCTCCGCGCCTGGCAGGCGGAAGCGTGCGCCGTCCACCGGGTTGCTGGTGTTCACGCCACCGCGGTAGAACAGGCCCTCGCCCCAATTGAATACCTGGCGCCCCAGGCGCGCAGTGACCGGGCGCTCGGCGACGTCCCAGTTGCCATAGACGTAGGCGTCGAGAATCTGCGCATCGCGGCCGGCGGTGTGCCGCGTGTCGCGGGTGAAACGATCGTCGTTGGGGGTGTTCTGGCTGGGTTGGGCGGCACGGTCGCCACTGTAGAAGTCGTTGCGCTTGTCCATGATCTGCGTGTCGTAGAACGCGGTGCCACGCACGAACAGGCCGTAGTTCTGGTAGTTCATCTCGAGGTCCGAGGTGATCTTGAACACTTCGGAAGCCAGCCCGGTGTCGAAGTTGCGATTGCCGTCGTTGACGTTGACGTCGTCGTTACCGCGGCTCTGCCCCTGCACACGCCACAGTTGCCCATAGGACAGCGTGGTGTCCAGCGAGCCGCTGACCTCGTTATCGGCGAAGCTGAACTCCACCGCCTGCGCAGGCGCGGCAACCAGCAACGGCAGCACGCCGGCCAGGGCAAAACCGGCTTTGGCCGGCACCAGACGCGGGGCCTGCACAAGGGACTTGATACGCATTGAATCTCTACTCCGCAGACAGACAGTCATTATTCTTGCGGCTCATTTTCCGATGAGCCTGACGAACCCCTCGCAGGGCGCCCGTCGATGACCTTGAACTGGCTGGCGTGACTGCGTCATGCAGTGCAACCTTGGTGCCAATTCAAACGATCGTATTAGCCGAAAGTGCTTTTCTAGAGCAGCTCTGCTGCGTCTCTTTGTGACTGGTCGGCCACTGAACAGCAACGCCCCGATATCGATGCAGAATCGCTCATCAGCGCTTTCAGCAAGCTGTCGAAGTGCCTCACGGGCAATAAAAAAACTTGATCAAAATGCCAGCATGGCGACAGCGGCGGCGATATTAAGTGGCTGACGGAGGGCGGCGGTAGCTTTTCATCCCCTGAGGTAACAAAAATTTGTTACCACCAAAGCGCGGGTAACAACGATCGGGGGGCTAAGCACAGTTGATGGGGCGCCCAGAACGGGCGCCGGTGGGATGCAGCAATGGTACGCCCGGAACGGCCAGCGCCGTTCCGAGCATGGCTCAGGCCAGGCTCTTGCTGACCACCTCATAGACATCGGGTGACAACTTGCCGGAGGCGAGAATGCGCTCAAGCTCGGCCTTCATCAGCGCCTGACGCGCGGCGCCGTACTTGCGCCAGCGGGTCAGCGGCGCCAGCAGACGCGAGGCGATCTGCGGGTTCAGCGCGTTGAGCACGATCACCTGATCGGCCAGGAAGCGGTAGCCGCTACCGTCGATGGCATGGAAATTCACCAGGTTCTGCCCGGCGAACGCGCCGATCAGCGCCCGCACCTTGTTGGGGTTCTTCAGGGTGAAAGCCGGGTGCTCCATCAGCGCCTGCACGCGGGCCAACCCGCCCGGCAGGGTGCTGGCGGCCTGCACGCTGAACCACTGATCCATGACCAGGGCATTGTCCTTGAAGTGCTCGGCGAACGCCTCGAGGGCCTTGCTGCGCTCGGCCTCGAATGGCGAATTGACCAGCACCGCCAGGGCAGTCAGGCGCTCGGTCATGTTGTCGCTGTTCTCGAACTGATCGAGCGCCGCGGCCAGCACCTCGGGCTTGTCACCCAGCATCAGGTAGGACAGCGCGATGTTCTGCAGCGCACGGCGAGCGAAGTGATCGGCCTCGGCAACGTATGGCGTGGCGCGCGATACCGCGCGGTTGGCCTGGTAGCGCTGCCACAGCGGTTCGAACAACGCATCGGCCAGTTGCTGGCGGGCGAACTCGCGGGCGCCATGAATGGCGTCGACATCGGCAACGTCGCTGATTTCGGTGAGGTAGGCCTCGCCCGGCAGTGACAGCATTTCGGCGACCATGGCCTGATCCAACGTGTCGTCCTGCAGCAAGGTGCGCAGTGCACTGACCAGGCGCTGGTCGAGCACCAGCGTTTCGCCGCGCTGGTGTTGGCCAATCAGTTCCTGCAGCACCTGCACGCTGAGCTGCTGGCCGGCCTCCCAACGGTTGAAGCCGTCGCTGTCGTGCTGCATCAGGAACATCAGCTGGTCGCGGTCGTAGGCGAAGCTGAGCTTCACCGGTGCACTGAAGCCACGCAGCAACGACGGCAGCGGCTTCTCGGCAACGTCGACGAAGGTGAACGACTGCTGCGCCTCGGTCACCGACAGCACGCGGTTGCCTACCACTGCGGCGGCTTCGCC
Source organism: Pseudomonas sp. PA1(2017) (assembly GCF_001945375.1). NCBI lineage: Bacteria > Pseudomonadati > Pseudomonadota > Gammaproteobacteria > Pseudomonadales > Pseudomonadaceae > Pseudomonas > Pseudomonas sp. PA1(2017). Next base: position 1,391,228 of record NZ_MSXU01000009.1, read on the forward strand.
CTGCAGGCGCAGTGGCAAGTCGTTGCCCTGCCCGTCCAGCAGGCCCAGCTCCACCGGGATCACGAACGGCAGCTTGCTGCTCTCGCTCTGCCCCGGCGTGGCCGGGCAGCTCTGGGTGAAGGTCAGGGTGTAGGTTTTCGCCGCGGCGTCGTAGCTGTCGGCGACCGCCAGGCGCGGCGTGCCGGCCTGGGTGTACCAACGCTTGAACTGGGTCAGGTCGACGCCGCTGGCATCTTCCATGGCCTTGACGAAATCGTCGCAGGTCACGGCCTGGCCATCGTGGCGCTCGAAGTACAGGTCCGAGCCCTTGCGGAACGCTTCGGCGCCCAGCAGGGTGTGGATCATGCGCAGGACTTCGGCGCCTTTCTCGTAGATGGTCAGGGTGTAGAAGTTGGAGATTTCCATGTACGCATCCGGGCGCACCGGGTGGGCCATGGGGCCGGCGTCCTCGGCGAACTGGTGGGTGCGCAGGTAGGCGACGTCCTGGATGCGCTTGACCGTCGGCGAGTTCATGTCCGCCGAGAAGCCCGCGTCGCGGAATACTGTGAAGCCCTCCTTGAGCGACAGCTGGAACCAGTCGCGGCAGGTCACGCGGTTGCCCGACCAGTTGTGGAAGTACTCGTGGGCGACGATCGCCTCGACACGCTGGTGCGCGGCATCGGTGGCGGTTTCGGCGCGGGCCAGCACGGCGCTGGAGTTGAAGATGTTGAGGCCCTTGTTCTCCATGGCGCCCATGTTGAAATCGTTGACCGCGACGATCATGAAGATGTCCAGGTCGTACTCGCGGCCATATACCTCTTCGTCCCACTTCATGGACTTCTTCAGGCTGTCCATGGCGTGCTGCACCTTGTCGATGTTTTCCGGCTCGACGTAGATGCGCAGGGTCACGTTGCGGGCGCTCATGGTGGTGAAGGTGTCTTCCACGCACCACAGGTCACCAGCGACCAGGGCGAACAGGTAGGCCGGTTTCTTGAACGGGTCTTCCCAGGTCGCCCAGTGGCGGCCGTCGTCTTCCTCGCCGCTGGCGATCGGATTGCCGTTCGACAGCAGGATCGGGTACTTCTGCTTGTCGCCGCTGAGCGTGGTGGTGAAGCTGCTCATCACGTCCGGGCGGTCGAGATAATAGGTGATCTTGCGAAAACCCTCGGCCTCGCACTGGGTGCAGAACATGCCGCTGGACTTGTACAGGCCTTCCAGCGCGGTGTTGCTTTCCGGATGGATGCGCACGGTGCTGTCGATGACGAAGCTGGCCTGGGTGGGCTGCAGGGTCAGGTGACTGTCAGTGAGCTGATAGTCGCCGGCGCTCAGCTCACGGTCGTCGAGTTTGAGGTGCAACAACTCGAGCTGCTGGCCGTCCAGCACCAGCGCCGGCAGTTCGGCGGACAGCTCTGGGTTGCGGCGCATCACCAGCTGGGCATGCACCAGGGTGTGATCCTCGAACAGCTCGAAGGTCAGGTGGGTTTCGTCGATCAGGTAATCCGGCGCCTGATAGTCCTTCAGGTAGATGGTCTTCGATTGTTCGGTGCGCATGGGGAACCTCTTCGATGCCGCGCCGGCTGGCGCGGCAGACAGGTGAATGGCGTCAGCCGCGCATGCCGGTCAGGCGGCGCAGCTGGCTGCGATCTGGTAAGCGGTGTACTTGCGAATATTGATCACGCCGGTATCGAACATCAGGTACTGGCCCTTGATGCCCAGCAGAGTGCCTTCGGCGATGGGGTTCTTGTCCAGGTTGAAGCTGGTGATCTTCGCCGGATACGCCTCGATCGGATAGCGGATTTCCACCACGCTCTGTTCGTTGAGCGGCTGCACGGCCTGCAGGCCGAAACGCTCCTGCAGCGCGGTGATGCCACTGGCGCAGGCATCGAAGATCTGCTCGCGCACGTGCAGCAGGTCGACCGGCGCCGCGTCGCCCTTGAGCAAGGCACGCCAATTGGTCTTGTCCGCCACCTGGCTGCGCAGCAGGTCTTCGACGAAGCCCGACTGCTGGCGCGTGGCCACGCGCATGATCGGCAGCGCCTGGGTGGCGCCCTGGTCGATCCAGCGGGTGGGAATCTGCGTGGCGCGGGTGATGCCGACCTTGATGCCTGACGAGTTGGCCAGGTACACCACGTGATCGGTCATGCAGAATTGCTCGCCCCAACCGGGATCACGGCAGGTGCCGGCGTCATAGTGGCAGCGCTCGGGGCTCATGATGCACAGGTCGCACTGGGCCAGCTTCTGCATGCAGGGGTAGCAATAGCCCTGGCTGTAGCTGGACTTGGTCTTGCGGCCGCAATGGCTGCAATGAATGGCGCCGAGAAACTCCAGGCGCACGGTCTTGCCGATCATCGGGTTGACGGCAACCTGCTCGTCACCCAGGCGAAACGCGTACTGCACTGGCGCATCGAGCTGGGTGGCCATCTTGCTCAAAGCGCCGCGGGCTACCTCAAACATCAGTGCAGGGTTTCCGAGGACTTGAACAGGATGTTCGGGACGGGCTCGGACTTCGAGGCACATTCGGACGCGCCCATGTAACCGGTGCGCTGATCCTCGGGCAGGTTCTCGATTTCCCAGGCGATCATCGCTTGCAGGCTCAGCTCTTTCTGCTCCTGGGTCAGCTTGCGGCCATCGGGCCACTTGCCGATCTCCACAGCCAGCTTGAGGCTTTCATACACGTCCGGGGTGATGTTGCGGATCAATTCGACGAAGGAGGACATGGCTGACTCCAGAGCTGGAAAAGCGCTGATTCTACCCTATCTGACCCGCCAAGCCGAGGCGCTGGCGACGCTCAGCGCCGTGCCAGCTGGCGAGCCAGCAACCCTCCGATGGCGCCGGTGAGGCAGCCGGCGATCAGCCCGCCAACGTGGGCGGCATTGGCGATGGCGCCGAACTGCAGCAGCTCGAAGACACCGGTCATGCAGATCAATAGCCAGATCAACATGCTCACCAGCACGCCACGTGGCAGCCGATATGCTGCATTGGGCGCCAGCCACTGGAACAGCCAGCAATGGCCAAGCAGCCCGTAGAGCACGCCGGACAAACCGCCGAACAGCGCAGGCCCGCCATAGACGTACTGCGCCACGTTGGCGGCGAGGCCGAACCACATCGTCAGCAGCAACAGCATCAGGGCGCCCTGGCGCGCCTCGATGCGCCGGCCCAGCTCCCAGTACCACAGGCTATTCATCGTCAGATGCAGAATGCCGAAGTGCAACAGCATGGGCGTCAGCAGCCGCCACCACTGACCGCTGTCGATGGCCTGGGTGAAGCTTGCGAAATAGATGTACTGCCCGTCGATATGGAAGTCGACGAAACTCAGCCAGCGCACCACGTCGTAGTCTTCACCGCCCCAGGTCAACACCGCGACCAGCAGGGTCAGCGCCAGCACGACCAGGGTCAGCGGGCTGCGCCGGGCCTGGGCGGCGATGCCGGGCCGCGAGCTGGCGACCGGCGCTGCCACGGGCTGCAGATTCGGGTCGCCCTGGGGCGCCCGTGCATACAGCTCGCGCACTTGGGCGGCGATTTCTTCGCTCGGCACCCAGAGCACCTGCTCGTTGCCCTGCTCGGCCACCCGGTGCGGCACGCGCAGCCTGCCGAGCAGGATGATGAATGCAGCGAGGTCCTGTTCCAGCGGCGCACGCAGGGCGATCACGGGGCTCATCGCGCCGGCCCCGGCCGTTCGACCTCGACCCAGACGAACTTGGCCGGATCCAGACGAGTTTCCTGGTCCAGCCGGTAGGCCACCAACTTGCCGTACATCACCGCGCTGTAATCCAGGCAGGCGATGTTGGGGCAGATCGGCGCCGGCGTGCCGCTGCGCCAGTAGTGGCCGACGAACAGCGGCGGCTGCTCGGGGCCGTAGGTCAGCAGTTGCGCCCGGTCTTCTTCGCTAAGCGGCAGGCAGGCCACCTGCTCGGGCAGCGGATCGGGCTGAAACTGCACATCGCCGTAGGTCGACGGGTTGCCGGCCCAGAACTTGGTGCGGAAGAACGAGCGGGTGAAGCCATCGCTGCTGGTCATGGTCAGCCCGCCCGGCAGGCGCATGTCGGTACCACGCAGCAGGCGGTCGAGCACCGTGCAGGCGAAGCTGCCGGGAATGGCCGAGGCCTGCAGGAAGTGTTCGTCGATACAGCCGCTGGGAAATTGCCCGCGCAGCGAGGCGATCATGACCTCGTCCCAGCAGGCGTGCACCACGCGGAAATGGCTGGCATCGAGAAACAGCGGCATTTCGTAGAACCACGCCAGCATGTCGCGCCATTCGTCCGGGTAGGCCTCGAACTGCCGCAAGGTCTCGCCGATCAGCCGTTCGTGCCGCGCCGTGTGCTCACGCACGAAGGCGCGCCCGCTGCCCGGTGGCGCCGGGGTCATCCAGCCCAGGGCGTTGAACTCGTGATTGCCCATGATGCACAGCGCCTCGCCGACGCGCACCATGTCGTGCACCAGATGCACGGCCTCGCGGATGCGCGGGCCCCGGTCGATCAGGTCGCCGAGGAAGATCGCCATGCGCCGCGGGTGCCGCCACACGCCGTCCTGGCGGCGATAACCCATGCGTTCCAGCAGGCGCACCAGGGTATTGGCGCAGCCGTGCACATCACCGATCAGGTCATAACCGCGAGACGGATCGAGCTGCATCAGTCGCCTCCGCCTAGTCGGCTACCCCAACCCAGCTTGGTACGGCAGACCTCGTAGTAGTTGTGATCCAGCGGATGGATCAGGCACAGCTTCTGGGATTTCTTGCGTACCGTGATGGTGTCACCCGGCGCACAGGTGAAATGGTTCTGGCCGTCGCACGACACTTGCGGGTAGAGCTGCAGGTCCTTGGAGACGACGATCTTCAGCTCGCTGTTGCCATCCACCACGATGGGCCGGCTGGACAGCGTGTGCGGGTACATGGGTACGACGACTATGGCATCGAGCTTGGGATGCATGATCGGCCCGCCGGCGGACAGCGCGTAAGCCGTGGAGCCGGTTGGCGTGGCGACGATCAAACCGTCGGCCTTTTGGCTACAGACGAACTGGCCATCGATATACAGCTCGAACTCGATCATCCGGTTCGACTTGCCCGGGTGCAGCACTACGTCGTTGAGCGCATCGCCCTGGCCGATTGCCTCGGAATGCCGGCGCACCTCGGTTTCGAGCAGAAAGCGGTTCTCGGTGAGGTAATTGCCTTCCAGCACCTCGGCGACCTTGGATTCCAGCTCGTCGGGGCGGATATCGGTGAGAAAACCCAGGTTGCCGCGGTTGATGCCCAGCACCGGCACCTTGTGGCGCGCCAAGGCGCGACCGGCGCCGAGCATGCTGCCGTCCCCGCCGACCACGATCACCAGGTCGCAGAACTCGCCCAGGTGCTTGCGCGCCGAGGTCTGCAGGCCGTGGCCCGGCAGCACTTCGGCGATGGTGTCGTCGAGAATCACGTGCAGCTGGCGCTCGAGCAAGAATTTCTTCAGGCGGCGGATGGTGTCGAGCACCTGGGTGCTGCCCAGGCGGCCGATGATGCCGATATTACGAAACTGCTCCATGGGGCTCCCGCGAGGCTCTGGCTCTAATGGCCTGGATTATGGGCGAAGGCACCCTGCGCCAGCAAACCCTGACGCCAATGCCAGCTAGCGCCTATGCTGCAACGATGAACCCCTTCACCGCGCTTGCCGACCTGCCCCGCCACCTCAGCGAACCTGCCGTGCGCGACCTGGCCTGGACGCTGCTTTCGCCGCCCCTGCTCGCCCATACGTCCTGGCCACAGCGCCATCCTCTCATCGCCAGTAGCTGGGCGGCCGAACCGGATCTACTGGCCGACTGGTTGCAGCGTCAGGACGAAAATCCGCAAGCGCTGCACGAATGGCTGTCGCGTAGCTCGGTGCGGCGCCTGGGCCTCTATTACGAACGCCTGTGGCAGTTCGCCCTGCACGCGGCGCCGGGTATCGAGATACTGGCGGCCAACCTGCCGATCCGCCAGGGCGGCCATACCCTGGGCGAGCTGGATCTGCTGCTGCGCGATGGCAGCGGCGTGCACCATGTGGAGCTGGCGATCAAGCTGTACCTGGGCCAGCCGCCCGGTGCACCCGAGCACTGGATCGGCCCGGGAGGCCGGGACCGCCTGGATCTAAAGCTCGGTCATCTCGCCATTCACCAGTTGCCCTTGTCGGCTTCGCCGCAAGCGCGGCAAGCGTTGGAGAGGCTGACCCACGCACCGATCCAGGCCTCGATGTGGCTGGGTGGCTATCTGTTCTACCCCCATGGCCGGGATCATCCATCACCGGCGGAGGCCGAGCCGGCGCACCTGCGCGGCACCTGGCTGCACCGCCGGCAATGGCCTGGGCTGCAGGCCCAATACCCGGATGCCCGCTGGCAACCACTGCCGCGCAACGCCTGGCTGGCACCGGCTAGACGGCTGGCGGTGCAAGCCTGGTCAGCCCAGGACCTGCAGGTCTGGATGGATGGGCTGGCCGTGGACGCCGGCGCGCAGTTGCTGGTCGATCTACAGCCTGATGAAAACGGCGCACTTACCGAGCGACAGCGGATCTTTCTGGTCGCCGATGACTGGCCCGCCAGCGGCACAGAACCGGGTGCGGCGCCGCCCTCAGCGCGCTGAGTCCTTGCCAAGCGCAGCGCGGCGGCCCTGCAGGCCGCCGGTGTGTAGGAAGATCAGGCGTCGGCCGGCCTCGATCTCACCTCGGCGGATGGCATCGCGCAAGGCTAGCAACGCCTTGGCGGTATACAAGGGCTCTAGCAGCAAATCGCTTTGCGCCTCGCACCCTTCCATGAAGGCCAGCAACTCGCTGTCCTGACGCGCGAAGCCGCCGCGACAGGCATCCAGCAATCGGTATCCACCATCGTCACGGCCCGCCTCAGCCAGTAGCGTGCGCACCCGCTCGGGCACGCCATGATCCAGCGGTACCGCCAGTGCCCCGTGAACGCTATGCCGTCCCTCCTCTGCGATCACCAACCCGGCCAGCGTGGTTCCGGTGCCTACCGCCAACCACCAGCCATGGTAATCATCCCAACCAAGCGCTGCCAGTTGCTCCGCCACCATCGCTGGCAAATCGGCACAGCCCAGTGCACCGGGCAGCCCGCCGCCGCCTTCGGGCACGGGTATGAATCCCGGATAGCGCGCCTGCCAGGGGGCCCAGAAGTCGGCACGATGCCGCTCGCGATAACCGCCGTAGCCCAGCCAATGCAGCTGCATGCCGAAGCGCTGCAGGTCCTGAACGGTGGGCGTGTCCTGGGGATGGCCGCGCAGCAGGCCGACGGTGGCGAACGAGAAACGCTGGCCGGCGGCCGCCAGGGCATGCAGGTGATTGGAGTGGGCGCCGCCGAGGCTGATGATGCCGCTGGCACGCTGTTCAGCAGCGCCGCGCAGATGGGGGGAGAGCTTGAACCACTTGTTGCCGCTGATCAGCGGGTCGATCAGATCCAGGCGCAGCACCGCCAGTTCGACGCCCCTCAGCCAGTCGAAGTGCAGCCGTTGCAGCGGCGCCTGGGGATGCCAGGCGCTGATGGCAGCCAGTGGAATCGAGGTCATGACGATACGGCCCGGAAAAAGGCCGGGAGTTTAACCCACGGTGCGCAGGCGGGCGGTCTTGTGCAACATGCAGCAGTTGGACTCGCCGGCCACGAAACGCCCGGGCGTTTCGACCCGTTCGACAGCCACGTCGCAGCGCTGGCCATCGGCCTGCAGCCCTTCGCAACGGGGCCGCTGATAATGCTCCAGCCACTGCCGGTACTGGCTCTCCGGCACGAAGCACTTGCTCGCCGCATAAGCCAGCGGGCCGGCCAGGTAACGGTCGACATCCTGCAAGGGCACGGTGAGGTGCCCGGCGCCCGGATGGAACACCACGAACACCACGCCTTGCGCGGCCAGGCGCTCGAGCACCTGGCTGGCGCCGCGCTGGGCGGCCTCGCCCTCGCGGCGGCGCGTTTGTTCCTCGGCGGCAGACTGGGTGGCGAGAATGCGCGCACGCAGCTCCTCGTCGAACTGCTCGCGCAGTATCTCGCGCTCGGTGCGGGCGTGACGCTCGGCAGCGCGCACCCGCACCGCCATTTCCTCGCGTTCGCTCTGTTGCGCTTCCCGTTGTTCGGCCAGTTGCGACTTCAAGCTCTGGTTGAGCCCTTCCTGCTGGCGCAGCGCCTGCCGCAACGCCTGAATCTGCCCTTGCAGCTCGGCCAGTTGCCCATCGCTTCTGGACGCGGCGCGCGCCAGTTCGGCCTGGTGCTCATGAGCCAGGGCGGCCAGGCGCTCGCGTTGCTGGCGAACCAGTTGCGCGGCCTTTTGCCGGTAGTCGTGGGAAAGGCGCTCGGCCAGCTTCTCGGCCAGGTCGCGGGAAGCGTCGACCGCGTACCATTGATCCTCGGAAGCCACCTGCAGCCGCTCGGGCGTCACGGCCGGGGACTCCTCTTCCTGCATGAGGATGCCGAGGGCGTTGGCTCGCACCGTGTCGCGCAAGGCGGCCAGATCATTGTTGCCGGGCACCAGGCTCGGGTCCCACAAATGCATCTGGTGCCAGGAAACCGGGCACTGGCTACGGCAGGCCAGGCGAATCGGCCCGCCGCCCAGGTCGGGGCCGCGGCCGGCACGCTCGGCCATCTGCTGCAGGGGAATGTTCCAACCGCTGTCCGGCGCGCCGTCTTCGTCGAAATCCAGGTAGAAGAACACCGCCGAACGAATCTGCAGGCGGCCGTTGATCACCACGTAGGCGGCCCGTACCTGCTCGTCGGCCAGGGTCGGCATCTTCACCAGGCCATCGAGCAGGGTCTCGAACTCGGTGTAGAACATCTGCTTGCCGATGCTGCCGTCCGGGGCGAAGAACATCACGGCCTCGATCAGTTGCGGCTTGCTCATCGATGTTCTCCACGGGTAATGACGGTTCACGCTGCCTTTTGCCTGGCGCAACGAGACGCCAGCCAGGCAAGTCTAGGCGAGAACCCATTACAGGCTGTGTGACCCGGTTGGCAGTCATTCAGCCGCAGGACGAACGGTACGGTCGAACTGTGACCCGTTCGGTAGAGGGTGAATGAAAATGCCGAACTACAGCGCTGCCGCCAGGCGTGAGCCCTGATTGATGGCGCGCTTGGCATCCAGCTCGGCGGCTACGTCAGCGCCGCCGATCAGGTGCACCGAAGCACCGCCGGCAACCAGCTCGTCCTGCAGCTCGCGCAGCGGATCCTGGCCGGCGCAGAGAATCACCGTGTCCACCGGCAATACCTGGGGCTCGCCCTCGGCCACGCGCACGTGTAGCCCCTGGTCGTCGATCTGCAGGTATTCGACGGCATTGATCATCTGCACCTGCTTGTTCTTCAAGCCGGCGCGATGGATCCACCCGGTGGTTTTGCCCAGGCCGTCGCCGACCTTGCTCTTCTTGCGTTGCAGCAGAAACACCTGGCGCGCTGCCGGCTCGACCTGCGGCTGCACGCCGGCGACGCCGCCGCGCGCCTGCAGGGCCGGGTCGATGCCCCACTCCTTCCAGAACGCCTCACGGTCCAGGCTGGTGGCCGGGCCTGCATGGGTGATGAATTCGCTGACGTCGAAGCCGATGCCACCGGCGCCAATCACCGCAACGCGCGGGCCCACCGGCTTGCGCCCCAGGATGGCGTCCAGATAGCTGATCACCTTGGCGTTCTCTACACCCGGGATGGCAGGCGTGCGCGGCACGATGCCGGTGGCCAGGATCACCTCGTCGAAACCGCCGGCGAGCAGGTCTGCAGCGCTCACCCGGGTGTTCAGGCGCAACTCGACGCCGGTGGTCTCCAGCTTGCGTTTGAAGTAGCGCAGGGTCTCGAAGAACTCTTCCTTGCCCGGGATGCGCTTAGCCACGTTGAACTGGCCGCCGATCTCACCGGCCCCATCGAACAGGGTAACGCGGTGCCCGCGCTCGGCCGCCACGCTGGCAGCGGCGAGCCCGGCAGGCCCGGCACCGACCACGGCGATGGTCTTCACCGCAGTGGTGGGGATGTAGTTGAGCTCGGTTTCGTGGCAGGCCCGCGGGTTGACCAGGCAGGTGGTCAGCTTGCCGCCAAAGGTGTGATCCAGGCACGCCTGGTTGCAGCCGATGCAGGTGTTGATCTCGTCGCTGCGCCCGGCAGCGGCCTTGTTGACGAACTCGGGGTCGGCCAGGAACGGCCGCGCCATCGATACCATGTCGGCATCGCCCTCGGCCAGCACCTGTTCGGCCACTTCCGGGGTGTTGATGCGGTTGGTGGTGATCAGCGGGACCTTCACCTCGCCGCGCAGCTTGGCGGTAACCTTGGTGAACGCGGCGCGCGGCACCTTGGTGGCGATGGTCGGGATGCGCGCCTCGTGCCAGCCGATGCCGGTGTTGATCAGCGTGGCGCCCGCCGCCTCGATGGCCTTGGCCAGCGTCACGATCTCCTCCCAGCTGCTGCCGCCCTCGACCAGATCGAGCATGGACAGGCGATAGATGATGATGAAGTCGCTGCCGACCGCCTCGCGTACGCGACGCACGATCTCCACCGGCAGGCGCATGCGGTTGGCGTAGCTGCCGCCCCAACGGTCGCTGCGCTGGTTGGTATGGGCCACCAGGAACTGATTGATGAAGTAGCCCTCGGACCCCATGATTTCCACGCCGTCATAGCCAGCCTGGCGCGCCAGCGCCGCGCAATTGACGAAGTCGGCGATCTGCTTCTCGATGCCCGCCTCGTCCAGCTCCTGGGGTTTGAACGGATTGATCGGCGCCTGGATGGCGCTGGGCGCCACCTGCTTGGGGCTGTAAGCGTAGCGGCCGGCGTGCAGGATCTGCATGCAGATCAGACCACCCGCCTCATGCACCGCCTCGGTGACGATGCGATGCTTGTCCGCCTCCTCGGGCGTGCTCAGCTTCGCCGCACCGGCATACACACCGCCCTCCTCGTTCGGCGCAATGCCGCCGGTGACCATCAGGCCGACGCCGCCGCGGGCACGCTCGGCGAAGTAGGCCGCCATGCGCTCGAAGCCGCCGGGCTTCTCTTCCAGGCCGGTGTGCATGGAGCCCATCAGGGTGCGATTCTTCAAGGTCACGAAGCCCAGATCCAAGGGCGCGAGCAGGTGCGGGTAGGCGGTCATGGTTTCAGTCCATCGGCGTCGGTCACGGAGTTGCCGCCACCTGCGCGGGCAGCGGTCGTATGGCTTAGAACCTGTTCAAAGTCTGCTACGCGTCGGCACTGCAGCGTTAAAAACAGGCTCGGACTGCTCATTTACAGCTCGTAAACTCCGCGTCCTCGCCTGTTTTTGCGGGGCCGCCTAGGCCTTGCATTGCTCTAGCTCGCGAGACTTGAACAGGTTCTTAGACGATAGTGAAGCAGATGCCCCCACTCAATGATCGTAAATGACAAATCAATGATCATGAGTGACAGCACATCTGGCGCACTGCCCTGGGCCGAGCTACGCTGGCGAACCTCCCTGCCGGGCGCACGCCGATGAAACCTGCCGCCATTCGCCTGGGCGATCTCTCCATTGGCTACCTGCATAGCCTGGCGGACGCCGTCGACCATCTGGGCCACGCCTCGCAGCCGCTGCTCGAACACTACGGCTTCGATGCTGCGCGCCTGGCCGAGCCACGCGCGCGGCTATCGATCCCGCGCTACATGCACCTGGGCCACGCCGCCATCGAACTGACCGGCGAGCCGGCCCTGGGCCTGCTGATGGGCCGCTTCGCCTACCTGCATCGCCTGGGGCTGGCCGGTATCGCCGCGGCCCAGGCGCCTACCGTGCGCGAGGCGGCCCGTACGCTGATCCGCTTCGAGGCACTGTACGCCTCGAACTACCGTGGTCGTTCCAGCCTGGCCGAAGACAGCAATGGTGCCTGGCTGCGCTTTCACTCCATCGGCCCGTACAACGCCTACAACCGCTTCGTGGTCGACACCGTGCTGGCCACCTGGCTGCAACAATTGGGCGCCCTGGCCCGCACGCCGCTGACCGCGCAAGCGCTTCAGCTGGAATTCAGCGCGCCTGACTACGCCGAACGCTATCCGCTGGAGTTCGGTTGCGTGCCGACCTTCGAGGCGGACTTCAACGGACTCAGGCTCGACCAGCAGGCGCTCAACCTGCGCAATCCGCTGCATTGCCCGGGCACCTGGAATGAATTGTTACAACTTTGCGAGCAGGAGCTGCATAAGCTGACCCGCCCGCAAAACATGCGTGATCGCGTCATCCAACTGCTCGGCCCGCGCCTGCATGGGCGAGAGCCGGACATGGACGACATCGCCCGCCAATTGCAGTTGCCGAGCTGGACGCTACGCCGTCGATTGGGCGAAGAAGGCACCCGCTTCAGCACCATCGTCAACGAGACCCGCCGCGACCTGGCGGTTGCCTACGTACGGGACACCGAGCTGAGTTTCGGCGAGATCGCCTACCTGCTCGGCTTCGCCTCCGCGGAGGCGTTTCAGCGCGCCTTCAAGCGCTGGCTCGAGCACCCACCGGGAGAAATGCGCCGCACCCTGCGACAGAACAGCAGCACATCTGAATCTATGAAATAACTATTTTCATTTGCAGCTGCGGGTTTTACGCTTCTCATCCGTCCTAGTAGATAGCTGATTCATTCGTGCCCGCCTGGCGAGCACTTCATCGGTTTGTACACCTCGCTGGCTACCTGGCCGGCGAGGTTTCGTTCGTACCTAAAATCGCGCCCCGTGCAACGCACGAGGCGCTCAGACAAGACTGATATACATGTCCAAGAAGTCGCGTTCAAAAATCTGGTTCCTGGTGCACAGCTGGCTCGCTCTGCCGATCTGGTTCTTCGTGCTGATCGTCTGCGTCACCGGTACCCTGGCGGTGGTCAGCCAGGAAATCGTCTGGTTGGCCAACCCCGACGTACGCGCCAGCAAACCCTCGGACGACGCCGAGCTGCTGACCTTCGGCCAGGTGCTGGCCGAAATCAAGAAGGCCCAGCCGGAGCTGGTGGTGCAGTCCATCGCCCGCCCTGACGAATCGCACTTCGCCCTCACCGCGCGGGTCAGCTACCCGGACGGCAGCAACCCGACCATCTACGTCAACCCCTACACCGGCGCCATTCAGGGCGTGAGCCCCGAGTTCGACTTCCGCCAGTTCACCCGCGCCCTGCACGGCTGGTGGCTGGTGCCCTTCACCAACGGTTTCAGCTGGGGCTGGTACCTGGTGTCGATGATGGGCATCCCCATGCTGCTGTCGCTGATCACGGGCCTCGTGGTCTACAAGAAATTCTGGAAGGGCTTCTTCAAGCCGCGCCTGCGTTTCAACCAGGGCGCGCGGATCTTCTGGGGCGACTTCCACCGCCTGAGCGGCATCTGGTCGATCTGGTTCATCGCCGTGGTGTCGATCACCGGCATCTGGTTCCTGATCCAGGCGATCCTGTTCGACAATCAGATTTCCATCTCCACCGAAGGCGTGCCCGCCGTAGTGGCCCGCGAGGACGTGCCGAACGTGCGCCCCGGCGAGCCGATCCCGATGCTCGACGTGGACGAAGCGGCGCGCATCGCCATCGGCAAGGTACCGAGCCTGGACGTCAGCTTCACCCGCCTGCCCAGCAACGCCTACGACCATATCTCCGTCGGCGGGCGCGGCTGGTACCCGCTGATGATGCAGAGTGCCTCGATCAACCCCTACACCGGCGAAGTGGCCCAGCAGCGCCTGCTCGAGGATCGCTCCAAACTGGAGTTCGTCACCGAATCCATGCGCCCGCTGCACACCGGCGACTTCGGCGGCCTGTGGGTGAAGATGATCTGGTTCTTCTTCGGCCTGATGCTGAGCATGATGGTGCTCAGCGGTCTGCTGATCTGGACCAAGCGCACCGCCCAGGCCACCGCCAAGGTGATCAAGCGCCCGGCGCGCTCGCGTGACCGCGACACTGCAACCGACACTGGGGAGGTCAAGGCATGAGCAAGGCCATGGCAGCACAACCCGCTTCGCCGCTGAGCCGCTTCTGGTACAAGTGGCGCTTCCACATCAACATCCTGCTGGTGCTCATCCCGTTGGGGTTCATGCCCAAGTACTTCGCCGACGTCGCGCTGTTTCGCGGCACCAGCGGCCTGGGCGAGCGCACGGTAGGTGAATTCCCGGTCGGCCCCTGGTCGATCACCCTGGCAGAATTTCGCGCCGCACCACCGGAACTCGACGGCCCGGCCGGTTACATGAAGACCTTCACCGGTGCGCTGTGCAAGGAATGCATCGGCCAGGTCAAGGCCACCTACCTGCGCATCGGCAAGCCCCGCAGCCTGCGCGCCGCCGGCGGCATCTTCTTCGGCAGCGCCTACCGCATGGGCGCCACCGTGCCGTTGCCGAACCGCACCAAGCCCGACGCCGAGCTGTGGATCACCATGGAGGGCTGGGACGGCTCCGTGCATCAGGCCGCCGTACCGCTCGAACAGGCATCCCCATCCACCGTCGCGTGGCTGCAGAAACAACAAGGAGGCAAACCATGATCAAGCCCAACGTCCTGCGCAGCGTCGCAGGTATCGCCCTGCTGTCGCTGAGCGGCCTGGCCCTGGCTCACAACCCCATGTGCCAGTGCGAGGAAGTCGATGCCGAGAACATCCGCTGCACCGGCGGTTTCTCCGATGGCAGCGGCGCCGCCGGCGTGACCCTGGATGTGATCGGCTATGACGAGAGCATCCTGGTGCCCGGCAAACTGGCCGACGATTCGACCCTGACCTTCAAGAAGCCCGAAGGTGAGTTCTACGTGCTGTTCGACGCGGGCCCCGGCCATATCGTCGAAATCGACCACACGGAAATCGAGGCCCCATGACGGTTCAGGTCGTACGCCCCGCCGGTGCCGGTCATGAAACCCTCTACGTGCTCGCCCTGTGCCTGGTCATCGTGCTGGTGGCCGGCTCGGTGGTCGCCTGGCATGGCGAAACGGACAGCGAAACCGCCATCGCCAGTCACCAGATCGATGCCCGCCGCGACCTGACTGCCGCCGAACAAGGCATCTATGCCGACCTGCGCGTGGCCGCCGACGAGATCCGCATTCGCCGCGACGAAGAGCAGACCCTGCTGAGCCCCGCCGAGCTGGCCGATGAAGGCTTCCCACCATTCGTCAACGATGCCAGCGCCACCAGCCGCGGCAGCCACCAGTGGCAGTTGCTGCCCGGCGACGAGGCCGCCTACTTCGGTGCCAGCCAGGCGCTGGACGTCGCCGGCTCTCTGCTCATGCGCCTCGACGCCGAGGGCGAGCAGGCCGACGTGTGGCTCAACCGCAGCATCGCCAGCGCGCCTGCCAGCCTCGATGCGCCGGCCCTTATCGCTGCCGGCTGGCAGCAGATCGCCTCCCAGTACGACGCAGGTGTGACCCGGCAACATCGCCACTGACACCTTTGACTCACCCGACAGAAGACCGCCCGCCCATGCCCATTTCCCGCATTTTCCGCGCACGCCACCTGCTGTCACGCCTGAGTATCGGCGCGACTGCCCTGCTGCTGCTCGGCGCCGCCAGCGTGGCAGATGCCAAGCTGCGCATCGGCATCACCCTGCACCCCTACTACAGCTACGTGAGCAACATCGTCGGCGACAAGGCCGAGGTGGTGCCGCTGATTCCGGCCGGCTTCAACCCCCACGCCTACGAGCCGCGGGCCGAGGACATCAAGCGCATCGGCTCGCTGGACGTGGTGGTGCTCAACGGCGTGGGCCATGACGATTTCGCCGACCGCATGATCGCCGCCAGCGAGAAGCCGGATATCGAAGTGATCGAGGCCAATGCCAACGTGCCGCTGCTGGCCGCCACCGGCATTGCAGCACGTGGCGCCGGCAAGGTGGTCAACCCACACACCTTCCTGTCGATCAGCGCCTCCATCGCCCAGGTCAACAACATCGCCCGCGAACTCGGCAAGCTCGACCCGGACAACGCCAAGACCTACACCCAGAATGCCCGCGCCTACGGCAAGCGCCTGCGCAAGCTGCGCGCCGACGCCCTCGCCCAGCTTACCGAAGCGCCAGACGCCGACCTGCGCGTGGCCACCGTGCATGCGGCCTACGATTACCTGCTGCGCGAGTTCGGCCTGGAAGTCACCGCGGTGGTGGAGCCGGCCCACGGCATCGAGCCGAGCCCGAGCCAGTTGAAGAAGACCATCGACCAGCTGCGCGAGCTGGACGTCAAGGTGATCTTCTCCGAGCTGGACTTCCCGTCCACCTATGTCGATACCATCCAGCGCGAGTCGGGCGTCAAGCTCTACCCGCTGTCGCACATTTCCTACGGTGAATACAGCGCCGAGAAGTACGAGAAGGAAATGGCCAACAACATGAACACCGTGGTGCGCGCCATCCAGGACGCCGGCCAATGACCGCAGCCGAGAACCTGAGCGTGGCGGCCATCGGCCCGACCCTCGACTTCCAGCAGGTCAGCCTGGTGCTGGGGCGCACGCAGATCCTCGACAACGTCAGCTTTCAGGTGCGCCCGGGCAGCGTGCATGCGCTGGTCGGCCCCAACGGTGGCGGCAAGAGTTCGCTGATCAAGACCCTGCTCGGCCAGATGCCCCACCAGGGTACGCTCAGCCTGGCCTGGCAGGGCGAGGTCGGCACCATCGGCTACGTGCCCCAGGCATTGGAGTTCGACCGCGGCCTGCCGATGACCGTCGACGACTTCATGGCTGCCATGTGCCAGCGCCGACCGGCCTTTCTCGGCCTGTCGAAGCATTACGCCAAAGCGATTGACGACGCCCTGGCCCGCGTCGGCATGCTGGAGAAGCGCAAGCGGCGCATGGGCGCACTGTCCGGCGGTGAGCGCCAGCGCGTGCTGCTCGCCCAGGGGCTGATTCCCGCGCCGCAATTGCTGGTGCTCGACGAGCCGATGTCGGCCCTCGACGAAGCCGGCATCCAGGTGTTCGAACGCCTGCTCGGGGACTGGCGCCGTGCCGGCATGACCGTGCTGTGGATCGAGCACGACCTGGAGGCGGTCAAGCGCCTGGCCGATCGCGTCACCGGCCTGAGCCGCCGCGTGCTGTTCGATGCGCCGCCAGGTGAAGCCCTGACGCCGGAGCGCCTGCTCAGCCTGTTCTCCACCCATGCCCGCACCGTGGAGGCCGCCCAGCCATGATCGACTATGAACAGTTCCGTCTGTTGATCCAGGGCTGGGCCTCGGCCGGCTACCTGCCCGCCGCGCTGGCCTACGGCTTCGTGGTCAACGCCCTGCTCGCCGGCCTGCTGATCGGCCCGGTACTGGGCGGCCTGGGTACCCTGGTGGTGGTCAAGCGCTTCGCCTTCTTCTCCGAGGCGGTAGGCCACGCCGCGCTGACCGGCGTGGCCATCGGCATCCTGCTCGGCGAGCCCTACACCGGCCCCTACGGCGCGTTGTTCGGCTACGCGCTGTTGTTCGGCATCCTGCTCAACTACCTGCGCAATCGCACGGGCCTGGCGCCGGACACGCTGATCGGCGTGTTCCTGTCGGTGTCCCTGGCCATGGGCGCCAGCCTGCTGCTGGTGCTGGCCGGGCGCATCAACGTGCACATTCTGGAAAACGTGCTGTTCGGCTCGGTGCTCACCGTCAACGGCACCGACCTTCTGGTGCTGCTGGTGGTCGGTGGCCTGGTCATGGGCCTGGCGCTGCCGCTCTACAACCGCATCATGCTGGCCAGCTTCAACCCGCAGCTGGCCGCAGTGCGCGGCGTTGCCGTGAAGACCCTGGATTACCTGTTCGTGATCCTGGTGACGTTGATCACTGTGGCCGCGGTCAAGGTCATCGGCGCGATTCTGGTCGGCGCCCTGCTGGTAATTCCAGCCGCCGCCGCGCGTCTGCTCAGCCAGTCGCTGAAAGGCTTCTTCTGGCTTTCGGTGCTGATCGCCACCGTCAGCACGCTGCTCGGCATCCTGTTGCCCATCGTGCTGGATCTGCCGATCCCCTCCGGCGCCGCGATCATCATGATCGCTGGTATCGCCTTCGCCCTCGCCGCCATCGCACGCGGCGTCGTACCAAGCTTGAAAGGGAACCTGGGATGACCCATCGACTCCACCAACTGGGCCTTGCCCTGCTCCTCAGCCTGCCGGGCCTCGCCCTCGCCAAGGAGGTCAGCGTGCTGGTTTCGCAGCCGATCACCTTTGGCCTGGCCAGTGACCTGCTCGACGGCACCCAGGTGCACATCGAACGCGCCGCGCCGGCCAACCTGCCGGCCAGCCGCCAGGTATCGTATTTCGCCGGGCGTGGTGCCGCCGCGCTGCAGAAGGTCGCCGTCGAGGCCGACGCAGCCATCGCCCTGCGCTCGCTATGGTCGGAAGACCCGCTCTACCCCATGGCACGGCGCAGCAACATCCGTATCGTCGAGATCGATGCCGCCCGCCCGGTGGATGGCGCCCTGCCGGGTATCGCCATCCAGGCCGAAAGTGCCGGTGACAACGACCTGGCCAGCCACCCGTGGCTGGCGATCAACAACATGGGGCGCATGGCCGACGTGATGGCTGCCGACCTGGTGCGCCTGGCGCCGGACGCCAAGGGCAAGGTCGAGCAGAACCTGGCGGCACTCAAGCAGCGCCTGCTCAAGCTCAACGCCCACAGCGAGCGCGAGCTGGCCAAGGCCGACAACCTGTCGGTGTACAGCCTCAGCGATCGCCTGGACTACCTGATCAGCGGCCTCAACCTGGATCTGGTGAGTAGCGACAGCCGCGATGACCGCGACTGGGACGCCGACGCCCTGAAGTCCCTGACCGGCGCTCTGCAAGCCGATGACGTGGCCCTGGTGCTGACTCACCGCAACCCGCCCAAAGCAGTGGCTGATGCAGTGCAGGCCGCCGGCGTGCAGCTGCTGGTGCTGGCAACCGACAGCGACGACCCGGTCGCCGAGCTGGAAGGCAACGTCGACGCGCTGGTCAAGGCGCTGAGCCAGTAAGCATTTCAGCCGTCGTAACGAAAAAGGCCCGATGCATGTGCATCGGGCCTTTTGTTCTGATCGTGGCCAGGGTTCGCCCCCAGCCTTTCAGCGAGCCTAGCAGGCTGTTGAAAAACTACCTGCGTTGCCATTGCTGCGTTAAAAACAGGCTCAAAATGCTCATTTACACCTCGTAAACTCCGCTTTTTCGCCTGTTTTGGCCTTGCACTGGCTGCCTCGCCTACGTTTTTCAACGGCCTGCTAGAGCTCGGTGGCGTCTTCGGCGAACTCGGGCACGTCCTGTTCCAGGGCACGGGACTCGAGCAACTCTTCCTGATAATCGTCCATCGCTTTCTCCTTTCTCTCTCTTCGGTCTCGTACCGATTCTAGTGAACCCCCGTGACCTTCCTGTGACAGGGATCAGCAACCGCTGCGTTCAGCGCTCGCCTGGGATACATTACTCCCCGGCTCGACGCTGCGCGTCAACCAGACGTTACCACCGATGACAGAGCCCTTGCCGATGGTGATGCGCCCCAGGATGGTCGCGCCGGCATAGATCACCACATCGTCCTCGACGATCGGGTGACGCGGCTGGCCCTTGTGCAACTGACCGCTCTCGTCACTGGTGAAGCGCTTGGCGCCCAGGGTCACGGCCTGGTAGATACGCACGTGGTTGCCGATGATCGCCGTCTCGCCAATCACCACGCCGGTGCCGTGATCGATGAAGAAGCTGTGGCCAATCTGCGCACCCGGGTGAATGTCGATACCGGTGGCGCCGTGGGCGGTCTCCGCGGCGATGCGCGCCAGCAGCGGTAGCCCTGCGCGGTACAGATGATGCGCCAGGCGGTGATAGATCACGGCCAGCACGCCGGGGTAGCACAGCAGCACTTCGTCGACGCTGCGCGCCGCCGGGTCGCCGTTATAGGCAGCCACCACATCCTGGTCGAGCAAGCGGCGCAGCGCCGGCAATGCGGCGGCAAAATCACGCACGATGGCAACCGCCTGACCGTCCACATCATCGCCGGACTCACCGCGCTGGCGCGCCGCGTAACGCAACTCCATGCGCACCTGGGTCACCAGGGCATTGAGTGCACGATCCAGGGTATGGCCGACGTAATAATCTTCGCTTTCCTCACGCAGCTCCGTAGGCCCCAGGCGCATCGGGAAAAGCGCCCCGCAGAAGCCCGTCAAGATTGCTGCCATGGCCTGGCGCGATGGCAACTCGCGGCCACCCAACTCAGGGTGACGGCCCGAGCGGTTGCGCCAGTCGGCACGCGCCGCACGCAGGCCGGCCACGGTCTGTTCCAGGTCCCAGTTGACGGGGCGGGAGCAGTAATCAACCTCGGCGCCATCGTCATTGCGGATGGCAAGCTCGCCGTTCATCGACACCTCAACTCAACAAGTGGCCGGCGCCAACGGCCAGCCAGAACATGGACAATACGGCGCACTCGCAGACTCGCTCAACTACTCGCAGGTTATGAGCTTAGTGCGCAAAGGCATATCGCTCAGCCGTCCATGGGCGCGATGCCGGGTGCCATGCTGGCGATACGCAGCGCCAACCCCTCATAGGGTTCGAGCTGGATGTGCAATTCGCCATCGGCGGACAGATCACCCATCAGCCGCTCGTGAATGATGTCCACCACCGGGCCCGGCTCGACGTGCTCCAGGGTGATCACCTCGCTGAGCGGCTCGGCGCCGAAATTCAGCGCCGTGACCTGAATGCCCCGCCCGGCCGGCAGCTCATGCACCATGATCAGCAGCGCAGGATGCTCGGTGACCGGCACGGCGATCTGCCGACTCGAAGCCACGCCATGGGAGCGCCGTGCCGCGAACAGCCGTCGCGCCTGGGAGGCGAACGAGTGCGGGTCTTGCAGTTGTTCGCTGAGGCTGCCGTACAACTGACGCGAGCGCGGCAGGCCTTCGGCAGACAGCAACGCCTCGGGGTCGAGGTCGACCAAGTCGTAGCCGCCACGATTGATCCAACGCGTGTCGCCATCAGCGATCAGCTCGGCAACCTGATCGGCTTCCAGCGGCAAGGCGCCGACCAGATCCCAGCCTGACAGCGCCACCACACCCGGCTGCATGGCATTGAACATCAGCAGCAGCAGATGCACGCGGCGGATCTGCTCGATATCGGCGTCGGTAATGGTGTTCAGATCACGGATGCCCAGCGCCGCGGTGATGATGCTCACCGTGGTGCAGGCCACGCCGTTGGTGACGAATTTCAGGTTGTAAGGCGCGTGCTCGCCGGTCAGGCGCTCGTACATCTCGCCACGAATGTGCTCGCGCAGGATGCTGCCCGGCAGGCTCTGGCCTCGGAACACGTAGGTGTCGTTGGCATGCAGCGTCCAGAAATGCACCAGCTCCAGGGTCAGTTCGTCGTGGTTCTGCAGGGCGTGGATCAGTGACGCCGGGTCGATGCCGAAGTCGTGCATCTGCTGCAGCATCAGGCGCAGGAACTCGACTTCACCGGTCAGCAAGGCGTGCTGGTAGGCCGGGCGCGTGATGAAGTCATAGGACAGATCCGCACCGCCCTGGGACATCGACGCGATGTCGTCCAGGGTCAGGTTCAGTTCCTGGAAGCTGAAGGCGCCGGCCTTGCGGATCATCCCGGCGAGCAACTGGTTGCCGGTCAGCGACAGCGGGTGGCTCTCCGACCAGGCATTGCCTTGGCTACGCCGCTCGACGCCGAGGAAGCCGTTGGCATCCAGGCGCAACACCCGCGAGCCGATCACGTCGATGGCGTGCAGCGACTCACCGGTGACCAACTGCTGGGCGGCAAAGGTCGGGTCCAGCCAGTTCAGCGACGGCTGGCCTTCCTTGAAGTAATGCAGGTACACCCATCGCCGCACCTTGCCGTCGACGCCGGTGATCTCGCCCGTGGCGCTCCAGTCGGTTTCCTTGACGCCCGGCTCGAAGAAGATCACACGCTGCAACTGGCCGACGATGTAGTGCTTGTCGCGCAGCGCATCGACGGTGGCTGGCGACAGGTTCACCGAATCGCGCCCCTCGCGCAGCGGCGGCAGCAGCTCCCAGTCGGCCTCGGCGATCTCCACCATGTGGTAGAGGCCGGGATAGTCGCCATAAGCCATTTCCGCCAGGCGGAAATCCGCGCCCTTGCCGGTGTGCGAAGGGATCGAGTCGTCGATGGTCACCGCATTGTGGGCGGCCGCCACGCGGCTCAGGTGCACCAGCTCTTCCTCGCTGCCGAAGCGCGGGTCGATCTCCAGGCTGATCCGGTCGAAATTGCCGTCGACGGTGGGCGTGTACTCGCGCCCCTGTAAACCACCCGAACGGCGCAGCGGCCCAGTGTGGATGCCTTGAACGCCGAGCTCGGAGAGCGCTGCCCACAAGCGTTCGTCGCCGAGCGCCTGCAGTACCGAGCCATCGGGCGAGGTGATGATCGAGGCGGGATAGACCGCCAGCCACACCGAGGCTACCGCGGTGACGCTACGCGGCCGGGCCAATGCATAGGGTTGCTGCCACAAGCGGGCCTGGCCCGAATACAGGCGCATGCGTTGGCGGGCGGTGTGCAGCATGGACTGCTCGACCAGCCAGTTGATCTGTTGTTCATCTGCCATAGCGATCCCGGGGTGCGTGAGGGAGGATCGCGAACGGCCAGGCCGTCCGCTGGTTCAATTTCAGAGCCAGCGCTGAGGGCTTCGTTCAGATTGATTGCTTGCGCTCAGTGATCCTGCTGAGCCTTCAGATAGAGCAGCAGGCCATCGATCTTGTCCTGATCGCCAATGCCCCAGAAGCGCATCTTGTTGCCGGGCACCACGCTGTCGGAATCCTTGATGAAGGCGCTCAGGGTGTCGTGTTCCCACACCACGTCCGCCTGCTGCATGGCAGGCGAATACTTGTAGTCCTGAGTGGCGCCGGCGTGGCGGCCGAAAATCCCGTTGAGTTGGGGCCCGAAGGCCGCCCGCGCGCCCGGCCCGACGTTGTGGCAGTTGCCACAGACGCGCTTGAACAATGCCTCGCCGGCAGCGATGTCGGCTTCGGCCAGGGCCGCCTGGGTGAACAGCGCGCTCGCCGCGATGAGCAACCCGTGACGCAGGAGGCGCCGGCCCGGTAGGTGAGTCAGTACAGAAACAGTCATTGGTACGCTGAAGTGGATGCGGAGGGGTCGCCAGTATGCCCCAGCCCCCACACCGATTCATTGATCTGCGCTAGCGAAAGATCAGCGACTGATGCGCCCCCGCCCCCGCCCTTGCGCCGGTGCCGACGGCAAGCGCCACGGAACCTGCGGCCAGGGCTGCGTCGCCGCAAGCGAATACGCCAGGCACGGTGGTTTCCTGGGTTTCGGTGGTTTGCAGGTAAAGCCCCATCGGCCCTTCGAGCAGGGCGCAACCAAGTTGCGTGGCCAACGGGTTGCCCTGGTGCGTGCGTGGCATCACGAACAGACCGTCCAAGGCCACGCTGCGGCCGTCGGCCAGGTTGACGTCCACGCGCTCGCCGCTGATCGATTGCACGCGATCGGGCTCGACCACCACACCTCGACGCGCCAGCTGTTCGAGCTTCTCGGCATCGGGCACGAATGCGCCGTTGAGGAAGAAGGTGGTGCTGCCCCAGTCCGGCAGCATCATGGCATGGTGAATCGACATGGGCGACACGGCCAGCACGCCGATGCGCCCCTGATCCAGCTCGTAGCCATGGCAATACGGGCAATGAAACACATGACGGCCCCAGCGCTCGGCCAGCCCGTCGATGGCGGGCAGCTCGTCGCGCACACCGCCGGCCAGGATCAGTCGCCGGGTGGCATGGGCCTGGCCACCGCGCAGCCTGACCACGAAGCCGTCGCCCTCGCGCTGCACCTCGGCGGCTTCTCCGACCTGCCAGGTGACGCTGGGGTAATCCATCAACTCGGCTCGCCCGTCGGCGGCGATGTCGTCGGGCGCGCGTCCGTCCTGACCGAGAAAGCCGTGGGAATGGCTGGCAAAGCGGTTACGCCGCACGCCGGCGTCGATCACCAGCACGCGACGTCGAGCACGGGCCAGCTGCAGGCCGGCGGACAAGCCGGCATAGCTGCCACCGACGATGATTGCGTCATAACTCATGGCGTTGCTCCTCCATGCGCGACTCGGGAGAAGACCGAGCCATCATGCAACACCATAAGTTACATACAATCTGAGGGTCAACCTCTCGTAACTTCATTCATTACGAATCATACTCTGCACGCCTGCCTCCACCTCGAGACGCCCATGAGAAACGACACCCGGCTGTCCCGCATGCTGCATGTACTGATCCACATGGACCGCCACGCGCAGCGCACCACCTCGGAGACCATCGCACGCATGCTGGAAACCAACCCGGTGGTGGTACGGCGCACCATGGGCCTGCTGCGCGACCAGGGCTACGTGACGTCGGACAAGGGCCACAACGGCGGCTGGTCGCTGGCCAGGCCGTTGGCCGAGATCACCCTGCTGGACATCCACCAGGCGCTGGGCTCGCAGTCGATCTTCAGCATCGGGCTGGCCACCGATCACCCCACCTGCCTGGTCGAGCAGGCGGTCAATCATGCGCTTGGGCAGGCGTTCGACGAAGCCCAGGCGCTGCTGCTGCAGCGCTTATCGTCGATCAGCGTGGCGTCGCTGGCCGAGGATTTCGACGCGCGCTACCGAGCTCTCGAGGTGCCGTGCAACAACCACTGAGCGCGTTGGCGCACTAGGGTCTGTTCCCGTTTCAGCGCGAGCCGCGTTGCCGCGAGAAATGGCCTCCGGTTAGGCGCAGGACGCAGGGAATGGACTAGCCGTCCGCGTTTTCCCTTGCCAAGTCCTGCAACGACAGCGGAGGTCATTTCCCGCGCAACCTAGGCGGCCCCACCCGGAGGGCCGGGCCAGTTTTTGCGCGATGCGGCGTTACTCGATGGCTCATTTGGCC
>NZ_MSXU01000009.1:1416305-1431119 GCF_001945375.1 Pseudomonas sp. PA1(2017)
AAGGTCGCGGAACAGGTCGTGGGCGTTGAGCAGCGCGTAGGCGATTTCCGGGCGTCGCTCCAGGCCTCGGCGGATGGCGGCCGGGATCGCCTGGCGGGTTTTGCGGCATAAACCGGGAAAAGTCTGCACTTCGATGGAAATGCCGCGCATGCTGCGCACTTCGTTGAATCCTGGCGCCACTTCGACGCGAATCCCCAGTTGCTCGAACATGCGCTGCTGCATGCGTTCGAGGTCTTCCAGGCTGGCCAGGTTTTCCAGGCGCTCGAGCAGGCGCTTCTCCTCGGCCTTGGTCAGCAGCAGGATGCGCTGATCGCCGCCGGGCACGTCCAGCAACTGCTCGCGCTCGCAGTCGCAAGCGCCCGGTGGGCAGGGATGACGGATCGGCAGGGAAGAATTCATGGCCTGCATCATAGCCACGCTGGCGGCGCATTGACCATGGTCAACGCGCCGCTATCCGCTCATGGAGTCAGGCGCTGAGCTTGAAGCGGCCCACCAGGCTGTTCAGCCCCTGAGCCAGATGCGCCAGTTCGCTGCAGGCCGCAGCGGTCTGGTTGGCACCCGAAGCGCTCTGGATAGACAGGTCGCGAATGCTCACCAGGTTACGGTCCACCTCGCGGGCCACATGGGCCTGTTCTTCCGAAGCGGTAGCGATCTGCAGGTTGCGCTCGTTGATCATGCCGATGGAATCGACGATCTGCCCCAGGGCGGCGCGTGCCTCGTCAGCGACCTGCAGGGTATTGGTGGCTTCCTGGCTGCTGCCGCGCATGGCCTGCACGGCCTTCTCGGTGCCGGCCTGGATTGCCGCGATCATCTGCTCGATTTCCTGGGTCGAGGCCGAGGTACGATGGGCCAGCCCGCGCACTTCGTCAGCCACCACGGCGAAACCGCGGCCATGGTCACCAGCGCGAGCCGCCTCGATGGCGGCGTTGAGCGCCAACAGGTTGGTCTGCTCGGCGACGTTGCGGATCACGTCCAGCACCTTGCTGATGTCCCGCGCCTGGTCGGCCAGGCCCTGCACTTGATCGGAGGCCTGCATGACGTTGCTCGACAGGTTGCGGATCGCCGATACGGTGCGCGCCACGTGCTGGTTGCCAGCATTGGCCGACACGGTGGACTCGCGCGAGGCATCGGAAGCACCACTGGCGTTACGCGACACTTCGTCGACCGCCGAACTCATCTGCGTCACCGCCGTGGCGGCCTGATCGATCTCGGCATTCTGGCTCTGCAGGTTACGGGTGCTCTCCTCGGTAACCGATGCCATTTCCTCGGCCGCGGCGGCCAGTTGAGTGGACGAGTCGCTGATCTGCCGGATGGCGTCGTTGAGGTTCTTCTGCATGGCGGCCTGAGCGGCCAGCAGGCGCGAGGCTTCGTCCTTGCCGGTGACCTGCACGGTGCGGCTCAGGTCGCCCGAGGCGATGGTCTCGGCGCTCTGCAGCGCTTCCCTGATCGGCGCGGCGATGGAACGGGTCAGCAGCGTCGCCAGCAGCACGGTCAGCAGCACCGCGACGCTGATGGTCACCAGCACGCCTGTACGGCCATGCTGGAATGTCGTATTGGCATTGATGCCGGCCTGCTTGGCACCCTGCATATTGTAAGTGGTCAGTTCGTCGAGCTGCTGCTGCAGCGTATTACCGGCATCGCGCACCTGGCCGTTGGCCAGCTCCAGCGCCTGGGGCAGCTGCTTCTGGCGCAGGAACTGGACGATCTCCTGCTGGCCATCGAGGTAGCTCCGGGCGCTGGCGTTGATGCGGGTGAACATTGCGCGCTCTACATCCGAGGAAACCAGATGACGGCCGTACTGTTCGAGCACCTGCTGCAGCGCGCCACGGTATTGCTGCGCGGCGCTTTCG
This sequence comes from Pseudomonas sp. PA1(2017), assembly GCF_001945375.1. Lineage (NCBI taxonomy): Bacteria > Pseudomonadati > Pseudomonadota > Gammaproteobacteria > Pseudomonadales > Pseudomonadaceae > Pseudomonas > Pseudomonas sp. PA1(2017). The sequence goes on from NZ_MSXU01000009.1 coordinate 1,418,156, forward strand.
TCGAACGTCAGCTGCGCGGTGTTCTCGACCACGGCCAGCATGCGTAGGGTTTCCAGGCGTACGTTGAGCAGATCCTTCTGCATCTCGCCGGTGGCCTGGATGCTCGCCATCCAGTTGGTTTCGATGTCCTGCTCGGCCTCGTAGAGGTCGCCGAGCTTGTACAGGGAGAATACGCCCAGCACCATCACCAGCAAGGTGATGAGCGCGAAACAGAAGGCGGCACGGGGGGCGATGTTGAAGCTGCGAAGGTTCATGGCGGCACCAGATCAGAGGCGTTCTACCAACCACTCCCTGTCGGCCCAGCAACGCGATGCCGATTCCGGCTCGCATAACTGAACACTAGCAAAGTGCTATCAACTCGTGCGTAAAAAAAATCTATCGCACTCATGCAAAGTGCCGTGCTTTTGCAATCGAAGCTGACCAAGTGGCCAGTTATGGGGTACTGGCGCTTTACCGCGCAATCTTTATCATCCGCAGCGCGAGTATGGGGAACTCCAGCCCACCGCCCTGGTGTCGAACCCGAGTCCGACGTCAGGCGTGCCGCGACAGCCGCCCGGCCCTTTCACCCCATCAAAGGAACGATTGATGAGCATTCACAGCAACGCGGGGCTCCTTCCCGACGAGCACAGCCTGGTCAACCTGCCACGCCTGGTGGCGCGCTACTACAGCGAGCGCCCGGATCCGAGCGATCCCGCTCAGCAGGTAGCCTTCGGCACCTCGGGCCACCGCGGTTCTTCCCTGAAGAACAGCTTCAACGAATGGCACATCCTCGCCGTGACCCAGGCGATCTGCGATTACCGCCGCGGCCAGGGCATCGACGGCCCGCTGTACATCGGCATGGACACTCACGCGCTATCCGAACCCGCTTTCGTTTCCGCCCTGGAAGTGCTGGCCGCCAACCGCATCGAAACCCGTATCGATGCCGGCTGCAGCGAAACCGCCGGCGAGCCGGGCTACACCCCTACCCCGGCGATCTCCAAGGCGATCCTCGACTACAACAAAGGCCGCAGCAGCGGCCTGGCCGATGGCATCGTCATCACCCCTTCGCACAACCCGCCGGCTGACGGCGGTTTCAAATACAACGCCAGCAACGGTGGCCCGGCCGACACTGGCGTGACCAAGTGGATCCAGGAACGCGCCAACGAACTGCTGGTGGCCGGCCTCAAGGGCGTGCAGCGCATTGACTACGCCAGCGCCCTGAAAGCCCCGACCACCCAGCGCCACGACTTCATCGAACAGTACGTCGCCGATCTCGAGCAGGTGCTCGACATGCAGGCGATTCGCGGCTCGGGCCTGAAATTCGCGGTCGACCCGCTGGGCGGCGCTGGCGTGCACTACTGGACGCGCATCGCCGAGCGCTTCGGCCTGCCGCTTGAGGTGCTGTCGACCCGTATCGACCCGACCTTCCGTTTCATGCGCGTCGACTGGGACGGCAAGATCCGCATGGATTGCAGCTCGCCCCATGCCATGGCCGGGCTGATCGAGAACAAGGACCGCTTCGACGTGTCCTTCGCCTGCGACACCGACCACGACCGCCACGGCATCGTCGCCCGCTCCGTGGGCCTGCTCAACCCCAACCATTACCTGGCCGTGGCCATCGAGTACCTGTTCACCCACCGTCCGCAGTGGGCGGCCCAGGCTGCCATCGGCAAGACCCTGGTGTCCTCGTCGATGATCGACCGCGTGGCCAAGGGCATCAGCCGCGACGTGGTGGAAGTGCCGGTAGGCTTCAAGTGGTTCGTCGACGGCCTGATCGAAGGCCGGTTCGGCTTTGGCGGTGAAGAGTCTGCTGGCGCCTCGTTCCTGCGCAAGGACGGCAGCGCCTGGTCGACCGACAAGGACGGCATCATCCTCGGCCTGCTGGCGGCGGAAATCACCGCCGTCACCGGCAAGGACCCGGGCGAGCGCTACCAGGCGCTGACCGAGCGTTTCGGCGCGCCGGTCTACCAACGCATCGACGCGCCGGCGGATCGCGAGCAGAAGGCCCGCCTGAGCAAGCTGTCGGCGTCCCAGGTCACCGCCAGCGAGCTGGCTGGCCAGCCGATCACCGCGATTCTCACCGAGGCACCGGGCAACGGTGCGGCCATTGGCGGGCTCAAGGTGGTCACCGACAACGGCTGGTTCGCCGCCCGCCCGTCCGGTACCGAAGACGTCTACAAGATCTACGCCGAAAGCTTCGAGGGCGATGCGCACCTCGAGCGCATTCAGAGTGAAGCCAAGGCGCTGGTCGACAGCGTGCTGGCCGGCTGACCAACGAAAACGCCCGGCTGATGCCGGGCGTTTTGTAAAGGTCGATTCAACGCGCCTGGTTCAGGACGAATAAACCTGCGCGCCCTGCACGGCCTTGGCGCGACGCACGTTCTGCTGTCGGCTCATCTGCTTCTGCACCTTGGCCACGGCACCCAGCACCTGCTGCGCCCACTGCTGGTCATCAGGGCGCACCACCACCACGCGGAAGCCATGATGCTGGCCTTCTATCTGCACGCCTTCGGAATCGTCGACGTGCAGGTCGATATCGAATGCCGACGGCAGTTTCGAGGGCGCGTGCGAAAGCCCGCGCTCCGTCAGCGCATGCTTGTGACGCACGCTGTTCACCACCCCGTCGACGTGGATGCCGTGGAGCATCAGCCAGCGCCGAATGTAGGCTGGCGTGCGCCCGGACGAGGTGTAGATCCAGACGCTGCAATTCTGACGACGCAGCTCGCGAATCAGTGAACGGGTGCCGATACGCAGCGGCTCGCCGAGCCAGCGATGGACGAACGCCGGCAGCTTGCTCGGCTCTGCTTCGCTATGCAGGGCCTGGCAGGCCAGGGTGTCGTCGATGTCGAAGGAAATACGCAGGCGCTGGCGCTTGAGCGAAGCCAGCGGCACGAGCCCCTTGAAGCTCTGCAACGTGGGCAGATCGGTGAGGTGAGACAAACGGGCTGCAAAACGCTTGTTCATTACGCCTCCCACCGCTGTCCAGCCGCGAGTTTCTTCTCGCTGAGAAAGAACTTTTTGCGCTCGGGCGACTGATCTTCCAGAAAGGCGGCGTATTTCTTCTTGATCTTGGGCAGTTCGTACAAGGCCTTCACACCGTGCTTGGCAGAGTTGCGGATCACCGAAGAAGGGTTGAAGTAGCCCTCGGCATTTTTCAGGGTCAGCACGAAAGGCGGCTGACCGTCATGCATCAGCAGGTAGCTGACGATCAGCGAGCCGGTACGGTTGTTGCCTTCGATGAACAGCTGCGGCTTGCTGAGAATCCGAACGTAGACGCCGGCGGCACGCTTCCAGACCGATTCGCCGCGATGCGCGCAATACCAGTTGAACACGTCTTTGATCCCGCCTTCGATGTTGTTGAAGAAGTGCGCTTCAGTCGCCGCCAGGTGCTGGGCGAACTCCTGCCGACGCGCCGCGTCTTGCCCACAGAGCACAGTGGCATTGAGCTCCAGCATCAGGTTCAGGTTCTGCAGTTCGAACAGGTCGATGCCGCGGGCGACATAATCGTCAATCAGCGCGTAGCCCTCAAGCACATTTTCCAGCACTTCGTCGGTCAGCGGATCGCGGGGCTCGGTGAAGTGCCGGCTGAGGTCGGCGAACCGGCTCTGCACTTCACGAAGGGCGTGCTCCACTGCAGGTAAATCAAGGCGACGCTTGGCAGGCATTGGCATTCCTGTACGAAAAATTTTGAAACGACAAAACGGCCGATACCCGTTGGAGTGTTTCCACTCCTCACGGCATTCGGCCTGCAACGATTACAGCGGTTAGCTGAACTTGCCGCTGATGTAGTCCTCGGTCATTTTCTCTCGTGGGTTGCCGAAGATCTGGTCCGTCGCGCCCATCTCGACGAGGTAACCCGTGCGGGTGCCCTGGGAGATGTCCACCGAGAAGAACGCAGTGGTGTCGGCTACACGGATGGCTTGCTGCATGTTGTGGGTAACCAGAGCGATGGTGTAATCCTTCTTCAGCTCGATCATCAGCTCTTCGACCCGGCGCGTGGCGATCGGGTCGAGCGCCGAGCAGGGTTCGTCGAGCAGCAGCACTTCCGGCTCGGTCGCGATGGCGCGAGCGATACACAGGCGCTGCTGCTGGCCCCCGGACAGCGACAGGCCGCTGACCTTGAGTTTGTCCTTGACCTCATCCCAAAGCGCGGCGCCTTGCAGAGCGTGCTTGACGCGGTCGCCCAGGTCACCCTTGTAGCGATTGAGGCGCAGGCCGAACGCGACGTTGTCGAAGATGCTCATCGAGAACGGGTTGGGCTGTTGGAACACCATGCCGATGTAGCGACGCACCACCACCGGATCGACGCCCTTGCCATAAACGTCCTGGCCGAGGAAGTGCACGTGGCCCTCGAAGCGGAAGCCTTTGACCAGATCGTTCATGCGATTGAGGCTGCGCAGGACGGTACTCTTGCCACAACCGGACGGGCCGATGAAACCGGTGATCTTGTTCTTCTCGATCGGCACGTGGCTGTCGCGCACGGCCAGGAAGTTACCGTAGAAAATCTTGTCCAGCTTGCAGTCCATGACCACGGGCGCTTGAGTCTCGAACGGGGCGGCTATTTGTGCGGATAATTGGTTCACTATCAGAGTGCTCCGATTCTCAATACTTGGGCTTGCCGAAAATACGGCTGATGACATTCACCATGAGCACGATCAGCACCAGGACCAGCGAGGCGGCCCAGGCCAGCTCGAGCTGGTTGTCGAACGGCATGCCGGAGAAGTTGTAGATCAGTACGGCAAGCGATGCCGTGGGATTCATCACGGCCAGCTCGCCGTTGTGATAGATCCAGTAGTTGCTGAACAGCGCGGTAAACAGAAGCGGCGCGGTTTCGCCAGCGGCGCGGGCCACAGCCAGCATGACGCCGGTGAGAATCGCCGGCAGGCCGGTCGGCAGGATGATCTTCCAGACCACCTGGGAGCGGGTGCAGCCCATACCGTAGGCGGCGTCCTTCATGACCTTGGGCACCATCTTCATCGCCTCTTCGGCGGTCAGCACGACGATGGGCAGCATCAACACCGCCAGCGCCACACCGCCGGCCGGTGCCGAGTAGGTGCCGGTGGTGACCACCACCAGTGCGTAGGCGAACACCCCGGCGAGAATCGACGGCAGCCCGGTAAGCATCTTGGCAGCGAAGCGCGCGGCATTGGCGAGCTTGCTATCCGGCCCCAACTCGGCCAGGAAAATCGCCGCCAGAATGCCGACCGGCACGGCGATGGCCGCTGCGATGCCGACCATCACGAAGGTACCGGCCATGGCGTTACCAAAACCGCCACCGGTCTCGAAACCAGTGGGCGGCAGCTCGGTGAACACTTCCAGGCTCAGGCGCGCGCCGCCGCGGGTGATCAGCATGTAGAGCACGGAGAGCAGCGGCACGCTGGCCAGCAATGCCACGAGCCAGGCCATGCCGGTCAACACCAGGCTGCGCAGCGCGCGGCCCTCGAAGCGGCGCTGCAGGCTCGGCATTGCGGCGGGAGGAGCAGTCAGGTTAGTCATTGTTTATTGCCCCGCTGGGCGTAGACCATCAGCATCGAGCCGATGATGTTGACGATCAGGGTGATCAGCATCAGCACCAGTGCGGCGTACATCAACACCTCGACCTCGCGCGGCCCGGCTTCCGGGAAGTTCAGGGCCAGCAGCGCCGCCAGGGTGTTGGCCGGGGCGAACAGCGACAGGGAAATGTTGTTGGCGTTACCGACCAGCATGGCCAGGGCCATGGTCTCCCCCAGCGCGCGGCCTAAGCCCAGCACCAGCGACCCGAAGATGCCCGTCGCGGCGGACGGCACCATCACCTTGAGAATCGCCTCCCAATGGGTGGTGCCCATGCCGTAGGCGGCTTGCTTGGTCTTCATCGGGACGCTGGAGAGCGCATCCTGAGAAACCGCTGCGATGGTCGGCAGGATCATGATCGCCAGCACCAGCGCGGCAGGCAGCAGGCCAGGGCCGCTGAGCGATGAGCCGAAAAAGGGGATCCAGCTGAGTTCGGCATGCAGCCAGGTGGTCAGCGGCCGGATGGCCGGGATCACTACGTAGATACCCCACAGGCCGTACACGACGCTGGGGATGGCCGCCAGCAGCTCGACGATGGTACGAAAGACCGCCGCGAGTTTGGCAGGCAGAAAATCCTGGGTCAGGAAGATGGCCATGCTGATGCCGAAGAACCCAGCGATCAACAAGGCGATAAAGGCGCTGTACAGCGTGCCCCAAATGGCGGGCAGGATGCCGTACTTGTTCTGATTGACATCCCAGACGGTGCCAAACAGCACATCGAAACCGTACTCCTGCATGCCGGGCAATGCCTTGCTTCCGACTTCGAAAACCAGGGCGAAGACCACGGCCAGAATCAGAACCACGCCCACTCGGGCGAGTGCGCGGAAGGTGCGGTCGACCAGAAAATCCTTCTTGGAAGGCGGCCGACAAGCAGAATCAGGATTGTCTGGAACAAGGAAAGGGCTGGTCATTGGCTAATTCCGACGCATATGCAGAACTCCGTCGGGCGGAGCTAACAGCCACCCCGACGGAGCCGTGCGGGCATTACTGGATGTTGGCAGAGGCTTTGCGGACCTGATCGATGACCGATTGCGGCAGCGGGATGTAACCCATCGAATCGGCGATCTTCTGACCTTCGGTCAGGCTGTACTCGACCATGTCACGCAGGGCCTTGGCCTTGGCCGGGTTGCCGTTGTCCTTGCGGAAGATCATCCAAGTGTAGGTGGTGATCGGGTAGGACTTGGCACCATCCGGATCCGGCAGCCAGGCCACCAGGTTTTCCGGCATTTTCACCGCGGCGAGTGCTTCGGCACCGCTTTCAGCGTTCGGCACTACATATTCACCAGCCTTGTTTTCCAGCACGGCGAAGTCGACCTTGGCCAGCTTGGCGAAGCCGTACTCGATGTAGCCGATGGAGCCGGGAGTCTGGCGAACGGTAGCGGTCACGCCATCGTTTTTCGGCGACTTGATGAACTTGTCGCTGCCTGGCCAGTTGACGGTGTTGCCTTCGCCCAGCTCCTTGTTGAACTCGGCATTGATGGCCGACAGGTGCTTGGTGAATACGGCAGTGGTGCCGCTGGAGTCAGCGCGCACGACGACGGTGATTGGCAGGTCGGGCAGTTCCAGATCGGGGTTGGCGGCAACGATCTTCGGATCGTTCCACTTGGTGATCTTGCCCAGGAAGATGTTGGAGTAGACGTCGCGAGGCAACTTAACGCCCTTCGGGTTGCCTGGCAGGTTGTAGGCCAGAACGATTTCGCCCGCGGTCATCGGCAGCAGTTGAACGCCTTCGGCCACCTTGGCGATATCTTCCTCTTTCATCGCCGAGTCACTGGCCGCGAAGTCGACGGTCTTGTTCAGAAAATCCTGTACACCGGCACCGCTACCCTTGGATTGGTAGTCAACGGTGACGCCGGGGGTGTTCTTGCTGAAATCCTTGAACCAAGTCAGGTAGATCGGTGCAGGAAAGCTGGCACCGGAGCCGGTCAGTCGCAGATTTTCCGCGGCAAAGGACACCGAAGTGGCACAAAGAGAAACCGTGAAGGCGATGGCGGCAGACTTGATTAGCTTTTTCATTAGGGAACTCCTTGTGAGAGGGAGCCCGCACTTTGCATCAATCCTATGAACTTTTTGTGACAGGTACTGGCTGATCGCCCACACCGCCTTTTTCAGGACGCTGAAAAAGGCGTTTGAGAGCGGCCAAGCCCCTTCTACGCGGGCTTTGCGATGCCGTTACGGCATGTCATGGCTGCGTAACAATTTATGGCGTTGCGCTGCGCATCCACTCGATCATCGAGCTGGCGCCGCGGGTCATGAGGTTGGCTCACGGAAAGTCACCTCGCGAGCACGAAAAAGCCCCGCCTGGTTGGGCGGGGCTTCTTTGAGCCTGCTGGACGGAATCAGGCGGTAGCGCGGTAGGAACCGTCGCGACCACGACGGGCCCACATCATCTTGGCAGCAGTCGGGTTGATCGGCGCGCCTGTGAAGGTTGGCAGACTGCGATCGATCCATTGGGCGCCCTGCCCCTTCCAGTTGATTTCGCCACTGATCAACTTGCTGTCACGCATGATCTCATGCAGCAGCGCCTGAACGCGGGTCTCGCAGAAAACGGTCTGACGGTCGATCGCCTTCACGAAAGCAACTTCACCATCCTTGCGCAACGTCATCAGCAACATCCCGTCGGGGCGCTTCTTGAAATCGATGGCGTAGTCCGGGAGGTTTTCGATCAGGTGCTGGATGGCGTATTGCATGGCTCGTACCCTCTGAGTGGTGTTCCTTCGTCGAGAGGGATATTGCAGACTGCATGCCAGCTATAGGAAAAAACTAAGTCACTGATTTAAAAGGACTATTTAAAGATAAAAAATAATTGAACTATGCATCCTGCACGGTAACCAGATTCTGGTCGTGCAAGATGCAATACTGGAAGGGAGGGGGACTATTCTATAGAGGGGTAATTTCCGCAGAAGTGCCCTTCCACCCGACACAAGGCAGTCTCATGGCCCTCCCTACCCTGATCATCATCGACATGCAGCGCGGCATGCTCGAACCGGCAGCAGGCCCCGACGCCCCGAACCGCATCGCCGAACTGCTACAGGCCTGGCGATCGGCGCGCGCACCGGTGGTGCATGTGCGTCACATCTCCCGTTCGCCAGGCTCGCCGTTCGCACCGGGTCAGCCAGGTGCGCAATTCCAGACAGCGCTGCAGCCGCTGCCCCAGGAACATGTGGTCGAGAAGAACGTGCCGGATGCATTCATCAACTCGGCACTGGAACGCTGGCTGCGGGTTCGCGACCTGGATTCGCTGGTGATCGTCGGCGTCAGCACCAACAATTCCGTGGAAGCGACAGCGCGCACGGCCGGCAATCTGGGCTTCACCACCTATGTGATCGCCGATGGCTGCTTCACCTTCGCCAAGACCGACTACCACGGGGTGCTGCGCAGCGCCGAGGACGTGCATGCCATGGCGCTGGCCAATCTGCAGGATGAGTACGCGCAGGTAATAGAAAGCCAAGCAGCGCTAGCACTAATCAAGCAGCTCTAAGAAGGTCGAGGTGGCCATGACGGCCACCTCGGCAGGTGGCGGATCAGAACCGCGGCTTGAGCGCCTTCCAGCTCGGGTCGTACTTCTGCATCTGGGTCACGTCGTTACGCGAGCGGATGCCGCAGGTCAGGTACTGGTCGTTGAGCTTGGCCAACTGGTCGTAGTCCAGCTCGACGCCCAGGCCCGGCGCGTGGGTCAGTGTTACGCAGCCGTCGACGATGGGCAGCTTGCCGCCTTTGATCACTTCCTCGTCCGGCTCCTGCCACGGATAGTGGGTATCGCAGGCGTAGGACAGGTTCGGCACCGCCGCCGCCACATGGGTCATGGCCATCAGGCTGATGCCCAAGTGCGAGTTGGAATGCATCGACACGCCCAGGCCAAAGGTGTCGCACATGCGCGCTAGGATCTGCGTATCGCGCAAGCCGCCCCAGTAATGATGGTCGGCCAGCACGATCTGCACGCTGTTCAGCGCCACGCTGCGGCGGAACTCGTCGAAGTCGGTGACCACCATATTGGTCGCCAGCGGGATACCGGTGCGCTTGTGCACCTCGGCCATGCCTTCCAGCCCCGGGCACGGGTCTTCGTAGTATTCCAGATCATCGCCCATCAGCTCGGCCATGCGCAGCGATGTTTCCACCGACCAGTTACCATTCGGGTCGATACGCAGCGGCGCTTCCGGGAAGGCCTGGCGCAGCGCCTTGATGCACGCCACTTCATGCTCAGGGCCGAGCAAGGTACCGGCCTTGAGCTTGATGCTCTTGAAGCCGTTCTCTTCGATCATGGTGCGCGCCTGGGCGACGATCTGCTCGGGGCTGATGCCCTCGCCCCAGCGATCGGGCTTGTAGGGTGAGCCCACGTGCTCGGCGTACTTGAGAAACAGGTAGGCGCTGAATGGCACGCGATCGCGCACCGCACCACCGAGCAGATCCACCAGCGGCATGCCCAGGGAACGCGCCTGCAGATCGAGAAAGGCCACCTCGAAAGCCGAATAGGCATTGGCCACCTGTTTGCTCGGGTGCGAGCCCGGCGCCAGTTCGGCGCCCGCGGTGCCCGGTTTGAGCGCGGTCACGGTCTTCACCACCCTGGCGCGCAAGCCGTTCAGGTCAAAGGGGTCGAGACCGACCAGCGAATCCTGCATGGCCTGCAGCACGCTGAGCACCGGCGCATCGCCGTAGCTTTCGCCCAGGCCAATGAAACCGTTGTCGCTTTCCACTTCGATGATCGAACGCAGTGCGTAGGGCTCATGGATGCCGCTGGCGTTGAGCAGCGGTGCGTCACGGAACGCAATCGGCGTCACGCGTACCTGTTTGATCCTCATCATTCAAATTCCTTGTGCTGGAAGTAGCGGCGCGGGCCTGGCCAGCGCCGGTGCATGTCAGGCAGGCGTTACGGCAGGCTTGGGGCTCACGCCATTGCCGTTGCCCTTGGCGCCCTTGCTGGTCTTGGTCATGAACACCAGGATGCCGGCAACGAGCGAGACCACGGCCAGGCCGATCAGCCCGCCCTCGATGGAGCCTGTGTGCTGCTCGAGATAACCGAAGGTGGCCGGCGCCACGAAGCCGCCCAGGCTGCCTACCGAGTTGATCAGGGCGATCACCGCCGCGGCGATGCGCGCATCCAGATAGGCCTGGGGAATCGGCCAGAACAGCGAGGACGCCGCCTTGAAGCCAATGGCCGCGAAGCAGATGGCGACGAAGGAGAACACCGGCCCGCCGGTGGTCGACATGAACAGTCCGAACGCCGCGATGATGAACGCCGCCGAGGCCCAGGCCTGTTGCCACTTGTAGCGCGAGGCCAGGGCCGCGAAGGCATACATGGCAGCGACCGAGATGATCCAGGGAATGGAGTTGAACAGGCCGACCTCGAAGTCGCCCAGCCCACCCATGGAGCGGATGATGCTCGGCAGCCAGAAGGTACAACCATAGATGGTCAGTGAAATGGAGAAGTACAGGAAGCAGAACAGCATGATCTGCGGGTCACGCAGCAACTTGAACACCGAGTGCTTGACCGCACCGGTCTCCCCCGCCGCCAGCTGTCGCTGACGCTGCTCTTCGTCGATGCAGTCGGTCAGGGCCTGGCTTTCCTCACGGGTCAGCCACTTGGCGTCCTTGGGCAGCGAGTCCAGCCAGAACCACACGAAGCCGCACAGCAGCACCGAGAACATGCCTTCGATGAAGAACATCCACTGCCAGCCCTTCATGCCCAGACCGTCGATCTGCAGCAACGCGCCCGAGAGCGGGCCGGATATGATCGAAGCGATCGCCGAGCCACTCAGGAAGATGGCCATGGCCTTGCCGCGTTCGCCAGCCGGTAGCCACTTGGTGAAGTAGTACACCACGCCCGGGAAGAACCCGGCCTCGGCGACGCCGAGCAAGAAGCGCAGGATGTAGAACCAGGTTTCGTTGGGCACGAAGGCCATGGCGGTGGCGACGACGCCCCAGGTGAACATGATGCGGGTCAGCCACACCTTGGCGCCGTAGCGCTGCAGCAGCATGTTCGAGGGAACTTCGAACAGCGCGTAGCCGATGAAGAACAGGCCGGCGCCTAAGCCATAAGCAGCGGCGCCGATACCCAGGTCGGTTTCTAGGTGGCTGCGCACGAAGCCGATGTTCACCCGATCGATGTAGTTGACGATGAACATGACCACGAACAGCGGCAAGACGTGGCGTTTCACTTTCGAGACCGCGCGGGCGACAACCTGCGGGTCGGCTGAACCTTGGACGTTATTCAATTGGGGCGACTCCCGATCATTGTTTTTGTGGGATGCGCCGATCATGTACGCGGGCATTGATCCCGTCTAATCTATATTGGCATTCGATTGATACCTGGATTAGATCAATGTTCGAGCTCGCTCAACTACGCTGCTTCACCACCGTCGCCACCGAACTCAACTTTCGCCGCGCCGCCGAACGGCTGAACATGACCCAGCCACCACTGAGCCGGCAGATCCAGCTGCTCGAACACAGCCTGGGCGTCGAACTGTTCACCCGCAGTACGCGCAGCGTCGCGCTCACCGCCGCCGGCCGGGCGTTCTTCATCGAAGCGCAGAACCTGCTGGAGCGCGCCCACCAGGCCGCCGCCTCGGCGCGGCGCTTCGCCGCCGGTGATATCGGCTCGGTGAGCATCAGCTTCGTGGGCAGTGCAGTGTATGAATTCCTGCCCCGGGTGATCGCCGAGGCGCGCCTCAATCAGCCCCAGGTGAAGATTTCCCTGAGCGAGATGAACACCCACCAGCAACACGAAGCGCTGCGCACCCGGCGCATCGACCTGGGCATCGTGCGCCAGCCGCTGCTGCAGGCCGGCTACGAAAACGAATGTTTGGTGCGCGAACCCTTCGTGCTGGCCATCCCCCGCCAGCACCCGCTGGCCGCGGTTGGTCAGGTGGGCGTCCGGGATCTGGATGGCGCGCCCTTCCTGATGTACTCCCACGCCGCCTACCCGCCGTTCAACGAGCTGTTGACCGGCATGTTTCGCTCGGCCGGCGTGGCCCCGGAATACGTGCAATGGCTGGGCTCGTCGCTGACCATTCTGGCGCTGGTCAACGCCGGTATGGGCCTGGCCCTGGTACCTCGCTGCGCCACCAATGTAGTGTTCAAGAACGTGTGCTTTCGCGAGATCGACCTCGGCGAAGGCATCCAGAGCGAGCTGCACCTGACCTGGCGCAGCAACAACGACAACCCGGCGTGCATGATGCTATTGGAAGCCATCCGCGCAGCAGTTGCCGCGGAAATGCTCTGAAGACGGACGACGCCCTAGCCTGCGGTTGAGCCCAGCGCTACTCAGGCTACGGGCAGATCGTTTCAGTGCTTGTCCATGCCCAGTTTCTTTTCCAGGTAATGGATGTTGATCCCACCCTGGCAGAACCCCTCGTCGCGCACCAGGTCGCGGTGCAGCGGCACGTTGGTCTTGATACCGTCGACGACGATCTCGTCCAGGGCGTTGCGCATGCGGGCC
>NZ_MSXU01000009.1:1431129-1535297 GCF_001945375.1 Pseudomonas sp. PA1(2017)
CAGACCCTAGCTGCCGGAAGTCCTGCGCTTGAAAGTGTGAACCCGCTTTTCACCCCTTCGGTCACAACCTGCAGATGGCCCCGAAAGGCCGCGAACAGTCGTTAGCCGATGAGGTGATTGCATGCAGATATTCCAAGCGTTGCGTGAGAGCCATGACCGTCAGCGGGCGATGGCCGAGGCGTTGCTCGCCACCACGGGCGATTCCCCCGAGCGGGCCCAGCGTTACAGTGAGCTGAAGGACGAATTGCTGGCCCATGCCCGGGCCGAGGAGCGGTTCTTCTATTCGCCACTTATGAAGCACGACGCGGGCGTGGACCTGTCTCGCCATGGCGTGGCCGAGCACCATGAGATGGACGAGTTGCTGGAAACCCTGGAAGACACTGACCCGTCCAGCCCATCGTGGATCGCCACGGCGCGCAAGCTCAAGGACAAGATCTTCCATCACCTGGAGGACGAAGAGCACACCTTTTTCCAGCAGGCCGGCAAGATGCTCACCGACCAGCAGAAGACCACCCTGGCCAACCAGTATGTGAAAGATTACGAGCAGGCGCTGGACTGACCGGCGTTTGCCCCGGGCTCGTCACTCGGCGAGCAGTTCACGCACCCGCGAGGCCAGCGCGTCGAGGCTGAACGGCTTGGTCAGTACGGTGATGCCGGGTGCCAGTTGCCCGTCGGTCAGCAGCGAATTCTCTGCATAACCGGTGATCAACAGCACCGGCATGGCCGGCCTGACCAGCCTTCCGGCGTCGGCCATCTGCCGGCCGTTCATGCCGCCGGGCAGGCCGACGTCACTTATCAGCAGGTCGATGACGGCGTCCGAGTGCAGCAGGCTGATGCCCGCTGCGCTGTCGCTGGCCTCGATGACCTTCAGGCCCAGCTCTTCCAGCACGTCCGTCACCAGCAGGCGAATGGTCGGCTCGTCATCGACCACCAGTACGGTCTTGCCTTGCCGCTCCGTCACGGGCTCGAGTGCGGCCATGGTGTCCGGCTCGGCCTCGCTTTGTGGGTTGCCGCTGTGGCGGGGCAGGTACAGAGTCACTACCGTGCCTTCGCCGACCACCGAGACGATGCGCATCTGCCCGCCGGATTGCTTGGCGAACCCATAGGCCATGGAAAGCCCCAGGCCGGTGCCTTCGCCGATCGGCTTGGTGGTGAAGAAGGGCTCCACCGCCCGGGCGACTACCTGCGGCGGCATGCCCACGCCTTCGTCGCTGACCGCCAGGCTCAGGTACGGCCCCTCGGGCAGGTTGAGCGCTGCGGCTTGGGGCGCGTCGATGTGCAGATTGCGGGTGGTGCTCTTGATCACGCCGCCGCTCGGCATGGCGTCCCGGGCGTTGATGCACAGGTTGAGCAGGGTGTTCTCCAACTGCGAGGCATCCACCAGTGCCGTCCACAGGTCGGCCTGCAGATCGCTTTCCAGGCGGATGCCCGGGCCGACAGTGCGCTGGATCATTTCCAACATGCCGGCGATCAGCGCGTTGGCGTCGGTGGGCTTGGGCAGCAGCGTCTGCCTGCGCGAAAAGGCCAGCAGGCGGTGGGTCAGGGCGGCGGCGCGGCGGGTGGCGGTTTCCGCGGCGCCCATGTACCGCCCGAGCTCGTGGAAGCGGCCCTGTTCGATACGCAGGTGCATCAGCTCCAATGCGCCGGAAATGCCCGCCAGCAAGTTGTTGAAGTCGTGGGCCAGGCCGCCGGTCAACTGGCCGATGGCTTCCATTTTCTGCGACTGGCGCAGCGACTCCTCGGCCATGTGCTGGGCGGTGACGTCGCGGCCGACGAAATGGAAGATTCGCCCTGATGGATCCGGCGCGGCGGTCCACATGAACGAGCGTGTCTCGCCGCTGTTGCTGCGCAAACGGCTGGTGAAGCCGCTAACCTTTTCGCCCTTGCCCAGGCGCTCCATGAGGTCGAGTACGTCGGCCCAGTCGTCCTCGACCACCACGTCGAGAAAAGGGATGCTCAGAAGCTTTTCCGCGTCCCAACCGAGCAACTGGGTCCAGGCCGGGTTGATGGTCTTGAAATAGCCGTCTAGTCCCGCCGAGCCCATCAGGTCATTGGTGCTTTCCCACAAGCGGTCGCGCTCGGCGGTGCGCTTGCGCAGTTCGGCGCGGTTGAGCTTCTCGCGGGTGATGTCGCGTGCCGAGCAGTAGGTCTTGCGGCCATCGGGCACGGCCACCCAGGACAACCAGCGCCATTCGCCGTTGCGGCAGCGGAAGCGATGTTCCAGACCCAACGCCGGCTCGCCGGCCTCCTTGAACTTGCGCCACACGTTTTGCGTGCCGGCCTGATCCTTGGGGTGGACGAATTCGAGGAAGTGCACGCTGGCCAGCTCTTCCTCGGACCAGCCCAAGGTGACCTGCCATGCCGGGTTAGTGGCTTCGAAGTAGCCGTCGTGGTTGAGCACGCCGAGCAGGTCGGGAGTGATCTGCCACGTACGGCCGCGTTCGAAGGTCTGGGCGATGACCTTCTGCTCCAGCTCGGCATTGAGCGCCATGACCCGGGCGATGGCCCGGTCACGTTCGCCTTCGATGGCGCGCCGCTCTTCGACGTTGATCAGCACGCCGGGAAAGCTCAGGCCCGTGCCATCGGCTGCCAATTCGACGCGGCCGTTGGCTTCCAGCCAGTAATAACGGCCATCGGCGCGGCGCACGCGGTACTGATGAGCGTAGGGGCCACCGCGGGCGATGGCCTGGCTGATCGCTTCGTGCAGGCTGTCGATGTCGTCGGGGTGAACCGTGGCGACCACCTGCTGCAGGCTTAGGCCGCTGCGGCCCATCGCCGGGTCGAGGCCGAAGCTGCGGGCGAACGCTTCGTCGACGGTGAATCGGTTGGTAGGCAAATCCCAGAACCAGGTGCCGATGATCGCTCCGGCGGCCAGCGCCAGTTGCACCCGTTCGGCGTTGGCAACGGCTGGCTGTTCGATGGTGACCACCTGAGTGGTTTCGATGGCCACGTTCAAAAAGCCGGCCACGGCTCCGCTCGCGTCGGTCAGTGGGCTGTAGGAAAAGGTCCAGTAGGTATCTTCGGGGTAGCCGTTGCGGTAGAGCACCAGCGGCATGTTCTCGTCATGCACGGGTTCTCCGCGAAGCACTCGTTCCACCAATGGACCAAGAGTCGGCCACACCTGGGCCCAGGCCGTCTCGATAGGCTGACCCAGTGCGCCAGGGTGCTGCTCGCCGAGAAGCGCTGCGTAGCAATCGTTGTAGAGAAAGGTTCGCTCGCGACCCCAGACTGCGCACATCGCAAAGCTGCTGTTGCGCATGATCGCGCAGGTTGTGCGCAGCTCGGTTGGCCAGTTGTGCTGAGCGCCCAGCGGAGTGGCGGCCCAATCGAAATCGTCGAAGATGTAAGGCACGGTGCGAACCTTGCGCTGGTAATGCGAGTCAGGCTGCAAGTGTGCCATTGGTAGGCACGCGGTAAACAGCAGCATCTGCGCTGATTTTCAGCGATTGACGATAATTCTGGCAGTGAAGCGGCGAGGTGTTGGGAAAGGCTTGTACAGCACGTATTCGATGTAGAACTTCTTGCCGGCCCGCCGCTCGAACTCAGGACAGGGGCGCTACATCCGGCCTCGCCAGCAGCGTGATAGGTAAGCCGATGCCGACAGGTGGCAAGCAGGACTTCCGGGTTGATAACGCCTCTTCAGGCGACATTTCCGGCTCGGGCAAGAACATCTTCTTCGCAGCGGTGGAAACCACCCGCATGCCGATGATCGTCACCGACCCCAATCGGCCCGACAACCCGATCATCTTCGCCAACCACGCCTTTCTGGAGATGACCGGATACGACGTGGAGGACATCGTCGGCCAGAACTGCCGATTCCTGCAGGGCCCGGAAACCGATCGCTCGGTGGTGACCCAGGTACGCGAGGCCATCCATGCGCGCCGGGAAATCTCGGTGGAATTGATCAACTACCGCAAGGACGGCTCCACGTTCTGGAATGCGCTGTTCATCTCGCCGGTCTACAACGATGCCGGCGAGCTGATCTACTTCTTTGCCTCGCAGCTGGACATCAGCCGCCGTCGCGATGCCGAGGAGGGCCTGCGCCAGGCGCAGAAGATGGAAGCGCTGGGCCAGCTGACCGGCGGCATCGCTCACGATTTCAACAACCTGCTGCAGGTGATGATCGGCTATCTGGAAGTGCTCGAGCGCTCGGCCAGCAAGCCCGAATACGATCAGGATCGTATCCTGCGTTGCGTCAACAACGCCCGCAACGCCGCCGACCGCGCTGCCACGCTGACCCAGCAACTGCTGGCGTTCTCGCGCAAGCAGAAGCTCGAAGGCCGGGTGCTCAACCTCAACGGCCTGATCAGCGGCTTTCAGGAGCTCGGCGAACGTACCCTGGGGCATGCCAATCTGCGCCTGACCCTCGACAGGACCCTGTGGAATTGCCGCATCGACCCGACCCAGGCCGAGGTGGCGTTCCTCAATATCCTGATCAACGCCCGCGACGCGCTGGAAGGGCGCGAGCAGCCCGTGGTGCATATCGAAACCAAGAACGTGACGGTCGAAGAACTGGGCAGCATGTCCTACGACGGGCTGATGCCCGGGCGTTACGTCAGCGTGGCGATCACCGACAACGGCATGGGTATGTCCGACAGCGTGAGCAGCCGGGTGATGGACCCGTTCTTTACCACCAAGGATGAAGGCAAGGGCTCCGGGCTCGGCCTGTCGATGGTCTATGGCTTCGTCAAGCAATCCGGTGGCACCGTGCGCATCTACTCCGAGGAGGGCGTGGGCACCACATTGCGCCTGTACTTCCCGGCCGACGACAGCCAGGTGATCCACAGCCCGGCCAAGGAACGCACCAACGAGCGCAACGGCACCGAGCGCGTACTGGTGGTCGAGGACCGCCCTGACGTGGCCGA
Source organism: Pseudomonas sp. PA1(2017) (assembly GCF_001945375.1). Classification (NCBI taxonomy): domain Bacteria; kingdom Pseudomonadati; phylum Pseudomonadota; class Gammaproteobacteria; order Pseudomonadales; family Pseudomonadaceae; genus Pseudomonas; species Pseudomonas sp. PA1(2017). The sequence goes on from NZ_MSXU01000009.1 coordinate 1,435,995, forward strand.
CCTTGCCCGCATGGTGCTGGAGGACTACGGATACGTCGCCGACATCGCCCTCAATGCGCGCGAAGCGCTGCTGCGTTTGGACGTGGCCGACTACGACCTGCTGTTCACCGATCTGATCATGCCCGGCGGCATGAACGGCGTGATGCTGGCGCGCGAAGCGCGGCGTCGCAAGCCGGGCCTCAAGGTGTTGCTGACCACCGGCTATGCGGAGAACTCGCTGGAACGCACCGATGCCGGCGGCAGCGAGTACGACGTGATCTCCAAGCCGTACGTGCCAAACGAGCTGGCGCGCAAGGTACGCCAGGTGATCGACGGGCCCACCGGCGTGGGTTGAAGCAGGGTAGCCGCAGGCGCCGCAATGGCGCGCTGCGGCGCCGGACGAGTGGTCGCAAGACTATACGAACTGTTCTGCATGTATCCGCCTCACACAGGTATGGACAAATACATCAGCAGATTCAAGACGGAAACCGGCTGCCAGCTCGAACTTGAACGATGCCCTACCGGCATCTGCTTCAAGGCGATGTCCGCCGACGGGCAATGCCTAGGCCAACGGCACTTGAGTACGTCGCAACTGGGCAACGGCGCCCTCGTGCAAGCGGTGATGCTGGACTTCATTGCCCAGGTCAAGCGCTTGCAGGAACTCGACGGCATAACCGCTTCGATACCAACCGATCATTTCATTCAGGATGCCGACTCCGCTCCCAACCGCTGACTTCGGTTGCGGCATGCACAAATCCCCTCGCAAACGGCTGTTTCGCAGCTACCGTGCCTGAAGACGCGCTGTATAAAGTGGAGCCCTTTCGCTGGTACAGGCCGTCGCCCCATGAATCTCTGGTTTCGTCTTTTCCTGATGCTGTTGCGCCGGCCCTGGCGCAAACCCATTTCGGCGTTCGATACCACCGTGGTGCGCATGCGCGTTTGGCCGCTGGATCTCGACCTGAATCGTCACGTCACCAACGGTCGCTACTTCACCCTCGCCGATATCGGGCGCATGGACTACGTGCTGCGCAGCGGCGCGTTCCGGGTGGCGCTGCGCCAGCGCGCGCTGCCCATCGTCGGTGACGTATGGGGCAAGTTTCGCCGAGAGTTGCGGTTGTTCGAGCGCTTCGAAATCCACACCCGCATGCTGGGTTGGGACGACAAGTGGAGCTTCATGGAGCACCGCTTCGTCAAGGATGGCCGAGTGGCTGGCGTGGTGATCATGCGCGGCCTGTTTCGCGGCCGGCACGGCAACGTCCCGCCGGCCGACTTCGCCGTCGAGCTCGGCCTGCCAGAGCAATCGCCAGCGCTGGCGGACTGGCTCAGTGAATGGTCTGTCAGTTGCGACGGGTTGAGCGCCCAGCTGCGGGGTGAGGAACAATAGGGGCGGGCGATTGCGTCAGGTGAGAAAACGCGGGCCGCCTGGCCCGTGTTTTTTTGCAGCCTGGCCGTCAGGCCAGCGTCGCGAGGTCGGCGGCGTTGAAGCCTGGCAGCGGCTCGCCATTGCGCACCTTGTTGGCCCAGCCGGCATCGGAAATCAGCACGCGGCCTACGGCAATCAGGTCGAACTCCTCACGCTCCATGCGCAGGTGCAGGTTGTCCAGCACCGCAGCGCCGGAGCCCTTGCCGCCGAAGGCGCCGAAGAAGTCGCCGTCGAGCCCCACCGAGCCGACGCTGATGGTCGCCGCACCGGTGAGCTTCTTCGCCCAACCGGCGAAGTTCAGGCCCTCGGCGCCGTCCAGTTCCGGAAACTCCGGTTCCCAGAAACGTCGCTGCGAGCAGTGCAGTACATCCACGCCGGCCTCGACCAGCGGTGCCAGCCATTCGCTCATCTGTTCCGGCGTAGTGGCCAGGCGCGCGGCGTAGTCCTGCTGCTTCCACTGGCTGACACGCAGGATCAGCGGGAAGTCCTCGCCCACTGCGGCTCGTACCGCGCGAACCGCCTCGGCGGCGAAGCGCGAGCGCTCGGCGATCGTGGCACCGCCAAAGGCGTCGGTGCGGGTGTTGGTACCGGGCCAGAAGAACTGGTCGATCAGGTAACCGTGGGCGCCGTGCAGCTCCACGGTATCGAAGCCAAGGCGCTTGGCATCGGCAGCGGCCTTGGCGAAGGCGGCCACCGTGTCGGCGATGTCTTCCAGGCTCATTTCCGTGCCGCGCGGATCATTCGGCCCCACCAGCCCGCTTGGGCTCTCTACCGGTGCTTCAGGCTCCCAGCCGCCCTGGCCACGGGTCGAGCCGGTGTGCCAGATCTGCGGCCCGATAAGCCCGCCAGCGGCATGCACGGCCTTCGCTACTTCACCCCAGCCGGCCAGCGCCGCGTCGCCGTGGAAGAAGGGGATGCCCGGCATGTTGCGCGAGGCCGGGCGGTCGATCACCGTGCCCTCGGTGAGAATCAGGCCGACACCGCCTTCGGCGCGGCGGCGGTAGTACTCGGCATGTGCCTCGGCTGGAATACCTTTTGGCGCCATGGCGCGGGTCATCGGCGCCATGACGATACGGTTGGGGAGTGCCAGGCTTTTCAGCTTGAAAGGGCTGAACAGAACGTCATCGGACATGGAGACCTCATCTCGTTTGAATGGCCGCTGCGCTCAGCGGCTTGCTGCTTGCAAATAAAGTAAGGCTGGACTGGCGCGCGAGGCCGGCCGCAATCGACAGCGAAGCGCCGCCATATGCCCATGACCTTTATCGTGTTGCAAGCGTCGGCGCGCCGCTGATACGTACGCCATTCATGGCGCGAATACCGAGACAGGTTGCCGTCGATGATTAAGATTATGTTCATAATCTTTTTTGTCAATTCTTTTTGATTATGATCGACATCTATGTATAGTGAAGTCACTGAATCGAGCATCAATGCAGAGGCGGCGATATGCGCGTGAGCAAAGCCCAGGCCCAGGCGAACCGGGCGTTGATCGTGGAAACGGCATCGCAGCTGTTCCGTGAGCGGGGTTTCGACGGCGTGGGCGTAGCGGAGCTGATGGCTGCTGCTGGCTTTACCCATGGCGGCTTCTACAAGCACTTCGCTTCCAAGGCGGACCTGATGGCGGAGTCCGCGGCCTGCGGCATCGCGCAAACCCTGGAGCGCAGCCAGGAGCTGAATGCGCAGCGGTTCTTCGATCTCTATCTGACGCGCAAGCACCGCGATACCCGCGACCACGGCTGCACGCTTTCCGCCCTTGGCGGCGATGCGGCGCGCCAGCCCGAAGCGCTGAAGACCATCTTCGCCGACGCCATCGAGGCCCTGCTCACCAGCTTGGCGCGCAATGGCGAGCAGGAAGCGGACGAACAGCAGCGGGCCAGGCTCATTGGCCAGCTCTCCCAGGCCGTCGGCGCCATCGTGCTGTCACGCGCCTGCCCGGATGACTCGCCCCTGGCCGATGAAATCCTCAGCGCCTGCCGCGCGCCGCAGCCCGACGGTACACGCTGACACGCCGTTCACCGATGCGCATTCGCCACGTACAGGGAGACCGCCATGACCCTTCACTACCTCGATGACCTCACCCCCGGGCAGCGTTTCACCGGCGCCACCCGGGCGCGCGTCGACGAAGACGCCATCAAGGCTTTTGCCCGTGAGTTCGACCCGCAGCCTTTTCATCTCGATAACGAAGCAGCGCGACAGTCGCTGTTCGGCTCGCTGGCGGCCAGTGGCTGGCACACTGCGGCACTGACCATGCGCTTGCTGGTGGACTGCGAGCCGAAGCTGGCCGGCGGCATCATCGGCGCCGGTTTCGACGAACTGCGCTGGCCGCTGCCGGTGCGGCCCGGCGACGAGCTACGGGTCGAGCTCGAGGTGCTGGAGGTGCGGCCGTCCAGGAGCAAACCTACCCAGGGCCTGGTCAAGCTACGCACCACCACCCTGAATCAGCACGATCAGGTCGTACAGGTTTCCGTGGGCAATCTGGTGGTGCAGCGGCGTAGTTGAGCGACATACCTGACTCGCTGGCGTTCCAATGCACTGCCAGCGAGGCAGGCTGCTGGCACTGTTCGGATAGTTGCTGAAGCACGCTGATCGAGCCAAATCTCTCTCCAGGCAGTATGATGGCGTATAGCTATGTCGTGCCGCAGCATAGGACGCTTCGTACCGCCGGGAGAGGGCATGGATTCGCTGAGCAAACCGCAACTCAAGGAGCTGGTGCGACGGGTGATCGTCGCCCAGGGTAATGCCTTCATCAAGGAGCTGCTGCGCAGCACCACGGCCAGAATCGGCGCGACCAAGGAGGACTTCGCTGCCAACCTGGATGCCGCCATCGATGCCGACGAGCTGACCCAGGAAAAGCTCGAAGCCTGGCTGGCGGAAGTCGAGGGTTGGGGCGACCAGCACCTTTATCTGATCGCGCCGCCCGAGGTGGATGGGGCGCGGCTGGCCGCCGGTATCGCCGCGAGCCCTCATGCCGAAGCGCTCGGCGCCAGCGCCAGCCTGGATTTCCCGGAGGCCCTGACGCTCACCCATATCGCGTTGTCCGACACTAGCCTGTCGCTGCTCTGGCATCAGGGCAAGGCCGGCTGGAATCGCTTCAAACCCAAAGATTTCACCCTTGAAGAAGGGCTGGAGCACTACCGCTTCGACGCCTACCGGCAGCGCCTGGATCGCAGCGTGGTGCGCTTCGAATGGCGCTTTGCCGATTCTTACTGCCTGGTACTGATTCACCGCAACCCCGAGATCGATCACAAGGCGGTCTTTCAGGACATCCGCCGCACGCTGGCCACCATCGGTTGCCCGGACGCCCCGGCGAAACCCATTCCCCTCGACCAGGCCGTCAAGGTGGCGGCGAGCAAGGGCAAGGGCGTGCATTCGACCCGCTTCGAACTCGATGGCGGCTATGTGGAGATGGCCTCGACCCTGGCCGACGGCGGCATCGACGCCGTGGAACCGGTGCGTGTGGTGCTGCAGGCGGTGGACACCGGCCAGTTCGACCGTGCCCAGGGCATGCTGCATTTCGCCGCCGAAGAACACGGCACCAGCCGGCGCATCGCCGTGCAGGTCTATGGCCGTGAAGCGCGGCTGCGCATCTGGGCGCAGTGCAAGCGTGAAGACGTGCTGCGCATCGTCGAGCTGCTCTGGGCGTATAACAGCGCGCCATGAATAGTGCACGGCCAGACCGCTGGCAGGCGGAAATCGACCGGCGGCTGGGTCAGGGCGTCGAGCTGGAGTTCACCCAGGCGCAGTTCGCCCAGGCGGTCGAGGCGTCGCCCGACGACAGCGGGTTACAGGCATTTCTCGATGGCCTGGCCAGCGCCCAGGCCGCCGAGCGCCGCGATGCCTATCGTTGCCCCATGGCGGGGTGCGCGCGTTTGTTGCCGGCAGGCGTGGCCAATACGGTCTGCCCGTTCTGCCAAGCCGACTTTCAGCAGCAGGGCGTCGAGCCCGAGGTCGAACCCAGCTACCGGCTGGTGGGTGAGAGCAGCCGCGACATTCGCTGGGTGATCGTGATCCATGGCATGAACAGCCGGGCCAAATGGCAGGAAGCGTTCAGTTGGGAAATCGCCAACCGGCTCAGCTATTCGGCGCCGGTGCTGATCTACAAGTACGGCTGGGCGACCATCGACGTGTTCGCCCGCTGGCTGCATGAACGCCTTGCCAGACGCCTGGGCGAGCGCATGCGCATCGCCATCGCAGAGGCGCAAAAGAGCCGTCTGCCCGACAGGCCGGACATCATCGCCCACAGCTTTGGCACGCTGCTGCTGGCGCGGGTGCTGGAGAACCCCGAGTTCGCCGACCTGAAGTTCGGTCGCATCATCACCGCAGCGAGCATCGTGCGCCCGGATTTCGACTGGGATCGGCTCATCCAGCAGGGGCGGGTGGAGGCGGTGCTCAACCATGTCGGCGGTCAGGATCGCGCCGTGCCGTTCGCTCAGTACGCCATTCCCGGCGCCGGGCCGGGCGGGACGGTGGGCTACCTGGCGGCGTCGACGCTCAACGTGCGCGCCGACGGATACGGTCACTCGGGATTCTTCATCCCGGAAAACCTCGGCGTGGCCATCTCGCGGGACGGTCTCTGGCAGGGCTTTTTGACCCGCCCGCTGGCGCACTTTCGCCCGGCTGGTGCCTTCGTTGCCGAGCCGCACTGGCGACCGGCGCCGTTGCTGGCAAGGGTGTGCACGCGGACGCTGGCCTATGGGCTGTTCTGGGTGCTGGCGCCGTTCTCGTGGCTACGGCGCAAGATCGATCCTTAGAGGTTTCTCGAGGGGAAAGCCGAATACTGGGAATCGAACACGTGCAGCCGGTGCGGCCTATAGGTGAGCTCCTGTGGGAGCGGGCCATGCCTGCGAAAAAAACGCCGGCATGGGCTAGGTGTCGCCTCCCGCTCCCGCAGTTAGTTACTCAGGCAGCGATGCATGGCCTGCACGGCCCGATCCGCCCACCATTGCTGATCGCATCGGCAGACGACCAGAGCGCCACCCACCTGATCGCTCAAATCCGCGGCGCGCTCTTGATCGTCGACAGGGCGCGTTCGATGGCTTCGTGGGGAGTCGAGGGCATGGGTTGCTCGACGTAGTTGTACTTGCTGTTGTCGAGAACCAGCACCTGGGCCTTTTTAGCCAGCTTGTCGACGTCGTAGCCCAGGTCGATGCAGGCGCCCAGCATGGCCATTATGGCCTGTTCGAGCACTCGTTCACTCTGTGTAGCCATTTGCGCACCTCGGTCATGGCCTGTAGCTGGCCGGCTTGGGCACGGATGACTCCATGCCCTACTGGTGAGGTATGACTACGGACGAGGCGCAAGGATTCAGGAGAAGTTGGCGGTTGCGGCCGGCCTGCCGATGAGTGACCGGTCGGCTTCAACCCTGAGCACTGAAACCGCGATTGTGGCGAGAAAATGGAGAGCGCTCGCACAGTGCCATAACCGCCAGGATGCTAAGATGCTCGCCGCCTTTCGCAGCATGCGCACCATGCGCCAGGCCAGGAAGGCCGAACATTCCCATCATGGACATGCATTGAGCAGACGATGAACAAATTAGCAGCAGTAGCAGTAGGGCTGGTGGCGGTTGGCGCACTCAGCACGGCCGGCGCCTGGTACACCGGCACCCAGTTGCCCGGCATTCTCAACGACCTCATCGAGGAATCCAACCGCCAGGGCGCCGAAGCGCTGCTGGGCACTGGAGCCAGCTTCAAGCTGGAGTTGGTGTCGCTGGAGACCCGTCTGTTCACCAGCACCGCACGCTACAAATTCAGCTTCGATGCGCCGTCCGAAGAGGGCGAGACGCGGCATATGGAAGTGCTGCTGCTGGACAACATCGAGCACGGCCCGCTGCCGCTGTCGCGCCTGATGCGCCTGAACCTGTGGCCGGTCATGGTCGCCAGCAATTACCAGCTGGAACCCAACGAGCTGACCCAGAAGTGGTTCGATGCCGCCAAGGGCGCCGCGCCGCTCACTGGCCAGGCCAGCCTGGGTTACGACGGTGCCAGCCGTGGCTCACTGGTGCTGACGCCGCTCGATTTCGCGCCGTCGCCAACCTCTACGGTCAAGTTCTCCGGCATGACCCTGGACTTCGAGGCCAGCAAGCACGCCAAGGAAGTGCAGGTCAGCGGCACCATGGACAGCCTGTCGATCACCAGCACCGAGGACACGCCGGTACAGGCCGACCTGCATGGCCTGACCGTGACCAGCGACCAGCGCCTGGGTAGCGCCGATTTCTACGTCGGCGACAGCAGCATCAAGCTGGCCACCGCGCAGATCAAGGTCGGCGACAAGCCAGCCGTGCTGATCAAGGACATCGCCCAGGTCGGCAGCCTGCAGGAAAGCGGCAACATGCTCAACGGGCAGATCGGCTATGACCTGGGCATGGTCAGCTACGACGGCAAGGACATCGGCGGCCTGCGCACCCTGTGGGCCATCAAGAACTTCGACAGCGCGGCGCTGCAGTCGCTGTTCAAGCTCTACCAGGACAAGCTGACGCCCATCCAGAAAGCCCAGGCCCTGGGTGAAGAGGCCCCTGCGCTCGACTTTTCGGCCGACGAAGAGGCGCGCATGAAGGCCGACCTGGAGAAGCTGCTGGCCGGCAAACCACAGCTGGCGCTGGACAACTTCACCCTCACCACGCCCCATGGCCAGGCCTCGCTGCGCGTGGTGGTGGACATGGACAAGCCAGAATCCTTCGAGCTGCCGCCAGACGAGCTGGGCCGGCAACTGATCGGCCAGCTGGATGCCAAACTGTCGGTCGCCAAGGCGGTGATCGGCGATGGCGTGCGTATCCAGGCGATGGTCGAAGGCGTCACCGATGCCCAGGCCGTCGAGCAGCAGGCGGCGATGATGACCGAGATGGGCAGCGGCATGGCCCTCGGCACCGGCCTGGTGACCCTGGAAGGCGAGACCCTGCAGTCGACCCTGCATTACGCCGACAACAAGGTGACCTTCAACGGCCAGGACATGAGCGTCGACGAGTTCGTCATGCTGGTGATGTCCAAGACCGGCGGCATGGGCGGTGGCCTGGGTGATGATGCGTCGGCCTACGGCGATGATGCCCCGCAAGACATGGGCGGCTACGACGACGGCGCCGATACCCAGGCGCCTGATCAGGCTGAGTGATCCCCTCGCGTGATGGCAAAAAAGCCAGTCGAAGGACTGGCTTTTTTGTGGGTGAGGTGCGGGCTTAGAAGCTGTATTTGGCGGTCAGCATCAGATTGCGTGGCGTGCCGTAGGTGTCGCCGCCGTACTCAATCGATGTGGAAATCGACGAGTAGTACTTCTTGTCGAAGATATTGTTGGCGTTGAGCTGCAAATCGAGATTTTCGTTCACCGCATATCCTGCCATCAGATTGGTGAGGGCGTAGGCGCCCTGCTTGAGGCGGTAGCTGCTGCCATCGTCCAGCGGGATGTCGTTGTACATACGGCTCTGCCAGGACATATTGCCGCCCACGCGCAGTTTCTCCAGCGGGCCTTGGAAACGGTAGACGGTGGAAAGCTTGAACAGGTGCTCCGGCATGTCGGTGTCGAAGCGCTGTTTCTCGTTTTGCGGGTTGGCGGCATCCTTCAAGGTGTGCACGCGGGCGTAGGTATAGCCTGCTCCGAGCTGCCAGTTTTCGGTAAGGGCGCCTTGGATTTCAAGATCGATCCCCTGACTTCTTACCTCGCCGGAGGCCAGATAGCAGGCGGTCTGCGGACAGCCTATCCTGGAAGTTTCCACCGCACGGTTCTCTTGGTCGATGCGGAAAAGAGCTGCGCTGGCGTTGAGGGCGCCATCGAAGTATTCACCCTTGATGCCCACCTCGTAGTTCTTGCCCTCGATGGGCCTGACTGGTGAGCCGGTGATGTCTTTTTCGGTTTGTGGCTTGAAAATGTCGCTGTAGCTCACATAGACCGAATGGTGGTCGTCCAGGTCGTAGATCAGCCCGGCTAGACGGGTGACGTTACGAGTGACCTTGTAGTCGGCATCCGAGCGTTCCTTGTCGTCGTAGTCGTACCAGTCCAGGCGGCCGCCGAGGATCAGTTTCAGGGGGTCGGCCAGGCTCAGGCGGGTGGTCAGGTACACGCCGTCCTCGGTAGTAACCGTGCGCTTGCTGCCGGTGCGCGTGAAGTCCGGTTTTCCACCGTCTACAGGCCAGTTGGTCACATAAGGGCTGTAGCTGTGGGTATTCATGTCTGTGATGCGCTTGCTGGCGCCTACCACCATTTCATGGGTGCGCCCAAAGGCCTCGAACGGGCCACTGAAGAAACTATCCAAACCGAGCTTGTGCTCGTCGTACTTGGCCTGCCAGACGGTTCGCTCCAAGGATCTCGTTGTTTCGTCGAATCGAGATTGGTATGAGCCCGAGAACAGCGCATTCAGGTCGGAATAATTGGCATTGACCTGCAGCTTCCAGTCATTTGCCAACTGTTGACGCAGTTCGGCGAACAGCGTGTTGGTTTCCTGCTCCTTGTTTTCCCAATCTGTGCCTGGGTTGTAGGAGCGCGGCAGATCCTGGTGGCGACCGTCGAGGCCTACCAGCGAGGCACCCCAGAAATTGTTGGTCTTGTCCTTCTGATGGGAAAAGCCGACTGCCAGGGTGGTGTCGTCGCTCAGGTCCGCCTCGGTAATGGCGTAGAACAAACCGTGATCTTCCTCGGCGCCGTCGACGAAGCTATTGGCGTCGCGGTAGGAGGTCACTACCCGGCCGCGCAGGGTACCGCTTTCGTTGAGCGGACTGGAGGCGTCGACTTCGCCACGGTAATCATCCCAGCTACCCGCTGCGCCGGTGAGGGTGACGTGCTGATCGGCCAGCGGGCGCTTGCGCACCATATTGACCGCCGCCGAAGGGTTGCCTGCACCGGTGACCAGGCCGGTGGCGCCGCGCACGATTTCCACCCGGTCGAACATCGCCAGGTTCGGTTGCACGCCCACACCTACGCCGTTGTAGCCGCTGGGGATGCCGTCATACATCAGGTTGTCAATCTCGAAACCGCGGGCGTAGTAGGTCTGCCGGCCTGGGCCGCTGGAGTAGCTGAGAAACACACCCGGCGCGGCGTCGATGGCGTCATTGATGCTGGTCATGCCTTGATCATCCATACGCTGCCGCGTGATCACGGTGACCGCCTGAGGCGTTTCGCGCATGGTCATGGGCAGCTTGGTGGCGGTGGACATGGCGCCTGTGGTGTAGGAGCGCGAGCCTTCGGTGGTGCTGCCCAGCTGAGTGTTGGTAATTTCGGTGGCGCCCAGTTCCATCACGCCGACGGCACTGTCCGGCGCCTCGCTGCTCTGCTGGGCCAGGGCCGGCGCCATGGTGGCCATGCAGATGGCCAAGGCCAGGTGGTTGCGGGGCGCAGCGAAGCAGCGAGGTGGGGCGAGACGCGACATGACGGGTTCCCTGTTGAGCGAGTAGGAGGCGTTATGATTGTGAGAATCGTTATTATTATAATCTCAAGATGTGTCCGCATGACAAAGCGCGAATTCATCGACTCATCAAGGGTTTATCGATAAAGGCGGTGGGCCGCCGTGCAATGAGGGTGTTCACGATGATTGGCGAACCAGAGAACGGCGATCCGAAACCTGTGCTCAGACCCGCGCGGGTCACCGATCTACCGGCTATCTACCGGGGCGAACTGGCCTATATCCGTCAATGGGAGCCGCAGCATGAGCACGCCTGGCAAATGGCTGCCGAGCGGCATCTGGCGCTGTGGGTCGAGAACTTCGAGCGATTGACCATCGCCTGTGTCGATGACCAGCTCGTCGGCTATTCGCTATGGGCCGATGAGCTGGGGCACGCGGAGCTGTGCACCGTGCATGTCGGCGAGGCATATCGGCGGATGGGAATCGGACAGGTGCTGGTTGGAGCTTATACCGAGAGCGCCCGGCAGGCGGGCTTCGAGACGCTTAGCCTGCACGTTCGTGCCGACAACCCGGCCCGGCGGCTCTACGAGCGCGCCGGGTTCTGCCATGTCGGGGCCAACGCCCTCGGCTACCTGCGCTATGAGTTGCAGGTGGCGGGTTAGCGGCCTGCGGGGGCCGGCACCGCTGGCTTGAGCGGCCGGGTGCGGGGCAGCAGCGCGGTGGCCAGGCCCAGCAGCGGCAGGAACGACACCAGGTGGTAGACCCAGACGATGCCGTGTACGTCGGCCAGCTCGCCCAGGCCGGCTGCGCCAATGCCGCCAATACCGAACATCAGGCCGAACATCAGCCCGGACACCATACCGACGCGACCCGGCACCGCTTCCTGGGCATAAACCACCAGGGCCGCGAACGCCGAGGACATCACCAGGCCGATCATGATCGCCAGCACCGCCGTCGCCGTGGCGCCGACATAGGGCAGGGCCAGGGCGAAGGGCGCCACGCCCATGAAGGAGATCCAGATCACCGCCTTGCGGCCGATGCGGTCGCCCACCGGGCCACCCGCGAAGGTGCCGAGCGCCACCGCAGCGAGAAAGATGAACAGGTAGATCTGGCTCTGCTGAACGCTCATGGCGAAGCGTTCGATCAGGTAGAAGGTGAAGAAGTTGGTGAACGCCGCGATGTACACGAACTTGGCGAACATCAGCACGCAGATCACTGCGATGGCCTGTATCACCTGGCCGCGGTTCAGGCCAGCCGTCTGTTTGCTGGCCAGGCTTTTCAGCTTCGCCTGGCCGTGATGGACGCTCCAGAGGGTGAGGCGGCACAGCACGAAGATCGCCAGGGCGGCGGCGAGCATGAACCAGGCGATGGCATGCTGGCCGTAGGGGATGACGATGGCGGCGGCCAACAGCGGCCCCAGGGCCGAGCCCGAGTTGCCGCCGACCTGAAAGGTCGATTGCGCCGTGCCGAAGCGCCCGCCGGAGGCCATCCGCGCGATACGCGACGCCTCGGGGTGAAAGGTCGCCGAGCCTACGCCCACTACCGCCGCCGATAGCAGCAGCATCTCGTAGCTGTTGGCGAAGGCGAGCAGGGCGATGCCGATGAAGGTCATCACCATGCCGGAGGGCAGCAGGTAGGGTTTGGGGTGCTTGTCGGTGTACATGCCGATCCAGGGCTGCAGCAGCGAGGCGGTGATCTGATACACCAGACCGATCCAGCCGATCTGCGCGAAGCTCAGCGAGAACTGGGTCTTGAGCATCGGGTAAACCGCTGGCATCACCGCCTGGATCATGTCGTTGAGCAGGTGCGAGAACGCGGCGGCGCCGACGATCGGCAGCAGAAAGCCATGGGCCTGGACGGGCGAGGCGACGTCGTTGGCAGCGAGTTCGGGGGAGGCGAGATCGGTGGTGGTTTTCATACGCAAGGCTTCGAGTGGCTGCTGGGCCGGCTGGCATCCGGGTGCCGGCCTGGCCTGGTGGCGGGACAGGGCGCCAAGCTTACGGCTGCAGGCCGCGCCTGTCTCGCCTGATTCGGCAACGGGTTAAACTTCGGCGCCGCCTCATGGGTCGATTTCGGGACAGACAGCGACCAAGCGGCGAGGGCCCATGCACGATCATCACTGCACCGCGTGGGCAAATTCGGGCCGCGACGGATCCGCCAGATGAGTCGCCACGACGCGGCAACGCTGACCACCCCGGACGGCCGCTATCTGATCGTCAGGGGGCGGCTGTGGCGCCTGTCCAATCCTGCGTTGAGCGAGCCGCGGCGCCAGGAGTTGGTCAACCAACTCATGGACGCTCGGCGCCTGGTCAAGGCCGCCAAGGCGGCAGACGACGCCGCAGCGCTCGCCCATGCACGCGCCCAGGTGCAGGCGGCCAAGGTCGGCCTGGGTGAGCGCGGCCCGGTATGGTGGCGCGATGGCGCGCCGGACTACAACCGCCATCTGGTCGCCAATACGCCTTACGCCGACTGGTTCGAAACGCTGGTGCGCGAAGGCACGGCGGGCCAAACGTGATCGAGGCCGGCAATCCCAGCCCGGGGGGCTGGGCGCCGCGCTCATCTGTGCGTAGGCTGTGGGCGCCCGGCCACGCATCCACAGGCGGGGCCGTGACGACGTTCAGGGCAGCAGGGGGCGATGTGATGGCGCGGCAGCGAGCGGGAAGAACCAGACGTGCATGATTCCGGTCGGCGACAGTTCGACCTGCCTTCGGGAGCCGGCAACCCACGTGGCCTGCTGATCGCCGCGGTGATTTTCGTGTGCGGCGTGCTGTTGCTGTCGACCGCCCTGCACGTGCGCTGGGACAAGGCCCAGGCCATGGCCAAGAGCACCGAAGCCATGCAGACCCTGGCGGCGGCGCTGAACAGCCAGGCCGAATCGACCATCCGGGTCGCCGATACCGTGCTGACCGCGCTGATCTCCATGCACCGCTCCGGCGGCCATGGCGAGGCCAACATCCGTGAGCTGAACCAGGTGGCCAGAACCCAGATACGCGAGCTGGGTGAGCTGGACGGCCTGTACATGTCCGATGCCAACGGCCAGTACTTCCTGGCCACCAACGCCGAAACCCATGCGCTGAACAACGCCGATCGCGTGTACTTCCAGCATCACCGACAACGTGCGGACAGCGAGCTATACATCGGCCAGCCGGTGCGCGGCAAGACTACCGGGCAATGGGTCATCACCCTGTCCAAAGGTATCTATGAGGACGACGGCACGTTCCGTGGCGTCGCCCTGGCCACGCTCAGCGTCGAACGTTTTCGCAGCCTGTATCGCTCGCTGCCACTCGGCGAGCAGGGCATCGTGGTGCTCGCCAAGCGCGACGGCACCATCCTCGCCCGTTCCGAAAGCGATGCGCAGACCTACCTGACCAACATCTCCCAGAGCCCGATGCTCCAGGCCATCAACCAGGGCATCGACAAGGGCTCGGTGACGCTGACCGCCATCGTCGACGGCGTGCGGCGCATCTATGGCTTCGACGCCAGCCCCAAGTACCCGGTACTGGTGGCTGTGGCGATGCCGGAGCGGGAGGCGCTGGCTGCCTGGAAACGGCGTGCCTGGTCGATGTGGGGCTTTGCCCTGGCCGCCGTGCTGGGCGTCGGCATCATGGGCCTGTTGGTGCTGCGCGCCCTGGGCCGGCAGTCGGCCATGGCGGTGGAGCTGCACGCCGCGCACCAGTCCCTGGCCACCGCCAACACCACCCTGAAAACCCTGGCCACCGAAGACGGCCTCACCGGCCTGGCCAATCGCCGCCACCTCGACGGCTACCTGGCCAGCGTGTTCCAGCGCGCCGGCAGCGAGGGCACGCCGCTGGCCTTCGCGCTGGTCGATGTGGATTTCTTCAAGGGCTACAACGATGCCTACGGCCACCAGCGCGGTGACCAGGCGCTCATCGAGGTCAGCAAGGCGATGCGCGCCCGGGTGCGCCGCGAGGGCGACCTGGTGGCCCGCTATGGCGGCGAGGAAATGGCCATCGTGCTGCCGGACGTATCCGCCGAACAGGCCCTGGCCATGGCCGAGCAGGTACGTGAAGCGGTGCAGCGCCTGGGGATCGAGCATCGCCAATCCGCCTACGACCAGATCACCGTCAGCATCGGCGTGGTCGCCGGCGTGCCCGGTGAGGCGTTCAGCGACCCCGAGGCCATGGTCGCCGCCGCCGACCAGGCGCTCTACGCCGCCAAGGGCGGCGGTCGCAACCGCGTGGTGCTGGCCTCGCACTAGCTCAGGAGCGTGCCGGGCCGGCTTCCACCTGCTCGCGCAGTAGCTGCAGATAGCGACGCGCGCCGAGGCCCAGCGGGCGGCTCTTGTACCAGATCACATCGACCCACAGGCGGATCTGGCTGGCCATGTTGTCGAACTTCACCGCGGCCAGCACTCCCGAGTCGATCATTGGCTGAACCAGCGGGTGAGGCAGGTAGGCCCAGCCCATGCCGGCCTGCACCAGATCGAGGGTAGCCATGTAGCTGTCGGTCAGCCACACCCGGTGCGACAGCACGATCTGCGGTTCCGAGGCCTTGGGATCGTCACTGGCCACCACGATCTGCCGGGTATCGGCCATCTGCCCGGCGTCCAGCCGCTTGCCCTCGCTGTCGAACGGATAGCCCGGCGCCGCCACCGCGGTGAGCAACTGGCTGCCGGCCTCGGCGAAGGCTTCGCGCTCGTCGATGCCGGGGCGCTCGAACATCAGGGCCACATGCGCGCTGCCGTCATGAATCATGCGCACCGCGTCGGTCTGTGCGGCCGAGCGAATCTCGATTTCCAGGGTCGGAAACTCCCGAGCCAGGGTGGTCAGTGGCCGGCTCCAGGCGCCGGTCTGCAGCTCCGGTGCCATGGCGATCACCAAGCGGCGTTCCAGGCCCTTGTGCAGTTGCAGGGCATGGGCATCGAGCAGGTTGAGCTGGCTGGCCACCTGCCGGGCCTGGGGCTCCAGGGCTCGGGCGGCAGCCGTGGGCAGCGCCTTGCGGGTCGAGCGATCGAAAAGCGTCAGGTCGAGCTCCGCCTCCAGCTGCGACACCGCCATGTTCACCGCCGAGGGCACGCGACCCAGGGAACGAGCGGCTGCTGAAAACGAACCTTTGTCGATAACGGTGAGAAAGACCCGCAGCGTTTCGCTGGTGAAAATCATGATTGTCAGATTTCCTGATAACAGTTGTCTTTTTGTATCAGATTTATGCGCCTAGCATCCAGCCCATCGAAACCCGGTTTGTGTGAGGTGGGTATGTTCAGGGCAATGGCAGATCAGGTCGCATTGGTCAGTGGCGCCGGTAGTGAAAGTGGCATCGGCATGGCCATCGCACGTCGCCTCGGCGCGGCTGGCGTCAAGCTGATCGTTACCGCCAGCAGTGCGCGTATTGCCGAGCGGGTGGCCGAGCTGCGCGCTGCCGGTTTCGAGGCGGAAGGCTGCGCGGTGGACCTTACCGACGAAGCGCAGACCCAGGCCTTTGCCGATTGGGCCGAGTCGTTATGGGGGCGCATCGACATCCTCGTCAACAACGCCGGCATGGCCATGCAGGGCAGCCCGGAGCCGTTCGTCGAAGTCGCCAAGATGAGCCTGGACGTCTGGAATCTGTCGCTCTCGCGCAACCTGACCACCGCCTTCCTGCTCACTCGCGCCGTGCTGCCGGGCATGCAGCGGCGCGGTTATGGCCGGGTGGTACACGTCAGTTCGGTGACCGGCACCCGTGTCGGCAATCCCGGTGAGGCCGGCTACAGCGCGGCCAAGGCCGGCATGGTCGGCCTCAACCTGTCGCTGGCGCTGGAAGTGGCGGGGCAGGGCATCACCGTGAACTCCGTCGCGCCGGGCTGGATCGCCACTGCAGCCAGCCTGCCGGAAGAAGTACGGGCCGCTGCCTACGTGCCGGTGGGGCGCGCCGGCCATCCCGAAGAAGTCGCCGCTGCGGTGGCTTTCCTGGCGTCTCCCGAAGCCAGCTACATCACCGGTGAAACGCTGGTGATCGATGGCGGTAACAGTTTGATCGAGAACAAGGCGCCCTGAGCACCAACTATCTGACTTCCCCCTCTTCTCGAGCGGCCCGCGGGCCGAGGAGCGAATCGATGCAACCCGTCGTTCTGATTACCGGTGCCCTGGGCGGTATCGGCCAGGCCATGTGCGAGCGTTTCACTGCGGGCGGCTGGACGGTGTTCGGCACCGACCTGGACGCCGACACCCTTGCTGCCCGGCAAGCCGCCGGCAAGCTGGCCGGCGCCCACGCCGCCGACATCCGTAAACCCGGCGCCTGCCGTGACGTGGTCGCCGCGCTGCTGGCCGCCACCGGTCGCCTGGACGCCCTGATCAACTGTGCCGGGGTGTGGCGCGAGGGGCCGGTGGAGACGTTCAGTGAAGAGGACTTCGACATCGTGCTGGACGTCAATCTCAAAGCCACCTTCTTCATGTGCTCGGCCAGCATCCCGGCGTTACGCGAGAGCAGGGGTGCCATCGTCAACATCTCCAGCGACGCCGGCCGCCAGGGTAACCGCAACGCCGCTGCGTACTGCGCCAGCAAGGGTGCGGTGACCCTCATGACCAAGGCCCTGGCGCTGGATCTGGCCCCCGCTGGCGTGCGCTGCAACAGCGTGTCACCGGGCGACGTGGAAACCCCGATGCTCAAGTTCCAGGCCGAGCGCTACGGCAATGGCGACCAGGACGCCTATTACCAGGATTTGCTCGCCAAGTACCCACAAGGCGCGGCGGCGCGCTTCATCCAGCCCGGTGAGGTGGCCGACCTGGCGTTCTTTCTCTGCCAGAGCGGCGCACGGTCGATCACCGGCGCGGATCTGGCCATCGACTGCGGGGTGTCGGCCGGTAACTGAGCGCTGCGTTGACCCCGACTGACAACAACAGGAGCCTTCCCATGTACCCGAGTGGCATCAACGATAAAGCCGTCGAAACCTTCGCCGCCCGTGAGCGCGAGCATTTCCTGCAACGCAACCCGAAATCCGTGGAATTGGCCAAGCGCGCCCGCAAGTCGCTGTTCGGCGGCGTGCCGATGCACTGGATGAGCGACTGGTCGATGCCCAGTTCGCTGTTCGTCAGCCGCGCCAAGGGTGCGCGCTTTCATGACGTCGACGGCCACGAGTACATCGACTTCTGCCTGGGCGACACCGGCAGCATGTTCGGCCACTCGCCCGAGCCCATCGCCCAGGCCATCGCCGAGCAGGGCGCCAACGGCCTGACCACCATGCTGCCCGGCGAGGACGCGATCATCGCCGGCGAACTGCTCGCCGAACGTTTCGGCCTGCCGTTCTGGCAGGTGGCGACCACCGCCACCGACGCCAACCGCTTCGTGATCCGCTGGGCCCGCGCCATCACCAACCGCAAGGTGCTGCTGGTGTTCGATGGCTGCTACCACGGTACCGTCGACGACGTCATGGTGCGCTGCAAGGAAGGCCGCACCGTGCACCGTGGCGGCCTGATCGGCCAGGCGCGCAACCTCGCCAAGACCAGCCGCGCCGTGCCGTTCAACGATGTCGCCGCGCTGGAGGCGGCGCTTGCCCAGGGTGACGTGGCGGCGATTCTCTGCGAGCCAGCGATGACCAATATCGGTATGGTGCTGCCCGAGCCAGGCTTCATGGACAAGGTTCGCGAGCTGAGCAAGCAGTACGGCAGCCTGCTGATCATCGACGAAACCCACACCATCTCCACCGGCCCTGGCGGCTGCACCCGTGCCTGGAACCTCAAGCCGGACTTCATCACCCTCGGTAAGCCGATCGCCGGCGGCGTGCCGTGCTCGGTGTACGGCTGCAGCCATGAAATGGCCCAGGCCATGCTCCTGGCTCAGCAGCACGCCAGCGAAACCAGCAGTGGCCACGGCCATAGCGGCATGGGCACCACGCTGTCGGCCAACGCCCTGGCCATGCGCTGCATGCGCGTGAACCTGGAGCAGGTGATGACGCCCGCGGCCTACGCTCATATGCTGCCGCTGGCCGCACGTCTGGCCGACGGCCTGCGCGTGCTGATCAGCAAGCATGGCCTGAACTGGTCAGTGACCGAACTGGGTTCGCGCTGCGAATTCCAGTTCTGCGCCACCTCGCCGAAAACCGGCGCCGAAGCCGAGGCGGCCTTCCATGACAGCTTGCAGATGGCCTTGCACCTGTATCTGATCAACCGTGGCATCCTCATCACGCCGTTTCACAACATGACCCTGTGTACGCCGCAGACCACCCCTGCCGACGTCGACACGCTGATCGCCACCCTCGATGAAGGGCTGACCGAGCTGTTGGCGATTCCCGGTGCCCGTGGTTAACGCCGTAGACCGGCGGGATCCCGATGATCGCGCCGGTGTTTCCCGCAATCCTTACGAGTACTGATCATGCAATTCGCCGACATCCAGGAAGCCCGCGATTTTCTCGCTGCCAACCCCGAGGTGCGCAGTATCGAGCTGATGCTGATCGACGCCAATGGCGTGCCGCGCGGCAAGCTGCTGCACCGTGACGAGCTGCTGGCGATCTACCAGAACGGTCGGCCGCTGCCCAGCTCGATCCTGTCCCTGACCATGCAGGGTGAAGACGTCGAAGCCACCGGCCTGGTCTGGGAGGTCGCCGACGCCGACTGCTGGACTTATCCGCTGCCCGGCAGCCTGACCCTGCAACCCTGGCGCAACACGCCCACCGGCCAGTTGCAGGTGAGTATGCACCCGACCCAGGGCCAGCCGGCTGCCCCGGCCGATCCGCGCCACGCCCTGATGCGGGTGATCGAGCGTCTCAAGGCCGATGGCTTTCACCCGGTGATGGCCGTAGAGCTGGAGTTCTACCTGCTCGACAAGCAGCGCGACGCCAGCGGTCGCCCGCAACCGGCCGTGCAGATGAACGGCGTGCGCCCCGAGGCGCCCCAGGTGTACGGCGTGTACGAGCTGGAGCAGGTGCAGCCGTTTCTCGACGACCTCTATGCGGCCTGTGAAGTGCAGGGGCTGCCGGTGCGTACGGCGATTTCCGAGTATGCGCCGGGCCAGCTCGAACTGACCCTGGAGCATCGTTTCGATGCGCTGCAGGCCGTCGACGAAGGCATTCGCTACAAGCGCCTGGTGCGCGGTGTGGCCAACAAGCATGGGCTGCAGGCCTGTTTCATGGCCAAGCCGTTCGGCGACCGTGCCGGCAGCGGCATGCACCTGCACGTCAGCCTGGCCGACGAGCAGGGCAACAACCTCTACGCCAGCGAAGACCCGCAGGGCACGCCGCTGCTGCGCCACTCCATCGGCGGCATGATGGCCACGCTGCTCGACTCCCTGGCGATCTTCTGCCCCAATGCCAACTCGTTCCGCCGCTTCCAGGCCAACAGCTACGCGCCGCTGGCCAAGAGCTGGGGCGTGAACAACCGCACCGTGTCGTTCCGCGTGCCCGGCGGCCCGGCCGTCAGCCGCCACATCGAGCACCGCATCTGCGGCGCCGATGCCAACCCCTATCTCGCAGCCGCGGCGATTCTCGCCGGTATCCACCACGGTATCCGTGAGCAGATCGACCCGGGCGCCGCCATCGTCGGCAACGGCTACGAACAGGCCACCGAGTTCCTGCCTACCGACTGGCTCACCGCGCTGCGCGCTCTGGAGCGATCGACCTGGGCGCGCGAGGCGCTGGGCGAGGAATTCCTCAAGGTGTTCCTGGCGATCAAGCAGACCGAATATCGCCAGTTCATGGCCGAGGTCGGCGAGCAGGACTGGCGCTGGTATCTGAACCATGCCTGAGTAGCCCGGGCGCGACATGATCGGCTCGCCCCTGGCTAGCCGGTCAGCTTGCTTTAACGCTGAACGGGGGCGGATGGTGTCCTCGGTGAGTGGATCGGCAAAGGCGGCAGCAGTGATCCCGCCTGGCTAGAAGCCGAGGAAAGGGCAGTTCTCGAATTCGTCGCTCGCTGAGACGTAGGGCATGGCAGCGCTGCCATCGAGCACCATATCGGCGAAGCCGTCATCGTTCATATCAGCGAAGTGCACGGCAGTCTTGGTGCTCAGTTCGCAGAAGCCCTTGCCGTTGAAGGCCAGCACGTTGAACGACTCGACGCCTCCATACCAGGCCCCTTGCTCGCTGAGGGCGTAGTGGTGCTTGTAATAGCCGTGTTTCAAGGTAGGGATCGCCTGCACCACCAGGCCCACGCATGCCAGCGCAACGACGAGCCGGTACTGGGGGATCACCGGTTTGCGCCGTGGTTCACGGCGAGCCATGCCGATCAGAAACAGCGCCAGAGCGGGCATAAGCACTAGAACCGCACCAGCGATCAGCAGTGCCAGGTAGTCCAGCTCTTCGTCTTTCAGGTAGAAAGCCGAACGGCCGTCCAGATAGAGAAAGGCGCTCGCTTGCGCGTACAGACCAACCAGCAGCAGATAGCACGCGCTCCGTTTGAACATGGCTTTCCTTGGTGGCGTCCGCTGCGTTCTTGGGTGAAGGGCGGCAGTTAACATCAGCTGGCACTATTCAAGAAGCTTTTTTGTGACCAGGTCCATTCCCGTAGCGAGCTGCGACGCATTGGCGCAGGTGAATCCAACGCCTCATATCGAGTAGCCTTGCGCTTCTGTTTTCGCTGCGGTCGGTAGGAGTCGAGCATTGAGTCACAAGAGTAAAGCGCTTCTCTGGGGCGGATTGGGCCTAAGCCTGTTGGTGCTGGTCGTCGCGTTCCGGCTGTTCTTCGTCTGGGCCACCACGTTGCCGCTGGACGCCCCGGTGCGCCTCGACCAGGGCGAAACCGTCGAGCTGCCGGTAGAGACCCGGACCCTGGAATTCGACACCCTGGCCGTGGTGTTCTCCACCGCCGAGCTGCCGCTGTTCACGGTGCGCAAGCTGTCTGGCGGGCCGATCTGGGAGAACGAGCAGTGGGTCGAGTACCCGCCGGCACCGCTGACCCTGGCCTGGAAGCTGCTCACCCCGAGTGGCGAGCTGCTGTCCGAAGGGCAGGGTTCGCTGGGCGACGAGCTGACCAGCTACGGCAGCGACCAGATCACCCGCGCCGTGGCGCGCATTCCCATGCAGCCCGGTGACTACCGCCTGCAGGTGCAGGTGCTGAACCCGGATGCTCGCTTTGGCGAAGTGGATACCCGCCTGGTTTTCGTGGCAGCCGGCAAGGGCCAGACCTGGCAGAGCGGCGTGGCTTGGTGGGGCTCGATCGTCGCCGGCGTGCTGCTGATTCCATTCGTGATCATCTGCGGCTTGCTGGCCCTGCACAACTTCATTCGCTGGCGCTACGGCGAGCCGTCGGCGGACTGAATTTCTCGCGGGCGGCCCTGGCGCCGCCCGGCTCAGAACCTGATCACGATCCTTATGTGCCTGAAGCGGCAGCTACAAGGCAGGAGCAGCCACTCAAACCAACCTGTGGGAGCCCCGACCTCGGGGCGAAAAGATTGTAGCCTGACTGCCTATCGGTGGTGCCTGAGCGAATCGTCGCGAGGTCGCGACTCCCACAGTGGATCGGATAACGTCCGCTCCCGCCACGTCGTTGCCGAAATTACCGTAAAGATCATGAGCAGGCTCTCAGAACCTGTTGCGCACGTCGGTGGCCAGTAGCGCCTGCTCGAAGCGCTCCAGAAACACCGCCTCGGCATGGGTACGCTTCTGGTCCCGGTTCCACAGCAGGTAGACGTTCACGTCGATCACCCCCTCCGCCGGAGGCAGGCGCCACACTTCGCCGGCCTGCACGTCCTTGGCGACGATATGTTCGGGCAGACAGCCGATGCCGTAGCCGGCAGCGACCAGGCGACGAATCTCGTCGAGGCTCGACGAAGAAGCGGCGATGCGCCCGGTGAAGCCCTGCTGGTCGCGAAAGATGGTCAGCGGCGACAGATTGCCGCCAATCTGGTCGCGGGTGAAACTCACGAAATTCTCGCTTTTCAGATCCGCCAGCTTCAGGTCGTTGCGCCCGAACAGGGCGTGGCGCTTGCCGCAGAAAAAGGCGTAACGCTGCTTGAGCATCACCCGCTGCTCCAGCCGCGGCTGTGGCGTGCGGCACAGGCTCAGCCCAAACGAGGCGGTTTTCTGCAGCAGCGCGCTGACCACGTCGGAGCTGCGCAGCACGTCGAATTCGAACTCCACCCGTGGGTAGTCGACGTGAAAGTTGGCCAGGAAGTCGTCGTAGAAGCTCGACTCGATGCGACTGATCATCAGGATGCGGATCTTGCCGGCGACGGTTTCTTCCGGCGCGTCGAGTGCCGGGCCCAGGCGCGACACCGTGCCGTACAGCTCGGCGGCGATCTGCATGACTTCCTCACCCGCCTTGGACAGCGTGATGCGCGGCCCGCTGCGGATCACCAGGGCGCTTTCCAGTTGCTCCTCGAGGCGCTTGAGCGCCTGGCTCACCGCCGGCTGGCTCAGGTGCAGGCGCGCAGCGGCGCGGCTGATGCTGCCTTCCTGGCCGATCACCAGAAAGGTGCGCAGCAGGTTCCAGTCCAGCCGGTCGTTGAGAAAACGGCGTGCTTCGGCATGGCGGTAGCCGGCATTCATAGGCGTTTAAGTATCCATTTTACTTATACTTGAGTATTGAAATTAGAAGCTTTGCTTAGCATAGGGTCGGGGGCATGATCTGACAATGCACCGCCAGAGTGCGACCGATCCCCACCGGGGATGTGCTTTTTCTCCTGCCTATAAAAACGAATCCGGGAGCCTGCGATGACCACCCCTACCTCCACGCCGCGTCGTGCCGCGGCGGCCGCCTTCATCGGCACCACCATCGAATTCTACGATTTCTACATCTACGCCTTCGCCGCGGCGCTGGTGCTCGGGCAGCTGTTCTTTCCCAGCGACAACGCGATGCTGAGCACCATGGCGGCGTTCGCCACCTTCGCCGTCGGCTTCATCGCCCGGCCATTCGCCGGCGTGGTGTTCGGCCACCTGGGTGATCGCCTGGGGCGCAAGAAGATGCTGTTGTTCACCATGGTGTTGATGGGCGTGGCGACCACCTGCATCGGCCTGCTGCCGACCTATGCCCAGGCCGGCATCTGGGGGCCGATCGGCCTGGTGGCGCTGCGTTTCCTGCAGGGCATCTCGGTCGGCGGCGAGTGGGGCGGGGCGGTGCTGATGGCCAGCGAACACGCGCCCAAGGGTCGCAAGGTGTTCTTCGCCTCCTTCGCCCAGCTGGGTAGCCCGGCGGGCCTGCTGCTGGCGCTGATCGCCTTTCGCGCCATCAGCGAGATGGATCAGGAGGCGCTGATGACCTGGGGCTGGCGCGTGCCGTTCCTGCTCAGCGGCGTGCTGATGCTGGTGGGCCTGGCGATTCGTTTCGGCGTGCCCGAGTCGCCGGAGTTCGCCAGGGTCAAGGAGCAGAAGCAGACCTCCAAGAGCCCGGTGAAGGACGTGCTGCGCCATAACTGGCGGCAGATCCTGTTCGCCGCAGCGGCGGTGACCATCGGTTCGGGCGGTTTTTTCTTTACCAACACCTTCATGATCACCTACGTGACCCAGTACCAGGGCATCTCCAAGTCGACCATTCTCGATTGCCTGTTCCTGGTCACCATCCTGCAGTTCCTCTCCCAGCCGTGTTCGGCACTGCTGGCCGAACGCTTCGGTGAAGGGCGCTTCCTGAAGGGGGTGGCGGCGCTGTGCATGCTGGTGCCGTACCCGATGTTCCTGCTCGTGCAGACCGGCAACCTGGTCTACATGACTGCCGGTATCGCCCTGGCCGTGTTGCTGCTGGCGGCGCTGTATTCGGCGATCGCCGGCTACATGGCCGAGGCCTTCGCCGCCCAGGTGCGCTACTCGGGCATTTCCATCGCCTATCAACTGGGCAGCGGCCTGACCGGCGGCCTCACGCCGCTGATCGGCACCTACCTGGCCGGGCAGTTCGCCGGGCAGTGGATGCCGCTGGCGCTGTTCTTCAGTGTGCTGGCCCTGATGTCGCTGGTCGGCGTGATCGGCCTGTCGCGCTTGCGCGCCGAGGAGCGCCGCAACCCCAGCCTGTCCAACCCGGAGGTCGTGACCCCATGAGCAAGCCCGAGATCATCAGCGATGCCGAATGGCAGGCGCGCTGCGAGCTGGCCGCCCTGTACCGGCTGGTCGCCTACTACCGCATGACCGATCTGATCGACACCCACATCACCCTGCGGGTGCCGGGGCCGGCGCATCACTTCCTGATCAACCGCTACGGCGTGGCGTTCGAGAAGATGCGCGCCAGCGACCTGGTGCTGATCGACCTGCAGGGCAATGTGGTGGATCGCCTGGGTGGCCAGCGGCGGGTCAACGCTGCCGGCTTCGTCATCCATTCGGCGATTCACGAAGCCCGCCCGGACATGCGCTGCATCGTGCACACCCACACCGCTGCCGGCATGGCCGTGGCCGCCCAGCGTGACGGCTTGCTGCCACTGACCCAGCATGCGCTGAAGTTCTACGGCAACCTGGCGTATCACACCTATGAAGGCATCGCCCTGTCGCTGGAAGAACGCGTGCGCCTGGTGGCGGACCTGGGCAGCCACAAGGCGATGATCCTGCGTAACCATGGCCTGCTGGCAGGCGGCCAGAGCGTGGCCCACGCCTTTCACGAGATCTATTTCCTGGAGCGTGCCTGCCAGGCGCAGATCCAGGCGATGGCGGCGGGCGTGGCGTTGAACGTTCCCAGCGAAGCGGTATGCCAGCACACCGCTGCGCAGTTCGCCCGCGACGGCATCGACGGCATTATCGACCTGGCCTGGCAGGCCGCTCTCAGCCTGATCGAGGAGCAGCGTGATGACTGGTGCCGCTGAACCCCTGCCCAGCGTGGTGCTGCTGTGCCGTGAGCGGCCGCTCGAAGACTGGCTCGCCGAGCTGTTCGCCCGCCATGCCCCCGCACTCAGGGTGCTGCGCCCCGATGAACCGGACGCCGAACGGGCCCAGGTCGCGGCCTGCTGGTACCCCGCCGAGGGCAGCCTGGGCCGCTTGCCGGGGTTGCGGCTGATCCACTCGATCGGTTCGGGCGTCGACCACCTGGAGCATGATCGCTCCAGGCCTGCCGGGCTTCCCGTGTGCCGGGTGGTCGACCCCGATCACTCGCAGGGCATGGCCGAATACGTGCACTGGGGCGTGCTGCATTTTCATCGCGGGTTCGACCAGGTGATCGAGGGGCGCGCGAGCCAGCAATGGCAGCGGCCGGTGCAGCGTGCGGCGCGGGATTATCGGGTCGGCGTGATGGGGCTGGGCGCCATCGGCACGCCAGTGGCCACGCGGCTGACCCAGGCCGGCTATGGGGTACGTGGGTGGGCGCGGACGTCGCGGGAGCTGGAGGGCATCGCCACCTTTGCCGGCGCCGACGCGTTGGCCGGCTTTCTCGATGGCCTGGACCTGCTGGTCAACCTGCTGCCGCTGACCGCCACCACGCGCGGCCTGCTCGACCGTGAACTGTTCGGGCATCTGGCCCAGGGCGCGGCGCTGATCAACTGCGGTCGCGGCGAGCATCTGGTAGAGGCCGATCTGCTCGATGCGTTGGCCAGCGGCCAGTTGCGCGGCGCCTTGCTGGACGTGTTCGCCAGCGAGCCGCTGCACCGCGACTCGCCGCTCTGGCAGACGCCTGGGGTATGGGTCACGCCGCACATGGCGTCGTCGGCGTCCGATGCCTGCATCGCCCGGCAGATCGCCGACAACCTGCAGCGCCTGCACGCCGGCCTGCCGCTGAACCATCAGGTCGATCCCGCGCTGGGTTACTGAATCGCCGACGGGCGCCGCCAGGGTGCGCGTCCCCTCTGTCACGACTACGGACAATCGCCATGAAAACCTTTTTCCACCCTCAGCAACGCCTGCATCATCCGCGCAGCTACCTGTCCCGTGGGCAGATGCGCGAGCCCCAGGAAATTCCGGCACGTATCGACCCGTTGCTGGCCATGGCCCGCCAGCTCGGCTTCGCGGTCGTCGAGCCGGCGGATCACGGCCTCGCGCCGCTGCGTGCGGTGCACAGCGACGCCTATCTGGACTACCTGCAAAGTGCCTACGCCCAGTGGCACGAGGTCGACGAGGACTGGGGCGACGAGGTGATGTCGAACATCTTCATCCGCGAGAACAATCCGTTGCGTGGCATTCTCGGCAAAACCGCGCGCTACCTGGCCGACGGCAGTTGCCCGATCGGCGAGCACACCTGGAAGGCCGCCTACTGGTCGGCCCAGGCCGCCGTCGCCGCCGCCCTGGCGGTACGCGATGGCGAGCCCCAGGCCTACGCGCTGTGTCGCCCGCCGGGCCACCATGCGCGGGCCGAGGCGGCCGGCGGCTTCTGCTTTCTCAACAATGCGGCCATCGCTGCCCAGGTGCTGCGCGCCAGTTTCGAGCGGGTCACCATCCTCGACACGGACATGCACCATGGCCAGGGCATCCAGGAAATCTTCTACGAGCGTGACGACGTGCAGTACGTCTCCATCCACGGCGATCCGACCAACTTCTACCCGGTGGTGGCCGGGTTCGACGACGAGCAGGGCGCAGGGGCCGGCAAGGGTTACAACCTGAACCTGCCGATGGCCCATGGCGCCTCCGAGGCGGACTTCTTCACCTGCCTGGGCCAGGCTGAACAGGCGATCAGCGCGTTCGCGCCGCAGGTGCTGGTGCTGTCGCTGGGCTTCGATATCTACGAGAACGACCCGCAGTCCAAGGTCGCGGTCAGTCACGCCGGTTTCGAGGAGTTGGGCCGGCGCATCCGCGCACTCGGTCTGCCGTGCGTGGTGGTGCAGGAAGGCGGGTACGACATCGCCACCCTCGACGAAAACGCCTCGCGGTTCTTCAAGGGTCTGCTGGGCTGAGCAGGCGAATTTCAGCCAGCATGAACCGGGCCGGCTGTTACTGGATCTTTCAAGATATTTCCGCCCTGAAATGGAGGTGAACTAACGTTCCGGCAGCGCAATCTTCCCCTATGCGCTGTCAGCGCGAGCCAGACGGGCCGGTGCAGGTGCGCCGGCTTCCAGCCCCGGGATCGCTGAACGATAAGGAGCCACCGTGACCGTTACCACCCACCCCGACTACCGCTACAGGCCAGGGCCGCTGCACGCGATGCTGCTGGCCGGCACCGTTCCGCTGTTTCTCGGCGCGCTGCTGAGCGATATCGCCTACTACAACAGCTTCCAGATCCAGTGGGCCAACTTCGCGGCCTGGCTGATCGCCGGCGGCTTGCTGTTCGCCGGCCTGGCGCTGCTGTTCGCCCTGGGCAACCTGATCGGCGCACAGCGCAAGGCCGGTCGCCCGGTGCTGTATTTCCTGCTGCTGCTGGTCACCTGGGTAATCGGGTTGATCAACGCCTTCGAACACGCCAAGGACGCCTGGGCGGTGATGCCTACCGGGCTGGTGCTGTCGGCCGTCGTCGCCGTGCTAGCGGTGATCACCGCCTGGCTGGGCCTGAGCAACCTGCGTTCGGGAGGTGAACGATGAAAACGGCAAGTGCACTGACCACCCTCAGCATGGCGCTGCTGCTCGGCGCCTGCGGCGGCGAAGCGGACACCACCATTGAGCGCGGCCCCAACCCGAAATTGCCCGAGCCACAACGCGGCCTGCTGCCGAGCATGAAGATCGCCGAGCCGGCGGAGTGGGGCGACCGCAAGCCCGACGTGCCGGAAGGCTTCAGCATCACGGCGATCGCCACCGACCTGAAGATCCCGCGCCAGACCCTGGTGTTGCCCAACGGCGACATCCTGGTGGCCGAGGGCCGTGGCGGCAATGCGGCCAAGCTCAAGCCCAAGGACGTGATCGCCAGCTACATCAAGGCCCAGGGCAATACCAAGGTCAAAGGCGGTAACCGCCTGACCCTGCTGCGTGATGCCGACGGTGACGGCACTTACGAAACACAGACGGTATTCGCCGAGAACCTCAATGCGCCCTACGGCCTGGCCTTTCATGAGGGCAACCTGTACGTGGCCAACCAGGATGCCGTGGTGCGCTTCGACTATCAGGACGGTCAGACCCAGGCCAACGCTGCGCCGACCAAGGTCACCGACCTGCCGAAAGAGATCAACCATCACTGGACCAAGGCGATGACCATCAGCCCCGATGGTCGCTATCTGTATGTCGGCATCGGCTCGAACAGCAACATCGGCGAGCGCGGCATGGAAGTCGAGGCCGACCGTGCGCTGGTCTGGCAGATCGATGCCGAAAGCGGCATGCACAAACCCTACGCGACCGGCCTGCGCAACCCGACCGCGCTGACCATCCAGCCGGAAACCGGGCAGTTGTGGGCGGTAGTCAACGAGCGTGACGAGCTGGGTCCGGACCTGGTGCCGGATTACCTGACCTCGGTGCAGGAGGGCAAGTTCTACGGCTGGCCTTACGCCTACTGGGGCCCGAATGCCGACACCCGCGTGCAGCCGCACAAGCCGGAAATGGTCGAAATCACCATCAAGCCGGACTACGCCCTCGGCTCCCACGTAGCGGCGCTGGGCGTCGACTTCTCCATCCCGGAGATGGGCGAGCAGTTCGCCAACGGCGTGTTCGTCGGTGAGCACGGCAGCTGGAACCGCGACAACCCGGTGGGCTACAAGGTGATCTTCGTGCCGTTCGCCGATGGCCGTCCGGCTGGCGAGCCCATCGACTTCGCCACCGGCTTCCGCGGCGAGGATGGCAAGACCCGTGGCCGCCCGGTGGGCGTAACGGTCGACCCGAAAGGCGCGCTGATCATCGCTGACGATCTGTCCAACACCATCTGGCGCGTGACGCGCAATCAGTGAGCCTGATGTCTCGGGGCGGTAAGCCGCCTCGAGATTCACTCAATCACAGCAGACGATCGAGCTGTACCGCGCTGATGCAATGTCGGTGCTAAGTCGTCCTGCCGCGTTCTCCAATCACCTCGAAATCGCCACTGCCAATGCGTTTACGCGCTACGCTCGTCTGCCTGGATCAGTCATCCATTTTCAGGAGCAGCAGATGGCGGACAAACAGCATCACTACGACGTACGCGTGGCCTGGACCGGCAACGAGGGCAGCGGCACTTCCTCCTATCGCGGTTACAGCCGTGCCCACAGCATCGAGGCCGCTGGCAAGCCCACCATCGCCGGCTCGTCCGACCCGAGCTTTCGCGGTGACCCGGCGCGCTGGAACCCCGAGGAGCTGCTGGTCGCGTCGCTTTCCGCCTGCCACAAGCTCTGGTATCTGGGCCTGTGCGCCGGTGCCGGCATCGTTGTGATCGCCTACGAGGACAACGCCCAGGGCGCCATGCTCGAACAGGCCGACGGTGCCGGGCAGTTCACCTCAGTGGTGCTGCGGCCGAAAGTGACGCTGGCCGCCGGCAGCGATCTGGAAAAGGCTCGTGCACTGCATCATCAGGCCCATGAAATGTGCTTTATCGCCCGCTCGATGAATTTCCCGGTCAGCCACGAGCCCGAGCTGCTAATCGAGACTCCGGCCTGAAAAAAGGCCGCCCCGATACAGAGGCGGCCCACGTCCCGCTAGCGGCGGCGAAAGATCATCCCGCCGTGGTGCAGCGTGTTGCGGTCGACGAACTCGCCATCGGCGGTGAAGCCGGTGTCGTCCCAGTAGTCGATATGGGTGCCGGTGATTTCATAACGACCTTGATAGGCACTTTCCCGGCTGCCGCGTGCTTCGTCGTAGCGCCCGTTGGGCAGCAGTTCGTGGCGGATCTGACCGTCGTCGGTGACCCACATGCCGACGTAGGGATGGTTGGCCATGGCGTTCTCCTGGTTGGGCGACGTTGTCGCCGTGGTGGATGAGGTAGCAAGCACCGCAGCGGGTGCCGCCAGAAGCGCGCCCATGAGCAGGGCGCGCAGGCAGGTAGCTCGGCAATTCATGGCCGTCACGCCGGATCTGGGATGCGCTGCAGCACATCGTCGTAGGCCGGCAGGTCGAGGTACGCCGATACCTCGTAGGCCTTGCCGTCGCGCATGCGAAAGATCCACGCGTAGCTGTTGCGATAGGGCTGGCCATCGCGGGCCACGCCGGTGCCGTCCCACTGGATGATCACGTGGTCGCCATCGGCCCACACCTGCTTGCTCACCGGCCGCACCGGCTCGGACAGGCGCGCCACGAAAGGCTGTACCGCCTCGGCCACGAAGGCGTCCACGCCGCGATAGACGCCGGCGCTGGGGCCCGAACCCCTGATGGTCCACACCACGTCGGGCGTCAGGATGTCGCGAAAGAAGGTGTTGCCGCCGGCTGCCCAGCGATCGAACGCTTCGCTGACGGCCTGTTTGTTGCGGGCCTCCAGATCGGCGTTGGCGTGGGCCATGCCTGGCGACAGGGCGCCGAGCAGCAGAGCACCATACAGGGCCGCGGCACGGACATTACGCAGAGATTCGATACGCATGGTTGGACTCCTCGTTTCTATTTGATCTGCCTGATCGACGCGCCTGGCCTATGCTGGCGAGGGCCATCGATTTCGTGGAACCTGCAGACGGGTTCGCCTGCCTGATCGTCTGAGCTCGGAAAGCTGCGCGGCGCAGGTAGAAGCGAGCGCCGCAGTGGCCCGAGTGCCGATCTGTCCTGACCGAGTCTGCCGCTGCGCCGGGCCGAACTCGTAGCTGGATCGTCCCGGATACTTACCTGATCATCCGCTTGAAAAACCTTGTAATACCCTGGTTATCAAAGGAGCTGCCATGGATTCGCTGCACAAGCTGGTAGAGATCATCGGTCGCCATACGCCGGGTGACGGCATTCGTTCGACGGCGATTCCCCGCGTCAGCCTGGTGCGCTCCTGCACGCCGACCGTGCCGATGCCGGTGGTCTACGAACCGACCCTTTGCCTGATCGTACAGGGGCGCAAGCGAGTGACGGCCGGCGCCACGACCTATGTCTACGATGCGGCCAATTACCTGATCGCCTCCGTGGACGTGCCGGTGATGGGCTCGGTGATCGAAGCGAGTGAGCAGGAGCCCTATCTGTGTCTGGTGGTCGACCTGGACATGACGGTGCTGAGCGACCTGGTGCTGCGCTATCCGGCGGACGACAAGGACGGTGCACCTGCTGCCGGCATCCAGCTCGGCGAAACCACGCCGGAACTGCTCGACGCCGCCGCCCGACTTGCCGGCCTGCTCGATGCGCCCGGCGACATCGCCGAGCTGGCACCGCTGACCGTGCGCGAGATCCTCTACCGCCTGCTGATCGGCAGGGGCGGCGCCATGGTGCGGCAGATGGTCAAGGCCGACAGCCGCCTGAATCAGATCGCCAAGGCCATCGTCTGGCTGCGCAATCATTACGCCGAGGCCTGCCGGATCGACGACATGGCCGATATCGCCGGCATGAGCCGCTCGACCTTCCATGCCCACTTCAAAGCCGTCACGGCGATGAGCCCGCTGGAATTTCGCACCCACTTGCGCCTCCAGGAAGCGCGCCGCCTGATGGTCGCCGAAGCGCTCGATGCGGCAGGCGCTGGTTACCGTGTCGGTTACGAAAGTCCCTCGCAGTTCAGCCGCGATTACGTGCGCCTGTTCGGCCTGCCACCGGCCAGGGATGCCAGCCGGTTGCGTGGCAGCGCCTGGGTACCGGTTCGAGAGTCGGGCGCTCTTGCAGCCCAGGCCTGATGCGAATTTCAAAGCGCATTACGGGAACTTTTTCATGAATTTCAAAGTGATTCGCCGATTTTTGGCTCGTTATAATTTGCAACGAGTCGGCTCTTGAGAAGCGCGCAGCGCCTGCTAGATTGGCGCTGCGACGCCGGGCCCCTCTGACAGCTGACCAGCTGCCATGTCGGAGTTGCAGTTTGTACAACTCTGACTTAGGAGGGGCTCATGAGCACCCTAGTACCGTTCCTCACCGCCGACTTCCTCGGCACGCCAGCCTGGTTTTGGCTGATCTTCATCACCATCGTTGTCAGTCTGCTGGTCTTCGACCTCGGGGTGCTTCACCGCGAGCATCGCGAAATCGGCGTCAAGGAAAGCCTGCTGCTGTCCGGCGGCTACATCACTGCAGGCCTGCTGTTCGGCCTGTGGGTCTGGCACATGAAAGGCGCCGCCTCCGGTATGGATTTCTATACCGGGTTTCTGATCGAGAAGTCGCTGTCCATGGACAACGTGTTCCTGATGGCGATGATCTTCAGCTTCCTGGCCATCCCGCGTAAGTACCAGCACGAGGTGCTGTTCTGGGGCATCCTCGGCGTCATCGTGCTGCGTGCCCTGATGATCGGCCTGGGTGCTGCCCTGATCGCGCAGTTCAGCTGGATCCTCTACGTGTTTGGCGCCTTCCTGCTGCTGACCGGCGTGAAGATGCTGTTCAGCAAGGTCGACGACCACCCGGACCTGTCCGAAAACAAGCTGATCAAGTTCGTCCGTCGACACATGCGGGTTACCGACCGCCTGCACGAAGGTCGCTTCTTCGTTCGTCAGCCAGATGAAAAAGGCAACGTGGTGCGCTGGGCCACGCCGCTGTTCCTGGCGCTGGTGCTGATCGAGTGTGCCGACCTGGTGTTCGCCATCGACAGTGTGCCGGCGATCTTCGCCATCACCCAGGACCCGTTCATCGTCTACACCTCGAACATCTTCGCGATCCTCGGCCTGCGCGCCCTGTACTTCGCTCTGGCCGCGATGATCCATCGCTTCGCCTACCTCAAGTACGCCTTGGCCCTGGTGCTGGTGTTCATCGGCGGCAAGATCTTCCTGGTCGGCATCATCGGCAAGACCCCGCCGGTGATTTCCCTGAGTGTGACCCTGGGCCTGCTGATCGGTGGCGTGCTGCTGTCGATGTGGAAAACCCGCAACGACCCGCCGGCCGTCGACGCCGAAAAGACCCCGCACTGACGTCAGACGCCCCGGCGACGCCGGGGCTTTTCACTGGAGATACATCATGAACCCATCACCGCTTTGCGCACTGGTGTTGACCGCCTTGATCGGCCTGACCCTGGCCGGTTGCGACATGGCCGAGGAATCGGCGCAGAAATTCACCGAAAAGGCCGAGCAGGCCGTGCAGGAAATTGCCCGCGAAGCGGTCAGCGATACGATCAATGCCTTGAACGAACAGATCGACGAGGTGCAGAAATCCACCAACGAAATGCTCGGCAAACCAGAGAAGGAAGGCACCGAGGAAAAGCCGCAGCAGCAGGAACAGCCTGAGCAGGAAAAGCCACGCACCTTCCCCAACGAAAGTGTAGAGACCTGATCGGCGCTTTGTTCAACGGGGAAGGGAGGCCCCACGGCCCTTATCGATCACGGCGCTTTTCATAGCGCACATCCCGCTCGTCCACCTCACCAACCTGCAACCAACCCTGGCGACTGTAAAAGCCGTTGGCGCGAATCGCCTCGTCACCGTCCGTCACCAGGTGAATCAGCGAATGCCGGGCGAACAACGCCTGTTCGGCGGCCTCCAGCAACCGCGTGCCGAGCCCCTTGCCCTCATGCTGCGGGCGCACGAACAGCGCGAACAGCTCACCACCGTCCATATCGACCATGGCGAAGCCCGCCGGTACACCGTCCAGCTCCGCCACCCACGCGCACGGCGATTCTTCTATCGCCTGGCGCAACGCGTCTGCCGTGACACCCAGCTCGTCGAGCTGCTGGCGCGAGAGGTGGTTGTCGGTGACGCTGGTACGGATATCGAACAGGGTGTCGATGTCGGCCACGGTGGCCTGTCGAATGGTCGTTGCCATGGTAGAAATCCTTTCTAGATGATCGATGCGCTGGGGCGGGCATCGGGGTGGTGCGTCACTGTCGCCGGAATCTCGCTCACGTCGCGGTACACGGCCACGTCGTATTGCTGCGCCAGTTCGACGAGCCGGCTCGTGTGCGGCGAAGTGGCGCCTGTGCACAGTACCGCGTCGCAGCGTTTCACGAGCAGCCGGGTATATTCATCGGCATCGTGCGCAGCGGCTGCCTGTGACATCTGACCGGGCCATATGGCGGGAACCGGTATATGGCCCGCCAGCAACAGACTCGCTGCGCAGGCCCGTGCTTGCTCATCGGCGCCGGTCAGCAGAATCATCAACGGCGAAACGGGTATCAGCTTCTTCAGGTACTGCAGCAGAATGATGGTCTTGCCGTCCATGATGCGGCCGTCGTCGACCATCGCCAGGGCCTCGGCGAAGGGCAGCTCCAGCACCTCGATATCCTCGCCTTCCTCTGCCAGGCCGCCGCCATCATTGATGCGGTCCTCGGGTTGATACTCGCCGACGAAGAAGTGCACCCGCTCGGTCACCGAGCCTGGGCTCATGAACGCGTCGAAGATCTTGCGCACCGACCTGACCCGGTAGCCGGTTTCTTCCTCGGCCTCCAGGCGAATGCGCTCTTCCGGGCTGGCGTTGTCCAGCAGCCCGGCGGCCGCTTCGATCAGGTAGCCGTGGTGCTCGTTGACGAACGCCGGGATACGAAATTGGCGGGTCAGGATCACGGTGCGCCGGGCCCGGTTGTACAGGCCGATGGTGGCACCATTGCCGCGGTCGTACACCTCGCGGGTTTGCGGCTGCCAGCTGCCGTCGCGGCGCTGCAGCTCGAAGTCGATCTTCTTCAGTACGTACCAATTGTCCGAAAGCAGGTGCTGCTTGAGGATGCGAACGTTGGGGCTGCTCACCGGCAGTGTCCTCGCGGGCCATCAGAGCGCTGCAGTGTTTCACAATCAAATGACCACCCCAAGTGCCGCGCCAGCTGCCACAATCGGCTGCACGTGATCGAGCTTGCAGGCAGGGCGCACAATGGCGGACAGACGCAGTTTCAGCGAGACGCTGCAGGGGCAGAACCTGCGCTTCGTGGCGGCGAAGAAAGATGCCTCCCGGCAGACCCGCGTGGGCTTTCTTCTGCAGGAGCACTTCTCCCTGCCGGCCTTCACCCAGGCGCTGGACGTGCTGGTCACCGCCAACCTGATCGACCGAGGGTTGTTCGCTACGCGCACCTTCAGCCTCGACGGCCAGGCGGTGACCAGTGACCTGGGCATCGTCATCTGCCCGGACGCCGAGCTGAACGGCCAGGAACTCGCCGAGCTGGATCTGCTGGTGATCTGCGCCGGCCTGCGCACGCCGCTGCGGCCCATTCCCTCTCTCAGGCAACTGCTACGGACGGCTGCCGACAAGCAGGTGGCGCTGGCCGGTTTGTGGAGCGGCGCCTGGTTCATTGGCCAGGCCGGATTGCTCGATGGCTACCGCTGCGCGATCCACCCCGAGCACCGCGCGGCACTGGCGGAGATCGCCCGGCACAGCCAGGTGACCGCGGAGAGTTTCGTGGTCGACCGTGACCGGCTGACCGCGGCCAGCCCGACCGGGGCGTTCCACATGATTCTGGAGTGGATAGGCGCGTTGCATGGCAACGATCTGGTCGAGGGCATCGTCGGCATCCTGGCGTTCGAGGAGTCGCGTTACAAACGGGTCAAACCGACCCTGCACGCGAAGATGAGCGAGCCGCTGCGTACGGTGATCAACCTGATGAGCGCCAATATCGAAGAGCCCCTGAGCACCGATCAGCTAGCTACTTATTCGGGACGCTCGCGGCGGCAGATCGAACGGCTTTTTCAGCAGCAGCTCGGCACCACGCCGGCGCGCTATTACCTGGAGCTGCGCATCACCGAAGGGCGCCGCCTGCTGCAGCACTCGGACCTGCCGGTGCTGGACGTCAGCGTGGCATGCGGCTTCGTCTCGCCGAGCCATTTCAGCAAGTGCTACACGGCCTATTTCGGCAACTCACCATCCAGGGAAATCCGCCATGGCAACGTGAAGTCGACGCGTTAGGGCGTGTCGACGGCGTTTGCGGGAATCACCTGGGCTCGGTTCCCTGAAACAACATCGAGATGGTCGTGCGCAGCCAGCGGCTGCCGGGGTCGTGGTGGTAACGGGCGTGCCAGTGTTGCTTGACCAGAAAGGTGTCGATGGGCAACGGGCAGGCGTGAACTTTCAGGCCATGGGCGGCGGCGAGCGTTTCGCCGATATGGCGCGGCAGCGTGGCGATCAGGTCGGTGCTGCCGATTACGGCGCCCAACCCGAGGAACCCCGGTAGCTCCAGCACGATCTGCCGCTCGATGGCGTTACGTGCCAGGGCGGCCTCCAGCAGCTTCTGGCCGGTGCCGGCGCTGACGAACACATGGCCCTCGGCCACGTATTTCTTGATGCTCAGTGCTGACTTGAGGCGCGGATGGGCCGGGCTGGCCAGGCAGATCCAGTCCTGCGAAAACAGCACCTGCTGATAGATACCGCCGCCCAGCCAGGGTACGAAGCCGACTGCCAGGTCGGCCTCGCCGGTTTCCAGGGCGCGTTCGGTATTGCCGTCGATACGCGCCACCTCCAGGCGGATGCCGGGCGCCTCCCTGCGCAGGTGTTCGAGAATCTTCGGCAGCAGGGTGATATGGCTGGCGTCGCTCAGGCACAGGCGAAAGCGCCGTTGGGCGCTGGCCGGATCGAAGCCGATCTCCCAGGCGGCCAGCCGGCGCAGTGATTCGAGCACTTCGCGGCACGGCGTGATCAGCGCATCGGCCTGGGGCGTGGGCGCCATGCCGGTGGGCGTGCGCACGAACAGCGGATCGCCCAGCTGCTCGCGCAGTTTGCCCAACCACAGGCTGATGGTCGGCTGGCTCTGGCCCAGCTGTTCGGCGGTACGGGTCACGCTGCGGGTGTCGTACAGCACGTCGAACAGGTGCAGCAGTTTGGGTTCGGGCAGGGCGTCGATGGCGGTCATTATTTATTTTTCTGATAGCGCTATTGATTCCATTGTATAGCTCAACAATGGGGGCGTGGTTAAGGTGAGGAAAAAAGCAGGAGCGCCTCACCTTGAAAATCTGCATCCTCGGATCCGGTGCGCTGGGCAGCACCTTTGGCGCCGCGCTTAGCGAGGCGGGCCATGAAACCTGGCTGCTCAACCGCGCCGGCGCGCACATCGATGCCATCAGGCACAGCGGCCTGACGGTGATCGAAGACGACATCGAGCGCAGCGTGCGCATCAATGCCACCTCGCGTGCCAGAGAGATCGGCCCTGTCGATTTGCTGATCGTGCTGGTCAAGTCGTTCGCCACCGCCCGCGCTATCGCTGACGCCACCGCGCTGATCGGGCCGCAGACCGTGGTGATGTCGCTGCAAAATGGTCTGGGCCACGAAGACCTGCTCGCCGAAGCGGTCGGCCGTGACAAGGTGATCGCCGGCAAGACCTACGTGGGCGGCGTGCTGCTGGCGCCGGGCCGTATCCGCTGTGGCGTGGCGGGCAAGCAGACGTTCATCGGTGAACTCGATGGCCAAGTCAGCGCGCGGGTCAGCCATATTGCCGAGGTGTTCCGCGGTGCCGGCCTGGATACCACGGTCAGCGAAAACATTCTCGGCACCATGTGGGACAAGCTCTTGGTCAACGTCTCCACTGGTGCGCTGACGGGCATCACCATGCTCACTTACGGCCAGCTCTACAGCGAGCCGCTGCTGCGCGAAACCGCCCTGGCCGCGGTGGCCGAAGCCATCGCCGTGGCACGGGCGGCGGGCGTCACCCTCAGCCTCACCGAGCCGGAGCAGGCCTGGGACCTGGCCAGCGCCGGGCTGCCGGCCTCGTTCAAGACGTCCATGCTGCAGAGCCTGGAGAAGGGCTCGATCACCGAAATCGATTTCATCAACGGCGCCGTGGTGCGGCTCGGCCAGCGCTACGGCATCGCCACGCCCGTCAACGCCACGCTGGTGGCGTGCGTGAAGGGCATCGAGCGGGCCATGGCCGACCAACAAAAAGAGGAAACCAAGCGATGAGTATTCCCAAAGCCTATCTGGAGCACGTGGCCTTCTGGGTCAGTGATATCCATTGGTACATCGAGTTTTTCCACGACGTGTTCGGCATGACCATGCGCGAAGTGCACGGCACTCTCGAAGAGCCAACCCAATACTGGACCCTCGGCGGCATGCAGTTCATCAGCCAGCCCGGCTTCGCCGGTCCGGAAGGACGCATGGGCCACCTGGGCATGATGTGCGCAGACATGGAAGCGGCGCTGGCCGCTGCCCGGCGTTTCGAGGGTGTGACCGAGATGCCCCAGGGCCGCAACTGGCTGCGCCTGCCCGATGGCCTGGCGGTGGAGTTCATCCAGGCCTCGCCGGCCAGTGCGGTGGCCGAAGCCCTGGCGGTGAATGCGCGTGTGGAGGTGTCGGCATGAGCGTCGTCGAAAAATACTGGGACGATGCCCAAGAGGGCGACGAAGCCATCACTCCCAGCTACACGGTGACCAAGGAACGCATCCTGGCTTACGCCGACCTGACCGGCGACCACACACCGGTGCACGTTGATGAGGAATACGCCAAGGCCAGCCATTTCGGTGGCCTGGTCGCTCACGGCCTGATGGGCCTCTCCATCGCCGATGGCCTGAAGACCCAGTGCGATTACCGCTTCCTGCCCGGCATGTCGCTGGGCTGGACCTGGGATTTCCTGCTGCCTATCCGCGTCGGCGACGTGCTGCACGTGAAGATGCGCGTCGGCTCCATGCGTGCCAGCGAGAGCAAGCCGGGCTGGGGCATCGTGGTGCTGCCGTCGGAATTGATCAACCAGAAAGGCGAGGTGGTGCAGCGCGGTGAACACCGCCTGATGGTGCCGCGCCGGGAGGCCAGCGTATGAGTCAGCCACTACCGCTCAAAGGCATCCGCGTCATCGATTACAGCCATTTTCTCGCCGGCCCCTATGTCGGGCGTTGCCTGGCGGCACTGGGCGCCGAGGTGATCAAGGTCGAGCGGCCTGGCAGCGGCGACGCTGGCCGGCAACACGCCTTCATCCTCGACGACCAGCAGAGCGGCTACTTCCTGCAGCTCAACATGGGCAAGCAGGGCGTCAGCGTGAACATGAAGGACCCGCGTGGCAAAGCCTTCATGCACAAGCTCTGCGACAGCGCCGACGTGTTCATCGAGAATTACCGTCCCGGCGCGCTGGACAAACTCGGCCTGGGTTACAAGGAGCTCTCCGAGCGTAACCCGAAGCTGGTGTATTGCTCGATTTCCGCCTACGGCCACACCGGCCCGGATGCCCACCGCGCCGGCTTCGGGCTGATCGCCGAGGCCAAGAGCGGCATCATGCAGATGGTCGGCACGCCGGGTGAAGCGCCGCCGCTGCTGCGTATTTCCCTGGGCGACATGTACACCGGCATCCACGCCGTGGCGGCCATCAACGCCGCCCTGCTGGGGCGTGTGAACAGCGGCAAGGGCCAGCACATCGACATGGCGCTGTACGACACCCTGGTGTCGATGCACGAGTATGCAGTGCAGTGCTACACCCTGTCAGGCGGTGAAATCCTGCCGCAGCAAACCGGCCATGACATGCCGACCTCGACGCTCTACGGGGTATTCCGCGCCGCCGATGGCGATCTGGTGATCGCCGCCCAGGTCGACGATTCGTGGAAGCGTTTCGCCGCCTTGGTCGAGACCGACGCTGGCGTTGCCGGGTTCAGCGGCGACACGCGCTTCCACACGCTCAATGGGCGCAACGAGCACCGAGAGGAAATCCTCGCCGTCGTGCGTCGCTGGGTGGGCGCCAATCCGGTGGCCCGTCTGCTGTCGCTGCTCGACGAGGTGGACGTGCCGAGCGCCAAGGTGCAGCGCATCGACGAAGTGGTCAACGACCCGCAGATCCAGGCCCGCGGCATGCTCATCGAGCAGCAGCATCCACGCTACGGCACCCTGAAGTTGCCGAACCTGCCGTTCCGTTTTTCCGACTGCGACACCACGGTCACCCGCGTCGCGCCGGACCTGGGCGAGCACAACGCCGAGGTCGCCGCGCAACTGGGCTTCAGCCTCGATGAAATCGCCCAGCTACAGGCAGAAGGCGTGCTGTACAGCCATGGAGCAAAAGCATGACAGACCAATACGCCGTGATCGGTAACCCCATCGGTCACACCAAGTCCCCACTGATTCACGGGCTGTTCGCGGAGAGTTGCGGGCAGCGGATCGAGTACACCGCCATCGAAGGTTCGACCACCGACTTCGCCGCTGACGTGGCGCGTTTTCAGGCCCGGGGCGGGCGCGGCATGAACATCACTGCGCCGTTCAAGCTACAGGCCTTCGAACTGGCCACCCAGCCCAGCGAGCGAGCGCGTCTGGCGCGGGCCGCCAACGCCTTCAAGTTCGAGGGCGATGCGCTGCTGGCCGAGAACTTCGATGGTGTCGGCCTGTTGCGCGATATCGAGCATAACCTCGGCCAGCCGCTGGCCGGGCGCCGGGTGCTGCTGCTCGGTGCTGGTGGGGCAGTGCGCGGCGCCTTGCTGCCGTTCCTGGCGGCCGGTCCTTCGCGCCTGGTGCTGGCCAACCGTGACATGGCCAAGGCACGGGTGCTGGAGAGCGAAGTCAGTGACCCGCGCCTACAGCTGAGCACCTACGACGAGCTGGCCGAGGAGTCGTTCGACCTGGTCATCAACGCCACTTCGGCCAGCCTCACCGGCGAGCTGCCGCCCGTGCCGGAATCGGTGTTCGCCAACGCGGCACTGGCCTATGAGCTGGCCTACGGCAAGGGGCTGACGCCGTTTCTGCAGGTGGCCAAAAAGGCCGGCGTAAGCACCCTGGCGGACGGCGTCGGCATGCTCGTCGAGCAGGCGGCCGAAGCCTTCGAGTGGTGGCGCGGCGTGCGCCCTGAAACCGGGCCGGTAATCCAACGACTCACCGTGCCACTGGTATAGAAACCTGTTCGAAGTCTGCTGCGCGTCGGCAGTGCGGCGTTAAAAACAGGCTGGATTGCCAGCCCAAACTAGGCGTTCCCGCCAGACTGCTCATTTACAGCTCGTAAAGTCGGGCGCGACTGCGACCGGTCCTCGCCTGTTTTTGCGGGGCCGCCTAGGCCTTGCATTGCTCTAGCTCGCGATACTTTGAACAGGCTCTAAAGGAACTGACGATGAACGTACTCATGCTGCATGGCATCAACCACAACATGTTCGGCAAGCGCGATCCGCTGCAGTACGGCACCATCACCCTGGCCGAAATCGATGCACGCCTGGGCGAGCTGGCCGCAACCCTCGGTGTGCAAATCGAGAGCTTCCAGAGCAACTACGAAGGCGCCATGTGCGAGCGTATCCACCAGGCCTTCCTGGAGGGCACGGACGCCGTGCTGATCAACGCCGGCGCCTGGACCCACTACAGCTATGGCATCCGCGACGCGTTGGCGATCCTCACCGTGCCGGTGGTTGAAATCCACATGTCCAACATCCATGCCCGTGAGGCCTTCCGCCACCACTCGGTGTTCGCCGAAGTGGTGCGCGGGCAGATCAGCGGCTTTGGCGTGGACAGCTACCTGCTGGGCTTACGCACCGCGGTGACGGCAGCACGCGGCGAACAGGCTTGAGCGAACTGGCCGCTCAGAACCTGTTCACGATCTTTTTAGGCGACATTAAAGAGGCTGCTACAAGGCAGAAGCGGCCACTCCAACCAACCTGTGGGAGCCCCGACCTCGGGGCGAAACGATTGCAGCCTGACTGCCTATCGGCGGTGCCTGACTCATTCGCCGCGAGGTCGCGGCTCCCACAATGGATCGGATAACGGCCGCTCCCGCCACTTAGCTGCCAAAATCGTGAACGATTATGAACAGGTTCTCAGGGACGAGCGGCGATGCTTCATTGCGTCGACGGTATCTGCTGGCCCCAGCGCGCCAGCGCAAAATCGACGAAGCTGCGCAACTTGGGCAGCTGATAGCGATCAGGCGAGTAGATCAGGTGCATCGGTCTGCTAGGCAATTGGTGGTCGGGTAGCAGCGCTACCAGCCGGCCTTCACGCAGATCCTGTTCGGCATAGGCATCGGGCAGCATGACGATGCCGCCGCCTACCGTGGCGCTTCTGTACAGCGCTGCCGAGCTGTTCATCACCATGGTGCCGCTTATCTCCACGGTGGTTTCACCGTCCGGCCCCATCAGCCGCCAGTGTTTGTCCACGCCACTCCAGTCGTCGCCGGCGGGGTAGGCGAAGGTCAGGCAATTGTGCGCTTGCAGGTCTTGCGGCCTCAGGGGTACGCCACGGCGCTTCAGGTACTCCGGCGAGGCGCAGAGGGTCATGGTGTAGTCCTGCAGGGGGCGTGCGATCAGGCGGGCGTTGTCCTGCATGTTGCCCATGCGGATAGCGGCGTCGAAGCCGCTGTCGAGCAGGTCCACCCGCAGGTTGCTGAGCACCAGGTCCAGCTTGATCTTGGGAAACTGCTGCGAGAATTCGCACAGCGCGGGGGCCAGCACTTCCGAGCCGAAAGTCAGCGGCGCAGTGATGCGCAAGGTGCCTGCGGGCTCGTCCTGGGCCTGTTCGGCCAGGCGTTCGGAGGCGGCCACCAGCCCCAGCACTTCCAGGCAGCGCTCGTAATAGGCCGTACCGAACTCCGTCAGGCGCTGACGGCGGGTGGTGCGCTTGAGCAGGCTCATGCCCAGACGCTGCTCCAGAGCCCGCAGGTGGTTGCCGACCATGGTGGTGGAGATCGAGCATGCCTGAGCAGCGGCGGTCATGCTGCCGGTTTCCACGACCTTCACGTACACCGACATTGCCTGGAACAAGTCCATTATCAAGCCCTGGTTGAAGATGATTGAAGGATTACGGTGTTTATCCAGTTTGGGTGGCTAACGATACTGCAAAAACCACCTGATGACCTCTGGAGCGTTACGTCATGACCACCGACTGCCTGATGTCCACCTACAAGCCCCTGGCGCTGAGTTTTGTCCGTGGCCTGGGCGCGCGACTCTGGGATCAGGCCGGGCGAGAGTATCTGGACGCAGTGGCTGGCGTTGCGGTGACCAACGTCGGCCACTCCCATCCCTTGCTGGTCGCCGCCATCAGTGAGCAAGCGGGCCTGCTGCTGCATACCTCCAATCTGTACAGCATCGATTGGCAGCACCGGTTGGCGCAAAAGCTCACTCG
This sequence comes from Pseudomonas sp. PA1(2017), assembly GCF_001945375.1. NCBI lineage: Bacteria > Pseudomonadati > Pseudomonadota > Gammaproteobacteria > Pseudomonadales > Pseudomonadaceae > Pseudomonas > Pseudomonas sp. PA1(2017). Next base: position 1,479,298 of record NZ_MSXU01000009.1, read on the forward strand.
CCTGTGCGGCCTGGACCGGACGTTTTTCAACAACTCCGGGGCGGAAGCCAATGAGACGGCCCTCAAGCTGGCGCGCTTGCATGGCTGGCGCAAAGGTATCGAACAGCCGCTTGTGGTGGTGATGGAAAACGCCTTCCACGGGCGCACGCTGGGGACCTTGGCTGCCAGCGATGGCCCTGCCGTGCGGTTGGCGTACGGCACCTTGCCGGGAGATTTCGTCAAGGCGCCATTCGGCGACCTGCCTGCTTTCGAGCGCATCTGTGCACAGCATGGCCATCGCATCGCAGCCGTACTGGTCGAACCGGTACAGGGCGAGAGCGGCGTGCAGGTGGCGCCATCGGGGTACCTGAAAGCGCTGCGCGAGCATTGCACGCGGCGCCACTGGTTGCTGATGCTCGATGAAATCCAGACCGGCATGGGCCGCACCGGGCAATGGTTCGCCTTTCAGCATGAAGGCATCGTGCCCGACGTCATCACCCTGGCAAAAGGTCTGGGCAATGGCGTGCCCATCGGTGCCTGCCTGGCAAAAGCCAGCGTTGCCGACCTGTTCACGCCCGGCAGCCATGGCAGCACCTTTGGTGGCAACCCGCTGGCCTGTCGCGCAGCCTGTACCGTGGTGGACATCATCGAGCAGCAAGGTTTGGTAGAGAACGCGCGTGAACAGGGGCTGCACTTGCTCGAACGGCTGCGCGAGGTGCTGAGCGGGCATCCGGCGGTGGTGGCCGTGCGGGGCCTGGGCCTGATGATCGGCATCGAGCTACGCAAGCCGATCCCCGACCTGGTGGCGCTGGCCGCTCGTAATCACGGCTTGCTGATCAACGTGACACGAGGCCAGACCATCCGGCTTTTGCCACCCTTGATCGTCAGCACTGCAGATATCGAGGCGATCGTGCAGGGCATCGCCGACACCCTGAATGGCGCTGAAGACGCTCGCGAATGAGCGCCTCAGAACAACGGCCGCGCGGCCAGCTCGACGCCAAGCAGGATCAGGAACGCCATGAAGCACTGCCGAAAGCGCACGGGGCTGATCCGTGCGCGCAGCCGCTGGCCCAGCCACATGCCGAGCAACGCCGGGACGATGGCCGCGGCTGAGGTGCCGAGCTGGCTGACCTGAAAGGCGCCGTGCCAGTAGAGCCCGATGGCGAGCGCCAGGGTAGACACGCTGAAGGACAGGCCCAGCGCCTGCACCAGCTCGTCGCGGCTCAGGTTCAGCGAACCGAGGTAGGGCACTGCCGGCATCACGAATACGCCGGTCGCGCCGGTCACCACCCCCGTTGCCAAGCCCACTACTGGCGATAACCAGCGCTCCAGCTGCGCCGCCACACGCAAGGCCGGTGCGAGCAGTGCGTAGAGCGCGTAGGCGATCAGCGCGATGCCCAGCCAGAACCCCGACCACAGCGGGTTCGCCACCACCAGCAAGGTCGAAGCGGCCAGCGTGCCGAGCACGATGCACAGCATCATCGGCCACAGCCGGCGCAGCAGTGGCGCCAGTGCAGGGCCGCTGAACAGCTGCCAGAGGTTGGTCACAAAAGACGGCACAATCAGGATCGCCGCTGCTGCCGCAGGCGCCATCAGCGTGCCCAGCAGCCCCATGGCCACGGTCGGCAAGCCCATGCCGGTGACGCCCTTGACCATTCCCGCTGCCAGGAAGGTACCGATCAGCAATAGCAGGTAGAGCGTGGCGTCGTACATGGGCAAGGCTCGATTGAGTGGTCGGTGCGATTGAAGCTGCCCGGGGGGCTCGGCACAATGCGGAAAACTCAGTGCAGCCTTCGGCAAAACCAGAGGCAGAGAGGCCCTATGCGACTCGACCTGGCAGACCTTCAGCTGTTTCTGTGCATCGCCGATGCCGGCAGCATTACCGCGGGCGCGCAGCGGGCGAACCTCGCGCTGGCCTCTGCCAGCGAACGTTTGCGCAAGATGGAAAGTAGCGTCGGAGTGACCCTGCTGGAGCGCCGCCCCCGCGGCGTGACCACCACCGAGGCCGGCGAGGCGCTAGCCCATCACGCGCGGCTGATACTGCGCCAGCAGGACACCTTGAAGGGTGAGCTGCAGGACTACGCAGCCGGCGCCAGAGGCACTCTGCACCTGTACGCCAATACCGCAGCGCTGACGGTGTTCCTGCCCAACCGGCTGGCGCCGTGGCTGGCCGAGCGGCCGCGCCTGCGCATCGAACTCAAGGAGCGCACCAGTGTGGATATCGTGCGCATCGTGGCCAGCGGCCTGGCCGAGGCGGGCATCGTGTCCAGTGCCGTCAGTGCCGAAGGCCTGCACCTGCACCTGCAGCCGGTGGCCAGGGACCATCTGGTACTGGTCGCCGCGCCCCATCACGCGCTGGCCGACCGCCGCAGCCTGGCGTTCGCCGAGGTGCTCGGCGAAGCGTTCGTGGGGCTGGCCCAGGGTAGTGCGTTGCAGGATCACATCAACGAGCACGCGCGGGTGGCCGGTCGGCCACTGGATGTGCGCATTCGCATGAACAGCTTCGAGGCGCTTTGCCAGATGGTCGCCCATGGCATCGGCCTCGGCATCCTGCCGCTAGGTATCGCCCAGTTGCACAGGCGCCGCTATGGCCTCAAAGTGATCGCCCTGGACGACGCCTGGGCCCAGCGCGAACTGTGCCTGTGCTTCAGGGACTGGAGCGAGTTGTCGATGCCGATGCGCAGTCTGCTCGCCCATTTGGGCAGCGTGCCTGCCACGAGGTGAAGCCCCACCAAAGCCTGACCGTCTGACGCTGATGAGGGATTTTGACAGGCTATTAGCGCTGTGCTTGAGTCATTAAGCTCATGGGATGAACGCGCTGCGTCACGCGCCCGGTCACTCACACCTGAACGTGCAGTGAGCGATTCGCTCACCACTCTTCGCATGCTGTGACGAATGTTGTATCGCTGTGGCGCCCGGGATCTGGCCACGCGGATATTCCTGCATTGCTGCGCACCTACGTTTCAACGCGTATGGATTGCTCACCAAAGGTAGCTCCATGGAATATCTGCAACAGGTTCTGAACCAGTCACCCGAACTCGCGCTGTTTCTATCCCTGGCCGTTGGTTATTGGCTTGGCGGCATACAGTTCGGCAAGTTTCAACTGGGTGGCGTGGCCGGGTCGCTGCTTGCTGCCGTTGTCATCAGTCAGGTTGGCGTGAGCATCGACAACGGTATCAAGGCGGTGCTGTTCGCGCTGTTTATATACGCGGTGGGGTTCGAGAGCGGGCCGCAGTTCTTTCGCTCACTGGGGCGCCATTCACTGCGCGAAATCGTGCTGGCCGCATTGATGGCGCTTAGCGGCCTGGCAACGGTGGTGATCGCTGCCAAACTCCTGGATCTGGATAAAGGGCTGGCCGCCGGGATCGCGGCCGGTTCCATGACCCAGTCGGCGATCATTGGAACCGCCAGTGCGGCCATCGCCAAACTGGATCTGCCTCTCGAGCAGATTCAGGCACTTCAGGGCAACGTCGCCGTTGGCTACGCGGTGACCTACATCTTCGGTTCGTTCGGCGCGATCATCATGTGCGTCAACGTGTTGCCCTGGTTCATGAAGCGCACCATCCGCGACGATGCGGTCAAGGCCGAAGCCGAGTTACTGGCGGGCGCCCACCTGTACGGGCCTGGCGAACAGCCAGCGATAGCGGCGCTGGTAGGCCGCATATACCGCGTGGAGCAGGCTGCGGGACAAACCGTGGAGCAGGTCGAGGCGCTCCGGCGAGGAAGTGACCAGACGACCCTGACCGTCGAGCGTATCAAACGCGGCGGCGCGTTGATCGGCGTGACCCCTGACACGCGGCTCGAAATGGGTGATGTGGTGCTGGTGGTAGGGCGACGCGCTGGAGTCGTGGCGATAGCCGGACAGCTGGGCACCGAGCTGCAGTCTTACTCAGACATGGATGTGACTGTTGTCCAGCGTGAGTTGAGCATCGACAACCCAGCCTTCTTCAATCGCACCGTGGCGCACATCCGCCAGGAGGCTAACCAGTCGTTGCGCCATGGCGTTTACGTCGTCGAGGTAAAGCGTGGCGGGCGCCCGCTGACGTTGCAGGCCGACACCGTGATCACCTCCGGCGATCTGGTCACACTTTACGGTACCCCGGATGATATTCAGCGGGTGGCCAAGCAGGTTGGCTCGGTCATCGTCCCCAGCGACAAGACCGACTTCGTATTCCATGGGTTCGGGTTGGCTGTGGGGCTGCTCATCGGCATGCTGGTGATACGCCTTGGTACGGTACCGCTGACGCTGGGCAGCGGCGGTGGCGCGTTGATCGCCGGGCTGGCCTTCGGCTGGTATCGCAGCCGCCACATGACCCGAGGCAACATGCCGACGGCGGCCTCGACGCTGCTGCGTGATCTGGGGCTGGCCGGGTTCGTGGCGGTGGTGGGTCTGCAGTCGGGGCGTCAAGCGGTAGAAACCATCGCCTCGCAAGGCGTCTCCATTTTCCTGGTTGGAGTGGTGGTGTGCATCGTCCCCATTATCGTCGCCATGCTCGTGGGGCGCTATGTGCTGCGCTACGACAACCTGGCGCTTTTCGCTGGTGCTCTTAGCGGCGCACGCAGCGCCAATCCTGCCTTTGGTGAAGTGCTCGACAAGGCCGGCAATTCGATACCGACGGTTCCCTTCGCGGTCACGTACGCCCTGGCCAACGTGTTTCTCACGTTGCTCGGGCCACTGGTCGTCGCATTCGCATAGCTGCACAGAGGATCTCATGAGCAACGAACCCACCCAGAACGAAGATTACGCCCAGTACGCCAAATTGAGCCCATTCGAACTCAAGGACGAGCTGATAAAGCTGGCCTCGGGTAATGAGAACCGGCTGATGCTCAATGCCGGGCGCGGCAACCCCAACTTCCTGGCGACGCTGCCGCGACGCGCCTTTTTCCGCCTTGGGTTGTTCGCCACCAACGAAGCGGAGCTGTCGTATTCCTACATGCCGCATGGCGTGGGTGGGCTGCCGCAAATCGATGGCATCGAGGCGCGCTTCGAGCGTTACACCGCCGAGCACCGTGATCAGCCTGGAGTGCTGTTCCTTGCCAAAAGCCTCAGCTACGTACGCGACCAGCTCGGCCTGTCGGCGTCGGCGTTCCTCCATGAGATGGTCGAGGGCATCCTGGGCGTCAACTATCCGGTTCCGCCGCGGATGCTAAGGGTTTCCGAGCAGATAGTGCGTGAGTACATCGTCAAGGAAATGATCGGTGGTTTCATTCCCGCCGGCTCCGTGGATCTGTTCGCCGTGGAGGGCGGCACGGCAGCCATGACCTACATTTTCCACTCGCTTCAGCAAAACGGCCTGCTCAAGCGCGGCGACAAAGTGGCGATCGGCATGCCGGCCTTCACGCCCTATATCGAGATTCCCGAACTCGAGGAGTTCGGCCTGGAGCAGGTGCACATCGACGCCGATCCCCATGCCAGCTGGCAGTATCCAGACGCCGAGCTCGACAAACTGAAGGACCCGCAGGTCAAGATCTTCTTCTGCATCAACCCAAGCAATCCGGCGTCGGTGAAGATGGACGAGCGCAGCCTGGAAACCGTCGCGCGCATCGTCGCCGAGTCTCGCCCGGATTTGTTCATCCTGACGGACGACGTTTACGGCACCTTTGCCGACGATTTTCGTTCGTTGTTCGCCATCTGTCCGCGCAACACCATGCTGGTCTATTCCTTCTCCAAGTACTTCGGCGCGACCGGCTGGCGCCTGGGGGTAATCGCAACGCACAAGGACAGCGTTTTCGACCAGGCACTGGAGGCGTTGCCCGACGAGACAAAAGCCTCCCTGAGCCGGCGATACGGCACGCTGTTGCCCGATGTCGAGCGCCTCAAGTTCATCGACCGTATCGTTGCCGACAGCCGCACCGTGGCACTCAACCACACGGCCGGCCTGTCGACCCCTCAGCAGGTGCAGATGGTGCTGTTTTCCCTCTTCGCGTTGATGGATGAAAGCGATGGCTACAAGACCGAGTTGAAAAAACTGGTGCGCCGCCGTGAGGCCGCGCTGTATCGGGAGCTGGGAGTTGCCCCGGCGCGTGACCAGAATGCGGTCGAGTACTACACGTTGCTCGACCTCGAAGACCTGGCCCGCAAGATCCATGGCGATGACTTCGCCGCTTGGGTGAAAGCCAAATTCAGCAGTGGAGACCTGCTGTTCCGAATCGCCAAGGAAACCGGAATCGTGCTGTTGCCGGGCAAGGGCTTTGGCACCCGGCAACCGGCCGCGCGCGTGTCACTCGCCAACCTCAACGAATACCAGTACGCCAGTATCGGTCGCGCGCTCAGAGCCATGGCCGATCAGTATCATGAAACCTACAGGGGCGCCGAAAAAGGTACGCAGGAGCCCTCGCAGACGACTACCTGAGGCGAATAGCGCCTCAGCCGTGTCTGGGGCTGGCTCGCTCCGGGGGGCGCCTTGTCGTACCGACTGATCTGCTCGGTGCCGATGGCCAGGCTGTCGAAACGCTGGCAATCGGCCTCCAGCCTGCCTCCCAGGTGCCAGGGCGCCCGCGAACCCGCGAAGATGAACCTCCACATCCCCGGCTATCGGGCGCTCGGCGTGGCGCATAACGCTATCCATACGATGTAAAAATTCTGACGACCGCACCACGCGACCGTGTCCGTCAGCGCGTCACTTCGCCAGTGGCGCGGTTCGCGCCGGCGTTGTCTTCGGGCTTGAGGCCCTTGAGTTCGAAGCGCTTGATCTCGCCGACGATCACCAGATAGCTGAACGCCGCGACGAAGACATTGGCGCCGATGAACACCAGGGCCAGCTTGAACGAGCCGGTGGCGACCGTCCATGGCGCCCCTCGAGGCCGCAGCAAGCCCTAGAAAAATACGGTTTTTTTACGCGCCTGCGGTTTTTTCAGAATCGATAATTTACAGCCATCCCAACGAGACTTTTCGCACCACGGGATCCCCCGTATCCGAGGAGTGAAAGATGAACGTTCTCGATGGGCTATCGCTGCTTCTGGTTGCCGGCCTCTTCGTCTACCTGCTGCATGCGCTGCTCCAGGCAGGCCGGGAGTGAATGCCATGACGCTACAGGACCTGATTCTGCTGGTCGCCTTCTTCGCGTTGTTGCTGATACCCGCGCCACTGCTGGGCAAATTCATCTACAAGGCGATGGAAGGGCAACGCACCTGGCTGCAGCCGATCCTCGAGCCGGTCGAGCACTGCATCTACCGCTGTGCCGGCATCAAGCCGGGCCAGGGCCAGAGCTGGAAACAGTACGCCGGTGCGGTGCTGGTGTTCTCGGCACTGAGCCTGCTGGTGCTCTTCGCGCTGCTGATCGGCCAGGGCCTGCTGCCCCTGAACCCGCAGGGCCTGCCGGGCGTCGAGTGGACGCTGGCCTTCAACACCGCTGCCAGTTTCGTCGGCAACACCAACTGGCAGGCCTACAGCGGCGAAGCCACCCTGAGCTACCTGAGCCAGATGGCCGGCCTGACCGTGCAGAACTTCGTCAGCCCGGCAGTCGGCCTGGCGATACTCGCCGCACTGGCCCGTGGGATCAGCGCACGCTCTTCGCACAGCCTGGGCAATTTCTGGGTCGACCTTACCCGCGCGACGCTCTATGCGCTGTTGCCGCTGAGCATCCTGCTGGCGCTGTTCCTGGTCTGGCAGGGCGTGCCGCAGACCTTCGATGCCTACGTCAACGCCACCACGCTGCAGGGCCAGGAGCAGAGCATTCCGCTCGGCCCGGCCGCCAGCCAGATCGCCATCAAGCAGCTGGGCACCAACGGCGGGGGCTTCTTCGGCGTCAACTCGGCGCACCCGTTCGAGAACCCGACGGTGTGGAGCAATCTGTTTCAGGTGGTCTCGATTCTGCTGATACCCGCTGCGCTGCTGTTCACCTTCGGCCATTACGTCAAGGACATGCGCCAGAGCCGCGCCTTGCTGGCCTGCATGCTGATCCTGTTCGTGGCCGGCCTGGGCGTCGCGCTCTACGCCGAATACCAGCCCAATCCGGCGCTCGCCGGCCTGCCGGTGGAGCAGGCGGGGTCGCTGGAGGGTAAGGAGAGCCGCTTCGGCGTTGCCGCCTCGATTCTCTGGGCGGTGACCACCACGGCGGCCTCCAATGGCTCGGTCAATGCCATGCACGACAGCCTCAGCCCGCTGGCCGGCATGGTCGCCCTGTTCAACATGATGCTCAGCGAAGTGATCTTCGGCGGTGTCGGCGCCGGCCTCTACGGCATGATGCTGTTCGTGCTGATCGCCGTGTTCCTGGCCGGCCTGATGATCGGCCGCACGCCGGAATACCTGGGCAAGAAGCTCGATGCCCGCGAGGTGCGCCTGCTGGTCGCCACGCTGATCGTGATGCCCGTGGGCGTGCTGGTGTTCTGCGCCCTGGCGGTCGGCATGGCCGGGCCGGCGGCATCCATCAGCAACCCCGGGCCACATGGGTTCAGCCAGGCGCTGTACGCCTACACCTCGGCCACGGCCAACAACGGTTCGGCGTTCGGTGGTTTCAGCGCCAACACGGCCTTTCACAACCTGCTGCTGGGCTTCGCCATCCTGCTGGGGCGCTTCGGCTACATCCTGCCGATCCTGGCGATCGCCGGCAGCCTGGCGGCCAAGAAGCAGGCCCCGCTCGGGCCGAACAGCTTCCCCACCCACGGCCCGCTTTTCGTGACCCTTCTGACCCTGACCATCCTGCTGGTCGGCGGCCTCACCTTTTTACCCGCCCTGGCGCTCGGCCCGATTGCCGACCACCTCGGCGCGGCCCTGTAAGGCGGAGCGAACATGAACATGCATACTCAGGCGCCCATACGCGCTGCTGCTGCCACCACGGTCCGTGCGCTGTGGCGCCCGGCCTTGAAACAAGCCTTCGTCAAGCTCGACCCACGCCAGTTGACGCGCTCACCGGTGATGCTCACCGTGGAGCTGACGGCGCTGGTCACCACCATCCTGTGCGTCATCCCCAGTGACGCCGTGAGCACCGGCTTCACCCTGCAGATCGCCCTGTGGCTATGGTTCACCGTGCTGTTCGCCAACTTCGCCGAAGCCCTCGCCGAAGGCCGCGGCAAGGCCCGGGCGGACAGCCTCAAGTCCGGCAGCGAAGGCCTCACCGCCCGCTACCTGACGGTACACGGCTACTTCGAGCACGTGCCGGCCTCGCGGCTGCGCAAGGGCGATGTGGTGCGCGTCGATGCCGGCGAGCTGATCCCCGGTGACGGCGAGGTGATCGAAGGAGTCGCGGCGGTCAACGAGGCGGCCATCACCGGTGAGTCGGCACCGGTGATCCGCGAGTCCGGCGGTGATCGCTCGGCAGTCACCGGCAACACTCAGGTGGTCTCCGACAGCCTGATGATCCGCATCACCGCCAACCCCGGCGAGTCGACCCTGGACCGCATGATCGCCCTGGTCGAAGGCGCCAAGCGGCAGAAGACGCCCAACGAGATCGCGCTGGACATCCTGCTCATCGGCATGACGCTGATCTTCCTGCTGGTGGTGGCGACCCTGCAGCCATTCGCCCGCTACGCTGGCGGCGACCTGCCGCTGGTGTACCTCGCCGCCCTGTTGGTGACGCTGATTCCCACCACCATCGGCGGCCTGCTGTCGGCCATCGGCATCGCCGGGATGGATCGCCTGGTGCGCCTCAACGTGATCGCCAAGTCCGGTCGTGCGGTGGAAGCGGCGGGGGACGTGCACACCCTGCTGCTCGACAAGACCGGCACCATCACCTTTGGCAACCGCCGCTGCAGCGCATTGTTCAAGGCGCCGGGCGTCACCACGCCGGAGCTTGCCCACGCCGCGCTGCTGGCATCGCTCGCCGACGACACCCCGGAAGGCAAGTCGATCGTCGAGTACCTGCGCGCCCTGCAGCCCATCGACGAGCCGCGCCGCGAGAGCCTGGAGGTGGTGCCCTTCAGCGCGCAGACCCGGCTGTCCGGCGTCAACTGGCAGGGCGTGCAGTACCGCAAGGGCGCCGTGGATTCGGTGCTGAACTGGCTCGGCCTGACGCGAGGCGAGATGCCCGAGGTGCTGGCACGGGAGGTCCAGCAGATCGCGCAAAGCGGCGGCACCCCGCTGCTGGTCGCAACCGATGGCTGCCTGCTCGGCGCCATTCACCTGAAGGACGTGATCAAGCCCGGCATCCGTGAGCGTTTCTCGGAGTTGCGCCGCATGGGCATCCGTACCGTGATGGTCACCGGTGACAACCCGCTGACCGCTGCGGCGATCGCGGCCGAGGCCGGCGTCGATGACGTCATCGCCGAGGCGACGCCAGAGAAGAAGCTGCAGCGCATTCGCAGCGAGCAGGCCGACGGCAAGCTGGTGGCCATGTGTGGCGACGGCGCCAACGACGCCCCTGCGCTGGCACAGGCCGACGTGGGCCTGGCGATGAACGACGGCACCCAGGCCGCCCGCGAGGCCGCCAACCTGGTGGACCTGGATTCGGACCCGACCAAGCTGCTCGACGTGGTACAGGTCGGCAAGGAGCTGCTGGTCACCCGTGGCGCGCTGACCACCTTCTCGATCGCCAACGACGTCGCCAAGTACTTCGCGATCCTGCCGGCGCTGTTCGCCGGTATCTACCCGCAGCTCGGTGCGCTGAACCTGATGCAGCTGCACAGCCCGCAGAGCGCGATTCTCTCGGCCATCGTGTTCAACGCGCTGATCATCGTCGCGCTCATTCCCCTGGCCCTGCGTGGTGTGCGCGTGCAGGCCGCCGATGCGGCGAGCCTGCTGCGCCGCAACCTGCTGATCTACGGCCTCGGCGGCATCGTCGCGCCGTTCGTTGGCATCAAGTTGATCGACCTGGCGATGGTCGCCCTGGGATTGGTGTGAGGACATGAACATGAACGCTATCGAGCAACCCGGCAACTGGCTCGCTCACCTGCGCCCGGCCATCGCCACCCTGGCGCTGATGACGCTGATCACCGGCGCGGCCTACCCGCTGTTCGTCACCGTGGTGGCGCAGAGCGTCTTCCCGGCGCAAGCCAATGGCAGCCTGATGCAAGACCCGAGCGGTGCCGTGCGCGGCAGCTGGCTGATCGCGCAGAAGTTCGCGGGCGACCAGTGGTTTCACTCGCGCCCCTCCGCCGGCGACTTCGCCACGGTCGCCAGCTCGGCGAGCAACCTGTCGTTCTCCAACCCGGCGCTGGCCGAGCGGGTTTCCCAGGATGCCGCTGCCCTGAGCGCCAGTGTACAGGCGCCGGCGCCCCTGGCCCTGGTGACCACCTCGGGCAGCGGGCTCGACCCGGACCTGCCGGTGGCCGCCGTGCTCTACCAGCTACCCCGTGTGGCGGCGGCGCGGGGCATCGACCCGCAGGCCCTGCGCGAGCGGGTGCAAGCCCTGGAGCAGCGCCCGGTCATCGGCCCGGCGGTGGTCAACGTCCTGGCCCTCAACGCATCGCTCGCTGACCTGGCAGGGGATCGGTCGCGATGAACAGCACCCAGCGAGCAGATGCCCTGCTGGCTGACCTGCCACGGGGCGACCGTGGCAGGCTGAAGATCTTTCTGGGCGCCGCGCCGGGCGTTGGCAAGACCTACGCGATGCTGCAGGCCGCGCGCCGCCAGCAGGAGCTGGGCGTCGACGTGCGCTGCGGGATCGTCGAGACCCACGGGCGCAGCGAAACCGCGGCGCTGACGGTAGGCCTGCGGCAGCAGGAGCCGCGCGCCGTGCCCTACCGCGGCATGACCCTGGCCGAACTCGACCTCGACGCTCTGCTGGCCGCGCGGCCCGCCCTGGCCCTGGTCGACGAGCTGGCCCACAGCAACGCCCCGGGCAGCCGGCACACCAAGCGCTGGCAGGATGTGCAGGAGCTCCTGGCGGCGGGGATCGACGTCTACTCGACCATCAACGTGCAGCACCTGGAAAGCCTCAATGATCAGGTGCATGGCATCACCGGCATCCGGGTTCGCGAAACCGTGCCGGACTGGGTGATCCAGGAGGCCGACGAGATCCTGCTCATCGACTTGCCGCCGCGTGACCTGCTCGACCGCCTGCGCGAGGGCAAGGTCTACGTGCCGGAGCAGGCGCGGGCGGCCATCGATGCATTCTTCAGCCAGACCAACCTCACCGCGCTGCGCGAGCTGGCGATGCAGACCGCCGCCGCCCGGGTGGATGCCGATCTCGACCGCCGCGCGCTGCAGCACGGCGAAGCCCTGCCGGCGGTGCGTGGCCGGCTGCTGGTGGGCATCCAGGGCGACGAGTGCGCCCAGGCGCTGGTGCGCCATGCCAGCCGCGTGGCGCAGCGGCGTCACCTGCCGTGGACGGTGGTGCACGTCGACGCCGGCAACCCCGTCGACGACCGCTGGCGCCAGCGCCTGCAGGCGGCCTGCCAACTGGCCGAGCGCCTCGGCGGCGAAGTGGTCACATTGCGCGGCGAGCCGGCCAGAAGCCTGATCGAACATGCCCATGACCGACGCGCCAGCTCGATCCTGATCGCCCGCGGTGAACCGCGCGTGTTCTGGCGCAGGAATCTGGCCGCGCGCCTGCTCGCCCTGGGTGCCGGGTTGGAAATCAGCGTGCTCGACATCGCCTCGAAGACCCGCGACGCCCGACCCCACACGCCAGCGCTACTGGCCTGGAAACCCTATGCGCTGGCCGCTCTGGTCAGCGTCGCGGCGACCTTGGTGGCCATGGGGCTGACGCACTTTCTGGAACTGCCGAACGTCGCCCTGGTGTTCCTCTCCGCCGTGCTGGTGGTGGCGGTGCGCAGCAGCATCGGCCCGGCGCTGACCTGCGCGGTACTGTCGTTCGTCGCCTACAACTGGTTCTTCATCGAGCCCCTGTACTCGCTGACGATCGACCGCCATCAGGACGTACTGTCGCTGTTCTTCTTCCTGTTCATGGCCGCGCTCACCGGCAACCTGGCCTCGCACCAGCGCCGCCAGCTACAGAGCCTGCGCGAAACCCAGGGCTCGACGGTGGCGCTGCTGGAGCTGTCGCGCAGCCTGGCCAAGGCGACGGATCGCCAGGCGGTGATCAACGCGGCGGTCACGCATCTGCAAGAGCGCATGGCCATGGATTTCCTGATCATCGGCCGCGGCGAGCACCAGCAATGGCTCACCGAAGCCGGCGTGCAGGCCGAGCTGGGCGAGCGCGACGAAGCGGCCGCCGACTGGGCCTGGCGCCACATGGAACCCGCCGGCCTGGGCACCGATACCCTGCCGGATTGCGCCTGGTGGTGGTTTCCGCTGACCGATGAAGACGGCCCGCTCGCCGTGCTTGGCGCTCGCCCGCGCGGGGCCGGTGCCATCACGGCTGCGCAGCGCCGCGTGCTCACTGCGCTCACCCAGCCCATCGCCCAGTCGCTGGCGCGTGCGCGACTGGCCGAAAATCTGGAAGCGGCTCGCCTGCACGGCGAAACCGAGCAACTGCGCAGCGCTTTGCTGGCCTCGGTCTCCCACGACCTGCGCACGCCGCTGACCGCCATGCGCGGCTCGATCGACAGCCTGCTCAGCCTGGGGAGCGTGATTCCGCCTGCCGAGCGCATCGAGCTGCTGGAAGGTACCCGCGACGAGGCCGAGCGGCTCGACCGCTACATCCAGAACCTGCTCGACATGACCCGTCTGGGGCACGGCGGCATGAAGCTCTCCCGGGACTGGGTGGCGCCCGGCGATATCGTCAGCAGTGCGGTCAATCGTCTGCGCCACGTGCTGAGCGACCTGCAACTCAGCGTCAAGGTGCCGCCCGGACTGCCGCTGCTGCACGTGCATGCAGCGCTCATCGAACAGGCGCTGGTCAACGTGCTGGAAAACGCCGCGCGCTTTTCGCCCGAGGGCGGTCGGGTGACGGTCAGCGTCGCCCATGACGAGCGCGAGCTGGTGTTTCGCGTGACCGACCAGGGGCCGGGCATTCCGGCGGCCGAGCGCGAGCAGATCTTCGACATGTTCTACACCGCGGCGCGTGGCGACCGGGGCGGCAAGGGCACCGGGCTGGGCTTGGCCATCTGCCGGGGCATGCTCGGTGCCCACGGTGGCCGTGTCGAGGTCGCGGACGGCGATGATCGGCGCGGCACTGCCCTGTCGCTGCACCTGCCGCTGGCCCGCCATGCCGAGATGCCGGGAGGCGCCGATGAATGAGTCGCCGCGCATCCTGGTGATCGACGACGAGAAGCAGATTCGCAAGCTGCTGCGCATCAGCCTCGCCACCCAGTCGTTCACCGTGCTGGAGGCCGCCACGGGCGCCAAGGGCCTGACGCTGGCGGCGATCCAGTCGCCGCACCTGATCATTCTCGACCTGGGCCTGCCGGACATGGACGGCAGCGAGGTACTGCGCGAGCTGCGTGCCTGGTCGGCGGTGCCGGTGCTGGTGCTGTCGGTGCGCAACAGCCAGGAGGAAAAGGTGCGCCTGCTGGACCTGGGTGCCAACGACTACGTCACCAAGCCCTTCGGCATCCAGGAGTTCATGGCCCGCGCACGGGCGCTGCTGCGCGCCTCGTCGGACGAGTTGGTGCTGCAGCCGGCCATCCGCTCGGGGCAGCTGTACGTCGACCTGTCCCAGCGCCTGGTCACCCTGCGCGGCGTGGCGATCAGCCTGAGCAGGAAGGAGTACGGCGTGCTGGAGATTCTCGCCCGCAATCACGGCCGCATCGTCACCGCCGAACAGTTGATTCGCCTGGTCTGGGGGCCCAGTCATCTGGGCGACAGCCGCAGCCTGCGCACGGTGGTCGGCCGGTTGCGCCAGAAGTTCGGGGATGACCCGGGCGCTTCACGGGTCATCCAGACCATCGTGGGCGTCGGTTACCGCTTGATCGATGAGGAGTACTGAGTGCCGCACACACCCACCAACGGCCCGCTGACAGTAGCTGGGCGCATCATCGGCTATGCCCGTCCCAGCCGCGACGAGACCGATGCGCAGGTGCAGATCCAGGCGCTGCAAGCGGCTGGTTGTCGCCAGCTGTACGTGGAACAGGGCCAGGACGTCTGGCGCAGCCGACCGGAGCTGGCGCGCCTGCTCGGCGATATCCAGGCGGGCGACACGCTGATGGTCACCCGGCTCGATCGCCTGGCGCGCAGCACCCGCGACCTGCTGGAGATCGCCGAGCACATTCACTTCACCAGCGCCCGACTGGCCAGCCTCGCCGAGCCCTGGGTCAACGGCAATGCAGCGGGCCAGCCGGTACTGGCGGTGTTCGCCGGCATCGTCGCCTTCGAGCGCTCGCTGATCGTCGAACGCACCAGCCTCGGCCGCGAAGCCGCCAAGGCGCGGGGCGTGCAATTCGGCGCCAAGCCATGCCTGTCCGACGAGCAGATCGCGCTGGCCAACCAGATGATCGGGCAGGGCAGCTCCGTCAGCGAAGCTGCCAGCAAGCTGGGCGTGCACCGCTCGACGCTGTACCGGGCGTTGGGGCGGGTGAAGCAGCCGGCGCGGGAGTGATGCTGCCTTTTCTCGACTGATAGGCGTGGCCATTATTCAGTCGGTGCCGCTTTCGTCCGGTTAGCCTGCCACCATCGCTCAGAATAAGTACGCCGTCATGGGTAAGTACCCGACAGGTGCTTGGGCTTGCCTGAGGCTCGCAATGGCTTTCGACTCATCCGAGCTATTCAGTGAAGACCACCTGAGAAACGCTTGATCAACAACAGAGTATCTACGGCAACGAAAACTGGGCGTTCGAGGCCGATGGCCCGGTGCACCGCCGTATCGCTTGCAGCAACGACATGCCCATCAAGGAAAGCGAGCGCAAGTTTCACTGGCCACTCGGCCGTCGCCCGGATGATCCCCCGGGCCTGACCGAGCTGGGTTTGTAACCGTCGGCGACTTGCCGCGGTCGGCCTACAGGCCTCTCATCCTGGGGAGGGAGGAAAGACGGCTGATGACTTGTGGGCCTTGTGAGGCCCATGTGCTCGCGCTCCTACTCGAGCGAGCCAGCGATCCTGCTGGACATTCAAGTCTGATCAATGATCAGATGCGCGCCTGTTTCAGGTGTCCCATGCCGCCGTGCATGGGGTGAAACGGGAAGCCGGTTCGTCACTTCGGTGATCAGTCCGGCGCTGCCCCCGCAACGGTATGCGAGCGAAGCGTTCGATACACCACTGTGCTCCGGCATGGGAAGGTGAATGCTTCATGACCCTCGCGAGCCCGGAGACCGGCCTGTAACTTCGTTTGGCAAACCCGCGGTGGGCGGGCGCAGGCCGGTTTCCGCGGGCTAGTTGCGCCTGCGATTCCCTATGCGTTGTTCCCTCCGGGATTTTCTCATTCCTGTTCGAGTGGAACGATATGTCCCGTAATTCCCTGTTCAATGCCCTCTCGGGCAACTCACTTCGCGCGTGCTTGGCACCCTGCGTATTGCTGACCTTTTCGGTGCATGCCGCTGACGATGACGGTGCGCTAGCACTGCCTTCCACGGCCATCACAGGCGCTGCCGAACCTGAAGCACAGCCCGATCTGCATACGCCGACGACGTCTGGATCACGTTTGGGGCTGACCGCCCTGGAAACACCGGCAAGTGTCACCAGCATCGGTGCCGAGCAGGTTCTTCAGCGCAACAATGCCACCGTGCAAGATGCGGTGACTCGCTCGCCAGGCATCACCTTCATCGGTACGCCTGGTAACGGCGGCACAGCACTGTCGGCACGCGGCTTCGCCGGCCATGCGTCGACCATGCAGTTGTTCGACGGCAATCGACTGTACGTAGGCGCTGGTACGGTGACCTTTCCGGTGGACACTTGGTCGGTCGAGCGCATCGACATCCTGCGCGGGCCTGCCTCGGTGCTCTACGGCGAAGGGGCCACTGGTGCGGTGATCAATGTCGTGCCGAAGAAGCCATTCGAGGGCGATGTGCGCAACCGTGTGCGCCTGGGCTACGGCTCGGATGATCGGCGCCAGGCCGCGCTGGACAGCGGCGGCTCGTTGAGCGACAGCGTCAGCTATCGCTTCAACCTCAATCAGCAAGCCAGCAATGGCTGGGTGGACCGTGGCGACTCGACGAGCACGGCGATCAGTGCCGCGCTGCGCTGGGACGCCACCGACGATCTGAGCTTTACGCTGAGCCATGACTACGGTGATCAGGAGCCGATGCGGTACTTCGCAACCCCTCTGGTCAATGGACGATTGCGCGAGAGCCTGCGCGACAACAATTACAACGTCGAGGATTCGACCATTCGCTATAACGATCAGTCGACGCGGCTGGTCACCGACTGGACGATCAGTGAAAACCTGACGGCGAGCAATCAGCTGTATTTTCTGAAGACTCAGCGGCGTTGGCGCAACGCAGAGACCTACACGTGGCAACCCGGTGATGTGATCGAGCGAAGTGACTTCATCAGCATCAAACACACCCAGGAACAGATTGGCGACCGTCAGACGTTCACCCTGCAGCATTCACTGTTTGGTCTCGACAGCCGCACGGTGCTAGGCGGTGACTACAACTCCATCCGTTTCGTGCGCAAGCATGACTTCGGCAATAGCTTGAGCGACAGCGTGCCACTCGGTCAGTCAGGCGGTGGCAACTACATCAGCGATGATCCCTACCGCTCTCGCGAGGCCAATCAGGCGCGTCAATTCTCACTGTTCGCCGAGAACCGCACTCAACTCACCGAGCAACTGGCGCTCATTACCGGAGTACGCCGTGACCAGGTCCACCTGGATCGAAATGACCTGCTTGCCGGCACCCGTAGCGACCGCAGCCTGACCGGCAACAACTGGCGTGCCGGCCTCGTGTTCGCGGTAACCGATGACCTGTCACTCTACGGTCAGTACGCCACCAGCACTGAAGGTGTAGGCAACTTGCTGACCCTTAGCGCAGGACAGCAGCAATGGGACCTGAGTACGGCAAAGCAGACCGAGGTGGGCATCAAACAGCAATTTCTCGAGGGTAATGGCGAGTGGACGCTCGCCGCTTATCACATCGTGAAGAAAAAATTGCTCAGCGCTGACCCGCTCAATCCCGGGATTCAGCAACAGGTAGGTCAGCAGTCCGCCGACGGGATCGAAGCGACCCTCGAGCTGCGTTTGCTTTACGACATGCAGGTATCTGCCAATGCTTCATGGGTACGCGCCGAGTATGACGAGTTCGTCAGCGGTGGCAGGGACTTCTCTGGCAATCAGCCACTCAACGTGCCGCGTCGTTCTGCCAACCTGTGGCTCAGCAAGGACTTCGCCGAGCGTTTCAGCATCGGTGCCGGTGCACGCTATGTGGACAGCCGCTACGGCGACAATGCCAATACCGTCCGCGTACCGAGCTACACCGTAGTCGATGCCAACTTCGA
Organism: Pseudomonas sp. PA1(2017); assembly: GCF_001945375.1. NCBI lineage: Bacteria > Pseudomonadati > Pseudomonadota > Gammaproteobacteria > Pseudomonadales > Pseudomonadaceae > Pseudomonas > Pseudomonas sp. PA1(2017). The sequence continues at coordinate 1,497,425 of NZ_MSXU01000009.1, forward strand.
CTGGCATGTCCAGCCTGACCTGACTCTGGGCATACAGCTGAACAACCTGTTCGACCGCCAGTACGCCATCACCGCCGGCAACGATGGTCGGCAGTGGTACCTGGGCGAGCCGCGTTCCTTCTTCGTCACCGCAGATTATCGCTTCTAGCCAGCGCTGCACCGGTTCATCACCGGTGCAGCCCGGAGCACGACCATGTCGACATTGAACATCGAGGGATTGTCTTGGGCGCTCGACACGCGCAGCCGCGAGCCGCGCTGGCTGCTGCGTGATATCGGCCTGCACGTGGGGGAGGGAGAGTTCGTCGGGCTCATCGGTCCCAACGGCAGTGGCAAGACGAGTTTGTTGCGCTGTGCTTATCGGTCGACGCAACCGGCTTGCGGCCATCTGCAACTCGATGGGGAGGATCTGTGGCGGCGCTCGCCACGCTGGTCGGCACAGCGCATAGCCGTCGTGCTGCAAGAGTTTCCCCAGGAATTCGGCCTGACAGCAGGTGACATCGCCGCCATGGGACGCACGCCACACAAGGCGCTGCTGGACGGCGATAGCCGCGAAGACGCAACGCTGGTGGCCGAGGCGCTGCGTCAGGTTGGGCTTGGGGGCCGGGCGGATCATGCCTTTGCCAGGCTCTCGGGTGGCGAAAAGCAGCGAGTGCTACTGGCGCGTGCGCTGGTTCAGCAACCCGGGTTGCTGATTTTGGACGAGCCCACCAATCACCTGGACCCGCGTTATCAGTTGGAGTTGCTGCAACATCTGCGCCGCCTGAGGCTGAGTACGCTGGCCAGCTTTCATGACCTGAATCTCGCCGCGGCCTTCTGCGACCGCCTGTACGTGATCGATCAGGGCCGACTGGTGACCAGCGGCGCTCCGTCAGCGGTGCTGACGGGCGAGTTGCTGCACGAGGTCTTTGGGGTGAGGGCCTTGGTCGACAGCCATCCCCTGCACGCTTACCCGCGAATAACCTGGATAACCCAGCCATGATCAAGTACGTACTGGTCGGCGGCCTGCTGACCCTGAACGCTCTCGCTGCCGGCGCCGTGGATTATCCGGTCACGGTGCGAAGCTGTGATCGGCAGGTGACCTTCGACCGGCCACCCCAGCGTGTGGTGGTCCATGACATCAGCCTCGCCAGCATGCTGCTGAGTCTTGGGCTGCGTGATCGGATCGTCGGCTATACCGGCTTTGGTGACAGCAAGCCCCGCGAGCCCTGGGTGCTCGAGGAACTGGCGAATGTGCCGCAGTTGGCCAGCCGGTATCCATCCCTCGAAACGCTCCTCGATGCCAATGCGGATCTGTTCTTCGCCGGCTGGAGTTACGGCATGCGCGTCGGCGGGCCGGTAACGCCTGCGACGTTGCAACCGTTCGGGATTCCCGTTTACGAACTGAGCGAATCGTGCTCGCGGATCATGGCGCAGCGGCGCGCGAGCCTGGACGACATGTACCGTGACCTGCTCAACCTGGGCGAAATCTTCTCCGTGCAGGCCGAGGCCGAAGATGTGGTGGCGAAGCTGCGTGCGCGGATCGAATCGGTGAGCGACAGCGTTAGCCAGACGAGCGAAAAGCCTCGGGTATTTCTTTACGACAGCGGCGAAGACCGGCCGACCACCTCCGGACGGCTAGGCATGCCCCAGGCGCTCATGGATGCCGCCGGCGGCCATAACATCATGGATGACGTGGCAGCCAGCTGGACCCAGGTGAACTGGGAAAGCGTGGTCGAGCGCGACCCTGAGGTAATCGTGATCGTCGACTATGGTCCACGCACCTGGCAGCAGAAGCGCGACTTCCTGCTCCAGCAGCCAGCGTTGCAGGACGTGCGTGCCATCAGGGAGCAGCGCTTTATCGTGCTGACCTATCTGGAAGCCACACCTTCCGTGCAGAACGCGCTGGCTATCGAAAAGCTGGCGGCGGGGCTTCATCCGCAACTTGTCCAGGATGGGCCGCGGTAGTGCCTGTTCGTAGCGCTGCAGCCTATCGCCGGCTGATTTTGGGCCTGCTGGCTTGCCTGCTGTTTTCCTGCGTTACGGCGTTGGCTTTCGGCCCGGCAGCGGTACCGATCGGCAATGTCTGGGGGATTCTCGGTAAGCAACTTGGCTTCGCCGATCCCGGTCAATGGAGCCGCAGCCAGGAACAGATCGTCTGGATGATTCGCGCACCACGGGTTCTGCTGGGGGCGCTGGTCGGCGCCGGTCTGGCTCTGGTAGGTACTGCGCTGCAGGCGGTGACCCGAAACCCGCTTGCAGATCCCCATTTGCTGGGTGTGAGCTCCGGTGCGGCGTTGGGTGCGGTGCTGGTCGTGATGTACCTGGGCGAATTCATCGGTGTTTTCAGTTTGCCACTGGCAGCCTTTATCGGTGCAGCCGGCAGCATGTTGTTGGTGCTCGCCGTCGCACGACGTAGTGGTCGGCTGGAAAGCGATCGATTGGTGTTAGCCGGAGTCGCGGTGTCTTTCGTGCTGATGGCGTTGGTCAACCTGCTGCTTTATACAGGCGATCATCATGCTGCCGCTTCAGTGGTTTTCTGGATGCTGGGTGGGCTGGGGGCTGCACGCTGGGACGTGATCTGGCTACCTGGAGTCTGCGTAGTGCTTGGCCTCGCCGCACTGCTGGTCATGGCCAGGGGGCTGAATGCCTTGATGAGCGGTGAGCAGACCGCCATTAGCCTGGGTTTCAGTGGCAAACACCTGCGCCTGCAGGCCTTCGTTTGCACCTCGTTGCTGACAGGAGTGCTGGTGTCGCTCTCCGGAGCCATCGGTTTCGTGGGCTTGATGGTGCCGCATATGGCCCGCGCGTTGGTAGGTGCCGAACACCGCCGGCTGTTGCCGGTCTCTGCGCTGCTCGGCGCCTTGTTTCTGATCTGGGTCGATGTGGCCGCGAGAACGCTGATCGCGCCGGAAGATCTGCCTATCGGTATCGCGACGGCAGCACTAGGCGGCTTGTTCTTTATGCTGATGCTAAAGCGCAGTGAGTAAATCTGTGGCTTGGGCTTCTCACGGGATGGCGTCGCCAAGCCAAGGCTCGGAGCTTGAGCGATGCAGGTGGCAGGCAAATGGAAGAGCCAGGGTTGACCCTGGCTCGCTTGTGCCACAACAGGGTTTCAAAGCTTCACGTTGAGCGAGACGTAAGCTGCGCGTCCGGCGGCTGGCGAGAACATTGCCTGGTCATCACCACCCCAGAAAAAGTTGTCGTACCAGACGTATTCATACTGGCGGTCGGTCAGGTTCTTGACCTGCAAGTCGATACTCGTCGCGGCGCTCACGCGATAACTGACATTGGCGTCTAGCAGCGCAAAACCACCGTACTTGCCGGCCTCGTTGGTCGTCTCGATGTAGTAATTACCTTGAGCGCGGGCCTGCATACCGAAGCGCCAGTCATCGTCGAGGCGATAGTCGAATCCAAGGTTGCTGATGTAGCGGGGCGTGGAGAATACCTCTTTGCCTGCCAGCGACTCGCCATCGGCATTGAATGCCTTGATCACCTTGGCCTGCTGAATGGCGTGCGAACCCCAGACGGTCCAGTGGTCATCGAGTTGTGCGGTGAATTGCATATCGATGCCCCGGCGGCGTGTTTCTCCCAGCCCTTCGGTCGTGCCGGTGGCTGGCATGTTCGACACTTCGTCAGTGGCGTCCTGTTGCCATACCGCGACGCGTGCCTGCGTGCCGGTGAAGGGGCGGAATTTCACACCCACCTCTTTACCCGTATTGATGGAGGGAGAGTACGAGAAGGCGCCATTGATCAAATAGGCTGGGCTGGTGCTTCCTGTGAGGATCTGAAAGGTGCGGCCCCAATTCGCATAGATGTCGATGTCCGGGTTGACGCTGTAGACCACGCTGAGTTTAGGCTGCTCGATCCAGCCATAGTCCTGCAACGAGCCTTTCGCCACCGAGTTGCCATCGAAGGCCTTGGTATGGCCACTGAACTTGTCTACGCGCATGGCGGGGATGATTTTCAGCGCATCGGTCGGCTGCACGACTGCCTGAACGTATCCCCCCAGATTGCGCAGCGTGTAGTGATCGTCATTCTGGATGCGCGCTGGCGCAGCGTTGAAATCGGTTGGCACGTTATACGTGAAGCGTTTGCGCTCATAGGCATTGTCCTGTTCTTCGTAGTTGATACCGCCATCGAGCGTGACCACATCGTTGCTGCGCCAGGTCAGATTGCTTAGCACGCCTCGCTGCTGTTCGTCCCAGAAGCGCCGCTGGCGAGGCGCATTACCAGGCCGATAACTGGTGAAGGTAATCGAGCGGTCATCGTTGTAGCTGTTGTAGTAGAGCTTGTTGCTAAGAACCATGTCCTCATCGAGCTGCCAGTCCATATGCAGACTCAGATGCTTCATGTCACGGTCACTACGGTCGTTGGCATTCTTGGCCGGCGAATCGGTACGACTGGCGCGCAGCTCGTCTCGGGTGAGGTAGCCACCTTCGTCTGCCTGGTGATGGTAGAGCCGGGCGATGGTGCCGATGCGAAACGTCTGCTGGTCATTACTGATGAACCATTTGCCACCCAACGAATACTTGTTGGAGTTGCTGTGGTCACGTGAGCCATCGGAGTCCTGTTTGGCCAGCAGGTAGTTCTGTGCGAAGTTGCCTTCTTCGTGGCCGATGGCCAGCTGCACTTCACGGGTGTTGAAGCTGCCATAGGTCAGACGGCTATCGGTGTAGTTACCACCCTGGCGGGTGGCATAGTTGATGTTCCCGCCAATGTTATGCAAGCCGTAGCGTGGGTCGTTGGTGCCACGCACGACCTCGATGTACTCGATATCGAGGGGAAAGATCATGTCGATGAAGCGCTGATTACCGCTGTTGACGTTACTTGGAATGCCATCGATCAGCACTTTGATCGCGTTGATGTAGCCTTCGCCATTGAAGGCACGAAAAGTCGCCTTTCCGGATTCGGCGCCTTGGCCGGTTTCGGTCAGCTGGATGCCGGGCATCTGTCCCAGTAACTGCCAGCTGTTCATCACGTTCTTGTCCTCTACCTGATCACCGCCCATGACGTCGACGGAGGTAAGGATATTTTCGGTACGCAACTGCGTACTTTCCTTTTGCGAGATGCGCACCTCGCCCAGGGTAATCGTGGAGTTGCCTGATTGATTGGCATAGAGATCGGGGGTAACCAGCGCAGTCAGAACGGCGAGGGAGACCGAGGCGTTTTTCATGAAAGCTCCTGAAGGCTCGAATGGGGCGGGTTGCGGCCTGTGAAGTGATGGCGAGCGCGTGGCGTGAATCTTTGTTCACTCGCCAACTCGGCTACCGGCATTGAACGGGCCGCTTTATATCCTCAATTTGTTATAACGTAACAATAATTTGGTAAGTAATTTATACGCGTGCCAGCAGGGACGCTGGGGTTAGTGTGAAGTGGGTGACGATCTCCGCTGCCTTGGTGGGCTCCTGAGCATGGCGTTGCCCCGCCATGTGCCGCGCTTGGCCAGGGCGTGAGCGTTCCTGGCGAAATCGGCAACCCGTTCGGTCATCGCCTTTTCACGTGGGTCGGCGCGTTGTCACGTTCCGACAGCGGCATGGGGCCATTGCCTGGAAACTGGTCGTGCAGCAACGGCCAGCAGGCTTTTGACGGTGCTAGGCAATTGGTATCGAGCCTTCGATGCTCCATACTTCGGCAACGTCTCTGTCAGTGGAATTCATCATGCAAAAGCCTGGGCCTGGTACCCGAGCTGCTCAGGCAGACCGCACGCGCACGGCGATTCTCAAGGCAGCGGTCAAGGTGTTCAGTCGCCAGGGCTACGCTGGGGCGCGTACCGAGCAGATCGCCAGCCAGGCGCAGTGCAACGAGCGGATGATCTATTACTACTTCGGCAGCAAGGACGAACTGTTCGTCAGCGTGCTGGAGCATATCTACGCCCAGTTCAACCGCGCCGAGGCGCGCCAGCGCTTCGATCTGGCGCAGCCCCGGCAGGCGATCCGCGATCTGGTCGGCTTCACCTGGAATTACTACCTCAAGCACCCCGAGTTCATCACCATCCTGGGTACGGAAAACCTGTTGCAGGGCGTGCATGCGCGCAAGTCGAGCAACCTGCGGGCGTTGTCCGGGACGGCGGTGGGGATGCTCGAACCGATCGTCAGGGCGGGGCAGGAACAGGGACTGTTTCGTGAGGACATCGACATCCGCCACGTGTATCTGATGATCGCCTCGCTCTGCTACTTCTATAACTCGAACCTGCACACCCTGAGCTGCTTTCTCGACGACGCGCTGGCCTCGCCGAGCGAAAAGCACAACTGGCTGGGCTTCATTTCCGACCTGGTGCTGCGCGGGCTGGCGAGAGGGGGCGAGGGCGCCTAGACTGCGCCCGCTTCGTCAGTGGCTGCCCGGGTTGGCGCGCACATGGGCGACCTTTTCCGGCAGGTTCTTCCAGGCCGGTTGCTCGCCGGCGAAACGCTGGCGCAGGTAACCTGCCAGATCCGCCACCTGGCGGTCGCTGAGGCTGTCCTTGAAGGCCGGCATGTAGCCCAGATCAGGCGTTGCCGGTTTGTCGATGCCATGCAGGATGACCTGAAGCAGGTTGTCCGCAACGGCGCTATGCACGTTCGTGTTGACCGCCATCGATGGGCTGACGCCGAACAGTTGGGGCCCGTTGCCGTCGCTGTGACACGCCTGGCAGGCCCCTTCGAAGATGCGCTGGCCACGACTCAGCGAAAGCGTGTCGACGCCGGCGGCAGCCACATTCGTGGTAGCTGGGGCCGTGCCGGCATCCAGTGACACCAGGTAGTGAGCGATGGCGTCCACATCGCTTTTGGGCAGCATTGCCAGCTCGCTGACCACCGGCCCCATGGGCCCGGCGGCCACACCGTGTCGGCTGGAGAAACCGCTGCTCAGGTACTCGCTCAGCTCGGCCTCGGTCCAGGGCACGCCGTTGCTGCTCAGGGCATTCAGGGCCGGCGCCTCCCAGCCGTCGACCACGCCGCCGGCCAGGAAGGCTTTGCCGGTTTTCTCCGCCCCCAGCAGGTTGCGCGGCGAGTGGCAGGCAGCGCAGTGGCCCAGGCCGTTGACCAAGTAGGCGCCGCGGTTCCATTGCTCGGTACGGCGGGTGTCGGCCTGGTATTCGCCGCGGCCGAGAAACAGCGTATTCCAGCCGGCCATCAGCGGGCGGATGTTGAACGGGAAGCTCATCTGATTGGCGGGAGCTGCCTGCTTCACTGGCGCCTGCGACATCAGGTAGGCATAGAGCGCCTGCATATCGGGATCGCTGATGGTGCGAAAGGCCGTGTAGGGGAACGCCGGGTAGAGATGACGACCGTCGCGGCTGATACCCTCGCGCATCGCCCGTTCGAAGGCGCCAAACGACCAGGTGCCGATACCGGTTTCCCGGTCCGGGGTGATGTTGGTGCTGTACAGCGTGCCGAACGGCGTATCCATCGCCAGGCCACCGGCATTGGTGGCGCCATCCGCTGCCGTGTGGCAAACGGCGCAATCTCCAGCCGCTGCCAGCAAGCGGCCACGCTCCAGCGTGGCGGCGGACCAGGTGCCTGACGCCGCGGGCGCCACCGGGGCGATTTCGGCGCGCCAGGGCATGGCGGTGGCGAGCAGCCCCAGTGCGGTGCCGACCACGCCAGCTAGGCCGCCCAGCCACCATTTGCTGCGCTTTTTGCCGGTTGCCGTGGTGGGTGCCTCTTTATCCGGTGAGTGGCCATTGAGAGCCGCTCTTACCCGTTCGGCGGTGATCGGCAGTTCGCGAAAGCGCAGGCCGGTGGCGTCATAGATCGCGTTGGCGATGGCCGCGGCGCTGGGCACCGAGGCCGACTCGCCACTGCCCATGGGCGGCTCGCTCTGGCGCGGCATCATCATCACGTCGATGGCCGGCACCTCCGGGAAGGTGAGGATCGGGTAGGTGCCCCATTCGCTGCTGGCGACCCTGGACTCCTCGAACTGCACCTGCTCCTTGAGTACCCGGCTGGTGGATTGCACCACGTTGCCGTGGATCTGGTGGCGCACCCCGTCGGGGTTGATCATCATGCCGGCGTCGTGGCCGATCACCACGCGGGTCACCGCCACTTCGCCGGTGCGTTTGTCCACCGCCACGTCGGCGACCCAGGCCGCCCAGGCCGCGCCGAAGCCGGGAAACTTGCTGTGGATGTAACGCGCGTAGGCGAAGCCGCGGCCGCGCAACACGTCGCCCTCGGCCGGTGTCTGCTGTGGCTGGGTGTGGGGTTGCCAGTCGGCGCGCTTGGCCGTGGCTTCGATCAGGTCGCGGGCTCTGGGGTCCTCAAGGTGCTGCAAACGGTACTGAACGGGGTCGACGCCGGCGGCGAAAGCCAGCTCGTCGATATAGGACTCGTGGGCGAAGCTGTTGGGCAGCGCCGAGACCCCGCGCATCCACGAGGCGCGCACCAGCGGCGCCATGTCGTTGATGGTCACGCGCATGTGCTCGTAGTCGTAGGGCGGTATCGAGGTGCGGTCGCCCATTTCGAACATCATCGGCAGCGGCTCGACCCGGCCGGTCAGCAACAGGGCCAGGGTGGGCGCGCCGTTGGACGGGTAGCTGGTCTGGAAATCATAGGCGCTGATGCTGCCATCGGCGTTCAGGCCGCCGTCCACTTCCATCAGTTGCGCGGTGCCCTTGGGCTCCCACACGTGTTCCTGTTCGCGGGTCAGCTGCACGCGCACGGGTCTGCCCACGGCGCGCGACAGCAGCAGTGCATCGGCGCACACATCGTCGGCACAGTTGCGGCCATAGCAGCCCGAGGCCTCCATGCGGATGATCTCGATACGGCGCTCGTCGCATTCCAGCAGCCAGGCCAGATCGGCGCGCAGCAGGTGCGGGTTCTGCGTGCCGGACCAGACCCTTGAATGTTGCTCGCCGTAATCGGCCAGGGCGCAGGAAGGACCGATCGACGCGTGCAACTGGTAGGGCCACAGGTAGGTGCGGGTAAGACGCTGGTCGGCATCCTTCAGGGCCTGCTCGACGTCGCCCTTGTCCAGCACGGTGCGGGCGATGCGCGGGTTGTCGCGGATGGCCTGGGCTACATCACGCAGGTCAGGCAGCTTCTGCTGCCAGGGTTTCCACTCGATGCGCAGTTGCTGGGCGGCGCGTATGGCTTGCTCCTCGCGCTCGGCGACTACGCCGACGAAGTCGCGGATCACCACCACGGCAACGATGCCGGGAAGCTCGGCGATGGAGCTTTCATCCACTGCGAGCAAGCTGTTGCCGACGAAGTCGCCACTGTCGTAACCGGCGTAGGGCGGGCGGATGACGCGACCGTGGAGCATGCCGGGCAGGCGCATGTCATGCACGTAGGTGAGCTCGCCGGTGGCCTTGGCCGGGATATCCACCCGCGCCGCGCCCTGGCCGACCAGGCGGTATTCGCTGGCGGGTTTGAGCGGTGCGTCGCCGCTGATTTGCAGGCGAACATGCCCGCCCGTGATCAGCTCACCGAAAGCCAGCTGGCGGCCATCGGGATGGCTGAACATGCCGTCCTCGAGGGTCAGCTGTTCGCCTGGCGTCTGCCAGCGCTCGCTAGCCAGTTGCAGCAGGTGGCGACGGGCTTCGGCAGCGGCATTGCGCAAGGGCACGGCACTGATCTGGATGGTCGCACTGGCGATGGTGGCGCCCTGATTGGGCGCGCGCTCGGTATCGCCCAGCACCATTTCGACCTGGTCCAGCTGCAGGTAAAGCTCTTCGGCGACGATCTGCGCCAGGGAGGTGCGAATCCCCGTTCCCAGATCCACGTGCCCGTTGAAGGCATACACCTTGCCGGCCCCGGTGATGGCCAGGAACAGACCCAGCTCCTTGGGCTTGAGTGTGGCGCTCTGGCCCTTGGGCATGGGCCCGGAGGGTGGCTGGATGGTGTCGACGACCAGCAATACGTCGGGATGGGCCAGCCATTGCTCGAGGGTCAGCTGCATGGGGTGTCTCCGTGCGGGGCGGCCGGGCGGCCGGCGGCGCGCAGGGCGGCGCGCATGATTTCGACGTGGGTGCCGCAGCGGCACAGGTTGGCCGACAGCTCACGGCGCAGTTGTTCGTCGCTGGGGTTGGGGTCGCGCAGCAGCAGGGCCTTGATGGTCATGATCATGCCGTTGAGGCAGTAACCGCATTGCGCTGCCTGTTCGGTGATGAAGGCTTGCTGCACCGGATCGGGGCATTGCCGACTGCCGAGGCCCTCCAGGGTAGTCACGCTGCGGCCTACCGCGCCGCCGACGGGAAATACGCAGGAGCGGGTGGCGCGGCCATCGACGATTACCGTGCAGGCGCCACATTCGCCAAGGCCACAGCCGTATTTGGGGCCATTGAGGGCCAGGTCGTTGCGCAGGATATAGAGCAGCGGCGTCTGCGGCTCAGCGTCGAGCTGCACCGTCTGTCCGTTCACCTGCAGGGTTAGGGTCTTTTCCATGGGGCGCCTTTTCTGCCTGATTCCCAGCGTTACCGCAGTACCCAGGAAATAGGCGTTTTGTTCGTTAAGTGCTTACTTCATGAAAAGCGCTTTTTGCTACGCAAGGAATGGGCCAGGCGAGTAGTTTGGATAAATTGGGGGAGGGCGCAGCTCTTTTGGTCGCAGCCCTGAGAGATTGGTGCGCAGTGGCTGCAGGATAGAGTGGCGGGCCCGCTTTATGGGAGTACGCCATGCCCATGAATCGCGGGTATGGGCAGGGTGTGCCCGCCCGCTCCCACGGCAAGATGGTGGTCGAACGTCTGCGGCTTGCTTGAGGGGAACAGCCGGCTGATTACTCGCCGCTTTCGTTCATCTTGCGCAGCAGGTAGAGGATGGCGATGCGCTCGCCCGGGTTTAGGCTGCCCATGGTCAGCTCGCTGATCTGCTGGGCGCAGGGGATCATCTCGGCGAGCAGCGCACTACCGGCGGTGGTGAGTTCGACGATGACTTTGCGCTTGTCGCTGGGGTCTGGCGACAGGGCGACCAGGTCGCGGGCCTTGAGGCGATCGACGATACCGCGGATGGTGGCCTGGTCGACCGCCGTGGCCTTGATCAGCTCAGCTTGGGAGCTGGGGCCATGGTCGCGCAGGGCGCACAGGGTAACGAACTGGATGGAGGTGAGTTGGGCGTCGCAGGCGTTCTGCTGGAAGATCGCGGTATGGCGCTGGTAAGCCTTGCGCAGCAAGTGGCCGATCTGTTCGGTGACCTGATAGGTGTTGGCGGACGAATCGTCGATCGACATGGGAAAGCTTCGCTGACAGGCGCTGGGCGCCGATTATAACCGCGCAAGCCGGCGAGGTGTTCGCTGTGCCGGCTTGCGGGCATTGGGGCGGCTGCTGATGCTGCGCTGCGGCGTTGTCAGTTGGCCTTCGACTCCGGCGGGTAGACCACGTCGCCGGCCAGCACCACGGCTTGGTCATCGAGATGGATATCGCAGCCGCGCAGCGGGATATCCAGGTGGCACGGCGTCTTGCGGGTGCCACCGACCTCGGTGTTCGGCCCGGTGGAGAACAGGAAATTGCCGTAGAAGGCGCGGGCGTCCATACACATGCCGTCGTTGCGGTCGTGCAGGCCCATGGCGGTCCACTGGGCGCGCGGCTGCAGGCCCCAGCCGATGTGGGAAATGCCGTAGACCTCGGGGTCCTTGAAGTACTTCAGGTAGTCGCGCAGGTACTCGGCCTCGAAGCCGCCGTGGATACCGGTGATGAAGCCCTTGTCGATCTCCAGGGTGATGCGCTCGCGGCAGTAGTTCTTGAACGGCAGCACGATGTCACCGACATCCAGCACCAGGGTGCCCTGGGCGGTTTCTTCGTTGGGCCAGCTGAACAGAAAGCCGCTGGGCCAGTGATCCCAGCGGCCCGGCTCGTCGGCGAAGCCGTATTCGGTCACCGCCGGGTACTGCCCCAGCTCGGCATGGAAGTCGCTGCCCGCTGCCGAGCGTACGTGAATGCGGCGTGCCTGCTTGAGCAGCGCTTCGCTGGCCAGCACGCGGCGCTTGTCGTCTTCGGTCGGCAGCATGCGCGCCAGCACTTCGGGCGGCTCCACGGCCAGCAGGATGCGGGTGCCGGTCTTGAGGATCTGCTCCTGCTCGGGCGAGTGCAGCAGCATCATGGTATCGACGACCAGGTCGGCGGCTTCCAGCGCACGCTGCGCGGCCAGGTTGCCGGTCAGGGCGGTGTCGCCGCAGTAGGCCGTCATGTCGTTACCCATGGCCCGCGGGTGATTGAAGGACGGCAGCTCCACGGCATACACCTTGGCTTTCAGGCGCTGCGCGGCGTCCATCGCCGCACGCACGGTGCGCGGGTTCGAATAATGGCTCTTGAGAATGGCCACGCTCTGGGTTTCGTCGACCCGCGAGAGGGTCAGCACCTGTTCGAACATCTGGGTCAGTTCACTATCGCTTACCGGCATGGCAGGTCTCCTGGTCGCTCTGCTTCGGCTGTGCACCACGGTGAGTCGTGCTGCTGGATGTTGGTGCGTTTTTATAGAGTGTTCGCTCTATTGGTTTAAATAAAACCTCATGCAGAGCCGATTGGCAATCTTTCTGTTTTAGCGTTACCAATCTACACAAATGCCGTTTTATGTGGCTTTTAAGTGTTTTTAGATCTTTTAAAGACCCTCGAATATTTTTGAAGAAAGCCTCTTCACTTTATAAAAATATAGTGCATACACTGTAATCGTCTTGCGGGCATCGTCCCGCTTCGTAGCCAAGAAGAGGAGAGATGCCCATGGGCGCTCAGCAGAAAATCGCCATCGTCGGTGCCGGTCTCGGCGGGGCAGCGGCCGCCACCTTGCTGCAGCAGGCTGGCTTCGAGGTGACCGTTTACGAACAGTCGCCGGAGTTCTCGCGTCTGGGAGCCGGTATCCATGTCGGCCCGAACGTGATGAAGATCTTCCGACGCATGGGGCTGGAGCAGCCGCTGGAGCAGATGGGCTCGCACCCGGATTTCTGGCACAGCCGCGACGGCATCAGCGGCGATTACCTGTCGCGCATCCCCCTGGGTGAGTTCGCGCGCCGCGAGTACGGCGCGGCCTACGTCACCGTGCACCGCGGCGACATGCACGACTTGCAGATCAACAGCATCGCGCCGGGTACGCTGCAGTTCGGCAAGAAGCTGGAGACCATCGTCGACGAGGGCAACCAGGTGCGCCTGACCTTCACCGACGGCAGCCAGGCCACGGCGGACATCGTGATCGGCGCTGACGGCATTCACTCGAAGATTCGCGAAGAGTTACTGGGCGTCGAAGCGCCGATCTACAGCGGCTGGGTCGCGCACCGGGCGCTGATTCGCGGCGAGAACCTGGTACGCCATGCCGATGTGTTCGAGCCCTGCGTGAAGTGGTGGACCGATGACCGCCACATGATGGTCTATCACACCACCGCCAAGCGTGATGAGTACTACTTCGTCACTGGCGTGCCCCACGAAGCCTGGGATTTTCAGGGTAACTACGTGGACAGCAGCCAGGAAGAAATGCTGGCGGCGTTCGAGGGTTATCACCCCACGGTGCAGAAGCTGATCCGCTCCACCGAGGACATCACCAAGTGGCCACTGCGCAATCGCAATCCCTTGCCGCTGTGGAGCCGTGGCCGGCTGGTACTGCTGGGCGACGCCTGCCACCCGATGAAGCCGCACATGGCCCAGGGCGCCGGCATGGCCATCGAAGATGCGGCAATGCTCACCCGCTGCCTGCAGGAAACCGGGCTGACCGACTACCGCACCGCGTTCGAACTCTACGAGGCCAACCGCAAGGAGCGTGCGTCGCGGGTGCAGGCGGTTTCCAACGCCAACACCTTCCTGCGCACCCAGGAAGACCCGGCCTGGGTCTACGGGTATGACGTCTATGCCCAGCCGCTGAAGAGCGGGGTAGCGGCATGAGCACGCTGATTGGCGGCGGCAACGTGCAGGCCAACGGCATTCGCCAGCACTACCTGCGCTATGGCGGCAAGGGGCCGGTGCTGTTGCTGGTGCCGGGCATCACCAGCCCGGCGATCACCTGGGGCTTCGTCGGCGAAGTGCTGGGCCACCAGTTCGACACCTACATTCTCGATGTGCGCGGTCGTGGCTTGTCCGCAACCGGGCCGCAGCTGGCCTATGACACCGACACCTGCGCCGCGGACATCATCGCCTTCGCGGCCGCCCTGGACTTCGACCGTTACAGCCTGCTCGGCCACTCGATGGGCGCGCGCTTCGCCATTCGCGCCGCAGCGATGGGCGCCGACGGATTGGAGCGCCTAGTGCTGATCGACCCGCCCGTGTCCGGGCCGGGGCGCCGTGACTATCCGAGCAAGCTGCCCTGGTACGTCGACTCCATTCGCCAGGCGGAGCAAGGCATGGACGGTGAGGCGATGAAAGCCTTCTGCCCGAGCTGGACGCCCGAGCAACTGCAGTTGCGCGCCGAATGGCTGCACACCTGCTACGAGCCGGCCATCGTGCAGGCCTTCGAAGAGTTTCACAGCGTGGATATCCATCAGCACCTGCCCGCCGTGCAGCAGCCAGCGTTGCTGATGGTGGCCGGCCGTGGCGGGGTGATCGAGGCGGTCGACGAGGCCGAGATGCGCGAACTCAAGCCGGACCTGCAAATCGTGCGCGTCAGCGATGCCGGCCACATGATTCCCTGGGACGACCTGGGCGGCTTCTTCGCCGCCTTCGGCGATTTTCTCGGCCAACCCATTCACCACGAGGTGCTGCCATGAACAGGCTCTATCGCATCGGCCAGATCGTGCCGAGCTCCAACACCACCATGGAAACCGAGATCCCGGCGATGCTCACCGCTCGCCAGGCCATCCGCCCGGAGCGCTTCACCTTTCACTCGGCGCGCATGCGCATGAAGCAAGTGAAGAAGGAAGAGCTGGCGGCCATGGATGCCGAGTCCGACCGCTGCGCGCTGGAGCTGTCCGACGCCAAGGTCGACGTGCTCGGCTATGCCTGCCTGGTGGCGATCATGGCCATGGGTTTGGGCTACCATCGCCAGTCCGAAAAACGCCTGCGCCAGGTGACCGCCGACAACGACGCCAACTCGCCGGTGATCACCAGTGCCGGTGCCCTGGTCGAGGCGCTGAAGGTGATGAGGGCCAAGCGCATCGCCATCGTCGCGCCTTACATGAAGCCGCTCACCGAGCTGGTGGTCGATTACATCCGCGAGGAAGGTTTCGAGGTGGTCGACTGGCGGGCCCTGGAGATTCCCGACAACCTGCAGGTCGCGCGCCATGACCCGGCCAACCTGCCGGACATCGTTGCCGGCATGAACCTGGAAGGCGTCGATGTGGTGGTGCTGTCGGCGTGCGTGCAGATGCAGTCGTTGCCGGCGGTGGCCAAGGTCGAGGCGCTGACCGGCAAGCCGGTGGTCACGGCGGCCATCGCCACCACCTATTGCATGCTCAAGGCTCTGGACCTGGAGCCGATCGTGCCGGGCGCTGGCGCGCTGTTGTCAGGCGCCTACTGAGGAGACGACCATGAGCGCGCAGAGCCTTAGCGACAACTATCAGGGCGTCTGGGGGCAGCGTATCGGCTTCGGTGCGCGACCGGCCCTGTTGATGATCGACTTCATGCAGGGCTACACCACGCCAGGCGCGCCGCTGTATGCGCCGGGTGTGGTCAGCGCCGTGGAGCAGTCGGTGGCGTTGCTGGATGCGGCGCGCCGGCTGGGTGTCCTGCTGGTGCATAGCAACATCCGCTACCACGCCGCCGATTGTGCTGACGGTGGCATGTGGGTGCGCAAGGCGCCGGTGATGAAGGACATGGTCGACGGCAACCCGCTGGCCGAGTTCTGCGCAGCGGTCGCGCCGCTGCCGGGGGAGCAGGTGGTGACCAAGCAGTACGCCAGCGTGTTCTTCGCTACCAGCCTGGCTGCACAGTTGCATGCCCAGGGTGTCGATACCCTGATCCTGGCGGGCTGTTCGACCAGTGGCTGCATTCGGGCGAGCGCCGTGGACGGCGTGCAGCATGGCTTTCGCACCATCGTCGTGCGCGAGTGCGTCGGCGATCGCCACCAGGCGCCCCACGAGGCCAATCTGTTCGACATCGACAGCAAGTATGGCGATGTCGTCAGCCTGGAGGAAACACTCGACTATCTGCAGCGGCTCGCCCGCTGATTCACCATAAGGAGCTGGCGGTACGCTGCCTGTTCCATTGATCGCCCCACCGAGGGCGGTCGCCATGCATGCATGGCACTGACGCTGCCTTGGGAAGTCGCCGTTGCGACGCTCAACGCGTCGACGACTGCTGGCTTCAACAAAAATCACAAGTCACCGCCAGGAGACACGCAATGCCTTACGTACCCGCTACCAGCACCGCCATGGGCAGTGCTGCCGACAGCTCGAACGAGCTGTACCGCAAAGTGACCTGGAAGCTCATTCCGTTTCTGTGCTTCTGCTACCTCGCCGCTTATCTGGACCGCATCAACGTCGGCTTCGCCAAGCTGCAGATGCTCAGCGACCTGCAATTCAGCGAGGCGGCCTATGGCCTGGGCGCCGGATTGTTCTTCGTCGGTTACATCCTCTTCGAGGTGCCCAGCAATCTGGTGCTGGAGAAGGTCGGCGCCAAGGTGTGGATCGCCCGCATCATGATCACCTGGGGGCTGCTGTCGGCCTGCACCATGTTCGTCACCACCACCACCGAGTTCTACATCATCCGCTTCCTGCTCGGTGCGGCGGAGGCCGGCTTCCTGCCGGGTGTGCTGTACTACCTGACCACCTGGTACCCGACCTACCGACGCGGGCGCATCATCGCCTTGTTCATGATCGGCCTGCCACTGTCCAGCGTGATCGGCGGGCCGATTTCCGGCTGGATCATGAACCACTTCGACCAGGTCAACGGCCTGCGTGGCTGGCAGTGGCTGTTCCTGCTCGAGGCGATTCCCAGCGTGCTGCTCGGCATCCTCACCTTCTGGGCACTGCCCAATCACTTCAACCAGGCGAAGTGGCTCAGTTCCGAGGAGAAGGCGCAATTGGCCAATGACCTGGCAGCCGACGACGCAGAAGGCAAAGACAGCAAGCACAGCTTTCGCGACGGCTTCTTCAACCTCAAGGTGTGGATGCTGGGCGGCATCGACTTTTCCATCCTGCTCAGCGCTTACGCCATGGGCTTCTGGATGCCGACCTTCATCCGCAACACCGGGGTGACCGACACCTTTCACATCGGCCTGCTGACCGCCATTCCCAGCCTGGCGGCGCTGGCCGGCATGCTGCTGATCGGCGCCAGCTCGGACCGCCATCGCGAGCGACGCTGGCACATCATCGTGCCCTTCATCGTCGGTGCCGCCGCCATGGCCAGCAGCACGCTGTTCAGCCATAACCTGGTGATGACCGTGACGCTGTTCGCCATCGCTTCGGCAGCCATCATTGGCGCCGTGCCGGTGTTCTTCAGCCTGCCGGCGACCTTCCTCAAGGGCACGGCAGCGGCGACCGGCTTCGCCCTGGCCTGCTCGGTGGCCAACATCGCCGGCCTGGTGAGCAACTCGCTGATGGGCCTGGTTACTGATCTGACCGGCACCAGCCACGCGGCGCTGTGGTTCTTCGCCGGTTGCCTGATCCTCAGTTGCCTGCTGGTGATCGCCCTGCCAGCCAAGCTGGTCAACCGCTAGCGGGAAACTCCTCCTGGCGCTGCCAGGGCGTGAATCCTCACGCTCTGGCCTTTACACCTTTCATTCTTTCGTTCGCCACGCTCATTGCTGGCGGGGCGCGTTCGTGCCCGTGTTTTGGGGAATCGACATGATCTATCTGCGTCGTATGTTCGGCAGCTGCCTGGCAGCTGGTTTGAGTTTTTCTGCCCAGGCCGAGGAGGGCGGCTTCATCGAGGGTTCTCACGCCGACCTGCAACTGCGTAATTACTTCTTCAGCCGCGACTACTCCGGCATCGTGGGCAGCAACCCGCAGTCCCGCACCCAAGAGTGGGCGCAAGGCTTCATCTTCGATTTTCGCTCCGGCTACACCCAGGGGCCGCTGGGCTTCGGGGTCGATGTGCTGGGCCTGTACGGCATCAAGCTCGACAGCGGCCGCGGCCATACCAGCAGCGGCCTACTGCCGGTGCACGATGGCCGCGCGGCCGACGAATATGGGCGCATGGGCGCGGCGCTCAAGGTGAAGCTGTCGAACACCGAGCTGAAGGTCGGCGAGTTGCGGCCGAACCTGCCGGTGCTGGTGCACAGCGATTTGCGTCTGCTGCCGCCGACCTATCAGGGCGCCGCCCTGGTTTCCAATGAAATTCCGGGCCTGACCCTGCAGGCCGGGCAGATGCGCTCCACCAGCCTGCGCGACTCCACCGATCGCCAGGATCTGTACGGGCTGATCAACGATCCCATCAATCCGGCGCGCATCGCCCGCTTCACCAGCGACCGGTTCAACTACCTGGGCGCCGATTACGCCTTCAATGACAAGCGCACCAGCGTCGGTATCTGGCAGGCCCAACTTGAGGATGTCTATGCCCAGCGCTTCTACAGTCTCAAGCATGCCGAGCCCCTGGGCGACTGGACCCTGGGCGCGAATGTCGGCTACTTCGACACCCGCGACGAGGGGCGCAGTATCGCCGGCAAGCTGGATAACCAGTCGACCTATGCGCTGCTGTCGGCCAAGCACGGCGGGCATACCTTCTACATCGGCCATCAGCGTATCGACGGCGACGACGGCTTCATCCAGGTGGGCGCCAATACCAACCCCATGGGCAACACCTTGCCCACCTACGAGTTTTCCGCGCCTGGCGAGCGTTCCTGGCAGGTTCGCCACGACTACGACTTCGCCGCACTCGGCATCCCTGGCCTGACCAGCACACTGCGCTATGTGACAGGCGACAGCGTGGACACTGGCCGCGGCTTCGAAGGCAAGGACTGGGAGCGCGACCTGGATCTGGCCTACGTGGTGCAAAGTGGCGTGCTCAAGGGCGTGGGCCTGCGTTGGCGCAACGTCACCGCGCGCTCCAACTACCGCACCGACATAGACGAGAACCGGCTGATCGTCAGCTATACGCTGAGCCTCTTCTAGCCGGCCACTTCTGCCGGGGCAACCTGGCAGAAGCGACATCAGGTGCTATCGCGACACCGCGAGGTCGGGGTGCCTGCATATCAGTTTGATGTTCGCAGGTGACGGGCTGCCGACCTGCCGCCGGCGATCGGATCGCTGGACGGCAGGCCCAGGTCAGCGCCGGCTCAGAAGAAGTACCTGACCGACGCGCCCAGTGTCGTGGACGGCTGCGGCACCGTGACCAGTCCTCTGGTAGTGCCGTAGGCGACTTCGCTGCCGTAGCGGTGCGGCTGGAAGATGCCGTACACGCTGAATTGGTAGTCGCTGTAGTCGTAGGAGGCGCGCAGGTCGTAGCGGGTGTAGACCGGCATCTCCCGTTGCTCGGATCCCACGTAATAAGGAACGCCCGAGAGGTGGTACGCATCGGCGTTGAGCGTCAGCTGGCCGGCCATGAAGTTGTCGCGGTATTGCACGCCCGCCTTGTAGGTGTGCTCGGGCACTACCAGGCGATCGCCGGTGCCGGCAGGCGGATTGTCGATCACTGCATCGAGAATGCGCCCATAGCTCGCGTAGGTGCTGATGGTGGAAGTTGCCTGGTAGTTGAGGCTGGTTTCGATGCCCTTGCGCGTGGTGTCGCTGACTTGCTCGAAGACGCCTGGCGAGGTCTGCAATGTCTCGCTGTCGTTCTCGATGTAGTAGAACTCGGTGGTGCTGGACAGGTGCTGCGTCGGGCGCACGGTGAAGCCGATATCGTAGGACGTGACCTTGCTCGGGCGCACGCTGCCGTTGATCCGACCGCCTGTCTCGCTCGATGGCAAGGCGCCGCTGCTGCCTGAGCTGATGTACTCGGCGGCTGGCGAGCGAAAGCCCTGGGCAGCATTGGTGAACACTTCGAACCGTTCGGTTGGCGCCCACACCAGGCCGAGTTTCGGCGTGGTGACCGAGCTGTGATAACCCGTGTCGGCGTCGCGGAATTTCAGGTTCTCGATATCGTAGTCGAAGCGGTCGTAGCGAATACCGGCCAGTACCTTGAGCGAGTCGACGGGCTTGTACTGACCCTGGGCGAACACGCCGTAGGTGATCAGGTCCTGGTCGAAGTCGAAATAGAAATTCGGCGTCGGTTCGAAATTGCGGTATTGCTGGCGATAGGCATCGCCCTTGTCGCGGCGCACGTCGGCCCCGACCATCAATGAGGCGGTCTCCTCGTGCACGAAGTTATAGGCCAGGCGGCCGCCATAAATGTCGCGGTCATCCCTGCCGTAGTTGTGGGTGTTGGCACCATTGGAAATACCGCGCACACGTTTAAAGTCCTCGAAGTAGGCGGTGTAGTACAGGCCTTCTTCTCCGTCGGCAGGCGCACGGTTGAACACGTAAGTGTTGCGGTTGGCGTTGCCGAAGCCGTACAGGTTGTCGGTATCGCGACGGCTGATCGTGCCGGCTTTCAGGGCGGGCAGGTTCAGATAACCATCATTCTTGAAATCCGATTGATAGTGACTGAAGCGCGCCGAGTACTTGGCATCGCCGAAGACCTTGGAGAGCTTCCAGAAATAGTTGTCGCGGTTGGTCTCGGCCGCCTTGCGGTAGCCATTGGTCTTGTAGATATCCGCGACGAACAGCGACTGGAAACCTTCGTGTTCGCCACCCAGCACCAGGTTTGATCGCCGGCCATCGAAGCTCGCCACTTCCAGGCCGATGCTGTTGGCGACATCGCCGCCGTCGAGCGTTTCGATGTTCACCGCACCGGCGCGATTCTGGTCGCCGTACAGCGCCGATATCGGCCCCTTGATCACATCGACGCGCTTGATCATCTGCGGCGTCAGCCACTCGAGAAACACCGGGCCATGACCCGCACCGCCCTGGCTCGATGGGATGTTCTGTGGCACACCGTCGACGTACACCGCCACGTCGGCGCCGTGCGTGCCATTGGTGGTGAACCCGCGCATGCGGAAGCCGTTGCCCGTGTCACCCTGGTCGATATTGTTGGCGACGACACCGGGTACGCGGCGATAGATGTTGGAGATGTCACGGTCGACGTTCAGCGTGCGAATTTCCTCATCCGTGATGGTCGTCACCGCGGCAGGCAGGCTGTCCGGCGCGTTGCTCACCTTGCTCCTCGTCAGCGGCTTGATCTGGCCCGGTGTGCTGCCTTCGCCGACTACCTCGATCGCTTCCAGCTCCGTGACGTTTTCAGCCTCGGCAGCGCAAAGCGCGGTACACGAGACCAGGCAGGTCAGCGCTGCGCCTCTCAAAACCCAATCCTTTCGGTGATTCGCGGATCCGTACATAAAGCAGACATTCCCCAGGTGTAAGATAAACATTAAGTAAACGTTATATCATAACGCTATTGATGAGCTAACGAGTCTTTGGAGAATCCGTCTATTTGGTCAGCCGCTTGTTAGGGAGGGATGTGGCTGGCGAATCACCTGCGCACCGAAGCAACGCGATCTACCGAGCTGGTGTGCGCAGCAATCTGTGAAGAGGCCCGTCACTGACGGGCCTCTTGAGGCTGGCTCACAGGCGCTGTACGTCGCCGTCCTGATGGATTTCATCTCGTTGCTGCTGCTCTTGCTGCAACTGATCCTGCGCTTTCGGTGCGAAGCGCAGAATCAGGCACGCCACGATGGCCGAAAGCAGCGAACCGAGCAGGATGCCGATCTTCGATTCTTCGACCGACGCCGGGTCGCCCGGAAAGGCCAGGCCGCTGATGAACAGGCTCATGGTGAAGCCGATGCCGCAGAGCATCGACACCGCGTAGATCTGCAGCCAGGTGCAGCCGCGCGGTTTCGCCGCCAGCCCGGATTTCACCGCCAGCAGTACGCCGCCGAAAACCCCGAGCTGCTTGCCGAGGAACAGGCCGGCGGCGATGCCCAGCGGCAACGGCGCCAGAACATCCGTCAGCGACAGACCGGCGAAGGAAACCCCGGCGTTGGCGAAGCCGAAGGCCGGCACGATGAGAAAGCCCACCCAGGGTGCGATCCCGTGTTCCAGGCGGTGCAGCGGCGACTCGTCCGCATCCGGCTCGCCCGGTGAGGGAATGTAGGGGATGAGAAATGCACCCACGACCCCGGCAATGGTCGCGTGTACGCCAGAGAGCAGCGTGAGATACCACAGCAGCGCCAGGCCGATCAGGTAGGGCCAGAGCGCCATCACGCGCTTGCGGTTGAGCACCAGCAACACGCCGATCACCAGTGCGGCGGCCAGCAACGCGACGACGTTGATCGACGAGGTGTAGAAGATCGCGATGATGGCCACGGCGCCCATGTCGTCGATGATCGCCACCGACACCAGCATCAGCTTGAGCGACAGCGGCGCATGCCGGCCCAGCAAGGCCAGCGCGCCCACGGCGAAGGCGATATCGGTGGCAACCAGGGCAGTATGATGGCGGCCGTTTGGAACGAACTGCAGCTGCATAGTGAGACAAGATGCACCGTTCTTTCTCCGCCATGCCTGACAACCGTTACCTCGTGTTCATTGAAAAGCCGCTTTGCATCCATGGCGCCAAGAAGCTTCTCCAGGGGGACGTTGAGGTTTCCCATGTCCCCTGGTACTGCCAGCAGGGGGTGGCGGTTTTTGTCCATCGCCAGGCCTAGAACTCGGACGAGTTCGTTCGGGCAAATACCGTACTTGAGTGTGTGGTGCAGCATGACTTGCGTCGGTTGATCCTGGTCCTTGAGGAGGCGAGGTGTTGGACAGACTCGCTGGGCCGGATAACCTGTTTTTCAGGTGCGATTCAGCCCTTTGATTCCCAGCCATTGACGATGCCGTCGTCAATGGTGATACGCAATCCGTACCGGTTCTTACCTTGAGGACGGTATTTCCATACTTCACGCATCTTGGTTTTCAGATATTTCTGATCAATAGCGCTGGGGCCGCCAATCGAGTCGATGACTTGCGCCTGCGTCATG
Source organism: Pseudomonas sp. PA1(2017) (assembly GCF_001945375.1). Lineage (NCBI taxonomy): Bacteria > Pseudomonadati > Pseudomonadota > Gammaproteobacteria > Pseudomonadales > Pseudomonadaceae > Pseudomonas > Pseudomonas sp. PA1(2017). The sequence continues at coordinate 1,520,161 of NZ_MSXU01000009.1, forward strand.
CCATCCCAGATTTTCCCACTGAATATCGACTGCACCGTCGCCTCGTCGCCGTAGCGACTGCGCAAGTACTTCAATCGGTTTGCGCGCTTACTATATCGATACAGTAGATAAAGGGCGGCAGATGAAGCCGTTGCGCCGAGCAACATTGGCCAAGCGCCTGCTTCAGATACTTTCTGAAAAATGAACAGGGGAATGCCAATGAACAGCGCAAGCCCAATGAGGGCCTGTTGATCTTTTGCTCTGATTTTTGCCATAACCACTTCCTGGCTGTGTGATGGCTAGAGATTAGTAGCCGCTGCAGCAAGAGTCACCGCGATAAGACTTTCTACAGGCTATGACTTTGAGTATAGTTGCCGCCCTTGTTGGGGAGTAGCCTGCTCGCGACCTCGGTCGTAGAGCGTTTGTGTCAACATTTTCGGCAACATGCCGTGGCACGAACACCTGCCGGTTGGCGAGACCAACGATACATCCACACCTAAAGCCGGGCGTGTGGACGTGTCGTTGACTCATAGCCCGGCTGGTAGTGACCGTGAATCCCATCTCTCTCCTGTTCCTCGCTTTGGCGATGTCGACCGATGCATTCGCAGCGGCGATTGGCAAAGGCGCGAGTCTTCACAAACCGCGCTTTTCAGAAGCCTTGCGCACGGGCCTCATCTTTGGCGTCATCGAGGCCATCACGCCCATCATCGGCTGGTTCATCGGCCAGGCTGCCGTCAGCTTCGCGGAGCAATGGGATCATTGGATCGCCTTCACACTGCTCGTGCTGCTTGGCGTCCATATGATCTACAACGGCTTGCAAGAGGACGAAGAGGAGCCGGAACGCTCGGGCCAGCACTCTTTCTGGATTCTGGCGGTTACGGCATTCGCGACCAGCATCGATGCCCTCGCCGTTGGCGTGGGGCTGGCATTCGTCGAGGTGAACATTCTGTTGGCGGCAGCTGCGATCGGTATCGCCACCGCGGTGATGGTGACCATTGGCGTGATGCTCGGGCGGGTGTTGGGTACCGTCGTTGGCAAGCGTGCCGAGATCGCGGGCGGCGTCGTGTTGATGCTGGTTGGCGCCGGCATTCTCTTCGAACACCTGTCGGCAGCGTGATTGATGAGCGAAATGATGCGTGGACACAGCGAGCCTGGCGCCAGGGCTCGCGCAATACGTTCCGGGCTTTGTGGCGTTGCGTTACTGGTCGCAGTTGCCCTGGCGTTTTTTGCCTGGCAGAACTTCTTCCCGGTACAGGCTTCGGACGGTTGGCGTTACAGCGTGGCCTATGAACGGCTGCCCAAGGTGGCGTCGTTGATTCCTCAGGAGGATGGGGCGCTGATCCTGTCGCAAGAACTCGATCATGGCCAAGGGAGCATCCTGCGTATCGCCCCTGATGGTAGCCAGGCAATCATGGTGGCCAACCTTTCCAAGCCCGACGGCATGATACCGGCCCGTGGCGGCTGGGTTTACAGCCAGGAAGTCGAAGGCGCGGTGGTGCGCTACTTCAAGGATGGCGTATCCACAGATCTCTTCAAGGGCCAGAAAGTGCAGGGCTTGTGGGACGACGGCGAGTATCTCTATGCCATAGAGGACCGCAAGGGAGATGGGCGGTTGTTACGTTACCGATGGAATGACGGAGCCCTTGAGACGGTTCGCGATCATCTCGACGAGGCAGAGTCCGTCACGCGCTGTGGTGATGGAAGGATGCTCTACACGGAAAAGGAGAGGGGCGTGGTGCGTCAGTTGAGTGACGATGGCGCAGATCCCGTTGTGCTGGCCGGCCTCAACCAACCCACTTACCTGATGTGCGATGAGCGTGGACTGTGGATAAGCGAAGACACCACGCATCGTGCACGTCTCTTGTTGCTCGACTCCCATGCCCGGCTGCAAACCATCCTGTCTTTCCTCAAGGCACCACAGATGCTCACCCGTACACCGCAAGGGACCTACCTGCTTGCCGAGGGTGGCCGAGATCGAATCCTGGAAATAACGCCTCCCGTCAGTGACGGAGGTCATCCCTAAGGCGGTGCGTCTGCCACAGCGCTCGCTCAGGCGTTCCGGTTCCCCGAGCGGATGAACGAGTATCGGTCGATATCGGTTCGCAGTTGCCAGCCCTGCCGTTGCCAGTAGCGGGCCGCTGCCTCGTTGGTCTTGAGAACGTCCAGGTGGCATTTCTCTATGCCGAGTGTTTCGAGGCATGCGAGGCAGCGCTCCACCAGCGCATTGGCGATGCCCTGGCGCCGATACTGCGGGAGCACCAGCAGATGCTGCAGATACCCGCGGCGTCCGTCGTGGCCGCACATCACGCAACCGCACAAGGCGCCGTCGATCTGCGCCACGAAGCTCATCTCGGGGTTGCGTTCCAGGTACCGCGAAGTCGCTTCACGCGAGTCGGCGTCGCGCAGGGAGATGCCTGGGGTCATGCGCATCAGTTCGATGACTGCGTCGTAATCGTCCAGGGTCATTACACGAATGCTGAACATTGGTACCTCGCTGTATAGGGTTGCGGCCTGGCCGGTCAGGCGTACTCCATCGTCTGCTCGAGGCCGCTTACTGTCCGTCGCCCATTATCGCCCCACTGATGCTTCATGGTTGCCTTTCTGAGACACTGAAAACCGACCATACTGAGACGAGAAGGTCGCGCCAAAACACCTCTTTCCTCACCCCCCAACTTGAACGAGACTGCGGACCAAGATTTTGCAGCCGTCGGGAGATCCATTTGCTTACCGTTCCGATGGATCTGATGGCTGATGACTGCCTCGCTCATGTGCTCGATGCCAGTGAGCGCCTGGCCAGAGCCACCTCGGTCGACGAGGTCGTCGCCATATTGCGTGACACGGCGCGTGCCAGCGTTGGCGCGGAGGGTGTGGCGATCATCGTCGAAAGCCAGGGGCGCTGCTCCTACGTGGCAGAGGATGCCGCCGCTCCGCTTTGGCAGGGCCAGAGCTTCCCATCCGAGCAGTGCATTTCCGGTTGGTCGATACTCAATCAGCAGACCGCGGCGATCCGCGACGTTCGGCTTGACCCACGCGTTCCCCAGGAAGCCTACGCGACCACCTTCGTGCGCAGCCTGGTCATGGTGCCCATCGGCCGGCCGGTGCCGAGCGCGGCGCTTGGTGCCTACTGGTCCGATGTTCGCGATCACCACCCCGATACGATCGAGCGCCTGGAAAGCCTGGCGCGTCTGGCGACCATCGCCATCGAGAATGCGCGACTGATCCAGGCGCGCAACCGCGAGGTGGCCATCGGCGCGGCGCAGAAACGCATTCTCGAACTGGCGGTAGAGGAAACGCCGCTGAACGTCACGCTGGATGCCATCGTGCGCGAAGTGGACGGGCTCTCGGTGTCTGGCTTCATGGGCAGCATCCTGCTTCTCGATGAAAGTGGGGAGCTCCTGGAGCATTGCGCAGGGCCATCTCTGCCCTGCATATACAAGGATGCCGTCAAAGGCATTGGCATTGCCCCGAGCGCGGTCACGGCGGTGGCCGACATCAGCAACGACCCGAGCTGGGCCGAACTGCGGAATCTGGCCGTGGAGCAGGGGCTGCAGATCTGCTGTTCGATCCCCATCCGTTCGGCGCAAGCCGCCTTGCTCGGCGCGTTCGTGCTGTATCACCCGGAGCGCCGCGAGCCACTGCAGGCTGATATCGAGATCATCGATTTCGCGGTGCATACCGTCGGATTGCTCGTGCACCGCACCCGCGCGGACTCGGCGATTCGAATCAGCGAGGCGCGGTTGCGCCTGGCGGTCGACCATGCCGATGTGGGGTTTTGGGATGTGGATTTCGTGCACAACAAGCTCATCTGGCCGGTGCAGACCAAGACGATGTTCGGCATCTCGGCTCATGTAGATGTCACCTTGCAGGACTTCTACGACGGCCTGCACCCCGAGGACCGTGACGCGACGATCACCGCCTTCACGGCCGCCGCCGACCCCGAGCGGCGAGCGCTCTATGAGGTCGACTATCGCACCATCGGCCGCGAGGACGGCATCGTGCGCTGGGTCGCGGCCAAGGGCCGGGGCGTGTTCGACGCTGCCGGCAAATGCTTGCGCGTGACCGGCACGGCCATCGACATCACCCCGCGCAAGGTGGCCGAGGAGGAGTTGCGCGAGCTCAACGAGACCCTCGAACGGCGTGTTGCCGAGGCCATCGCCGAGCGTGAGGAAGTGCAGAAGGCGCTGCGCCAGAGCCAGAAGATGGAGGCCATGGGGCAGCTTACCGGTGGCGTCGCCCACGACTTCAATAACCTGCTCACGCCCATCGTCGGCACCCTCGACATGCTTCAGCGCCGCGGCGTGGGCGGCGAGCGCGAGCAACGGCTGATATCCGGTGCCATGCAATCGGCCGAGCGTGCCAAAACGTTGGTGCAGCGGCTGCTGGCCTTCGCGCGTCGCCAACCGCTGCAGACGGAGCCGGTCGACTTGGCCAAACTGGTGGTGGACATGGGCGACCTGCTGGCCAGCACCACTGGCCCGCAGATCAAGGTGATCGTCGATGCGCCGGAGCATCTGCCCGCAGCCATCGCCGATCAGAATCAGCTCGAAATGGCGCTGCTCAACCTCTCGGTGAACGCCCGTGACGCCATGCTCGAGGGCGGGACGATCCGTATCTCGGTCAGCCTGGAGGCGGTCGATGAAGGCCACCGTTGCAAACTTCCGGCTGACCACTATCTGTGCCTGTGCGTCGCCGATACCGGTACCGGCATGGACGCGGCGACGCTGGCCCGCGCGGTGGAACCGTTCTTTTCCACCAAGGGCGTGGGCAAGGGCACTGGCCTTGGCTTGTCGATGGTGCATGGGCTGGCCTCGCAACTGAACGGCGCGCTGACCATCCAGAGCGCGCCGGGGCTCGGCACCAGTGTCGAGTTGTGGTTGCCGCGCAGCCTCGCCGAGCCAGTGGCGGCGCTGCGCATCGTCGAGGCTTGCGAGCCGCGACCGGCCCGCGGCACGGCGCTGTTGGTCGATGACGAAGACTTGGTGCGCGCCAGCACTTGCTACATGCTGGCCGAGCTGGGTTACCGGGTGATCGAGGCCGGCTGCGGCGAGGAGGCCATGCAGCGGGTGGCCAGCGGCGAGCCCTTCGATCTGCTGGTTACCGACCACCTGATGCCGGGCATCAATGGCACCGACCTGGCCCGCCTGGTGCGTGCCTCACGGCCTGGCATCGGCATTCTGCTGGTGTCCGGCTACGCGGAGCGCGAGGGACTTGACCCGGAGCTACCACGGCTCACCAAGCCGTTTCGCAAGAGCGAACTGGCGGCCAGTCTGGCTCAGCTTCGCGGCGAATCCTGGGACGAGGCGCCCGAGGCCGAAGCCGCGGCGCCGTAGGCCAACTGACCGTAGACTAGGTGATGAACCGTGCCTGTCAGGCCGGGTTGTCCCGTTCTTCCGGCCTTGCCACGGCGGGTGTCGTCAGGCGGATGATCTGCCTGGCGAAGAAGGCCCCGGTGAGAATCACGCCGAACAATCTCAGCGTCTGCATGGCCAGCACCAGGCCGGTGTCGGAATTGGTTTCCACCGCGATGATCGCCATCGCATCGAGCCCGCCCGGGCTGGTCGCCAGGTACATCGACAGGAAGTCGGTCCCGGTCAGCGAGGCGAGCAGCCCGGCGAGCCCGGCGCAGAGCATGATCAGTACAAGGGCGCCGATGATCATCGATGGCAGGCGCCGCCAGACGTAGCTCAGGGTTTCGCGATCGAAGCGCAAGCCGATGTAGCAGCCGATGGCCCCGTAGCCGAAGGCCAGCAGCTCGCTGGGCAGGGTGATGGTCAGAAGGCCGGCCAACTGCAGTGTGGCGCCGAGCAGCAGGGGCACCAGCAGCGCCCCCGCGGGGAGAAACGCACCGGCTACAATGCCGGTCAGAATCACGCCGATACCCAGCGCCAAGCTCCCATGGCTCGCTACTGGCGCGCTGGCGATGGCCTGGCTCACCCCGGTCGTCGCGCCCAGCAGGTGGCTGACCAGAGCGCCTACCATCACCACGCACACCACTCGTACGTACTGCATGGTGGCCACCAGACGCGAGTCGGCGCCGTAATCCTCGGCCATGGCAACCATCGCCGATGCCGCGCCGGGCGCGGTTCCCCAGGCGGCGGTATTGCCGGGGATGCCACCGAACCGCACGGTACCCAGGCCGACCAGTGCGCTCAGGCAGACCGTCAGCATCGTCGCCAGCAGCATGATGTGCCAGGAGGTCGCCAGTGACATCAACACCGACCAGGTCATGGTGTGGGCGACCAGCAGCCCAACGCAGCCCTGGCCGAACCGGAAGACGTTCTTGTGCAGGCGCAGCCCCGCACCGCAAACGCCGAACACGATGGCCACCAGCATTGGCCCCAGAAACAGGCCGGCCGGCACCTCGACGGCATGCAGGGCTTGCCCGGCAACCGCGGCGCTGAGGATCAAGGCCAGCCAGCGCAGTGCCTGGGCGGGCCGTGACAGAGGGGAGTGGGGCGCTTGCATTGGCATCCTGAACGTCACGCGCGTGAGCGCTTTGATGCAAATTATCGACAGCCTGATTCATTACGTCTATTTTCTAATTTTTGATTAACGATAACTTTTGTGAATGAATGATGGATCTGCGCGACCTCAGCTATTTCGAAACCATCGCTGAAATCGGCCACCTGGGTCGGGCCGCCGACAAGCTGAATCGCAGCCAGCCCGCCTTGACCAAGAGCATCCAGCGCCTCGAGGAGTCGCTCGGCGCGCGGCTGTTCCAGCGTGATGGTCGGGGCATCAAGCTGACCGAGGTGGGCGAGCTGCTGCTGATCAGAAGCAAACAGCTGCAGATGAGCGTTTCCGAGACCCAGCGCGAGGTGCGCGATCTCGCCAACGGCCTGATCGGCAACGTGCGCCTGGGTTGCGCGGCCAGCATGGCCGAATACCTGCTGCCGCAGTTGGCTGCGTCATTGCTGGAGCGGGCACCGGAGGTGCGGCTCAGCCTGTCGATCGCCCAGGACGACGTGTTGAAAGGCTCGCTGAGATCCGGGCAATTGGACGCGATCATCAGCCCGCTGCATGCCGAGGATCCGCAGTTCGTCACCTATCCGATCCTGCAGGACGAAGCGGTGGTGGTGGCCAGCGTCGATCATCCGATTTTCGCCGCGCCCTACGGCCTTGCCGACCTGACCCGCTACCGCTGGATATTGCCGTCGCCGGCCGTTTCTTCTCGGCGTTGGGTGGACAACGTGTTCGCCGCGCACAAGTTGGCCGCGCCTGTGGTGCAGATCGAGACCAACACCATATCCATGCTCCCCAGGCTGATCGCCCGTACCAACCTGCTGAGCTTTCTGGCCAGGGAGACGCTGCAGTTCAGCCAGGGCATGAACCGGCTGCGGGAAGTGCAACTGGCAGAAACCACCATGCAGCGAACCGTCGCGGTAACGGTCCGAGCAGAGGGCTATCTGCCGTCCGCGGCGGCCACCTTGGTCTCGATGCTGCGTGAGAATGGCCGTCAGTTCTTCAGTGGCGACTGATTGTCGGCAGAGCATTCAAGCAAGATTGCCGACCTCTTTTTCATGGTGACTACCCGGCGTTTTTCGCGATTCGGAAAAGGTTTTTCAGCGCATGCTTGACGAGGGAGAACGATCGTTCTACCTTGGGATCATGAACAAGACGACCGATACCCGCGAAAAGATTCTGGCCACCGCCGAGCAGCTCATCTATCAGAACGGTATCCATGCCACCGGCATGGACCTTCTGGTGAGAACTTCAGGCGTCGCCCGGAAAAGTATTTATCGCTACTTCGTAACCAAGGACGAAGTGGCCGAAGCCGCGCTGAAAGCGCGCGATATCCGCTGGATGTACTGGTTCAGAACCGAGTGCGACAAGGCGGATACGCCCCAGGCGCGCATCCTGAGCATGTTCACCGTGCTCAAGGGCTGGTTCGAATCCGAGGGTTTCTGCGGGTGCGCGTTCATCAACACGGCAGGGGAGGTGGGCGACCCCGAGGACCCCATCCGTCAGCTCGCCAAACTGCACAAACAGAAGTTGCTGGATTACACGCTCGAGTTGACCGAGCAACTGGATATCGAGCAACCGCAGGCATTGGCCAGGCAGTTGCTGGTATTGATCGAGGGCGCAATCACCATGGCACGTGTGATGGGCGATTACAGCGCCGCCGACAGCGCAAGGGACGTTGCGCAGCTGTTGTTAAAACAGGCCTCGCCCTGACGGCCTGAGCTTCAGAGACGCTACCCCAACCGATCTGTCCACGTTGCCTGGAGGCACTACCATGTCCGATGCCCAAACTCGCCCGCCACTTCCTCCGTTCACCCGTGAAACCGCGATCGAGAAAGTACGACTCGCCGAAGATGGCTGGAACAGCCGCGATGCGGAAAAAGTCTCGCTCGCCTACACGCTGGACACCAAATGGCGTAACCGCGCCGAGTTCGCGACCAACCGCGAAGAAGCCAAGGGCTTTCTCATCCGCAAATGGAAGAAGGAGCTGGACTATCGCCTGATCAAGGAGCTCTGGGCCTTCACCGACAACCGCATCGCCGTGCGCTACGCCTACGAATGGCACGACGATTCGGGTAACTGGTTCCGCTCCTACGGCAACGAAAACTGGGAGTTCGAAGCCGATGGCCTGATGCACCGCCGCTTCGCCTGCATCAACGACATGCCCATCAAGGAAAGCGAACGCAAGTTCCATTGGCCGCTGGGTCGTCGCCCGGATGATCACCCAGGCCTGACCGAGCTGGGCTTGTAAGCGTCGGCTTGTCGGATAGAAAACGCCCCCGACGGCAGTGCTGGTTGGGGGCTTTCTCATGGTTGTTGAAACAATGGAGCCGTAACTCGCTCCAGCACGGCGCGTTGCCGGAGCAGGCAGCCTGCCAGGCTCAGACGCCGCGCGTGACTCCGCCATCGACCCTGATGTTCTGGCCCGTGATGTAAGCCGCGCCGGTGCTTGCCAGAAACGCGACGGTGGCCGCTACCTCATCGCTGGTGCCATAGCGTTGCAGCGGCACGCCCTGGCGGCGCTCTTCGGTGGCTGGAAGGCTGTCGATCCAGCCGGGCAACACGTTGTTGATGCGAATGTTGTCCTTGGCATAGGTGTCGGCAAATACCTTGCTGAACGAGGCGAGGCCTGCGCGGAACACAGCCGAAGTCGGGAACAGGTCGCTGGGCTCGAACGTCCATGCGGAGGAAATGTTGATGATCACTCCGTCCTGCTGTTTCTGCATGATCGGCGTGACCAGGCGCGCCGGGCGCACGGCATTCAGAAAGTAGGTTTCCATGCCTTGCTGCCAGTCTTCATCGGTAAGCTCCAGGATGGGCTTGCGCGGGCCGTGGCCTGCACTGTTCACCAGCACATCGATGCGGCCCCATTTGGCGACCACGGCATCGACCAGGCGCTGAAGATCCTCGACTGACTGGTTGCTTCCCGTCACACCGATACCACCCAACGCGTTGGCCAGGGCTTCGCCTTTACCAGACGACGATAGAATAGCGACCTTGAAACCGTCCGCCGCCAGGCGCTTCGCGACCGTGGCGCCCATGCCACTGCCAGCGGCAGTGATGATCGCAACTTTTTCTTCAGGCATGCTGCCTCCCAGAGGATGAAACTGCGGTGATGCAGATAACGCCACACTAGCAGCCGCCCGGTATGTGAGGGAGGTAGCCCGGCTTCGCCTAGCCAGTAGATTAGCTATCGGTCCCCTGGCGTTTGAGCCATCCTTTGACAACATCTAGGTGCGATGCTTCCGATGCCTTGCGCGGCCACACGAGATAGAACGCTTTGTTGAGGCATAGGCGCTGCGCGAACACCTGCACCAGCCTGCCGGCGGCAATGTCATCCTTCACGAATGCATAGGTGGCGAGGGTTATCCCTTGCCCGCCTATGGCGGCCTCGATAGCCAGTGAGGTCTGGTTGAAGTGCAGGTTTCTGGCCGACGGTAACGGGTGTTCCTGAAAAACCATGGCCGTGAACTCTGGCCAGAAGTTATGTGCATCATGCAGTGCGACAAAGCCCTGCAAGGCTTCGAAGGAGTCTGGGTGGCCCTTGTCCTCGAGCAGCCTTGGACTCGCCACCGCCACGATCTGCTGCTCCATCAGCAGCTCGGCATTCAGCCCCGGGCCAAATGGCGGTTGGCCGTAACGCACGGCGATATCGACGCCATCGGTCTGGAAGTGAGAAAGGCGCTCGGTGGCCAGTAATCGCAGATCGATATCCGGATTGGTCTCTGCGAAGTTGCCGAGCCTCGGTATCAACCATTTGGAGGCGAACGTGGGCGTAACGCTCACCGTGAGTTGCGACGACTCCGGGCGCAACAGGCGTGTCGCCTCGTCGATCATCGTCAACGCTCTGCGCACGCTCTCGCTGTAGCTCCTGCCGGCATCGGTCAGCCCCAGGCCGCGTGGTAGCCGCTCGAACAAGCGAATCTCCAGGCTCGCCTCCAACCCACGGATCTGTTGCGCGACTGCGGCCTGGGTCACGCCCAGCTCTTCGGCGGCGATACGGAAATTCAGGTGACGCGCCACCACTTCGAGTACGCGCAATGCGTTGAGCGATGGCAAGCCGGGAAAGCCTGTCTGCATGGTGATGGATTTTCTATTGGCTGTGAAAAGCCTCTCTGTCTCTCTGCAGAGCGCATGGGATTGTTAGGCTTTGCAGCCTGTAGCGCCCAGGCTACGCCTGCTGTCAGGCAATGGGAAGCCGCCGCCAGTAGTAAATCCATCTCCAGAGTCGGAGCTGCCATGAACAAGTCTGCCATCGCCGTGTGCGCTTTCCTGGGCGTGATCTGGGGCAGCAATTTCATTTTCGTCAAAATGGCTGCGGCGTTCATTTCACCGTTGCAGATCACTTTGCTGCGCGTGCTGTTCGGGTTCATCCCGGTGCTGATCTATGCCGTCTTCACCGGCGCGATGCGTCGTGAACACTGCAAACATGCCCACCACTTTCTGGTCATGTCATTGCTGGCCACCGCGCTCTACTACTTCGCCTTCGCCGAAGGGACGGCCTTACTCGATAGCAGCATCGCCGGCATGCTGGGTGGTGCGATTCCCTTGTTCACCTTTCTCTGCGCCTGGCTCTTTCTCCGCAGTGAACGGCTGACCCGGCTGAAGACACTCGGCATCGGCCTCGGTTTTCTCGGCATCATCGTGGTCGCCAAGCCCTGGTCGGCACAGGGTGGTATCGATCCTAAGGGCGTCATCTACATGATTCTCGGCTCATTGAGCGTGGGTTGCTCATTCGTCTACGCCAAGCGCTTCATCAGCCCTTTGGGGCTGCCACCCGTTGCGCTCGTCACCTACCAGATCGGCATCGCGCTTGGCTTGCTGACAATCGTCACGCCCCTGCACGGCATTGGCGCCGTGTTCGATGACACCCGGGCCTGGGTAGGACTGGTCTTCGGGCTCGGCTTGCTGGGAACCGGAGCGGCCTATCTTGCCTACTACTTCATCGTCGATGCCGTGGGGGCACTGGCAGCGTCTGCCGTGACCTATATTCCGCCAGTGGTCGCCCTGCTGATCGGCTTCTGGCTTGGCGAACCGGTAACGGCGAGCGCCTGGTTCGCCATCGCGATTATTTTGGCAGGTGTTGCGCTGGTGCAGCTGTCGGGCAACAAGCGGTCAGATCGGCCTGCTGCTAAAGGCATCTGATGCCTGGAGCTCTGGCGGTAGGGGTAAAGCCGCTACGGTCAGCGCCTTTCACCAGGATGGTCAAACCCATGGCGCTTATCCCAAGCGTCTGCTGTTGGGCTGGATACGGTTGCTTGCGGCAGGCTGCTATCGGCCAGGAACGAACCTTCGGCATCGCAATCCCCATCCGCACCTCAGCACTCACAAATTGGGCCAGTGACGCTAGCCGGAGAAAAGCGCTGACCACCGATCGCCGAACAGTGCGATGACCAGACCCGCGAGCATCACCATCGCCCCGATCAACTTGATGGGAGACACCGGCCTTTCCAATGCCCCCATCAAGCCGAAATGATCGATAACCAGTGACGAAATGATCTGCCCGGCGATAGCGAGGCCGAGCAGGGCTGACAGACCGATCTTCGGCGCAAGCACCACATAACTGAGCAGCGCAGCGGCACCCAGCAAACCGCCCAGCAGGCTCCACAAGGGCTGGGCAGGGATAGCCGCCAGTGAGGCCACTATCGCCCCTCGCATTAATGAGAAGATGCCCAGGCATACTGCGCCGGCAGTGAAAGAGAACAGCGCCGCCGCCACGGAATCCCCACCCACACCTTTAGCGAGTTGGCCATTGAGTGTGGTCTGCAGGGTGATACCGATCCCCGCGGCGATGGCCATCAGGTAGTAGGCTGCGTTCATCTCACGCCCCTTACTTGGCTGACTCGAGCGGCAGGAATGTCTCGGCAAACATATCCGGCTGATAGCCTGCAGCAGCAAACAGATGCTCACGGGACTCGTCGATCGCCGCACGCAGCCTTTCGCTGTCCACGCCCAGCACTTTTCCGCCGCGTTTGACGATACGCCCGCCAATCATGACCGTGTCGACATTGCTGCGCTCGGCTGCATGTACCACGGTGCCGAAGGCGTTGCCTGACGGGTAAAGGTTGAGGTCCTGCGCGTTGATAAGGATCAGATCCGCCTGTTTGCCGGGAACCAGGCTGCCGACTTTGTCCTGTAAGCCGGCACAGACGGCGCCGTCGACAGTCGCGGCTTTGAGCAGGCCGTGGGCGGGCAGGGTCACTAGTGGACTATGGTCTTCACCGCAGCAGCGCTGCTGGTGCATGCCCATGACGCGTTGCAGGTAGAACGCCACCCGCATCTCCATGAACATGTCGCCGCTGTAGGAGGTTTCATTATCGACGCTCAGCCCCGGGCTGATGCCGTGACGCTGGGCCGACTGCATGGCGAACATTCCATCTTCAATGCCGTAGTGAGCATCTGAGCGTGGGCATACGTTGACTCTCACTCCAGCCTCGCGAAGGATCTTCCAGCCGGCGTCCGGCAGTGCGGTGCAGTGGTTGAAGATGTTGTCGGAGCGCAGCAGGCCTTCGCGATACAAACCTTCCAACTTAGCAGCCATGTCTCCGCCAAAAAACTCGGTGATGATCGGCAGCCCCAGGCGTCGGGCCTCAGCCCACAGCTCAGGTTCCAGCTGCGCCATCACCGCCAGAGAGAGCAGCGGGTTGTCACCGTTCTTGATGTATTTTTCCTGCAGGCGCGCCAGGTTGCCCGGCCAGTGGGCTTTGTCCCACTCACCCGCAACCGGCGCCCCCGAGGCGTGTACGGCGCGTATACCAGCGTCAAGCAGCGCCTCGACCGCAGCGTCGGAGTGAGCGCCGGTGCGGCTGTTGTGCGAGTTGTCCACCAGGGTCGTGATACCGGCATCGATGCAGCCCAATGCACTCAACAGGTTGCCGATATACATATCCGCCGGACGATAGTATTTGGCGAACGAGAAGTGCGTGGCGTTGCAGTAGTCTTCCAGGGTGGCGGCATTCGGATTGATTCGACGCAGTTGTCCTTCCCAGGAGTGACGGTGCGTATCGACCATGCCCGGCATGGCGATCATGCCGGATGCCTCGATCACAACAGCGTCGCCGGCTTCGAGATTTTCGCCGATGGCCGTTATGGTGCTGCCTTCGATGAGGATATCGCCACGCGCCAGATTGCCGACGTCCCCGTCCATGCTCAGCACTGTGGCGCCGCGGATAAGTGTGCGGGCGGCCGGAGCGGCCGGGGCCTGCACGATGCTGCGGTTGTAGTCCGCCATATCAGTACACCTCTTCAAATTTCGTTGGAAGCAATGTACGCAAGACAGTACTGCGGGAAAAAGATGGTTAAACTGTTTTAATTATTCAGTATTGGCGAATAATAACGCTTTTCCCGATCACTGGTTTGAGGTTGCCAGCCGCCATGGACCGTATTCAAGCGATGCAGGTTTTCGTCCGTGTGGCTGAGGCAGGAAGCTTCATCCAGGCGGCGCAGACGCTCTCTTTACCGGCCTCGACGGTCACCAGCAGCGTTAAAAATCTTGAGAAATACTTGCAAGTGCGCCTGCTCAACCGAACAACACGGCGGGTCAGCCTTACGCCGGAAGGCGCACAATATTTGGCGCAATGCCGGGAAATATTGGAGCTGATCGAACACACGGAGACCAGCCTGACGGATTCCGTAAAACGGCCGCAGGGGCGTTTGCGTGTCGATATGCCGGGCGGCATTGCCCACTTCATTGTCATGCCGAATCTGTACGACTTTTACCGGCGCTACCCGGATATCTACCTGATGATAGGTGTGAATGATCGACAGGTTGATCTGGTTCAGGAGGGCGTCGATTGCGTGGTTCGTACCGGCGAGCTCCATGATTCGACGCTCGTTGCGCGCCCACTCGGCCGGTTTCGCTGGGTGACCTGTGCGTCTGCCGCCTATCTCGAAGAGAACGGTACTCCGCAAACACCACAGGATTTGTCTCACCATCGTGCCATCCATTACTTCTCGAGCCGCACACGGCGAACGGGCGAAATGCGCTTCGCCCGTGGCACTGAAAAGATCTCGGTCCCGGTAAGCGGGACTGCAGCCGTCAACGAGACGGGGCTGTACATCAAAATGTGCCTTGAAGGCTTTGGGCTAGTGCAGCTTGCCGAGAACGTGGTCAGCGAGCATCTGCGAGAAGGGCGGCTGGTCGAAGTGCTTGCTGACTGGCAACCGGCTTCGGTTCCCGTACACCTGCTATATCCGCATCAACGGTTTCTTTCGCCAGCCGTGAGCGCATTCGCTGACTGGATCGCCGGGCTTATCCGAGATGAAAATCGGTAAGTTGCTAGCAGGGGAAAACGATCTGACTTTTGATGCTAGTTCGTCTAAATCTCCTCGGCTTCGCCGATGCTTCCAATCCCATTGTCTAGCCGTTGTAAACGTGCGCTGCTAGCCGCAAGTGTACGCCGTTGAAGGGCTACTTCCGGGCAGAAGGACGCTGATGGTCAATCAATAAGAAAGCAGCTCTGAGAGCTCGAAAGATATTTCAGACGGTGCCATTTTTTGAGACTGCTCACGTCAAGCGGGCTGTCTCTAAGAACCTGTTCACGATCTTTTTTGGGCAGCACAAAGAGAGCGCTACAAGGCAAAAGCGGCCGCACAAACCAACCTGTGGGAGCCCCGAGCTCGGGGCGAAACGATTGCAGCCTGACAGCCTATCGGCGGTGCCTGACTAATTCGCCGCGAGGTCGCGGCTCCCACAA
>NZ_MSXU01000009.1:1535307-1670068 GCF_001945375.1 Pseudomonas sp. PA1(2017)
CGGGCCAAGTTCTTAGAGCCTGTTCATAATTAAGCCCAGGTTCGGCGACTTTGGCGGCGTTAGCGGCCGTTCCCAGATCCACTGTGGGAGCGCGCCATGCGCGCGAAAAATCGCGGGCATGGACTAGGCGTCCCCGCCCGCTCCCACAGATATTGCGCTGATGTCCGCTTCTGCCTTGGCGTTGCCGCTTCATGCGCAGATAAGACTTTGAACAGGCTCTAAGCGCCCAGAGAGTTTAGAAGGTACCGCGAAGGGTCAACATGTAGTTGCGCGGTGCACCGTACCAGTTGCCTTTGGCACTGCTATCGACAGTCTGGTAGTAGGTCTTGTCGAACAGGTTGTTGCCGTTTAGCGCCGCTGTCCAGTGTTCATCGAGGCGGTATTCGACCAGTGCATTCCAAACTGCATAGCCAGCTTGGGTGTAATTGTAGCTGTTGGTGCTGGGGCTCAGCGAGCCGTCGCCCAGGCGACGCTGGACATTGCCGCTAACGTAGTTGCTGCTCTGCACCGTCGCCCCAAGGCCGAGCTTCCAGTCTTCGAACTGGCCAGGCAGCTGGTAGGTGGTGAAGAACTTGAACAGGTGCTTTGGCGTTTGCGTACTAAGCGGCTTGCCAACTGCAGTGTCGTCTCCGACTTTACGCTGTTCGTTGATGTTGAAGGTGTAACCGGCGGTCAGTTGCCAGCCTGGTGTCAGCTCCCCGGATATCTCGGTATCCAAGCCCTTGCTGATATTTTCTCCGCCCGCGACATAGCAGCAGTTGTTGGCGGATGAGCCCTCGTAAAACTGCTGGATCGCGTTGTTTTCCTGTTTGGCGTAGTACAGCGCCGAAGACAGCTGAAGGCGCCCGTTGAACAGCTCGCCTTTGGTTCCCACCTCGTAGGTGTCACCGGTGATTGCTTCAAGTGGAGCGTAGGAGCTGTCGAGGAATTCAGTCTGTGACTTGTAGATTTGTGCGTAGCTCGCGTACAGCGACCACGCCGGATTCATTTCATACACGACTCCGCCATAGGGCGTGACGATGCCACTTTCGCGACCGCCATTCTTGCGGTCCGTGCCGAACGATGGCACGAGAACGTCGACGGTGTTGGCGTAGTCCGAGTAGCGAGCGCCGATTATGAGTTTAAGAGGGTCGGCAAGGTGCAGGCGGACGGTCGAATAGGCGCCACTCTTGCGGATGTTCCACGCAGGGTTTTCGTAATACAGCGGCGGGGTTCCCGGTTTCGGCAACGACCCGACATCAGTAGCGAAAATGTCGACCGGAGTCGTTACCGTCCAGTCACTGAGGTCCGAATAGCTGCGCTTGATATCGGAGTAGTCAACGCCGAAGAGCACTTCGTGGCTGCGACCGAATGCAGCGAACGCGCCCTGCAGGTTGGCGTCGAAAAGATCCTGATCATTGGTATAACCGCGGATGAAACGCTGGAATGTCGGGCCTGCCAGGGTGTCGGGATTGACGGGCTCCTCGACCTGGCCGAGGTCCTGCTGGGTATCGTATTTGGCGCGCATGAAACTGGCGTTGATTTTCCAGTCTTGCGTGAAGTTGTGGTCGACTTTTACGAAGGCTTCAGTTCTTTTGTAATTATTGCTCGACCAGTCCGCCGAGAGCTTCGTGCTGCGTGACAGACCCAGCGCTTCGCCAGTGCTGAAGCGCGGCAGGCCACTCTCCCAATAACCGTCCTGGTCACGCCATTCGTAGATTCCGCCGACACTCACTTGAGTGTCAGGAGTCAGGTCAGCTTCTAAAACACCGTAAAGCACATGCTTGTCGCTGTCGGCGCCACCGTAGAAATAGCGCTTGTCTTCTTGCGAGGCCGCCAGCCGCCCGCGCAGTGCACCGTCGAAGGCGAGTGGGCCGGTGACATCCACCTCGGTGCGGTAGTTGTCCCAGCTCCCGGCTGAAGTGCTGGCCTTTAGCTGTGGCTCGGACAGTGCGCGCTTGCGTACCAGGTTGATGGCGCCCGCAGGCTCGCCGGTTCCCCCGAACAATCCGTCGGAGCCGCGAAGCACCTGAATGCTGTCGTAGGCCGTCGTGTCTGCCAGGGTGTCGTAGGTCTGTTCCCTGAATGCCGGAGCGCCGCCATCGACCTGGATGTTGGTGAGGTTGAAGCCACGCGAGAGGATCTTGGTATTGCTGTCGTTACCGCCGATCAGGGTGATGCCGGTGGTTTGATCGAGCACTTGAGCCAGATTGGTCAGGTTCTGATCCTCGATTCGCTGGCGCGTAATGACGGAGACGGACTGCGGCGTTTCACGCAGGCTATGCGGTGCTTTACTGCCCACTGCGACCGAACCTGTAGTGTAGGAACCGGTGTTCTCGGTCGCTCCGGTCAGGTCGGTAATGCCGGTAATATCCGTGCCGGGCAGCTCGATGCTCCCGGCCGAAGCCGTACTCGGCGCTGGCGCCAGACGGTAACCGCCTTCACCCAGTTTTACTGCCTGAAGACCACTGCCTACAAGCAATTGCTTTAGTGCCTCGTCGAGGCTGTAGCTGCCATGTAATCCAGCGCTGCGCTTGCCTGCCAAATCGGCGGATTCGAAGGCAATGTTCAAACCGGTATCACGGCTCAGCTGAGTCAGCGCCGAATCCAGCGAGCCGGCGGAAATGGCCAACGCATGGTTCGCGCTGTTGGGCTGCGCCGCAGCCACGATCGGAGCGAAGGTAAGGCCGAGTCCGACACACAAGATGGCACGGCGGATGGCGAGGCATAGCGATGAGTTGTTGGGCACGATGATTCTCATTGGCATTCGGAGTGTTCTGACCTGTATGCCGGACCAGAACGAAAACTCCTTCACGATCACGAGATTTTTTGCGTGTGCATCGCGCTAAGCGCTCAGGCGGATCCAGTAACGAGTGAGAGCGTGCATACGCAGGCCCTGCGCCTGCACCAGAAAAAGTAGGGTGGCATCGGTATCGGCAAGATTGAAGTTGCCGTTGATACGGCGCTCAGCTATCTCGGGGGCGCACCCGAGATAGCCATTGCGATGGCGGCCAAGTTCGCGCAGAACCTGGGCCAATGGCATATCGCGCGCCACCAGCAGGCCATCGCACCAAGCGGCCACATCTGCTGCATTGCCCGGTTCCTGCTCAACGCCGGAAGTCGTCAGCCGCCAGATTTGGCCCGCTTGTGCGATGGTTGGATTACCTACTCGCGGCCGGATACCAACCTGACCTTCCATGACACTCAGACTGCAGGTCTGATCGTCCAGGCGCACGCTGAAGCGGGTGCCCAGCGCCTCGAATGCTCCGAGTGCAGTGGACACGGTCAACGGTCTACGCAAAGACGTTTTCGAATCACTGCCACTGATCACGTGCAGCTCACCTCGCAACAGTTCAAGCTCTCGGCTGACTGCGTCGAAGCGCAGACGCACAGCGCTGTCAGTATTGAGATCGAGCAGGCTGCCGTCCTCCAGATGCCAGCGTCGGCGTTCGCCAACCCTGGTGCTGAAGTCGGCCACCAGTCGCTGCCACGGCGTGGTCTCGTAAGCTGTCCAGCTTGTACCGCCTGCCGCCGCGAACAAGGTAAGAAACTTGAGCATCTGCCGACGTTGCAGCCTTGCCTCCGGCAGCCTGTCCATGGCCTGCATGGCCAGCCCGGCAGGCATACCTGCAAAACGACCACCCAGACTCTGGATGCGCTCCCAGGCTTGCCGATGCTCTTCTCCTCGGGCAAGCCAATCATTGAACGCCAGACGGGTGGCCTCTTCGGGCTGATTGTAAGTCAGGCGAATGGACCACTCGATGGCTTGATCGACTATCTCTTTCGGGAGCGCAGGAGGTGCCACGCCGCTCACGGGTTAATCTCGAACGCCAGTCGGTAGCAGTTGCGCAAGGCCATTGCAATGTCGCGCTCGACCGTGGACAGAGATACGCCCAGGCGCTCGGCGATTCGTGGACAGGTCATGCCGTCCAACTGAGCGAGCAGGAAGGCTTCCCGAGCCCTGGGCGGTATCTCATCGAGTAGCTGATCGATGGCAATCAGCGACTCGATTGCCAGGGCACTGGTTTCAGGTGAAGGCACTTCGACCTCAGGCAGATGTGCGAGGGTCTCCAGCCAGGCGCGTTCGACATCGCGTCGACGCCAAAGGTCGACCGCCAGCCCACGGGCGATGGTGCGCAAGTAAGCACGGGGCTCAAGCAAAGCTTGTGCATGGCGGCGCTGTAATACCCGCACGAAGGTATCTTGAGCGAGGTCGGCAGCATCGGCAGCGTTGTTCAACCGATGATTCAACCAACCCCGCAGCCAGCTGTGATGCTCGACATAGAGATGCTCGATGGGATGTCTGCCGGACATGCTATTCCTGCCAAAAGGCTGATAAATGATAAGCGATCGCATTATTGCTGGCATCATGCCGGTAGGCTAGCTCTTTTGGTAGTACGGCAATCGTTCAGCGCCCGAATCAGCCAATTGAGACCGATTGCTCCCATCTCAAAATCCCACCGTATAGGCGGCAAGGTCACAGCCCGCGCGCTACCTTTTGCTGGCAAAGCACTCATTTCCAGGGCATGTCATCAGGAATGTTCAGCGTCTTGACGATTGACTCAGCTGTAGAAGCTCGAAGGCGCCACGCCGAACTGCCGGCGGAACGCGGCGGCGAACGCACTCTGGCTTTCGTAGCCGTGCTGCAGCGCGACTTGCAGCACGGGTTGGCCTTCGGCCAGGGCTTCCAGCGAGAGCAGCAGGCGCGCCTGTTGGCGCCAGCGGCCGAAGGTGATGCCGGTGCTGCTCAGGAAGCGGCGGTGAAAGGTTTTCGGGCTCATGGCCAGGTGGTCTGCCCAGTGCTCGGCGCCATCGGCCTGCGCCGGGTTTTGTGCCAGTGCCAGGCACACGCGGGCGATGCGTTCGTCCTGCGGCCAGGGCAGGTGAAAGGGCAGTACCGGCAGGCTGCGCAGTTCATCGAGGAGAAAGCGCATCAGGCGTCCGTCCCGGCTGTCGGCGCTGTACTGGGCGGGCACCTGTGTGGCCGCCAGGATGAGTTCGCGCAGCAGGGGCGATACATCGATCACGCAGTTGCCGGTCGGCAGCCCGTCGACGGCATCGGGGTTGACGAACAGGCTGCGCATGCAGGCCTTGCCGCGGATGCGCAGGGCGTGCTCGACGCCTGCCTGCACCCACACGCCGCGGGTTGGCGGTATGACCCAGCGGCCCGCCGCGGTCTCGACCGACAGGATTCCGGATATGGCGTAGATCAGCTGCGCGCGCGGGTGGCTGTGGGCGGGCACCTGATGACCATTGGGATAGTCGACCGAAACGCCGGTAACCGGCATCACCAGGGATTCATAGGGCAGGTGGCTGTGGTCGACCATGGGCGCGTCCATTCTGTGCGGTCTGCCAGCTTAGCGGCAGTGATGACCATTTGGCGATAACGACGGACCATTTGTCGTGAGTGGTCAGCCGCCCGGCTGCCTATGCTGGGCACCTCTCTGACCGGAACCGCGCCATGAACCTTCTGCTGCCCTCGCTACCGCTACTAGCCCTGGGCTTCGGCCGGGGTCTGTCGCCGCGTGTGTGGCGCCGACTTGCGATCTCCCCCAGATCCCGGCCTTGAACAGCTCGCCATAGCGGGCAGGGGAGGTCGGCAACGCCCGTCTCCCGTTCGAGGTTCGCCCAATGCTGCGCAATCCACATTCCAAGTACCGTGCCTTTCCTTCTATCGACCTGCCCAACCGACGCTGGCCGTCGCGCCGTATCAGCCAGGCGCCGGTGTGGCTGTCCACCGACCTGCGTGACGGCAACCAGGCGCTGTTCGAGCCGATGAACCGGCAGCGCAAGCTGCAGCTGTTCGGCGAGCTGGTGCGCCTCGGTTTCAAGGAGATCGAGATGGGCTTTCCAGCCGCCTCGCGCACCGATTTCGAGATCATCCGCCAGCTCATCGACGAAGGCGGCATTCCCGACGACGTCACGCCCATGGTCATGACCCAGCTGCGCGAAGACCTGATCGACGAGACCGTGCGCGCCGTGGCTGGCGCGCGGCGGGTGATCGTGCACCTGTACAACGCCATCGCACCGGTCTGGCGGCGGGTGGTGTTCGGCCTGTCGGTGGACGAGGTAGAGCAACTGGTGGTGCGCCACGTGCAATTGCTCAAGGAAAAGGTGGCGACGCACCCCGAGACCGAATGGGTGTTGCAGTATTCCCCGGAAACCTTCTGCATGGCCGAACTGGAGGTATCGCTGCGCATGTGCAACGCCGCCATTCGCACCTGGGATGCCGGCCCCGGTCGGCCAATCATCATCAACCTGCCGACCACGGTGGAAGTGGCGACGCCCAACGTGTTCGCTGACCAGATCGAATGGATGCACGAGCGCCTGGCGCGCCGTGAGCACGTGGTGCTCTCGGTTCACCCGCACAACGACCGCGGCACCGGCGTGGCCTGCGCTGAACAGGCGCTGCTGGCTGGCGCCCAGCGGGTGGAAGGCTGCCTGTTCGGCAATGGTGAGCGCAGCGGCAATCTCGATCTGGTCACCCTGGCGCTGAATCTCTATACCCAGGGCGTCGACCCGCATCTGGATTTTTCCGATATCGCCGGTGTGGCGCGAGTCGCCGAAACCTGCACCGGGCTGCCGATCCATCCGCGTCATCCCTATGTCGGTGATCTGGTGTTCACCGCCTTTTCCGGCTCGCACCAGGATGCCATTGCCAAAGGCTTCGCCGCCCAGGATCCGGCGGGTTTCTGGGAAGTGCCGTACCTGCCGATCGACCCGAAAGACCTGGGGCGCACTTACGACAGCATCGTGCGGCTCAACAGCCAGTCGGGCAAAGGTGGCATCGCCTACCTGCTGCAGCGCGACCACGGCGTGTCGATGCCGCGGCGCATGCAGGTCGAGTTCAGCGCCATCGTGCAGAAGATGGCCGACAGCAGCGAAACGGAGCTGGCCAGCGCCGAGCTCTGGGCCCTGTTCCAGCGCCACTATCTGGCCCCGGCACGTGCCGGTGGCGAACTGGCCTATCTCGGCCACCAGTTGTTCAAAGACGAAGCGGGCCAGGGCGTGACGCTGGAGATCATGCTGCCGGACGGGCGCCGGCAGACGCTGCGGGGGATCGGCACTGGCCCCATCGACGCTGCCGTGGCGGCGCTGGGCCTGCCGATCCGTGTCGACAGCTACGAAGAGCGCAGCCTGGGTGGCGGTGCTGCCGCCGATGCCCTGGCGCTGGTCGAGGTGGCCTGGCCAGGTGTGGCCGGCTCGCGCTTCGGTGCCGGCAGCCACGCGAACATCGTCGTCGCCTCGATTCAGGCATTGCTGGTGGCGGTGTCACGTTTCGACGGCGGCCCGGCGCAGGTGATGCAGGGGCTGAGCTAGATCGCGGGTCGGTAGCCGTGATGCCGCAGCAGCGAAAGCGGGCGCCGCAAGGTGCTCGCCTTACACCGCCCCTTGGTAGCCTTCAATGCACAGGGCTTGCAGCAGCCTGGTTCTCCTGCGTCTGCTCGCCGGGCACGAAACGCTCGATGTCGATGACATCGATCTGGTCGGGGTGCAGGTGGCGCTGGGCGTAGCGCATCGGCAGTTCGCTGCGCAGGAACAAGGCGAACAGGTCGGCATCGATATGCCCCTTGTCGCGTAGCGTGGCGAGGATGGCGATCGACTCCGAGAGGGTCTTGGCCTGCTTGTAGGGGCGGTCGGAGGCCGTCAGCGCTTCGAAGATGTCGGCGATGGCCATGATGCGCGCCGGGATGGATAGCTGGCTCTTGTCCAGCTTGCGCGGGTAGCCGGTGCCGAGCAGGGTTTCGTGGTGGGTGCCGGCGTATTCCGGCACGCGCTTGAGGTTCGACGGCAGCGGCAGGTTTTCCAGCATGACGATGGTCTGGATGATGTGCTCGTTGATCTTGAAGCGCTCTTCGGCGGTCAGGGTGCCCTTGCTGATGCTCAGGTTGTAGAGCTCGCCATGGTTGTAGAGGTGCTCCGGCACGCTGACCTGGAAGCCGTACTTGGGGTCGAAGTCCTTGGTTTCGGGGCGTGGGAAGATGTGCTGTGGCTTGTCGGCCAGCAGCCGCTCGCGCGCCGGCAGTGGCTCGGCGGGCAGTTCGGCCACGCGCATCAATTCGGCCTGGGACAACCCCAGGCGATCATCGAAATGCCTGAGCCAGGTGCGCTCGGCAGCCTTTTGCAGGGTGCCGACGTGCTCGGGGTTCATCAGTTCGCTGCCGATGTTGCAGCCGGCGATGAAGGCGAATTCGTCCTGCAGCGCCTGGGCGGTAGCCTGGTATCGGGCGTCCGCCTGCGCCGGCTCCTGCCCGTCCCGTAGCTGCTGCAGCCGCTCGATCTGCGCGTCGCGCAGGAGCACCTCGAAGCGCATACGCACTTCGTGGATGCGGTTGTAGATGGTTTCCAGCTTGGTGGCCTTGTCGACTACGTGCTCGGGCGTGGTGATCTTGCCGCAGTCGTGTAGCCAGGCGCCGATACGAAACTCACGCCACTCGTCTGCGGTGGTGAAGCGAAAGCCCGCCAATGGCCCTTCGTTCACTTCACTGGCGGCCTCGGCAAGCATCATCGCCAGTTCCGGCACGCGCTCGCAGTGGGCGCCGGTGTACGGGCTCTTGGCGTCGATGGCGCCAGCGAGAATCTCGATCATGCCGTCGATCAGCGCCCGCTGCGAATCGATCAGGTTGTGGTTTTCCAGCGCCACGGCGGCCTGGGAGGCGAGGGCGCCGATGAAAGCGACCACTGGCGGCGAGAAGGCGATGACCTCGTCGGTCTCGACGTCCAGGGCGTTCATGAACTGCAGCACGCCGATCACTTCGCCGCCGCGGGGCGCCAGGGGCACGGTGAGCATGGAGACGGTATGGAAGCCCGAATCGCTGTCGAAGCGACGCGTCCCGCTGAGGTCGAAGCGGCTTTCGGCGTACACGTCGTCGATCACCACGGTTTCGTTGTGCAGCGCCGCGTAGGTCGACACGTGCCGTTCATTGGGTGCGCCGCTGTGCGGATCGTGCAGGGGAATCTCGACCGTCGGCAGCTCGTCGTCCATCGAGCGCAGGGCGAAGCGCAGCGTACCGTGTTCGGTCTTCAGGTACATGGTGGCGGCCTGGGCGTTACAGGTGCGTTTACCCTGCATCAGGATATGGCGCAGCAAGGCGTCACGGTCGCGTTCGGAGGACAGCAGCAGGCCGTTTTCCACCAGGCTGGCGAGCTTGAGCTGCGAGGCCTGCAGTGCCTGAGTCTGGCTTTGCAGGGCGGCCTTCATGTCGATGTGATTGCGGTTGAGGGTTTCGATCTCGGCGAACAGCGACGCCGGCGGCAATTCGCCGGAGAAATCCATCTGGCGGATTTTTTGCGTGTCCTGCACCAGCAGATCGATGGTGCGATCTATGCTCTGCATACCGCCCAGCACCAGCGGCATCGTGCACAACAGGATGCCCACGGACAGGCCCAGCACCAGCAATGGCGGGGCACCCAGCGTCAGGGCGAGCAGAGGCGCCAGCTGCAGCAGCAGAAACAGGGTGACGACCAGGCTCCTGCTCCTGAAGCGGAGTCTGAATCGCTGCTTGATTTGCCCTGATGACATACTGCAACCTGCGCTACGGTCCCATCGTGTACTTCACGTACCATCCGACCAGGCAACGGTGCTGCGGCTGGATGTGCAACGCTCAGTTCGACTCAGGGAATGAGAATGAAGAAGGAGAGTACTGTGTTTGCACCTTTCAGGATATGGCCACTAGCTGGCGTATTGCTAGTAAGTTCGGTTTTTGCCGCTGAACCCAGTTCGTCGATCGGTTACGTGATGAAGGTTCAGGGTGAGGCTAGCGTCACCCAGGGCGGATCGAGCGAGGCCGCGACGATCGGCACGCCGCTGTACGTCGGCAGCACGGTGAAGACCGGCCCGGCGGGCTCCATGGGCGTGACCCTCAAGGACAACACGGTGATGTCCTTCGGCCCCAACAGCGAGCTGACCCTAGACGAATTCATCTTCGACCCCGCCCAGGACGATCTGAAGCTGAGCGCCAAGATCACCCACGGCACGCTCGATTACATTTCCGGCACCATCGCCAAGCTCAAGCCGGAGGCCGTCGAGATCAACACCCCGACTGGCACCATCGGCGTGCGTGGCACGCATTTTCTCGTCAAGGTTGATTGAGGCCGACACGGCATGTTTTCCAATCCGATGCGCGCCGCTGCGCTCCTTTTCTGCGCCCTGCTGAGCACTGGCTGCGCCTCCAAATCCTACGTGGTGCTGATGGAGAGCCCCGATGGCAGCACCGGCGCCATCGAGGTTCGCACCGACAGGGGCCTGGCCCGCGTGGATCAGAAGGGTTACGGGGTCAATCTCGATGGCCGCAGCGCCACGCCGTATCAGGTCGAGCAGCCGCGCATCGACAAGGACTTCTCCGCCGCGCGGGCAGCCCAGCCGGCGCTGCCCAAGAGCTACCTGCTGTATTTCCGGACTGGCGGCGCCAAGCTGACTGCGAAATCCCAGGCGGAAATTCCCGAGATCTTGCAAACCGTGCGTGACCGCGGGCCGTCCGCGGTTTCGGTGATCGGCCATACCGACACCGTTGGCAGCAAGCTGGACAACGAAGACCTCGGCCTGCTGCGCGCCCGGGCCATCGCCCGCCAATTGCAGGACAACGGCCTGCAGGCACTGGAACTGGTGGTGACCTCCCACGGCGAGGGCAACCTGCTGGTGAAAACCCCGGACAACACGCCGGAGCCTGCCAACCGCCGGGTGGAAATCACCATCCGCTGAGCCCGCGTCACTTGCTGGCCATCACCAGCCGGCTGCCATGCTCGCCATGGCGCAGCCGTTGCAGGTGATAGGCCACCAGGCCGTCCCGGGGGCGCTGCTCGGCGAGGGTTTCGAACGCGACCAGGGCTTCGCTGGCGCCGCTCGCCAGCAGCCCGTATGCCGCTTCATAGGCGTCATCACGCTCACTCATCGGCACGACCATGGCCTCCAGCGGCTCGAACACCTGCACCGCCTCGGCCTTGCCCTTGAGCACCACCTCGCCGACCGGACGCATCGGCACCTTTGGACAGTGCTCGCGGATTGCGCCAGAGACGCAAAGCAGGGTGCCGACCTGCCCGTTCAGGCTTTCCAGCCGCGAGGTGGTGTTCACCGGATCGCCCAGGGCGCGGTAATCGAAGATCACCGAGCCGCCGAAGTTGCCCACCACCACGTCACCGCTGTGCACAGCGATGCGCGTCTGGCCGAAGGTGATGCCGCGTTCGCCCAGGGCGGCTACGTAACCCTGGGCGAAACGGTTGATCTCCAGGGCGCAGGCCAGGGCGCGCTGCTGATGATCGGCCTGGGGGATCGGCGCCGAGAACATGATCGCCACCGCATCGCCGACGATGCGATCCAGCGTACCTTCGTGGCGAAAGGCGATGCCGATAACCTGTTCCAGGTAGTCGTTGAGCAGGCTGACTGCTGCCTCGGGCGCCTGGCGCTCCATCATCGCGGTGAAACCGGTGATGTCGGTAAACACGAAGCTGCAGCTTTGCCGCTGCCCGCCGAGGGTCAGTTGCTCCGGGTGGGCGACCAGATGATTGACCAGGTTGGGCGACACGTAGCGTGAGAAAGCCGCCTGGATCCAGCGCTGCTCGCGCTCGGCAGCCATGTGGCGAACGATGCTCGCGGCGCCGTAGACCAGCATCAGGCCGAGCGACGGCGTGAACAGGTCGAGCAGTAGTCGGTGGGTCACGAAGCCGTACCAGGCCACCGCGTTCAGCGCGGCTACCAGCATGAGCATCAGTACGGCTGACACCAGGGCCGGCGCGTAAAGTGCCAGTATGCCGAGCAGCACGCCACCCAGCAGCAGGGCCAGGGCCTCCACGGCCAATGCCCAGCCGGGGCGCAGCAGCAAGGTATCGGTCAGCACCTGTTCTAGGGCCTGGGCGTGCACCTCGACGCCGGGAATGATTCCGCCCAGCGGGCTGAAGCGCAGGTCCTGCAGGCCCTGGGCCGAGGTGCCGACAAGAATGATGCTGCCGTCGACCGGCGGCGCCGAGCCGTCCAGCACCTGCCAGGCAGGAATGCTGCGACTCGCCTGCGGCCGGGAGAAATACACCCACAGCTCGCCGCTGGCTGCGGTGGGAATCTGCACACGGCCGATATCGACACGCTGCACGCCGGCCTCGCTGCTGACGATCCGGTAGCGCCCCGTGCGCTGCGCCACACGCAGCGCCTCGGCCACCAGCGAGGGGCGCAGCTCGCCGTTCAGCGACACGAAGAGCGGCACCCGGCGTACCACGCCGTCGGCGTCGGGCCTGAAGGTCATGGCGCCGATACCGCGGGCGGCCTGTTCCAGTGCCGGCAGCGGGCGCGCGGCGCCCTGGAAGGCGGGCACGAAGGCGATGGGTGAGGGGCCTTGCTGCACCATGCCGAAGCGGCTCAGCGGTGGCCCGCCATTGCGGGGGCTCTGCTCGGCGGCGAAGCCGAGCACGACATTGCTGCGCTTCAATACCTCGGCGAACTGCCCGTCATGGGCCGGCAGGGTTGCCAGCTGCGTGGCCAAGGTCGGCGGTAGCAGGTTGCCGCGAATGAGCTGCTCGGGCGAGGTGCGATCAGGCTCGGCGAACAGCACGTCGAACACCACCGCTGCCGCGCCAGCCTGCTCGAGCCGCTCCACCAGCGCCGCTACCTGGGTGCGCGGCCAGGGCCATTGGCCGATGCGCGCGAGGCTCTGCTCATCCAGGTCGACGACGCGCACCGGCGCTTCCTGATAAGGCCGCGGCTGCAAGCGTTGATACTGATCGAACACCGCATGGCGGGCCTTCTGCACCGGCACCGGGTCGAGCAGAAACACCATGAGCAGGCCCAGCAATACGGCCAGGCAGAGGCCGCCGCCTGTGCTGAACAAACGGGATCTAGGCATGCGCAAGGGCTCTGGGTGGGATGGGGAGCTGCAGCTGGGGCATGGGTTCGTACCTGAGATGCCGGGCGGACTGGGCGGCTTACCCAGGCACGAGCCTGTCGCGCAGCAGCCGTTTCCCGTTTCATCTGGCCGAGTCAGTCAGCGCGGCGATTCGCTCGGGTGCGACTTTGCCACATAAACCCCATTCATGGATGCTCAGCAGGGCGCCGCCTTGACGAAATCGATAAAGGCCCTGAGCGGCGAGGGCAGGTAGCGGCGCCCCGGGTAATACAGAAACGGGCCCGAGAAAGTCTGCCACCAGGGTTCCAGTACCGGTTCCAACGCGCCGCTCTGCAGGTGCGGGCGCAACCAGTCCTCGAACAGGTAGACCAAGCCCAGGCCATCGATCGCCGCCTGCACGGCCAGGTCGACGGCGCCGCCGATGCGTACGATCAGCGGCCCGGCGGGGTCGACGCTGATGATCTCGCCGTCGCGTTCGTACTCCCACAACGGCATCGCGCCGCTGGGGAACTTGCCGCGCAGACAGGCGTGCTGCAGCAGGTCGCGCGGGTGTTCGGGGCGGCCGTGGGCGTCCAGGTAGGCGGGCGAGGCCGCGGTGGCGCAGCGCTGCAGGCGCGGGCCTATGGGCACGGCGATCATGTCCTGTTCCAGGCGATCGTCGTAGCGAATGCCGGCATCGCAGCCAGCCGCCAGCACGTCGACGAAGCTTTCCTCGGCGATCACTTCAACGCGGATGTCGGGGTAGGCTTTCAGGAACGGGGTGATCAGCGTGGGCAGGACCAGCCGCGCGGCGCTCAGTGGCACGTTGAGTTTCAGGGTGCCGGTGGGGCGGTCGCGAAAGTCGTTGATCACGTCCAGCGCCGAGGTCACTTCGCCCAGCGCCGGTACGATGCGGTCCATCAGCAGGCGGCCCGCTTCGGTCGGCAGGATGCTGCGCGTAGTGCGATTGAGCAGGCGCACGCCAAGGCCGGCCTCCATGCGCCGCACGGCGTCGCTCAGGCTGGAGGCAGATTTGCCACTGAGCCGCGCACCCTCGCGAAAACCGCCGGCGTTCACCACGGTCACGAAGGCCAGCAGGTCCTGAATGTCGGTGCTCACTGTTCGCTCTCCCGTACGACCTGTGCTGATTGCACTCGATTATCGGCGCAGTGGTCAACGCCTATAGTGGCCTCGACATCCACTGATCGAGGCAGATGACATGAGCAACGCCAGCCAGGCCGGTACCTTTACTCTCGGTGAACGCACCGTCAATCGCATGGGCTACGGTGCCATGCAGCTCGCCGGGCCCCATGTGTTCGGCCCGCCCCGGGATCGCGCTGCGGCGTTGGCGGTACTGCGTGCCGCGCGCGATGCCGGGGTCGACCATATCGACACCGCGGACTTCTACGGCCCGCACGTCACCAACCAGCTGATCCGCGAAGCATTGCACCCCTATGGCGATGAGCTGGTGCTGGTCACCAAGGTCGGTGCCCGGCGTGAAGCGGATACATCCTGGCACCCGGCCGCGACGCCCGCCGAACTGACGCAGGCCGTGCACGACAACCTGCGCAACCTGGGGGTCGAAGCGCTGGACGTCGTCAATTTCCGGGCGTGGGGTACGCTGCATGCCCCCGACGAAGCGTCCATCGAGGAGGCGTTCGGCACCCTGGCCGACTTGCAGCGCCAGGGGCTGATTCGTCAGCTGGGCCTGAGCAACGTATCGGCGGTGCAGATCAGCCAGGCCCAGCGCATCGCGCCGGTGGTCTGCGTGCAGAATCACTACAACCTGTCGCACCGCAACGACGAGTCGCTGATCGCCGAACTGGCCCGCCAGGGCATCGCTTACGTGCCGTTCTTCCCGCTGGGTGGTTTCTCGCCGCTGCAATCGGAGGCGTTGTCCAGCGTGGCGGCGCGCCTGGAAACGTCGCCGCTGCGGGTGGCGCTGGCCTGGCTGCTGCAGCGCAAGCCGAACATCCTGCTGATTCCGGGCACTTCCTCGGTGGCGCACCTGCAAGAGAATCTCAGCGCCAGCGAGCTGATGATTCCCCCTGCGTTGCTGGCCGAACTGGACGCCCTGGCCTGAAAGAGGAGCGTTAAGGCTATAGCGCCTTCTTGTAGCCGATATGCGAAGCCTCGAAGCCCAGCCCTTCATAGAAGCGCTGGGCGTGCTTGCGGGTGTGGTCGCAGCTCAGCTGGATCAGTTGGCAGCCGCGTGCGCGGGCTTGCTCGAAGGCCCACAGGAACATCTCGCGGCCGATGCCGGCGCTGCGGCAGTTCGGGTCGATGTGCACTGCCTCGATCTGTGCGCGCCAGGTACCCAGGCGCGAAATGTTCGGCAGGAAGGTCAGCTGCAGGGTGCCGATCACCCGGCCCGCTTCAGCGACCACCGCCAGCACCTGGTTCGGCTCGGCGTCGATGGCCTCGAAGGCACTGACGTAGGCCGCTTGCAGTGGCGTGGAGGCATCTTCGCGAGCCTGGCCGAGCGAGTCGCTGGCCAGCAGGGCGACGATGGTTTCCAGGTCGGCGCGCTGTGCTTTGCGAAAGGTCAGGGTCGACATGGGGCGGTCTCCGGGACAGGCGATGGATGTTCGTTGCTGGAAAACTACATTAGCGCTAATGTATTTGGCAAAGGTGCTGATGGAGCCGTCGATGACCATGAAGATCGAACCCGGCCTGGGTGAGTTGCTGCGCTACGTATCCGAGTTGGTGGAGCGGGGCGCCGAGCAGCATTATCAGGACATGGGCCTCACCTACCGCGCGCGCTATACGCCAGTGCTGCGCGCCATCGAGGCGGGCGCGCAGACCATCACCGAGATCACCGCACGCACCCACCTGACTCAAGGGGCGATCAGCCAGACGGTGAGCCAGATGGAGGCGGACGGCCTGATCACCCGCCAACGCGGCGCCGATGCGCGCAAGAGCGAGATCCACCTGGCACCGGCCGGGCAGCGGCTGATGCCCGTGCTGATCGGCCATTGGGCGGCGACCTTCCGTGCCATAGAACGGCTCGAGCAGGAGATCGGCCATCCACTGCGCCTGGTGTTGCAGTCGGCTGCCCAGGCGCTCCAGGACCAGAACTTCTCGCAGCGCCTGAGCGCCGCCAAACGACCCACAGCAGCAGGAGTGACCAGCAATGCATGAGCCCCTTTCGACAGGTATCCGCGTAGAAGGCGGCGTGGTGGCCTTTCCCGTGCACTTCATGCGCGGCGGCACCTCGACCGGCCTGGTCATCGACGAGCGCTTCGCCCCTCAGGACATCGCCTTGCGCGAAGAACTGCTGCGTCACCTGATGGGCGTGCCGCTACATGGCGAGGCGCCCGGCAACCGCCAGCTCACCGGCCTGGGCCGCGGCCCGGCGACCAGCAACAAGGTGTTCTTCGTCGAGCTGGAAAACGTCGAGGGTCAGTTGCGCCTGGTCAGCACCCTGGCGCAACTGGCCGCCAGCCACTCGGCCATCGACTGGAGCGTGAACTGCGGCAACATGTCGTCGGCGCTGCCGCTGTGGGCGCTGGACGTAGGCCTGGCTGACGGCGCGAACGGTGATTTCGAGATCGATATCCGCAATACCAACACCGGCGTGATCACCACCGGGCGGGTGCTGCGCGACGCCGACAACGCGCTGCGCAAGGTGGCGATTCCCGGCGTGCCGGGGCAGTTTCCCGGTGTCGACCTGTTTCTGCATCACCCGGTCGGCGCCAAGACCGGTGCCTTGCTGCCGACCGGCAATGCGCTCGACGAGATTCTCGGCCATCCGGTGTCCTGCGTGGATGTGGCGGTGCCGATGGTGATCATCGACGCAGCATCCTTTGGCAAGACTGCACGCGAGCCGCTCGCCGAGCTGGAAGCCGATAGCGCCTTCATGTACGCGCTGCGCGAAGTGTGGATCGAGGCGGGGCTGCGCATGGGCCTGAAAAAGCGCAGTGGCGAGCCGATGAGCCGCGAGGACATCAGCCGCAGCGAAACCATCCCCAAGGTGTGCATCATCGGCCCGGCTGTGAACGGCGGCACACTCTCGGTGCGCTACTTCACCCCGCAAACCTTGCACGTCTCGATGGCCGTGTCCGGCGGCTGCTGCCTGGCCGCTGCCACGTTGATACCCGGCACCGTCGCCGCCCGCCTGGCCGCCGCCACACCGCAAGTCGGCGAGCAGTTCGCCGAATATGCGGTAGCCATGGAAAACCCCGCCGGTATTCTCGACGCCACGGTGGTGGCTCGCGATGCCGGTGCCGGGTTGGAGGTCAGCACCGTCGCCTACCGCCGCAGCGCCCAGGTGCTGCAGCGCGGGCACGTGCCGTTGTACAACGCGTCGCAGGAGTTGGCGGCGGCGCTGGTGCAAGGGGCATAAAAAAGAGCCGCAAACTCTCGCTTGCGGCCCTTTGTGCTCAGCCAAACGATCAGTTGGGCAACTGCGCAGCGGGCGCCTTTCTGCTGAACAGCGGGCGCAAGCCGAGGAGCAGCACGAATACCGTGAAGGCCAGTACGGTGGCGCTGATCGGGCGGTCGATGAAGGTCGAGAAATCACCGCGCGACAGCAGCATGGCGCGGCGGAAGTGTTCTTCCATCATCGGGCCGAGCACGAAGCCCAGCAGCATAGGTGCGGCGGGAAACCCCAGCACGCGCATGCCGTAACCAATGGCACCGAACACCACGACCAGCAACACGTCGAAGGCGCTGTTGTTGACGCTGTAGGTGCCGATGCAGATGAACATCAGCACCGCCGGAAACAGCAGCTTGTAAGGCACCATCAGCAGGCGAACCCAGAGGCCGATCAGCGGCACGTTGAGGATCACCAGCAGCACGTTGCCGATCCAGAAGCTCATCACCAGCCCCCAGAACAACGACGGCTGATCGGTCATCAGCTGTGGGCCAGGGGCGATGCCGTGGATCATCAGCGCGCCGAGCATCAGCGCCATGGTGGCGCTGCCGGGAATGCCCAGGGCCAGAGTGGGGATGAAGGATGTCTGGTCGGCCGCGTTGTTGGCTGACTCGGGGGCCATGATGCCTTCGATGGCGCCCTTGCCGAAGCGCTCGGGCTGTTTGGCGACGCGGCGTTCCACTGCGTAGGCCATGAAGGCGGCAATCGATGGGCCGGTGCCCGGCAACGTGCCGAAGAACGAGCCGATGGACGAGCCGCGCACCATCGGCATCCATGAGCGTTTGACGTCATCGCGCGTGGGCTTCATGGCGGACAGCTTGAGGCTGCTGCGGTCTACGCGGCTGCCGTCGACCTTGCCGATGCTGGAGATCACCTCGGCCACGCCGAACAGACCCATCGCCAGCGCCACCAGGTTGATGCCGTCAGCCAGGTCCAGAACGCCGAAATCGAAACGCCGAGTGCCGGTGTAGATGTCGCTGCCCACGGTGCCGAACAGGATGCCGAAGGTCACCATGATCAGACCCTTGATCACCGAGCCGCCGGAGATATTGGACGCCGCCACCAGCCCCAGCAGCATCAGCGAGAAGTACTCGGCCGAGGAGAAGTTCAGGGCGTAGGCGCTGATGGTCGGCGCGAAGCTCATCAGCAGGATGATGCCGATCGAGCCACCGCAGAATGAGGCCACGGTGGTCATCAGCAGCGCGATACCGCCGCGGCCCTGCAGGGTCATGGGGTAGCCGTCCAGGCAAGTCACGGCGTTGGAGGGCGAGCCGGGCACGTTGAGCAGGATGGACGCCGTATTGCCACCGTAGGACGTGCCGTACCAGATGCCCGCCAGCATGATCAGCGCGGCGGTGGGCTCCAGGTGGAAGGTCATCGGAAACAGCATGGAGATCGCTGCCAGCACGCCGATGCCGGGAATCACCCCCAGCAGAGTGCCGAGAAACACGCCCACGAAGCAGTAGAACAGGTTGTACATCGAGAACGCGGTCTCGAGGCCGAGCAGTATGTTTTCAGACATCAGAAGTCCCACCGAATGAGGACGAAGTTCATGCCCAGGCCGACCTGGAAGATCAGGTAGGCCAGCGCGCAGAGCACGGCGCCGAGGATCGCCACCTGAGCGATGCGGGCCTTGTTCTCGGCGAACGAGGAGACCAGCACCACCGCCAGCACCGCAGGTAGCAGGCCCAGCGTCTTGACGCTGACGGCGAACAGGGTGACTGCGATCAGCACCAGCGCAGCAGGCCGCCACTGCACCTCGATGGGTCTGACCACCTGCGTGCGCAACAGCGAAACCAGGCTCAGTAACAGGCCGAGAAATACCAGAAGGCCGCCCATTGCCAGGGGAAACATACCGGGCCCCATGCGCTGCAGGGTGCCGGCGTTGAAGGCGCTCGATGAATAGGCGGCCACAGCGAAGCCGCACAGGGCGATAAGGATGCCGACGACGACATCCTGATAATTGCGAGCCGGCATATCGGGCTCCTCAGCATCAGTGGGGTTAGGGTGACTCTCGCGCCCTCATGCAGCCGAGGAAGGCGCCGGCCGGTTTCAGTTGACGGTCGCGCCCGAGGTCTTGATGACGCTTGCCCAGCGCTCCAGCTCCTGGGAGAGCAGCGTGGAGAACCATTGGCTGTCCTCGACCACCACGGTGCTGCCTTCGGCTTCCAGCGAGCTGCGCAGCGGCTCGGATTGCAGGGCCTTGTTGATCGCGGCGTTGAGGCTCGCCACTTGCTCGTCGGTCATGCCGGCCGGCCCGACGACACCTTTCCAGTCACTGGTTTCGAAGTCCGCGAAGCCCGATTCGGCCACGGTGGGGACGTCCGGCAGCACCGCGTTGCGCTCAGCCGAAGTAACGGCCAGGGCACGGATCGAGCCGGAGCGGATGTGCGGCAGAACACTGGGCAGGCTGCCGATGTACACGTCGACCACGCCACTCATCACGTCCGAGATGGCCTGGGCGATGCCGGGATAGGGCACGTGGGTAAGCTCGATACCGGCTTCGCTCGACAGCAGCTCGACCGACAGGTGGGCGACGGTGCCCGAGCCCGGTGTGCCGAAAAGTACGCTGCCCGGGGCCTTCTTGGCGGCCGTGAGGAAACCTTCCATATTCTCGATTGGCGATTTGGCATGGGTCACCAACACCATGGGCTGGGTAGAGATGACCGCGATGTGTTTGAAGTCCTTCATCGAATCGTACGGAATGTCCTTGTACAGCGATGGGTTGACCGCCAGGTTCGAGGTCTGCCCCATGCCGATGTACTGGCCATTGGCGGTGGCGCGCGCCAGCTGCGCGAGGCCAATGTTGCCGCCCGCGCCTGGACGATTCTCGACCACGAAATTCCAGCCGGTTTCCTTGCCGATCTGCTGTACCAGCAGACGCGAGGGTATATCGGTACCGCCGCCGGGCGGGAAGGGCACGACGAAGTTGATGTTGCCCTGCGGGTAGCTGTTCGCCTGGGCGGGCAACACGGTGGCGGCGATAGCGAATACCGCGCATGCCAGCATCTTGCGTGGAGTGTTCATGGCCATGGTCGGGTTCCTGTCTGTGGCGGATCTACGAAGACGCTCGTACCGCACTTTTTGTTGTCGATGGCAGAGGCTGCCGGGGTGTCTGGTGAGTGAACGCGGGATCGCGAATGCAGCAGAAGTTCTGGCCTGTGCGCCAGGAGCGGGCGTTCATCTCGGGGTTGGTAGAGGATTGCTCATGGCAGACCGATGCTGACCATGAAGCATGCCGTTCTAGTCGCTAAGTCGGGTTGCGCAAGGCGTCGAGCGCGGGCTCGGGGTGTGATCGCGAAGGCGCAGGCAGGTGCGCGAAGCGATGGTTTGCGCCATAGGGGCTGTCGCGGTGTGGAGCGTGGATGGGCTCATGGTGGGATCCTTGTCTTTTTATTGATCGCCGGCCGC
Organism: Pseudomonas sp. PA1(2017); assembly: GCF_001945375.1. Taxonomy (NCBI): domain Bacteria; kingdom Pseudomonadati; phylum Pseudomonadota; class Gammaproteobacteria; order Pseudomonadales; family Pseudomonadaceae; genus Pseudomonas; species Pseudomonas sp. PA1(2017). The sequence continues at coordinate 1,555,882 of NZ_MSXU01000009.1, forward strand.
TGTCGCTCTCAGGCGTCGCAGCATTTTGCGAGACTAAACATAACAGAACGTCATTTCAATATTGGCGGTCCGGCAAATGACTCCATGGCATGCAGGCATTTTGACCAGCGAGCACTCTGGGATTAGAACGCGATAATTGGCTGCAGCTGTCGCGTCAGCAATGGTGTGGGCTCCAGCTGATGGACGCTCGATCCAGCATCGCCGTTAGCACCAAAATCTAGGGTTTGAAACTTTGTTTCATTATGTTTTTGCGGTCCTTTCTAGCTGCGCTGCCGTCCGGGTACCAGAGAGAGGCCACCCAGGTTGGCCGCACGCCTGGACCCTGTCGGCGCGAAGCGGGGTGCGACCGGCCGTGTTCGGTGCATCTATGGCAGGGCGTGCGGTGTTGGCGGATAATGCGCCGCTGTCCCGAACGCGGGGCCAATGGCAAATTGATGAGGAATCACTGATGGTGAAAGCGCGGCCGCGTCCGGCGGTAAACGGAGTGGCTTCGGCTGACCGGGTTCTGACCGTTCTGTCTGCCTTTCAGGTCGGCGATACGGCGTTGAGTCTGGTAGAGCTGGTGGAGCGTACCGGGCTGATCAAGAGCACGATCATGCGACTCATGGTGTCGCTGGAGGATCACGGCTTCATCAATCGCATGGCCGACGGGCGCTATCAACTGGCCAGCGAGGTGATGCGGCTCAATGCGGTGTACCAGGAGGCGCTGGACCTCGAGCGCCACGTGATGCCCAGGCTGCAGGAACTCGCCGAGTACTCGGGCGAGACGGCGTCGTTCTACGTTCGCCATGGCGCCTACCGGATGTGCCAGTTCCGGGTCAATTCACGGCACCGGCTGCGCATGAACATGCAGCCAGGCGACATGCGCCCGATGGATGAGGCCGCGGGTGCGCAGGCCCTGCGTGCGTCTTATGACGTCGGCAGCAAGCTGGACAAACCTTATTACTCGCGGGGCGCTACAGATCCCCATGCTTCGTCCATCGCGCTGCCCATTTATGGCGCCCAGCAGGAGCTGATGGGCGCGCTGGTAATCTCCGGGCCGGCCAGCCGCTTGACCGAGGAGGCGGCGGCGAGCCTGCGCCAGGTGTTCCTCGACACCGCCCGGGATCTCATGCGCAGCCTCGGTTTCAAACCGGCCGACGGCAAGACAAAGACCTCAGAAACCGTAAAGTGACACCGGGTTGTCGCGCAGGATCAGGCTGAGCGCCTTTTCGTCAGGCGCCCAGTCGGCCAGCAAATCGAGCACCCTGGCGTCATCGGGTTTCTGGTCTTCGGCGAGGGTCGGGTGGGGCCAGTCGCTGCCCCACAGCATGCGTTCCGGGTTTTGGCCGATCAGCGCCGTGGCGACCTTGCCCGCGTCTTCATAGCCGGGGCCGCCGACCTTCGAGCGTACGTAGGGTGCAGACAGCTTGACCCAGACCTTGCCGTTGTCCACCAGGCGGCTGAGGGCGGCGAAGGCATCGGAGTGAATGCCTTCGGGTTGCGGCACGTGGCCGAGATGATCGATGACCACCTTCGCCGGCAATTTGGCCAGCCGGTTTTCCAGCTCGGCGAGCAGGTTGCCGGCTGCGAATTGCACGTTCCAGCCCAGTTCGTTGACCCGCGCCGCCAGGGTTTCCAAATCATCGAGGCCTACCCCGCCCGTGCTCAGATTGAAACGAATGCCCCGTACGCCGGCCTCGTGCAGACTGGCCAGTGCGTCGTCGTCGATCGAGTTCTCGATCACCGCGACGCCGCGCGCATCGCCATGGCTGCGTAGCAGGCCGTCGAGCATCAGGCGGTTGTCGGTGCCGTAGGTCGACGGGGTGACGATGACCATGCGCCGAATGCCCAGGCGCTTCTGTACGGCGCGGTACTGCTCAAGAGAGGCATCGGGCGGAAACAATGTGGCCGTCGGTGAGGTGGGGTAGCGGCTGTCATAGAGGTGCATGTGGCAGTCAACGCTGCCGGCTGGAGGCGTGAAGCGCGGGCGTAGCTCGGCGTTGTTCGAGGGCTTGCTGGCGAGGGCGTTGAAGGCGAGGGTAGCGCCCAGGGCGCCCCCTGCCTGCAGGAAGCGACGTCGGGAAAACTGCATGGTGGTTCTCTTTTCTTGTTGTGTGGGATGAGGACGCCAATCCTGCGCGGGGCAGGATTGGCGTCTTGCTGCGCATGCCGTCAGCCGGCGCTTGCCGTGGCCCCGGCCTGCTGCTGCTCGCGTTGGCGCTTGCGGCCAATCACCAGCACCATGATGCCCGCCAGCGTGCAAAGCGCGGCCAGCGGCATCAGCGCCAGCGAGTAGCTGCCCGTGGCGTCGTGGATCGCGCCGTAGGCGTTGACCATGATGCCGCCGCCGACCAGATTGGCCACGGCGCCTACGGCTGCCAGGCCGGCAGCTGCCGTCGACGACGACAGCCACCCGGATACCAGCGCCCAGAAGGGGCCCTTCATCGAGTAGGCACCCACCAGCACCATGGTCAGCATCACTACCGTGGCGGTCAGCGAATCGGTGAATAGCGTCATCAGCAGGCCTGCCGCAATCAGCAGCAGGGTCAGTGCCGTGTGCCAGCGGCGCTCGCCGGTGCGGTCGGAGCTGCGACCCCAGAGGATCATCAGCAGCGAGGCGATACCGTAGGGAATGGCGTTGACCAGGCCAATCTGCTGAGCGCTAAGGTCGAAGGTCTTGAGCAGTTGCGGCGCCCAGACGCTCATGGTGCTGCCGGCCGCCGAGGCGCCCGAGTAGATCAGCGCCAGCACCCAGATATCCTTGTGGCGCAACAGCTTCCACAGCGAGATGTGGCCGATGGCCGTTTTCTTCGCGGCCTCTTCGCGCAGTCGTCCGGTCAGCCAGTTGCGTTGTTCGTCGCTCAGCCACTTGGCGTGTTCGGGACGATCAGTGAGCACGAACAGGCAGGCAATGCCGAGCAGCACTGCCGGAATACCTTCCAGGATGAACAGCCAGTGCCAGCCACGCATTCCCAGCCAGCCGTCCAGGCCCAGCAGCAGGCCCGAGAGCGGCGAGCCGATGAAGTTGGCGGCCGGGATGGCGACCATGAAGATGGCCACCATGCGTGCGCGGTAGGCGGAGGGCAGCCAGTAGGTGAGGTACAGCAGCACGCCAGGGAAGAAGCCGGCCTCGGCGGCGCCGAGCAGAAAGCGCATCACGTACAGCGAGTAAGGGCCGACCACGAACGCCGTGCCGGCTGAGACCAGGCCCCAGGTGATCATGATTCGGGCGATCCACATGCGCGCGCCGAACTTTTGCATCGCCAGGTTGCTGGGCACTTCGACCAGAAAGTAGGCGAAGAAGAACAGGCTGCTGGCAAAGCCGAAGACCCGTGCCGAGAGGCCCAGGTCATCGTTCATTTGCAGCGAAGCCATGCCGATGTTGCCGCGGTCGATGATCGCGATCAGGTAGCAGAGAATCAGAAACGGCAGGATGCGCCAGGCGACCCGGCGCATGGTGACGCGCTCGAGCTCGCTCACCGCTGGAGTAGTGGCAGTCATGGTGCTCTCCACTAGGGCTGGAGGTTGACGGACTCAGTTTAAAGCGCTGCCTGAGGGCCAGGCAGCGCTTGATCTGTCAATTATCGAGCAAATGCCGATTGACGACGCAGCGCGGATCGAGCGCGACGCCGTTGCAGACGTCGAGGATCTGCCGCAACGCGACCTGGGCAACCCGGTCGCGGGCTTCCGAGGTATTGGCGCCGATGTGTGGCGTGGCGACCAGGTTCGTCAGCCCCCATAACGGGCTGTCGGCGGGTGGGGGTTCGGGGCTGAAGGTGTCCAGGCCGGCGCCGGCGATCTTGCCGTCGCGCAGGGCCTGAACCAGAGCCTGGGTATCGATCAGCTCACCCCGGGCGGTGTTGATGATGATGCTGTCCGGGCGCATGCGCGCCAGCTGTGGCGCGCCGATCAGGTTGTGGTTGCTGTCGGTCAGTGGGCAGTGAAGGCTTATCACGTCGCAGTCGCTGAACAGCCGGTCGAGGTTCTCCTCGCGCTCGACGTGCGCGCGCTGAGGAAGCTCCTTGAGGTAGGGGTCATAGACCTTGACGGTCATGCGCAGCGGCGCGACCAGGTCCATCAGGATGCTGCCGATCGAGCCCAGGCCGATCAGGCCAAGGGTCTTGCCGGACAGTTCGATGCCGTTGGCAGTGGACTTGTCCCAGTGTCCCTCGCGCATGCGGGCAGTAAGCAGCGCAGTCTGGCGGGCGACGCTGAACATCAGCGCAAAGGCGTGCTCGGCCACCGACTGGGCATTGGCACCCATGGCGATGGTGACCGGCACGCCGCGCTCGGCGGCAGCCTGAATATCGATGGTGTTGTAGCCCACACCGTGCTTGGCGATCACCTTGAGCTTCGCCGAGGCGCCGATCATCGCGCGGGTCAGCTGGCCCTGGCGAACGATGATCGCGTCGGGTTGCTCGGCCTGGATGATGGCCTGCAGCTCATCGGCAGGCAGGTAAGGCGTGGTGGGGATGATCCGGACGCCCTCGGCGGCGGCGAGGGTCATGGCATCGGTCGCCAGTTCGGGACCTGTTATCAGAACGGTGCGGGACATCGTGAATACCTTGTTCTTATCTGAGTGTCGATGCTGGCGCTAGAGGCGACAGTAGCGGCTAAACCCTACCATATCGAAACGACGTTGCAATATTATCTTTCAATGTCGATTTGGGTGGTGTTGGGACGGATGATAAAGCTGTTGATTGCATTCAAATGAAATGCAATTCTAAAAATAACAAAGACAACAGCTGAGGGTTCGTCACATGAGTATTGGTTTCCAGGTACTGGAGCGCGCACGCAAGGTCAGCGCCGAATGGGTTGCCCGTTATCGGGAGTTGCCGGTCGCCAACGTCAGCGACTCGATGAATCGCATGACCGCAGGTGGGGCGCGTCTGCGGCCCATGCACAAGGAGGGCGGGCTCGCCGGCCCGGCACTGACGGTCAAGGCGCGCCCAGGAGACAATCTGATGCTGCACTACGCCCTGGATATCGCAGAACCCGGTGACGTGATCGTGGTCGATGCCGGCGGTGACCTGAGCAACGCACTGATCGGCGAAATGATGGTGGCCTATGCCGTGAAGCTCGGTGTAGCCGGTATCGTCATCAACGGTGCGATCCGCGATGCGGCAAATATCGGCGCCGGTGACTTCCCGCTGTTCGCGGCTGGTGTATCGCACCGCGGTCCATACAAGGACGGTCCCGGTGAAATCAACGTGCCCATCGCCATCGACGGCATGGTGATCGAACCGGGCGACCTGGTGATCGGCGACGATGACGGCCTGCTCTGCGTTCCTTTCGCGCATGTGGAAAGTGTCTATGCCCGCGCGACAGCCAAGTACGCCGCCGAGCAGAAGCAGATGGGGCAGATCGCCGAGGGCACCAATGATCGCAGTTGGGTCATCCAGGCGCTGAAAGCCAAGGGCTGTGCGCTGCCAGGCGACGCCTGATTCCTGCGAGGCGCGCCTGCCGCCAGGCAAGGCGCGTCTATCAGGCCTTGCGCCGCTAATCCCCTGATGCCTGATCGCTGCAATGGCGTGCCGGGCTTGATCACGGCGATACCGTTCTTCTCCACCGTCGGCCCGCACGCGGCTGGACCACACATCGATCTCTCGCTGCGGTACTCCCATCAAGCCGGGCTGGCTCACCGCGAGCCAGTGTTGCTGGCGTTTGTTCGGGTGTGAGCGCTTATCCGGAAACAATATTTTATTTTCATCATTTTGATGGGCGGGCCAATTCCCCCGGCTTTTCCCTTCAACAGGCTATTTACGGGGATCATTCTTCAGCTCGCCTGGCGATGAAAATTACTCAAAAAATTGTATTTTAAAATGACATTCCATTCTGATAGATTTTGCTGACTGGCCCGAAACATCAATAAAAAACACAGGTCATCCCATGGCGCTTATCTACAGCCCTCATCATGCCCCGCCCCGATTCGATGGGCCGCGCAAGCAGCGGCGCCGCTCGCATTGATCTGTTTCGTTCCGCACCAATAAAAACAAAGAGGAATCCTCCATGAACACGTTCAAGTCCTGCGCGCGTGCCGCGCTCGTCACACTCGCCTTGTTCACCGCGAATGCCCATGCAGCCTGGCCGGAGGATCGGCCGATAGAATTTCTGGTCGCCTACGCACCGGGTGGCAGCACCGATGTGATGGCCCGCGCCATGCAACCGTTTCTGGAAAAGCGTCTGGATGCCAAGATCGTCATCGTCAACCGCCCCGGCGCGGCGGGCGAGATCGCCTACACCGCGCTGAGCAAGGCCAAGCCGGACGGCTACACCTTCGCGTTCATCAATACTCCAGGCTTCGTCAGCACCCGGGTGCAACGCAAGGTCGGCTACGAGGAAACCGCCATCCGCCCGGTGGCGCGGATCGTCGACGACCCCACCGTGCTGGCGGTGCCCAACGAATCGACCTACAAGAGCCTCGATGACTTCGTCCAGGCCGCCAAGGCCGCGCCTGGAAAGCTCTCGGTAGGCACCTCCGGTGTCGGCACCGATGATCATTTGATGATGGTGCAGCTCGAACAGTTGACGGGCATCACCCTCACCCATGTGCCCTTCGCCGGCGCGTCCGAATCGGCCACCGCGCTGATGGGCGGGCACATCAGCTCTGCCGGGCAGAACATCAGCGAGCTGAGCGACGACAGCAAGTACCGCGTGCTGGCGCAGTTCTCCAGTGAGCGCATGCCTCAGGAACCGGAGCTGCCGACGGCTAAAGAGCAGGGCGTGGATCTGGTAATGACCTCTGAACGAGGCATCGCCGCACCCGCCAAGGTGCCGAACGACATCGAAAAGCGCATGGCCGACGCCGTGAAGGCCGTGCTGGAAGACCCTGCATTTCTCAAGAAGGCCAAGGATCTGTCGCTGCCCATCGCCTACCTCTCCGGTGAAGACTGGCAGAAGGGCCTGGATGAGCAGAAGACCCGCTATCAGGCGCTGTGGGACAAGTCGCCATGGGTGAAGTAACCATTCGCGGCAGCCGGCCAGATCTTCTGGCCAGCGCCATCTTCATCGGTCTGGGCGTTCTGGTGTTGTGGTCGACTCGCGACCTTACCGCCGGCAGCGCCGCGATGATGGGGCCGGGCTACATGCCCAGGATGATCGGCTTGCTGACCGTCATCCTTGGGCTCGTCGTCGGCCTGATCGGACTGTTCAAAGGTGGCGAGCCGATCGGCACCGTTCAGTTACGGCCCCTGGTGATTCTGCTGGCCTCCGTCGCAGGCTTCGCGCTGGCCGCCGAGTCGGCGGGCTTCATCATCGCGGCAGCCGGCCTGATCATTTTCGGCAGCATGGCCGACCGCGAGTGGCGGATGCGTGAGGTGCTGATCTCAAGTACCCTGCTGACGCTCTTCGGCCTCGTCGTCTTCATCTATGGACTGGACGTCCAAATGCCAGTGGGGCCTTTCTGATGGAGTTTCTCGATCTCCTGTATCTAGGCTTTTCCGAAGCCCTGAGTCCGACCAACCTGGCGTTCTGTCTGATCGGTGCCCTGTTGGGTACGCTGATCGGCGTGCTGCCTGGCATTGGCCCGACCGCCACGGTAGCGATCCTGCTGCCGATCACCTACTTCCTGCCCCCGCTGGCTGCGTTGATCATGCTCGCCGGCATTTTTTACGGCGCCCAGTACGGCGGTTCGACCACGGCGATCCTGGTCAACCTGCCGGGGGAAGCCTCGGCGGTGGTGACTGCGCTCGATGGTCATGCCATGGCCAAGAAGGGCAGGGCGGGAGCTGCCCTGGCAACGGCGGCGTTGGCATCGTTCTTCGCCGGCACCGTTGCCACGGTGGCGCTCGCGGTTGCGGGGCCGGTGCTGTCGAAGTTCGCGTTATCCTTCGGGCCGGCTGAATATGTGGCGTTGACGGTATTCGGGTTGCTGGCGGCGACCATCCTGGCCAGTGGTTCGGTGATCAAGGCCGTGGCCATGGTGTGCCTGGGCCTGCTACTGGGGATGGTCGGCATGGACGTCAGCAGCGGTACCACGCGTCTGACCTTCGGTTCGACCGACCTGTACGACGGTATCGACTTCGTGGTCATTGCCGTTGGCCTGTTCGGTATCGCCGAGATTGCCGTCAACCTGGAACAGCGCGAAGCCCGTGGCTCGCTGGCCGGCAAGATCACTCGCCTGTGGCCGACCCGCGAAGACTTTCGCAGAGCCTGGCCGGCAACCCTGCGCGGCACGGCGCTGGGTACCTTCCTGGGCGTATTGCCGGGCGGTGGTGCGACCCTGAGTGCGTTCAGTGCCTACTCGCTGGAGAAAAAGGTTTCCAAGACTCCGGAAAAATTCGGCACCGGCCTGGTGGAAGGCGTCGCCGCGCCAGAGGCGGCCAACAATGCCGGGGCGCAGTCGTCGTTCATCCCGTTGTTGACGCTAGGCATTCCGTCCAACTCGATCATGGCGATGATGTTGGGTGCCATGATGATCCACGGCATCACTCCAGGGCCTTCGGTGATCAACCATCAGCCGGCGCTGTTCTGGGGACTGATCGCCAGCATGTGGATCGGCAACGTGATGCTGCTGGTGATCAACCTGCCACTGATCGGCCTGTGGGTGCGTTTGCTCAAAGTGCCTTACCGGCTGCTGTTCCCGGCGATCCTGCTGTTCTGCTGTGTGGGCGTTTACAGCGTCAACAACCGCGGCTTCGACGTGGCGCTGGTGATCATCTTCGGCCTGCTCGGTTACCTGTTCCGCAAGGCCAAATGCGAGCCCGGCCCGTTGCTGCTCGGTTTCGTGCTGGGGCCACTGCTGGAAACCAACCTGCGCCGCGCGCTGCTAATTTCCCAGGGTGACCCTGCGGTGCTGATCGAACGCCCGATCAGCGCGGTGCTGTTCGCGGCATCGGCGATCCTGCTGGTCATGATGGTCTTGCCGGCATTTCGCAAGAAGCGAGAGGAAGCCTTCCAGGAGGAAGAGGCCTGAGGTCAGTCGCTGTGAGTCCAGCCGCGAGTCTTTTCATTGAGCTTGCCGCTGCGTTGTCTCATGGCTAGGCACGATCGCTGCCTGGCGCATGAGGTGCGGCGGTGACCCTCCTCCTGCCGGTATAGGCGGCCTCAAGCCCCCACAGCCTTCATGCCCGGCCAGATCACCGCCTGGGCGACGATCACGTCCTTGCCGTTGAAGGTGAGGGCCGGAGCGCCGTGAAGTTGGTAACCCATCTCCAGGGCGGCACTGACCCGCCGGCAGAAATTGGCGTCGTCGGGGCCGGTCAATACGCGGTAGATGGGCAGGTCGTCTGGCGGGCGGGGCATGGGCTCGGTTCCTGGAGGCGCTTGGGCATGCGTTTATGAGCGTCGGGCCGGGCGCCGTCAAGCGCTTGCGACGCGAGGGCTTTCAGTCCGCCAGCTGTTGCCGAGGACTGGCCGATTTGCGGTGCTGATTCGATCCTCAACCACACTCGCCACCATTGGCCACACCATCGAGCAACCACTGCCGGAACACCCCTAGCGCCGGCAGCACGGCATTGCGTTTGGGGTAGGCGAGGAAATAGGTGCGGCCACTGGCAACCGGCGTGCCGGTGGTGCGCAGTTGGCCCTGGCGCAGCTCTTCCTCGACCAGCACTTGAGGTACCAGGCCGACGCCGATACCGGCACGTACAGCCTGGATCAGGTGCGAGGTCAGCTCGAAGTTGGGGCCGTCTTGCAGTTGCGCGCTGTTCACCCCATGCCGTGCGAACCAGGTCGACCACATCGGCGGGTGGCTGGCGACCTGCAGCAGCAACTGCCTGGCAGCCAGCTCGGGCGTCAGCGGCTCGCCGGCCGCGAGAATCGCCGGGCTGGCGATCAGCACCATGGATTCCTCGAGCAGCGGGTGGGCCATCAGTTCCGGCCAGGCGCCGTCACCCACGCAGATTGCAGCGTCGAGCTGACCGTCGCTGAAATCAGCCTGGATGCGCGAATGGATGTGCACCTGCACGCCCGGGTTGGCGGCGTAGAACTCGTGCAGCCGCGGCAGCAGCCATGTCGAGCCGAAGGTGGGCAGCAGTGCCAGGCGCAGGGTACCGCTACCGGAGCCGTAGTCGATGGCCTGCAGCGTCGCGTTGCGAATGCGCGCCAGGGCGTCGGACAGGGTGTCGGCGTACAGCCGGCCCACGTCGGTGAGCACCACGTTGCGGCCTTCGCGCTGGAACAGGGTGATGCCCAGGAAGGCTTCCAGCGCCTGCACCTGGCGGCTTACCGCGCTCTGGGTCAGCGACAGTTCGGCGGCGGCGCGGGTATAGCTCTGGTGGCGCGCTGCCGACTCGAAGGCCAGCAGCAGGGACATCGAGGGCGTCAGTCTGCGCAGATTCATTCATAAAACTCATGGGTTGCCACGGCAAATACCCTTGTAGCACAGGCGCAGGCTGCCGAAAATGCTGCCATTACCTGAACTGTCTGATGCAATCGCCCGTTAGAGGCGTGTAGCTCAATGGGAGATAACCGATGATCGCCAGCCTGAGTGCTCCACAACCGACCCAGGCCCTTTACCTGGCCTTTCTCGACGCGCTCGGCGCCGCCGGCTTTCGCGGCGAGATCGCCCGTGACCACGCCAGCCGCACGGTGCTGGCGACCGACAACTCCATCTACCAGCGCCAGCCTCAGGCTGCGGTGTTCCCCCTCGATGAGGACGACGTGCAAGTGCTGGCGCGGGTGGTCAGCGAGCCTGCGCACCGCAGCGTCAAGCTGACGCCACGCGGCGGCGGTACCGGCACCAATGGCCAGTCGCTCACCGACGGCGTGGTGGTCGACCTGTCGCGGCACATGAACCGCATCCTGGAGATCAATGCCGAGGAGCGCTGGGTGCGGGTACAGGCCGGGGTGGTCAAGGACCAGCTCAACGCCGCGCTCAAGCCCCATGGCCTGTTTTTCGCCCCGGAGCTGTCGACCTCCAACCGCGCGACCATCGGCGGCATGATCAATACCGACGCCAGCGGCCAGGGCAGCTGCACCTACGGCAAGACCCGCGACCACGTGCTGGAGCTGACCACCATCCTGCTCGGCGGCGAGCGCCTGCACAGCCACCCGGTGAGCGAGTCGACCCTCAGCGAACAACTGGCCCGCAGCGACCGCACCGGCCAGGTTTACCAGTGCGCCGAGCAGATCCAGCGCGAGAAGGCGGCGCTGATCGAGGCGACCTTTCCAAAGCTCAACCGCTGCCTGACCGGCTACGACCTGGCGCACCTGCGCGAGGCGGATGGGCGCTTCAACCTCAACAGCGTGCTGTGCGGCTCCGAGGGCTCCCTGGGCTTCATCGTCGAGGCGCGCCTCAACGTGCTGCCGATTCCCCAGTACTCGGTGCTGGTCAACGTGCGTTACGCCGGCTTCATGGACGCGCTGCGCGATGCGCGCAACCTGATCACCCTGCAGCCGCTGTCCATCGAGACCGTGGATTCCAAGGTGCTGCTGCTGGCGATGAACGACATCGTCTGGCACGGCGTCGCCGAGTACTTCCCCGAAGACCCCCAGCGGCCGACCCTGGGCATCAACCTGGTGGAATTCAGCGGCGACGACCCCGATGAGGTCAATGGCCGCGTCGAGCGTTTCATCCAGCATATTCAGCAAGACACCAGCGTGGTGCGCCTCGGCCACACCCTGGCCAGCGGGCGGGCGGCGGTGTCGCGGGTCTATGCGATGCGCAAGCGCGCGGTGGGCTTGCTCGGCAACGTCGACGGCGAGGTGCGACCCCAGCCATTCGTCGAGGACACGGCGGTGCCGCCGGAAAACCTCGCTGACTTCATCGCCGAATTCCGCGCGCTGCTCGACGGCCACGGCCTGACCTACGGCATGTTCGGCCACGTCGACGCCGGCGTGCTGCACGTGCGCCCGGCGCTGGACATGAAGGATCCGAAGCAGGCCGCGGCCATCCGCCCGATTTCCGATGCGGTGGCGGCCCTGACCCAGCGCTACGGCGGCCTGCTGTGGGGTGAACACGGTAAGGGTGTGCGCTCGGAATACGCGCCGGCGTTCTTTGGCGAGCTGTATGCCTCGTTGCAGGCGCTCAAGGCCGCGTTCGACCCCTACAACCAGCTGAACCCCGGCAAGATCGCCACCCCCCTGGGCAGTGACGAGGCGCTGCTGAAGATCGACGGAGTGACCCTGCGCGGCGACCTCGACCGGCATATCGACGAGCGTGTGTGGCAAAGCTACGGCACCGCGGTGCACTGCAACGGCAACGGCGCCTGCTACAACTTCGACCCGGACGACGCCATGTGTCCGTCCTGGAAGGCCACGCGCCAGCGCGTGCATTCGCCCAAGGGCCGTGCCTCGCTGGTGCGCGAATGGCTGCGCCTGCAGGGCCAGGCCGGGGTGGACGTGCTGGCGCCGATCGCCAGTGGCCCGCTGGATTTCCTGCGCAGCCTGCCGAGCCGCTGGCGCCATTCCCGCGCAGGCGATGATGACTTTTCCCACGAGGTCTACGAGGCGATGGCCGGTTGTCTGGCGTGCAAATCCTGTGCGGGCCAATGCCCGGTGAAGGTCAACGTGCCGGAGTTTCGCTCGCGCTTCCTGGAACGCTACCACCAGCGTTACCTGCGCCCGCTGCGCGACTACCTGATCGGCTCGCTGGAATTCAGCCTGCCGCTGTTCGCCCGCATGCCGCGGCTGTACAACGGGGTGATGGGGTCGCCCCTGGTGACGCGCCTGCTGGCCGAGCGCATCGGCATGGTTGACAGCCCGCTGCTCAGCGATTTCGACTTCAAGGCCTTGGTGGCGCGCCATCGCCTGACGATCGCCACGCCAGCCGAACTGGCGCACCTGAGCGCGGCGCAGCGGGGCAAGAGCCTGATTCTGGTGCAGGACGCCTTTACCCGCTATTTCGAGACGCCGGTGTTCGCCGCCTTCATCGAACTGGCCAGCCGCCTTGGCTATCGCGTGTGGCTGGCGCCGTTCATGGCCAACGGCAAGCCGCTGCACGTGCAGGGCTTTCTGCCGGCCTTCGAGCGCACCGCACGGCGCACCGCGAAAGGCCTGCAGGCGCTGGCCGGTTTCGACATCCCGCTGGTGGGGCTGGACCCGGCGATGACCCTGGTTTACCGCCAGGAGTACCGCAAGATCGCCGGCCTCGAATGCCCGGACGTGCTGCTGCCCCAGGAATGGCTGCTCAAGGCCCTCGACGGCCAGCCCAAGCCGCCGGCCAAGAGCGTGGCGTTCCGGCTGCTGGGCCATTGCACCGAGAAGACCAACGCGGCGCCCAGTGCGGCGATGTGGGTGAAGGTGTTCGAGCAGGCCGGGCTGCAGGTGTCGGCCGAGGCCACCGGTTGCTGTGGCATGTCCGGCACCTACGGGCACGAGGCACGCAACCTGGAAACCTCACGGACGATCTTCGCCCAGTCCTGGGAGCTGGCGCTGGATTCCGGCGCCCCCGCCGAGCCCCTGGCGACCGGTTATTCATGCCGCAGCCAGGTGGCGCGCCTGAAGAGCGCCACGTTGCGCCATCCGATTCAGGCGTTGCTGGAGCATTTGCAATAACGGGCTGGTTGGTGATGCTTCCTGCCACGAGGTAGGGGCAGAGAGCATCGCTGCAAACTCGGGATTTTTGCGGGCACGGACCAGGCGTCCCCGCCGCTCTCGAAGGGAGGGCGGGCCTAGGAACTGTTCATAATCCTTAAGCCCAGGCGGCGGTTAAGTGGAGGGAGCGGCCGTATCCGATCCATTGTAGGAGCCGCGACCTCGCGGCGATTCGCTCAGGCACCGCCGAAATAGACAGTCAGGCTGCAATCGTTTCGCCCCGAGGTCGGGGCTCCCACAGGTTGGTTTGAGTGTCTGCTTCTGCCTTGTAGTTGCCTCTTAATGCGCATACAAGACTTTGAACAGGTTCTAAGAACTCGGCCCGTTTTTGTAGGAGCCGCGACCTCGCGGCGAATCGCTCAGGCACCGCCGAAATAGGCAGTCAGGCTGCAATCGTTTCGCCCCGAGGTCGGGGCTCCCACAGGTTGGTTTGAGTGGCCGCTTCTGCCTTGTAGCAGCCTCATCAGCGCCGCCTGAAAAGATCGTGAGCAGCCTCTAAAGGATCACCCGCAGGCACTGGCCAGCGTGGTACAGCGAGAAGCCGGCTTCGTAGTAGCAGGCGCGCAGCCCGGCGGTACGTAGCGCTTTCATCCGCGACAGGGGAATGGGCAGCACGCTGGTGTCGCTCTTGAGCAGGTAGTCGGCCAGGGCGTGGCCCACCACGGTGCCGGTGGTGTTGCCGCGGCCGTTGTAGCCGGTCACCGCGACGACGCCAGGCGCCGGCTCGAACAGCTTCATCAGGTGATCCGGGGTAAAGTCGATGCAACCGGTCCAGTGCATTTCCCAGTCGAGCTTGCCGAGCTGCGGGAAGTAATGGCCCTGGATGCGGTCCGCCCAGCTGCGCACGAACCAGTCCGGCTTGTTGCTCGACTTGCCCATGCTGCCCAGCAGCAGGCGGCCCTGATCGTCACGGCGGATGCTGCTGAGCACCGTGCGGGTGTCCCACGAGCCCTGGCCGTGGGGCAAGACGGCGTCGGCCGCCGCGCCGCTCAACGGTTTCGAAGCGACCTGGTAGTAATAGCCGCGGAAGAAGTTGCGCTGCACCTCGGTCCAGTCACCCTCGGTGTAGGCGCCGGTGGAAATCACGATCTTCTCGGCCGTGACCGTGCCCAGGGCGGTGCGCACCAGCCAGCCGTCGGCCTGCTTGTGCAGCTCGGTGACCGGCGATTGCTGATGCAGGGTACCGCCCAGGCGCAGCACGGCAGCGGCGAGGCCCTTGGTGTAGCCCATGGGGTTGATGGTGCCGGCGCGGCGATCCAGCAGCGCGCCGGTGATCTTGTCGGTGCCGCAATGCTCCACACAGGTCGCGCCGGTCAGCAGCTCGACATCCGCGCCACGGCGGCGCCACTGCGATTCGCGGGCCTTGAGATCGTCCAGGCCGGCGGCGTTGTGGGCCATGTGCAGGGTGCCTTGATGGCGCGCCTGGCAGTCGATCTGGTAGCGCTCGATGGCTTCGAACACCTTGGCCGGCGCCTCGCCCAGCACCTTGTTGAGGCGGCCGCCGACCTTTTCGCCCAGTGTGGCTTCCACGTCGTCGGGCTTGATCCAGGTGCCGGCGTTGACCAGCCCGACGTTACGCCCCGAACCGCCATGGCCGACCTCGAAGGCCTCCAGCACGCACACGCGCTTGCCCGCCTCGAGCAGTTGCAGCGCCGCCGACAGCCCGGTGATGCCGCCACCGATCACGCAGACATCGGCCTTCACCTCGCCAACCAGGGCGCCGGCGTCAATCGGCGCCGGCGTCGCCACTTCCCACAGACACTGTTGCTGGAAGCCACTCATCACGCTTTCTCTCCAGATATCGGTGGCGGGGGCGACACCGGTTTGCCATGCGGCTCCGTGTGTTGGCTGGAACCTATCCATAAACCGATCAGGTTGGTTTATCGCAATTACGGGTTGACGCGAGTCCTGTGGGAGCGGGCCATGCCCGAGATTTCGCTCGTATAAATAGTCGTCCCAGCCCACTCCCACTGTGTCGATGTAATGCTCGCAATCAGTCGAACACGATGCCCTGGGCCAGCGGCAGTTCGCGGGAGTAGTTGACGGTGTTGGTCTGGCGGCGCATGTAGGCCTTCCAGGCATCGGAGCCGGACTCGCGACCGCCACCGGTTTCCTTTTCGCCGCCAAAGGCGCCGCCGATCTCCGCACCGCTGGTGCCGATGTTGACGTTGGCGATGCCGCAGTCGCTGCCGGCCGCGCCCTGGAAGGCTTCGGCCTCGCGCACGTCGGTGGTGAAGATGCACGAGGACAGGCCCTGGGGCACTTCGTTGTTCAGGCGCAGCGCCTCTTCGAAGTCGTCGTAGGCGAGCACATAGAGGATCGGCGCGAAGGTTTCATGACGCACCACCGCGCTCTGGCCCGGCATCTCGACGATGGCGGGGCTCACGTAGTAACCGTTGGGGAAGCTGTCGGCCAACTGGCGCTCGCCACCGAACACCTGGCCGCCTTCGTCGCGGGCCTTGGTCAGGGCGTCCTGCATGGCGCTGAACGCCTGCTTGTCGATCAGCGGGCCGATCAGGTTGCCCTGGCGCGGGTCGCCGATGCGTACCTTGGCGTAGGCGGCTTTGACGCGGGCGACCACCTCGTCCTTGATCGAGCGATGGACGATCAGGCGGCGCAGGGTGGTGCAGCGCTGGCCGGCGGTGCCCACGGCGCTGAACAGGATGCCGCGCACGGCCAGGTCGAGGTCGGCGCTGGGGGTGAGGATCATGGCGTTGTTGCCGCCCAGCTCCAGGATGCTGCGGCCGAAACGGGCGGCCACTCGGGGCCCGACTTCACGGCCCATGCGGGTGCTGCCGGTGGCGCTGATCAGCGGCACGCGGGGATCGTCGACCAGCACTTCGCCGGCTTCGCGGTCGCCGATCACCAGTTGCGCCAGGCCTTGCGGGGCGTCGTTGCCGAAGCGCTCGAGAGCCTTGTCGAGCAGCGCCTGGGAGGCGAGGGCGGTCAGCGGGGTCTTTTCCGACGGCTTCCAGATCACTGCGTTGCCGGCGACCAGGGCCAGGGTGGTGTTCCAGGCCCACACGGCGACCGGGAAGTTGAAGGCGCTGATCACGCCGACCACGCCCAGCGGGTGCCAGGTTTCACGCATGTGGTGGCCCGGGCGCTCGGAGGCGATGGTCAGGCCGTAGAGCTGGCGCGACAGGCCGACGGCGAAGTCGCAGATGTCGATCATTTCCTGCACTTCGCCCAGGCCTTCCTGAGTGATCTTGCCGGCTTCGATGGACACCAGCTCGCCGAGATCGGCCTTGTGCTCACGCAGCACCTCGCCGAACAGACGCACCAGCTCGCCACGGCGCGGCGCCGGCACCTTGCGCCAGGCCAGAAAGGCGTCGTGGCCGGCGGTGATCTTGGCGCGCACGGCGTCGGCGCCCTCAAGGGTCAGGCTGCCGATCTGGCTGCCGTCGATCGGGGTGTAAACCGCGTGACTGCCGTTCTGGTAGGCGTTGGCGCTGACACCGAGACGTTCGAGTAGCGAGTTGACCATGGCGATCTCCTGAGTCGTGAAGTTGAAATCCGGGATGAGGATCAGTATTAATCCCGAATCTGCGCTCAACAAACGACGTTTACGCACCATATCATTCCGTCATGGAATCAAGTCGCCCCGTCTGATCTCGAGAAACCCATGTCAAAACGCCTGCTGCCAACCATGACCGCCCTGCAATGTTTCGAGGCCGCAGCCAGGCACCTGAGCTTCACCCGCGCCGCCCAGGAATTGCACCTGACCCAGAGCGCGGTGAGCAAGCAGGTGGCGCAGCTCGAGGACATGCTTCAGCACCCGCTGTTCCATCGCGTGCGCCGCCGCCTGCAACTGGCGCCAGCCGGCGAGCTGTACCTGGCCGAGGTGAACAAGATCCTCACCCAGGTGGATATCTCCAGCCGCTACATCCTCTCCTACGGTGGCGAGACCGAGGTGCTCAAAGTGGCCACCCAGCCGACCTTCGGCGCACGCTGGCTGGTGCCCAACCTCAAGGGTTTCTCGAAGCGCCACCCGACTATCCACCTGGACATCAAGAACGAACTCGAGCCCTTCGACTTGGTGCAGGCCAAGGCTGACGTGGCGTTCTTCTACGGCACCGGCTCCTGGCCGGGCGCTATCTGCATCGAGCTGTTCGGCGAGGATGTGATCCCGGTGTGCGCACCGGACATCCTGCCCAATGAGCCGCTGTTCGATGCCGGCGACCTCACCAGCCTGGTGCTGCTGCAATGCACCTCGCGCCCCGGCGCCTGGCACGAGTGGTTCGAAGAGCAGGGCATCAGCACCGAGAACAGCTACCACGGGCCGCGTTTCGACACCTTCTACATGTGCATCCGTGCCGCCGAGTCGGGCTGCGGCGTGGCCCTGGTGCCGCGCTTTCTGGTGCTGGACGAGCTGCAGGAAGGCAAGCTGGTGATCCCCTGGCAGCACTACAAGCCCAGTCAGGGCGCCCACTTCATCGCCTTCGCCGAGCAGTACGCCGAGGTGCCCAAGGTCAGGGCGCTGATCGACTGGATTGTGGAAAAGGCCAGGGCCGGGGCCGGCGGCGTTCAGCCAGTTCCTGAATTTAAGGAATGACGGCAGCACTTTATTTCGCTTGTGGCAGGCCCGCCTGACTCGCTTTGATAGGCGCATCGTTTCCAGGCACAGCTGCCTGTCATCGCGCCGCGGTGATGGTGGCCCAGGTAGGTAATCCATGAGTGCTTCGCCCATCAGCCCGTCCATTTCCGTGGTTCATCCAATCACGTTGTCCCACGGCCTGAACGCCCAGGTGTGGGATACCGAGGGCAAGTCGTACATCGACTTCGTCGGTGGCATAGGCGTGCTCAACCTCGGCCACTGCAACCCGCAGGTGGTCAGCGCCATCACCGAGCAGGCCGGGCGGCTGACCCATTCGACCTTCAACGCCGTACCGCACCAGGGCTATCGCGAGCTGATGGATGCGCTGGCGGCCTTCGTGCCGGCCAGCTATCCGCTGGCGGGCATGCTCACCAACAGCGGCGCCGAGGCCGCCGAGAATGCCCTGAAGGTGGTGCGTGCGGCGACCGGCCGTAGCGTGGTGATCGCCTTCGACGGTGGCTTCCACGGTCGTACCCTGGCCACCCTCAACCTCAACGGCAAGGTGGCACCCTACAAGCAGAAAGTCGGCGTGTTGCCCGGTCCGGTCTACCACGTGCCGTACCCGAGCCCGGATACCGGGGTGACCGCGGACGAAGCCTTCAAGGCCATCGAGCGGCTGTTCAGCGTCGAGGTGGACGTCAACGATGTCGCCTGCTTCATCATCGAACCGGTGCAGGGCGAGGGCGGTTTTCTGGCTCTGGATGCGGACTTCGCCAAGCGCCTGCGCCGCTGGTGCGACGAGCACGGTGTGCTGCTGATGCTCGATGAAATCCAGTCCGGCTTCGGCCGCACCGGGCAGCGCTTCGCCTTCACCCGCCTGGGCATCGAGCCCGACCTGCTGCTGCTCGGCAAGAGCATCGCCGGCGGCCTGCCGCTGGGCGCCGTGGTTGGCCGGGCCGAGCTGATGGGCGCACTGCCCAAGGGCGGGCTGGGCGGCACCTACTCGGGCAACCCCATCGCCTGTGCGGCGGCCCTGGCCAGCCTGCGGCAGATGACCGACGCCAACCTGGCCACCTGGGGCGAAGCCCAGGAGCAGGCGCTGCTGCGCCGCTACGAGCAGTGGCGCGCCAAGGGCCTGTCGCCTTACCTGGGCCGGCTGACCGGGGTTGGCGCGATGCGCGGTATCGAGCTGCTTACCCGCGACGGCCAGCCCGGCACCGCACAGTTGGCCGAACTGCTGGAGGCGGCGCGGGCCAGGGGCCTGCTGCTGATGCCCAGCGGCAAGAACCGCCATATCGTGCGTCTGCTGGCACCGCTGACCATCGAGCCGGCGCTGTTCGAGCAGGGCCTGGATATCATCGAACACTGCCTGGCCAACCTCGGCTGAGCGTATTCGCCAACTTTCAGGCCGGCGAGTACCACCACGGCCAACCGACAAGCGCGACAGGAGATTCGCCCGCTATGAACACCTCAGGATTCGTCGACCCCTCGCAAATCCGTGCGCAGTTTTCCAGTGCCATGTCCGCCATGTACCGCGCCGAAGTGCCGCTCTACGGCGATCTGCTCGACCTGGTGGCGGACACCAACGCCCAGGCGCTGGCGGGTTCTGCCGCGCTGAAACAGCAGCTTGAGTGGACCGGGGAAATCGAGCGCCTGGCCATGGAGCGCCACGGCGCGATTCGCGTCGGCACCGCCGAGGAACTGTCGACCATCCGCCGCCTGTTCGCGGTCATGGGCATGCAGCCGGTCGGCTACTACGACCTCAGCTCGGCCGGCGTGCCGGTGCATTCCACCGCCTTTCGCGCCGTACATGAAACCGAGCTGCAGGTCAGCCCGTTTCGTGTGTTCACCTCGCTGCTGCGCCTGGAGCTGATCGAGGACGAAGCGCTGCGTGCCCTGGCCGCCGAGATTCTCGCCAAGCGCAACATCTTCACCCCGCGCGCACGGGCGCTGATCGAGCAGTGCGAAGCCCAGGGCGGCCTGAACGCCGCCGATGCCGAAGAGTTCGTCAAGCAAGCCCTTGAGACCTTTCGCTGGCACACCGAGGCCACCGTCAGCGCCGCCGAGTACGACAGATTGCACGGTCAGCACCGCCTGATCGCCGACGTGGTGGCCTTCAAGGGGCCGCACATCAACCACCTGACGCCGCGCACCCTGGACATCGATGAAGTGCAGGCGGCCATGCCCCGGCGCGGCATCACGCCCAAGGCGGTGGTCGAGGGCCCGCCCCGGCGCCAGTGCCCGATCCTGCTGCGCCAGACCAGCTTCAAGGCGCTGCAGGAACGCGTGGCGTTCGTCGGTCAGCTCGACGCGGCGGGCAGCCACACTGCGCGCTTCGGCGAGATCGAGCAACGCGGTGCAGCGCTTACCCCGGTCGGTCGCGCGCTGTATGACAGGCTGCTCAACGAGGCGCGCGACGATCTGGGCGAATTCCCCAACGAAGCCAACGCCCAGCGCTATGCAGACTTGCTGGCGCAACGCTTCGAAGCCTTCCCCGACAGCTACGCGGCCATGCGCCACGAGGGCCTGGCCTACTTCCGCTACTTCGTCACCGAGGCGGGCAAGGCAGCGCGCCGAGACGAAACCGCACCGCGCAGCCTGGACGCCCTTGTCGAGGCCGGCCATGTGCATTTCGAGCCGCTGGTCTACGAGGATTTTCTGCCGGTAAGCGCTGCCGGCATCTTCCAGTCCAACCTCGGCGACGATGCCCAGGTCAGCTATGGCGCCACCTCCAATCAGCAGGCCTTCCACGCGGCCCTCGGCGCCGAGGTGCACGATGAATTGGCGCTGTACGCCGAGACCCAGTGCCGCTCGCTGGCCGAGTGCGCGCGCGTGTTGGGGCTCGAGTCGCTGGGCTGATTACAAGCTGAGCGGACGGGGCAGTCGCTTGGCGCCTTTTACTGGCAGTGATGGCCGTCGGTACGGCATTGTAGATCCGCCGACGGGTTGCTCGCTGTGAAGCGCCTGGTTGATCGGAATTTCAATCTGGAAGAATCGGAAGACCCATGGATATCCGCGCCACCCAAAAGGAAGACTGGACGCTACTGAAACGGATCCGCCTCGCTGCCCTGCAGGACACGCCGACCGCCTTTGGCGTGAGTTACCAGACGGCAGCCGCCGACAGCGACGCTCAGTGGCAAGCGCGGGCGGCGGGCGAGAAGACGCGGTTCTGGCTGGCGCTCGACGGTGGCAGGCCGGTCGGCCTGGTAGGTGCAGGCTTTCGGGATCCCGGTCGTTACGAGCTGATCGCCATGTGGGTCGAGCCGCCGGCTCGCGGTTCAGGCGCGGCGGATGGGCTGGTGGCGGCCGTGAAGGCAGGTGCGATGGAGCTGGACCTAGGGTCTGTTCCCGTTTCACGCACGGCCGCGCCGGAGCCAGTTTTTGTGCGAGGCAAGGCACGAGATGCGAAGTTTGGCAGGTCAAATGAGCCATCGAGTAACGCCGCATCGCACAAAAACTGGCCCGGCCCTTCGGGTTGCGCGGGAAATGGCCTCCGCTGTCGTTACAGGACTTGGCAAGGGAGCAACCATTCCCTGCGTCCTGCGTCTAACCGGAGGCCATTTCTCGCGGCAACGCGGCTCGCGCTGAAACGGGAACAGACCCTAGGCTCCATGCCATGAGCCTGCAGGAGGTGCGGCATGGATCCATTCACCGGCGGCTGCCTGTGCGGCCAGATCCGACTCTCAGCGGCAGGCCAACCTGAGCGAGTCGGCATCTGTCATTGCCTCGACTGCCGCAAGCACCATGGCGCGCTGTTCTACGCCGCGGCGATCTTCATCCGCGAGGCCGTGACGGTCAGCGGCGCAACCCAGAGCTACGCCGGGCGCCACTTCTGTCCGCGTTGCGGCTCCTCGCTGTTCGCCCGCAGTGGCGATGAAATCGAAATCCACCTGGGCGCCCTCGACGCACCCGATCAGCTGCAGCCCTCCTACGAATGCTGGACGAGCCGGCGCGAAGCCTGGCTGCCGGCCTTCCCTCTCGCCAAGCGCTATCCCCAGGATCACTCCTGAGTCATCTGCCAGCCGGAAAAATGTATATACAGTGATAACGTCACACGCCTCTAAATGTGCCGATAATAGTGCACAGGGCTTGACCATCTGAGGCATTTCGCTTAATTGTATATACATTACAAAAAAGGCGATCTGCAATGGCTTCCTCCCAGTCCACTCCCCTGCTCTGGCGCAACGTCACCCTGTTCGATGGCCTCGAACAGCTCCCCGAGCCGATGGCCGTGCGGGTCGAGCATGGGCGTATTGCCGGTCTTTGGCCGGAAAGCGAGTTCGACCCGAGCCTGGCCGGTGGTGCCAAGGATGCGGCCAGCGGCGGCGTGATGACTCCCGGCCTGGTCGATTGCCATAGCCACCTGGTGTATGCCGGTGATCGTGCCGGCGAATTCGAACAGCGCCTCGAAGGCGTCAGCTACGAAACCATCGCCCGCAACGGCGGCGGCATTCTCAGCACCGTGCGGGCCACCCGCGCCGCGAGTGAGGAGGAGCTGATCGAAGCCAGCCTGCCGCGCCTGGATGCCCTGCTGGCCGATGGCGTCACCACCCTGGAGATCAAATCCGGCTACGGCCTGACCCTACACGACGAACTGAAGATGCTGCGCGTGGCGCGGCGCCTGGCCACCTTGCGGCCGGTGCGCATCAGCACCACGCTGCTGGGCGCCCATGCCCTGCCGCCGGAGTACGTCGACGATGCCGACGGCTATATCGAGCTGGTCTGCGAGCAGATGATTCCGGCCGCCGCCAGCCAGCGCCTGGCCGACGCAGTGGACGTGTTCTGCGAAGGCATCGCCTTCTCCCCGGCCCAATGCGAGCGGGTTTTCCAGGCTGCACAACGCCATGGCCTGGCCATCAAGGCTCATGCCGAGCAGTTGTCCAACCTGGGCGGCAGCGCGTTGGCCGCCCGTTATGGCGCCTGGTCCGCGGACCATATCGAGTACCTGGACGAGGACGGCGTGCGCGCCATGGCCGAGGCCGGCACCGTTGCCGTGCTGCTGCCCGGGGCCTTTCACGTGCTGCGCGAAACCCGCCTGCCGCCCATCGAACTGCTGCGCCGCCACGGCGTGCCCATGGCAGTGGCCAGCGACGCCAACCCCGGCACCTCGCCGATCTGCCTGCCCACGCTGATGACCAACCTGGCCTGCACCCTGTTTCGCCTGACCCCACGCGAAGCCCTGGCCGGCATGACCGCCCACGCGGCGCGTGCCCTCGGCCGCCCGGAGCTGGGCCGCATCGCGATTGGCGCAGTCGCCGACCTGTGCCTGTGGGACGTTCGCCAACCAGCCGAGCTGGCCTATGCCGTGCAGGCCGGGCGCCTGCGCCAGCGCGTCTTCAATGGAGTCATCAGCCATGCACGCTGACCGTTTCACCATGGCCCCGTGGACCGGCCGCGTCGACCCCGAACCGGACAGCGCCCGCTGGCACCAGCGCATCCAGCCGCTGCACGCCGGTGCCGAGCCCGGCATCGCCTTGCTCGGCTTCGCCTGTGACGAAGGCGTGCAGCGCAACCATGGCCGCGTGGGTGCCGTGGGCGGCCCCGCAGCGCTGCGCAAGGCACTGGCCAACCTGGCCTGGCACCGCGACGCGCCGGCCTTCGAAGCCGGCGATATCGTCTGCGAAGACGGCGACCTGGAGGCCGCCCAGACGCGCCTGGCCAACGGCGTGTGCGCGTTGCTCGACAGCGGACACCTGCCGCTGGTGCTCGGCGGCGGACACGAAGTGGCCTACGGCAGCTGGTCCGGGCTGGCCGGACACCTTGAAAAACGGGCCGCCCCGCGGAAGGCCGCCCCGCGGAGGGCCGCCCCGCGCATAGGCATCATCAACTTCGATGCCCATTTCGACCTGCGCGACCCGGCGCACGTGCACTCCTCGGGCACGCCCTTCGCGCAGATCGCCGAACAGTGCGCCGCGCGTGGCTGGCCGTTCAATTACGCCTGCCTGGGCATCAGCCGCGCCAGCAATACCCGCGCGTTGTTCGATCGCGCCGCCGAGCTGAACGTGCTGGTGCGCGAAGACCGCGAGATTCGTGAGGCCACCCTGGAGGCCATCGGCCGCGACCTGGACGCCTTCATCTCAGGCTGCGACCTGCTTTACCTGACCCTGGACATCGACGTACTGCCGGCCTGCGAAGCGCCCGGCGTCAGCGCGCCAGCCGCCCGCGGCGTGCCCCTGGCGCTGCTCGAACCCCTGCTGCTGCGCCTGAAGGCCAGCGGCAAGCTGCGGTTGATCGACGTCGCCGAGGTCAACCCAGAGCACGACATCGACAACCGCACCGCCCGCGCTGCCGCCCGGCTGTTACACCTGCTCACGACGAGCGACTGAGCGCTCGCTGCCCACTTCTCCCATAACAACAAGCACGGAGATTGCCAATGTTCATCAAAGCCCTGACCACGCCAGCCGACGCGTCGAGATGACCAGCGCAACGCCCCTGAGCGCCCCGGTGGCCATCGCGCGCCTGCTCGGCAACAGCCTGGTCGGCATCCTGCTGTTCTTCGTGCCGATGGAACTGGCCGGGCGTTCCAGCCTGCTGCTCGACCACGCCGCCTCGGCCCTGCAAACCCATGCACGGCCGCTGGTGATCATCTGCGCCCTGCTGTTCATGCTCTACGGCGCGGTGATGCCCTGGTTCGACGGTTCCTGGCGCAACAGCGTGACCACCATCCTGTTCAGCGTGCTCAGAAGCCTCGGTCTGCTGGTGGGCATCGCCTACCTGCTTGAGCTCGGCCCGGCGGCGCTGTATCAGCCGGACATGTTGCCCTTTCTGTTCGAGAAGCTGGTGCTGAGCCTGGCGGTGATCGTGCCCCTGGGCGCCCTGGCGCTGGTGTTTCTGATCGGCTTCGGGCTGCTGGAGCTGGTTGGCGTACTCATGCAGCCGGTGATGCGCCCGCTGTGGCGCACCCCGGGCAAATCGGCGATCGATGCCATCGCCTCGTTCGCCGGCAGTTATTCGGTGGGGCTGCTGATCACCGACCGTATGTACCGCGAAGGCCAGTACAACCTGCGCGACGCGGCGATCATCGCCACCGGTTTCTCCACCGTGTCGGTGCCGTTTCTGGTGGTGGTGGCCAGGACCCTGGACCTGATGGAGCACTGGAACCTGTATTTCTGGAGCACGCTGCTGATCACCTTTCTGGTCACTTCGGTCACGGCGCGCCTCTATCCATTGGCTTCACTGTCTGCCGAGCGCCTGCCGGAAGCCGAACTGGAACAGGGCGAGAACCGCTTCGCCAGTGCCTGGCGCGCCGGGGTGGCGCGGGCCGCCTGCGCGCCTTCGCTGCACGTGTCGCTGTGGGGCACCTTCATCGATGGTTTGCGCATGACCGCGTACATCCTGCCAAGCATCCTGGCCGTCGGCCTGCTCGGCCTGCTGGCTGCCAAGTACACGCCGCTGTTCGACGCCATCGGCCTGCTGCTCTACCCGCTGACCTGGCTGTTCGGCCTGGAGCAGCCGATGCAGGTGGCCAGCGCCCTGGCCTCGGGCCTGGCGGAAATGTTCCTGCCGGTGATCCTGCTCAAGGATGCCGACCAACTGGTGCGCTTCGTGACCGCCATCGTCTCGGTCAGCAGCGTGCTGTTCTTCTCCGCCTCCATCCCCTGCATGCTCGCCACCCGCATTCCCCTGCGCCTGCGCGATCTGCTGCTGGTGTGGCTGCAACGCTGCTTGCTGAGCCTGCTGTTCAGCCTGCCGCTCGGCCACCTGGCCCTACACCTGGGGTGGCTGTGATGCCGCCCGCCCCTACTGCCCCTGCAATCGAGGAACCCGCCATGACCACCTTTCGCGATACCGTCATCCGCGCCCCGCGTGGCACTCAGCTCACCGCCAAGAGCTGGCTGACCGAAGCGCCGCTGCGCATGCTGATGAACAACCTCGACCCCGAGGTGGCGGAAAATCCCAGGGAGCTGGTGGTCTATGGCGGCATCGGCCGGGCAGCGCGCAACTGGGAATGCTTCGATGCCATCGTCGAGAGCCTCAAGCAGTTGAACGACGACGAAACCCTGCTGGTGCAATCCGGCAAGCCAGTGGGCGTGTTCAAGACCCACGCCAATGCGCCGCGGGTGCTGATCGCCAATTCCAACCTGGTGCCGCACTGGGCGACCTGGGAGCACTTCAACGAGCTGGATGCCAAGGGCCTGGCCATGTACGGGCAGATGACCGCCGGTTCGTGGATCTACATCGGCAGCCAGGGCATCGTCCAGGGCACCTATGAAACCTTCGTCGAGGCCGGGCGCCAGCACTACGGCGGCGACCTCAAGGGCCGCTGGGTGCTCACCGCCGGGCTCGGCGGCATGGGCGGCGCGCAGCCACTGGCCGCCACCCTGGCCGGCGCCTGCTCGCTGAACATCGAGTGCCAGCAAAGCCGCATCGATTTCCGCCTGCGTACCCGCTACGTCGACGAGCAGGCAGAAGACCTGGACGACGCCTTGGCGCGCATCGGTAGGTACACAGCCGAAGGCAAGGCGATCTCCATCGCCCTGCACGGCAATGCCGCCGAGATCCTCCCCGAGCTGGTGCGCCGCGGGGTGCGCCCGGACATGGTCACCGACCAGACCAGCGCCCACGACCCACTCAACGGCTACCTGCCGGCCGGCTGGACCTGGGAGCAGTACCGCGACCGCGCCGCAACCCAACCGGCCGAGGTGGTCAAGGCCGCCAAGCAGTCCATGGCCGTGCACGTGCAAGCGATGCTCGCCTTCCAGAAGATGGGCGTGCCGACCTTCGACTACGGCAACAACATCCGCCAGATGGCCAAGGATGAAGGCGTCGCCAACGCCTTCGACTTCCCCGGCTTCGTGCCGGCCTACATTCGCCCGCTGTTCTGTCGCGGCATCGGCCCGTTCCGCTGGGTGGCGCTGTCGGGCGACCCGCAGGACATCTACAAGACCGACGCCAAGGTCAAGGAACTGATCGCCGACGATGCCCATCTGCACCGCTGGCTGGACATGGCCCGCGAGCGCATCGCCTTCCAGGGCCTGCCGGCGCGTATCTGCTGGGTCGGCCTGGGCCAGCGCGCCAAGCTGGGCCTGGCCTTCAACGAGATGGTGCGCAGCGGCGAGCTGTCGGCGCCGGTGGTGATCGGCCGTGACCATCTGGACTCCGGCTCCGTGGCCAGCCCCAACCGCGAGACCGAGGCGATGATGGATGGCTCCGACGCGGTATCCGACTGGCCGCTGCTCAATGCCCTGCTCAACACCGCTGGCGGCGCCACCTGGGTGTCGCTGCACCATGGCGGAGGCGTGGGCATGGGCTTCTCCCAGCACTCGGGGGTGGTGATCGTCTGCGATGGCAGCGACGAGGCGGCCGAGCGCATCGCCCGCGTACTGACCAACGACCCGGCCAGCGGCGTGATGCGCCATGCTGACGCCGGCTACCCAATCGCCATAGAGTGCGCCCACGAGCAGGGCCTGAACCTGCCGATGATCACCCGAGGAGCCTGATTGATGACCACCCTGAACCTCAAGCCGGGCGCGCTGACCCTGGCCCAGCTGCGCGCCGTGTACCTGCAGCCGGTCAACGTCACGCTCGACGCCAGCGCCCACGCCGGCATCGACGCCAGCGTCGCCTGTGTCGAGCAGATACTCGCCGAAGGCCGCACCGCCTACGGCATCAACACCGGCTTCGGCCTCCTGGCCTCGACGCGCATCGCCCCGGACGACCTGGAAAAGCTGCAGCGCTCGCTGGTGCTGTCCCACGCTGCCGGTGTCGGCGAGGCGCTGGACGACGCCATGGTGCGGTTGATCATGCTGCTCAAGGTCAACAGCCTGGCGCGCGGCTTCTCGGCCATTCGCCGCACGGTGATCGATGCGTTGATCGCGCTGATCAACGCCGAGGTTTACCCGCACATCCCGCTCAAGGGCTCGGTGGGTGCGTCCGGCGACCTGGCGCCGCTGGCGCACATGTCGCTGCTGCTGCTCGGCGAGAGCAAGGCCCGTCACAAAGGCCAGTGGCTGCAGGCAAGTGAAGCGCTGGCGGTGGCCGGCCTGCAGCCGCTGACGCTGGCCGCCAAGGAAGGCCTGGCCTTGCTCAACGGCACTCAGGTATCGACCGCCTACGCATTGCGCGGGCTGTTCGAGGGCGAAGACCTGTTCGCCGCGGCCACCGTGTGCGGCGCCTTGAGCGTAGAGGCCATGCTCGGCTCGCGGGCGCCCTTCGATGCGCGCATCCATGCCGCCCGCGGCCAGCACGGGCAGATCGACGTGGCGGCGGCCTATCGCGACCTGCTCGGCGACAGCAGTGAAGTGGCGCGCTCCCACGCCAACTGCGACAAGGTGCAGGATCCCTACTCGCTGCGCTGCCAGCCCCAGGTCATGGGCGCCTGCCTGACCCAGCTGCGCCAGGCCGCCGAGGTGCTGCAGATCGAGGCCAACGCGGTGTCCGACAACCCGCTGGTGTTCGCCGAACAGGGTGACGTGATCTCCGGCGGCAACTTCCACGCCGAGCCGGTGGCCATGGCCGCCGACAACCTGGCCCTGGCCCTGGCCGAGATCGGTGCCCTCTCGGAGCGCCGCATCTCGCTGATGATGGATCGGCACATGTCGCAGCTGCCGCCTTTCCTGGTCGAGAACGGCGGAGTCAACTCGGGCTTCATGATCGCCCAGGTCACTGCCGCGGCCCTGGCCAGCGACAACAAGGCCCTGGCCCACCCGCATAGCGTCGACAGCCTGCCGACCTCGGCCAACCAGGAAGATCACGTGTCCATGGCACCCAACGCCGGCAAGCGCCTGTGGCCGATGGCCGAGAACGTACGCGGTATCCTCGCCATCGAATGGCTGGGCGCCTGCCAGGGCCTGGACTTCCGCCATGGTCTGAAAAGCTCGGCGAAACTGGAACGCGCGCGCCAGACGCTGCGCGCCAAGGTGCCCTACTACGTCGAGGATCGCTTCTTCGCGCCGGACATCGCCGCCGCCGACGAACTGCTGGCCGAGCGCGTGCTGACGCCGCTGCTGCCGGCCGGCTTGCTGCCGTCGGTAGGCTGAGCCGAGCCAGGGTCTTTGTAGGTGCTGTGCCTCGCGGCGAATGATGGACACACTGCGGGTTGTGCTGAGTGGCCACAACCGCTTCGCCCCGGGGCGGGGCTCCTACAGAGTGAATCGCGCGCTATCATCCGCGCACCCGGTCTTGCCAAGGAGCTTTCGTGACCACCACCCCGCGCTACAAGGCCATCGAGGATTTTCTGCTCGAGCGCATCGGCAACGGTGACTACCCGCTGCATCACCAGATTCCTCCCGAGGAACAGCTGGCCAGGGACTTTTCGGTCAGCCGGATGACCGCCAACAAGGCCATCAACAACCTGGTGCAGCAGGGTTACCTGATCCGCCAGGCGGGCCTGGGCACCTTCGTCACCGACCGCAAGTCCGAGTCGTCACTGCACGATGTGATGAACATCGCTGCCGAGGTGCGCGCCCGCGGCCATGCCTATGCCAATCGCATCCTGCGCAGCGAAGCGCTGGCCGCCGATGACGAGGTGGCGCTACGCCTGGGCCTGCGCATCGGCGCCGAGGTGTTTCACAGCATCCTCGTGCACCTGGAAGATGGCGTGCCGATCCAGCTCGAGGATCGCTTCGTCAATCCACGCTGGGTGCCCCATTACCTGAGCAGCGACTTTTCCAAGCAGACGCCCAACGAAGTGCTGGTCGCCAGTTGCCCGATCAGTGATGTAGAGCATGTGGTCGAGGCCGTGCACGCCGACGCCCGCACCGCCGAATGGCTGGATATCGCCATCGGCGCCGCGTGCCTGTCGATGATTCGCCGCACCTGGTCGGGCGAGCACCTGATCAGCTACGTGCGCCTGACTCACCCGGGCGAACGCTACAAGCTGCGCTCGAGCACCAAGCACCGCTGATCACAGCCGAAAATGCTGATGAATGGCCTGGGCCAACAGCTCTAGGGCCTCGTCGTGCTGCGCCTGGGCCGAACGCAGGAACATCACCTCGTGCTCGGCAGCCTGGGGCAGTTCCTCGACGATGCGCATGGCGCTGCTCATCTTCGCGCGGTCCATCAGGGTAATCGCCAGCCCCGATTCGACACAGGCCCTGATGGCCTGGCTGGACGGGCTTTCCAGCACCACCCGCCAGGCGTGACCCGCCGCTTTAAGCGATTCCAGCATCAGGCTGCGGTACGGGCATTCGGCTGCATGGATGGCCAACGGTAGCGTCTCCTTCCAGGCCTGGGGAAAGGCCGCCGCCGCGACCCACACCGGCGTGGTGGCGACCAGCACCTGGGCCCTTGGCTCGCGCTGGCCCAACGGCAGGGTGAGCACCGCACCGTGCAGCTTGCCGGCCTGTACCTGCTCGCGCAGC
Organism: Pseudomonas sp. PA1(2017); assembly: GCF_001945375.1. Taxonomy (NCBI): domain Bacteria; kingdom Pseudomonadati; phylum Pseudomonadota; class Gammaproteobacteria; order Pseudomonadales; family Pseudomonadaceae; genus Pseudomonas; species Pseudomonas sp. PA1(2017). The sequence continues at coordinate 1,586,179 of NZ_MSXU01000009.1, forward strand.
GTGTAGCTGGGGGCGGTTTTCACCTCCAGCACCACGTTGGGCCAGGCCGCCGCGAAGATCGGCAGGATGTCGCGGATCACGTGGGCGGCGTACTCATCGGGTATTCCCAGGCGGATGCGCCCGACCAGCCGTGGCCCATGCAGCTCGGCGAGTACCCGGTCATGGGTGCTGAGCAGTTCGCCTGTCGAGCGCAGCAGCCGCTTGCCCAGCGCGGTCAGCGCCACCGACTGGTTGTCGCGATCGAACAGCCGGCCGCCGGCGACAGACTCCAGGCGCTGGACATGCACGCTGATCGCCGCCGGGCTCTTGTGCAACTGTTCGGCAGCCGCCTTGAAGCGCCCACTACGCGCCACGGCGTGAAAGGTGCGGATGAGTTCGATGTCGAGTACGGCGCTCATGATTCAAAAACTCCGAACGACTAATTCAATACATTTTGATTTATTAGATTACGCCACCTTCGTAGGCTGGACCTACACCCTTCATCCGGTTTACCGCCATGTCCGTTCGACTGACTGCTCGCCTCTGGCCCGTCGCGATTCCCCTGCTGCTGCTCGAAGCGGCGCTGGTGGTGATCTGGAGCTCGGGCTTCATCGGCGCGCGCTTCTCCATCGAGCATGCGCCTGCCATGCTGGTGGTGTTCTGGCGCAGCCTGCTGTTCGCGGTGCTGCTGGCACCCTGGGCACTGCCGCGCCTGCGCAACGCCTCGCTGGCCACTTTGCTGCGCCACGCCGGTATCGGTTTGCTGGCGATGGGCGGCTACCTCGCCGGTGTGGTTCAAGGCATCGCCCTTGGCGTACCTGCTGGCCTCGCCGCCCTGCTGGCCGACCTGCTGCCCATCGGCGTAGCCCTGCTCAGCGTGCTGGTGTTCCAGCAGCCTCTGGGCGGGCGCACCTGGCTCGGCCTGATCGTCGGCCTGACGGGCGTGGTGCTGGTGACCTCGGACGCGCTGGCCTGGGGTGATGCGCCGTTGTGGGTGTACGGTTTGCCGCTGCTAGGCATGTTCTCGCTAGCGATTGCGACCTTGTGGCAGAAACGCACCAAGGCCACGGCGTCGCTCGACCTGCTCGGCAACCTGTGGCTGCAATGCTGCATCTGCTGCGTGCCGTTCGCGCTACTGGCTGCGATGGAGGGCAGCCTGATGCCGGTGCCCTCAGGCGGCTTCGCCCTGAGCGTGTTGTGGACGAGCATCTCCACCATCGGTGGCTACGGCTTGTACTGGCTGTGCCTGAAGCGCTCGACACCGACCCGGGTGGCCAGCGTGCTGTACCTGAGCCCCGCGGTGACGCTGGTGTGGGCCTGGGCGATGTTCGGCGAACCGCTGTCCTGGCTGATGGGCCTGGGCACGCTGATTTCGGGGCTGGGAATCTGGCTGGTGATACGTAATGAACCGAAGGAGCGCGATGACGGGCCCGTGCAGGTGAGCCCGTCATCGGCAACCGTCAAAGCAGCTTGTCGAGGGTGATCGGCAATTGGCGGATGCGCTTGCCAGTGGCGTGGTAAACCGCATTGGCGACCGCCGCGGCAACGCCGACGATACCAATCTCGCCTACGCCCTTGGAGCCCAGCGGGTTGATGATGCTGTCGTTTTCCTCGACGAAGATCACTTCGATATTGCCGATATCGGCTTGCACCGGCAGGTGATAGTCGGCCAGGTTGTGGTTCATGCAGCGCCCCAGGTCGTGGTCGATCATCGCCTCCTCATGTAGGGCCATGCCGATGCCCCACACCACGCCGCCGAGAATCTGGCTGCGTGCGGTTTTCGGGTTGATTACCCGACCCGCGGCGATGGCGCTGACCACCCGGGTGACGCGCACCGTACCCAGCGCTTCGTCCACCTGCACCTCGACGAACACCGCCGAGTGGCTGGCACTGGCGTAGCGCTCACGCTGCTTGCCGGGCTGCGCCTGCACCTCGGCTTCCAGGCTGCCGTGCCGAGCGAGCAGCGCGCTCAGCTCCACCGCACGGCTGGCATCCTCGCCCTGCTGCACGCGGCCTGCGTTGAAACGCAGCGCCGCTCCATCGCTGAACGGCGCTTCGGGCCACTGTCGCGCCGCCTCGCAGAGTTTGTCGGCCAAGGCCAGGCACGCCTCACGCACCGCACTGCCCACCGACGACACGGTGAACGAGCCACCCTGCAGCGGCGCCTTGGGCAGGTTGGAGTCGCCGAGGCGAAACTCCACCTGGGACGGGTCCATGCCCAGCACGTCGGCGGCGATCTGGGTCATCACCGTGGCGGTGCCTGGGCCGATGTCGCAGGTCGCGCTGGCGACGATCAGGCGGCCATCGGCGGTGAAACTGGCGCGGGCGCTGGCCGGCATCTGCATGGCTTCCCACACGCCGGTCGCCATGCCGTAGCCGATCAGCTGATTACCCTCGCGCATGCCCCCCGGCTGCGGGCTGCGCTTGCTCCAGCCGAAGGCCTCGGCACCCTGCTGGTAGCAGGCGCGCAGCTCCTTGCTGGAATAGGGCTTGCCCTCGTTCTGGTTGGTTTCGGCGTAGTTGGTCAGGCGCAGTTGCACGGGGTCGACACCCGCCGCCCAGGCCAGCTCGTCCATCGCCGACTCCAGGGCATAGAGCCCGGTCGCAGCACCGGGCGCGCGCATGTCCAGCGGCGTGTAGACATCCAGCGGCGCCAGCCGATAAGCCAGGCGCACGTGATCGCAGTGGTAAAGCATCCCCGACCATTCGGCGACGTGCTCGGTGAAGTCTTCGAAGCGCGAGGTCTGGGCGATCACCTCGTGCACCAGGCCCTGCAACCTGCCACTTTCGTCAGCGCCGAGCTGCAGGTGCTGCACCGCCCGCGGGCGATAGCCGAAGGTGAACATCTGCTGGCGGGTCAGGGTCACGCGCACCGATTGCTGCAGCTTCAATGCCGCCATGGCGGCCAGCGGCAACTGGTACTGCGGGCGCAGACCGGAACCGAAAGCGCCGCCCACGAAGGATGATTTGATGCGCACGCGGCTCGGGTCGAGCTTGAGCACATCGGCCAGATACCGCTGGCTGTTCTGTGGGCCCTGGGTCTTGTCGTGCACCAGCAGGCTGCCATCGGCCTGGTAGATTACCGTCGATGCATGGGGCTCCATCGGGTGGTGATACTCGCACGGCAGCTCGTATTCCAGCTCCAGGCGCAGCGGCGCGCCGGCAATCACACCGTCGGCATCGCCACGGGGCTTGGGCAGTTCGGCCGGCGCGGCGTGAGCCTCGCTGAGGGCTTCGCGCAGGTCGGTGGCATGGGGCTGCTGCTCGTAGCTGATGCGCACCAGCGAGCCGGCATGACGGGCCAGCTCAAGGGTGTCAGCGACCACCAGCGCCACCGGCTGTCCGCTGTAACGGATGCGCTCGTTGAACAGCGGACGAAAGGGCGAGCCGTCGGCGGCATCGTCATCCTCGTAGCTCTCGTCGTCCTGGGCCATGGGCGGGCGATTGAGGTGGCTGAGCACCAGCTTGACGCCAGGCAGCGCCAGGGCCGCCGAGTCATCGATGGCGGTGATGCGGCCGCGGGCAATCACGCTGCAAATCACGCTGCCGTGCAGCAGGTCATCGGCCGGATGCTCGGCGGCATAGCGCGCCTGGCCGCTGACTTTCAGCGGGCCGTCGACACGGTCCAGGGGTTGGCCGAGGGTTCGCGCGTTCATGGGCGGGCTCCTTCTGCGGCGGTGGACAGGGCGCGAACCACGGCGCGGCGCGCCAGTTCGACCTTGAAGGCGTTGTGGGCCAGCGGCTGGGCATCCTTGAGCAGCAGCTCGGCGGCCGCCTTGAAGCGCTCGGGCGTGGCGGCCTGCCCAACCAGGCTGGCCTCCACGTCCGCTCGCCGCCACGGTTTATGGGCCACGCCGCCCAGGGCGATGCGTGCTTGGCGGACCTGCCCGTTTTCATCCAGTTGCAGCGCTGCGGCCACCGACACCAGGGCGAACGCGAACGAAGCACGGTCACGCAGCTTGAGGTAGGCGTGATGACTGGCGAAATCTTCAGCCGGCAACTCGATGGCGAGGATCAGTTCGCCTGGCTCCAGCACCGTGTCGCGCTGCGGGGTATCGCCCGGCAGGCGGTGAAAGTCGCTCATGGCTACGCGGCGCTCGCCTCTCGGGCCGGTGATCACCACCTGAGCGTCCAAGGCAGCCAGCGCCACGCAGAAGTCCGACGGGTGCACCGCCACGCAATGCTCGCTGGCGCCGAACAGCGCATGGTTGCGGTTCAGCCCCTCGCGGGCCGGGCAGCCACTGCCGGGCTCGCGCTTGTTGCACGGCACCTGGGCGTCGTAGAAGTAATGGCAGCGGGTACGCTGCAGCAGGTTGCCACCGGCGCTGGCCATGTTGCGCACCTGGGGCGATGCACCGGACAGCAGTGCCTGGGCGAGCAGCGGATAACGTCGCTCGATCTCCGGGTGCCAGGCCAGCTCGGCGTTGCCGACCAGTGCGCCGACGCGCAGGCCGCCATCGGCGGTGACAGTCACGTCACGCAGCGGCAACGCATTGATGTCGATGAGGCGCTTGGGCCGCACCAGGTTTTCCTTCATCAGGTCGACCAGGTTGGTGCCGCCGGCGATGAACAGGCTGTCGGGCCCGGCCAGGCGCACCGCTTCGTCGATGGCCTCGGGCTTGCTGTAGGCGAAGGGGGTCATGGGCGCACCGCCTTTTCGCTCTCGGGCAGCGCTTCTTCGATGGCGGCCAGGATGTTGCTGTAAGCGCCGCAGCGGCACAGGTTGCCGCTCATGCGCTCACGGATGTCGGCGGCGTCGCCGACCCGCCCTTCATTGGCCAGGCCGACCGCCGAGCAGATCTGTCCCGGTGTGCAGTAACCGCATTGAAAAGCGTCGTGCTTGACGAAGGCGCGCTGCATGGGGTGCAGCTCGTCGCCGGCGGCCAGGCCTTCGATGGTGGTCAGCTCACGACCGTCGAGCATCACCGCCAGGGTCAGGCAGGCGTTGACCCGCCGGCCGTCCACCAGCACCGTGCAGGCGCCGCATTGGCCGTGGTCGCAACCTTTCTTGGTGCCGATCAGGTCGAGCTGCTCACGCAGCAGGTCGAGGGCCGTGATCCACGGGTATACCTCGACTTGAGTAAGGCTGCCGTTCAACGACAGGGAAATCGTCCGGCGCTCGGCGCCAGCTGTGATGGTCTCGCTCATGGGGCTACCTCGGTTCGCTCGGATGTCTCGTGCATCCGTTCAAAATCTGAGGTGAGGCCCGCCAAAAACGTTCAGGTTGGATCACGACCGTAGGGCGGTTCGTTGAGGAACCTGTTCACGATCTTTTTGGGCGACATTGATGAGGCGGTTACAAGGCAGGAGCAGACACTCAAACCAACCTGTGGGAGCCCCGACCTCGGGGCGAAACGATTGCAGCCTGACTGCCTATTTCGGCGGTGCCTGAGCGATTCGCCGCGAGGTCGCGGCTCCCACAATGGATCGGATAACTGCCGCTACCGCCACTTTGCGGTCAAGCGCTAAGGCCGAGACGAAAGATCGTGAACGGGCCTTAAGGCGTGAGCTTCTTCAAGGGGTAAATGTCGTAACGGCTGGACTTGCCCTCCAACGCATAACCCGGCTTTGCACCCTCGATGACCGGCGCCTTGCGCGGGCGCTTGACCACCACGCGATGGCTGACGAGTTTGAGCGCGGCCTCGAGCAACGCCGGCGCATCCAGGTCGTCGCCGACGAAGGGCCGGAACAGGCGCATCTCCTTCTTCACCAGGGCGCTCTTGTCGCGATGGGGGAACATCGGGTCGAGGTAGATCACTTGCGGCGCCTCGCCCTGCCAGCCGGCCATCAGCTCGATGGCGTTGCCCTGCAGCAGGCGCATGCGCGCGACGATACTTACCACCTCGGCGTCCGCCGCCGCCCGCTGCAGGCCGTCTTCGAGCAGCGCACCGATCAGCGGCTGGCGCTCGATCAGGTCGACCTTGCAACCCAGGCTGGCCAACACGAACGCGTCGCGGCCCAGCCCGGCAGTGGCATCCAGCACCCGCGGGCGAATGCCCTGGGCGATGCCGACGGCCTTGGCGATCATCTGCCCGGCGCCGCCGCCGAACTGGCGACGGTGCGCTACCGCGCCCTCGACGAAATCCACCCGCACCGGCCCCGGCGCCTGCGGGCCCAGCTCGACCAGCTGCAAGCCAGCCTCGCCCAGTTGCAACGCATAACCGGCCTCGCCTTCCAGCGGCAAGCCCAGGTGCTGCGCCCATTGCTGCGCGCCGGTTTGCAGATGGGGCGCAAGGGCCTCCATGCGAATGCGCACGTCGGGCTGTAGTTCACTCATTGCGGATCGTCCATCGATTCAGAAACGGCAGTTTTCAAGCAACCGCGGGGCTCAACTCGGGCCGACAGCAGCCGATACCCTGGAAAGCGCTAGTTTGCCAGAGCCCGCCGTTCGATGTTCGAAGTCATCTCCCGTATTCCCGGTGACACCCGGGTAGCCGCCCAGAAATCCGGTACGCCATCGAGCGCCAGCGCGGCGCTGTACGACCAGATTCTGCGCAGCGTACTGCGCGATATGGAAAGCACCATGGGCCAGCCCGCGGCGCCGGTCTCGGTCACGGCGATAGCGGTCGACGAAGCCCCCGTGCACGGCGTACGAACCCTGGAAGACGTGATGATGCAGCGTCAGTTCATCTGCTCGCTGAACGAGGTGGGCGCCGCGCTTCCCCTCGAAGAATTGGCATTGCAGCAACAACCGCTGACGCTGACCGGCGCTGCCGAGAATGCCGCCAGCAACCCGCTGCTGGAAGACTCCCTGGCGCCCTGGGAGTTGTTGATGGGCCACCTGACCTTGCAACGACGCCTGGCTCGATAAGCCGCGGGCACCCGTCAGCGGCACATGCGAAAGCCGCCCATATCCAGATGAAAGTGATCACGGTGCGCCGCGTTGTAGTCCGGCCCCAGCGTGGTGTTGAAACTGGAGCAGGCCGCCTGCTGCACCTGGCGCAGGAACAGCGACTTATCATCCTCCCCCGGCCAGTCGCGCAGCACGCTGATACGCCGGCCATCGGCCAGGCGGAAGCCGACGATATCCAGGGCATTGGCCGAGGCGTGCTGGCTGCGCCGCTGACTACCAGCGATGGTGCGGCAGGCGAAGCTGCCAACGTGGTCGACCTGCACCACGCGCTGGCCGAAGCGCTGCTCGGCTGCCGGTTGCAGGCCGTGGCGCTCGAACAGCGCAAAGGCCGCGGCCACCGGACAGGTGGCGATGAAACTGCTGCTCAGGCGCACGTCGCTGCCCTGCACGCGTACCGTGTTGGTCAGCGGGCAGTCGGCGGCTGGCGTGCTGTCGGGCAGCGCGACGTAACGCAGCGCGGACGTATCCAGTACCGTGCGGCATAGCTCGGCGTCGCCTTGCAGACGACGCAGCTTGTAGGCGGTCAGCCAGTTGGGCGTGTCGCGCAGGTCCAGGGGTGCCCAGGGACTCCAGCGTGGCGGCACGTCGATCCATTGGCGGTACAGCGCCAACGGGCCGCCGACCACCACGAAGATCAGCAGCGCGATCAGGAACTGCCGCACGCTAGCCCTTGAACAGATCGTTGATGGCGTCGAACGGCAGGGCCTGTTGGGCGCCGCTCAAGTCGCCGCGCTCGGCAAGCCCCGTGGCTGCCTGCAGAAAGGCGCCATAGGCAGCGCGCGCCAGATTGGAGCCCAGGCTCACGCGCCTGACGCCCAGTTGCGTCAGCTCGTCCAGCGACAGCATCAGGCTCGGCGAGCCGACCAGCACGTTGACCGGTTTGGGCGCCACCGCCTCGACCACTGCCTTGATCTGTTCTCGACTGGTCAGCCCTGGCGCGTAGAGCACGTCCGCGCCAGCCTCGGCGTAAGCCACCAGGCGGCGGATGGTGTCGTCCAGGTCGGCACGGCCGTGCAGGAAGTTTTCCGCCCGCGCCGTCAGAGTGAAGGGAATGTCCAGCTCGCGAGCCGCCACCACGCAAGCGCGAATGCGCTGCACCGACAGCTCGAAGGGGTAGATGGGTTGCTCGGGCCGGCCGGTGGCATCCTCGATGGAACCGCCGACCAGGCCGACCTGCGCCGCCAGCCGAACGGTCGCGGCGCAGTCCTCTGGTGAGTCGCCGTAGCCATTTTCCAGATCGGCAACCACCGGCAGCGGGGTCGCCTCGACGATCGCCCTGGCATTGGCCAGCGCCTCATCGCGGCTCACCGCACCTTCGGCATCGCGTCGGCCCAGTGAAAAGGCCAGCCCGGCGCTGGTGGTAGCCAGAGCGTGAAAACCGAGCGCGGCGAGCATCTTCGCCGACCCGGCATCCCAGGGGTTGGGCAGGATCAGCAGCTCAGGCTGCTGGTGCAATGACTGAAGGCGCTCGCCGCGCTCACGGTAAATCGACATCTGCTGCTCTCCTTGCCTCGAGTGAACACTCAGGGTATCGGAGTTCGCGGCAGTGGGAGAAATTCACTGTTCCGCCACTCAGGCAGAGGGCGCTACGGCAGATGATCAGCGACGCGCCTGGGACAGGCCCATCACCAGTATCAAGAGGTTCTGGCTGGCTTCGGGGGATGCCTGGACAACCCGCTTGTTAGCAGGGCTCAGGCAATTGCTGCGGTTGGTACTGTTGACCACGCCGGGGCCGGGCTCATACCAGGAGGCCGCCGCGACCGCCGAGACGCTCAATGCGGCAACGAAAAATAAACCTCTGGCGACACCTAAGCTCATGATCGCAACCTCTTGATAGTGCGGCCAACGCGTTCGCTAACACTAGATCAGGATAAGTCGCCAAAGGTTACAACAAGACGAACGGTCAAAACCCTTCGCGCCAACCGATGTCACGCGGACAACATGAGAGGCTCGAGCGCGCCAGCTAGACGCCTGGAGCCAACATCCAGCCGAGGCTGACACACAGGCAATAAAAAACCCCGCGCCAGGGGCGCGGGGTTCTCGGTACAGCTCAGGGTGCCGATCGGCTTACATCATGCCGCCCATGCCACCCATGCCGCCCATGTCCGGCATGGCCGGAGCAGGCTTGTCTTCCGGCAGCTCTGCAACGATCGCCTCGGTGGTGATCAGCAGACCAGCGATGGAAGCAGCGGCTTGCAGCGCGCTACGGGTAACCTTGGCCGGATCGATGATGCCGAACTCGATCAGGTCGCCGTACTCGCCGTTGGCAGCGTTGTAACCGTAGTTGCCAGTGCCCTGCTTGACCTTGTCCAGCACCACGGACGCTTCGTCGCCAGCGTTGGAAACGATCTGACGCAGCGGCGCTTCGATGGCACGGCGCAGGATGTTGATACCCGCGTCCTGCTCCAGGTTGATACCTTTCAGGCCGTCCAGAGCGGACTGAGCGCGTACCAGGGCAACACCGCCGCCAGGTACCACGCCTTCTTCGACGGCTGCGCGGGTAGCGTGCAGGGCGTCTTCAACGCGGGCTTTCTTCTCTTTCATCTCGACTTCGGTGGCAGCGCCGACCTTGATCACGGCAACACCGCCAGCCAGCTTGGCCAGACGCTCTTGCAGCTTCTCTTTGTCGTAGTCCGAAGTGGTGTCTTCCACCTGCTTGCGGATCTGCGCAACGCGCGACTCGATGTCCACCTGCTGGCCAGCGCCGTCGATGATGGTGGTGTTTTCCTTGTTCAGGACGACACGCTTGGCTTGACCCAGGTGCTCCAGAGTGGTGCTTTCCAGGCTCAGGCCGATCTCTTCGGAGATGACGGTACCGCCAGTCAGAACGGCGATGTCCTGCAGCATGGCCTTGCGACGATCACCGAAGCCCGGCGCCTTGACGGCAGCGACCTTGACGATACCGCGCATGTTGTTGACCACCAGAGTAGCCAGGGCTTCGCCCTCGACGTCTTCGGCAACGATCAGCAGCGGACGGCCAGCCTTGGCAACGGCTTCCAGAACCGGCAGCAGTTCGCGGATGTTGGAGATCTTCTTGTCGACCAGCAGCAGCAGCGGGCCGTCGAGCTCGGCAACCATGGTGTCCGGCTTGTTGATGAAGTACGGCGACAGGTAGCCGCGGTCGAACTGCATGCCTTCTACGACGGACAGTTCGTTTTCCAGGCCCGAGCCTTCTTCAACGGTGATCACGCCTTCTTTACCGACTTTTTCCATGGCTTCGGCAATGATGTTGCCGATGGAGTCGTCGGAGTTGGCGGAGATGGTGCCAACCTGGGCAATGGCTTTGCTGTCGGTGCAAGGCTTGGATAGGTTCTTCAGCTCGGCGACGATGGCCGCGGTGGCCTTGTCGATGCCGCGCTTCAGATCCATCGGGTTCAGGCCGGCTGCAACCGACTTCAGGCCTTCGGTAACGATGGCTTGAGCCAGAACGGTAGCGGTGGTGGTGCCGTCACCGGCAGCGTCGTTGGCCTTGGAAGCAACGTCTTTCACCAGCTGGGCGCCGATGTTTTCGATCTTGTCCTTGAGCTCGATTTCCTTGGCGACGGAAACGCCGTCCTTGGTGATCAGCGGCGCGCCGAAGCTGCGCTCCAGGACTACGTTACGGCCTTTCGGGCCGAGGGTGGCTTTGACCGCGTCGGCCAGAACGTTGACACCAGTCAGCAGTTTCTTGCGAGCGGCGTCGCCGAATTTTACGTCTTTAGCTGCCATGTTATTTGATCCTCAATTCTTGACGATTAAACGGAATTCGCGGGCGATCAGGCTTCGACGACAGCGAGGATTTCGTTCTCGCTCATCACCAGCAGGTCTTCGCCGCCGACTTTGACGGTGTTGCTGCCGGAGTAAGGGCCGAATACCACCTTGTCGCCGACCTTGACGGCCAGGGCACGGACTTCACCGCTGTCCAGAACACGGCCAGTACCAACGGCAACGATTTCGCCCTGATTCGGCTTCTCGGCAGCCGAGCCCGGCAGCACGATACCGCCAGCGGTTTTGGTTTCTTCTTCGCTGCGACGGATCACGACGCGGTCATGCAAAGGACGAAGCTTCATTGTCGATCTCTCCCAATAGTTGTTGACATCAACCGGTGCTCTCACCGGCAGGATCGTGGCGCTGCGCAATGCGCGTAACGCCGAAATATGTTTCGGCGCATCGAACGCCGAAAAACCTTGCGGTGACCGCTACATAAGGTCGACCAGCAGCAATTCAAGGGCAGGCCGATAAATTTTTTACGTCGGCTACGCGCAGATTTGTCAGCCCCAAAATACAAAGCCCCGGCCAGAAGGCTCTGACCGGGGCCTGTGCGCTATGTGCGGGAATCAGTCGCGGCGCTCGTATTCACCTTCGAGCACGTTCGGCTTGGGCGCGCCGGGCTGGCCATTGCGGGCGGCCAAGTCATCGGCGAAGGCCCGCTGCCGCGCGGCCTGCTCGGCAGCGCGCTGGCGCACGCGCTCGACCAGCCAGCGGCGGGTGAATGGCATGAGGCAGAGCACGCCGATGACGTCGCTGATGAAACCCGGCAACAGCAGCAGGCCACCGCCGACCGCCATCATCAGGCCCTGCAGCACTTCCTGATCCGGCATTTCGCCGCGCGCCAGGCGCTCGCGGGCACGCCAGGCCGTGGTGATGCCAGCGATACGCAGAATCAGGCCACCACAGATCGAGGTGAGGATCACCAGGGCAATGGTCGGCAGCACGCCAATGGCGCTGCCCACCGAAATGAGCACGGCCAGCTCGAGGATCGGGAACAGCAGGAACAACAACATGAAAATGCGCATCGCGGTTTCCTTGACGGAAGAACACCTTCCAGTAGGAGAGAAATATGGGGTGTTGCGCTTAATTCAAGCTGAAGTTTCGACTTCGCCCACCCACGCTGCGTTCAACGCCAGGCGACGCGAGGCTTCGCGCATACCGACCACGCTGTTACAGGATGTTGAGGCCTGGGGTAGTGCTGGTGCCCTGCCCATCTCGCGCTCTATGCTGCTGCCGGTACGTCATGGCAATCGACCGGCCTGAACGCGTGGCAGCGAGTGCCGCCTGGGCAAGACGCCGGTTGACCCGTTCAGCTCTCACTCTAGGGAATTGGCATGCAACTCGAAGATAAAGTCATCATCATCACCGGCGGCGGCCAGGGCCTCGGCCGCGCCATGGCCGAGTACCTCGCCGAGCGCCGCGTGCGCCTGGCGCTGGTCGACCTTAACCAGGAAAAACTCGACGAAACCGCAGCGGCCTGCAGGGCGCTGGGCGTGCAGGCGCGTACCTACCTGTGCAACGTGGCCAACGAAGAGCAGGTCACCCAGACCATCACTCAGATCGCCGAGGACTTCGGCTCGATCAACGGGCTGATCAACAACGCCGGCATTCTGCGCGACGGCCTGACCATCAAGGTCAAGGACGGGGAGATGAGCAAGATGAGCCTGGCCCAATGGCAATCGGTGATCGACGTCAACCTGACCGGCGTGTTCCTGTGCACCCGTGAGGTGGCGGCGAAGATGATCGAGCTGCAGAACGAGGGGGCGATCATCAATATCTCCTCGGTGTCGCGCGCCGGCAACATCGGCCAGGCCAACTACTCGGCGGCCAAGGCCGCAGTGGCCGCCGACACCGTGGTATGGGCCCGCGAACTGGCGCGCTACGGCATTCGTGTGGCCGGCGTGGCACCCGGCTTCATCGAGACCGACATGGTCGCCAGCATGAAACCCGAAGCGCTACAGCGCATGACCGACGTGATTCCGCTCAAGCGCCTCGGCAAACCGAAGGAAATCGCCCACGCCATCGCCTTCCTGCTGGAAAACGAGTACTTCACGGGGCGCATTCTCGAGCTCGACGGCGGCGTGCGCCTGTAGCACGCTGACGGTGAGTGGCTGCACGTAAAAGTGCTTGCGCATAAAAAAGCCCCGCACGCTGGCGGGGCTTGCTTTCGATACGTCAGCTCGCGTTACCAGCCCACACCGAAACCGATGGTGTAGCGGGTTTCGTCCTTGTCGCCATCCGAGCCACTGACCTGATCTTTCGAGGCCTTCATGTTCAGCGAGGCCCAGTCGGTGACCTTGTAGCGCAGGCCCACTTCGGCATCCAGTGCGTAATCGGCGGCACTGGCAAGCGGCTTGCCCACTTCGCCGGTGCTGAACAGTTCGAAGGTCTTGCCGATCAGGTAGCGGTTGTAGTCCCAACGCATACTGATGGCGTAGAAGTTGTCCTGCTCGCCATTGGCATACTCGTAGTCGGAGCGGTTGAGCAGACCGGCAACGGAGAATGCGCCCAGCTCGTTATCCCAGAACTGGTAACCCGGACCGGTACCGATGGTGCGCTGACGCTCCAGGTCTTCGACCTTGTCGCGCTTGTATTCCAGGCGCCCTTGCCAGAACCACTGTTCGTCGAGGAAGCGGTCGAGGGCGTATTCGGTGCCCCAGTTGTCGGTGCTGACCACGTCATTGCGCAATTCACGGTTGTAATCGACCGTCGCGTTGTGGCGCCATTTGCCGTGACGGGCCTGGGTCTTGAGGTCGACGTCGTAGTCGTCGGTGTCGCTCTCGGCCCGTTTGTAATCCATGGCCACATCGACGTTACCCTTCCACATGAAGTCTTCGACGAAGGGCTTGGGCTTCATGATCTGCTTGATACTGGCCAGCTCTACGGTCTTCGGCGCGTCGCCATTGGCGAGAATAACCTTGCCCGAATCGGCGGCCTGCAGCGACTTGGCCCGCTCGCCGGTGACGTCGTTTTCCTTGACCAGCAGCTCGCGATCACTTTCCAGGGTGGCGACCTGTTTCCAGTCCAGCGGGATGGAACCACCGTAGGCGGTTTCCAGCATCAGTTTGCCGCCGTCGAAAACCTTGATGGTTCCGGTCAGGCGGTCGCCGTTCTTCATCCATACGGTATCGGCCAGCAGCGGAGTGGCGGCTACGCTGAGGCCCAGGCACAACAAGGTACGAGTAAACATAAGCGGATGCTGTTGCTCCGGTTCGCGGTAAATCGGGCATTATCCGCATACCCGACATTTGAGCAAGAAATGACCGACGGAAATGCCTCAAGTTCATCGACGGCCGACAGCCAAACGGAACCAGGAGCCTGCCATGCCGACACGACAGCCCGATTACAGCGCGCCTCTGGCCGACGGTGACCAGCAGGCCCGCCGTGATGCGCTGTACCTGGCGCTGGCCCAGGTGCCGGCCGGCAAGGTGGTCACCTATGGCGAGCTGGCCGCGCTGGCAGGCCTGGGGCGCGCCGCACGCTGGGTCGGCCGGACCCTCGGTCAACTGCCCGATGGCACCGCCCTGCCCTGGCATCGCGTGGTCGCTGCCGGGGGCCGCCTGAGCCTGACGGCGGACTCGCCAAGCGGGGTTGAACAACGTGCCCGATTGCGCGTCGAAGGGGTGCTATCCCACAATGGTCGGGTGGATATCCGACGTCACGGCTGGCGGCCCCTGGAGCACGAGGCATGAGACTCGGCGCACCACACGCAACCGGCTTGCACTGACCCGACCCTAGCCCCTAGAGTGCGCCACTTGTTCATGCTTTCTCCCCCCAGGCCGACCCCTTTCAATGCATCGTAAAAGCTGGCGCGACGCGATCGCCGCCTACTCCAGCCCCTCGACACTGGTTCTTCTGGTGCTTGGGTTCGCCGCCGGCCTGCCTTACATGTTGGTGTTCTCGACCCTGTCGGTGTGGCTGCGCGAAGCCGGCGTGGCGCGCGAAACCATCGGCTTCGCCAGCCTGATCGGCCTGGCCTACGCCTTCAAATGGGTGTGGTCGCCACTGCTCGACCAATGGCGCCTGCCGCTGCTCGGCAAGCTCGGCAGGCGGCGCTCCTGGCTGGTGCTGTCACAGATACTGATCGCCATCGGCCTGGCCGGCATGGCACTGTGCGATCCGCACACCCACCTGACCTGGCTGATCGCCCTCGCCGTGCTGGTGGCCTTCGCCTCGGCGACCCAGGACATCGCCGTCGATGCCTACCGCCTGGAGATCGTCGACGACACCCGCCAGGCCGCCCTGGCCGCCAGCTACATGGCCGGCTACCGGGTTGCCGCGCTGCTCGCCACCGCCGGCGCGCTGTACGTCGCCGAGGGCCTTGGCTCGACCACCCTGCTCTACCAGCACGCCGCCTGGGCCGGCACCTACCTGCTGTTCGCCCTGCTGATGCTGCCGGGCCTGCTGACCAGCCTGTGGATGAAAGAACCGGCGGTGTCGATGAAGACCCAGCTGGCCGCCGCCAAGTATGGGTTCAGCCATCAGATCGCCTCGGTGCTGGTGCTGATCGTGCTGTTGGTGTCGGTACCGGCGATGTTCACCCAGCTCTACAACACCGACTTCCCCAGCCTGGTGACCGGCGAAGCCACGTTGCTGGACCTGCTGCTCGAGGATCGCGCCTTCCTGCGCGCCATCCTCTATACGATCCTGACCGCCCTGTGCCTGTCGTCGATGGGCCGCCGCGGCCTGGCACCGGTGCTCACGCCGGTCAACGACTTCATCCTGCGTTACCGCTGGCAGGCCTTCCTGCTACTGGGGCTGATCGCCACCTATCGCATGTCCGACACGGTCATGGGCGTAATGGCCAACGTCTTCTACATCGACCAGGGCTTCACCAAGGATCAGATCGCCAGCGTCAGCAAACTGTTCGGGTTGATCATGACCCTGGTCGGCGCCGGTGCCGGCGGGTTGCTGATCGTGCGCTTCGGCATCATGCCGATCCTGTTCATCGGCGGCGCGGCGTCGGCAGCCACCAACCTGCTGTTCATGGCCCTGGCCGGCATGGGCGCCAACCTGCAGATGCTGATCTTCACCATCTCGGCGGACAACTTCAGTTCCGGCCTGGCGACAGCGGCGTTCGTCGCCTACCTGTCGAGCCTGACCAACCTGAAGTTCTCCGCCACCCAGTACGCGCTGCTGAGCTCCATCATGCTGCTGCTACCACGGCTGATCGGCGGCTATTCCGGCGTGCTGGTGGAGAAGTTCGGCTACGCGGATTTCTTCCTGATCACCGCGCTGATGGGTGTGCCGACCCTGCTGCTGATCCTGCTGCAGTGGCATCGCCAGGGCAACCGGGCCAGTGCGATACCGGCCGACGAGCCGCCTAAACAGCAATGACAACGCCCATGAAAAAGCCGACTCTCGTCGGCTTTTTCGTTTCAGCGGGCCGCGTTTCAGCCGGCCTTGCCCTGCTGCACCATCTGCACCAGGCGCGGCGGCTGCGCCAGCTCGACACCCTCGGCGCGCAGACGATCACGCACGCTCTCGTTGAGCATGAAGATCACCGGCCAGTAGTCGCCGGCTGCCGTCCACATGCGCAGCGACAGGTTGATCGAGGTTTCGCCCAGGTTGGATACCACCACCACCGGCGCCGGTTCCTGATGCACGCGCGCATCCTTGGAGAGCTCCAGCAGTACTTCGCGAGCCTTGGCCAGGTCGGCGTCGTAGTCGAGCTTCACGTCGTACAGCACCTGGCGGGTGTTCTGCCGCGAGTGGTTGGTGATGATACCGTTGGACAAGGTACCGTTGGGCACGATCACCACCTTGTTGTCGCCAGTGCGCAGCACGGTGTGGAAGATCTGGATGTAGTCCACCGAACCGGAAACACCCTGAGCCTCGATGAAGTCGCCGGCCTTGAACGGGCGGAACAGCATGATCAGCACGCCGCCGGCGAAGTTAGCCAGGCTGCCCTGCAGCGCCAGGCCGATGGCCAGGCCGGCTGCACCGATCACCGCGATGAACGAAGTGGTCTCCACGCCGATCATCGACGCCACGCTGATGATCAGCAGCACCTTGAGCACGATGCTCGCCAGGCTGCCGATGAAGCTGCTCAGCGCGCGATCGACCTTGCGGCCGTCCATCAGGGCGCTGACCTTGCCTGTCAGCTTGCTGATCAGCCACCAGCCGATCAGCAGGGTAACGATGGCCAGGGCCAGCTTGCCGCTGTACTGCAGCAATACCGGAATCCAGGCCTGCGACATCACGACCAGCTGGTCGATGCTCATATCCATCGGGTATTCCTTCTAGCAATTCAAACGATAACGCCATGGCAAGCCATGGCGTTTGCACGGGCGTTCACGAAATTGCGACGCCCGCCGTTCGCCGGGGTTCAATAAACCCCGCCGTATCAGTCGCGGAAATTGTTGTACTGCAGGGGCATGCCGAAGTCCTTGCCACGCAGCGAAGCGATGCATTCCTGCAGGTCGTCGCGCTTCTTGCCGGTGACGCGCACCTGCTCGCCCTGGATGGCGGCCTGCACCTTGAGCTTGGCTTCCTTGATGTGGGCGACGATCTTCTTGGCCAGCTCCTTGTCGATGCCTTCACGGAATTCGACTTCCTGCTTGACCACCTTGCCGGACGCGTAGGGGTCCTTGGTTTCCATGCACTGGCTGTCGATCTTGCGCTTGATCAGGCAGCCACGAATGATGTCGAGCATCTGCTCGAGCATGAAATCGGCTTCGGCGGTCAGCGTGACGGCCTTGTCCTTGACCTCGAAGCTGCACTTGCCGCGCAGGTCGAAGCGCCGCTCCAGCTCTTTGGTGGCATTGTCCAGGGCGTTGGTGAGTTCGTGTTTGTCCAGTTCCGAGACCACGTCGAACGAGGGCATGGAATTCCTCCAGATATAAAGCGCGACCGGGCAGCGCTGCTTCCGATTCGCCTTCCGGCTGCCACCTGTGCAGCGACGCGAGCTGCATCGTGCTGGGCGCCAGTTCGCGAGATCGAGAATAAGTTCTGCGCAAATCGCGCGGATGGCTTGACGATAAAATTGGCGCGATCATTATATCCGCTCTGATACAGACCGCTCGGCGTTGTATTGGTTACTCCCCTTCCCTCGACCCGTTTTCCTGCCAGCGAGTGCCATAAAAAACATGCCCAACCCCCATCTCAGTATTCTGGTGGTGGACGATGCCAAGTTCTCGAGCGCCATGATCGGGCGCGCATTGAGCCAGGCTGGATATCAGGATATTCGCTTCGCCAGCAGCGCTGCCGAAGCCATCAGCAACCTCGAACAACGCCCCGCCAGCGTGCTGCTGGCCGACTGGCTGATGCCCGAAATGGACGGCCTGGAGCTGACCGGACGGGTGCGCCAACTCGACGAGGCGGCCGAGCATTACACCTACATCATCCTGCTGACCGGCAAGGAAGGTGAGAACGTGCTCAACGAAGCCTTCGACCGCGGCGTCGATGATTTCATCAGCAAGTCGGCCATGAACGAACAGTTGCTGCCGCGGGTATTCGCCGCCGAACGCCTGTGCAGTACCCTGCAGCGCCTGCTCCAGGAAAACGCCCTGCTGGTGCAGAACATCGCCAGCCTGGAAGAGCGCAACCTGGTCGACCCGTTGACCGGCCTGGGCAACACCCGCTACCTGAAGCAGAAGATGGCGGACAGCCTTCGCCAGGTGGAATCGCGCGGCGGCGCGCTGTGCTACCTGCTGATCGGCTTGCAGGGCGCCGATGAGCTGGGCGCACGCCACGGCAAGGCCTTCTACAACGAATTGCTGCGCAGCGTGGCCCGTCGCCTGCAACAGCTGGTGCGCCCGCTGGACGTGCTGGTGAGCCTGGACGACCGCCATTTCGCGCTGATCACCCTGCTCGAAGACCTGCAGGAATGCTCGCCGAGCAGCTTCAAGCGCCTGCACGAAGGGCTCAACCTCAAGGCCTTCAAGACCAGCGAAGGCTTCATCAGCCTCAAGGCCGGCATTGCCGTGGTCGGGCTGGACAGCAAGGCCATGCCGATGGAGCAGCAGCAACTGCTCGACCTGGCCACACGACTGTTACCCGAAGCCCATGCCAGCGGCCGCGTGACCGCCGTACGCCTGCCGCGCACATGAGCTGGCACGTACTCGGCGCCGGCAGCCTGGGCAGCCTGTGGGCCACCCGCCTGTTTCGCGCCGGCGTACCGGTGCAGCTGATTCTCCGTGACCCGCAGCGCCTGGCCGCCTACCGCCAGGCGGGCGGGCTGACGCTCGTCGAACAGGGCCAGGCCAGCCTGTACGCCATATCCGCCAGTGACTTGAACGAGCAGGCGCCCATCGACCGTCTTCTGCTGGCCTGCAAGGCCTACGACGCCGTCGAAGCCATCGCCGCAGTCGCCCACCGGCTGACGCCGGAGGCCGAGGTGATCCTGTTGCAGAACGGCCTGGGCAGCCAGGACGAAGTGGCCGTGCAGCTACCCGGCCGCCGTTGCCTGCCCGCCTCCAGCACCGAGGGTGCCTTTCGCGATGGTGACTGGCGGGCGGTGTTCGCCGGCCAGGGCCACACCTGGATCGGCGATCCGCTCGATGCAACAGCGCCAGGCTGGTTGAACGATCTGCAGCGCAGCCAGATTCCGCATACTTGGAGCCTGGACATTCTGGCGCGGCTATGGCGCAAGCTGGCGCTCAACTGCGCCATCAACCCGCTGACCGTGCTGCACGGCTGTCGCAATGGCGAGTTGGCCCGCCACCGCGATCAGGTCGATGCTCTGTGCGCCGAACTCGACGGACTGTTGCGCGGCTGTGGCCGGGCTGACGCCGCCCAGGATCTGCAACGGGACGTATGGCGGGTGATCGAGGCCACGGCTGCCAACTACTCCTCCATGTACCAGGACGTGGCCGCCGGTCGCCGCACCGAAATCAGCTACCTGCTCGGCTACGCCTGCGCCGCCGCCGAGCGCGCAGCGCTGCAGGTGCCACACCTGAACGCCGTGTACCGGCAACTGCTCGAGCATCTGGACCGCCACGGATTGCCGCGCTATTGAGTCACGCGCTAACCTGCGCCCTCACCTGCCACCACGAAACACGCCCATGCGCCTGCGCCACCGCCTGAAGAACCTTCCCGTTGGCCGAAAACTGCTCGCGGCGCTGCTGGTCCTGCTGGCCGCCGTGCTGGTGGTCGCCAACATGACCTTCATCAGCGCGGCCTACTGGATCTCCCAGGAAAGCGTCGCTCCCCAGGCACTGCAGACCCTCGGCCGGCTGTTCGCCACCCCGGCCCTGAGCCGTGAGGCCCTGAGTTCGCGCGAGGCGGCCCATGAGCTGCTCAAACGCCTGGATGGCTATGGCCCGCTGCGCGCAGCGGTGATCTACGACGCCGCCGGCAACAGCATGGCGCAACTGCAGCGTGGCGAAAAACTCGATTTGCCCACCCAGGTCGATGCCCTGGACAACTGGCGCATTGGCGAATTTCGCGCCAACCAGCTGATCGAACTGCCCCAGGCCGATGCGCCGCCCGGGCACCTGCTGCTGGTCGCCTCCAGCGAGCTGCCGGGCGCTTTCTACACCGGCACCGTGACCGCCAGCCTGGTGATCCTCGGCTTCAGCCTGGTGCTCTGGCTGCTGGTGGCGCGGCAGATCCGCCGCCTGGTCACCAGCCCGATCAAGCGCCTCGAAGAGCTGACCCGCCAAGTCACCCGTGAAGAGAACTACTCGTTACGCGCGCGACGCGGCAACCGCGACGAAATCGGCAGCCTGGCCGAGGCCTTCAACACCATGCTCGAACGTATCGAGGCGCGCGAGCAACAACTCAAGCGCGCCCGCGACGACTCCGAGGAGGCCTACAACCAGGCCCGCGGCCTGGCCGAGGAGACGCGCCTGTCCAACCGCAAGCTGGAACTCGAAGTGCAGGTGCGCAGCAAGATCGAGAAGAAGCTCACCGGTTTCCAGAACTACCTCAACAGCATCATCGACTCCATGCCCTCGGCGCTGATCGCCCTGGACGAACAGCTCTACGTGGCGCAGTGGAATCAGGAGGCCAGCGCGCTGTCCGGTACCTCCATCGACGAGGCGGTCAACCAGCCAGTGTTCCTCGCCTTCCCACTGCTCAAGCCGTACCTGTCCAAACTCAAGCGCACCGCCGAGCAGCACCGGGTAGAGAAGATCGAACGCGTCACCTGGATTCGCGATGACGAGCCCCACCACTACGCCCTGACCTTCTACCCGCTGATCGGCAGCATCGGCCGTGGCGTGGTGATCCGAATCGACGACATCACCCAGCGCCTGAATCTCGAAGAGGTCATGGTGCAGTCCGAGAAAATGCTTTCCGTTGGCGGCCTGGCGGCCGGCATGGCGCACGAGATCAACAACCCGCTGGGCGCCATCCTGCACAACGTGCAGAACATCCGCCGGCGCCTGTCGCCGGAACTGCCGCGCAACCAGGAGCAGGCCGAACTGGCCGGCGTCAGCCTGCCGGCCATCGACCGCTACCTGAGTGCCCGGGAAATTCCCATGCTGCTCGACGGCATCCAGCAGGCCGGCGCGCGGGCCTCGAAGATCGTCACCCACATGCTCAGTTTCAGCCGCCTGAGCAACCGGCAGCTGGCGCCCTGCCAGTTGCCGGCGCTGATCGACCAGGCCGTGGAGATCGCCAGCAACGACTTCGACCTGACCGAAAGCTTCGACTTCAAGAGCCTGCTGATTCAGCGCGAATTCGACCCACAGTTGGGGCCGATCCCCGGCATCGCCAACGAACTGGAACAGGTGCTGCTCAACCTGCTGAAGAACGCCGCCCAGGCCATCCACCTGCGCGACGACGACAGCGTCCCCGGCAAGCTGATCCTGCGTACGCGCCTGGCGCCGCCGTGGGCCGAAGTGCAGGTCGAGGACAACGGTGTGGGCATCCCCGAAGCCGTGCGCAAGCGTATCTTCGAACCGTTCTTCACCACCAAGGAAGTCGGCCAGGGCACCGGCCTGGGGCTCTCGGTCTCGTACTTCATCGTCACCAACAACCACAAGGGCCAGATGGAGGTGCACTCGCGCACCGGCCAGGGCACCTGCTTCACCCTGCGCCTGCCATTGGGCGTAGGCAACTGATCATCGCCACGGAGGCTCCATGGGTTATCGACTCTCGAAAATCTACACGCGCACCGGCGATGCCGGGCAGACCGGCCTGGCCGATGGCCGTCGCGTCGCCAAGGATCATCCGCGCATCGAAGCCATCGGCGAAGTGGACACCCTCAACAGCCAGCTCGGCCTGCTCCTCGCTGACCTGCTCGAGCAGCAGGCGAACCACCCGGGGCTCGGCGAACTGGTCGAGGTGCTCGCGCCCTGCCAGCATCGCCTGTTCGACCTCGGTGGCGAGCTGGCGATGCCCGAGTACCACGCGCTGCAGGGCGCCGAGATCGAGCGCCTGGAAGCGGCCGTCGACCGCTGGAACGAGGAAGTCGGGCCGCTCACCAACTTCATCCTGCCCGGCGGCTCACGGCTGATCGCCCAGGCCCACCTGTGCCGCAGCAGCGCCCGCACCGCCGAGCGACGCTGCGGCCAGCTGCATGCCGTAGAGCCGCTGCGCGGTGAGCTGCTGGCCTACATCAACCGGCTGTCCGACCTGCTGTTCGTGGCCGCGCGGCTGATCGCCAGGCGCCAGGGCATCGACGAAGTGCTCTGGCAGGCCGCCGTCAAAGGCTGAGGCGACTCTCGAAGCGGCGCAGCTCGCCGCTCAGCGGGTCACTGAACGACAGCCCACGGGCCAGCAGCTTCAGCGGCCGCTCGTAGTCGTCGGGCTCACCCTCGGCGCAGCTGACTTCGGGATAGAACGGATCGTTGAGGATCGGCGCGCCCAGGGCTGCCATATGCACCCGTAACTGATGCTTCTTGCCGGTGACCGGCTGCAGACCGTACAACCAGTGCTCGGCGCGCTTCTCGATCACCTCGACACGCGTGCGAGTGTTCGCCACCCCCGGCGCCTCGCGCATGCGAAAGAACGGCTCCCCGGCTTCGAAACGCGTTTCGCGCAGCAGCGGAAACTGCAGCGCCGGCAAGGGAGCAGCCAGCGCCTCGTAGCGCTTGTCGATGGCGCGCTCGCGAAACATTGCCTGGTAGCGCCCGCGGGTGTGCGGGTTGCAGGAGAACAGCACCAGCCCGGCGGTGTGCCGGTCGATGCGGTGTAGGGGCACCAGATCGGCATTGCCGGTACGCTTGACCAGCCGCGCCAGCAAGGTCTGTTCGACGTAGGCGCCGGCCGGCATCACCGACAGGAAATGCGGCTTGTCGGCGACCAGAATGTGCTCATCGACATGCAGGATGGCTTCCTCGAAGGGAATCAGCGGCTCGGCGGGCACCTCTCGGAAATAGTGCACGCGCAGGCCGACCCGATACGGGTGATCGACGCCGATGGGCGCGCCTACGGCGTCCAGCACCCGGCCGCGGGCCATGCGCTCGAGCCAGACGTCCCGTGGAATCGCCGAGAAATGCGCGCAAAGGCAGTCAAGCACCGTCGCCCAGTCACCGGCAGGCAGGTGAAGGGTGCTGGGGCGCAGGGTCGGCTGATCGGATGGTGGCATGCGGAGGCTCCAGGCGCGGTAGTCAGGGCGCGATCAGGTAGATACAGATCGACAGCGTCACCAGCGAGCCCAGCGTCGACAACAGGATGGTGCTCGACACCTCGGCACCGTCACGGCGATAGAACTCGGCGAGCATGAACGGCCCGGTACCGGTCGGCAACGCGCTGAGCAGCAGCGCGGCGTGGGCCCACATCGGCGGCAGGCGGAACACGTAGACGGCCAACACCCAGGTAATCAGTGGATGAGCGACCAGCTTGATCAGTACCAGGCCAGTGCCGCGCTGCTTCGGCCCTGCGTGCTTTTCAGCCAGGAACAAGCCAAGGGCGATGAGCGCGCAGGGCCCGGTGGCAGCAGCGAGCAATTTGAGAAACTGGTGCAGGGGCGCCGGCAGCGGCTGCGCCGTAGCCGCCCACAGGCCACCGAGCAGCGGCGCCATGACGATGGGGTTCTTGATCAGGGCGACAGCAACTTTGCGCACCGCAGCCAGCAGGCTCTTCTCGTTCTGCAGGCCCACTTCGATGCACACCACCGCCAGGGCGAACAGCACGCAGATGACGATCAGGCAGGCGATCAGCGCCGGCTCCATACCGGCATCGCCGAATACCAGCAGGCACAGCGGAATGCCCATGTAGCCGGTGTTGGCGTAGGAGGCGCTAAGCCCACGTACGCTGGCGTCGGCGAGGCTGCCGGTACGACGCAGGGCTACCAGCAGTACCAGAACGAAGAGCCCCAGGGTGGCGATGCCATAAGCGAGGATGAAGCCGGGCTGCCAGATCTCGTCCCATACCACGGTGGCCATCGCCTCGAACAGCAGCGCCGGCAGGCACAGCCAGACCACCATGCGGTTGATCTCCGAGGCGGCGGTGGCACCCAGCAGGCCCAGGCGCCGGCAGGCGAATCCGGCAAGGATCAGCGCGAAGATCGGCAGGATGACGTTGAGAACGGAGGCCATGGGCCGTGGATCACTCGAAAACAGGACGCCGCAGGGTAGGCGCTACGGCCTGCTCACACAAGCGCAGCCGTCAGCGCTGACGCTCGGGCCAGAACGCACGAATCCCGGCTACGCCCTGGGCACCGGCCTGCCAGGCCTGCTCGACCTGCTGCGGCCCCACACCGCCGAGCAGGTAGCACGGCTTGTTGAAGCCCTTCAACAACTCGATCGCCTGCTCCCAACCCAGCGGCAGGGCATCGGGATGGCTTGCGGTGGCCTGCAAGGGCGACAGGGTGACGAAATCGGCACCGATTTGCGAGGCCAGCTCGAGTTCTTCGGCATTGTGGCAGGAAGCAGCCAGCCAGCGGCCCTCGGGCAGTGGGCGGCCCTTGCTGGCGTACTTGCGTAGCTGCTCGGCAGTGAGGTGCCAGCCGGCTGCGGGGAAATCGCCCAGCCACTCCAGCGGGCCCTTGAGCATCAACTGCGCCTTGCCGGCACAAAGCCCCTGGACGTCCACGGCGATGTCACGGTACTGGGCATCGAACATCGCTGGCGCCCGCAGCTGGATCAGGCGAATGCCGCTGGCAATCGCTGCACGCACGCCAGCCAGCAGCTCGGGGCCGTCCAGGCCTTCCGGGGTGATCAGGTAATGCTCGGGCAGCCGAGCAGCGGCGACGATCGGTCGGTTGGCGGCAGGAAATTCATAATCGCCCAATTGCCGTGCGCTGACCCACGCCAGCGGCTGGCCTTCGGCGCCGTGGGGTTCACCCGCGAAGCGGCTGACTTCCCAGACATCCAGCAGCACATGCTTGTCGCTGTAATCGTGGCGCACCTGGATCAGCGGCCGCGCCGCCTCGACGGTAATGCCCAGCTCCTCGTGCAGCTCGCGCGACAGCGCCGCCAGAACGCCCTCGCCCTCCTCGACCTTGCCGCCTGGGAACTCCCATAGCCCGCCCTGGTGTTTGTCATCAGGGCGTTTGGCGATCAGGATCCGGCCATCGTCACCGCGGATTACCGCGGCCACTACATGCACGCGTTTCACGTCTTCTCCTTCAAAGCATCCTGCAGCCAGCGCTGGAACGCCGGCCACTGAAAAATGGTGTCCACATAGGCCGCTGCATCCGCCGGAAGTTGCACGCCGTAGCTGCGCAACCGGCTGGCGACCGGGGCGAAATAGGCGTCGGCAATACTGACGTCGCCGAACAGGTATGGACCGCCCTGGCCGAAGCGCTGGCGGCAGCCGGCCCACAACGCGACGACACGCTGGATATCGTGCTTGACGTCGTCCGCCACGCTGGCCAGCGGCGCATTGCGCTGCATGTCCATCGGCATGTGGCTGCGCAGCGCACCGAAGCCGCTGTGCATCTCCGCGCAGACCGAGCGGGCCATGGCACGGGCAGCCACATCACGCGGCCACAGTGCCACCTCGGGAAAGCGCTCGGACAGGTATTCGGCGATCGCCAGGGAATCCCAGATCACCCCGGCATCCTCGGTCTTGAGCACCGGCACTTTGGCGGTGGGCGAATGCTCCAGCAGCCTTGCGTGGGTGTCGGCCCGAAACAGCGGCACCAGGGTTTCCCGGTACGCCGCGCCGCTGAGATCGAGCAGCAGCCAGCCGCGCAGCGACCAGGACGAGTAATTCTTGTTGCCTATCACCAATTCGAGCGACATCTATTTCTCCAGCGATCAGAAGGAACAGAACGACAGCTTCGCCGTTGGCTGCCGGCAAGGCAAATTCCGCTCGCTCATGGGGCCATGCACGAGCGGAATGAACGCGCCAGCCGCCCTGTCGGCGACCGGCACGAGGCTCAGGTGCGGTATTCGGCGTTGATCTTCACGTACTCGTGGGACAGATCGGTGGTCCAGATGGTCTCGCTGCAGGTGCCACGGCCCAGCTCGATGCGGATGGTGATTTCCTCTTCGGCCATCACCGCGGAGCCCTGCTCTTCGGTGTAGGTCGCGGCGCGGCAACCCTTGCTGGCGATGCATACTTCGCCCAGGAACACGTCGATCTTGCTGACGTCCAGCTGCGCCACGCCGGCACGGCCGACGGCGGCGAGGATGCGCCCCCAGTTGGGGTCGGAGGCGAACAGCGCGGTCTTGATCAGCGGAGAATGGGCAACCGCATAGCCGACGTCCAGGCATTCCTGGTGCGTCGCCCCGCCGTTGACCTGCACGGTGACGAACTTGGTAGCGCCTTCGCCATCACGGACGATGGCCTGAGCCACGTCCATGCACACCTCGAATACCGCCTGCTTCAACGCGGCGAACAGCGCGCCGCTGGCCTGGGTGATTTCCGGTAGGGCCGCCTTGCCAGTGGCGATCAGCATGCAGCAGTCGTTGGTGGACGTATCACCGTCGATGGTGATGCGGTTGAACGACTTGTTCGCGGCATCACGCAGCAGGTCCTGCAACACGCCCTGGGCGACCTTGGCGTCGGTGGCGATGTAACCGAGCATGGTGGCCATGTTCGGCTTGATCATGCCCGCGCCCTTGCTTATGCCGGTAACGGTGACGGTCACGCCCTCATGGGTGAACTGGCGGCTGGCACCCTTGGGCAGCGTGTCGGTGGTCATGATGCCGGTGGCGGCATCGGCCCAATTGTTTTCAGAGAGGTTGTCCAGCGCGGCCTGCAGAGCGCCTTCAATCTTCTCGACTGGCAGCGGCTCACCGATTACCCCGGTGGAGAACGGCAGCACTTCGCTCTCATCGACGCCGGCCAGGCCGGCCAGGCTGGCGCAGGTGCGCATGGCGTTCTGCAGGCCCGGCTCGCCGGTACCGGCATTGGCATTACCGGTATTGGTCAGCAGGTAGCGCACGCTGCCGGACGCTCGCTTCTTGGCCAGGATCACCGGCGCCGCGCAGAACGCGTTGAGGGTGAACACCCCCGCCACGCTGCTGCCCTCGGCACAGCGCATCACCACCACATCCTTGCGCCCCGGGCGCTTGATGCCGGCGGAAGCGATGCCCAGCTCGAAACCTGGAACCGGATGCAGGGTAGACAGCGGGCCAAGACCAACAGCCATGGTGAAGCTCCTCGAATTAGGTGGATGGGCACAGCATGTTCGATGCGAAAACGCCGCGAAGGGCTAGCCCTCGCGGCGTTGGGATTTTACAGCTCAGGTAAAGAACCTGATCACGACCTTGCGAGCTAGAGACCTGCAAGGCCTAGGCGGCCCCGCGAAAACAGGCGAGGAAGCGGAGTGTACTTTTGTACATGAGCATTCCGAGCCTGTTTTCAACGCCGCAGGGCCGACGCGCAGCTAGTCGTGTTCAGGTTCTCAGTTGACCTGACCGTGGCAGTGCTTGTACTTCTTGCCGGAACCGCAGGGGCACAACTCGTTGCGGCCGATCTTCTGCTCGGCACGTACCGGGGCGGTCGCCACGGCGACATCGCCGTCCTGGCCTTCGGCTTCCGGCTCTTCGAGCGCGGACACTTCGGCGTGCTGGAACTGCATGCGCTGGGCCATGGCTTCGGCTTCGCGGCGCAGACGGGCCTCTTCCTCGGCCGGATCCTCACGTCGAACCTGCACGTGGGACAGTACCCGAATGGTGTCGCGCTTGATCGAATCCAGCAGCTCCTGGAACAGGGTGAAGGACTCGCGCTTGTATTCCTGTTTCGGGTTCTTCTGGGCGTAGCCGCGCAGGTGGATACCGTGACGCAGGTGATCCATGGTCGACAGGTGGTCTTTCCACAGGTCGTCGAGCACGCGCAGCAGGATCTGCTTCTCGAAGGTACGCAGGGCTTCGGCGCTGGCCTGGGTTTCTTTCTCGTTGTAGGCGTCCACCAGTTCCTTGAGGATGCGCTCGCGCAGCGTTTCTTCGTACAGCTTGTCGTCTTCGTCGAGCCACTGCTGGATCGGCAGGCGCAGGTTGAAGCCCGCGTAGATCGCTTCCTCCAGACCCGCGATGTCCCACTGTTCGGGCAGCGACTGCGGCGGCATGTGAGCATTGATGGTGCTGTCCAGCACTTCCTGGCGGAAGTCCTCGATGGTCTCGCCGACGTTGTCGGCGGACAGCAGGGTGTTGCGCATGTGGTAAATCACCTTGCGCTGCTCGTTGGCCACGTCATCGTATTCGAGCAGTTGCTTGCGCATGTCGAAGTTGCGGCCTTCGACCTTGCGCTGCGCCTTCTCGATGGCGTTGGTCACCATGCGGTGCTCGATGGCTTCGCCCGGCTGCATGCCCAGGGCCTTCATGAAGTTCTTAACGCGGTCGGAGGCGAAGATGCGCATCAGGCTGTCTTCGAGAGACAGGTAGAAGCGGCTGGAACCGGCATCTCCCTGGCGACCGGCACGGCCGCGCAACTGGTTGTCGATGCGGCGCGACTCGTGACGCTCGGAGGCGATCACATGCAGGCCACCGGCTTCCAGCACCTGCTGGTGGCGCTTCTGCCAGTCGGCCTTGATCTGCGCGACCTGCTCAGGGGTGGCATTCTCGAGGGCAGCGACTTCAACTTCCCAGTTGCCGCCGAGCAGGATGTCGGTACCACGACCGGCCATGTTGGTGGCGATGGTCAGCGCGCCGGGGCGACCGGCCTGGGCGATGATCTCGGCTTCCTTCTCGTGGAACTTGGCGTTGAGCACCTTGTGCTCGATGCCTTCCTGCTCGAGCAGGCGCGACACGTACTCGGAGGTCTCGATGGTCGCGGTACCGACCAGGATCGGACGACCCTGAGCCTGGCATTCCTTGATATCGGTGATGATCGCGGCGTACTTCTCTTCCTGGGTCAGGTACACCAGGTCGTTGAAGTCCTTACGGGCGATCGGCTTGTTGGTCGGGATGACCATCACGTCCAGACCGTAGATCTGGTGGAATTCGAACGCTTCGGTGTCCGCGGTACCGGTCATGCCGGACAGCTTGGTGTAGAGACGGAAGTAGTTCTGGAAGGTGGTCGAGGCCAGGGTCTGGCTTTCGGCCTGGATCTGCACGCCTTCCTTCGCTTCGATGGCCTGGTGCAGGCCTTCGGACAGGCGACGGCCCTGCATGGTACGACCGGTGTGCTCGTCGATCAGGATGACCTGGCCGTTCTGCACGATGTACTCGACGTTGCGGTGGAACAGGGTGTGGGCGCGCAGGCCAGCGTAGACGTGGGTCAACAGGCCCAGGTTATGCGCCGAATAGAGGCTCTCGCCCTCGGCCAGCAGACCGGCCTGGGTCAGCATGTCTTCGATGACCTGATGGCCGTCTTCGTTGAGCTCGACCTGGCGGCTCTTCTCGTCGACCTTGTAGTGGCCTTGCTGGGTGACCACGCCCTCTTCTTCCTCGATGTGCTGCTTGAGGCGAGGAATCAGGCGGTTGATCTCGGTGTACATCTTCGAGCTGTCTTCAGCCTGACCGGAGATGATCAGCGGGGTACGGGCTTCGTCGATGAGGATCGAGTCGACTTCGTCGATCACCGCGAAATTCAGCTCGCGCTGGAATTTCTCTTCCAGGCTGAAGGCCATGTTGTCGCGCAGGTAGTCGAAACCGAATTCGTTATTGGTGCCATAGGTGATATCGGCAGCGTAGGCAGCGCGCTTTTCTTCCGGCGGCATGAACGGCGTGACGATACCGACCGACAGGCCGAGGAATTCGTACAGCGGGCGCATCCAGTTGGCGTCTCGGCGGGCCAGGTAGTCGTTGACCGTGACCACGTGCACGCCCTTGCCTTCCAGGGCATTGAGGTACACGGCCAGGGTACCGACCAGGGTCTTGCCCTCACCGGTACGCATCTCGGCGATCTTGCCTTCGTGCAGGGTCATGCCGCCGATCAACTGGACGTCGAAGTGGCGCATGCCCATGACGCGCTTACCCGCCTCGCGGGCTACGGCAAAGGCTTCGGGCAGCAGTTGATCCAGGGTTTCGCCTTTGGCCAGGCGGGCCTTGAATTCTTCGGTCTTGGCACGCAGTTGCTCATCGGAGAGCGCGAGCATCTGCTCCTCGAATGCATTGACGGCCTGAACCGCCTTGAGCATGCGTTTGACTTCACGCTCGTTCTTGCTTCCAAAGAGTTTTTTCAACAAAGGCGCAAACATATCGACAGGATCTTCCACGCTATGAATGGAGGGCGGCCCCGTGAGTCGCCCATGCAGCCCTTATGGCTGCGTGCGAAGGGGGCATTCTACCCGGAAACGGAATTGAAGAAAGAGCGCGATTGGCACAGGGCCATCGGCGCAGTGCGAGCCGGCCTTGGCCGGCTCGATCAGGGCTCGTCGCTGACGCGGGCGATATAACTGTGCGGATTGACCAGCTCACCGTTGCGGGTGACTTCGAAGTGCACATGATTACCGGTGGAACGCCCGGTACTGCCGACCGTGGCGATCGCCTGACCGCGCTGGACCAGATCGCCGACCTGCACGGTGTTGCTGCGGTTGTGTGCATACAGGGTGACGTAGCCATCGGCGTGGCTGATTTCCACGGTATTGCCGTAGCCGTTGCGGCGCCCGGCGAAGGTCACCACACCGGCACCGACCGCGACCACGTCGCTGCCCGCCTTGGCGGCGAAGTCCACACCCTTGTGCACGCTGATGCGCCCGGTCAGCGGATCGATGCGCCGGCCGAACGGCGAAGATACATAGCCCTGCAGGACCGGGTGGCCGGACAACATGGTCGCCTCGTCGAGACGACGGTCAGCCAGCAGTTGCTCCAGCACTTCGAGCTGCTGCTCGCGGCTGTCCATACGCAGGGCCAGCTCATCGAGCGTACTCATGAACGGCGGCGGCGCATAAGCCGCCCCGCCAATCGGCTCTTCCGGGCCGCCCTGGCCTACACCCAGCGAAAAATCGAATTCGCTGGCGTCCAGCTCGGCCAGCTCGGTAAGCCGCTCACCCAGAGCATCGAGCCGGGTCAGGCGGGCCTGCAGTTCGGCAACGTGGGCGGCGAAAGCATCCAGTTGGCGCTGGGCGTCGACGCGAACCGCGCCGACCTCTTCGCGCTGGGCATCGAGTGCCTGGCTGACCACGGCGCTGTCCAATACAGGCGCCGATTGCGGCGCCATCCAGGCACCCAGTGCCGCACCGCCCCCCACCGCCAGCACGGTCAACAACCCCAGGCCGGCCAAAAGCCAGCGCAGATCGAGGCTGAGCGAGCGCGCGGCGCCATGGCGTCGGCTGAGCAAAATGATGTGCATGACATCCCCATCTGAAAAAAGCGGAACCCGAGCGGTCAGCAGAGGTTCTGCTACCATGACGGCCCCAAAACGTAGCAGGCTTCCTGCCATGAGTTTTCGTCCCTTGCCGGCCAAGGCGCCCGCCGCGCTACTGCGCGAGGCGAAGCCGCTGAAAGCCCTGTTCAACCAGGCTCAACGCCTCGACCACCTGCAGCAGGTGGTGGAAAGCCAGCTGCAGCCTGCCGCCCGTGAACACTGTCGCGTGGCATCGTGGCGGGAAGGCTGTCTGCTGCTGATCGTCACCGATGGCCACTGGGCGACTCGGCTGCGTTATCAGCAAAAACGCCTGCAACGACAGTTGCAGGCGCTCGAAACGTTCGCGACCTTAACGAAAATCCTCTTCAAGGTGCAACCTTCGAGCGGCGAGAAACGCGAGGCACCACGGCCTTTCGAGCTCTCCGACAGCGCCGCCGACAGCATCCAGGAAACCGCCGAAGGGGTCAGTGATCCGCGCCTGAAAGCCGCTCTGGAGCGTCTCGCCAGTCATCGTCGCCGCAGCCATTCCTAAACCCATCAGCTGGTTAGATCCGCCAGACCGCGAACGCCATGAAAATGACAGCCCGATAACCGATGCACGCCTGGCGCGCATCGTATGCCTCCGTAGCCGTCTGTCGGCCACTTGATCGCGGCATAAAAAAAGGCCACCCGAAGGTGGCCTTGAAAGAGATAAAACTAGGAGAGAGTGCCTTACACCGCCGCAGCCGGGCGCATGTAAGAGATCGGAGCAGTGTCGGCGTCTTCGAACGTCACCGTTTCCCAAGCATCTGGCTGTGCGATCAAGGCTCGCAGCAGACGATTGTTCAGGCCATGGCCGGATTTGTAGCCGCGGAACTCACCGATCAGGCTGTTGCCGAGCAGATAGAGGTCACCGATCGCATCGAGAATCTTGTGCCTGACGAATTCGTCCTCGTAACGCAGGCCGTCTTCATTGAGCACACCGTCTTCGTCCACCACGATGGCATTGTCCACACTGCCGCCGCGCGCCAAATTGTGCGAACGCAGGAATTCGATATCACGCATGAAACCGAAGGTGCGGGCACGGCTGACTTCCTTGACGAACGAGGTGCTGGAAAAATCGACACTCGCGGTCTTGGTGCGGTCGTGGAATACCGGGTGATCGAAGTCGATCTCGAAACTCACCTTGAAGCCATCGAACGGAACGAAGGTGGCGCGCTTGTCGCCGTCCGTCACGGTCACTTCACGGGTGATGCGGATGAACTTCTTGGGGGCGTCCTGCTCCTGCAGACCAGCCGACTGAATCAGGAAAACAAAGGGACCCGCACTGCCGTCCATGATCGGCACTTCACAGGCAGAGAGCTCGACGTAGGCGTTATCGATGCCCAGGCCAGCCATGGCCGAGAGCAGGTGCTCCACCGTATCCACCTTGACATCACCATTGACCAGCGTGGTCGACATGGTGGTCTCGCCGACGTTCAGGGCGTGCCCTTTGACCTCCACCACAGGGTCGAGGTCGGTACGGCGGAACACGATACCGGTATCCACCGGAGCCGGCTTCAGGGTCAGGTAAACCTTTTCCCCGGAGTGCAGGCCGATACCCGTGGCGCGGATGATGTTCTTCAGGGTGCGTTGTCTGATCATGGGTCTGGCCGCTTTACGCTAGGTGCGAATTGTTTTCAACAAAGGCTGGCGATAATAGCAGAACCGACCTTTGCTGAACACCAATCACCTTTATGCTCCTGATAGATTTCATTAATCCGCCTGACGACGCAGGAATGCCGGAATGTCCAGGTAATCCAGGTCGTCCTGCGGGTTCATTTTTGCCGCAGTGGCAGCGCCACCATGGCTCTGACGCTGAACGGTCGGGCGCTCGTAGTCTTTGTAGTTGACGTTCTGCTCGGCGCGAACCGGAGCGGCTACCGGCGCTACGGCTTGAGCAGCGGCGACCTGTACGGTGTTGTCGACCACCTTGACCGGCTTCTCCATGCGCGCACCCAGGCCAGTGGCGACCACGGTCACGTGCAGCTCGTCACGCATGTCCGGATCGATCACGGTGCCGACCTTGACGGTGGCATGCTCGGAAGCGAACTGTTCGATGATGTTACCCACATCGGAGTACTCACCCAGGGACAGGTCCGGGCCGGCGGTGATGTTCACCAGGATGCCGCGGGCGCCCTGCAGGTTGACGTCTTCGAGCAGCGGGTTGCGGATGGCCGCTTCGGTGGCTTCACGCGCACGGTTCGGACCACTGGCGCAGCCGGTGCCCATCATCGCCATGCCCATTTCGCTCATCACGGTCTTCACGTCGGCGAAGTCGACGTTGATCATGCCCGGACGCTTGATGATGTCGGAGATACCACGCACGGCGCCGCTCAACACGTCGTCGGCCTTGGAGAAGGCGGACAGCAGGCTGGCGTCCTTGCCGAGGATGGTCAGCAGCTTCTCGTTGGGGATGGTGATCAGCGAGTCGACGCTTTCCTGCAGCGCGCGGATGCCTTCGTCGGCGATCTGCATACGCTTGCGGCCTTCGAACGGGAATGGACGGGTGACCACCGCAACGGTGAGGATGCCCAGCTCCTTGGCCACTTCGGCGATCACAGGCGCCGCACCGGTACCGGTACCGCCGCCCATGCCGGTGGTGATGAACACCATGTCGCAGCCCTGCAGCACTTCGGCGATGCGCTCACGGTCTTCGATTGCGGCCTGACGGCCGACTTCCGGGTTGGCGCCAGCGCCCAGACCCTTGGTAACGCCAGTACCGAGTTGCAGCACGGTACGTGCGCCGATGTTCTTCAGTGCCTGAGCATCGGTGTTGGCGCAGATGAATTCGACGCCTTCGATGTTGCTCTTGGCCATGTGGTTGACTGCGTTGCCACCGCCACCACCGACACCGATAACCTTGATGACCGCGCTTTGCGGAAGGTTGTCTACGAGTTCAAACATGGTCTCTCTCCTGTATTTTCTAGTTTTTAACGCCTACTGCCGGTGACGCCGCACACGCCCGTGCCGCGTCGCCCACATTAGAAATTGCCCTGGATCCAGCGCTTGAGCCGCTCCAGAACGGGTGCCTTGGTTTCATCACCGTACCCGCCATTGCCGGGCATCGGGATGTCGTCGGACTGCTTGCGCAGGCCATACATCAACAGGCCAACGCCCGTCGAGTAAATCGGGTTGCGGACCACATCGCTGAGCCCCTTGACGCTGTGGGGTACACCGAGGCGAACCGGCATGTGGAAAATCTCTTCGGCCAGCTCGACCGCGCCTTCCATCTTCGCCGTACCACCGGTGAGTACGATGCCCGCCGGGATCAGATCCTCGTAGCCGCTGCGGCGCAGCTCGGCCTGGATCAGGGTGAACAGCTCGTCGTAACGCGGCTCGACCACTTCGGCCAGGGACTGGCGCGACAAGTCGCGCGGCGGACGATCACCGACGCTCGGCACCTTGATGGTCTCACCGGCACCGGCCAGCTTGGCCAGGGCGCAGGCGTAACGGATCTTGATCTCTTCGGCGTACTGGGTCGGGGTGCGCAGCGCCATGGCGATGTCGTTGGTGACCTGGTCGCCGGCGATCGGGATCACCGCGGTATGACGGATCGCGCCTTCGGTGAAGATGCAGATGTCGGTGGTGCCGCCGCCGATATCGACCAGGCACACGCCCAGCTCTTTCTCGTCGTCGGTCAGCACCGCATACGCGGAAGCCAGCTGCTCGAGGATGATGTCGTCGACTTCCAGGCCGCAACGGCGCACGCACTTCTCGATGTTCTGCGCCGCGTTCACTGCACAGGTGACCACGTGCACCTTGGCTTCCAGACGCACACCGGACATGCCCAGGGGCTCGCGCACGCCTTCCTGGTTATCGATCACGTAGTCCTGCGGCAGGGTGTGCAGCACACGCTGGTCGGCAGGAATGGCCACCGCCTGGGCGGCATCCAGCACGCGCTCCAAGTCGGCGTTGCTGACCTCACGGTCACGGATGGCAACGATACCGTGGCTGTTCAGGCTGCGGATGTGATTGCCGGCCACGCCGACGAAT
Source organism: Pseudomonas sp. PA1(2017) (assembly GCF_001945375.1). NCBI lineage: Bacteria > Pseudomonadati > Pseudomonadota > Gammaproteobacteria > Pseudomonadales > Pseudomonadaceae > Pseudomonas > Pseudomonas sp. PA1(2017). The sequence continues at coordinate 1,621,310 of NZ_MSXU01000009.1, forward strand.
GCCGAGTGGATGCGGCAGCCGGCCATCAGCTGGGCCTCTTCGACCGCACGCTGGATCGACGCCACGGTGGACTCGATGTTGACCACCACGCCCTTCTTCAGGCCGCGCGATGGGTGAGTACCGATGCCGACGATTTCCAGCTGACCATCAGCGGTCACTTCGCCTACCAGCGCCACCACCTTGGAGGTACCGATGTCGAGGCCGACGATCATCTTGCCGCTCTGCACGTTTGCCATGTTTCCTGCCTTCTCTCTCTATTCACTGCACCGCAGCGGTATCGACCGCTGCCGATGCCGGCGGCTCGCGCCACGCGACGGCCAGGCCGTTGGCGTAGCGCAGATCGACCCGCGCGATATTGTCTTTCTGATCCTTCAGCGCCTTGCTGTAGATGGCGCCGAAACGACGTATTTTTTCCACCAGATGGTCGCGCCCCAGCAGCACTTCGATACCCTGCCCCGTAGACAGGAACCAGCTACCACGCTCACGCAGCTCCAGGCGTGCCACGGTGAATCCCATTGGGCGCAGCATCTGGCTCAGCACCTGATACTGCTGCATCACTTGTTGCTGGGCCCGTTTCGGGCCGTACAGTTGCGGCAAATTCTCGTAATGCGCCAGCTCCTTGGGCGCGAACGCCTGGCCCTGGTTGTTGAGCAGCGCCTCGTTGCCCCAGCGGGCGATTGGCAGTTGCTCTTCCAGTCGCACCACCACCTGATCGGGCCACACACGGCGAACTTCGGCGTGGGCGATCCATGGCATCTGCTCCAGTTCGTGGCGCATACCGACAAGGTCGACACTGAAGAAGCTCGCGCTGACAAAAGGTTCAATGCGTTGTTGCACCGATTGCTGGCTGATGTAGCTCAGGTCGCCTTCCACGCTGATCTTGGCGATCGGCCGATCGGCGTAAGGCAGCAGGCGCAACGACAGTTCATAGGCGCCAAAGCCCAGTACCAGCAGCATCACCGGCCAGGTCAGACGCTTGAACAGGCTGAAGTTCGGCCGCGGCAAACGCACGCTGATCGGCTCCTTGGCCACCAGGCGGCTCGCACCGCGCGGCACGGCCTTGCCGCGTACCGGCGTGCCTGAACCTGGCTGATGACGAAGGATGGCGCCCATGCTTACCCCCGTGCCTCGACGCTGTCGGCGAGAATCGCCAACACCAGTTGCTGGAAGTCCAGACCGGCTGCCTGGGCCGCCATCGGCACCAGGCTGTGGTCGGTCATGCCCGGAACGGTGTTCACCTCCAGCAACCAGAAACGCCCATCGGCGTCCTGCATCACATCGGCGCGTGCCCAACCCTGGGTACCGACGGCCTCGCAGGCGCGCGCGGTCAGGGCCTTCAGCTCGGCCTCCTTGTCGGCCGAGAGGCCGCAAGGCACGCGGTACTGGGTGTCATCGGCCAGGTACTTGGCGTCGTAGTCGTAGAAGCTGTGCGAGGTGCCCAGGGCGATCGGTGGCAGCACCTGGCCACGCAGCATGGCGATGGTGAACTCCGGGCCATGGATCCACTGCTCGACCAGCACCTGGCTGTCGTAGCAGGCGGCGTCCTGCCAGGCGGCGATCAGGGCGTCCACGTCGCCGACCTTGGCCATGCCGATGCTGGAACCTTCGTGCGCCGGCTTGACGATCAGCGGGAAGCCCAGCTCGTCAGCGGCGCGATGGCAATCGTCGGCGCTGGCCAGCACGGCGTGGCGCGGCGTGGACAGGCCGAGGCTTTGCCACACCTGCTTGGTGCGCAGCTTGTCCATGGCCAGCGCCGAGGCAAGGATGCCGCTGCCGGTATAAGGAATGCCGGCGCACTCGAGCAGGCCCTGCATGCTGCCATCTTCACCGCCACGGCCATGCAACACGATGAAGGCGCGGTCGATCTTCTCGCTGCCTAGGCGGGTAACGAAGTCGTCACCCACGTCGATGCCGAATGCCTCGACGCCAGCGCTCTGCAGTGCGCTAAGCACGGCATTGCCGGACTTCAGCGATACCTCACGCTCGGCGCTCTTGCCACCGAACAGCACGGCAACACGGCCGAATGCCGCTACCGGCAGTTGGGATTTCAGGGTTTCGGCACTCATTTGCGTTGACCTTGCGCGCTGAACAGCGGGCTCTGCAGCAGTTGTGGGGCGACGCCGCCGATGTCACCGGCGCCCTGGCAAAGCAGGATGTCGCCAGCACGCAGCAGCGGCTTGATCAGCGGTGCCAGGTCGGCGCCGCGCTCGATATAAATGGGGTCCAGCTGACCGCGCTGGCGAATGCTGTGGCACAGCTGACGGCTGTCGGCACCGGGGATCGGCTCTTCGCCGGCCGGGTAGACCTCCATCAGCAGCAGCACGTTGGCGTCAGTCAGCACTTGCACGAAATCGTCGTACAGATCGCGGGTACGGCTGTAGCGGTGCGGCTGATAGACCATCACCAGGCGACGCTCCGGCCAGCCGCCGCGCACGGCCTTGATCACTGCCGCCACTTCGCGCGGGTGATGACCGTAGTCGTCGACCAGCATCACCTCACCGCCTTCGACCGGCAGTTGGCCATACACCTGGAAGCGTCGACCGACGCCCTGGAACTGCGACAGCCCCTGGACGATGGCCTCGTCACTGATGCCTTCATCGGTAGCGATGCAGATGGTTGCCAGGGCATTGAGCACGTTGTGATTGCCCGGCATGTTCACCGACACGTCAAGCGGCTCGCAGTCGGGGCGCAGCACGGTGAAGAAGGTCTGCATGCCCTGCTGGCGCACGTTGATGGCGCGCACGTCGGCATCTTCGCTGAAGCCATAGGTCACCGTCGGGCGGCCGACCTGAGAGAGGATCTCGCGTACCACCGGATCGTCCACGCACAGCACGGCCAAGCCATAGAACGGCAGGTTGTGGAGAAACTCGATGAAGGTCTTCTTCAGTTTGTTGAAGTCGCCCTCATAGGTGCTCATGTGATCCATGTCGATGTTGGTCACCACCGACACCATGGGCTGCAGGTGCAGGAAGCTGGCGTCGCTCTCGTCGGCTTCGGCGATCAGGTAGCGGCTCGAACCGAGCTGGGCGTTGGTGCCGGCAGCGTTCAAGCGGCCGCCGATCACGAAGGTCGGATCCAGGCCACCAGCGGCGAACACCGAGGCCAGCAGGCTGGTGGTGGTGGTCTTGCCATGGGTGCCGGCCACGGCGATGCCATGGCGATAGCGCATCAGCTCGGCGAGCATTTCGGCGCGCGGCACCACGGGAATGCGGCGCTCGAGCGCGGTCGCCACTTCCGGGTTAGAGGTGTTGATCGCGCTGGAGACCACCAGCACGTCGGCGCTCTCGGCGTTTTCGGCACGGTGGCCGATGAAGATCTGTGCACCGAAGTTTTCCAGGCGCTCGGTCACGGCCGAGGTCTTCAGGTCGGAACCGGACACTTCGTAGCCCAGGTTGAGCAGGACTTCAGCGATACCGCACATGCCGGCGCCGCCGATGCCGACGAAGTGAATGCGGCGGATACGACGCATGCGCCGCACTTCTGCCTTGACCGCTGCGGGGGATTTAGCCACGGGCCACCTCCAGGCAGACATCGACGACGGTACGGGTAGCATCAGGCTTGGCCAGGCGACGTGCGGTGCTGGCCATTTGTTTGAGTCGTTCGGGGTGCATCAAGACCTCGGTCAGCTGCGCTGCCAGATCGGCAGCGTCAGTGGAGCGTTGTGGCAGAAGAACGGCGGCACCGTCCTTCGCGAGATAGCTGGCGTTGCGCGTCTGGTGGTCGTCGATCGCGTGGGGCAACGGCACCAGGAAAGCCGGCAGGCCGGCGGCAGCCAATTCGCTGACGGTCAGCGCACCGGAGCGGCAGACCACCAGGTCGGCCCAGGCGTAGGCGCGGGCCATGTCGCCGATAAAGGGCGCGACCTGCGCTTCGACGCCCGCTGCGTTGTATCGTTCGCCGGTCACCTCGGCGTGTTGCTTGCCGGCCTGGTGGAAGACCTCCGGGCGCAATTCGGCGGACACCTGCGCCAGTGCCTCTGGCAGCAACTTGTTGAGCGGTTCGGCGCCCAGGCTGCCACCCAGAATCAGCAGGCGTGGCCGACGACCGGTCAGCGCATCGCGCGGCGTTTCCAGGAACAGCTCTTCGCGTACCGGGTTGCCGGTGGTGCGGCGCTTGTCCGACGCGGCGAAGGTATCGGGGAAAGCCTCGCAGACCCGGCTGGCGAATGCCACCAGACTGCGATTGGCGGTACCGGCCACGGCATTCTGCTCGTGAATGATCAGCGGCACGCCGGCCAGCTTGGCTGCCAGGCCGCCCGGGCCAGTCACGTAGCCGCCCATGCCGAGCACGCAGACCGGCTGCAGTTCGCGCACCACCTTGCGGGCCTGGAACAGCGCCTTGAGCAGCTGCAGCGGCGCCTTGAGCAGCGACAGCTTGCCCTTGCCCCGCAAGCCACTGACGTTGATCAGGTGCAGCGGCAGGCCGGCAGCCGGAACCAGTTCGTTCTCGATGCCACGCGGCGTGCCCAGCCAGTGCACGCGGTAGCCGCGTGCCTGGAATTCACGGGCGCAGGCCAGCGCCGGGAACACATGCCCGCCGGTGCCACCCGCCATGATCAGTACGTTACCGGCCATGCTGCACCTCCCGCTCGGGCTCGGGGAAGTCGCTTTCGTCGAACTCGACGTCTTCGCTGCCCAGACCATTGCGCGCTTCCCACTCGATGCGCAGCAACAGCGCCAGGCTGACGCAGCAGATCACCAGGGAGCTGCCGCCGTAACTCAGGAACGGCAGGGTCAATCCCTTGGTGGGCAAAAGACCGATGTTCACGCCGATGTTGATCAGGAACTGGCCGATCCACAGGAAGCCCAGGCCGAAAGCCACATAGGCCGAGAAGAACTGCTTGGCCTTCTCGGCCCACAGGCCGATGTACAAGGCGCGCACGCTGACGAACACGAACAGGCCGACGGTTGCCAGCGCACCGACCAGGCCCAGTTCCTCGGCCAGCACGGAGAACACGAAGTCGGTGTGTGCTTCGGGCAGGTAGAACTGCTTCTGAATGCTGTTGCCCAGACCGACACCCAGCCATTCGCCACGCCCGAAGGCGATCAGCGCCTGGGTCAGCTGGTAGCCGGAACCGTACTGGTCGGCCCAAGGGTCGGTAAAGGTGATCAGGCGCTGCAGGCGGTACTCCTGGCTCTGCACCAGCACGAATACCGCGCCAACCGCCAGAGCTACCATCAGCAGGAAACGGAACAAGCCGACGCCACCGAGGAACAGCATGGCCATGGCCGCGCCCATCATCACCACGGTCGCCCCGAAGTCGGGCTCGAGCAGCAGCAGGAAGGCCATGGGCAGCAACACCACGAACGGCTTGAAGAAGCCCGCCCAGCTTTCGCGCACCTCTTCCTGGCGACGTACCAGGTAGCCGGCGAGATAAAGCACCACGAATACCTTGGCGATCTCCGAAGGCTGGATGTTGAAGGCCCCGAAACCGATCCAGCGCTTGGCACCGTTGACCTCGCGGCCAATGCCGGGCAGCAGCACCATCACCAACAAGGCGATGGCGATCAGTAGCAGCAACCAGCTGTGGCGCTGCCAGGTGGCCAGCGGAATCATCAGCACCACGCCAGCGGCACCCAGGCCGATGGCCAGATAAATCAGGTGACGAATCATGTAGTACAGCGGGCTGCCGGTATTCACCGCCGCCACTTCGGTGGAGGCCGAGGAAATCATCACCAGACCGAGGCCGAGCAGCGCCAGGCAGCCGGCGAGCATCGGGAAGTCCATGTCCAGGCCACGGCGGCCGAGAAGCGGGGACGGATACGGACGCAGGAAGGACAGCATCAGACGAGCGCCTCCACGGCCTGGGCGAACAGGCGCCCGCGTTCTTCGAAATTCTTGAACATGTCCAGGCTCGCGCAGGCCGGCGACAGCAGTACCGCATCGCCGCTTTGGGCGAGCGCGGCAGCCTGGTCGACGGCAGCCTGCAGGCTGTCGGCGCGCACGATTTCCACCGCGCCATCCAGCACCGCGGCCAGTTTGTCGGCATCGCGGCCAAGCAGCACCACGGCGCGACAATGAGCGGCGACCGGCTTGCGCAGGCTGGAGAAATCGGCACCCTTGCCGTCGCCACCGGCGATCAGCACCAGCTTGCCATCGATGTCGGCGCCCAGGCCTTCGATGGCCGCCAGCGCAGCACCGACGTTGGTGGCCTTGGAATCGTCGTAGTAGCTCACGCCACTGCGCTCGCCAACCCACTGGCAGCGGTGCGCCAGACCGGTGAAGGCTTTGAGGGTATCGAGCATGACGGCCATCGGCAGGCCCACGGCATGGCCGAGCGCCAGCGCCGCCAGGGCATTGGACTGGTTATGGGCGCCACGCACCTTCAGCTCGCGCACCGGCAGCAGCGCCTCGAACTGATAGGCCAGGTATTTTTCGCCGTTTTCCTCAAGCAGGCCGAAACGCTTGAAGTCCGGCTTGCCGAGGCCGAAGCTCCAGCACGGCACCTGATCGGCGATCATCGGCCGCGACAGCGGATCGTCACGATTGACCACCACTTGCCGCGCGCCCCGGAAGATGCGGTGTTTGGCCAGGTGATAAGCCGGCAGATCGGCGTAGCGATCCATGTGGTCTTCGCTGACGTTCAGGCAGGTGGCCACTTCGGCGTTGAGCAGCTCGGTGGTTTCCAGCTGGAAGCTGGACAGCTCGATGACGTAAAGCTCCACGTCGTCGGCGAGCAGATCCAGCGCCGGCGTGCCCAGGTTGCCGCCCACGGCGACCTTGCGCCCCGCCGCTGCCGCCATCTCACCTACCAGGGTGGTCACGGTGCTCTTGGCGTTGGAACCGGTGATGGCGATGATCGGCGCCTTCGCCGCGCGAGCGAACAGGTCGATATCGCCGGAAAGCTTGGCGCCGCGCTTGGCCGCTTCCTGCAGAGCCGGCGTAGCCACGGCCAAGCCGGGGCTGACCAGCAGTTCGCTGGCACGGCTGAGGAATTCCACGTCCAGCTCGCCACAACGCACTTCGACCTGTGGGAACTGTTCACGCAAGGTGCTCAGCTCCGGCGGATTGGCACGGGTGTCGGCCACGGCGAAGCGCACGCCCTGGCGCGCGAGGTAGCGCACCAGGGACATGCCGCTCTTGCCGAGGCCGACAACGATGCGGAATTGGTCGGAAGCGATCAGGCTCATGCTGTCCTCAACGCAGTTTCAAAGTAGCGAGGCCGATCAACACCAGAATGACGGTGATGATCCAGAAACGAACGATGACCCGTGGCTCGGGCCAACCCTTCAACTCGAAATGGTGGTGAATCGGTGCCATGCGGAACACGCGCTTGCCGGTCAGCTTGAAACTGGCGACCTGGATGATCACCGACAGGGTTTCCATCACGAACACGCCGCCCATGATGAACAGGACGATTTCCTGGCGCACAATCACGGCGATGGTGCCCAGCGCAGCACCCAGCGCCAGCGCGCCCACGTCGCCCATGAACACCTGAGCGGGGTAGGTGTTGAACCACAGAAAGCCCAGGCCGGCGCCAATCAGCGCGCCGCAGAACACGATCAGCTCACCGGCACCCGGCACGTAGGGAATCAGCAGGTATTCGGAGAAATTCACGTTGCCCGACAGGTAGCAGAAAATGCCCAGGGCGCCGCCGACCATCACGGTAGGCAGGATCGCCAGGCCGTCGAGGCCGTCGGTGAGGTTCACCGCGTTGCTGGAGCCGACGATGACGAAATAGGTCAGCACCACGAAGCCGATACCCAGGGGAATGCTGACGTCCTTGAGCAGCGGCACGATCAGGGTGGTTTCGATCGGCGTCTGCGCAGTCATATAAAGGAAGACGGCCGCGCCGATGCCGAACACTGATTGCCAGAAGTACTTCCAGCGGCTCGGCAGGCCACGCGAGTCCTTCTCGATCACCTTGCGGTAATCATCGACCCAGCCGATGGCGCCGAACAGCAGGGTGACGATCAGCACCACCCACACGTAGCGATTGCTCAGGTCAGCCCACAGCAGGGTGCTGATGGCGATGGCCGAGAGAATCAGCGCACCGCCCATGGTCGGCGTGCCCTTCTTGGACAGATGCGACTGCGGGCCGTCGTTGCGCACGGCCTGGCCGATCTGGCGGATCTGCAGGGTACGAATCATCCAGGGGCCGAGGAACAGCGCCAGCGCGAGCGCCGTCAGCACGCCTAGAATCCCGCGCAGGGTCAGGTACTGAAAGACCGCGAAGCCCTTGTGGAACTGTTGCAGATACTCTGCCAGCAGCAGCAGCATTTAGTGACTCTCCCCACTGTCGCCACACAGCGCGGCGACGACGTTTTCCATCGCGGCGCTGCGTGAACCTTTAATTAGAATGGTGCTGTCGCCGGGCTCGGCGCGTACCGCGTCGATCAGCGCGGCCTGGTCGGCGAAATGCCGCGACCCGGCGCCAAAGGCCTGTACGGCATGTTTCATCTGAGGACCGACCGCATAGAGCACATCGGCCTTGCCGACTGCGTAGTCGCCCACGTCGCGGTGGCCCTGCTCGGACCAGGCGCCCAGCTCGCCGATATCGCCCAGCACCAGCACCTTGCGACCGGAGAAGCCGGCGAGGATATCGATGGCGGCGCAGATCGAAGCCGGATTGGCGTTGTAAGTGTCGTCGATGACCCGGGCGCCGTTCTGCGCCAGTTGCGCAACGGCACGGCCCTTGACCGGCAGCAGGCTTTCCAGGCCGTTCTTGATGGCCACCAGTGGCACCGCCAGGGCATGGGCGGCAGCGGCAGCGGCCAATGCATTGGTCACGTTGTGCTCACCGAGCAGATTCAGTTGTACGCGGGCCTGGCCTTCCTGGCAGAACAGCGTGAATGCCGGGCAGCCACGTGGATCACGGCTCAGCTCACGGGCATGGAAGTCGGCGCTGCTGTCGCGCAGCGCAAAACTGAGAACTCGGCGCCCGGCTGCACGCTTGACCCAACGCTCGAACGCCACGTCGTCACGGTTGAGCACGGCAATGCCGGTCTCACCCAGACCTTCGAGAATTTCGCCCTTGGCCAGCACGATGTTCTCGGGGCCGCCGAACTCACCCACGTGGGCGTTGCCGGCGTTGGTGATGATCGCCACTTGCGGTTTGGTCAGGCCGACGGTGTAGGCGATCTCGCCGATACCCGAGGCGCCCAGTTCGATGACTGCGCCAGTGTGTTCCGGGCCCAGTTCCAGCAGGGTCAGCGGTACGCCCAGCTGGTTGTTGAGGTTGCCGCGGGTCGCCAGCACGGCGCCGCCGTCCTGAGCGCAGGCCGAGCGCAGGATGGCGGCCAGCATTTCCTTGACGGTGGTCTTGCCGCTAGAGCCGGTCACGGCGGCCAGCAGGCCACCGTAGGCCTGGCGATTGAGCGCGCCCAATTGGCCGAGGGCCAGCGTGGTATCGGCGACTACCACTTGCGGCAGGTCGACGCCCGCGACTTCGCGCGTTACCAGCGCCGCCACAGCGCCTTTGGCAGCGACCTGGGCCAGGTAGTCATGCCCATCGAAACGCGGGCCGCTCAAGGCGACGAACAGCTGGCCCGGCACGATGCTGCGGCTGTCGGTGCTGACGGCCGAGAAGGCGCAGTCATCACCGACCACGCGACCGCTCAGGGCGCTGGCGATTTCGCTCAACCGAAATGCCTTAAGCATGTGCCGCCTCCCATGCAGCCAGTGCACGACCGGCCTCCTGCAGATCGGAAAACGGCTGACGCACACCGTCGATTTCCTGGTAATCCTCGTGGCCCTTGCCGGCCAGCACGACCACGTCGCCGACCTGGGCTTCGCCAATCAGCTGGGCGATGGCATTGCCACGACCGTGCATGAAACGCACGTGCTCGGCTTTGCCGAAACCGGCACGGATGTCGTCGAATATCTGCTCGGGCGACTCGGTACGCGGGTTGTCGTCGGTAACCAACGCGGCGTCAGCCAGGCGCTCGACCACCTCGGCCATCAGCGGGCGCTTGCCGCGATCACGGTCACCACCACAGCCGAACAGGCACAGCAGTCGACCCGTGACATGGGGGCGCAGCGCACCCAGCACCTGCTCCAGCGCGTCCGGGGTGTGGGCGTAGTCGACGACCACCAGCGGTGCATCCTGGCCGCCGAGGCGCTGCATACGGCCAATAGGGCCCTGCAAGCGCGGAAGCACCTTGAGAATTTCGTCCAGCGGGTAATCCATGGCGACCAGCGCACCGACCACGGCGAGCAGGTTGCTGAGGTTGAAGCGGCCCAGCAGCGAGCTGCGCAGGCTGCCCTCGCCGCGCGGCGTAACCAGCGTGGCGCGCACGCCCTGGTCATCGAAATGAATATCGCGGCAGAACAGATAGGCGCTCGAATCCTGAAGGCTGTAGCCGATCAGCCGGGAGTCACGCTCCTGAGCAGCCAGTTCGCGGCCCACGGCATCGTCCAGATTGATGACGCGAGCACGCAGGCTCGGCCAGGCGAACAGCGCGGCCTTGGCGGCTTGGTAGGCCTCCATCGAACCGTGGTAATCGAGGTGATCGCGGGACAGGTTGGTAAACACCGCCACGTCGAAATCCAGTGCGGCGACGCGGCCCTGATGCAGGCCGTGGGACGATACTTCCATGGCGATGGCCCGCGCGCCGTTCTTTTTAAGGCCAGCCAGGGTCGCCTGTACGCCGATCGGATCCGGCGTGGTGTGCAGGCCCTGAGCCAGCGTGCCGTAGAAGCCGTTGCCGAGGGTGCCGACGATGCCGCACGGCTCGCCGAGCAGGTCTAGGGCCTGGGCCAGCAACTGACTGACGCTGGTCTTGCCGTTGGTGCCGGTGATGCCGACCATGTGCAGGCCGCGGCTTGGCTCGCCGTAGAAGCGGCCAGCAATGGCCGACAGCTGACCGGCCAGGCCTTTGATGGCGACCAGTTCGGCACTTTCGGCGGTCATCGGCAGCGAGCCGTCGGTCTCGAAGGCAACCGCGGCAGCACCACGGGAAATCGCGTCGGCGATATGCACGCGGCCATCCTGACGAGTGCCCGGCACGGCCAGGAACAGGTCGCCGGGGCGCACCTGGCGGCTATCGAGGGTCAGTTCACGGATCAACACGCCGCTGCTCGCCTGGGGCAACAACTGGTTCAATGGCATGGGCATCAGCCGCGCCCTCCATTGTTGGCTGCCGCTGGCGCTTCGGCTTGCACGGCCGTGGTCTCGGGCAGGTTATCCGGGGTGATGTTCATCAGGCGCAGGCCGCCGGCCATTACGCGACTGAACACGGGGGCCGATACCAGGCCGCCGTAGTAGCCACTCTTGCTTGGCTCGTCGATGACCACGGCAACGGCGATGCGCGGGTTGCTGGCCGGTGCGAAGCCGGCGAACAGCGAGCGATAGGCGTTGGCCTGGTAACCTTTGGTACCGGCAGCGGTCTTGCGCGCCGTGCCGCTCTTGCCGGCTACATGGTAACCCGGCACCTGGGCACGGAATACGCCGCCCGGGGCCTCGATCACCTGCTGGAGCATGCCCTGCAGGGTGTGGGCAACGTCTTCGGGGATCACCTGCACGCTGTCGCGCACGCGATCGGTACGTGTCAGCGACATCGGTACGCTGCGCCCGTTGTTGCCCAGCACGGCGTAGGCATGGGCCAGCTGCACGGCAGTGACCGACAGGCCATAGCCGTAGGAAAGGGTCGCGGTTTCTGCCTTGCGCCACTCACGATGGTTGGGCAGGTTGCCGACGCGCTCACCCGGGAAGCTCAGGCCGGTGTCCTGGCCCAGACCGACCTGCTGCATCACGTCATAGATAGCCGCGCCACCGATATCGAAAGCGACCTTGCTCATGCCCACGTTACTGGACTTGATCAGAATGCCGGTCAGGTCGAGCACGCCGTCCGGCGCGCGGGACACGTCCTTGATGGTGTAGCGGCCGATCTGCAGCGTACCGCCATGCACGTCGACCTTGTCGGTTGGTTTCCAGCGTCCGGTTTCCAGGGCGGCACTCATGGAGAACGGCTTCATGGTCGAGCCTGGCTCGAAAACGTCGATCATGGCGCGGTTACGCATGGCAGCCGGCTGCAGGTTGCGACGGTTGTTGGGGTTGTAGGTCGGCTGGTTGACCATGGCGAGGATCTCGCCGGTCTTCACGTCGAGCATCACCAGGCTGCCGGCCTTGGCACCGAACTCGACCAGCGCGTTACGCAGTTCGCGGTGGGCCAGGTATTGCAGGCGCAGGTCGATGGACAATGCCAGTGCCTTGCCGGCCTTGGCGTTCTGGGTGACCTGCACGTCGCGGATCAGGCGGCCACGGCGATCCTTGAGTACCTGACGCTTGCCAGGTACGCCGGCCAGCCAGTCCTCGAACGCCAGTTCAACGCCTTCACGACCGCGGTCATCGATATCGGTGAAGCCGACCATGTGGGCGGTGACTTCGCCAGCCGGATAGAAACGACGAAACTCCTCGATGGAGTAAACGCCCGGAACCTTGAGATCGAGCACGCGCTGGCCCTGCTCGGGGGTCAGGCCGCGCACCAGATACATGAACTCACGCTCGGCGTTGGCCTGCAGGCGCTGGGCGAAGGCATTCGGCTCCTGACCCAGCGCAGCCGCCAGCACCGGCCACTGCGCCTTGCCAGCCTGAAGCTCCTTGCCATTGGCCCACAGGGTGGTGACCGGAGTACTGACCGCCAGCGGCTCGCCGTTACGGTCGGTGATCAGACCACGGTGCGCCGGAATCGGAATATGCCGCACGCTGCGCGCGTCGCCGTGGGCTTTGAGGAAGTCATGATCGAACACATGCAGTTCGAAGATGCGCGCCGCAATGGCCGCGACCATCAGCGCGAGCAGCAGCATCACCAGGCGGAAGCGCCACGGGTAAAGAGCCCCTTCGAGCTTCATCATGGCGCCACCATGCGCACTTCGGCGGCGTCGGGGATGCGCATTTTCAGCTGTTCGCTGGCCAGGGTCTCGATCCGGTTGTGAGCCGTCCAGGTGCTCTGCTCGAGGATCAGCCGACCCCACTCGGCTTGCGCCTTGTCACGCACACTGAGCTCGCCGTACAGGCTGTTGAGCAACTGACGATTCCAGTGCGCGCTGTAGGACACCGCCAGCGCTGAACCGAGCACGCCGACGAAGAGCACCAGCATCAGCAGGCTGCCCTTGGGAAAACGCTTGAGGCCCACGCCGCTCATCGCAGTTTCTCCGCGACGCGCATGACTGCGCTGCGCGAGCGTGGGTTGGCCTTGAGTTCGGCCTCGGAGGCGAACTGTGGTTTGCCGATCAGTTTCAGGCGCGGCTCGAAGGCCTTGGGGATGATGGGCAGGTCACGCGGCAGCTTGTCCATCTCGCCCTTGGCGTGCTTGCGCATGAACTGCTTGACGATGCGGTCTTCCAGGGAGTGGAAGCTGATCACCACCAGACGGCCGCCCACTTCCAGGTTCCCCAGCGCGGCGTCGAGGCCACGTTCCAGGTCGCCCAGCTCATTGTTGACGTGGATGCGCAGCCCCTGGAAGGCACGGGTCGCCGGGTTCTTGCCTTTCTCCCAGGCGGGATTGGCGACGGTCAGCACCTGCGCCAGGTCGGCAGTGCGCTCGAAGGCCTGCTCCTGGCGACGAGCCACCACGGCGCGCGCCATGCGCTTGGCGAAGCGCTCTTCACCATATTCCTTGAATACGCGGGCGATCTCGTCTTCATCGGCAGTGGCGATGAACTGTGCAGCGCTGACGCCCCGCGAAGGGTCCATGCGCATGTCCAGTGGGCCGTCGTTGAGAAAACTGAAGCCGCGCTCGGCATCATCGAGCTGCGGCGAGGACACACCCAGATCCAGCAGAATGCCGCTCACGCCACCGGCCAGGCCGCGGACAGCGAGTTCGTCGCCAAGTTCCGCAAAGCTTCTCTGTACAACGACAAAGCGGCCGTCTTCGGCCGCTAGCGTATTTCCAGTCGCGATTGCGAGAGGGTCCTTGTCGAACCCCAGCAAGCGACCGCCAGGCCCGATCCTTTCGAGGATCAGCCGGCTATGCCCACCCCGCCCGAACGTGCCATCTACATAGCAGCCATCGGCGCGCGGCGAGAGCGCCGCAACGGCCTCTTCGAGCAACACGGTGATATGGCGAAAGGTAGAGGTCATGTTCACAGAATCAGGTCACGAAGGTCATCGGAAAGAGCACCCGGTTGCTTGATGGCGGCCAGATCGGCATCGGCCACGGCATTCCAGGAATCCTCATCCCACAGTTGAAATTTATTGAGCTGCCCCACCAGCATCGCGCGCTTGTCCAGCTTGGCGTATTCGCGCAACCGCGGCGGAACCAGAAAACGACCGCTGCCATCCAGCTCGAGATCGACGGCATTACCAATCAGCAGACGTTGCAGGCGGCGGTTCTCTTCACGAAAGGAAGCCAGCTCGCGCAGCTTGTTCTCGATGATTTCCCACTCCGGCAACGGGTAGACACAAAGGCAGGGATCGATGGCGTCGATGGTGACGATGAGCTGGCCAGCCGAACGCGAAACGAGCTCGTCCCGATACCGACTTGGCATCGCGAGCCGCCCCTTGGCGTCAAGACTTATGGCGTTAGCTCCGCGAAACACGATCGCGTTTCCCCTTTATTCAGCCATCCGCATCCAAAAAAACCCACTTCATGCCACTTTTTACCACCGGAGCACACTATAGGAACGCGCATACCCCACCGTCAAGGCGCGCCAGAACGGAAAATTCCTTATAGAACGGAGATTTAGCGAATAAATGAGAAGTGGGACGAGCGCCCAAAGCGGGAAAGATGGCTAAAAAACAACCACATACAAGAACCTACCCAACGAACTTAAAGTAGTTTGTTAAGAGTAAGATTTTTTCGGTATTAGAAATGAGGAGAAGAAGCAAAAGCAGTAGGAGGTGGAGAGTCGATCTATAAGCCGGGTTCTGTCGAGGACAGCCATTCCTCTACGACGTACATCACTGCACGCCTTTAGCAACCTACCCGGTTCCAGCGCGGGCCACGCCAATGGAACCCTATTTGGTCTTGCTCCGAGTGGGGTTTGCCTAGCCACGGACTGTTACCAGCCGTGCGGTGCGCTCTTACCGCACCTTTTCACCCTTACCGGCGCCGAAGCACTTAGGCGGTTGTTTTCTGTGGCACTTTCCGTAGGCTCGCGCCTCCCAGGCGTTACCTGGCACTCCGCCCTATGGAGCCCGGACTTTCCTCCCCCTTCCAGATGGAAGGCAGCGACTGTCCGATCGACTCTCCGCCGCCTAGGGTAACCGCTGGGACCCGGCAAGAACAAGTTCAACCGTCCTGCTGGCGCTCCAGCGCTGCCTGATAGAGCAGGTTCTTGCGCACGCCGGTGATCTGCGCGGCCAGCGCTGCCGCGCGCTTGAGCGGCATTTCGGCAAGCAACAGATCGAGCACGCGCAGCGCCTCGACACTCACCGACGCCTCGTCTTCGGGCGCCTGCCAGCCTGCCACCAGCACCACGCATTCACCGCGCTGCTGATTGGCATCGGCCGCCACCCACTCGCACAACTGATCGAGCGGCATGCCCTGCAGGGTTTCGAAGGTCTTGGTCAGCTCCCGAGCCAGCAACGCCTGGCGCTCGCCGCCGAATACCTCGCGCATGTCCTGCAGGCACTCGAGGATGCGATGCGGCGCCTCATAGAAGATCAGCGTACGCGGCTCTTCGCGAACCAGTTCGAGGCGCGCCCGCCGCCCGACCGTCTTGGCCGGCAGAAAGCCTTCGAAGACGAAGCGATCGGACGGCAGGCCGGCAGCCGACAGCGCCGCGATCAGTGCGCAGGCACCAGGCACCGGAACCACGCGAACCCCGGCGGCCCGGGCCTGGCGCACCAGGTGATAGCCCGGGTCGGAAATCAGCGGCGTGCCGGCATCGGAAATCAGCGCCACATCGTCTCCCGCCAGCAGGCGCTCGATGAAGCGATTACCTTCGTCACGCTCGTTGTGCTCATGACAGGCCGCCAGCGGCGTACCGATACCGAAGTGCTGCATCAGGCGCGCCGAGTGTCGCGTGTCTTCGGCGGCGATCAGCGAGACATCGCCGAGCACCTTCAGCGCCCGGGCACTGAGGTCATCGAGATTGCCAATGGGCGTCGCCACCACGAACAGGGTGCCCGCAGCGGATCGGGGAGCTTCATTAGCGATCACGGAAATGCCTCATCAATAGCTGGAAAGGCGCCATTGTAACGCGAGCGAACCGCCAGGGCGGAAACGCGTCGCCAGCGCGAACAGCTGCGACCTCTGCGTACCGGTTAACACCTTCATCGTCGCGCCAAGGCGGTGCCTTGGGTACAATCCGGCGTTCATTTGCTCAAGACCCGGAATCGCTTACATGATTGCCTGCCTGCGTCCGCTCTCTGCACTCTGCCTAGCCGGCCTGCTCGTTGCCTGCAGCAGCTCGCCTTCCTCGAACCTTGGCGAACTGCCTCGCACGCCCCAGGCCAGCGTGGAGCAGATGCTCCAGCAAGCCGGCACCAGCCAGAGCGAAGACGCCCAGCTGTTGCGTCTGTCGGCCGCCGACCTGGCCGCCAAGCAGGGCAACGCGCAACGTGCCGAGAGCATTCTCGGGCAGGTCGACCTGCAACTGCTCAAGCCAGCGCAGCAGATCTACGCCAGCACCCTCAAGGCGGAACTGGCCCTGGCGCGTAACGATGCCAAGGCCGCCCTCGACGCTCTGGCCCACCCCAGCCTCGATCGCCTCGGCGAACTGCCGGTCGAGCAGCAGACCCGCACCCAATTGGCCCGCGCCAACGCCCTGGAAAAAGATGGCCAGATTCTCGCCGCGGCCCGCGAGCGGGTATTCATTGCGCCATTGCTGAGTGGCGACGACGCGCAGCGCAATCAGGATCACATCTGGAAACTGGTCTCCAGCCTGCCGGCCGAGCCGGCACCGACCGCCGACGACGCCGACTTGGCCGGTTGGCTGTCGCTGGCCCAGGTGGCGAAGACCGTTGGCACGCTCAAGCAGCAGCAGGACGCAATCGACAACTGGCTGGCTCAGCACCCTACCCATCCCGCGGCCCAACAACTGCCCAAGGCCCTTGCCGACCTGCGCGCCCTGTCGAGCAAGCCGCTGGAGAAGATCGCCCTGCTGCTGCCCCAGGAAGGCCAACTGGCCTCGGTGTCGCGCGCCCTGCGTGACGGTTTCCTGGCCGCCCATTACCAGGCCCAGCAGGCAGGCGAAAACCCACCGCAGATTCAGCTGTACGACAGCGCCCGCCTGACCTCCCTGGACGATTTCTATCGCCAGGCCCAGGCCGATGGCGTGGAACTGGTTATCGGCCCGCTGGAGAAGAACCTGGTCACCCAACTGGGTAACCGCGGCCAGTTGCCGATCACCACGCTGGCCCTGAACTACGCCGACCCAGGCGCCAAGAACCCCGCACAACTGTTCCAGTTCGGCCTGGCCGCCGAGGACGAAGCCCGCGAAGTCGCGCGCCGCGCCTGGGCCGACGGCATGCGCAACGCCGTCGCCCTGGTACCCAAGGGCGACTGGGGCAACCGTGTACTGGACGCCTTCCGCCAGAGCTGGCAAGCCGCCGGCGGCACCTTCCTGGGCGCTGAGCAGATCGACCAGCCCGTGGACATGGCAGGCCAGGTCGCTCGCCTGCTGCAGGTCAGCGGCAACTCGCGCCGCCAGGACGTGGACTTCATCTTCCTCGCCGCCACGCCGCAGCAGGCCCAGCAGATCAAACCGACCCTGGCTTACCAGTACGCGGGCGACGTGCCGGTGTATGCCACTTCGCACCTGTTCAGCGGCAGCATGAGCGCGGCCCAGTACCGCGACCTGGACGGCATCCGGTTCTGCGAAACCCCCTGGCTGCTGGACGCCAACGATCCGCTGCGCCAACAGGTCAACAGCCAGTGGCCGCAAGCCGGCGGCAGCCTGGGTCGCCTTTACGCCATGGGGGTCGACGCCTTCCGCCTGGCGCCGCGCCTCGACCAACTCAAGACCCTGCCCGACAGCCGCGTCGAAGGGCTGTCCGGCAACCTGAGCCTGAATGCGTCGCAGCGCGTCGAGCGCCAGCTGCCCTGGGCGCAATTCAGCAATGGCCAGGTTCAGCGCCTGCCAGAAACCAACATTGAGTGACGATCCACGCCATGCCAGCGGGCGAGCGGCCGAAGCCCTCGCCTGCGAGCACCTGCAAGGTCATGGACTGAAGCTGATCGAGCAGAACTGGCGCGGACAGCGGGGCGAACTCGATCTGGTCATGCTAGATGGCGATACAGTAGTATTCGCCGAAGTGCGCTACCGCAAGCACAGTGCATGGGGTGGCGCGGTCGAAAGCGTCGACAGACGCAAGCGTGACAAGCTGATCGCCACGGCCATGCAATTTCTGCAACAGGAGAAGCGCTGGGCCAAACATCCCTGCCGTTTCGATGTCATAGCCGTAGGCCATGGCAGACCCGCATCACTGGAATGGATTAGAAACGCTTTCGACAGTTGAAGCTCAGGCTCGCTGCGATACCCTGATCCACCGCCGTTTCCAACGACAGCGCCGCGCGCCCAAGGGCCGGGGCCTCGTTATAGTCAAGGTCAAAGCTCTACATGGATATGCAAGCCCGTATTCGCCAGCTGTTTCACGGCAGTATCGAAACCAAGCACCACGCCATGGAGGTCCTGCCTCCGTTCATCGAGCATGCCAGCCAGGTGATGGTTCAGGCACTGCTCAGCGAAGGCAAGATCCTGTCCTGCGGCAACGGCGGCTCGGCCGGCGATGCACAGCATTTCTCCTCGGAGCTGCTCAACCGCTTCGAACGCGAGCGCCCCAGCCTGCCGGCGATCGCCCTGACCACCGACAGCTCGACGATCACCTCGATCGCCAACGATTACAGCTACAACGAAGTCTTCTCCAAGCAGATCCGCGCGCTAGGCCAACCAGGCGACGTGCTGCTGGCGATTTCCACCAGCGGCAACTCCGCCAACGTAATCCAGGCCATCCAGGCCGCCCACGACCGGGAAATGACCGTGGTTGCCCTGACCGGCCGCGATGGCGGCGGCATGGCCTCGCTGCTGCTGCCCGAAGACGTCGAGATTCGCGTGCCGTCGAAGGTCACGGCGCGCATTCAGGAAGTCCATCTATTGGCCATCCATTGCTTGTGCGACCTTATCGACAGTCAACTGTTTGGGAGTGAAGAATGACCCGTTCACCACTGATCTTCGCCGCCTTGGCATTGAGCCTGATCCTGGGCGGCTGCGGCAGCCGCAGCATCGGCAACAAGATCGACGACCAGTTCGTCGGCCCGGACGTCGCCAATGCCATCACCCGTGCCCACGCCGATCTCGCCAGCCCCACCTCGCACATCGTGGTGACCAGCTATAACGGCGTGATCCTGATCGCCGGCCAGACGCCCCGCGCCGACCTGAAAACCACGGCCGAACAAGCTGCCCGCCGCGTTCAGGGCGTGCGCAAGGTACACAACGAGCTGCAGGTTCAGCAGCCCAGTTCACTGCTGGCGCGCAGCAACGACTCGCTGCTGACCACCAAGATCAAGACCCAGATGCTGGCCGACAGTGGCGTGCCGGGCAGTCGCATCAAGGTGATCACCGAGAACGGCATCGTCTACCTGCTCGGCGTTGTCAGCCGCCAGGAAGCCAATGCGGCAAGCAACGTGGTGCAGAACACCTCGGGCGTGCAGAAGATCATCAAGCTGTTCCAGTACACCGACTGATCACGGCGGCACAACGAAAAACGCCAGTCAGGCGGCACCTGACTGGCGTTTTTTTATGCCTGAGGCTTGAGCGCCCAGCGCGATATCGCGCCCGGACCCAGTCACGGGCCTACCTTGGGATGACCAGCCCGAGCCTCGCATTGCGGCAAGGCGACGTCGCTGCCTCTACCCGCAATGCCAAACGACAGGCAATAAAAAAGCCAGTCAGGTCACCCTGACTGGCTTTCTCGACGCAGCGGCTTCAGCCCGGATCAGACACCCGAGGCTTTGGCAGCAGCGACGTCCTTGATGGACAGCTTGATACGGCCGCGGTTGTCCACGTCCAGTACCAGCACTTCCACTTCCTGGCCTTCCTTGAGGATGTCGGTGACCTTCTCTACGCGCGCATCGCTGAGCATGGAGATGTGCACCAGACCGTCCTTGCCCGGCAGGATGTTGACGAAGGCGCCGAAGTCGACGATACGCTCGACCTTGCCGACGTAGATCTTGCCGATCTCGGCCTCGGCGGTGATCGCCAGTACGCGCTGCTTGGCAGCATCGGCGGCTTCCTTGGTTTCGCCGAAGATCTTGATCGAGCCGTCGTCTTCGATGTCGATCGAGGCCTTGGTCTCTTCGCAGATGGCGCGGATGGTGGCGCCGCCCTTGCCGATGACGTCACGGATCTTGTCCTGGTCGATCTTCATCGCCAGCATGGTCGGGGCGTTAGCCGACAGCTCGCTGCGCGACTGGGCGATCACCTGGTTCATCTGACCGAGGATGTTCAGACGCGCTTCCAGGGCCTGGTTCAGGGCGATTTCCATGATCTCTTCGGTGATGCCCTGGATCTTGATGTCCATCTGCAGCGCGGTGACGCCATTGGCGGTACCGGCTACCTTGAAGTCCATGTCGCCCAGGTGGTCTTCGTCACCGAGGATGTCGGTCAGAACGGCGAATTTCTCGCCTTCCTTGACCAGACCCATGGCGATACCGGCAACCGGCGCCTTCATCGGTACACCAGCGTCCATCAGGGCCAGGGAAGCACCGCAAACGGAGGCCATGGAGGACGAACCGTTGGATTCGGTGATCTCCGAGACGATACGGATGGTGTACGGGAACTCGTCAGCGCTCGGCAGCATGGCGGCAACGCCACGACGAGCCAGGCGGCCGTGGCCGATCTCACGACGACCGGTGGCGCCCATGCGACCACACTCGCCCACCGAGTACGGCGGGAAGTTGTAGTGCAGCATGAAGGGGTCTTTCTTCTCGCCTTCGAGGGTGTCGAGCAGCTGTGCATCGCGGGCGGTACCAAGGGTGGCCACGACCAGCGCCTGGGTTTCGCCGCGGGTGAACAGAGCCGAACCGTGGGTCTTGTCCAGCACGCCGACCTCGATGTTCAGGCCACGTACGGTACGGGTGTCACGACCATCGATACGCGGCTTGCCGTTGACGATGTTCTCGCGCACGGTGCGGTATTCGATTTCGCCGAAGGCGTCTTTGACTTCGCCGGCGCTCGGCTGACCTTCCTCACCGGAGAACTTGGCAACCACCTGGTCGCGCAGCTCGCCCAGGCGCGCATAGCGATCCTGCTTGATGATGATGGTATAGGCGTCGGAGATCGCGGCACCGAACTCGGCGCGGATGGCGTCCAGCAGGCTGGTGTTGGCGGCAGCGGCCTGCCAGTCCCAACGCGGCTTGCCCGCTTCGGCGGCCAGCTCGGTAACGGCCTGGATGACGGCCTGGAATTCGTCATGGGCGAACAGCACGGCGCCCAGCATCTGGTCTTCGGTCAGCTCTTTGGCTTCGGATTCGACCATCAGTACGGCGTCTTTGGTACCGGCCACGACCATGTCCAGGCTCGACGCCTTGAGCTGCTCGTAGTTCGGGTTCAGCAGGTAGCCGGTTTCGGGGTGGTAGGCAACACGGGCGGCACCGATGGGGCCGTCGAACGGGATGCCGGAGATGGCCAGGGCAGCCGAGGTACCGATCATCGCTGCGATGTCCGGGTCGGTCTTCTTGCTGGTGGAGACCACGGTGCAGATGACCTGCACTTCGTTCTGGAAGCCTTCCGGGAACAGCGGGCGGATCGGACGATCGATCAGGCGCGAGGTCAGGGTTTCCTTCTCGCTCGGGCGCGCTTCACGCTTGAAGAAGCCGCCAGGGATCTTGCCGGCTGCGTAGGTCTTTTCCTGGTAGTGCACGGACAGCGGGAAGAAACCCTTGCTCGGGTCGGCAGACTTGGCGCCTACCACGGTGACCAGCACGGTTACGTCGTTGTCGACGGTGACCAGCACGGCGCCGGAAGCCTGACGGGCGATACGGCCAGTCTCGAGGGTGACGGTCGACTGACCGAATTGAAATTTCTTGATTACCGGGTTCACGGTGTTTTCCTTCTCTCTGTTGCCTTTGGGGGAAACGGTTCTTGCGAATTGGTGGGCAATCGCTGCGGGAGTCGGCCCGGCGCTGTCCAAAGTGGCTGAAGCCATAAAACGGGTGAAGCATAAACGCAAAAGCTGGAAGCAGGGCGAGCCCACTTCCAGCTTTTGCGGTCAACGACAGCTAAGCATTGCTTAGCGACGCAGACCCAGGCGACCGATCAGGGCGCTGTAACGGCTGGTGTCCTTACCCTTCAGGTAGTCCAGCAGCTTGCGGCGCTGGTTGACCATACGGATCAGGCCACGACGCGAGTGGTGGTCTTTGCCGTTGGCCTTGAAGTGGCCTTGCAGCTTGTTGATGTTGGCGGACAGCAGAGCAACCTGGACTTCCGGGCTACCGGTATCGCCTTCAGCTTGCTTGTAGTCGTTAACGATCTGGGCTTTTTCTTCAACGCTGAGTGCCATGTGGGCATCCTCTCATCTGGAGACGGTCGCAAGGACAGTCTCAATAGGCCGGGAATCGCTTCCCGTGTTTTAAAGGAGGTATGACCGTGCCTATTGACAGCCACCCTCGTTACGAGCCGCCGGAGCGGCTCGCCACGGTCACGCGGACCGAATCAGACGACGCGGCGCAATGCGCCCGTCTTCGCTCACTTCACCAATACCGATGAAGCGACCATTGTGATCTTGCACCCGAACCATGCCGAACTTCGGCGCGTCTGCGGCGCGAACCGGCTGCCCTTGCAGCCAATAGAACGAACTGTGCTCCGAAAAGCTCAGCAGCGGCCAATGCTCCAGCCCACTGTCCACCGGCAGCAGGAAACGATCGACGGCTTCGTTGCCACCCTCCTCATGGGCCTGCAGCAGTTCGTCCAGGCTGACACTCTGGGACAAGTCGAACGGGCCGGCCTTGGTACGGCGCAGCTCGGCGACATGGGCACCACAGCCCAGCAGGTGCCCGATATCCTCGACCAGCGTACGGATATAGGTGCCTTTACTGCAGTCCACCGCCAGGCTCGCCTTGTCGGCCACACTGCTCAGCAACTCCAGGCGCGCAATAGTAACAGAACGCGCCTCGCGCTCCACTACTTCTCCGGCACGCGCAAGTTTGTACAGCGGCTGGCCGTCGCGCTTGAGCGCCGAATACATCGGCGGCACCTGACTGATGTCACCACGAAAACGCGGCAGCAGCGCCTCGATGTCCGAGGCGTCGACATTCACTTCGCGGCGCTCGATCACCTCACCCTCGGCATCGGCCGTGGTGGTGGTGACGCCGAGCTGCATGACCGTCTCATAGCCCTTGTCGGCATCGAGCAGGTACTGGGAAAACTTGGTCGCCTCGCCGAAGCACAATGGCAGCACGCCGGTGGCCAGCGGATCGAGACTACCGGTGTGCCCGGCCTTCTCGGCATTGAGCAACCAACGCACCTTCTGCAACGCCGCGTTGGAGCTGAAGCCCTTTGGCTTGTCGAGCAGGATGATGCCGTCAACCTTGCGACGAATACGCTTAACCTGGGCCACGCGCTTACTCCTTGGCCTCGGTGTCGCTGTCGACGTGCTTGCTGTCCTCGGTCACCGCACGCTCGATCAGCGCCGATAACTGGGCACCACGCACGATGCTTTCGTCGTAATGGAAACGCAGGTGCGGCACGCTGCGCAGCTTCATCGCCTTGCCCAGCTGCATGCGCAGGAAACCACTGGCGTCGTTCAGTACCTTGAGGCTCTGCGCGATGGGGTCTGAACCCTCTTGCGGCTCGGCGCCCATGACGGTAACGAACACCTTGGCATGGCTGGCGTCACGGCTAACATCGACCGCAGTAACGGTGACCAGGCCACCCAGGCGCGGGTCTTTGACTTCGGTACGAATCAGCTGCGCCAATTCGCGTTGAATCTGGTCGCCGATACGCTGGGCACGGCTGTAGTCTTTTGCCATCGTTGCTACCTTCCACTCGTCTCGCCACCTGCAAAAGCAGCGGACTCAAAAGCGGCAAACGCCCGGCCGCGCAGATGCGGGGCCGGGCGTTGCGTGTTGCGACTCGCGATTACAGGCTGCGAGCCACCTGGACTTTCTCGAACACTTCGATCTTGTCGCCGACCTTGACGTCGTTGTAGCTCTTCACCGCGATACCGCACTCCATGCCGTTACGCACTTCGGCCATATCGTCCTTGAAGCGACGCAGGGACTCCAGCTCGCCTTCGAAGATCACCACGTCGTCACGCAGTACGCGGATCGGACGGTTACGGTAGACCGTACCTTCGACCACCATACAACCGGCGACCGCACCGAACTTCGGCGAACGGAACACGTCGCGCACTTCGGCGATGCCGAGGATGTTCTCGCGAACGTCGCTGCCGAGCATACCGGTGAGCGCCTTCTTGACGTCCTCGATGATGTCGTAGATGACGTTGTAGTAGCGCATGTCCAGACCTTCGGCCTCGACGATCTTGCGCGCACCAGCGTCAGCACGGACGTTGAAGCCGAACAGCACGGCGTTCGACGCCAGGGCCAGGTTGGCATCGGACTCGGTGATACCACCGACGCCGCCACCGACCACACGCACCTGTACTTCGTCGTTGCCCAGGGTGCTGAGCGAGCCCTGCAGAGCCTCGAGAGAACCACGCACATCGGACTTGAGAACGATGTTGAGGGTTTTCTTCTCTTCCTGGCCCATGCTCTCGAAGATGTTCTCCAGCTTGCCGGCGTGGGCACGTGCCAGTTTCACTTCGCGGAACTTGCCTTGACGGAACAGCGCAACCTCGCGGGCCTTCTTCTCGTCGGCCACGACGGTCATGTCATCGCCCGCCTCTGGCGTGCCGTCCAGGCCGAGGATCTCGACCGGGATGGACGGGCCGGCTTCCTTAACAGGCTTGCCGTTTTCGTCCAGCATGGCGCGGATGCGGCCGTAGTTGGAGCCGACCAGCACCATGTCGCCCTGGCGCAGCGTACCGTCCTGAACCAGCACGGTGGCTACCGGGCCGCGGCCCTTGTCCAGACGCGATTCGACGACCACGCCACGACCAGGCGCCGTCGGCATGGCCTTGAGTTCGAGAACTTCGGCCTGCAGCAGAACTGCTTCGAGCAGCTCGTCCACGCCGGTACCCATCTTGGCCGAGACATGCACGTAGGGTGCGTCGCCGCCCCACTCTTCCGGAATCACGTCCAGCGCGGCCAGGCCGTTCTTGATGTTGTCCGGGTTGGCATCGGGCTTGTCGATCTTGTTCACCGCGACCACGATCGGCACGCCAGCCGCTTTCGCGTGCTGAACCGCTTCCTGGGTCTGCGGCATCACGCCGTCGTCGGCCGCCACCACGAGGATGACGATGTCGGTAGCCTTGGCACCACGGGCACGCATCTGAGTGAACGCAGCGTGACCCGGGGTATCGAGGAAGGTCACCATGCCGCGCTCGGTTTCCACGTGGTAGGCACCGATATGCTGCGTGATACCACCTGCTTCACCGGACGCGACCTTGGCACGACGAATGTAGTCGAGCAGCGAGGTCTTACCATGGTCGACGTGACCCATGACGGTCACCACCGGCGCACGGGAAATCGCCTCACCTTCGAACTTCAGGGACTCGGCCAACTGCTCTTCGAGCGCGTTGTCGCTGACCAGCTTGACCTTGTGGCCCAGCTCTTCGGCGACCAGTTGAGCGGTTTCCTGATCCAGCACCTGGTTAATGGTGGCAGGCGTGCCCATCTTGAACATGAATTTGATGACTTCAGCAGCCTTCACCGACATCTGCTGGGCCAGTTCGCCCACGGTGATGGTTTCGCCGATCGACACTTCACGCACCACCGGGCCGGCCGGAGCCTGGAAGCCATGCTGGTTGCGCTTCTTGAGCTTGGACTTGCCACGGCCACCGCGGCGGAAACCATCGCTCTCTTCGTCGATGGTACGCGGCGCGACACGTGGAGCAGGCGCCTTTTCCTTGACGGTCGGGCGGTGCTGAGTGGTCTTGCGCTCACCACCACGGCGGTCGGCATCGTCACTACGCGCCTTGTCGGGGCGACGCGGCTCGTCCTTCTTACGCTCGTCGACAGCCGGAGCAACCGGCGCGTCGACGACGGCCGGCGCCACAGCCGCTTCGACGGCGCGTGCGGTCGGCGCTGCGGCCGCCTGGCGCTTGGCGTCGTCTTCGGCCTGGCGCTTGGCTTCTTCCTCGGCCTTCAGACGAGCAGCTTCCGCCGCAGCACGTTGCTCTTCGAGCTCGCGCTGTTTCTCGGCTTCGATCTCTTCGTTGCTGCGCTTGACGAAGGTCTTCTTCTTGCGCACTTCAACGCTGATGGTCTTGCTACCAGCAACCCTGAGGGTACTGGTGGTCTTGCGCTGCAAGGTAATCTTGCGCGGTTCCTCGGCTTTCTTGTCGCCGTGGCTGCTCTTCAGGTGAGCAAGCAGGGCCTGCTTTTCGTTATCGGTGACAACTTGCTCGGCACTGCTGTGCGGCAAACCCGCCTCTCGCATCTGCTGCAGCAGGCGCTCTACCGGTGTGTCGACCACTTGGGCCAGTTCTTTCACCGTGACTTGCGTCATGCACTTCTCTCCTCAGGCCGTAAAACTTACTCGAACCAGTGGGCTCGGGCGGCCATGATCAGCTTGCCGGCACGCTCTTCGTCGATGCCGTCGATGTCGAGCAGGTCGTCGATCGACTGCTCGGCCAGGTCTTCACGGGTAACCACCCCGCGTACTGCCAGTTCCTGCGCCAGGCCTTTGTCCATACCCTCAACTTCGAGGAGGTCTTCGGCCGGCTGGGCGTCTGCCAGTTTTTCTTCCGTGGCGATGGCCTTGGTCAGCAAACGATCCTTCGCTCGAGAGCGCAGTTCGTTGACGATTTCTTCGTCGAAACCGTCGATGCTGAGCATCTCTTCCATCGGCACGTAGGCGATTTCTTCCAGGCTGGTGAAGCCCTCTTCGACCAGCACCTGGGCCAGTTCTTCGTCGACTTCCAGCTCGTCGATGAAGCTTTGCAGAATGTCACCGGTCTCGGCCTGCTGCTTGGCCTGGATGTCCGACTCGGTCATCACGTTCAGCGTCCAGCCGGTCAGCTGACTGGCCAGGCGCACGTTCTGGCCGCCACGGCCGATGGCCTGGGCCAGGTTGTCCTCGCCAACGGCGATGTCCATGGCATGGGCATCTTCATCGACGATGATCGCCGCAACTTCGGCCGGCGACATGGCGTTGATGACGAACTGCGCCGGGTTGTCGTCCCACAGCACGATGTCCACACGCTCGCCGACCAGCTCGCCGGAAACAGCCTGAACGCGCGAGCCACGCATGCCGATACAGGCGCCTTGCGGGTCGATGCGCTTGTCCTTGGAACGCACCGCGATCTTTGCGCGCGAACCCGGGTCACGGGAGGCGGCCTTGACTTCGATGAGGCCTTCGGCGATTTCCGGCACTTCGATACGGAACAGCTCGATCAGCATTTCCGGCGCAGTACGCGACAGGATCAGCTGAGGGCCGCGGTTCTCGGTGCGGATTTCCTTGAGCAGCGCACGCAGGCGCACGCCGACACGGAAAGTCTCACGCGGGATGATGTCTTCGCGAGCCAGCAGAGCCTCGGCGTTGGCACCCAGGTCGACGATGACGTTGTCGCGGGTAACCTTCTTGACGGTACCGGCGATGATTTCACCCAGACGCTCGCGGTAGGCCTCGACGACCTGCGCACGCTCGGCTTCACGTACCTTCTGCACGATGACCTGTTTGGCCGTCTGGGCAGCGATACGACCGAACTCGATGGACTCGATCTTCTCCTCGAGCACATCGCCGACCTTGGCGTTGGCCTCGACCGCACGCGGCATGTCAGTCGTCACCTGGTGCGCCGGATCTTCGAAGTTTTCCTCGTCGACCACGGTCCAGCAGCGGAAGGTCTCGTAGCTACCACTCTGGCGGTTGATCGCCACCCGCAGTTCGACTTCATCTTCAAAACGTTTCTTGGTCGCCGTGGCCAGCGCCAACTCCAGCGCCTCGAAAATCACAGCGGCCGGTACGCCCTTTTCATTGGATACCGACTCAACAACCAGCAGTACTTCTTTGCTCATCGTACGCCTCGCCTTTCGCAATCCATTGGGATCGACACATTCCGATCCCGCGGGATCCGTGTCTCAATCAAATCGGGGGATAATGTTGGCCTTGTCGATCATATCGATCGGCAAAAGAAACTCGTGGTCATCCACCTGCACCACCACGTCCTCTTCCTCCACACCGCGGAGCAGACCCTGAAAGTTGCGGCGCCCTTCGAACGGTGAGCGCAACTTGATTTTCACCTGCTCGCCGACGTGACTGGCGAACTGGGCCAACGTGAACAGTGGCCGATCCATGCCAGGCGAAGACACCTCGAGGGTGTATTCGGCACTGATGGGATCCTCGACATCGAGAACGCCGCTGATCTGCCGGCTGACCTTCTCGCAATCGTCGATAAGAATGCCGTCGGCATGATCGATGTAGATACGCAGCAGCGAATGCCGCCCCTGAGACAGGAACTCGATACCCCAGCATTCGTAGCCAAGCGCTTCGACTACCGGGGCCACCAAGGCCTGCAACTGTTCTAGCTTGCTCGACACCTGAACCCCTCGCGCATGCTGTGCAAATAAAAAATGGGCGAAACGCCCATCTACAAGACCGCCCAGATAGCGGAAAATCTGTCTTCCAGCTAACAAAAAGCCCCTTGAAAGGGGCTCAGTGACAACTGGCTGCGGGGGATGGACTTGAGCCAACGACCTTCGGGTTATGAGCCCGACGAGCTACCGGACTGTTCACCCCGCGCTAAAACTGGGAGCGGATTATACGGCTGAACCGCCACGCGGGTCAACCAACCCCCAGATACAGAAAAGCCCGCATGCAGCGGGCTGTTCTGTTCAATTGGTACCGAGAAGGGGACTCGAACCCCTACAGCCTATGGCCACTACCACCTCAAGGTAGCGTGTCTACCAATTCCACCACCTCGGCAAATTTGACACTTACTGCGCTTCGGGAGCCTGAGGTACGTCTTGCTCACTCGAAGTTGGCGCTTGCTGTTGCTCAAGCACCGGTACATCTTCTGCAGGCTTGTTGCCCTGCGGCACTTCCATCACTGCCGGATCTGGCAAACCAGCCTGACCCAGTGTATCAGACTTTTGATTAGCAAAATACGCTAACCCCAAGCTGGTAATGAAAAAACTGGCGGCGAGTATAGCAGTAACTCGGCTCAGAAAGGTAGTGGTTCCTTGACTACCGAAAACGGTATTCGAAGCACCCGCACCGAACGAAGCACCTGCATCGGCACCTTTACCCTGCTGCAGCAGAACCAGCACAACCACACCGATCGCTGCCAGCAGATGAAGAACTACAACGCCTGTTTCCAGCATATTCTTAGTTTCCTGCAGCGCGACAGATCGCACCGAACTCATCCGCATTCAGAGAGGCTCCACCCACAAGCCCCCCATCGATATCAGGCATGCCGAAAAGCTCGGCTGCATTGGCGGCCTTGACGCTGCCGCCATAAAGAATTCTCAAACCACTCGCCACTTCCGGGTCTTTCGCAGCGACCTGCGCACGAATTGCCGCATGCACGTCCTGCGCCTGCTGGGGCGTCGCCGTCAGCCCGGTACCGATAGCCCAAACCGGCTCATACGCCACCACCGCACTCGAGAACACCGCAACACCCAGCGCATCGATAACGCTATCGAGCTGACCGGCAACCACCTTGAGGGTTTCGCCCGCCTCGCGCTGCTCCAGGGTTTCCCCAACGCACAGCACCGGCACCAGCCCGCTGACCTGAGCCGCCGCAAACTTGCGCAAGACCTGCTCGTTGCCATCACCCAGAATCAGGCGACGCTCGGAATGACCGATCAGCACCAGCTTGCAACCCGCATCACGCAGCTGCTCGCCCGACACCTCACCAGTCAATGCACCCTGGCCGGCCTCGACGGCACAGTCCTGGGCGCCTACCGACACCGCAAGACCACTGAGCCCCTCGACAACCTGACCGAGATGAACACTGACAGGAAACACCGCAACCTCGACATCGGCAGGCAGTGCCTGCCGATTCAGACCATCGATCAGCTCTGCGACACTGGCGCGGGTACCGTGCATTTTCCAGTTACCAGCAACCATTGAGCGACGCATGCTTTACCTCGTTGGTCAAAGAGGGCGCAGATGTTACCCAACCGCTTGGGGACTGGCAAGCCGAATCAAGCACAGACACGTGAGACAATTTCAGCCAATTCATCGGCATAGGCTCGAACCTGGGTTTCATCCTCGCCTTCGACCATCACCCGCACCAGCGGCTCGGTGCCAGACTTGCGCAGCAACACACGACCGCGACCGGCCATGCGCTGGGTCACACTGTCGCTTGCGGCCTGTACATCGGGATGCTTGAGCGGGTCGACGCCACCGCTAAAACGCACATTGACCAATACTTGCGGGCATTTGCGCAACCCTTGGCGGGCCTCGGCCAGGCTCTGACCGCGGCGACGGATGGCCAGCAGCACTTGTAGCGCGGCGACGATAGCATCACCGGTCGTCACATGCTGGAAACACACCAGATGCCCAGAGTTTTCGCCACCCACCTGCCAACCGCGCTCGAGCAACTCGGCGATCACATAACGGTCGCCGACGTTGGCACGCACGAAGGGAATATCCAGCTCCTTGAGGGCGAGCTCGAGGCCCAGATTGCTCATCAACGTGCCGACGACACCGCCCTGCAGCTTGCCACGGGCCTGCAAATCCCTGGCGATGATGAACAGCAACTCGTCGCCATCGACTACCGCACCGGTGTGATCGACCATCAACACCCGATCGGCGTCGCCGTCGAAGGCGATGCCCAGATCGGCGTGGCGCGCCTTGACTTCAGCCTGCAGGTTCTCGATATGGGTCGAACCGCAATCAGCATTGATATTCAGCCCGTTGGGCTGGGCCGACAGCACCGACACCTCAGCACCCAGCTCCTGGAATACCGCGGGTGCCACTTTGTAGGCGGCACCGTGGGCGCAGTCGAGCACGATCTTCAGGCCCGAGAAATCGGTACTGGTCGGCACGCTGCTCTTGCAGAATTCGATATATCGGCCGGCGGCGTCGTTGATTCGCGACACCTTACCGAGCTGCTCGGACTCGACCACGGTCATCGCTGCATCGAGCAGCTCTTCGATCATCAGCTCGACTTCATCAGGCAGCTTGGTGCCCTGCCCCGAGAAGAACTTGATGCCGTTGTCATGGTGCGGATTGTGCGAAGCGCTAATGACGATACCCGCCTCAGCATGAAAGGTACGCGTCAGGTAGGCGATCGCCGGCGTCGGCATCGGCCCCAGCAGCATCACGTCAGCCCCGGCTGCGGAGAGCCCCGCCTCCAGCGCCGATTCGAACATGTAGCCGGAGATGCGCGTGTCCTTGCCGATCAGGATGCGACACTTGCCCTGTTTGCGAAACGCCATGCCGGCGGCCCAGCCCAGCTTGAGCATGAAGTCTGGAGTGATGGGATACTGACCAACGCGCCCACGGATACCGTCGGTGCCAAAATACTTGCGACTCAAAACGACAACTCCCTTTTTCTATTTACTGCGCCGCTTCGACCGCAGCGACCATGCGCACCACGTCCACGGTTTCCGCCACATCGTGCACACGCAGGATATGCGCGCCCTTGGCTACCGCCAGGGCAGCCAGAGCCAGGCTGCCATAGAGGCGACCATCGACTTCGCGCCCCAGCACGGCGCCAATCATACTCTTGCGCGACACGCCGACCAGCAGCGGCAGACCGAGAGCCTGCAGCGCCGGCATGCGCCGGAACAGGCTGAGATTATGCTCCAGCGTCTTGGCGAAGCCGAAACCTGGGTCGAGCACGACGCGCTGCGCCGGTATACCGGCGGCCTCGCAGACCGCCAGGCGTTCGCGCAGAAAGTCGGCCACCGCCTCCAGCACGTCATCGTACCGGGGGCTTTGCTGCATGGTCGAGGGCTCGCCACGCATGTGCATCAGGCACACCGGCAAACCGCTCTCGGCTGCCGCCTGCAAGGCACCATCGCGCTGTAGCGAACGCACGTCGTTGATCAGCCCAGCACCTAACCTTGCCGACTCGCGCATCACTTCGGGCGTGGAAGTATCCACCGAAATGATCACGTCCAGCTCGGCGGCGACCGCCTCGACCATCGGCGCTACGCGCTCGAGCTCCTGGGCTGCCGAGACCGGGGCTGCACCCGGCCGCGTGGATTCGCCGCCGATATCGATCAGCGTCGCACCGGCGCGCACCATGCTTTCGGCATGCCGCAACGCCGCATCGCGCAGGGCGAAGCGGCCACCATCGGAAAAGGAATCTGGGGTGACGTTGAGAATACCCATCACTTGCGGATGGCTTAAATCAAGAAACCGGCTGCCACAAGGCAGCCGGTCGTTTGTTTGCACGAGAGACATGGGACGACTTTTATACCTCGGCAGCAGGCCCGCCGATGGGTTTCTCAGGACGATCCGCCTCGTCAGGCTTGGCGGATGGCTTGCCCGCATCGTTGCCGCCACCGGTCCAGTCCTTTGGCTCACGAACCGTACGGCCGCTCATGATGTCGTCGATCTGATCGATATCGATGGTCTCGAATTTCATCAGCGCTTCGGCCATGGCATCGAGCTTGTCACGGTTGTCGGTCAGGATCTGCTTGGCCGTGTTGTAGCAACCGTCGATGATCGCGCGCACTTCGGAGTCGATCATCTTGGCGGTTTCACCCGACACGCTGGCACCGGAAGAACCGCCACCGCCACGCAGGAACGGCTGATCGTCGTCTTCCGCATAGAGCAGCGGGCCAAGCTTCTCGGAAAGGCCCCATTTGGTGACCATGTTCCGGGCGATCTGGCTGGCACGCATGATGTCATTGGATGCACCGGTGGTGACACCGTCGAACCCCAGAGTCATCTCTTCGGCGATGCGACCGCCGTACAGCGAGCAGATCTGGCTGGTCAGCGCACGTTTGCTGAGGCTGTAGCGATCTTCCTCGGGCAGGAACATGGTCACACCCAGGGCACGGCCGCGGGGAATGATGGTGACCTTGTAGACCGGGTCGTGCTCTGGCACCAGGCGACCGACGATGGCGTGGCCTGCCTCGTGATAGGCGGTGTTGAGTTTCTCCTTGTCGGACATGACCATGGTCTTGCGCTCGGCACCCATCATGATCTTGTCTTTGGCCAGCTCGAATTCCTTCATTTCCACAAGGCGCTTGCCGGCGCGCGCGGCGAACAGCGATGCCTCGTTGACCAGGTTGGCCAGGTCAGCACCGGAGAAGCCAGGCGTACCACGGGCGATGACCGAGGCCTTGACGTCTTCACCCATCGGAATCTTGCGCATGTGCACGTTGAGGATTTGCTCGCGCCCACGGATATCCGGCAGGCCGACGACCACCTGACGGTCGAAACGGCCCGGACGCAGCAACGCCTGATCGAGCACGTCCGGGCGGTTGGTGGCGGCGATGACGATGATGCCATCGTTCATTTCGAAGCCGTCCATCTCCACCAGCAACTGGTTGAGGGTCTGCTCGCGCTCGTCGTGACCGCCACCCATACCGGCGCCACGGTGGCGACCAACGGCGTCGATCTCGTCGATGAAGATGATGCACGGGGCGTGCTTCTTGGCCTGCTCGAACATGTCGCGCACGCGGGAGGCGCCGACACCGACGAACATCTCGACGAAGTCGGAACCGGAAATGGTGAAGAACGGCACCTTGGCTTCGCCGGCAACGGCCTTGGCCAGCAGCGTCTTACCGGTACCTGGTGAGCCGACCATCAGCACGCCACGCGGAATGCGGCCGCCCAGTCGCTGGAACTTGCCCGGATCACGCAGGAATTCGACCAGCTCACTGACTTCTTCCTTGGCCTCGTCGCAACCAGCGACGTCAGCGAAGGTTGTCTTGACCTGGTCTTCGGATAGCAGGCGCGCCTTGGACTTGCCGAAGCTCATGGGGCCGCCCTTGCCGCCCGCCCCGCCCTGCATCTGGCGCATGAAGAACATGAACACGGCGATGATCACCAGAATCGGGAAGCTGGCGACCAACAGCTGGGTCCAGATGCTCTGCTGCTCAGGCTGCTTGCCGACGATCTCTACGTTGTTGTCCATCAGGTCCTTGATCAGACCGTTGTCCTGGATCGCCGGGCGCACGGTTTCGAACGAGGAGCCGTCGGAACGCATGCCGCTGATGATGTAGCCATCGACGGTGACGCGCTTGACCCCGCCGCTCTGTACCTGCCCGATGAATTCCGAGTAGTTGAGCTTGTTGGTCTCACTGGGGCTCGAGAAGTTGTTCATCACCGTGACGAGGACGGCGGCGATGATCAGCCACAGGATCAGATTCTTTGCCATGTCGTTCAATTAGCTACCCTCTGAAGCAGGCCCCTTGCCGAAGCGTGCTTCGCATGACGACCAGTTATAAACCGATCTAACTTACTACAAACGCCCGCTCGTGGCTGACACCGTCTGTAACCCTTTATGAGACATCTGCCCATTACGATGCGCGTCTTGGCTTGGACTGACAACCACGCCATTGGTTTTACTCGGCACTCAGGCCCTTGAAACCTCGGGCCAGCAAATACTGCTCGCGGGAGCGGTCACGGGACGACAGGGGTTTGCGCATCTGCACCTTGTCGAACTGACGGCGCACCTCCTTGTGATACTCGTCGAAACCCTCGCCCTGGAAGATCTTGATCAGGAAATCGCCGCCGGGCTTGAGCACCCGGCCAGCCAGATCCAGCGCCAGCTCGCACAAATACATGGCACGCGGCTGATCGGCGGCCCTCACCCCACTCATATTGGGGGCCATATCGGAAATCACAAGGTCGACGGGATTATTGTCGATGGCCTCGAGAATCCGGGCGAACACGGCGTCGTCGGTGAAATCGCCCTGAATGAAGGTGACGTCCGGGATGCTGTCCATCTCCAGAATGTCGGAAGCGATCAACCGCCCCTTGTCGCCGATCACCCGGCTGGTGACCTGGGACCAGCCGCCCGGCGCAGCGCCGAGGTCGACCACAGTCATGCCGGGGCGCAGGATGCGATCCTTCTCCTGCACCTCCAGCAGCTTGTAACTGGCACGTGAACGGTAGCCGTCCTTTTGCGCCATTTTGACGTACGGATCGTCGAAATGCTCTTTCAGCCAACGCTGGCTGGTCTTGGAACGGGCCACACAACACCTCGAGAGAACAGAATGAATAACTGGGCGGGCCTCGGGCGGCTCGGTTAAAATAGCCCGCTTTCCCAGATTAATACGCAGGGTTCAGATTATGCCGCTCACTCAAGAGCAGAAGAAACAGTTCAAATCTATCGGCCACCACCTGAAACCGGTATTGATCGTCGCCGACAACGGTGTTACCGAAGGCGTACTGGCCGAGCTCGAGCGCGCGCTGAACGACCATGAGCTGATCAAGATTCAGGTTCGTGTCACCGAGCGCGACGACCGCCTGGCGGTGATCGATGAACTGTGCAAGGCCAGCAAGGCCGAACTGGCGCAGATCATCGGCAAGATGGCACTGCTGTACCGCAAGAACCCCAAGGCCAATCGCAACCTGTCCAACATCAGCCGCTATCAGGGCTGATTCAGGTGCTCAGCCGACCTGCGGGTCGGCTGCCACGGCCTTGCGCGGCACGGGCTGCAACACCAGCAATACACCGAAGAACGCCAGCAGCAGGTAGCTGAACAGCTGCCAACGCAGGGCTTGCGGCCAGAGCATCAGCGAAACCAGAAAGGCCAGCGAGACGGCCAGTACCGCGAGCAGCAACTGCCCGCTACGCACTCGCCATGGTGCCGACAATCCACACCGTCTGACCAACAGCACAAGCTGCAGCAGTGCCGCCACCAGCGTAACACCGATCATCTGCGGCACCAGGGTGCGCGCCACTTCCTCGATCAGCAAAGACGCCAGGCCGACACTGGCCAGCCCCGGCAGCACCAGAAAATGCAATGTCCAGATGCCACCGACCCAAAGGGTTTGCAGCAGCACCCAGGCGTTGGCTGCGCTGTCACGCGCAGCCGTGCGATCAGACGTGGCGAACTTCGACAATCTCGTACTCGACCAGACCACTGGGCGTGTTGACGCCAACCACGTCACCTTCGCTCTTGCCCACCAGGGCACGAGCGATGGGCGAACCTACGGAAAGCTTGCCCTGCTTGATGTCGGCTTCGTCTTCGCCAACGATCTGGTAGGT
The DNA here is from genome assembly GCF_001945375.1 of Pseudomonas sp. PA1(2017). Classification (NCBI taxonomy): domain Bacteria; kingdom Pseudomonadati; phylum Pseudomonadota; class Gammaproteobacteria; order Pseudomonadales; family Pseudomonadaceae; genus Pseudomonas; species Pseudomonas sp. PA1(2017). Next base: position 1,657,380 of record NZ_MSXU01000009.1, read on the forward strand.
CACGCTTTCGTCGGTCTCGACGTTGGCGATTTCCACGGTGGTGCCGAAGATCACCTTGCCGGTGTGAGCGATGGTGGTGACGTCGATGATCACCGCATTCTGCAGGCGGCCTTCGATGTCACGCACGCGCGCCTCGACCATGCCCTGCTCCTCGCGGGCGGCATGGTATTCGGCGTTTTCCTTGAGGTCACCCAGCTCACGGGCCTCGGCGATCGCCTGGCTGAGCGCTGGGCGACGCACCTTGGTCAGGTGCGCCAGCTCTTCTTCCAGGGCGCGAGCGCCCTGGATGGTCATGGGGTACTTGTTCATGCCTTGATTCCTGCGTGCAGATCCTGCAGACGGCGCACGGTCTTCTCGGGACCGAACTTGAGCGCCTCACAGACCGCCTGACCCGCCGCGATGGTGGTGGTGCAGTAGATCTTGTGCTGCAGAGCGTTACGACGAATGGAGTAGGAGTCAGCGATGGACTGACGGCCTTCGGTGGTGTTGATGATCAGAGTGACTTCATCGTTCTTGATCATGTCGACCACGTGCGGACGACCTTCGGTCACCTTGTTGACGCGACGAACCGGCAGGCCGGCAGCCTCGATCACCTTGGCGGTTCCGGCAGTGGCGACCACTTCGAAGCCCAGGGCGACCAGGTCGCGAGCGACCTGAATGGCCTCCGGTTTGTCGTCTTCGCGAACGCTGATGAACGCGACGCCTGCGTTCGGCAGAATCTCGCTAGCCCCCATCTGCGCCTTGGCGAAGGCTTCGCCGAAGCTGTCACCGACGCCCATCACCTCACCGGTGGATTTCATTTCCGGGCCGAGGATCGGGTCGACACCCGGGAACTTGTTGAACGGGAATACCGCTTCCTTGACGCTGAAGAACGGCGGGATGATTTCCTGGGTGAAACCCAGTTCGCTCAGGGTCTTGCCAGCCATCACGCGGGCAGCGACCTTGGCCAGCGACTCGCCGATGCACTTGGACACGAACGGCACGGTACGCGAGGCACGCGGGTTGACCTCGATCACGTAGATGTCCTCGCCCTGCACGGCCATCTGCACGTTCATCAGGCCGATGACGCCCAGTTCCAGGGCCATCTTCTTGACCTGGTCGCGAATCTCGTCCTGGATGTGCGCCGGCAGCGAGTATGGTGGCAGCGAGCACGCCGAGTCACCGGAGTGAACGCCGGCCTGCTCGATGTGCTGCATGATCGCACCAATCACCACGACTTCGCCGTCGCTGACTGCGTCCACATCCACCTCGATGGCGCAATTTAGGAAGCGGTCGAGCAGCACCGGGCTGTCGTTGGAAACCTTTACCGCTTCGCGCATGTAACGCTTGAGCTCTTCTTCCTGGTAGACGATTTCCATCGCCCGGCCGCCCAGCACGTAGGACGGACGCACCACCATCGGGTAGCCGATGTTCTTGGACAGGGTCAGCGCTTCTTCTTCACTGCGCGCGGTGGCGTTGGCCGGCTGACGCAGGCCGAGGCGCTGCACCATCTGCTGGAAACGCTCGCGGTCTTCGGCGCGGTCGATGGCGTCCGGGCTGGTGCCGATGATCGGCACGCCCGCCTCTTCCAGGGCGCGGCACAGCTTCAGCGGGGTCTGGCCGCCGTACTGGACGATCACGCCCTTGGGCTGCTCGACGCGGACGATTTCCAGCACGTCCTCCAGGGTCACCGGTTCGAAGTACAGGCGATCGGAGGTGTCGTAGTCGGTGGAGACGGTTTCCGGGTTGCAGTTGACCATGATGGTCTCGTAACCGTCTTCACGCATGGCCAGCGCGGCGTGTACGCAGCAATAGTCGAACTCGATGCCCTGGCCGATGCGGTTCGGGCCGCCACCGAGGATCATGATCTTGTCACGGCTGCTCGGATTGGCCTCGCACTCTTCCTCGTAGGTCGAGTACATGTAGGCGGTGTCGGTGGCGAACTCGGCGGCGCAGGTGTCGACGCGCTTGTAGACCGGCAGCACCTTGAGCTTGTGACGATGGCTGCGCAGGTTCTTCTCGGTGACGCCGAGCAGCGCGGCCAGGCGCGCATCGGAGAAACCCTTGCGTTTGAGGCTGAACATCAGGTCGCGGTCGATGCTCGACAGGCCCAGGGTCTGGATGCGCTGCTCGTCCTTGATCAGGTCTTCGATCTGCACCAGGAACCATTCATCGATGCGGGTCAGCTCGAACACTTCCTCGACGGTCTTGCCGGCACGGAAGGCGTCGCCCACGTACCAGATACGGTCGGCGCCCGGCACGATCAGCTCGCGCTTGAGGGTGCTTTCGGCTTCCGGGTCAGCCGGATCGAGCTTCGGATCGAAGCCGGCAACGCCAACTTCCAGACCGCGCAGCGCCTTGTGCAGGGATTCCTGGAAGGTCCGGCCGATGGCCATTACTTCACCGACGGACTTCATCTGAGTGGTCAGGCGGGCGTCGGCGTTGGGGAATTTCTCGAAAGCGAAACGCGGGATCTTGGTGACCACGTAATCGATGGCCGGCTCGAACGACGCCGGGGTACGACCGCCGGTGATGTCGTTCTGCAGTTCGTCGAGGGTGTAACCCACGGCCAGCTTGGCGGCGATCTTGGCGATCGGGAAGCCAGTGGCTTTGGAAGCCAGTGCCGAGGAGCGCGATACGCGCGGGTTCATCTCGATGACGACCATGCGACCAGTGTTCGGGCAGATGCCGAACTGCACGTTGGAGCCGCCGGTTTCCACGCCGATCTCGCGCAGCACCGCCAGGGAGGCGTTACGCAGGATCTGGTATTCCTTGTCCGTCAGGGTCTGGGCCGGTGCCACGGTGATCGAGTCACCGGTGTGCACGCCCATCGGGTCGAAGTTCTCGATGGAACAGACGATGATGCAGTTGTCCTTCTTGTCGCGGACCACCTCCATCTCGTATTCCTTCCAACCGATCAGCGACTCGTCGATCAGCAGCTCGTTGGTCGGCGACAGGTCCAGACCACGGGTACAGATTTCCTCGAACTCTTCGCGGTTGTAGGCGATGCCGCCGCCGGTGCCGCCCATGGTGAAGCTCGGACGGATGATGCACGGGAAGCCGACCTTCTCGAGCACGCCGTAGGCCTCTTCCATGCTGTGGGCGATACCCGATACCGGGCAAGCCAGGCCGATGTCCTTCATCGCCCTGTCGAAGCGCGAGCGGTCTTCGGCCTTGTCGATGGTGTCGGCGTTGGCACCGATCATCTCGACGCCGAACTTCTCCAGCACACCGTGACGCTCCAGATCCAGCGCACAGTTCAGCGCGGTCTGGCCGCCCATGGTCGGCAGCAGGGCGTCGGGGCGCTCCTTCTCGATGATCTTGGCCACGGTGGCCCATTTGATCGGCTCGATGTAGGTGGCGTCGGCCATGGCCGGGTCGGTCATGATGGTGGCCGGGTTGGAGTTCACCAGGATGACGCGGAAGCCTTCCTCGCGCAGGGCCTTGCAGGCCTGGGCGCCGGAATAGTCGAACTCGCACGCCTGGCCGATGACGATGGGGCCGGCGCCGAGGATCAGGATACTTTTGATGTCTGTACGTTTTGGCATAGCGGTTACTCGAATCCTTGGGTCAGTCGGCGAGGCTTAGCGGCGCTTGGCCATGGCTTCGATGAAGCGGTCGAACAGCGGGGCGACATCGTTCGGGCCCGGGCTGGCTTCGGGGTGACCCTGGAAGCTGAAGGCGTCCTTGTCGGTACGCTCGATGCCCTGCAGGGTGCCGTCGAACAGCGACTTGTGGATCGGACGCAGATTGCTCGGCAGGCTGTTCTCGTCCACGGCGAAACCGTGGTTCTGGCTGGTGATCATCACCACGCCGGTGTCGAGATCCTGTACCGGGTGGTTGGCACCGTGGTGGCCGTGGCCCATTTTCAGGGTCTTGGCGCCGGAGGCCAGGGCCAGCAGCTGGTGGCCAAGGCAGATGCCGAATACCGGGATATCGGTTTCCAGAACGTCCTTGATCGCCTGAATGGCGTAGTCACATGGCTCGGGGTCGCCAGGACCGTTGGACAGGAACACGCCGTCGGGATTGAGCGACAGCACTTCGCAGGCCGGCGTCTGCGCCGGCACCACGGTCAGGCGGCAACCGCGCTCGACCAGCATGCGCAGGATGTTCAGCTTGACGCCGTAGTCGTAGGCAACCACGTGGTACGGCAGCTCGCTGGCAGCGATCTCGGGATGGCTGTCGTCTTTCAGGTTCCACACACTGGAGCGCCACTCGTAGCGCTCGGTGCAGCTGACTTCCTTGGCCAGGTCCATGCCTTTCAGGCCCGGGAAGCCACGCGCCAGCTCCAGGGCCTTTTCCTCGGTGGCGTCGGCACCAACCAGGATGCAGCCGTTCTGGGAGCCTTTTTCACGCAGGATGCGGGTCAGGCGGCGGGTATCGATACCGGCGATGGCGACGGTGCCGTTTTCCTTGAGGTAATCAGGCAGCGACTGCTTGTTACGCCAGTTGCTGGCGATCAGCGGCAGATCGCGAATGATCAGGCCAGCAGCCCAGACGCGATCGGACTCGGCGTCTTCCGGCGTGGTGCCGGTATTGCCGATGTGTGGATAGGTCAGGGTAACGATCTGCTGGGCATAAGACGGATCGGTAAGAATTTCCTGATAGCCGGTCATGGCGGTGTTGAACACTACCTCCCCGACAGTTTGGCCGTCGGCCCCGATGGCCTCGCCGCGAAAAATGCTGCCGTCAGCAAGGGCGAGTATGGCTGGCTTACTCAAGAAGACCTCCCGTAGATCGTGGAGCAAACGCAGATTGTAAAAAAGCGGGATGACGTGTGAAGGTCATCCCGCTTTTTTGATTGATTCATTCTGCGCAACTTTTAGTGGACACACTAAAGCGGAAAGCTTACAGGAAAAGTGCCTTTTTCGAAAGGCGTTCAAGGCCAAAAACCTGAAATCCGATCCGCGGCCGCCCCTGATAACCAGCGAGGGCGCCATTGGCACCCTCGATTTCGGTCACTTCAGCCCCAGCACGTCCTGCATGTCGTAAAGCGCTGGCGAGCGCTGCTGCAGCCAGGAGGCCGCACGCACTGCGCCCTTGGCGAAGGTCATGCGGCTGGACGCCTTGTGGGTGATTTCCACGCGCTCGCCGTCAGCGGCGAACAGTACGGTGTGATCACCGACCACATCACCGGCGCGCACCGTGGCGAAACCGATGGTCTCGCGTTGGCGTGCGCCGGTCTGCCCTTCACGCCCATAGACCGCGACCTTTTCCAGGTCACGCCCCAGCGCATTGGCCACCACCTCGCCCATGCGCAGCGCGGTTCCCGATGGCGCGTCGACCTTGTGACGGTGATGAGCCTCGAGTACTTCGATATCCACATCGTCGCCCAGGACGCGGGCGGCGGTATCGAGCAACTTCAGGCACAGGTTCACGCCCACACTGAAATTGGCAGCGAAGACGATCGGAATCTGTATGCCGGCATCGACCAGCAACTGCTTTTCCGCGGCACTGAAACCGGTGGTGCCGATGACCATCGCCTTGCCGGCGCGGCGGCAGACCTCCAGGTTCTCGAGGGTCACCGAGGGATGGGTGAAGTCGATCAGCACATCGAACTCGTCGAGCACGCTTTCCAGGCTGCCGGACAAAGCCACGCCCAGCTTGCCGACGCCCGTCAGCTCACCGGCATCGGCGCCGAGCAGCGTGCTGGTCGGACGCGCCACAGCGGCGCCGAGCACAACGCCATCGGCCTGATGCACGGCCTCGATCAGGTTCTTGCCCATGCGCCCGGCGGCGCCCGTGACTGCAATACGCATATGCATAACTCCAAAGTACAAACGGCGAGCAGCCGGCCACCGCCAGTTGCTCGCCGTGCATTACCGCATTAAAGGTCGCCGAAGAAGCGCTTCACGCCTTCGAACCAGCCATTGGCCTTGGGCGAATTGGAGCTGTTGCCCACCAGGGACTGACGAAACTCTTCGAGCAGCTCGCGCTGGCGACGGTCGAGATTGACCGGCGTTTCCACCGCCACCTTGCACATCAGATCGCCCGCACCGCCGCCACGCACCGGGGCGACGCCCTTGCCGCGCAGACGGAACAACTTGCCGGTCTGGGTGCCTTCCGGAATCTTCAGTTTGACCCGACCATCGAGGGTCGGCACTTCCAGCTCGCCGCCCAGAGCCGCATCGACGAAGCTGATCGGCACCTCGCAATACAGGTGCTTGCCGTCACGCTGGAAGATCGCGTGCTCGCGCACGTTGACCACCACGTACAGATCACCCGCCGGGCCGCCCAGGGTTCCCGCCTCGCCCTCACCGGACAGACGGATGCGGTCGCCGGTATCGACACCGGCCGGTACCTTGACCGACAGGGTCTTGTGTTCTTCGACACGACCATGGCCATGGCAGGAGCCGCAGGGATCGGTGATCATCTTGCCGCTGCCGTGGCAGCGCGGGCAGGTCTGCTGCACCGAGAAGAAGCCCTGCTGCATGCGCACCTGGCCGATACCGCCGCAAGTGGTACAGGTCACCGGGCTTGTGCCCTTCTTGGCACCCGAGCCATCGCAGGTCTTGCAGTTGACCAGGGTCGGCACGCGAATGGTCACCGTGGTGCCACGTACCGCCTCTTCAAGATCCAGCTCCAGGGTGTAGCGCAAGTCACTACCGCGCTGAGCACCGCCGCGCTGGCCACCACGCTGACCGCCGAAGAAGTCACTGAACACATCGCCGAAGATGTCGGAGAAATTCGCGCCGCCACCACCAAAGCCGCCACCGCCGCCCATTTGCGGGTCGACGCCTGCATGACCGTACTGATCGTAGGCGCTGCGCTTGCCGGCATCGGACAGCACTTCGTAGGCCTCGTTGGCTTCCTTGAAGGCATCTTCGGCCGCTTTATCGCCGGGATTGCGATCGGGGTGATGCTTCATCGCCAGGCGACGGTAAGCCTTCTTCAGCTCCGCCTCACTGGCACCGCGCTCGACCCCGAGCACTTCGTAGTAGTCACGTTTAGACATGGGTTTCTAGCACTCTCAAAATTCTTACCGTCCAGACACGCCAACGCGGGAGCAAGCCCCCGCGCGGCGGATCGCCCTGTCACACCGCGGTGCGGCAGGGCGTAAACACAGGCAAGCCGGGGCTTACTTGTTGTCCTTGACTTCCTCGAACTCGGCGTCGACGACGTCGTCGGCAGAGCCCTTGGTTTCGCCAGCATCCGCCGCACCGGCGCCGGCAGCACCTGGCTGCGGCTGCTCGGCGTACATCTTCTGCGCCAGCGGAGTGGTGGCTTCGGACAGTGCGTTCATCTTCGCTTCGATGGCCGCCTTGTCGTCGCCCTTCACGGCAACTTCCAGCTCGCCCAGAGCGGTTTCGATGGCCGCTTTCTCTTCCGCAGTGGCCTTGTCGCCGGCTTCGGTGAGCATCTTGCGGGTCGCGTGCACCAGTTGGTCACCCTGGTTGCGTGCGCCAGCCAGCTCTTCGAACTTGCGGTCTTCCTCGGCATTGGCCTCGGCGTCGCGCACCATACGCTCGATCTCGTCATCGGACAGACCGGAGTTGGCCTTGATCACGATCGACTGAGTCTTGCCGGTGGCCTTGTCTTTCGCGCCAACGTGCAGGATGCCGTTGGCGTCGATGTCGAAGGTCACTTCGATCTGCGGCACGCCACGGGGAGCCGGCGGAATCTCGGCCAGGTCGAACTTGCCCAGGGACTTGTTCTGGCCGGCCTGCTTGCGCTCGCCCTGCAGCACGTGAATGGTCACGGCGCTCTGGTTGTCGTCAGCCGTGGAGAACACCTGCGACTTCTTGGTCGGAATGGTGGTGTTCTTCTCGATCAGCGGCGTCATCACGCCACCCATGGTTTCGATACCCAGGGTCAACGGGGACACGTCGAGCAGCAGCACGTCCTTCACGTCACCAGCCAGTACCGCGCCCTGAATGGCAGCACCCATGGCCACGGCTTCGTCCGGGTTGACGTCCTTGCGGGCGTCCTTGCCGAAGAAGTCGGCAACGGTCTTCTGCACCAGCGGCATGCGGGTCTGGCCACCGACCAGAATCACGTCGTTGATGGAGCCGACGTCGATACCGGCGTCCTTCAGCGCGATGCGGCAAGGCTCGATGGTGCGCTGCACCAGGTCCTCGACCAGCGACTCCAGCTTGGAGCGGGAGATCTTCACGTTCAGGTGCTTCGGCCCGGTCGCGTCTGCAGTGATGTACGGCAGGTTGACGTCGGTCTGCTGGCTCGAGGACAGCTCGATCTTGGCCTTCTCTGCAGCTTCCTTCAGGCGCTGCATGGCCAGCGGGTCGCCCTTGAGGTTCATGCCGGTTTCTTTCTTGAATTCGTCGACGAGGTAGTCGATCAGACGAATGTCGAAGTCCTCACCACCAAGGAAGGTGTCGCCATTGGTGGCCAACACTTCGAACTGGTGCTCGCCGTCGACTTCGGCGATCTCGATCACCGACACGTCGAAGGTACCGCCACCCAGGTCATAGACGATCACGGTGTGGTCGCCCTTGGCCTTGTCCATGCCGTAGGCCAGCGCAGCCGCGGTCGGCTCGTTGATGATGCGCTTGACGTCCAGGCCGGCGATGCGACCAGCGTCCTTGGTAGCCTGGCGCTGGCTGTCGTTGAAGTAGGCCGGAACGGTGATCACCGCTTCGGTGACGGACTCGCCGAGGTAGTCTTCGGCGGTCTTCTTCATCTTCTTGAGGATTTCAGCCGAGATTTGCGGCGGCGCCATCTTCTGGCCGTTCACTTCGACCCATGCGTCGCCGTTGTCGGCCTTGGAGATCTTGTACGGCACCATCTGAATGTCTTTCTGCACGACTTCTTCGTCGAAACGACGGCCGATCAGACGCTTCACCGCGTACAGGGTGTTGTGCGGGTTGGTCACTGCCTGGCGCTTGGCGGACTGGCCGACCAGAATTTCGCCATCGTTGGCATACGCGATGATCGACGGCGTGGTGCGCGTGCCTTCGGCGTTCTCGATGACCTTGACGTTACCGTTTTCAAGAATGGAGACGCAGGAGTTGGTGGTCCCCAGGTCGATACCGATGATTTTGCCCATTTCACTCTCCTGAAACTTTGATATATCCGCAGCGTTGTCGTGACCGCTGCGGTAGCACTAATACGCTTGACTTACTAAATGGGGCTGAGCCCGCCGATTTCAAGCCTGCTCATCGATCGATGGCGGCGCTTCGGCCGGTGCCTTGCTGACCACGACCATGGCCGGGCGCAACAGACGACCATTGAGCATGTAGCCCTTCTGGAACACCTTGAGCACACTGTTAGGCTCGACGTTGGTGCTCTCCTGCATGGCCATCGCCTGGTGGTGCTCCGGATTGAACGGCGCACCGTGTGGGTCGATGGCTTCCAGCTGGTGACGCTTGAGGGTGTCGAGCAGCAGCTTGAGCGTTAGCTCCATACCCTCGCGTACCGCCTTGATCGAATCGTCATCGGCACTCGACAGCTCGAGACCACGCTCGAGGCTGTCGACCACTGGCAACAGGTCATTGGCAAATTTCTCGAGGGCGAATTTATGCGCCTTCTCGACATCCTGCTCAGCGCGACGGCGCACGTTCTGCAGATCGGCAGCCATGCGCAGCGACTGATCCTGCGCAGCCGCCAGTTGCTCTTCCAGCGTTTGCACGCGAGCAGCCAGGTCTTCGCTAGGCGCTGCGTCGTTCGCTTGCGCTTCGGAAGTCTGCGGATCCAGGTTCTGTTCGTCAGCCATGCATTTCTCCTCTGAATGATTCGACGAGCCTCAACTCGCGCGTCTGCCGCCTATATAAGGATGATTTGTAGGGTTTCAAGGGCCATGACCACTTTCCGGCAGCCGGTCGTCAGCGTATTGCCACCCCGAGGCGAACCACTGTATAAATAACCAGACAAATCCTGAGAGGCCTCGCCATGCTGGTGCACCTGTCCGTTCATAATTACGCCATCGTCGAACACCTGGATCTGGAACTGGATCGAGGCATGAGCGTCATCAGCGGCGAAACGGGCGCCGGCAAGTCGATCATGCTCGACGCCCTCGGCCTGACCCTCGGCGATCGCGCCGACAGCGGCGTGGTACGGCCCGGCGCCGACAAGGCCGACATCCTGGCCAGCTTCGATCTGGTCGACATTCCCGAAGCCCACGCCTGGCTCGCCGAGCGCGACCTGAACAATGACGGCCCGTGCATCCTGCGCCGGGTGATCACCGCCGAAGGCCGCTCGCGCGGCTACATCAACGGTACGCCCTGCCCGCTCGGCGACCTCAAGGCGCTGGGTGAACTGCTGATCGATATCCACAGCCAGCACGAGCACCAGTCACTACTCAAGACCGACACCCACCGGCGCCTGCTCGACGAATACGCAGGCGTACAGGAGCTGGCACGCCAGGTACAACTGGCCGCGCAACGCTGGAAACAGACCCGCAGCGAGCTCGAGCGCGTGACCTCCCAGGGCGACGAGCAACGCGCCCGCCATCAGTTGCTCAGCTACCAGCTCGAAGAACTGGACAATCTCGGCCTGGGTGACCATGAGCTGGAGCAACTGGAGCAGGATCACAAGGCCCTGACCAACGCCGAAAGCCTGCTCGGCGCCTGCCGCCAGGTCATCGACCAATGCAGCGAGAGCGATGCCGGCAACGTGCTGTCGGTACTTACCGCCAGCCTCAACCGCCTCGGCAGCCTGCAAGGCCAACCAGGCGCGCTGAACGAAGCCACCAACCTGCTGGCCAGCGCGCAGATCCAGATCGAAGAGGCCGTGGGCGAGCTCAACCGCTTTCTCGACCACTTCGACGCCGACCCCGAGCGCCAGCAGCAACTCGAAGAGCGCCTGGACACCATCTACACCCTGGCTCGCAAACACCGCATCCACCCCAGCGAACTGCCCGCGATGCAGCAGCAGCTGTTCGATGAACTGGAAGGCCTGAACGCCGATGACCAGGCCGCCGAACGCCTGGGCGAGGAGCTTGCTGCCTACGGTCGTCATTACCAGGAAAAGGCCGCCGAACTCAGTGCCAAGCGGCAGAGAGCCGCCGGCAAGCTGGGCAAGGCCGTGGAAAAGGAAATGCAGACCCTGGGCATGCCGGGCGGGCGCTTCAGCATCCAGCTGCAACCCATCGATGGCAACGAGCCAAATGCAAACGGCCTGGAACAGGTCGAGTTTCTGGTCAGCGCCAACCCCGGGCAGCCGATCAAGGCTCTGGCCAAGGTCGCCTCGGGCGGCGAGCTGTCGCGCATCAGCCTGGCCATTCAGGTCATCACCGCACAAACCTCGCGCGTGCCGACGCTGGTGTTCGACGAGGTGGATGTGGGCATCGGCGGCCCGACCGCCGAGGTAGTCGGGCAATTGCTACGCCGGTTGGGCGAACGGGGTCAGGTACTGACCGTAACCCACCTGCCGCAAGTCGCCGCACAAGGCCACCAGCACCTGTTCGTGCATAAGGTACGCGGCAGCAATGCCACCCGCACGGCGGTTAGCAAACTGGGTGAAACCCAGCGCATTGAGGAAGTCGCACGCATGCTGGGCGGCATCGACCTTACTGACGAATCTCTGGCTCACGCCCGCAAGCTGGTCAGCAACGCCCAGAGCTGATCGGCGGCAAAAAGCTTTTCCGACAGACATGAAAAAGGCGACCTGAGTCGCCTTTTTCGTCAACCGATATGCTTACTTGACAGTGCGACGTACGTAGAGCACCAGATTGTGATCCACCAGCTCGAAACCGTGCTCACGAACGATCTCCTTCTGGCGTTTCTCGATCTCGGCATCGAAGAATTCGATCACGTCGCCAGTATCCACGCACACCATATGGTCGTGGTGGCCGCCATCGGCCAGTTCGAACACGGCATGGCCGCCATCGAAGTTGTGGCGCACCACCAGGCCAGCGGCCTCGAACTGGGTCAGAACCCGGTAGACGGTTGCCAGACCGACATCTTCGCCCGCATCCATCAGCGACTTGTAGACATCTTCTGCACTCATGTGACGCTGCTCGGCAGAGTCCAGCATCTGCAGGATTTTGACCCGTGGCAGGGTCACTTTCAGGCCAGCTTTGCGCAGTTCGCTATTTTCAACCATGGTCTGCTTTCTCGCGGAAGCGCTTCGCAGCTTCCCTTATTGCGGGTATGATCGGGGTTTACGTTGCCCAGCCAAGATAGTGGAAGACGCCCACCGATGCAAAAAACCAGACTCCTGCTGACCAGCCTCACCTTCATGGGGCTCATCGCACTCGCCGGTTGCTCATTCCCCGGGGTTTATAAAATCGACATCCAACAGGGCAATGTCGTCACGCAGGATATGATAGACCAGTTGCGCCCTGGAATGACCCGGCGCCAAGTACGGTTTATCATGGGTAACCCGCTGATCACGGACACTTTCCACGCCAATCGCTGGGACTATCTGTACAGCATGCAGGCCGGCGGTAGCCAGCGTCAGCAGGAGCGCGTGACGCTCAATTTCGATGGTAACGATCAATTGGTAGGCCTGTCCGGCGACTTCATGCCTGGCACTAGCCGCGACGATCAGATCCTCGGCCGCGACGGCGCTCCTGCACAGGCGCCGAACCAACAGCAGGACGAGCCAGCTGCACCGGGCTCGCTGCTCGAGCAGATCCAGCGCGACGTCGACAATGTCGAAACCGTACCGGTACCGACCCCGGAACCGCTGGAAACTTCGCCTCAGTAAGCACACAGCAAAAAGCCCCGATGATTCGTAATGCTGTTCACTTAAGCATTTGAGTCCAAGTCGGGGTTTCTAGAAAATCCGATACCAGCCTCCTGGTATCGGAT
>NZ_MSXU01000010.1:0-268075 GCF_001945375.1 Pseudomonas sp. PA1(2017)
GATATGTTTGCTCGCACGAACATCATCCATCAAACCGGCGTTCTTGTTTCTGTCTTTCCCAGGATTCCGTGAAGAACCTTTTTTATTGCCTGCCGGACTCTCACCAGGGACTGCGTCCCAGGTTATTCGCTGCGCTCACCCCTGCGGGGCCGCGCTGAAGCGCGTTCAGCTGCGCTGTCGAGTCCAGGTCGCGGAGCCAAATTCAAGAAACCCGGTCTTCAGGCCGGGTTTTTTATTGCCTGCCGGACTCTCACCAGGGACTGCGTCCCAGGTTATTCGCTGCGCTCACCCCTCCGGGGCCGCGCTGAAGCGCGTTCAGCTGCGCTGTCGAGTCCAGGTCGCGGAGCCAAATTCAAGAAACCCGGTCTTCGGGCCGGTTTTTTTATTGCCCGCCGGACGCTCACCAGGGACTGCGTCCCAGGTTATTCGCTGCGCTCACCCCTTCGGGGCCGCGCTGAAGCGATCAGCTGTGGCCGCGACAACGCCGCGATGATCGGCTATCGCTCGGCAGTACTCAGCGCGGCCGGCAGAGTCAGGATGCAAACAGCTTGCTCAGGCAACTGAGTTTCTTCTTGTACGAGTGCCGCGCCTGCAGCGCCTGCTCGAGGGTCACCGCTACGAAACGGGCCTTTTGGTTGGGTTGCATCTGGCCGACCAGATCGAGATCGGCACTGATCACCGTTCCGATCATCGCGTAACCACCACCGGATACTGCGTCACGATGCAACACGATAGGCTCGAGCCCTGCGGGAACCTGAATGGAGCCGATCGGGTAGCAGCTGTCGACGATGTTCGAGGGGTCGGAGCCTGCGCCGAATGGCTGCTCACGCGCCTGGAAACTCAGAGCACTGCCACCTTTGAGACGATAACCGATGCGATCAGCTTCTGAGCCGACCGTCCACGGCTCGGCGAAAAAGCTCTGTGCGGCGGATTCGGTCAAGCGGTGAAAATACAAACCAGGTACGACGCGCAACGTGACCTCACCACCCAAGGACTGTCGCAAAGCCATAGGCAAGCTGGCACCAGCGCGGCTTTGGGCGCTGCAGATAGCAACCGGCAACTCGTCACCCGCTTTCAGAAGACGCCCCTGAAAACCGCCCAAAGCGCCTAGCGCATAGGTCGAGCGACTACCGAGCACGATTGGCACGTCAATGCCGCCCGCCACGGCCAGATAGGCTCGCGCGCCGGCCTTTGGAAAATCAAAGCGCAGCGTTTGCCCTGCCCTCACCCAGAACGAAGTGTCGGCGTGCATCTGCGCGCCATCGACTCGCGGCGTCATGTGCGCGCCGCAGACCGCCACCAGTGCGTCCGCCTGAAACTCCAACTCAGGCCCCAGCAGCGTGCATTCCAGCGCCGCTGAGCCTGCCGGGTTACCGACCAGGTGATTGGCCGCGCTTAGGGCGTATTGATCGAGCGCCCCGGACGGAGGAATGCCCAGGTGGTAATACCCTTCGCGGCCGAGATCCTGTACCGAGGTGGCGAGACCGGGCTTGAGTACCTTGATCATGCCAACACCTCCTGCAACGACTTGGGATAGCCGACAGGGTCGGCCAGAAACGCGTCCAAGGAAAACTCCACCGGCCGAATCCGCAGATCGAAGCGACCGGCCTCCACCTCGGCCAACGCGTGGTCATAGGCCTCACGTTCGATCGGTTTGAACTGCACGATGTCACCAGGACGGAAGAACACCATGTGCTCTTTCAAGTACGCGAGCTTCTGCTGCGGATCGTAGATCGGCGCCGGCGTGACACCGAACATCTGGTAGCCACCGGCGCCGCGCACCGAGTAGATGCAGCCAAAGCAACCGCCATGCCCCAAGGTCAACCTGGGCGTGTCCGTACGGGGTCGCAGATACTTGGGCACCTGCAACTGGCGAGCACGCTCGACCATCTGGAACATGAATGGCAACCCGGCGACGAAACCGACCATCGAGACAAACCAGGGTGCACCGCTGTGGGCGGCGATGAACGCGTCGACGTCCGCCAGGCCGTTGATCCGCGCGGCGTATTGCAGATCCGTGACGCTCGGATCCTGGTGACGATCACGAAAGCGCATCAGGGTCTCGTGAGTCCAGGGGTCGTTGTAAAGCACCGGAATCTCGATAATCCGCGTGTGTAATCTGCGCTCGGCGACCGCCCCGGCCTCTGCGCCTTTGACGGCTTCGAGCAAGGCGTCCGGGGCAATGCGATCAGGGTCGAAACGAATCTGAAACGATGCGTTGGCCAGACATACATCGAGCACGCCCTCCAGCGCCATGCGCTCTACCGCGCGGGTAACCGCCAGCCCCTTGAAGAACGCTTCGAGGGACATGCTGTCACTGACCTCGGCAAACAAATGCTCGTCGGCACCAAAGCTATAGCGGATGGGAGTACTCATGTTTCACCTCCTACACAGCGTTCGGCCTGCCGGGTTTCGAGCCGAATCGACATCGAACGATTGACTGGTTGAGCCTGGCCACCGAGCGGTACGCCGGCTGCCTGTGCGTTACAGCGAGCATCTGCGGCGCGGGTGGTGCGCACGACAGGGCCATCCTGGCTGACGAGCGGTGACTCACGAATGGCTCGAGCCATCTCGCCCATTGTCGAGCGTTGCGACAACCCGACTCGACGCCCGAGAATCGCCATCATCTATCAACGAGGTGCACGAACCTTGATTCCGGCATCATCAAGGGCATTACGCGTAGTTTCGACCAGCGCCAGGGCGCCTGGCGTATCGCTGTGCAAACAGATGGAATCGAATTCAATCGCCAGGTCTTCGCCCTCGACCGTGCGCACCACGCCCTGCAGACAGGCGCGTAGCACTCGCAGGGCAACTTTGGCAGGGTCGTAGGCACCGACGTTGCGGGTGAATACGATGGACCCGCTGAGGTCATACTCGCGATCGGCGTAGAACTCCCGGATCACCGGTTGGCCGAGCGTCTTGGCGACACGCCAGATCGCTGAGTTGGGCATGCAATACAACAGCAATTCAGGTTCGAGCCGCTGGAGATTCTCCACCAGCAAGCGGGCGGCGTCTTCATCTCGGGCCAAGTGCATGTAGAGCGCGCCATGGGGCTTGATGTGTTGCAGCGCCACCCCTTGAGCCCGGGCGAGTTCGCGCAGGGCCCCTAGCTGATACAGCACGTCGTCGACCAATTCCTGAGCCGAGGCGTTGATATGCCTGCGACCGAATCCGACCAGGTCGCGATACCCCGGATGCGCGCCAATGGCCACGCCATGACGTTTGGCCTGTTCGATCGTGCGACGCATGGTGCCAGGGTCACCGGCATGGAAACCGGTCGCGATGTTGGCCGAGCTGATGAAGCCCATCAGCTCATTATCCACGCCGTCACCAATCGTCCATGGGCCAAAGCTTTCGCCCATGTCCGAGTTGAAATCGACTGTCTGCATGACGCTTGCCCTCGACACTTGTGGCTTCATGCAAAGCAACTTAGATTCTCGCTCACCCCTTGGGAAGATCTATTAATAGATAGGGTATCTTCTGAAAAACAGATACTTCGCCGTACGGAATGCCCATGTCACTGACCCTTCGCCAGATCCGCTACTTCGTTGCCACTGCCGAGATAGGGCAAATCTCCCAGGCGGCGATTCATCTGAATATTTCTCAGTCGGCGGTGACCACGGCGATCAAAGAGCTGGAAGGCATGCTCGGCACGCAGCTCTTCCAACGATCGGCTCAAGGCATGAGCCTGACCGATGCCGGGCGACACTTCCTGAATAGGGCCTATGTGATTTTGCGCAGCGTAGACGATGCGCTGAACAGTCCGATGCCGGACATGCGCGCTAATGGGCTACTGCGCCTAGCTGCAAGTTATACGGTGATCGGCTACTTCCTGCCGCACCACCTGCAACGGCTGGAACAGGGATATCCGGACGTGACCATCGACGTCCACGAGCAGGAACGTACTGCCATCGAACAGGGTCTGCTCGATGGTCGATTCGATATGGCGGTGGTGCTGACCGCGAACCTCACTCACCCGGACATCGTTTCGGAAACGCTCCTCAACTCCGAACGCCGGCTATGGATTCCCAGCCACCATCCCCTTTGCGAACGCTCGGCAATCAGCCTGGCCGATGTAGCGAAGGAGCCCTATATTCTGCTGACCGTGGATGAAGCCGAACAAAGCGCCATGCGTTACTGGGACCGCGCACGCCAGCGGCCGAGTGTGAGAGTACGCACCAGCTCGGTGGAAGCGGTGCGTAGCATGGTCGCCAATGGCCGCGGCGTAGCGATCCTCTCGGACCTGGTGCACCGTCCCTGGTCGCTGGAAGGCAAACGCATCGAGACCCTGACCATCACCGACAAAGTACCCCCCATGAGCGTTGGTCTGGCGTGGCATCGTGAGCGTGAATTCAACCCGGCGATGCAGGCTTTTCGAAAGTACTTCCACGATGCATTCCTGGCACCCCAGCAGCATTTCGCGCGGCGCCAAGTCACCTAATCACGCATAGGGTCTGTACGAAAAGTCTCCGAGCGAAGGTCAGGCGAGGCAAAAATCGGTGAGGAACGGACTGAGCTCGCATCCGAGGATACGTGCTGTAAATGAGCATTACTCGCTTCGCTCGCCCTTCGGGTCGCGCTAAAGCGCGCTAGCCGCAAGCGGCTTGCAGACTGGGCTGGCACTCCAGCCGATTTTTAACGAAGCATCACCGAGCGCAGGTATTTTTCGTGCAGAGCCTAGTGCTTACCGGTTGAATCCTCGGGATCTCTAGCCGTTCATTGACCCGCAGCCCTGGCCGAAGCCATCAGCTGGCATAGAGATATGCCTCGACATCCATCCCCGCATCACGCATCTGCGCCAGTTTGTAGCGCAAGGTGCGCGGGCTGATGCCCAGGCGCTCGGCGGCCTCTTTGCGGCGCCCACGCTCGGCACGCAGGATATCGATTATCACCTGATATTCCCGACGTCGCAGATCCTCGCCCAGGGCGCCATCCGCCACGCTTGCGTCCGGCATGACCGGCAGCGGTGCGTTCGGCACCACCGCCAGTTGAGGCGCAGGTGCGGACTGTGCGAACCCGATGGGTGCGTTCAGGCACAGATCCTGAGGCTCGATGACACCATTTTGCTGAAGGATGACCGCGCGCTGAATGGCATTATCCAGCTCACGCACGTTGCCCGGCCAGGCATGCCCCGTCAGGCAGGCGACCGCCTGGGCGGAGAGCCGCAGCGGCGCCAGGTTCATCTTCTTCACGTACTTGGCCAGCAGCCGCTCGGCCAGGGGCAGGATATCCGCCGGGCGCTCACGTAACGGTCGCCAGGCCAGCGGGAACACCGACAGGCGATAGAACAGATCCTCCCGGAAGCGGCCTGCCGCTACTTCTGCAGCCAGGTCACGGTTGCTGGTCGCCAGCACGCGGATATCCAGGCTGATCGGCTTGCGAGCGCCAACCCGTTCGACCTCACGCTCCTGCAGCACACGCAGCAGCTTGGCCTGCAAAGCCAGCGGCATCTCGGAGATTTCATCAAGCAGGATGGTTCCGCCCTCGGCCAGCTCGAACTTGCCCGGCGCGCTGGCAACGGCGCCCGTGAATGCGCCCTTTTCGTGACCGAACAGAGTGGCTTCCAGCATGTTATCCGGAATCGCCGCGCAGTTGATGGCGATGAATGGCCCCTTGGCACGCGGAGACTGCTGATGAAGATAACGTGCCAGAACCTCCTTGCCGGTCCCCGACTCGCCGGTGATCAGCACGGTGGAATCGCTACGAGCGACCCGCGCCGCCAACTCGAGCAGCTGCAAGCTGGCCGGCTCGCAGGCTACCGGCCCGTCCTGCTCCAGCTCGCTGGCCCGCCCGAGCGCATGGCGCGCCACCAGCGACAGCAGGGTCTTGGGCTCGAACGGCTTGACCAGATAATCGGCTGCGCCACGACGTATGGCATCGACGGCACGCTCGACGGCGCCGAAAGCCGTCATCAGCAGCACCGGCAACTGCGGCTGGCGTTCGCGAATGGCGCATAGCAGTTGATGACCATCCATGCCCGGCATGTTCACGTCACTGATCACCAGCCCGAACGGTTCCTGGGCGATGGCGATCAGCGCCGCTTCGGCGCAGTCGACGGCCCGGTAATCATGGCCACCAAGCTCGAGGGTGTCGGCCAGGGCTTCGCGCAATGCGCGATCGTCTTCAACCAGCAGGACTTTGGCAGCCATGGGTCACTCCTGAATCGTGGGGTGCGCTGGGATAATCAGCGGCAGAATCAACAAGGCACAGGTACCGCGACCCGGCCGTGAACGCAGGTGCAACTCGCCCTGGTGGGCGCGAGCGACCGCCTTGACCACGGCCAGCCCGAGGCCAGTGCCGGTGGTCTTGGTGGTGAAGAACGGCTCGCCCAGGCGCGCCAGCGTGAGTGCATCGATACCGGGACCGTCATCACTGATGCACAGACGCAAGGTGGAATCGCGCCTATAGGCATGCACCTTGAGGCGCACACCCTGCCCTGCAGCCTGGATGGAATTCTCGACCAGGTTCAGCAGCGCGCCCACCAGCGTGTCGCGATTGCAGAGCAGTTCGCCGCCCCGTACATCGCATTGCCAGCGAACGTCGACGCCTTGCAACACGGATTCACCGGCCTGCCTGAGCGCCTCGAACAGCTGAGCAGGATCGACTCGGTCCGGCAGTGGCAGCTCGCCGCGGGCGAACACCAACATGTCGCGCACTTGATGCTCGAGCTCGTGCAATCGTTCTTTAAGGCGCCCGGCGAAGCGCTGTTGCTGCTCGGCTGGCAATACCTGTTCAGTCAGGTGACTGGCATACAGCAGCGCCGCCGATAGCGGCGTACGCACCTGGTGAGCCAGTGACGCGACCATGCGCCCCATGGCACTCAGGCGCTCGTGCCGCGACAACTGATCCTGCAAGCGACGGGTTTCCGTCAGATCGGTCAGCAACACAAGTTGGCCCGGCTCGCCCTGCAGCGAGCGGGTGGAAATCGACAGTCGCCGGCCATCGGCCAGAGAAATTTCATGACCGTCGTCGCGCCGGGGTGCGAAGCGCTGCGCGATCACGTCACGCCACAGGCACCCCAGAAGCGCCTCACCGAGCATGTCTCGCGCCACGGGGTTGGCTTCACGCACCACGCCATGGCCGTCGATGACGACCACGCCACCGGGCAGCAGATCCAGCAGGCTTTGCAGGCGATGAGCCAACCGCTCCTTTTCGTTCAGCTCCTGCACGCGTTGTTCGCTGACCTGGGCCAGCTGCCCAGTCAGTTCATTGACGCGATTTTCCAAGAGACTGTAGGAGCTACCCAGCCGGCTCGACATCTGCTCGAACAAGGCCAGCGACTGCTCCAGATCCCCACGCTCCGCCTGTACCGGCGTCGAGGTCTCCAGAGGAGCATGGCGTTGTGGGCTTGGTTTCATTGCACTCTCTCGCTGGGCGAGCCGTCAGAAGGCGGTCATTTGCCAGAGAGCTAGCAATACTCATGCCTGAAAATAAATTGCTTAATTTTCAGTGTGATAGCGATTTATCGGATAGCAACTCGTCAATCAACTGACTGTCCGAGGGGTAAAGCCTGAAGGGAAACAGGTGGGCTGTCGCCCACCTCATGCGGCTCAGGCCAAGCGACTCAGTCGTCGCCAGACTCGTCCTCGCGGCGGCTCATGCCGTACTTGCGCATCTTCTCGACCAAGGTAGTACGGCGAATGCGCAGGCGCTCAGCGGCGCGCGCCACAATGCCGCCGGCATCATCCAGCGCCTGCTGGATAAGGCCCTGCTCCAGATTGCCGAGGTAGTCCTTGAGGTCCAGGCCCTCGGCTGGCAGCATCGCTGGCGACATCACCGATGGCGACGAGGAGGTCAACACCGCCCGCTCGTCCAACTCATCGCGCAGGCTCGCAGCGAGCTGCTCGTCCTCGTCGTCGACATGGCGGAATTTCTTCGGCAGCTCGCCCACACCGATCACGCCATAGGGGTGCATGATCGCCATGCGCTCGACCAGGTTGGCCGGCTCACGAACGTTACCCGCCCAATCATGGCGACAGAGCGACATGATGGCGGCGGAGTTGAAGCGGATCGAACCGCGCTTCTCATGCTCCATGCGCGAGATCAGCTCGTTCATCAGCAATGGAATATCTTCGATGCGCTCACGCAGCGGCGCCATCTCGATGGGGAACACGTTGAGGCGGTAGTACAGATCCTCACGGAAGCTGCCGCCCTCGATCATGCTCTCGAGGTTCTTGTGGGTCGCCGCAATGATGCGCACGTCGGCGTTCTGGGTCTTGTTGCTGCCCACGCGCTCGAAGGTACGCTCCTGCAGTACTCGCAGCAGCTTGACCTGCATCGGCAGCGGCATATCGCCGATCTCGTCGAGAAACAGCGTGCCGCCATTGGCCAGCTCGAAACGCCCCGCACGACTGGTAATGGCCCCCGTGAAGGCGCCCTTCTCATGGCCGAACAGTTCGCTCTCCAGCAGCTCGGCGGGAATAGCACCACAGTTGACCGGCACGAACGGCGCCTCGCGGCGCTTGGAGTGGTAATGCAGATTGCGCGCGACGACTTCCTTGCCGGTGCCCGACTCCCCGAGAATCAGCACGCTGGCCTCGGTATCGGCCACCTGCTGCATCATCTGCCGGACCTGTTGAATGGCGCGACTGGTGCCTACCAGGCTGCGAAACAGATTGGGTTCTCGCTGCCGGCCACGCTCACGGGCTTGGTCATACATCTCGCGATAGACCTGGGCGCGGTGCAGGGAGTCGAGGAGCTTGTTGTAGCTGGGCGGCATTTCCAGGGTGGCCAGCACGCGGCGGCGAAACTCTTCCGGCCAATCCGTGGTGGCATGCTCATGAAGCATCAGAACCGGCAGGTACTCATCCCAGGCGGCGAACTCCTTGAGCAGATCCAGCGCCCCACCCCTGAGTTGCACCTCGCCGAGCAGGACACCGAGGATGCTTCTGCTGGAGTCGATCTGCTCGACCACCTTGTTCCAGTCGCTGCTGCCACACGCAAGATGATCTTCGCCGAGAAAATCCAGAATCACCGACAGGTCACGGCGACTTTCAAGGTTGTCATCGATTAGCAGAAGCTTGGTTTCACGCCACATAATTGTTCGGCCCAGAAAGAGAAAGCCACCAGCCGCCAACGCGCCGGCATATGGCCAGCAGTAAAGTAAATTATTGGCGCTTAGTCAATTTTATGGCGTGATTATTTAGCGGAAGTTGCGATGAGGCCCAAAAGAGCGCTCGGCAATCAGAAGGCGTAGAGAAAAAGGGTGACGCTGCAGACAACAATAGCGCCTATAGGCTGACTCAGCCAAAAAGCTGATAAACCTTCGCACCCTGCTGCGACTGGTTGAACTGGACGAGTTCGTTAGCCAAGCGCTGACGCTCGGCTTGGCACGCAGTTACCAAATCCTTATAGAGATCCAGCAACTCTTCCATTCGCGCCCGCAGCGCACCATCGTCCTCGGCAGCATCGACCATGGCATCTTCCACAGCCTGGCGGCACTGCAGATCCAGCTCACCGATAGCCGCCCAATCCTGGGTGGACAATGCCTGGCGCATTGCCGTACCCGTATTCTGCAGACGCTGAACAGATGTATTCATAGAAAACTCCTTTCCAGCCCGCCAATCACTGGGCGATTGCATCCCAACCGGATTTGACGTTGCGAAGCAAATCGGCGACTTCATCGAGCGGCTCGACGCTGTTCTTCAGGTTAGCCTCCAGCAAGCGGCGGCTCATGTAGTCGTAAAGGTTATCCAGATTCACAGCCAGCTCGCCACCTTCTTCAAGGTTCAGGCCAGCTCGCAGGCCGCCAATGATGCCAATGGCCTTGCCGATCAGCTCGCCCTTCATCGCGAACTGCCCGCGCTCCATGGCGCCACGTGCTTGGGCCAAGCGAGTCAAGCCACCCTCCATCAGCATCTGAATCAGACGATGCGGGCTGGCATCTACAGCCTGAGCCTGAGTGTTGACGTTTTGATACTGACGCATAGCGGCCATGGCGTTCATGCTGATGTACTCCAGTGTAAAGCGGGAATACTCAATGTATCGGCATGGTCTGCGTGAGCTTTAGTCGTGATTAATCCTTTTTAAGGATCATCGCAAGGCTATTGCGGCAGTAGCGGCATGTCACCTGACTGCCTGGCGGATGAGCACATAACCGTGAACCACCGTGCCGATCAGTTGGCCGCGGACTCTACTTCCGGACCAATTGCCTTCCAGGCGTCTCGAATCTGGGTCAGCAGCTCCTGCACTTCCTCCAGACGGCGCGGAGTGTCGTCCAGCGCTACGCCAACCAGACGACGGTTTATATAGTCGTAGAGGTTGTCCAGGTTCTGAGCCAACTCGCCGCCCAGCTCCTTGTCGAGGCTGGACTGCAGGACGGCAATAATGGAAATGGTGGCGCTTACCGCCTCGCCACGCAGCCCCGGGTTTGCCTCCTGCTGCGCGAATTGCGCCAGCGATACTCGCTCGATAGCACCGTCCAGCAGCAGTTGCACAGCCTGATAAGGAGTGACCTGCTGGCTTGTCTTGACGCTCTTGTAAGTGTCGATGGGCGTATTCATTTATTTGCTCTTCTTCACGACGCCAGGAAGGTTGGAAAGCGTATTTTGCAGTTGACTGCTGGTGCCATTGAGCTGACCAACCAACGAGTCCATCGCGTAAAATTGCTTCAGCAAACGCTGCTGCATCTTGTCGACACGCAGTGTGAGGTCTTCGGTCTGCTTCTTGATATCACTGCGCGTAGACTCGAGCGCCTGCATACGTTGAGACAGAATTCCACCAGTCTGGCTGTAGGCTGCAACCTGGCCATCCAAGCGCTTGGCCAAACCAGTATCACCCAGGAAGAAGGCGCCCACGGCATCGAAATCCTGCTTCATGGCTTCGTCTAGCTTGGTGTCATCGATTTTCAGGGTGCCATTCTTCTGGGTAGTGATTCCCAGATCCGCCAACACCTTGAAGTCGCCAGTACCAGTAGGATTGACCAGCTCATTACGAACACCGCTCAGCAGGTTACGAATCGTCGAATCGCCAACGAGCCCCCCAGTCAGGGGCGTTCCGTCTTCACCAACCTTGGTCACTCGGGTCAGATCATTGGTGGTGGTGATGAGCTTGTTGTAAGCGTCCACGAACTTCTTGATGCCCGCTTTGACACCGGCGTTGTCTTCGCCAATTTTGAGCGTCAGCGGTTTTTTATCTTCGGTCGTACCGACCAATTCGAGCGTGACATCAGAAATGGCACCCTTGACCGAGTTGGTAGGGCTGCTCAGCTTCAAGCCGTCGATGGAAAACTCGGCATTGGCTGCCTGCACGATGTAACCGGCACCCTGTGCATTCGTGGCATCGAGCTGGGTGCGGCCATCGACGCTGAGCGCGGCGAGATCGCCGCTGCCCGACACGATGACATCCTTGCCGCTACCGGTTTCATTGCCGCTGAAGACCAACCGGGATTTCCCGGTAGCCGGATCGTTGATGGTACTGACGGTTACGCCTTTTCCCTTCAGGGCGGTGTTGAGCTGATCACGAATACTACTCAGATCCGAGCCGGCAGCGATGCTTACATCTACCTCGGTTCCACCCTCGCCGATCTTCACACTCAGTGTTTGCGCATCGTCGCCGCTCTTGAAGTCAGCAGCCTGAGCCTGAGTGGCGACCTTGCTGGCAGTGGCCAGCTTTGAAACCTCGACTTGGTAAGTGCCTGCGGTGGCAGTTTTACCAGCAGTAGCCGTCAATGCAGCTGTATTCGAAGAAGTAGCGGTTCGTTTCTCGAACAGCGCAGCGCTGTTGAGATCCTTGAGCGCGGTTTGGAAATCGCCCAATGCGCTGTTGAGCTGGCCAAGACCGGACAGCTTGGTGGTGGTCGAGCTCGAGAGGCGGGCGAGCTGAGCTTCCTTGGGTGCTTTTTCGGCATTGACCATGGCGGTCACGAGCTCGCCAATGGGTAGCCCCGAGTTGATACCAGTCGTGATTCCGCTAACAGCCATAATCCCCCCTCGTCACCATATTGGCGCTCGTCCATTCACTCCATCTGGGCATTCAAGAAACGAGCCACAATTAGGCTTCGGCCTTGAACAACAAACTACGAACTTCTTCAAGATTTTCGGCAAGGCGCAGCGCCTCTTCCGAAGGCAGCTGACGAATCACTTCGCCGGACGCGCCATCCGTAACCTTGACTACCACCCTACCACTCGAATCATCGACGCTGAAATTCAGGTCGCGACGGATGTTCTGTACAAAGCTCTGGATGGAAGTGACCGCTTCATCAACCTGTCCGTAGACCTGGGCGGTTTCCTCGCTAGCTACAGCCGTGCGCGATTGCTCGTCGGCCTTATCGACAGATGCCGAAGACGCGGTCGGAGCCGAAGCAGTGGTCGATTTGCCCAAAACTGGCGGCAAACTCCCTATCGATATGTCCATTTTCTTTCACCTCGCAAGGCAAAACGGGGAGAAGCGCTAGGCACTTCCCCCCGGAGTTTAAAGCAGCCTAGCCTATTTGGCTTACTGCAGGAGGCTGAGCACCGCCTGCGGCAGCTGGTTGGCCTGGGACAGGATCGCAGTACCGGCCTGCTGCAGGATCTGATTCTTGGTCAGGTTCGCAGTTTCTGCCGCGAAATCCGTATCCTGAATCCGACCACGTGCAGCCGAAACGTTTTCTGCGATGTTCTGCAGGTTACCAATGGTGTTCTCGAAGCGGTTCTGCACCGCACCGAGTTCGGCACGCTGCGAGTCGATCGCCTGGATTGCCTGGTCGATCACGATGACCGCCTTCTGCGAACCCTGCACATCGGTGATGTCGATGTCGTCAACCAGGTTGCCGGTGGTCACTTCAGCGATGCTGATATCAGTGGTTGCAGCAGTTTTCGCAGCGGTGACGGTTGCACCCGAACCGAAGCTGAACGACTGGATGTTGCCAGCAGCGGAGCCTGAGCCAGCAGCAGATACCAGCTCGATGTTGCCATCATCGTTTACGAAAGCACCTACACCAATGTTTGCATCGTTGATCACGGTAGCCAGGGCTTGTACCTGCTGTGCAGCCGTAGCACCACTAGCGAAGGTAGTGCTGAAGGAACGCTCGGTACCACCGACCATGGTTACCTTGATTGCCATCGCGCCGGAAGCTGCAGCGGTGCCGGTTGCAACAGAACCAGCAGTGATCGAACCGGAGCTGAAAGTACCTTTCAGGGACTCGGTGCTCATCTCGTCGATCTTGACGCTGATGGTTTCGTTCGCAGCACTACCAACCTGGAAGGTAGTAGTTTCGAACGAACCGTCCAGCAATTTCTTGCCACCGAACGTGGTGGTGTTGGAGATACGGTTGAGCTCTTTCTTCAGCTCGTTGACTTCCGAGTTCAGAGCCTTGCGCTCTTCGGTACTGTTCGAGCCGTTAGCCGATTGCAGCGACAGGTCACGCATACGCTGCAGGATGCTGGTGGACTGTTGCAGAGCACCTTCAGCGGTTTGCGCCATGGAGATGCCGTCGTTGGAGTTCTTCACCGCGACGTTCAGGCCGTTGACCTGGCTGCTCAGACGGTTGGAGATCTGCAGGCCGGCAGCATCGTCCTTGGCGCTGTTGATTTTCGAGCCAGTAGACAGGCGCTGCAGAGAAGTATTCAGCGCGTTGGACGAGGTGTTCAGATTGCGCTGGGTGTTGAGGGACGCAATGTTGGTGTTGACTGTCAAAGCCATGATGAATGTCCTCCGTAGGACCTAGCATGTTTGCCTGAGCTTGCGAATCCGGCCCTGCAAGTTCTCAGGCAGCCATTGAGTTCGCGTTCGTAATACTTATCGGCCTGTTCTGCGAAAGCTTTAGGAGGTGAGAGAATTTTTTTCGCCTGGTA
Source organism: Pseudomonas sp. PA1(2017) (assembly GCF_001945375.1). NCBI lineage: Bacteria > Pseudomonadati > Pseudomonadota > Gammaproteobacteria > Pseudomonadales > Pseudomonadaceae > Pseudomonas > Pseudomonas sp. PA1(2017). The sequence goes on from NZ_MSXU01000010.1 coordinate 13,776, forward strand.
TTGACAGCCACTCTCTACTTCTTTGCCCGCACCTGTTCTATCGGCGGCTACGAGCAAAACTTGAGTTCCTCAAATTCCTCAGTCAGGCAGCCAGGCACGGCGCCATTGGAGTAACTTGTCGCCTTCAAGCATCCAGTCGCGCATCACCAAAGTACGCAGTTCGTCGCCAGCTCGCGCACAGGCATCCCGATCATTGACATGCATGCGAATCGCATCGACCCAGTCGCGGTAGCGGTTCTTGACCCGGGTGACGGGCAAACCATCCTGATAACAAAGCACGTCGCTGCACACCACGGGGAAACCGCAAGCACCATATTCCAACAAGCGCAGGTTGCTCTTGCACTCATTGAAGAGGTTTTGCTCGACAGGCGCGATCGCAAGATCGAGATTGAGACTGGCCAGTGCTTGCGGGTACATGCTGATCTCCACTCCCCCATGCACTTCCTTTACATAGGGGCGCAGCGCCTCAGGACACATACCGAAGAAAACCCAATCCACTTCGGCAGCGAGCTCCTTGACCACATCGAGGATCATTTCCAGGTCCCCCGTATGGCTGACGCCACCGGCCCAACCGACTCGCGGGCGATTCGATATCTGTCGCTTACTGTGCAGCCCTGACCACCACGGTGCAGGCAAGCGGTTTTCGATAATCCGGATATCAGCATGCAGGCCTGCGAAAGCCTCTGCCAACGGGGCCGTCGAAACGACGAAACGGTCCACCTGATCCAACCCGCGTCGCAGCGACTTCAGGATGTCCTTGGGCATATGTTGGCGATGAGCGTTCTTGAGCGGCAGGTTGGGCAAGTAGTCATCGAGCTCGTAGACCTTGAATGCCCGAGAGAAGGCCTTCATTCGCCGCATGGCCTCCAGGCGAGCCTCGCCTATCTGGCGCTGCAGCAGAATAACGTCAGGCTCGTAGCGCTCCAGATCGGTAACGTGCAGCAGCCCTACAGACAGCGCGCCATCTATGAGGCCCGCCTCCTTCATGGCAGAGAACGGTTGAATCACCCGATAGTGACCACAGCCGTACAAATCAGCGGGATGCGCCAGCACGGTCGGAATCGGGCGCCAGGCTTGCAACGGTCGCCAAGCCAATTGCGGATCGGCCAACTTGAAACCCTGCTCGGCCTGTAGCGAAAGTCCAGGATTGTAGGCCGGGTCACGGGCCAGTGTCGGCAGCCAACGGCTGTACATCGCATCTTCCTGGGCGTTGCTGGCGGGAAGCGAGGCTTGGCCATCCATCATTAATTGCGCACGCGGCGTCCACACATTGAGATAGCCAGCCTGTCGCGCCTTCAGACAAAGGTCGACATCGAACCAGCGCTCCAACAAGGGCTCCGGATCAAACCCGCCAAGCTCGACAAACAACTCTCGACGGATCATCAGACATTCGCCGCTCAGCGCAGAGTAGTTCTGCTCCACCTGCAACCGCTGCATATAACCGGCATCGTCGAGTTCGAGCCCCTCGAAAGCCTTACCCGCCGGGCCGCGCAACCCCAGCAACAGGCCTGCATGATGGATGCGGCCATCTGCGGACAGCAACTTGGCCCCTACCGCCCCCACTTCGGGACGCAGAGCGTGATTCAGCAGTTGTGCCAGCCAGTCGCCCACTACAATGCCGGCACCGACATCCAGCCAAAGCAGCATCTCGCCCTGCACGTAATCCATCGCCGCATTACCGGCCAATGGTCGCGATGTTCCCGCAGCAAAATGCAGCACCCGGATACGCTCCTGGCCGATTTGCTCAATAGCCTGCAACCAGTCGAGCGTCGCCTGCTGCTCGCTTCCCAGATCCAGCAAGAGCAGCTCGTAGTGCGGATACGTGGTGTTCTCCAGCAGGGTTTCCACGCAGCGCTGCAGGCGATCCAGTTGATCGGTGAACGCAATAAGAATGCTCACCAACGGCTGCTGGCCATGGGCGTATTCCAGTTGATAACGTCCCGGCTGCCGTGAGGCGACGTTGGGGTTCTGGTAACCACGAGCACGAAGGTGACGTTCGATCACCTCTCTCTCTTGCGGGTTGTCCTTGAGTGCGAAGGCGTCAGCGCAGAGCAATGGTTCGCTGACATGACCCAAGCCACTCAAGCCACCGTTTTCAATCAGGCGCAGAATGCATTCCAGCTCGAATGCCTGATCGAACTCGACATCGAAACCGCCAAGTTCCAGCAAAGACTCGCGGCGGAACAGCCAATGCCGAGCAGCACTGGCGGGGAAGCTCAGCAGTAGATCGAGGCTGAAGTCGGGACGCAGCGCGACTCCCGTACCGCCCGAATCGTCACGCACCAATTCGTCGCCATACAAAGCGTTGCATTCACCGGCCGCGGTGAGTTCCAACGCGGTCATCAACAGGCCGCTAGGTGTGAACTGGGTGCCGGCTCCAACCAGCATCACCCAGTCCACTGGCAGCTCGGCGACAACACGATTGACCGTTTCCACCCATGCCGCTGAAGTGACAGCCGTGATCTGCTCAGTACGGCCGGGCAACAACGCCGACTCGGACGAAGACAATATCCGCACCTCAACGTTACGGTAGAGGTTGTCGCTCTCAAGGCTGAGCAGACTTTTCTCCACTGCAGACGCATTGGCATCTCGATCAAGCAGCAACACACCGATACGCGGGCCGCCCGCATGCGCCTGCAAACGCTGCTCGATGAGCGTCATTTGCGCAAAGCTGGGCCGGCGAGCCTGCAACCAGGCGTTCAGGCTGGTACCGCCCTGACCGGCCGCTTTGTAGAGGGCGGCGAGTATATCCACAGGCTTGAATACCCGGGCCTTGAAGCGGGTGATAGGCGCAACCTGCACCATACGAGTGTTGCTGCCCCCTCGGTACCAGCCCAGGTCACGGATGCCCTGGCGAAAGCTATGATGCCCCTGATCACCGATACCGGGTTTGTCACGCCCGATCTGGCTGAACTGTTCACGCGACACTCGAAAGTCGGTCAGAGGCTTGGCGAGCATCGCCAGATGTCCGCGCTTGAACAGTTTGACGTACAAGGCCAAATCCGCGACCCAGGTCACGCGCACGCCGTTGAGCACCGACAGCTCATCACCGAATTCGAGCAGGTCACTGCGACGGCAGAGTACGGTGCTGGGCTCTCCGATGAAATTGATGGTGTGATCGGCCAGAAACGAGATCAGATCCTCACCGTCGATCAGCACATCGTCACGAAACGGATACACGGTAGCGAGAACATCAGGTAATGGATTGCCATCCTCGTCGACACGGCGCCGGCGAGAACTAGCAAGCGCAATCCCCGAATCGGCCTCCATTACGGCAACAAGTGAGGTGATGCAGTCGGGATGCAGCACATCGTCGTCGTGCAGGATCTTCACGTATTCACCGGCGGCCAACGCGACGGCACGCGCAGTACTGCGCGTCTCCCACAGCCTGGTGTCGTTGCGACGATACTGGATCGAAAAGTCAGCGAACGGACGAAAGGCATCGACCACGCGCTCCACTTCGTCGTCCCGTGCGTCGTCGCAGATGACTAGTTCCAGGGGGCGATAGGTCTGATTTTGCAGGCTGCGCAGCGCTTCTTCGAGGTAAGTGCCCTTGTACGCAGGCATGACTACGCTGACCAGCGGCTTGCTGTTCATGACATCCGTCGCGACCACTTAGCGCCCCTTTTCCATTAGTGAATGCAGCCGATCGACCACGCGTGCGGCATTACGATCGTCCCGATGATTGAAGAAGAATTTCTTGGCGGTCTCGTACCGCTCACTCTGTGTCTGCTGCGGCGAGGACAACTCGCGATCCACAGCCTGAAGAAGCTGGTCGAAGTCGCTTAACACTGGCCCAGGAAACGCCAACTGCATGTCATAGAGCAGACCATTTTGCTGAGTTCGGTAGTGTTCCAGATCGTAGGCGAAGCTGAATACCGGCTTGTCGATATAAAGCGCATCAATGTAAACCGACGAGTAATCAGTGATCACTACATCGGATTCGCGTAGCACAGGAGCGATTTCGTGAATGACCTGATGACCTAGATCGATCAAGAGACGGCCGTCGATATAACGCTCCATATTGAACAGCTGATCACCCTTGCGGAAGTAATGCATGCGGAAACCAAATACCGCATGGTGCTTGTCCATCAGTTGCCGAAGTTGCTCAATCTGTTGCTCGCTGAACTGATAGCACTGAGAAGCCTGCACCTGCGAGTCCCGAAAAGTGGGCGCGTAGGTGACAAGACGCCGCGAGCCTCTGAGGCGCCGTATCAACTCGACTTCATCACGCAGAAAAGCCGGTAATCGCTCGTGGCTCATGCGCCGAAAATCATTACGCGGCAAGCCGGTGATCCACATGCGCTCATGGGGCAAGGGATGGAAGATTGCCGCCATCGCGTAGCTGTCTACGTCGGATGAACAAACCAGCCCGCTATAGTGGGCTCGCTCCACGAGTCGGTAACGAGATCGGTCTGCACGGGCACGTACCTCCTGGCTGGCCGACAAAGCGAACAGGCGCTTGAGCGGAATACCATGCCAGAGGTTGACCACCACGCGGCGGGTCAGGCTCGCCTTCGGTACAGAGAAGCCACCCTCCGTCCAACGCCAGGATACGTCCATGGCGATGGAGTTGGTCAGCAGATAAGTGCCACAACGCGCCAAGTGCCATAGCCCACTCAGGCTTTGAAGCTCCACCAAACGGGTATTGATGCCTGGCTCAAGGCGTAACCGCGCCGCATTGCTGTCACGGCAGAACAGCACCTTGTGAAGATTCGGATCGTTCTTGACGTGTTCGTAGACCGCTCGCGAATTTTCCACAAACTGATCGGTCTTGAGCGGGTGTACGAAAAACGCCCATCGCTCACGTCGCTTGGATAGCAACCGGTCGAGAACGGCCCAGAGCGGCAAAATCAACCAATCGGCCAAGCTTCTGGAGACAATGGCTCGTTGCCAAAACCTGCTCAACGATCGAGATCCTGCTTGCCGTTCACGCATGGCCCACCGAAGCGATGACTTGGCAGATCGCAAGGACATCTTCTAGTGCCAGGTCCGGGTAGATAGGCAAGCACAAAACGCGTTGAGCCACGTCAGAGGCCACCGGCAAATTGGCGGGCGCCGCCGAGGGCAAGCCGCGATACATCGGAAACTCGCTTATCAGAGGATAAAAATAACGCCGCACCATGATCCCGTGATCGCGCAGGCGCTGGAATAACTCGTTGCGCGACTCAGGAAACGACTCGTCGACCAGGACAGGGAAATAGGCGTGGTTCGCTACGCCCTCTACATAAGGCTCCGGACACCTGACTCCGGCGACGTTGGCGAGCGTTGCACGGTACAGCTCGGCGATGGCGCGGCGACGCTCCAGCGCAGCATCTATGTGTTTGAGCTGTAACAACCCGAATGCAGCATTGATTTCGCTCATCTTGCCGTTGATGCCAGGCGCCACTACCGTCGTTTCGTTGACGAAACCGAAGTTCTTGAGGTTGTTGATACGTTCTCGCGTCTTGGCATCCGGACAAACGATAGCTCCCCCCTCAAAGGTGTTGAATACCTTCGTGGCATGGAAACTCAATACACTGAGATCGCCATGGCGCAGGATGCTGCCGCCCTGGTCACGTACAGCGAAGGCGTGGGCGGCGTCGTAAATAATCCGCAGGTTGTAAATATCGGCGATACGCGCAATCTCCTCGACGTTACAAGGCTTGCCGTAGCAATGCACCGGCATGATCGCTGTAGTCTGAGGGGTTATGGCCGCCTCGATCTTGGCCGGGTCGAGATTCATGGTCACCGGGTCGATATCGACGAAAACCGGCTTGATCCCATTCCATAGCAGCGAATGGGCAGTAGCTACGAACGAATACGGCGTAGTGATGACCTCGCCCGTGATACGCAGCGCTTGCAGAGCAGTGACCAGCCCCAGCGTACCGTTGGCGAATAAAGCAATGTGCTCCACGCCCAGATATCGGCACAACTCACGCTCCAGCGCCTGATGCATGCTGCCACCATTGGTCAGGATGCGGCTTTTCCAAATGTCCTCCAGATAAGGAAGAAATTCTTCCAGTGGAGGAAGCAGCGGACTGGTAACCGGAATATTCTTCATAGGCTGGCCGTACGACCTGAATCGATGGTTGCGAAAACGGATGTCCAGAGAGCGTCAGAAAGACGACGCATGCTCTAGGCTCACGGCAGTTACGGAACTGCCCTGCAAACAACGTACCGACATCTTTCAGTATGTACGCAAGGCAACGCCGCCCGCCTCAGGAGCATAGAGCAACTGGTGCCCACTGTCGGTCGTCAATGGCAGATCAGTTGCGGCCTGCTGACACAAGAGCGGCCCTCCAAGGCGGTACTGGCCGTCGCCAACGGCGCTGCGATAACTCATCACCAAGCCATACAAAGTGCCTGATCTCAGTGGCGCGAGTTGCGCACGATAAACATACCGACCTGCGGTGCCGCGACCTGTAGATACAAGCAGGATCTCGTCTACACCGTCGTCTGCCTGGAGAACGAAATCCACTTGGCAATGGGCCATGATTGCAGCATGCAGCTGTAGCTCAAGCTCAAGGTGGGCGTCATCCAGATACCACCCACCCACCCGAAAGAATCCGATGGTGGGAAAGTCGATCCGCGAAACCTCAGGGCCGAGCATGACCTCAGGGTTGTCGTAAAACGGCTGCTGCCAATAGACATGGCCATCGTGCTCCACGATATTGCCATGAAAAGGCAAGGCCACCAGATGGCACAGCCCGGCAATCTCGCCGCGGCGGATAAGCTCCAGGTAGAGTACGCGGCGCACGCCCAGAGCGCGGTAATCAAGGTCTCCAAACAGCCTCAGCAGACCTTGAATGGCCTCGACATAGACAGCACGAAAACTCGGCGACGGCACTATCGCCTGGACCATCTGCAAAGCGCGCTGCAGATTGCTCACCGCAATGAGCCGACGATAAGCATCAGCAGCGGGTATATCGTCGAAGTCATGCCACTCGATCTCCACGGAGCGAATACGATCCTGGAAATTGGCTATCTGAGAAGTATTTTGGGTAATGGAGGTGGTAGCACCAGCTTTGCGCGTGCGCCACAGGTATACGAGATCGGTGATGATCGCGGTGCAACGGCTTTGGTAGTAAGCCTTATGCACGAACTGACGATCAGCGTATAGCAGGCCTGGAACCATCCCCAGCCGATTAGCACGCAGGAACGACAAGCGAAACACCTTGTTCCAGTAGAAACCGTCGTGCATCAGACCGGCGAATTCGTGTACCGAGCCAAGGCGGCGGCGCTTGCTCCATACCGAAGGCTCATAAAGAAAGCCAACTGCAGACACCTGCCCATCGACCAGTTTCGCAGCACGACCGACAACGATGTCCGCGTCGCTGGCAATGGCTTCGGCCATCAGCAGTCCATAGCCATCCTTGGTGACAAGATCATCAGAGTCGACCAGCGCTACATACTCCCCGCAAGCCAGGTAAATGCCCAGATTGCCTGCAATTGCGCCACCACCATTGGGTTTGTTCACGCAACGAAAGTTGGCGTATTGCTGCTCATAACGGCGACAGATGGCCAGACTGTCGTCGGTACTACTGTCATCTATGGCGATGATTTCGACATTGCGATAGCTCTGGCCAAGCAGGGAATCGAAGCAAGCCGGCAGATACTCAGCAGTGTTGTAGACGAGCACTACGATAGAAAGCAGCGGTTGCATTGCCTATCTCCCAGAGTCAGGCTCGCCAATCCAGCAATTGCTCGACAGCGTCCACATCGAATACTGCAATGCCGACCTTCTGGCTCACGTCCAGACGTTCCCGGTAGGAGTCATCAATGAACAATGCCGCCCTTGCGGTTTCAATCAAACGGCTCTTTGGCGAGCCATCGACGATGTGGATAATCTCGCTGAAGAGTTGCTCGCTGATCCTGTAATACGCCAAGGTGGCACGCGGGCAGCTGGCGTGACGAGTGATCAGGATCACGTCCACACCACGGCCAGCCCATTGATAGAGCAACGCCATCAGTAGCGAATTGACCTGGCCGTCGATTATCAGGGTGTCATCCAGATCCAGGTAGACGGCATCGTATTCCAGGCCCACCTTGAAGCGACTCTGCAGAGCGCGGTCCATCTCGATGGGGTAAACCTGAGGAAGCACTGCAAAGGGTAGCCCTGCATGGGCGTAGAGGCTCAGCAGCGGATAATTGATCCCCAGATTGCGCGAGAGCCCCATGGAGCCAGCAATACGCGGGGCAACTTCGAGCAGCTTGAAACGCCCCTCGGCATCGGCTTTGATCTGAAAGAACCAAGCGCCCTTGAAGCGGAAGATACGGGTAATTTCCTCAGCCATTTGCTGTACTGCAGCCCCCAGCAGCGCCGGACGCGTACGCACGCTGATGCCTGACTTGACGCGTGTGCGCTCGCGAGGCGCCCAGTGCAGCAGGCTCCCCTTTGCGTCGCCGATGCAGTCCACCGTGTACTCTGCCCCAGGCAGGTACTCGGAAAATACGTACTCGGTGCCCGAGTCGAGCAACTGTTGATGGCGCTGGCGATCATCAACCCGCTCCGCGCCCTGAGAACCCTGCCCCACCGCGGGCTTGGCAAATATTGGATAGGCACTTGCCAACCCTTGGATAGAGTTGGGCACGAAATCGCAGCCTGCCCCGCTCAAGCGAGCGTAGGTGAGATTCTTGTTACGACAAATACCGGCGACTTCGGCATTGGGCACCACCGGTGTAGCCGCCAACTGCTCTCTACACTCGGCCAGCTTGAGAATCACGCTGTCGTGAGCCGGCAGGATCATGTCGATGCCCCACTCGCGGCATAGCGCATTGAGCTGCTGAATAAAGTGAGTCGAGCGCACATCGACATTCATCTGTCGGTAGCGGCGATAGACGAACTCCCCATGATCGGCTACCGACGAGGCACCATACAGTTGAACGGCCTTGCTGTATTTCAAGGCGGCATGAATTTCCAGACCGATCTCTGAGCCGCAGGGGAAAACCAAAACCTTCATCGTCACGTTGTTGGTCCTTACTCAGGGTACTCGGAGGCGACATGCAGCACATCGCAGCACGATAGCCCAAGCCTCATCGTGCAAATCTGCGGTGTGATTGCCACAAGCGCTCCAGATACTGCTCTGGAGACATGCACAGAATATCCGTCAACACGGCATCGCTCTCCACGCCCCAGGCGGCCATGCACTTCTGCGCGAAGATGAGGTTGCTGAGCGGATCATGGATAGACAACGCCGGGAATATATTGAAACTCTGGCTGCCATAGCCGCCGGAATACCCGATATCGAGGTAGAAATTCATATTGAAAACCTTAACCCGACTTGGTCCGAACCGCAGGATGTCCATCAGCGTACGCTGAATGGCGCTAGGCGCGCCGAACAGGAACGGGCAGTCGAAACTCCACGCTCGCAAGTGCTCACGCAAAGGAACACGCACTTGGCTCAGCCATGAGAAACGTTGCAGGTCGAGCTCCTCGACAACCAGGTACTGAAGGTGGTTTTCGGATAGCAGATAGGACTGATGCAAGCTCAGGCTGGAGCTACCGTAGTAGCTGATGTCGGTACGGTTCCCGAAGCGCCGAGGATCGAGCTGCAGACCGCTACGATGATTGAAGCGGATTACTAGGTCGAAGCTGTCTATTTCCTGGCCGCTGTCCAGGCCGACATCGGCGGGCCCGACGATAGCCACACTCTTGTCCGCCAGCAGTTCGGAAAAGGCACTGTTCTCGTGAAGCAGAGAGTATCGCCCCTGAACCTGCGCAGGTTGGTAAAGCTCTGACACCGCGAGCGCTTTGCCTAGCACACTGCAAGCCGCGGCATCCAGTTGGCCAATATGGAGCTGGTCGAACACCGCTGCCTGCTCAAGCGCCCTTTCGTTATCACATGAGATACGAAACAGTGACTCGACCAAACCGGTGCTGCCCTCTCCTCCCATGGCAATGCGCGCGGCAAAGGCATTACGGTAGGTCAGGTAAAGATCGGTGTAGCCATGCATAAGCAACAGGCGGGCATAAAAATGCAAATATCCGGTAGGGATGTCCTCATAAATTGCGGGATGCGTACGTAGGAAAACTGCGAGCTCGCCAACGGCGGCTATCACGGGCTCGGTTCGCAGTACTGCAAGTTGCCGATCATGGTTCTTGAAGACGTGGACAAGCTGCCGGTGAAGACATAGATACTCTTTCTTCAGGTCACCGTTCCAACTGGCCAACTCGATAACCCACTCGAAGGCAGCCAATTGACGGGAGAAGACACAGGCGTTCTTGAACAGGCTGGCCTCTGCAAGCAGTGCCTTTCTCTCAAGCGCATCGTCTAGCCCAGCCAGCTGCCCCATCAGCAAGGCCTGCCAGCGATAATAGCTGAGAGCGAATGGCCAGCATGTGGGGTTGCAGTTGCGCAAGTTCTCGAGCTGCTGGAGCGCTTCAGCCCAACTGCACGCGTGCCAGCTGACCAGCGCCTGCCGATAATTGTCCCGAGCCCGCAGACCGGCATCCAGCGGATATCGCTGTAGTGCCTCAATCAGCACGCCTTGGTGCAGTTCCCAGCGGTCGAGCATTTCGCAACACTTGGCATACGCATGGAATTGCTCGGGCGAACCGAGTCGGTCATGTTCGTGGAGGGTCTGCCAGCATGCGAGCGCCTCAGGCCAGCACTGTTCATGCATGAGCCGCTCGGCCTGATCGCCGTCGGGAATCAGGGTCGTCATCCATCCATTCCATTGCGCAGTGACTTGAGCAAATCGAACATTTTTGCCAGATCCTCTTCCTTTTCCAGGACGCGCTTGAGCGAGTGGCGCAGTTCGGTGGATGAAACGCCCTGAGTCCGTTGCAGGTAGAGAACCCGACACTGGCTCTCGAGGGCATCGAAATGCCCCGTCCAATCGCTCCCCATGACAAACAGATCAACGCCGTACTGGCTGATGTCACCGGACTTTTGTGCCCAGTCGTGCTCGGGGATAACCAAATCCACGCACCTCAGCGCGGCCACTATGTCCCGGCGCTCTTCATAAGGAATCAGCGCTTTCTTGCCTTTGAGCGCGTTGAACTCATCAGTTGAAACCCCGACGATGACCCGATCACTGATCTCACGCATGCGCTCAAGTAAGCGCAGGTGACCGATATGGAACATGTCGAAAGTGCCGTAGGTCAGCGCGGTAACGCTCATGACTCGCTCCTGAACGAAGGCCGTGCGAAGCCGCTAAGGCAACTCGCCGCTAAGCACCGATACGCATCTTCTCGACTCATCGTTTCTCCCAAAGGGCTACGGAGCCGGCCGACTGAACAGCCATTCGGCAGTGCGCCCCAGGCCCTGCATGGCCAACGCCTGATAGAACGCATCAAGGCTTGCAGGCGCCAACTCGCGCAAAGTGGCCTCGAACACCTTGCGCCGACCATGAACCTCACGGCCCAAAGCGGCGTCCCGCATGTAGCGCTGCCCCGCCAAGGCAAACAGCTCCATAGGGAAGCTGGTATAGGCCTCCAGCGCAACAAAGCCCTGACGCTGAGCCAGCTCTTTTAGTGACGCATGGGTGAAGTAGTTCAGATGATGAGGAACCGCTACCCACCAAGGTTGCTCGCCGGCTTTGGCCAGCGCCCGCTGCCAGGGATTGAAGTCATTGGGCACACCGACGTAAAGCACACCGCCAGGCTTGAGCAACTGCCAGCAACGCTGCAGAAATTCCTCGGGGGCCGGTACATGCTCGAGTACCTCGTATAAGTGAATGGCGTCGAATTTCTCGTCGACTTCCAGTGCCATGCCCTCAAGCCCACCAACCGATACTTCGGCGCCGCAAGCTGCGGCACGGGCTGCCATCTGCGCATCGGGCTCGCAGCCCAGCGCCTGCCAACCACCGGCAACCGCCCGCTCAAGAAGCAACCCGGCACCACATCCGACGTCCAGCAGGCGGCGGCCTGACACGGCCTGGCCTATACGCTGCAAGCGATCGTCCAACACGGCCTGATGCCAGGTGAGATCTTCGCTCACTTCGTCCAGATAGCGCGGATAATTTCGCCAGTATCCCTCACTGTAGTGCTCTGCAATCTCGCGTGCTGTGGGCAACGGGTCGACATGGGCATACCCACAAGCACGGCAATCGACCACCGCCCACGTATCGGTCTGATGAAGCACCGGTCCCGGATGCGAAGTCACTCCTCCAGACACTTGGCCACCCTTTCGGCAAATGGACGCGGCAGCAGCCGATCTTCACCGTCAGGATGCTGCAAGATGAAGTTGCTGTAACACATCATCAGGTGCCAGAACCCCACTTCGGCCTTGTTGAAGTCGCCTGGGCGCTGGATCAACAACCAGCCGGCGCGGATATCGTCAAAGGCGAAAACGCCACGCCGGAACATCTCGAAATAACGATGACGCCCGCTCAGCCGCATGTCGAAATCCGTACCCGGTGCAGAAAGCTGGCTCACCTGAAAACGGCCCGCCCGATAGTCCACATCAATGCGCAGATCCAGATCCGCCAATCCGGTGTCGGCAAGATGTAGCTCGACCACATAACGAGGCTGCTCAACCTCAGCGAAACGCTCTGCGAACAATGCCGCCCAGTTAGCGGTGGCCCACTGGGCATAATCCTGCAGGCGCCTCACGAAGGCGCGAGAATCGAACACGAATTCAGACTCCCACCGCTCAAGCTTGTCAATCATCGCTTGTACGTGGGGCCGCGCGCGTAGCTCTGCCAACTGCTCGAGCAGTTGCTCGTGGCTGGCATAGGCCGGTTGATAATCCGTGTGCGGATTGGCCACGTCGAAAACATCGCCGGGGCTCATGGTTACAACTTGGCTGAACAGTCCGTGCTCGCGAAAGTAGGCGGCCATGTCAGTGGCATGGGGCCCTAGCATGGAGTCGGTTTCCGGGAACCTTACATAGACCATATCGCTGGCATTCGGAATCACATAGCGGGCATTCAGACGTCGGGCGAAGTCCGCAGTACGGGCCAGCACCTTGATACGACGACGGTCGGTCTCGACAGCCTTGCGCGCCGGATCCATGTCGAAGAAAGTCGGATAGATGCTGGAGTTGACCAAACCCAGCAAGGCAACATCCAGATTATGTCGCTCGCCGATCATGCTGGCGTCTTCCGGATCGAGCATGCAATCGTTCTGATGAAATACCGTTGCGCCGTCGGCCTCGATCACCAGAGAACTGTCGTAGGTGTCCAGGTCGGCATAAAGCGTCACTACCAGCCCAGGCGCCAGCTCGCACGTCTGTAGATGCTCCAGCTCAATCAACTGGGTGAATCCCATTTGCCGGAGAATAGGCCGTAGTGGGTTGTCGTGATCGCCGTATTGCCGAATAACGATGGGGATATCACGACGGAAGTGGCGCAACGTATCAGGGCAAAAATGATCCGAGTGAGAGTGGGAGATATACAACGCGTCCTGATCCGTATACTCGGGCTTGCGAATCCGGCACTCCGGAAACTGCCACAGCGTATTACTCACCGGGTTGTACACCCACGGATCGCTGAGCAGACGAAAACCTGCGTCGGTAATGATCTGGAAGCTGGCGTGCGAGTAGTAGTGCAACTTCATGGTTTCGATCCTTCGCTTGATGAGCCATTGGCATTTAGCGCAAGTCTGATAATCAAAGCGGCGCAGCGCTCGGCACCGCCGCCATCCAATATGTTGAATGCCCGCCCGGCGCGCTGCGCCATGCGCGCGGGACGACGCAACAACCGAGCCAGGCGCCTGCCCGCCACCTGAACCGAACCAAGATCGTTTAGCAGCCCCGCGTCAGCCATACCGCGCACGTATGGGGACATATGTCGCCAGGCTACGGCGGCTACCGGTCGGCCAAGGCACATAGCCTCGTAGCTGGTGATACCACCCAGGGTCACCACTAGATCGTGACGCAGTAAATGGCCAGGTAAATCTGCAGGAGACCTCAGCAAGCGATCGCCATGCCGCAGCTGAGCGTGCCAATGACGTTGGCGCCGAACGGACACTGCTGGGCCGGCCACCAGCGTCAGACGCACATCACGCTGCCATGACGCCAACAGGCTCTCGGTGCAATATCCCGGATCAGCTCCGCCAAGACACACCAGCACCCGACGTATCTTGCGCAGCCGCCAAGCCCTGGATGGTCGTTTTGTCAGCAACGACGTACGCAAAATGTTGTATTCGGCACCACCAGTCCGCTGAGCGATCCCAGGCTTGTCCAAAGCGTCGCCATCTAGAAACACGTCCGCCTGATATCGCAGCCCATCGGCATCGGTAAGGTGCACCAGTGGACCGCAACCGGCTTGATGAAGACGCTGACTATGCTCCTTACGCAGGCCCGGCAGGTCACTGACGAGCACTCCGGGTTCAGCAGCGCAGATCAGCAGAGCTTGGTCGAAATCATCTACCCGCTGAATTGGCTGGTGCTCGCAAGCCAGTAGCCGCGCTAGTCGAGCATCACCCTGAAACAGCAGCCGCGGTGTCACCCCATTGGCCCGCAGAGCCTGCGCCAGCGCCTCGGTGCGCCGCAAATGGCCAATGCCGATACGCGCATCGGCCGCGGTCCACAGGGTAATGTTCATGCGCCGATATCATCCCAACCAAGTACGCTCATCGCGGGTAACCCGCGGGCCAACTGGCGACCCAGCACGCGCTCACGCTCGAAAGGATGAATACCGTAGCCGGGGCGCAACACGGCGAGGTCCGCCAATGTCAGTCGATGCCCCGCGGGCAGGGCATGGCGCAGCACCAATGAACGCGTACTGACCCGACGCTCTTGCACCTCGCTTGGGCGTACTCCTACATAGCTACGCCCCAACATTACCTCAAGACGGCGTGTTTCGCGCACCAACGCAGTCAGCTCGGTTTCTTCTGCACTGAACCAATGATCGGGACCATCGGTATCGCGATCCAGAGTAATGTGCTTCTCGATCAAACGTGCGCCGAGCGCTACGCTGCCCAGCGCTGCGGTATAGCCTAGCGAGTGGTCGGAAAGACCAATACTCGCTTGCGGAAACAGGTGCCTCAAGGTGGTAATCGTACGCAGATTCATTTCATCGTCTGGCGCCGGATAGGCACTCAGACAGTGCAGCAATACGAGGTCACGGCACCCCGCCTGATTCAGGACGGCTACCGCCCGCTCGGCTTCGGCCAGCGTCGACTTACCCAATGACAAGATAACCGGCTTGCCACTGCGTGCCACACGCTCGAGCAGATCCAAGTAGGCCACATCCGAAGCCGCAACCTTGAAGCAGGGCACCTGCAGACAATCCAAAAAGTCTGCACCTTCCGGGCTGAACGGGGTAGAAAACGCCAATACCCCAAGAGATTTAGCCAGGGCGAACAACTCGCCATGGGCGGCACGCGGCAATGCAAGGCGGTCGAACAAACCACCAATGGTTTCCTGCCGCTCTTGACCGGGGCGCCCCCAACTCACGACCCGATCAGCATCAGCCACCAGTTCTGCGGCGGTATAGGTCTGGAACTTGACGGCGTCCACACCGGCACGGGCAGCCATACGTACCAGCTCGGCTGCCTTCACCGGATCGCCATCGTGATTGGCGCCGATTTCTGCCACGATGAATACAGGTTTGTCTTCGCCCAGTTGCCGAGTACCTATTTGCATGACTCAGGCTCGAACCGGCTTGAGGGCGACCACCCACCAGGTGTGATGCTCACTCAGCTCGCGTTTCCACAGGTCAACGCGCTCGCGCTCGACCACTTGCAAACCTGCTTCGGCAGCAATGGCTTCGATGTCCGGCAAGTCGAGGAAGTTGTACAGCAGGCCGTTGTATTCCTTGGCACGCTCGTCCAATTGGAAGACACCTGATTCCACTTCGATACCCTGCCCGTAGAGCCAGTTTTCCTTGCCGCGGAAATTGGCGAAGACCACGCCGTCATCAGCGAGGCTTTGACGGATATGGCGCAGATCGGCGATGACCTCCGCACGGCGCTTGAGGAACAACACGCCCCAGGCAACCACGGCGGCGAAGCTGCCAGCAGGCCACTGAGCGCTGGACAGTTCGGCGACCTTCAGATCCCAGTTGGCAGAGCTAGGCTGCAGGGCCGCGCGAGTGGTCTCGATGGCTTGCGGGGTGTAATCGATGCCGCAAACATCGAAACCGAAATCCTCCAACAAGGCCAGATGACGGCCTCCGCCACAACCGATGTCCAGGCCTTTTCTATTACGATTGGCCTCCAGACTGCCGCAATGCCGAGCAAACAACGCGACGAGGCGATCATCCGGGTAGACGAGGCGATGGGCCTTCAGATGGCTGGCGAAGATGCTCTGAGGGGTTTGCGTAGAATCAGTTGTCATCGATGCAAATTTCCTGGGTAAGTTGATCAAGACCGGCATGCAAAGTGGCAAGAGCCTGTGACGTCGAGTCAGCCGCCACCATCGCCCAACCGCGAGCAAGTGCATCAGCCCCACTACGGAGCGGGCCTAAGTTGGTATACAAGGTAGGTAATCGACACGTCATGGACGGCGACACGCTACTCGGCAGTTGAGCAACCCGCCCTGCACGCAATGGTAGAAAACCGAAGGCAACGGCGCGCTCTCGCGCTGTAGGTAATGCAAAACGGCCGCTAAGGACGAAGTCGATGAGGGCATCGTAGAAGTCCATGCTCAATGCTTCGGGCATGATCAGATCTGCGATCAGCAAGCCCGGAGGGCGCCCTGCGAGTTCGATGATGCTGGCCTTGTCCTCAGCGTCGAGCATCACGTCAGCGTTCAGGGCACAGTGGTTCAACCCCAGCGCACGTGCAGCCGCGTCTACCGCAGCGACGATACGCTCGCGGCACAGTAAAGGGACGGGCGCCGGACTGAGATAGACCATTTCCTGGCGATACGGTGCTGCGGTCATGGTCTTGGCTCGCAGCAACAGGGGATGAAACTGGCCATCGACGATGACACCATCAACGCCAAATTCGCGCCCCTGCAGAACCCCTTCGACGACCGCCGGCTCCTCTTCGCCCACCCAGGCGCCGTACTCGGCCAAGGCGGCGCAAACCTCCTCATCGGTACGCAGCATCAACACGCCGCGACTGCCAGAGCCGAACCTTGGCTTGAATACGCAAGGCAGCCCCACCTCGCCAATAGCCCTCTGCAACGCCTCGGTGCCTTTGACTGAACGCTGTACTGGCCGAGTCTGCCCAGCGTCGAGGAGGGTCTGGTGAAACAAGACTTTGTCGGTGCAACGCTCGGCAGCTTGCTCACTGATACCGCGTAGCCCGAAATGGTCATTCACGGCGCCGACGGTGCGCAAATGACGACCAATGGGCGCTGGCAAAACACCAGCCAGTGCTCTGCCCTCAAGGGCAGTCAGCACCGCAGCAATATCGGCGATGTCCACCACTAGGCCTTCATCCGCCTGGGCCAACCCTGGTGCAGCCGGATTGCCATCCAGCGCAAGTACCGGCAGCCCTCGTGCCTTGGCGCGCTCGATGGCGCCACTCTGCTCCGCGCCCGCGCCAATCGCTACCAGCCATGACTTACCGGGCATAGACAAACTCCTTGTGCTGAATCTGGGCGTTGAGGGCCACCCAGTCTGGATGCTGCTCCAGCAACCGCACAATATCGTCTAGCCCGAAAGCCTGCGCCCCCAGCGCATCGAGTACATGCCGAATCAGCTGTAGGTCCTCGGGCGTGTCCACTGTCAGCCGATAGTCATCGTACGGACGCTGCGCCTCCAGCCGACCGATACGAAATCGCTCTGGGCGACGATAGATGAATGGCGTGACGTGCTCACGGTCGTCCGCCTCCCGGCCTTCGTGCCAGGCACGCTGCAATGCCTCGAAAGTGAACAGCTCGCAATCCATGCCACGCGGGAAGCAATGAGGGGTGGCCGTGGACACGTAGTCATAGCCAGTTGGCGAGCGACGCCAGTAGTCCAGCAGTTGCTCCACCAGCGAGGGGTCAAGCAGTGGGCAGTCGGATGTGGTGCGCAGAACCAGATCTGCACGCGCCTCCCGAGCCGCGTGATAATAGCGATCCAGCACATCGCTCTCGCTGCCGCGAAATACATCGGCACCGAGCTGGGCGGCACTGTCAGCAACCACGTCATCGGCCGGCAGTACGGTCGTGGCAACAACCAGACGATCAATACCGGCTACTCGAGTTAGGCGTTGTACATGCCAGGCCAGTAAAGACTGGCCTGCCGCATCCTGCATGATCTTGCCTGGAAGACGCGTAGAGCCCATGCGCGCCTGGACGATGGCTACCGTTTTCATGCCAGCGCTTCTTTCAAGACATGAACCACACGCTCTTGGGCGTCATCATCAAGATCGGCGTACATGGGCAAGCTGATCAGCCCAGCGTAAAAAGCCTCTGCCTGTGGACAATGGCCGGGGCGGAAACCCAGACGACGATAGTAGGGATGCAAATAGATCGGCAGGTAATGTACGTTGACGTTGATACCAGCTGAGCGAAGCGTATCGAACACCGCTTTGCGTCGACAGGGCTCCACGCGTATTGGGTACAGATGCCAGGCCGCATCAGGCACCAACGGCAAGCGTCGCACGGGCAGCGATTGCAGCAACTGCTCGTACCGTTCGGCAAGCCGGCGACGCTGGGCGATGAAACCCTCAAGACGTGCCAGTTGGCTGCGCCCCAGCGCCGCCTGCAAATCGGTAATTCTATAGTTCAGGCCGAGTGCGGTCTGCTGGTAGTACCAACCACCTTCGCTCTCCCCCTCCATCAGCGCCTCGTCACGGGTAATCCCATGACTGCGCAGTAATGCCACCTGCCTCGCGAGAGCGCTGTCACGCATGCATACCGCCCCCCCTTCCCCTGTGGTGATGTGCTTTACCGGATGGAAACTGAAGATGGTCATGTCACTGTAACGGCAATCACCTACGCGGACGCCCGGCGAGCCTGCGCCGAGCGCATGCGCTGCGTCCTCGATGATACGAAAACCATACAAGTCGGCGAGACGCGAGATAGCCGACATGTCAGCGACAAGACCAGCGTAATGAACCACTATCAGGGCCTTCGGCAAGCGACCCTCGATAGCTGCCACTTTTAAAGCATGAGAAAGGGCGTCAAGGCAGATAAGTCCGGTACGGGGATCGATGTCGATGAAGTCAACCTTCGCGCCACAATAAAGCGCGCAATTGGCTGATGCAGCGAAACTCAGCGGGGATGTCCAGACATGATCGTTTACCCCGATGCCCAATGCCATGCATGCCAGGTGCAGCCCAGCAGTGCCGCTACTGACTGCAACCACATGGGGAGCCCCAACGGCCGCGCCCAGCGCCGCCTCGAATGCTGGAATGCATGGTCCCTGTGTCAACCAATCTGAGCGCAATACCTCGACCACGGCCTCGACATCCGAGGCGTCGATGCTCTGACGAGCGTAAGGAATCAAACCTGATCTCCATCGAGAGCCTGAATTTCTTCGATGCTGAGAAAATGCGGATTGGTTTCCGAGCTGTACTCGAAATCTTCAGCCACGCGTAAACCCTTCTCGCCCAACGCGTTGATCGAAAAATCACATACGGCAGAGAATCGAATGGACGGTTCGATGACGAAGTGATCGTGAAACTCAAGTGTCTGAGGAGCAGCGTCTCGGGGAACCATCAATTCATGCAGCTTTTCGCCAGGTCGGATACCGACTACCTGATGTTCACAACCAGGCCCCATGGCGTTGGCAAGGTCGACGACGCGAATCGACGGAATCTTGGGAATGAAGATCTCTCCGCCCTGCATGCGAGCAAAACTCTTCATGACCATCTCGACGCCTTCCTCGAGCGTGATCCAGAAACGCGTCATACGAGAGTCGGTGATCGGTAATTGACGCGCCCCATCCGCTATCAACTTGCGGAAAAAAGGTACGACCGACCCCCTCGACCCCACTACATTGCCATAGCGCACTACGGCGAAGCGGCTATCGGTACCCCCAGAGAAATTGTTGGCTGCCACAAACAACTTGTCCGAAAGCAATTTGGTTGCGCCATACAGATTGATAGGACTTGCAGCCTTGTCGGTAGACAACGCAACGACTCTGGAAACGCCATTATCAATCGCGGCGGAAATGATGTGTTCGGCGCCGTTGACATTGGTGCGAATACATTCGGTGGGGTTGTATTCAGCCGCCGGTACCTGTTTTAAAGCGGCGGCGTGAACGACGAAATCGATACCCCGCATTGCCTGCCGCAGCCGATCAGGATCGCGTACGTCACCCAGGAAATAACGCATGCAGGGTGCGTTGAACTCCTGACTCATTTCAAATTGCTTTAATTCATCACGGGAAAAAACCACTACACGCTTTGGTTGATAGCGCTTGAGCAAGGTACGAATGAACGAGCGCCCGAAAGATCCGGTTCCGCCAGAAATGAAAATGGACTTGTTGTCGAACATGTAGCGATCTCCGGCGGCATTCAGCCCAAATGCGAAGCGATCACGCCCTGCGCTGCACGCAAACAGGGAATGCCCTGCAGCACAGGATAGGCCAGACCCGACTGGGGCGAATAAAGGGTATTTTCTATGGGGCGCAGGACGCCTCGAGAAACGGGGCATCCCCAACGCGGAGGATTATCAGCGTAATCAGCGCTTTTTTCGATGATGGTCAGCGCCGTCGGATTAAGGGGATTAGCGCTGTGATCGAACAACCGGTGCTCCAGCACCTTGTAACCCAGCGCCTTGGCGGTCTGCGGCAAGGCCCGGCAATAACGGTGGTGATCCATGCGCTGGCGGGCTTCGGCGCTGGCCAGCTCATAGCCCGGTTCCAGCAATATCAGATAACGCCCTGTTACGCGGTACAACTCACGCAACAGCACATCCTCTCGACCTCTGTTCGGCTCAAGGGTGTGGGAGGTTAGAACCACATCGAATGCATGGTCGTCAGCAGGCACCTGAGAGAGGCTGGCGCAGCAGAGGTCGGCGCCTTGGCCGAGACTCGACAACCAGCGGCGGGCTACATTCAGACGGGACCATGACAGATCAAACCCGAAAACCGGCAGCCCTTGAGGTAGCTCGCTTTGAATACAGGATAGCGTGGTAGCCTCGCCGACACCGGCTTCAAGCAGACTTCGCACGGAACCCAGTTGACGAATTTCAGACGCAATGGCTGCACCGTAGGCATGCTTGCGCGCTGCGAACTCCGGGTCGTCCATCGCAGCAACGTAAGTACCCGCTTGCAGATCGTAGGCCAGTTCGATGATGCGTTCATCACTGTCGGCTTGCCCCCAGTACTCGCGTAACCACTGACTCAAATTGATGCCATTGGCGTACAACTCACGCAAGTGCGAAAGCGACAGCTCGCCTGATCTGCTCATCTATATCCTCAACCGCACCCTGATCGTTAATACCGGCTTCCAGCCGCGGCAACAGTCAAAAAATCGCCGATAGCGTAGCAGAACGAGCAATTGCAATAATCTGGCCAATGGGAAGACTGCAAGCGCTCAACTTAAGTCGCAAGGTTAAAGTTTATTGAACAGACTCAACCCAGCTATCTTGACGTAGCTTTGCTGAGAGGCCTCCAGAACAATCGACTGGAATGACAGTCTCGATAAAGCCTCAGGATAATCCAGCTCACGCAAATCCGCCTGTACCGACTTGTTGACCAGGGCAACATCTTCGTTGTCCGTCAGCGTACTTTCGACGATATTCAGGCGCGCACCGATTTCACCGCGGGTACTGTCAATGGTGATGCTGGCGTGCGAAAGATTGGTGATCGCCTGAGCCACGGCGTCACGTACTACACGGCCGCCCTCCGTGGTGGCGGGCGCCTCCTCGAGAGATCTGCGCAGATTGGCGATGGTATCGAGCACACCCTGCTTCTGACGATTGGGATCGGTTGTCACGGTGACCGTATCGCCCGCAGCCGGAGCCCCATCGAAATTGATCACCACGCCGCGAAAGACCAGCTTGTCGGTAGAGTCGGGATTCTCATCCATGGATCCGGTAGCGAGCGCGGGCGTGGTGGTTCCGGCGGCAAAAATCTCATAGCTGTTGGCATCCGGGTTACCGAACACGATGTCGACGCCATCTTCCGGAAAGGCGGGCGAACCCGTGAAGGCGACCTCGTCCTGAACCAGCGGAGTCGAGGCACGCAACGTCGACCCGGGCTGTGCA
The DNA here is from genome assembly GCF_001945375.1 of Pseudomonas sp. PA1(2017). Classification (NCBI taxonomy): domain Bacteria; kingdom Pseudomonadati; phylum Pseudomonadota; class Gammaproteobacteria; order Pseudomonadales; family Pseudomonadaceae; genus Pseudomonas; species Pseudomonas sp. PA1(2017). The sequence continues at coordinate 35,741 of NZ_MSXU01000010.1, forward strand.
GCGATGGACGCGTCCAGACGCCCAGCGTTGGTGACACTCTGGAAAACCTTCTTGCCGTTATCACTGATCGCCACGTTGAGCGAGCTGGCGATTTCGAGTTTGCGCTGCCCCTCATCCCCTTGATAGGAGTAAGTGCCGTCAGCATTGCGTACGAAGGGTTCAGCCTTGCCCTGAAAACCCGAGAACAGATATTCGCCGCGAGCGTTCTTGGTATTCATCAAGCCAAGCAGTTCGTCCTCGCGCTCGCGCAGTTCGGCTGCAATGGACTTTCGATCATCCACGCTCAGCGAGCCATTACCGGCACGCACGGCCAGCTCCTGAACGCGCTGCAGAACGGTATTTACCGAGTTGAGCGTGACCTCCTCCTGATTCAGGCTGTTCTTTGCAGCGGTAAGGTTGTCGTTGTACTGCGTCAACACATTCTGCTGCTGCTCGAGCTGCAACAAACGCACCGACGCCACCGGATCATCGGCAGGCGTGAGAATACGATTGCCGGTGCTGATCTGTTCCTGGGTGCGAATGGCATTGGCATAGTTGCGCTGCAGGCCTTGAACGCCGTTGTTGAACGCCTGGAGAGTGGAAATACGCATAACTGCCTCGTCTTCTCTAGCGGTAACTGGCGCTTACCAGAGCCGCACCCGTCTTGGGATTTGCTCCCTGCCTGGCCTTAGCCAGGCAGGGAGCCGGAAATCGTTTATTTGCAACCGGTAGCGGCAGCCATAATGAGCCAAGTCAAAGGCTACTACCTGAACGCTCCGATCAGGGTATCGAACAAAGAGCGCGCAACTTGAATCACTTGGGCCGACGCGTTGTAGTACTGCTCGAACTTGATCAGGTTGGCAGCCTCTTCATCGAGGTTGACCGCTGAAAGCGAATCACGGTTGTCCTGCGCCTGTTTGAGAATAGCACCGGTCGCCTCGTTATCCTGACGGGCCTGGGCGGTCAGGGTGCCAACCCGCTCGATCAGGTCGCCGTAGCTGTCGGTAAAACTCGAGCCCGTGCTGATACCGGTGACGCTGGGATCGACGCCAACCACCTGCTTGCTCTGCAGCCCTACCAGAGCGAGAGCATTACGGTTGTCGGACACCCCGTTGAGGTTGAAGGCGATATCGAAGCGATCGCCATTTTCCGGGCGGCCGCTGACGCTCATGTTGACGCTGGTGCCATCCGCCAGGGTCAGTTGATAGTTATTCTGCTGGCCGGGCTGGAACAGCGGGGTCGGCGCCGGCGTGATCGGCTGTCCCTTATTGTCTACGCGCGTCAGCGTAGCGCCAGCGGGCAGACCGGTGAAGTTGCCGCCTGCCGAATCGTAGGTCAGGGTGATCGGCGGAAAAGCTGCTTGCAGCGCTGCCGGGTCGATATTGCTTCCCGTAGATTGCAGGGTCGGCTGGCTGATCACCCCATTGCCACGGTTCTGCAGGTTGGCCTCGGCGCGAATCGGCGCAGCGAAGGCCAATTGATCAGCCTGATCCAGCACGGTGGTCATCGTCGAGGCGCCGATACGGGTTGGCTGCAGCACGAACGAGTCGCCGGCAGCAGGCGTTGGCGTGCCGATCACCACCTGAAAACCCTGATTGCGGCCAGCGCTATCCTGAAAGCTCAGGGTGCCAGCCGGGTTCTGGGTCACGGTCATCGGCTGGTTGTCGCTCAGGCGACGTGCCGAGTAGTTGGTGCCGTCGAACTCCAGTCGGTAATCGCTGGTGGTCAGTACGGAGCTGTTGGTGATGTTCAGTACTGGCGATGCGTTACTGCTGTTGGTCGACGACGGCAGCACCCGTAAGCGCGCCACCGCGGCCTCGTTGTAGTCCCCGAAAAGCGCAGCGCCTACCTGCCCCTTCAGGTCCAGACCCTGCCCCAGCTGACTGTTGACCTGGTCATTGATCGATAGCGCCAGGCGCCCCAGCGAGTTGAAGGTCTTGTCCAGCACCTCTTCGCGGTAACGCAGGATGCCGCCCAACTCGCCGCCCGTCACCTGGGTGGTGACGGTTTGCCGGGAGGCGCCGACGATGAACTGGATCTCGGAGCGATTAGGGTCATTGACGCCGGGCACTACCTCCAGGCGAGCGGCACTGCTGCCAACCACCAGCGGCTGACCGGAACCGATGAAGACGTTCTGCGTGCCGTCGTTCTGCGCCACGACGTTGACGCCCACGAACGTCGACAGCTGACGCAGAGCTTCCTCACGCGCATCCAGCAGGTCGTTGGGCTGGCTGCCATTGGCCTGGGCAATCGCGATGGACTCGTTGAGGCTGGCGATGGAACTGGAAAGCCGGTTGATCTGCTCGGTAACAGCGCCCATCTGCTTATTGGCGAAGCTGTTCTGCTCGTTCAGCCGGTCGTAGACCGTATTGAAGCGGCGGCTCAGGCCTTCGGCCTCGGAAAGCACCAACTGCCGGGCAGGCAGGTTGGACGGATCCTCGGCGGCCGTCTGCAGCGCGGAGAAGAATTTCTGCAGCGACGGGGTAACGCCCGTGGTCGTGCCGGCCAGCAACGAATCCAGCTGGTCGATCTGGCTCTTGTAGGCCTTCACGTCGCTACTCAGTGCAGTGCTGCTACGCAGTTGGGTGGTGAGAAACTCACTGTAGCTGCGGCGAATGTCCACCAGCGAGGTGCCGCTGCCGATATAGCCGGCACCGCTGAACTGCGGCGTCTGCGTGGCCTGGATGGTGTCCTGGCGCGAGTACCCCGGTGTGTTGATATTGGTGATGTTATGGCCGGTAACCGACAGCGAAGTCTTGTTCGCCGACAGGCCCGACAGGCCAATGCTCAGTAAGTCAGCCATGCTTCATCATCCCTTGTTCGAGGGCGCGCCGTTGGCGGCGATCATCTGGTAGGTCGACAGCTTGCGGGCGATCTGCGAGACCTTGCGGGCATACTGCGGATCGGTGGCATAGCCGGCCTTCTGCAGCTCACGGGCGAACTGCTCGGGGTTGGCGGTGGAGCTCAACGCCTTTTCGTAGCGCCCGTTGCTTTGCAGGAAGCTCACGTAATCCTCGAAGCTGTGGGCGAAGGATTCATACGAGCGAAACGAGGCGGCTTCTTTCACCGGCTTGCCGTTCTGGTATTCGGTTGTCATCACCCGGGCAGAATCACCGCCCCAGGTGTTGTGGGTCTTGATGCCGAACAGGTTGTAGCTGCTGCTGCCATCACCCTGCTTGATGATCGACTTGCCCCAGCCGGTTTCCAGCGCTGCCTGAGCGACCAGGTAGGTCGGATCGACGCCCAACTTGGCCGCGGCCTTTTCGGCCATCGGCAGCATGGTTTCCATGAATTCCTTGGCCGATTTGAACGTCGTGCGGCCAGCGATTTCTTCGCTACCGTTGATGTTCAGGCGGCGTTCGGCCGGCGCGGCGTAGGCCTTGGCGGGCAACCAGTCGCCCTTTGCCAGGGGTTTGCCGACGGCATCGCCGGCTGGCGTATTGGCTACGGTAGTCGCCGTGGCCGACTCGGCGCCGGGCACGATGCCGGCCTCGATGCGCTGGGCCAGCTTGCCCGGCAACGACAGGCGACGCTGGTTGATCAGCGTCATGTCGTTGCGCTCGGGATCGACCGCGGCGGTGATCTTCTCGACACGCGCAGGCGCCCCATCGGCAGCCGCTTCGCTACGCGCCAGCGGCTTGCTCGGTGCAGCCGGCACGGGGGCGTCGACCTGGGCGAACGGATTGGGGCGTTCGCTGACGTTCTTCATCTTCGACATTTGCCGAGCCATCACGTCGGCCAGGCCGATACCGTTCTTGTTGCCGGCCATGGTCACCGACAGTTGCTGGTCGTACATGTCCTGGTAGGTTTTGGCCTCGTTGCTGTTCATGAAGTTGCCTTCACCGAACACTTCGTTGGCCGAACGCATGGTCTTGAGCATTTCATTGAGAAACAGCGACTCGAACTCCTTCGCGACCTTGCGAATGTTCTCTTCGTTGTCGCCGCCGACCTTGAACTGGTTGAGGCGATTGAGATCGGTGTAGGCGCCGCTGTCGACGGTGCTGGTGCCGGCGGCCGAGAGTCGAGTATCCATGTCGCGTGTCCTTTAAATCACGATCAGGTCAGCCTGCAGAGCGCCGGCTTGCTTGAGCGCCTCCAGGATGGCCATCAGGTCGGAAGGCGCAGCGCCCACCTGGTTCACCGCCCGCACGATCTCGTCGAGAGTGGTGCCCGGGCCGAACTTGAACATCGGTTTCTTTTCTTCGTCGGCGCCGACGCGCGAACGCGGCACCACGGCGGTTTCGCCACCGGACAGCGCACCCGGCTGGCTGACGATCGGGTCTTCGGTGATGGTCACCGTCAGGCTGCCGTGGGTCACCGCAGCAGGCTGCACGCGCACGTTCTGGCCGATGACGATGGTGCCGGTACGCGAGTTGATGATGACCTTGGCCACCGCCTGGCCGACATCCACTTCCAGGTTTTCCAGGATCGACAGGTAGTCGACGCGCTGGCTCGGGTCGAGCGGCGCGCTGACGCGAATCGAGCCACCATCCAGCGCCTGGGCGACGCCTGGGCCGAGCAGTTCGTTGATGTGATCGACGATGTTCTTGGCGGTGGTGAAATCCGGGCGATTGAGGTTCAGCGTCAGCGTGTTGCCCTGGTCGAAGCCGCTCGGCACCGGGCGCTCGACGGTGGCGCCGCCGGGAATACGACCGGCCGACGGAACGTTGACGGTGATGCGCGACCCATCGGCACCGCTGGCGTCGAAGCCGCCAACCACCAGGTTGCCCTGGGCGATGGCGTAGGTGTTGCCGTCGATCCCCTTTAGCGGGGTCATCAGCAGGCTGCCGCCGCGCAGGCTCTTGGCGTTACCGATCGAGGAAATGGTGATGTCGATGGTCTGGCCCGGCTTGGCGAACGGCGGCAGGTCGGCATGGATGGACACCGCCGCGACGTTCTTGAGCTGTACGTTGCCGCCTTCCGGCACCTTGATGCCGAACTGCGCCATCATGTTGTTGAAGGTCTGCACGGTGAACGGCGTCTGGGTAGTCTGGTCGCCGCTGCCATTGAGCCCCACGACTAGGCCGTAGCCGATCAACTGGTTGCTGCGCACGCCCTGAATGCTGGCCAGGTCCTTGAGCCGATCGGCCTGAGCGGTCGAGGCCAGCAGCAGCGCAGCAACGGTGATGAGCCATTTACGCATGATCATTGACCTCAGAACGGAAACAGCGGGCTGGCGAAAAACCGGTCCAGCCAGCCAGGCTGGCTGGCATCGGCAAAGGCACCGGTGCCGGAGTAGGTAATGCGCGCGTCGGCGATACGGGTCGAAGCCACGGAGTTGTCACGGGCCACGTCGTCGGAACGAACCAGGCCGGCGATACGCACCAGCTCGTCGCCGGTGTTGAGAGTCATCCACTTCTCGCCGCGCACCACCAGCAGGCCGTTGGGCAGCACTTCGGCGACGGTCACGGTGATCGAGCCGGTCAGGCTATTGCTCTGCCCAGCCTGGCCGGAACCATCGGTACTGCGCTGCGCGCCGTACTGAGCGCTGAGGCCGAGATCATCGGCCTGCAGCGGGTTCAGGCTGGAGTTGGGATTGTTGATCGACACCCCGCCGCCGAACAGCGAGGTCAGGCCGATATTGGCGTTGCTGTTCTTGGCGATCTTCGACGTGGCATTCTTGCTCGCCTGGGTGCGCTCGTTGAGGGTGATGGTGATCACATCGCCCACGCGAAAGGCCTTGCGATCACCATACAGATTGCTTTCGAACCCGGATTGAAAGATCGAGCCGTTGTTCTGCGCGGCCGGCAGTGGCGTGCGTGGCAGCACGGGTGCGTAGTAGGGATCGTTCGGCCGGGCGGCAGGCGCCACGCAGCCACTCAGCACTACGCTGCCGAGAATCGAGAACACACACACCAAGCGGTTCATAACCACTACCTCACAGCGTTCGGGCGTATCAGGGGGTGAGCGAATGCCTACCCCGGGGTCTTAAAGGTTCTGGGTGACGAAGGACAGCATCTGGTCAGCGGTGGAGATGACCTTGGAGTTCATCTCGTAGGCGCGCTGGGTGGTGATCATGTTGACCATCTCCTCGACCACGCTGACGTTGGAGTTTTCCAGCGTATTCTGCAGGGTCGTGCCCAGGCCGTTGAGGCCAGGCGTACCGACCTGCGGCGCACCGCTGGAAGCGGTTTCCAGAAACAGGTTGTTGCCGATCGCTTCCAGGCCCGCCGGGTTGATGAAGTCGGCGATCTGCAGGTTACCGACGATCTGCGGCTGCGGGTTACCGGTGGTGGTGACCGACGCGGTGCCGTCTTCGCCGACGGTGAAGGTGCGCACTTCCGGCGGCAGCACGATGGCCGGCTCCAGGGCGAAACCCTGGGAGGTGACCACCTGGCCGTTGGCGTTCAGGTGGAAGCTGCCATCACGGGTATAGGACACCGTGCCATCGGGCATCAGCACCTGGAAGAAGCCGCGGCCGTTGACGGCCATGTCCATCGGCTGCTCGGTGGTCTGCAGGCTGCCGGCGGTGAAGATTTTCTGGGTGCCATTGATGCGCACACCGGTACCGAGCTGCAGGCCGGAGGGCAACTGGCTGTCCTGGCTGGACTGACCGCCGGGCTGGCGACGGATCTGGTACAGCAGGTCCTCGAACTCGGCGCGGTCACGCTTGAAGCCGGTGGTGGACACGTTGGCCAGGTTGTTGGAAATGGTCGTCAGGTTCATGTCCTGAGCGGACAAGCCGGTCTTGGCGACCCACAGTGACGGAAGCATAGCGTTCTCCTCGGGCGCCGGATTCGTGGCGCCGCGTGTTGGTTATCAGCTCATCTGCAAGACGCGCGCCATGGCAGTGTCATTATCTTCTGCAGTGCGCATCATCTTGACGGACAGCTCGAACTGCCGGGACAACGCCAGGATCGAGGTCATCTCCTCGACTGCATTGACGTTGCTGGATTCGAGAAAGCCCGAGGTGATCTGCACCGTGGCGTCGGCCTCCGGCGGCTGAGGGCCGTTGAAGCGGATCATGCCGTCCGTGCCCTTCTGCATCTGTTTTTGATCAGGGTTGACCAAGCGCAGCCGGTCGACTTCAGCGAGCACCCGGGGCGCCTCGCCGAGCGCGCGAATGCTGATGGTGCCGTCCTGGCCAATCTCGATTTTCTGCTCCGGCGGCACGGCAATGGGACCGGCATTGCCCATCACCGGCATACCGTTGCCGGTACGCAACATGCCTTGGGCATCCACGTTGAGGCTTGCGGTGCGAACGTAAGCCTCGGTGCCGTCGGGGGCCTGCACGGCCAGCCAGCCCTTACCGCCGATGGCGACGTCCAGATCGCGCCCGGTTTCCTGCAGCGTGCCGGGGGTGAAGTCGGTACCCGGCCGTTCGCTCATGGCGAATACACGAGAAGGCTGGCTCTCGCCGAAAATCGGCATCGAACGCGCCTGCTCGAAATCACGACGAAAACCGGTGGTGGAGATGTTCGCCAGATTGTTGGCGTGGGCACGCTGGGCCAACGTGTTGTTGTGGGCACCAGTCATGGAGACGTACAGCATTTTGTCCATGTTTTCCTCCGAGGTGGGCAACGCGCCCGCGACTCTGACAAAACCTCAATAGCAATACACGTGCCACATTTCAAAAACAATATTAAGCCTATGAATATAAAGGAATTTAATAAAACAAAAAGGCTCCCGAGGGAGCCTGTAATTTGTCGCTCGGCGAGCCGTTGCCGGTTTCGGCAACGGCTCCCTGACGCTTAACGCAGGTTGATGATGGTCTGCGTGATCGCACTCTCGGTTTCGATGGTCTTGGCGTTGGCCTGGTAGTTACGCTGCGCCACGATCAGGTTGACCAGTTGATCGGACAGTTCGACGTTGGAGTCTTCCAAAGCACCGGCCTGAAGCGTGCCCAGCGTGCCGCTTTTCGGCGTGCCGATCACCGGCTCCCCCGATTCGGAAGACTGCACCCATGCGGTTTTGCCAACCGGCGTCAGCCCCTGCATATTGGCGAAGTTAGCCAGAACCAGCTGACCTTGAACCTTGGTTTGACCGTTTGTATAGCGCGCAAACAACACACCAGTCTCGTCAATTTCCAGCCCGGCCAGCTCGCCCGTGCTGTAACCGTCCTGCACGACCTTGGCGACCGAGAAAGTGCTGTTGAACTGCGTAGAGCCGCGAAAATCGAACTTGATCGCAGCACTGGCCGCAGACCCATTGGGCGCCCAGGTCGTACCTTCGGCATTGGTCGGCGCAGCAGGCACCCAGCCATTCATGTTGATGGAACCATCGGGTGCGACCGTCAGCCCGGCGCTCAAATTAGCCGGATCAATGGCCTGCATTTTACCGGACGCATCGAACGTCACGCCGGCCGACAGCGCCTGAGTGCTGGTCGGATCAAGCGGATTACGGCCGTCGACCAGAATCTTCACATCCCAGCTGTTCGCACCCGTCTTCACGAAATACTGGGTGAAGGAGTGCGCGTTACCCTGGGCGTCGAAGATATTGACCGACGTGGAGCGGTTGTAACTGGTCGGGTCTGCCGGATTGAACGAGGCATTGGCCGCAGTCGTACCTGCCGTCGCACCCGCCGCATTCGCCGCCGCGAGCTCCGCCGGAGTGGCCGCCGCAGTAGCGGCCGCGATTTCAGCAGGAGTCGGATTGGGATTACCCGGCAAAAGCACGCCATTGAAGGCTGTCTGATAGGCCGTGTCGTAAGCACTCTGACGCAAAACGGGTACGGACTCAGTGGAGTTCAGGTTGAACGGCTGGGTGATGGTACTCGTCGAGCGCGGCGCCTGGCTGGCCGTTTCCACTCTCAGATTGCCGATGATGCCATTCTGCAGGTTGCCATTGGCGTCCACACCATAGCCCTGCAGGTTATGCCCGAAGTTGTTTACGATGAAACCTTCACGGTCGGTGCCGAAGTAGCCGGCACGGGTATAGCTGATATCGCCATTGTTGCTGGTACGGAAAAAACCGCTGCCATTGATGGCCAGATCCAGCGAGTTCTTCGTGTAGTTGATGTTGCCCTGGCTGAACAACTGAGACACGTCACTGAGCAGCACGCCGCTGCCGATCGGATTGGAGCCGCTGCTGAGCATGGACGAGGCATACAGGTCGGCAAACTCGGCGCGTGACTGCTTGAAGCCAGCGGTGCCGGCGTTGGCGATGTTGTTACCCGTTACGTTGAGGTCACTGGTCGCAGCACGCAGGCCACTAAGACCGATATTGAACGACATGAAAATTCTCCTTGCCGAAAACCCGGCATTTACAGCCTGTTAATTACTGACCAATGACCTGCACCTGGGACAACGGCACGTTGCCGATTCCTGCCAGGTTAAGCATCAATTCGTTGCCACCCAGGGTTACGCTGTCGACGTTGGCCGGCAACAGCGTGTAAAGCCCTTTGGTTTCGTTGCCGTACGTGGCCTGCGCCTCGAACCTGTAGGTACCTGGCTTCATGACGTTGCCGCTCGAGTCCTTGCCGTCCCAGATGAAGCTGACGTTGCCGGCCTGCTGCTCACCCAGGTTGATACGACTGACCACCGCGCCGGCGCTGTCGTAGACGTTGACGTACACGTTACTGCTGCTGGTCGGCAGCACGGCGCTGGCCTTGAAGCTCTCGCTGGTATCGACGACCGCCTTGTCGACCGGCACGATCACCTTGCGCCCGACCAACGAGGAAGCCTGGAGCGCCTGCGAAGACTGATAGCCGGACAGGATGGTCTCCATGCTCGAATTGAGCTTCTCGACCCCCTCAACGGTACTGAACTGCGCCAGCTGCGCGATGAACTCGCCATTGCCCTGGGGCTCCAGCGGGTTCTGGTTGTTCAGCTGGGCCACTAGCAGGTTGAGAAACTGATCCTTGCCCAGTTCCTTGTTCTGCGTGCTGTCCTGCTTGACCTGATACTTGTCCAGTACCGAACTGGAGCTGACGCCATCAACAGTGCTCATCTCTCACTCCCCGCTCACTGACCCAGAGTCAGCACGCGCTGCATCATCTGCTTGGCGGTGTTCATCATTTCCACGTTGGTCTGGAAGGCGCGGCTGGCAGAAATCATGTCCGCCATCTCCTCGACCACGTTGACGTTTGGGTAATACACGTAACCCGCCTCATCCGCCGCCGGATGATTGGGCTCGTAGCGCGGCATCAGGCTGCTCTGGTCCTCCACGATACCGAGCACCTGAACGCCGGCACCGGGTTGATCCTGATCGGCGAACAGCGAGCCGTGGGTGCCGCCCTGGGCATTCTGGAAAACGGTGGCGAACACCGGATGGCGTGCGCGATAGGTCTGGTCGATGCTCGACGAAACCGTTTCGGCGTTGGCAATGTTGCTGGAGATGGTATTGAGCCGAGTGCTCTGGGCGCTCATACCGGTTCCGGCGATATTGAAAACACTGGTGAGGGACATATCAGGCTCCTTTATTCACCACGCAGGGCGCTGACGAGCCCTTTGAATTTACTGTTGAGCAGCGTGAAGCTGGTCTGGAAAGCGACCGCGTTATCGGCGTAATTGGCCTGTTCCACCTGGGCATCGACGGTGTTCTGGTCGATGGAGGGCGCAGTAGGGGTGCGGTAAGCCAGCGCCGCATCACCCATTGGCACGCCTTCTGCTGCTATATGGCGGCTATTGGTGGTTTTAAGCCCCGAGTTGCCGCTACCGCCGCTCTTGGCGGCCTGCTGCGCCAGCACGGAGGCGAAATCCAGATCACGTGCCTTGTAGCCTGGGGTGTCGGCGTTGGCCATGTTGTTGGCCAACACCTCGGCACGCTGGGCACGAAAGCCCAGGGCCTTTTCATGAATGCCAAGTGCGCTGTCGAAACTGATGCTCATTTCAGGAACCTTTGCCGTAGCGGCTCGCCTGTTTACGTGCAGAGACCATAGCAAGGCATGTGCCAACTAAATTTTTTACTTATAAATCAGCAGGATCACCGAAAAGCAGCGGGCTTTCGCAGCAATAGCGGCAAAGCTTTTCCGCCGTTTGGCAAGGCAGGGGCGGCAATATCAACGGCGACTTGCCGCTTTTCTGACGCGACGGCGACAAAGCACCGTCGGATGAGCTGGAGCTGAAAAGAAAGCGGGATGCCCAGGCCTCCCGCTTTTCTCGATGGCGCAAGAATCACTTGGCCTTGTAGATGATGCCTGGGCTGCATTGCACCATCTGATACTTCTCGGGCAAGCCGTTGAGTGCTTCGGAGGCGCCGAGAAACAGATAGCCACCCGGCTTGAGCATGGCGTGAATGCGCGTGAGGATGTCCTTCTTCACTTCAGCCGAAAAATAGATCAGCACGTTGCGGCAAAACACGATATCGAACTTGCCGAGGCTGGCGTAGCTGTCGAGCAGATTGAGCGGGCGGAACTCCACGCGGCTCTTGATGGCCGGCTTCACCACCCAGCGCCCCGGCCCCTTGGGGTCGAAATAGCGCTGCAGACGCTCCTGGGCTAGGCCGCGGCCCATGGCCAGGCTGTCGTACTCGCCGGACTTGCAGTTGTTCAGCATGGTGGGCGACAGGTCGGTAGCCACGATCTGGATCCCGGCCTTGAGCTGACCGATGTTGCTACGCTCGAACTCATCGATGCTCATCGACAGCGAGTAAGGTTCCTGGCCCGAGGAGCAGGCGGCCGACCAGATACGCAGGCGCTGCCCTGGGTAGGCCTTGATCAGCTCGGGCAAGACGCGATTCTTGAGCACTTCGAACGGATAGGTGTCGCGAAACCAGAGGGTTTCGTTGGTGGTCATCGCATCGACCACCTGCTCGCGCAAACCACTGCGCGGCTGGTTCTGCATGCGCTGCACCAGCTCACCCAGGGTCTTGATGCCGTTGATTTCCATCAGCTTGTTCAACCGGCTGGAAACCAGGTATTGCTTGTTGCTGCCCAGCACGATGCCACAGGCTTTTTCCAGAAAGATCCGGAATTGCTCGAAATCCAAATTACCTGAAGACACTCGTGAGGCCTCGTCCATCTATTGAATCGGAAGCGGCGAACGCGGGTGAAGCGTTCGCCGGTTTGGCTGCCATTACCGAGCAACCCTGGTAACGCTGACGATCAGCCGGCCTTGATGCGATCCACCACCCGGGAAGCCAGATCATCCGGGCGGAACTTCGCCAGGAAGTCGTTGGCGCCCACCTTCTTCACCATGGCCTGGTTGAACACGCCGGACAGCGAAGTATGCAGCAGAATGTGCAGCTTCTGCATGCGCGGATCGGAACGGATCGCGGCGGTCAGGGTATAGCCGTCCATCTCCGGCATCTCGATGTCGGAGATGATCATCAACAACTCCTGCTCCGGCGACTTGCCCTCGGCAACCATGGCCTGCAGGTAATCAAGGGCCTGACGGCCATCGTTCAATGCCGTGACTTCCACGCCGACAGTCTGCAGGCAACGCATCACCTGCTTACGAGCCACAGAAGAATCGTCGACGATCAGCACATGCTGGCTGACGGCCTTGGTCTGCACCTCGACATCGATCACCCCAGCCGAGATCACCTCGGAAGTAGGCGCCACTTCGGCGAGAATCTTCTCTACATCGATGATCTCGACCAGTTTGTCATCCAGCCGCGTGACGGCCGTCAGGTAGTGATCGCGCCCGGTGCCCTTGGGTGGTGGGTGGATTTCTTCCCAGTTCATGTTGACGATGCGCTCGACCGAGCGCACCAGAAAACCCTGAACCTTGGTGTTGTACTCGGTGATGATGACGAAGCTGCCGTTGATGTCACCCAGCGGGCGCTTGCCGGTGGCAATCGACAGATCCAGAATCGGAATAGTGCCGCCACGGATGTTGGCCACGCCGCGAACCACCGGGCTCGACTTGGGCATGATGGTGAGTTTCGGGCACTGCAACACCTCCTTCACCTTGAAGACGTTGATCCCGTACAGCTGAGAGCCGTCGAGACGAAACAGCAGCAGTTCCAGGCGATTTTGCCCAACCAGCTGAGTTCGCTGGTTGACCGAATCCATCACACCGGCCATGTACGGGCTCCCAAGATTCCAGTAACACATCAGATTTGGTTAGCGTAGCAGGCGGCACGCGCCTTGCTTCGAACCAGACATGAATGCACGAATGACAATTATCCGACGCGCGATGGCCAAGAGCCTTCGTTGCCTGGCAGTTTTACCTGCTTTGATGGCGCTCGGCTATAGCACGCTGACAACTGCCTCCGTCACCCTGCCCGATCAGCTTATCGGCGAGACCCAGCTCTTTCTTGAGCAGGCAGTTGCAGACTATTTGCAGCGCAGCAATATTCAGGGGCGCCACGAGGTGCAGATCAACCGGCTCGACCCGCGCCTGCGCCTGCCCTTGTGCGACCAGCCGTTGACGGTCACCCTGGAAACGCCAGCCGAACCGGTCGGCCGGGTGACCATGCGAGTACGCTGTGACGGCACATCACCCTGGACGGTATTCGTCCCTGGGCAGGTTCGCCTCTACCGCGAAGTGGTGACCGTGGTACGCCCGATCAAACGTGAAGGCGTGCTCGGTGAAGGTGACCTGATGCTTGCCGAGCGCGACGTCGGCTTACTCAACCAGGGCTACATGATCGACCTGGAACAGGCGATCGGTCGCAAGAGCACCCGCCCGCTGCTACCCGATCAGGTGCTGTCGCCTACTTTCATCCGCCAGGCGGAAGTCATCCGCCGCGGCGATCAGGTGGTGATCAGCGCCCGCAGCGGCGGCATCAATGTGCGCATGCCCGGTGAAGCGCTTTCCGATGGCGCCGTGGGCAAGCAAATCAGCGTACGTAATCAGAGTTCGCAACGCGTGGTGCGCGCGCGAGTGACCGGCCCTGGGCAGGTTGAAGTATCGATGTGAGAATGCGTCCGGCCAACGGACTGGCTGACGGGCGAACGAGGCTGTTTTAGACTGTGCGAGCGACGCGACTTTTTTTGCCTAAAGTTTTTCCGGGCACAGCCGACACACTAGGCAAGCGTCCACACACCGTTAGAGGTTTTGCATCATGGTCATCGACTTCAACCGACTCAACAGCTCCACGCCAGCCAGCACCAATCGTGCGGGCAGCACCCAGGGCGGCAAGAACGAAGCCATCGACAACAAGGCTGCCGGCAGCACCGCTACGGCCCAGCCAGCGGCAACAGATAGCAAGAGCGGCGAGTCCGTTCAGCTGAGCAGCGAAGCGCAACAGCTGCAAAAAACCGTCGACAAGCTGCGCGATCAGCCTGCCGTCGATAGCGATCGAGTGGCCAAGCTGAAACAGGCTGTTGCCGACGGCAGTTACCAGGTCGACAGCCAGCGCGTTGCCAGCAAGCTGCTCAATTTCGAATCCCAGCGCTAGTCTTCCGGCTCGCACTGGGGTGTTGGACGCCCGGAAACCGACTTGATGCCAGTCCGCTGCTACAGCAGACGTGCGCCTAGCGGTTCCACTCCAGAGAGCCTGAACCATGAACATCACGCCCCTGCTCGACCTGTTCAACGAGGATATCGGCCACGCAGCGCAACTGCTTGAGCTGATCGAAGCCGAATATGAAGCCCTCGGCGAACATGACCTCAGCAAACTGCAGGAAATCCTGGCGAGCAAACAGCCGCTTCTGGCCACGCTCGACCAACACGGCAAGAGTCGCACGCAAGCGTTGGTAAACCTGCAGCTGAGTCCTGACCGCTCGGGCTTGAAAGCGCTTGCCGAACGCTCGGACAAGGGCGACGAACTCATTCAGGCCAGCGAACGGCTGAGCGAATTGCTCGAACGCTGCCAGGAAGCCAACCTGCGCAATGGCCGAATCATCCGCACGAGCCAGCAATCCACCGCCAGCATGCTCGGCATCCTGCGCGGCAGCGAAACACCTTCGCTCTATGACAGCAGCGGCGGTACCGCTAAAATCGGCAACAAGCGCCCGCTCAGCCAGGCCTGACATAACGACAAGATGCGCGGTGAAGCCTCTTCGCCTCACCCGACGCAGCAGTACCTTGCCCCGGAGATCACTGGACCGTGTCCAACCCCTTCGCTCAGGACTGTGGCCCGCAACCTCCCAAGGTGCTCAAGGCGCCCGTGGAGATCATTGCCAACCTACGTCTGCTGCAACAACACCATGATCCGCTGACCCTGACTTTTCTGGAGCGCAACCAGCGCTTCCAGAGCTATGTGATCGAGATCGACCGAGAGCGCAACCTGCTGATTCTCGACGAAATGATCCCTAGCGACGGCGAACGGTACCTGCAAAATGGTGAAGCCTTCAGTGTCGAGTCGTTGCATGACGGCGTACGCATCGCCTGGGAGTGCCCAACGGGCATGCGCACTGGTGAATACCAGGGCGAACGCTGCTATGTCGGCGTCATCCCCGCCGAGGTGCTCTACCACCAGCGGCGCAATGCCTTTCGCGCTGCACTGAAGCAGTCGGAACAGGTCAAGGTACAGCTAGGCGGAACGCGACTGCGCAATCCTCTCGACGGCTTGATGCTGGACATCTCGGCATCAGGCTGCAAGATCCGCCTCGCCGGCGACGTCGGCAAGCAGCTGCAACCCGGGCAAGTCTATGAAGGATTCTGCGCCCAACTGCCGGTCGGCAAGCTGGAAGCGGCCGTCGAACTGCGGCATACCCGCTACGACGACAAGCTGGACGTTACTTTCGCTGGCCTGCATTTCGACAACCTCAGCGGCCTCCAGCAGCGCCTGATTGAGCGCTTCGTCTACCAGTTGCAGCGCGAGGCGCGCCGCTTCGATAGCGACACTTTTCTATAGCATTAGCGCGTCACGCCGGTGGCGTGGAGGCCGACGGTTGCGAGCTCTCAGTCTGGCTTTCAGTGTTGTCCGACTCGCTCACTACAGGCTCCTGCATCTGTTCCTGCACCACCTGCTCATCGACACGCGGGTCAAGCGCCGCCACCAGTGGTGAAGCGGTCATGTTCACCGGCATGGCCACGTGATGCAGCGGTGCGTCGTCGACCTGGTGCAGGTGGGTGACGATGTTCGAACGAACGCGCCAGACCAGGAACAGCCCGCACAGGCAGAAGAACGCGTACAGCATGTTGGCCCCGAAGAAACGCATCAGTACGCCGACCAGCAGTGGACCGATACAGGCACCCACCCCGAACGTGACCAACAGCATGGCGGTAAGCGACACCCGCCGATCAGTCTCCACGTGGTCGTTGGCGAATGCCACGGCCAGTGGATACAGGCTGAATTGCAACATGCTGACGATGAAGCCGACCGAGATCAGCAGCAACAGGGGCGCTTCGGAGAGCACGGCCAGGGGTGAAGCCACCAGCAGCAGTGCAGCCGACATGCCGCGGATCAACTTGACCCGGTCGAAGCGGTCCGAGAGCCAGCCCAGCGGCGCTTGCACGACCAGGCCAGCGAGAATGCAACAGCCCATGAAGATACCGATCTGTTCGGTGGCCAGCCCCATTTCTGCCGCATACAGCGGCGCCAGACCGTAAAAGGAACCGATCATCAGGCCTGCGACGCCGATGGTGGTCAGTGACAACGGCACGCGGCGAAAGAAGAAGCGCATTTCCAATGGTGCAGGTCGCAGGGGCGCCGGGTGCAGACGACGGGTCAGCGCCACTGGCACAAGGCACAAGGCGAATGACAGGGCCACCAGCATCAACAGCTCCAGCCCCAGTGTCGGATGCACCACCAGCACCAGTTGGCCGAGTACCAGGCCTAGATAGGAAGCCGCCATATAGCCGGCGAACACCAGGCCACGCTGCTTGGTCTCCGCCTGCTCGTTGAGCCAGCTCTCGATCACCATGTACTGACACATCATCCCCAGGCCGACCAACACGCGCAGCACCAGCCACGCCGGCAACCAGTCGAGCAGGCCGTGGCCCAACACCGCCGCGGTCACGACACCGGCACAGGCCACGTAAGCTCGAATGTGCCCCACGCGGGCGATCAGCCGATGGCCGATCTTGCCGCCCAGCACTAGGCCGAAATAATTGGCCGCCATCAACGCACCGGCCCATACGCCCTCACCGGACTCAGCCAGGCGCAACGCCAAGTAGGTGCTCAGCAAGCCGGAACCCAGCAGCATCAGGACGGTGGCGATATAAAGGGAACTGAAGGACTTCCAGATCAAGCGCATTGGGCTGCAACGACTCCTTGTACCGGCTCCGAGAGCAGGCCTATGTTCGACGGGCGACCAGGCAAGTCACCTTTCATCCAAGGCTACTGGGCTGCCGCTGTGCCATATGGATGGTGCGCGTCGGGCACAGTTCACTGATTCCAGCGACCCTGCAAACAAATGCAAAAATGCTCATTCGCCAGCGTTGCTTTCCAGCATCGCCAGCCGCGCTTCCAACGCACTTATACGGGCTTCGAGGGCTTCCAGGCGCTGCGTGGAATCACCCGTCGACGGTTCAGTGCGCTGCGCCCGCTCTTGGAGCTGGGCCTGAGTTTGCTCGGGGTCACCGAGTAGCTGCGCGTAACGATCCTCGCGCTGCCCCGCCTGGCGGCCGACCTGAGCCACGAGCTGCCGGCCGATCATTCGCTCGAGATGGTGCTGCACCTGTTGAGCGTCGTCGAACTCGTACTGGCGACCGCTTCGCGCCAGCAGTTCGCCGGTCGTCTGCGGCCCACGCAGCAACAGCAGGCCAAGCAAAGTCACCTGCGGGGCCACCAACTCGAGCGCCTTGTCGATTCGATGCTCCCAGCGATCGGCTCGGCTGCCCATTACCAGCTTCACGAAGCCCCGCTCTTCCAGGCTTCGCAGCCCCTGCCCTACTGCACCCTGGGTCAGGTTCATCAATGGGTCACGGCTGGTTTTCTGGTTGCAGGCGAGCACCAGCGCATTGAGCGTCAGCGGATAGGCCTCGGGCGTCGTGGCCTGCTTTTCGATCAGGCAACCCAGAATGCGCGTTTCAGCAGCGCTCAGCGGAGAAGTGTCGGGGGAATCTTCGGTCATGTCGCTCACCAAGCCTGGAGGTTGCCCCTAGCGTAGCCCGAGTGCAGTGAAGATGACATGCGTGAAAGAGATTTTGTCACCATGCAAGTCGCTGATTTTCAAGACACAAGAAATCAATACCAGCAGGAGGCGAGAAATGAGAACTATTTTTATTGACTAATAATCGAGAATGACTATTATCTACATCACCAGCCGCGAGGCTGGTTGGATAACCTGAAAGCTTCCTGGTCGGATGCTTCCAGTTTATCTCCTCATCAGGCTAATCACGGTTATTGACCCGGCTTTTTGCCGGGTCTTTTTTTGCCTGCCATTCCTGACGACACTCCCTTACGGGTGGTCGCAAGCGACGTCGGAATTGGCTCTCGGCGTTTTCTCTTTTTCAGGCTAACGCAAACCGTTGACACGACCGATGCCAGGATCGAGGCGTGCGGATCATGGCGTCCCCTGCTGGAATCGAACCAGCATCTAGCCCTTAGGAGGGGCTTATTCTATCCGTTGAACTAAGGAGACCCAATTGATCCGGCGCCCTTGGCAGGCTATTGAAAAACTAGCTGCGTTGCCATCGCGGCGTTAAAAACAGGCTCAAAATGCTCATGTACTACTTGTACACTCCGCTTTTTCGCATGTTTTTGCCTTGCGCTGTCTGCCTCGCCTACGTTTTTCAACGGCCTGTTTGGGCGCCGGGCGGCATGTTAACCAGCGCAAACGGATTTGTCATGTCGCCACGCTCGATCAGGCAGCCGGCTCGAATAGTTTCACGACCACTGCCTGGCCGGCCTTGAGCCTTTCCTGCAGTTGTCGCTCATGCATGCGAGCACGCTCTACCGCTTTTTCCTTGACATGCCCGTAGCCACGAATCTGCTCGGGAAGCTCGGCAATGGCCAGTGCTGTCTCGTAGTGACCCGTAACGAGCGACTCCAGCAACTGACCAACGCTGCGCTCGTAGTCTTCGATCAAGGCCTGTTCCAGTTTGCGCTCCTCACTGCGCGCGAACGGGTCCAGCCAGGTACCACGCAGTACGCGCAGTTTGGCCAGCAACTTGAAGGCATTGAGCATCCACGGACCGAAGCTGCGCTTGCGGGGCTCTCCGGTTACCGGATCGGTACGGCTGAGCCAGGACGGCGCCAAGTGGAACTGCAGACGGAAATCGCCCTGGAACTGAGCGTGCAGCGCTTCGCCGAACGCCGCGTCGCTGTATAGCCGTGCCACCTCGTACTCGTCCTTGTAGGCCAGCAGCTTGAAGTAATAGCGCGCCACGGCTTCGGTCAGGCGCTGTCCCGGCTCACTGTCGCGTGCGCGAACGCGGCCGACCAATTGGCGGTAGCGGTCGGCATAGCGGGCATTCTGATAGGCAGTCAGCCGTGCGACGCGGTCTTCGATGACTTCATCGAGCGTGCTGCAGCGCTTGCTGTCATCTCCCTGCGGGCGAACCAGACGCTCGATGGCGGCAGCATCGTAGGCGGCACGCCGCCCCCACAGGAAGGCCTGCTGGTTGAACTCGACCGCCACGTTATTCAACTCGATGGCCTTGTCGATGGCCTGTGCGCTGATCGGCACCAGCCCCTTTTGATAGGCATAACCGAGCATGAACAGGTTGGTGGCGATGCTGTCGCCGAGCAGGCGGGTCGCCAGATGCGTTGCATCGACGAACCAGGTTTTCTCGGCCCCTACCGCGTCGACCAGCGCCTGGCGCATCGCAGGCCCCGGCACCTGGGCGTCGGGATTACGGGTGAATTCCGCCGTAGCGGCTTCGTGGTCGTTGATGACCGCGTGAGAGACCTTCTCATTGAGCTTGGCCAGCGCGTCGTCGCCGGCCGCCACCACCAGGTCGCAACCGATCAGCAGGTCGGCTTCCCCCGCGGCGATCCGCACGGCGTAGATGTCGTCCTGCCGGGCGGCGATGCGCACATGGGTGTTCACCGGCCCGAACTTCTGCGCCAGGCCGGCCTGATCGAGCACCGTGCAGCCCTTGCTCTCCAGATGCGCCGCCATACCCAATAGAGCGCCCACGGTGGTCACCCCACTGCCGCCGACGCCGGGCAGAAGGATGTTCCAGGGCCTGTCAAGGGCGGGCTGGCGCGGCTCCGGCAAGGCCACGAACAGCGCCCCGGCACCGAGCGCCTGGGGCTGACGCAGCTGACCGCCGTGCACGGTGACGAAACTGGGGCAGAAGCCATCGAGGCAGCTGAAATCCTTGTTGCAGGCGTTCTGGTCGATTTCCCGCTTGCGCCCCAGTTCGGTTTCCAGCGGCAGCACCGACAGGCAGTTGGATTTCACGCTGCAGTCGCCACAGCCTTCGCACACCGCGGAGTTGATGAACGCCCGCCGCGCCGGATCGACCAGCTTGCCGCGCTTGCGGCGCCGACGTTTTTCGGTCGCACAGGTCTGATCGTAGATGATCACCGACACGCCCTTGAAGTCGCGTAACTCGCGCTGCACTGCGTCGAGTTCGCGGCGATGATGGAAACTGGTGATCGGCGCGAAGCTGGAGCGACTCGGGTACTTGTCCGGCTCGTCACTGACTACCGCGATGCGCTTGACCCCTTCGGCGAAGACCTGCTGGCTCAACTGGTCGACCCGCAACTCGCCATCCACGGGCTGGCCGCCGGTCATGGCCACCGCATCGTTGTAGAGAATCTTGTAGGTGATGTTCACGCCAGCGGCTACGGCAGCCCGCAGTGCCAGGTGCCCGGAATGGAAATAGGTCCCGTCGCCCAGATTCTGGAACACATGGGGCGTATCGGTGAACGGCGCCTGACCGATCCAGGTCACCCCTTCGCCGCCCATCTGGGTAAAGGTATCGGTGCTGCGGTTCATCCACTGAGTCATGTAGTGACAACCGATGCCGCCCATTGCGCGGCTACCCTCGGGCACCTTGGTCGAACTGTTATGCGGGCAGCCCGAGCAGAAATGCGGCGTGCGCACGGTGTTGTAACTGCGCGCCGCCAGGGCTTTTTCCTTGGCATCGAGAAAGCCGAGTCGCGCTTCGATGACTGCACTGTTGTAGATCGGCGCCAGACGCCGGGCAATCACGCGGGCGATCATCGCCGGGGTCAGCTCGCCCAGGTTGGGCAACAGCGACTGGCCATGCTCGTCGAACTCACCGACCACCCTGGGCCGTTTACCGACCGGCCAGTTGTAGAGCTGCCCGGTCAGTTGATCCTCGATGATGCTGCGTTTTTCCTCGACGACCAGAATCTCGTCCAGGCCTTCGGCAAAGCCATGCACGGAAACCGGCTCCAGCGGCCAGCTCATGCCGATTTTCAATACCCGCAGCCCGATCTGTGCGCATAGCGCTTCGTCCAGGCCCAGGTCATCCAGTGCCTGGCGTACGTCGAGATAGGATTTTCCGGTCGTAATGATCCCCAAGCGCGGATTGGGCGAATCGAGCATCACCTTGTTCAAGCCGTTGGCATGGGCGAACGCACGGGCCGCGTAAATCTTGTAGACGTTGAGGCGCTTCTCCTGGGCCAGGGGTGGATCGGGCCAGCGAATGTGCACGCCGTCCTCGGGCAAGGCGAAATCATCGGGGATCACGACCTTGATGCGCTGCGGATCGACATCCACCACCGCGGAAGAATCGACATTCTCGGCGATGGTCTTCAGCGCCACCCAGCAGCCGCTGTAACGCGACAGCTCCCAGCCGATGATGCCGTAGTCGAGGATTTCCTGAACGTTGGCCGGGTTGAGCACCGGCATGGAAGCGGCGATGAAGGCGTGCTCGCTCTGATGGGCGATGGTCGAGGACTTGCAGCCGTGGTCATCACCTGCCAGCACCAGCACACCGCCGTGTGGCGATACGCCGGCCGAGTTGCCGTGCTTGAACACGTCGCCGCTGCGATCAACACCGGGGCCCTTGCCGTACCACATGGCGAACACGCCATCGTAGCGCGCGCCTGGAAACAGGTTGGTCTGCTGGCTGCCCCACACCGCCGTAGCGCCGAGTTCCTCATTGACGCCGGGCTGGAAATGAATGGCGTTCTGCTGCAGAAATTCGCGAGCCTCCCAAAGGCTTTTGTCGAGGCCGCCCAGAGGCGATCCGCGGTAGCCTGAAATGAAGCATGCGGTGTTCAACCCGGCAGCGGCGTCGCGCTGCTTTTGCAGCATGGGCAGGCGGGTCAGCGCCTGGGTGCCGGTGAGGTACAAATGGCCCGTCGCGAGACGGTATTTGTCGTCCAGACGAATTTCGGCCAGAGACATAAGACGGCGCTCCTGTTGTTTTTATAGCGACCTGTCAGGTGACACGGTTAATCACCTGCCTGTTGCATCCACCAGGATCACTGTGAGGATGACTGCCTTAAGCATAGACCGGAGCGTGGCAATTTTTTCTTTCCCATTTATGCCGCCAACGCCAATACTGCGCATGAACGTTTCGAAAATAATCACAAATCGGAAACGAATATGCATGACTCCCTCAGTGCAATCGACCGCCGAATCCTTCGTCTCATGCAGCGCAATGCCGACCTCAGCGCCGCGGAAATCGCCAAGAAGGTCGAACTGTCCCAATCGCCTTGCTGGCGCCGTATCAATCGCCTTCAGGAAGAAGGCTTCATCGAGCGCAAGGTAGCGTTGCTCAGCCACAAGCGGCTCGGTTTCACCATC
This sequence comes from Pseudomonas sp. PA1(2017), assembly GCF_001945375.1. NCBI lineage: Bacteria > Pseudomonadati > Pseudomonadota > Gammaproteobacteria > Pseudomonadales > Pseudomonadaceae > Pseudomonas > Pseudomonas sp. PA1(2017). The sequence continues at coordinate 58,113 of NZ_MSXU01000010.1, forward strand.
ACGGTGTTCGTCAGCATCAAATTGTCCGCCCATGGGCGTAGCAATCTGGATGAGTTCGAGCGTGCGATTGCCGGTTATCCCGAGGTCATCGAGTGCTACACCATGGCAGGTAGCTCGGACTATCTGCTCAAGGTCGTGGCGCGGGATATCGCCAGTTACGAGCGTTTTCTGCGTGATCAATTGCTCCAGCGGCCCCATGTGCAGGAAGCCCATTCCGGCATCGCGATGAGCGAAGTCAAGCGCACTACCGAATTGCCTTTGGATTGACTCGCGAGAGTCGCCGTGCATTTTGCAATACAACAACTCAAGCACCTTGCAACATGCACGGAAACGCACGAGATATCAGTAACTAAGCTATTGATTTTAAAAGATTTTTTTTGAATAAATTCCTGGCACGGGAACTGCTATCTCACTCGCATAGAATTCGAATGCGAGAACCCACCCCATGAACAGCCTCATCGCCCTGGCCACTGCCATTGCCCTGACCCTGCTTGCAGGCGCCGCATTCGCCAATTTCCAGAACAACCAGCAACAAGCGACCGCCATGCAGCTGGTTCAGCAGATGCGCGCCACTCCGGTGCAATTTCAACACGCCACCAAAGTCGAGCCTGGTCAATTTGCTGCCAAGCCGCTGACCACCGGTGAGTGGGAGCCACGTCCACAACAGCGCTTCACATTCTGAGTGCCTGATCATGTGGAGCGTATTTTTCCCAGGTTTCGTGCTGCTACTGGCAACCATCACCTGTACGGCCATCTGGCTGATCGATGGACTCTCGGATAGAGCTCCACCCCAACACTCCAATGATGATCACAATGGTCCCCACGACCCTTTTTTCTAGAGGCAACCCTGCCGCGCGAGGAGAGCATGATGTCTAAACCAGCTGTATTGTTTCTGCTGATCGCGGTTCTATCAGGCGCTCTGCTTGCCTTGCCCGATCAGGCGACGTGGCTCACGTCCACCGCCAAGGTCACCCTGACGATGAGCAGTGTCGCCCTGGCCGTTGCCCTGCTGATCGGCAAGCGGGTCAAGTTCGACCCTATCCTGCGCTAGGGCACGATCACTCTTCGCTCGAGCCAGCTATCGGCTGTCGATGAGCTGGAGTAATCGCTGCACGGCGTTATCGAGACTGCCGGAGTTATCGAGCCGGACGATGCGCTCGTCACCTTGCAGGAGGGCACTGGCAGCCAGCTCGGCGCCACGTATCAATCGCGCTTCGATCTGAACGGCATCTTCCCGGGCTCGCGCAAGCAATCTTTGCCTGAGAATGGCGGGTTCGACTTCCAACAGAACGGCAAGCAGATCGGGATACCTTCGGCGAGCCTCTTCCAGATAGCTCCGTGAGCCATTGACGATCACTTGGCAATCGTCCGCGAGCCACCCGTCTATTTCTCTGGGAATACCGTAAGCCAAACCATTGGCACGCCAGACCATGGCGAAATCGCCAGCGCGCTCGCGTTCGTCGAACTCGTCTGGCAACACCGCAATGGCTTGTTCACCCACCGCTTCGGCTGAACGGGTGATGACCCGCCGGGCTATGCGGCAGCGACGCCCCTCAAGATAGGGGTGCAGGCCTTGTAGCACGCTGTCCTTGCCGGCCCCCGAAGGTCCCATCAGGTAGATCAGCCTGCCAGCATTCATCAAACACCTCGCCGAGAAGAGAAAACACAGAACATTAACCAGCTACACAGGGCTGCAGCGGATGCCGATCATATGCAATTCACGCTGCACGGGCGCTACCTAATGCGCGAGTGCATAGAAAACGCATTTTTTATCTCGATTCTTGGTGAATATCGCAAAAGGCGGCCCACTGCCATCCACCAGAAATGCGACGCTGCGCGCAATCAGAATCAATTTCGACAAGTTGTGCTGGCAAAAAGCCGGTACCCAGTCCAGAATACGACACGTAATTGGCGTCAAATATCTGCTGGCAAGAAGTACGATCACCAGACAAAATGCCGACGTCGTTGAACGGCATGGGCGAAAGATGGTCAGAACTCTGACATTCCGTAGCTATATGCCATTACAGCTTCGTTTCCCTGAACTAATTTGGTTGATGTATGCGCCCTATGAAACAGGCTATCTACTCCAGCCGTACGGCTGACAAGTTCGTCGTTCGGTTGCCCGACGGCATGCGCGAGCGCATTGCTGAAGTGGCTCGCCAACACCATCGCAGCATGAACTCCGAGATCATCGCTCGCCTGGAGCAGAGCATGCTTCAGGAAGGCGCGCTGGACGATGAGCTCGGCATAAGCCTCGACAGCCCTGAACTGTCATTGCACGAGCGCGAGCTGCTGCAACGTTTTCGACAGCTGTCGCGTCGCCAGCAGAACGCCCTGGTAGCGCTGATTGCGCACGATGCAGAGATGGCCGCCGGCAACGACGACTGACACAGCGCGCCATCGCAGAAAGCTCTTTACGCCACTTGCGGCGCCCCGCGAGCGACGGCATAGAAACGAAAAAACCGGCTAAAGGCCGGTTTTTTTGTTGGCTGCCAACGGGCGCCTAAAGCAGGAACAGCGAGGCCAACCCCAGGAAGATGAAGAAACCGCCGCTGTCGGTAACCGCGGTGATCATCACACTGGCGCCCATCGCAGGGTCACGCCCCATGCGCATCAGCGTCATGGGGATCAGCACCCCCATGAGCGCTGCGAGCAGCAGGTTGAGCGTCATCGCCGCGGTCATCACCACACCCAGCGACCAACTGTCGTACAACCCATAGGCCACGACGCCGATCACCCCACCCCACACCAGGCCGTTGATCAACGCGACGCCCAATTCCTTGCGAATCAGTCGCGAGGTATTTCCGGTGCTGACCTGGTCGAGCGCCATGGCCCGCACGATCATGGTGATGGTCTGATTACCCGAGTTACCGCCGATACCCGCTACGATCGGCATCAATGCCGCCAAGGCCACCAATTTTTCGATGGAGCCTTCGAACAGGCCGATGACGCGCGACGCCATGAATGCGGTGATCAGGTTGACGGCCAACCAGGCCCAGCGGTTGCGTACCGACTTCCACACCGAGGCGAAGATATCTTCTTCCTCACGCAGACCCGCCATATTGAGGACTTCGCTTTCGCTCTCCTCACGAATCAGGTCGACCATCTCATCGATGGTCAAACGGCCGATCAGCTTGCCGTTCTTGTCGACCACGGGCGCGGAAATCAAGTCATAACGCTCGAACGCCTGGGCGGCGTCATAGGCGTCTTCATCAGGATGAAAGCTGACCGGATCATTGGCCATGACCTCGGCGACCTGCTTTTCCGGGTCGTTCACCAACAGACGCTTGATCGACAGCACGCCCTTCAGCACGCCATCGTAATCGACCACGAACAGCTTGTCGGTATGGCCCGGCAACTCCTTGAGACGGCGCAGGTAGCGCAACACCACTTCGAGGCTGACGTCTTCGCGAATGGTGACCATCTCGAAGTCCATCAGCGCACCGACCTGCTCCTCCTCGTAGGAGAGCGCGGAACGCACCCGCTCACGCTGCTGGGCATCGAGGGTTTCCATGAGCTCGTGCACGACGTCGCGCGGCAGCTCGGAGGCCAGGTCGGCCAGTTCGTCGGCGTCCATCTCCTTGGCGGCCGCGAGGATCTCGTGATCCTCCATGTCGGCCAGCAGGGTTTCACGGACGGCATCGGACACTTCAAGAAGAATGTCACCGTCGCGATCGGCCTTGACCAGCTGCCAGATGGTCAGGCGGTCTTCCAACGGCAAGGCTTCGAGGATGTAAGCGACGTCGGCCGAGTGCAGGTCGTCGAGCTTGCGCTGCAGCTCGGTGAGGTTCTGCCGATGCACCAGACCTTCGACGCGGTCGTGGTGCGGGCCTTCCTGGCGATGAGTCAGGTCTTCGACCAGCCTGTGCCGCTGCAACAGTTCGACGACCTGAGCGAGTCGATCCTGCAGGCTTTCTTGCGGCTTCTTAGCTTCTACTTCGGTCATGGCACACTCCGCCCCCAGCGGCGGCGCGCGCCAGCGAGGGTCAATCAGTCAATACGTGATTGCACACTTGGAATTCTGAGTTACTACTGGGTAAGTCCATGGAAGGAATCCACAAGCCCCGGCGGGGCTGACGGCGCGAATAATAACATGCCAATCGGCCACGTACGTGACAAAGGCATGGCAGGACAAGCGCTTGCAGCATTTTCTTGAGAGCATCGGCACGAGTCCGGTGATGCGACGTTACCAAATCGGCACAAGACACCTGGCAACCGCAAGGGCATGACCTACGCTTGCGAGCACCCGACCAGGAGGAAGCCCTATGCGCTGGATGCATGGCGCAGCCGTATGCGCCATTCTGCTCTGCCCCGCCCTTTCACAGGCCTCGAGCGTCTTTCGCTGCGAAGACGCCGATGGCCACGTCACCTTTTCCCAGCACGGCTGCAGCGACCATCAGCAGCAGCACATACAAAGCACCCATAATCCAAGACCCGGAAGCGGCGCCCCCGTTCCGCTCGCAATTCCGAACAGCGATGACAGAGCCGGCAACGCCGCCAGGATCGATGCCAGTGAAAGCACCCTGACCGTGGTCGGCGGTCAGCAGGACGGCTGCGACAATGCCGTCACCGGCAGCGCCAGACGCGAAGCGATCATCAGAAAGCAGGTACGCGCCGGCATGACCCGCAGCGACGTGGAAAGCGCCCTGGGCAAGCCTGATCGCATCAGCACACGCAACGGCCAGACCACCTACCACTACGCGAGCAAGCACAACAGCGAACGCCGCACCGTCACCTTCGACCAAGAAGGCTGCGTGACCGGCAGACGATGAGACCTGTTACCGCTTCACGCACGGCCGCTGAAACGGCAACAGCGCCCAGGCAAAAACACCAGGCAAAGAAAAAGGGCCTGCATCGCTGCAGGCCCTTTTGATGTGGCGGACTCAGGAGGATTCGAACCTCCGACCGCTCGGTTCGTAGCCGAGTACTCTATCCAGCTGAGCTATGAGTCCGTGTGGCGCTTTTAGACCAGATCACCGCTGGTTGACGCTAAATGCCCTGCACTGCTGCAAGCCATTCAATATGGCGGACTCAGGAGGATTCGAACCTCCGACCGCTCGGTTCGTAGCCGAGTACTCTATCCAGCTGAGCTATGAGTCCGTTGGTGTTTTTATACCAGATCACCTCTGGTTGTTTGCCAGCCCGGTAAAACCCGGCTTGCCAAATAATGGCGGAGAAGGGGGGATTCGAACCCCCGACACCCTTTTGAGGTGTACTCCCTTAGCAGGGGAGCGCCTTCGGCCACTCGGCCACCTCTCCGCAACACGGGGCGCATGATAAACATGTTTTCCCCGTTTGCAAACCAAAATTTTGAGAAAAATTAATGGTTTGGTTCTTCGCCCTTCTCTTTCTGGATGCGCTGGTAAATCTCTTCGCGGTGAACGGCGACTTCCTTCGGCGCGTTGACGCCAATCCGCACCTGATTACCTTTAACACCCAATACGGTGACGGTGACTTCGTCACCCACCATCAGGGTCTCTCCGACCCGGCGAGTCAGAATCAGCATTCCTTTCTCCTTACGGATTCAATTTCGGACAACAAGTCTGCAAACGTGAAAAGCGCCGGCCTGACGCGAAAGCAACAGGCCAGCACTCAAGTATTGACCAGTACGGACGGAAGGAAAGTTCCACCAACACCAACCAAAACAACAAAAGGCGCGGGTAGCCGCGCCTTTTGCAGGATGCCTCAGTCGCCCTGACGGGCCGGGGCATCGAGTTCGAACGCAGTGTGCAGGGCGCGCACCGCCAATTCCAGATATTTCTCTTCGATGACCACCGAGACCTTGATCTCGGAAGTGGAGATCATCTGGATGTTGATGTTCTCCTTGGCCAGCGCTTCGAACATACGGCTGGCCACACCGGCATGGGAACGCATACCCACACCAACGATGGACACCTTGGCGATGTTAACGTCTCCGACCACTTCGCGAGCACCGAGTTCGCGCGCAGTGGCTTCGAGCACCTGCTGAGCGTTCTGGTAATCGTTGCGGTGCACGGTGAAGGTGAAGTCGGTGGTGTTATCGTGCGCGACATTCTGCACGATCATGTCCACTTCGATGTTGGCGGAGCTGATCGGGCCGAGAATCTTGAACGCAACGCCCGGCAGGTCAGGCACGCCACGGATGGTCAGCTTGGCTTCGTCGCGATTGAAGGCGATGCCGGAGATGATCGGCTGTTCCATGGATTCCTCTTCATCAAGGGTAATGAGGGTGCCCGGACCCTCCTGGAAGCTGTGCAGAACGCGCAGCGGGACGTTGTACTTGCCGGCGAACTCCACCGAGCGAATTTGCAGCACCTTCGAACCGAGGCTGGCCATTTCCAGCATCTCTTCGAAGGTGATCTTCTCCAGGCGCTGGGCCTTGGGCACCACACGCGGATCGGTGGTGTAAACGCCATCGACATCGGTGTAGATCTGGCACTCATCGGCCTTCAGCGCCGCCGCCAGGGCAACGCCGGTGGTGTCGGAACCGCCGCGGCCGAGGGTGGTGATGTTGCCCTGCTCATCCACGCCCTGGAAGCCGGCGACGACCACCACGCGACCGGCCTTGAGGTCGGCGCGGATATTGGTGTCGTCGATGCTCAGAATACGTGCCTTGGTGTGCGCGCTGTCGGTCAGGATGCGCACCTGGCTGCCGGTGTAGGACACCGCCGGCACGCCACGCTTGATCAGCGCCATGGCCAGCAGCGCGATGGTCACCTGCTCACCGGTGGAGACCATCACGTCGAGTTCGCGAGCGATCGGCTGGTCATCGCTGATCTGCTTGGCCAGGTCGATGAGGCGATTGGTCTCGCCGCTCATCGCGGATACCACGACGACGATATCGTCGCCCTTCTCGCGGAATTTCTTCACCTTCTCGGCGACCTGCGAGATTCGCTCGACGGTGCCGACGGAGGTACCGCCGAATTTCTGTACGATCAAAGCCATTTCAAAGCTGCCTCAGCCCGTGAAGGGCGCCCATTAAACAGACAACACCACCGCACACCACCGCGTCGTTCGCCGGGCATGGCGGGCGACGCGGTCACGCTTGAGTTACAGGCCTCAGAGGCCCTGTTCGACGAACGGGCCGACCAGCGCCAGGGCGCCATCGAGCGCAGCCACATCGACCCCGCCACCCTGCGCCATGTCCGGACGACCACCGCCCTTGCCGCCTACGGCTGCAGCGGCCTGTTTCATCAGGTCGCCGGCCTTCAGCTTGGCGGTCAGGTCCTGGGTCACGCCAGCCACCAGCACGACCTTGTCGTCCTGCACGCCGCCGAGCAGGATCACCGCACTGCCGAGCTTGTTCTTCAGTTGATCGACCAGCGCCAGCAGGCCTTTGCCATCAAGGCCATCGATGCGCGCGCTGAGCGTTTTCACGCCCTTGACGTCCACGGCCGAACCGGCCAGGTCGCTGCCTGCCGCACTGGCGGCCTTGGCCTTGAGCTGCTCCAGCTCCTTTTCCAGCTGACGATTGCGATCGATCACCGCCGCGAGCTTGTCGAGCAGGTTGTCGCGGCTGCCCTTGACCAGGCTCGCCGCCTCTTTCAATTGCTCCTCGGCACCGTTCAGGTAGGCGAATGCCGCTGCGCCGGTGACTGCCTCGATACGACGTACGCCGGCGGCCACACCGCCTTCGCTGACGATCTTGAACACGCCGATGTCGCCGGTACGGTTGGCATGAATGCCGCCGCACAGCTCGACCGAAAAGCCGTCGCCCATGGTCAGCACGCGCACGCTGTCGCCGTACTTCTCGCCAAACAGCGCCATGGCGCCCTTGGCCTTGGCGCTCTCGATGTCCATTTCCTCGGTTTGTACCGGGGTGTTGCGACGCACTTCGCGGTTGACGATCTCTTCCAGTTCTTTGAGCTGCTCAGGCTTGATCGCCTCGAAGTGGCTGAAGTCGAAACGCAGGCGCTGGCTGTCGACCAGCGAGCCTTTCTGCTGCACGTGCTCGCCAAGTACCTGGCGCAGCGCGGCATGCAGCAGGTGCGTAGCCGAGTGGTTGAGGCCGGTGGCGGTACGCACCGAAGCGTCCACTTCGGCGTTGATGGTGGCGCCGACGCTCAGGCTGCCCTTGCTGACCACGCCGTGGTGCAGCCACGCGCCACCGACCTTGGTGGTGTCGCGCACGTCGAAGCGCACACCCGGGCCTTCAAGGAAACCGCAGTCACCGATCTGGCCACCGGACTCGGCATAGAACGGCGTCTGGTCGAGCACTACGACACCCTCCTCGCCCTCGTTGAGGGTGTCGACGGGCTGGCCGTCGCGCAGCAGCACCAGCAGTTCGCCACTGGCAACCGTGGCGCCGTAGCCGAGGAAACGGGTGTCCTTGTCGACCTTGACCAAGCTGTTGTAGTCCACACCGAAGGAGCTGGCGGAGCGCGCACGCACGCGCTGAGCTTCCATCTCACGCTCGAAGCCGGCCTCGTCGAGGGTCAGCTCGCGCTCGCGGGCGATATCGCCGGTCAGGTCCATCGGGAAGCCGTAGGTGTCATACAGCTTGAAGATCACTTCGCCCGGGATGACCGAGCCCTGCAATTCGGCCAGATCCTGCTCGAGGATCTTCAGGCCCTGCTCCAGGGTCTTGGCGAACTGCTCTTCTTCGGTTTTCAGCACGCGCTCGATGTGCGCCTGCTGCTGTTTCAGCTCAGGGAAGGCTTCGCCCATCTCACTGACCAGGGCCGCGACGATCTTGTGGAAGAAGCTGCCCTTGGCGCCCAGCTTGTTACCGTGGCGGCAGGCGCGACGAATGATGCGGCGCAGCACGTAGCCGCGGCCTTCGTTGGACGGCGTGACGCCGTCGGCGATCAGGAAGCTGCAGGAGCGAATGTGATCCGCCACCACTTTCAGCGACGCGTCACCGTTGTTGGCGCAGCCGATAGCCTGGGCACTGGCAGCCAGCAGGCTCTGGAACAGGTCGATCTCGTAGTTGGAGTTGACGTGCTGCAGCACCGCGCTGATGCGCTCCAGGCCCATGCCGGTGTCCACGCTCGGCGCCGGCAGCGGGTGCAGCACGCCGTCCGCGGTCCGGTTGAACTGCATGAACACGTTGTTCCAGATCTCGATGTAACGGTCGCCATCTTCTTCCGGGCTGCCGGGCGGGCCGCCCCAGATGTGCTCGCCATGGTCGAAGAAAATTTCGGTGCAGGGGCCGCACGGACCGGTATCGCCCATGGTCCAGAAGTTGTCGGAAGCGTACGGCGCGCCCTTGTTGTCGCCGATGCGGATCATCCGCTCGGCCGGCACACCGACTTCCTTGTTCCAGATGTCGTAGGCCTCGTCATCGGTGGCGTACACCGTGACCCAGAGCTTGTCCTTGGGCAGTTTCAGCCACTTGTCGCCGGTCAGGAATTCCCAGGCGAAGTGGATGGCATCACGCTTGAAATAGTCGCCAAAGCTGAAGTTGCCGAGCATTTCGAAGAAGGTGTGGTGACGCGCGGTATAACCGACGTTTTCCAGGTCGTTATGCTTGCCACCGGCGCGCACGCACTTCTGGCTGGTGGCGGCGCGGGTATAGGCGCGCTTTTCCAGGCCCAGGAAGCAGTCCTTGAACTGGTTCATGCCGGCGTTGGTGAACAGCAACGTGGGGTCGTTGTTCGGAATCAGGGAGCTGGAAGCGACACGGGTGTGCCCCTTCTCTTCGAAGAAGCTCAGGAAAGCTTCACGGATTTCTGCGCTTTTCATTGGCAATTTCCAGGAAAACAGGCGGCCACGGCAGAGCCGGCAAAAGCCCGCATTATATCGGGCTTGTCCGCGGCGGCTAGGGCAAGGGCTGAATTATTTGCAGGCGGCGCGATGGCCGGAAAACACAGGGCCGCAGCGGCCAGGCCACTGCCTGGCACTGCACGCAGGCCTTCTCAGGCGCGGAAGGCGGCGAAGGCTTCGATCACCTGAGCCATGGCGCCGGCATCGACATCCAGATGCGTGACCATGCGCAGGCGTGGCGCGGCGCTCAGGCGGATACCCCGCTCGGCGCAGAAGTCCTTCAGCGCAGAGGCGCGCTCGCCGATCTGCACGTAGACCATGTTGGTCTGCACCGGCTCGACCGAATAGCCCAGCTCGCGCAGGCCGGCCGCCAGGGAATCGGCATTGGCGTGATCCTCCACCAGGCGCTCGACCTGATGGTCCAGCGCGTACAGCCCGGCTGCCGCCAGCACGCCGGCCTGACGCATGCCGCCGCCGACCATCTTGCGCAGACGACGAGCCTTGGCGATCAACGCCTCGCTGCCGCACAGCACCGAGCCGACCGGCGCCCCCAGGCCCTTGGACAGGCACACGGACACCGAGTCGAAATGGCGGGTGATTTCCCGCGCGTCGACACCCTGCCTGACCGCCGCATTGAACAGCCGCGCGCCATCCAGATGCAGCGCCAGGTCCTTGTTGTGCGTCAAGGCGCGAGCCTCGGCCAGGTACTGCAGCGGCAGCACCTTGCCCTGCATGGTGTTTTCCAGGGCCAGCAGACGGGTACGGGCGAAATGGAAGTCGTCCTGCTTGATCGCCGCTTCGACCCGGTCAAGATCCAGGGAGCCATCGAGTTCCATGTCCAGCGGCTGGGGCTGTATCGAGCCGAGCACCGCCGCGCCGCCACCTTCGTATTTATAGGTGTGCGCCTGCTGGCCGACGATGTATTCGTCGCCCCGCTCGCAGTGGGCCATCAGGCCAAGCAGGTTGCTCATGGTGCCGGTGGGCACGAACAGCGCCGCGGCAAAGCCGAGATCCCGCGCCAGGCGCTGCTCCAGCTGATTGACGGTCGGATCTTCGCCGTACACGTCATCGCCCAGTTCGGCGGCCAGCATCGCCTCGCGCATGCCGGCTGAGGGCTGGGTCACGGTGTCGCTACGCAGATCGATGATTCGCATGGGCACTCCTGTGCAAGTAAACAACGTGGATTGGCAGCGCTGCCGAGAGCCTGATCATGATCTTGATATGCATGAAGCGGCAGTCATGAGGCAGGAGCGGAAATCGTTGCTTTACCTGCGGGAGCGGGCCATACCCGCAAAATCACGGGCATGGCCCGTTCCCACAAGTGGCTGCCAGCCGCTACCGCCACTTAGCTGCCAAAATCGACAAGCCCGGGCTGCAAGATCATGAACAGATTCTAAGCGGTCACTCCAGTGAAGAGTCGGCAGCGGGCACCAGCAGGATGCCGGCACGCTGACCGTTATGGACTTTAGGGTTGGGAAAAATGATTCGTGCGCCCTGCTCTTCCACCACCCAGCGGCTGTTGGCCAGGTCTTCGGCGAGCAGATAGCCGGGCTCCAGCTCGGTGAAATTCTCCACGTCGGCAGGCAAGTGCAGAACGAAGGCATCGCTGTGCTTGATCAGCTCGCGGGAGAAGGCGAACAGCTTGAGGTGCTCGACGGCGCGCTCCTCGATCGGCGGCTCGTTGCCTTCGATCAGCGCCTGCAGACGCAATTCGAGGCGATCCAGATTGACCAGCTCGTTGTGGCCGAACGGCCTGGCCTTGCCTAGCTCGAGGGTGAAGGCTTCGGCGCCCAGCTCGGCGTAAGTGTAGGCACTGAAGGTGGTCGAGGGTTTGCTTTGCAGCAGCACCGCATCGATACCGGCGGCCTGCAGGCGCGCGCATTCGCGGCGCGACTGGCGACGCCCCTCGGCCCAGGGGTAAAGGGCGAATTGCTCGATACGCGAGGCGCGGATCGCCGTGTGCAGGTCGTAATGCAGGCGCTCGCGGCCGGAGTCGATGAAGAACGACGACGCCAGGTGTTCCAGTTCGCAGGCGCGCATCGCCTCGCCGCCACTGCTCAGCTCATGACGGCCGCTGAACAGGCGGTTGATGTCCTGCTCGACGAAACGCTCGCCATGGCGCATTGCTGCCGGGTTGCCGAACAGCAGCAGCACGCGTGCGCGCGGCTGCAACTCGCTGCGAGCGATGCGCCGCAGCAAGCGGTCGAGTAATTCGATCGGCGCGGTCTCGTTGCCGTGGATGCCCGCGGACAGCAACAGGTCCATGCCGTTGTCGCGCCCGCAGGCCGGGGTGATTTCGAGGGCGCCCTCGGCCAGCCAGCGCAAGCGCGTGCCCTGCGGCGTCAACTGGATCTTCGAGGCCGGCTCATGGCCGGTCAGGGTCAGTTCGAGCAGTTTGCCGAGGGCGAGCATGGGCGTTCCTCAGTGATTGCAGTCCGGACCATGGACATGGTCGTCGTCGGCGCCGTCATCGGCCGGCTCCATTTCCAGCTCCAGGCTGACCAGGTTGGTGGCCAGCGGGCGCAGCAGCAGATTGGCGTATTCGCTATCACCTTCGGCGACATCCACGCCGATCATCAGCTGGCCGTTGCCGACCTGCTGAATCCACACTTCCTTACCTTGCCACATTACGGCAAAACGGGTGCACGAGGTTTCCAGCTGGGTGCCGTCGGCGTCTTCGAGAATCAGTTGCAGGGCGTCGCTCATGGTAACTCCAGTAGGGTTGGCGGCTCGCCATCGAGCCGCTCAAATGAGTTGAAAGGGGTACACGGCGCCAAGATCGATGATTTGCGTCAACTCATCCAGCGCCGTGCGGCATTCGTCGAGTAGCTGCGGGTCGGCCAGGTCATGCTCGCTCAGGCGATCACGATAGTGGCAGTCGACCCATCGCAGCAGCCGCTCGTACAGTTCCGGCGTCAGCATCACGCCCGGGTTCATCGCCGCCAGCTCCTCTGCCTGCAAGGCTACACGCAGACGCAGGCAGGCGGGGCCGCCACCGTTCTGCATGCTCTGCTTGAGGTCGAAGGCACGAACCTCGGCAATCGGCCCGTCGCTGCCCAGCAGCGTCTGCAGGTAGGCCCAGACCCGCGGATTGCCGCGGCATTCCTCTGGCACCACCAACAGCATACGCCCGTCGGCACGGCTCAACAGCTGACTGTTGAACAGATAGGAGCGCACCGCATCCTCGACACCCAGCACGTGGCGCGGCACGCACACCGATTGCAACTGCCCACCGAGGCGCGCCAGCTTGTCGCCAAGCTCGCCCACCACCCGCTCGCTGTCGAGAAAGGCATCTTCGTGATGGAACAGCACCTGGCCGTTACCCACGGCTATCACGTCATTATGGAACACGCCCTGATCGACCACCGCAGGGTTCTGCTGGGCGAATACCACGGCGTCATCGGCGAGGCCGTGCAGCCGGGCCACGGCCTGGGAAGCCTCCAGGGTCTGGCGCGCCGGGTAGCGCTGCGGCGCCGGCAAGCGCAGGTCGAAGGCACTGCGGCCGAACACGAAGAACTCCACGCCCCGCTCGCCATAGTCGCGGCAGAAGCGGCTATGGTTGGCCGCGCCCTCGTCGCCGAACTGGCTGACGGCGGGCAAGGCGCCGTGGTGAGCGAAATGGCGCTCGTCAGCGAACATCGCTGCCAGCACTCGGCTGGTGGTGGGATGTTCGATGGAGCGGTGAAACTTGCAGTTGAGGTTGGCCGCGGTGAAATGCACGCGCCCGTCGGCGGTATCGGCGCTGGGGCTGACGGTCGCCGCATTGGCCGTCCACATGCTCGAGGCCGAGCAACTGGCGACCAGCAGCGGCATGGCCTCGCGCGCTGCCTTCTCGATCACCTGGGCATCGCTGCCAGTGAAACCACAGGCACGCAGCGCCTGCACATCGGGGCGCTCCTGGGGCGCGAGCACCGCCTGGGCGTAGCCCATGTCCATCAGTGCCTTCATCTTCGCCAGGCCCTGACGCGCCGCTTCCCGCGGGTTGGACGCCACCTGGCAGTTGTTCTGCGAGGCCACGTTGCCGTACGACAACCCGCCGTAGTTGTGTGTCGGGCCGACCAGCCCGTCGATGTTCAGCTCGCAGGAGGTGAGTCGACTCATAGGCTGACTCCCGGTGCCAGGCTGTCGGGCAACGCCAGTTGCTCGCTTTCCAGCGAAGCGACCGGATAGGCGCAGTAATCCGCCGCGTAATAGGCGCTGGGACGATGGTTGCCCGACGCGCCGATGCCGCCGAACGGCGCGCTGCTGGCGGCGCCGGTCAGTGGCTTGTTCCAGTTGACGATGCCGGCTCGGCTGCGCAACCAGAACTGCTCGTAACGCTCACGCGAATCGGACAGCAGCCCGGCCGCAAGCCCAAAACGGGTGGCGTTGGCTTCGACGATGGCGTCGTCGAAATCGGCATAGCGAATCACTTGCAGCAAGGGCCCGAACACTTCTTCGTCGGCGCGCGGTTGCACGGCGGTGACATCGATGATGCCAGGCGTCAGCAGCGCCGCGCCTTCGAGCGGCTGGCTCATGTCCAGCAGCGGCCGCGCGCCCTTGTCGATCAGCCGCTCCTGCACCTTGAGCAGGTGCTGGGCGGCGTCCAGGGAAATCACCGCGCCCATGAACGGCGCCGGCTCGGCATCGAAGGCGCCGACCTTGAGGCTGGCAGCCACACTGACCAGCCGCGCCAGCATCGCGTCGCCCCAATCGCCTTCGGGCACCAGCAAACGGCGGGCGCAGGTGCAGCGCTGGCCGGCGGAAATGAATGCGGACTGGACGATGCAATACACCGCCGCATCGACATCGGCAGGCTGATCGACGATCAGTGCATTGTTGCCGCCCATTTCCAGAGCCAGGATGGTTTGCGGGTGGCCGCCGAACTGTGCGTGCAATTGATTGCCGGTGCGGCTGGAGCCGGTGAAGAACAGGCCGTCGATACCCGGGTGAGCCGCCAGTGCCGCGCCAGTTTCCCGCGCGCCCTGCACCAGGTTCAGCACGCCAGCCGGCAGGCCGGCCTCGATCCAGCAGTTGAGCGTCAGCTCGGCGACCTTCGGGGCCTGCTCACTGGGTTTGAACACCACGGTATTGCCGGCCAGCAGGGCCGGCACGATATGCCCGTTGGGCAGATGACCGGGAAAGTTGTACGGGCCGAACACGGCGACCACGCCATGGGGCTTGTGGCGCAGCACGCTGCCCTGGGCGCCGCTGCGCTGGCCGGTGCGCTCGGCATGGCTGTGGATGGAGATGGCCACCTTGCCGATCATGCTGGCGACTTCGGTGATCGCTTCCCACAGCGGCTTACCGGTTTCTTCACCGATGGTGCGGGCAAGTTCGTCCTGCCGGGCTTTCAATACGGCGGCGAAGCGCTCGAGCAGTGCGATTCGTTCGCTCAATGGTGCCGCCGCCCATTCGGCGAAGGCTTCGCGGGCCGCCTGCACAGCCGCCTCGACCTGGGCCCCGTCGGCTTCGCGGCCCACCCAGAGCACCTGCTGGCTGACCGGGTCGAGGGACTCCAGGGTGCTGCCCTGTCCTATCTGCCAGAGACCTGCAATGTAATGCGTGCTCATGGTCTATCACTCCAGGCTTCACGGTTGCACAAGCCAGCGCTGGGCGCTGACCTGCTACCTGTCACGGCTGTCGCTCTATGGCAACATTGCCGGTCGGGGCGGCGCGCCGCCCCAGGTCACATCAGAAACGGTGGCTCAGGCCTTTACCGCCAAGGGCACTGCGCGCACTTGATCGCCGACATTCAGGCGCAGGCGCCGGGCGGTCAGCGGGTCGACCACCAGCGTCCCGGCAGCCATACGCGCACGGGCTGCGGTAATGCGGCAATCGGCATGCTTGCGGTTGTGCACCAAGTACACTGGCGCATCGTCGCCCGGCGTGCCGATGGCCAGCACCAGTAGCTGGCTGTCGCGAATCGCGCGGATCTTCGTGATCTCCGCCTCGATGGCCGGGCCGGCATCGAAGATATCGACATAGCCCTGGTAGCTGAAGCCTTCGGACTTGAGCATCGCCAGCGCCGGTTCGGTGTTCGGGTGCACTCGGCCGATCACCTCGCGGGCGGCTTCGGACAGGAAGCAGGTGTAAAGCGGAAACCGCGGCATCAGCTCGGCGATGAACGCCTTGTTACCGACGCCGGTGAGGTAGTCCGCCTGGGAGAACTCCATGCGGAAGAAGTGCCGACCCAGGCACTCCCAGAACGGCGAACGGCCCTGCTCGTCGGACACGCCGCGCATCTCGGCGATGATCTTCTCGCCGAAACGCTCACGAAACTCGGCGATGAACAGCAGCCGCGCCTTGGACAGCAAGCGCCCGTTCAGGCCGGTGCGATGGTCGGCATGCAGGAACAGCGAGCACAGTTCGGAATGACCGGTCAGGTCGTTGGCCAGGAATAGCGTCGGCACCTGGCGGTGGATGCCCAGCTCCTGAGACGCACAAACGGTCAGGCCGACCCGGTAGTTGTACCAGGACTCGCGCAAGCCGACGCCGCCGGCGATGGCGGAAATGCCCAGCACGCGGCCGTCATCGTCCTCGAGCACGAACATGTAGTCGCAATCGCCGCGCTCGGCTTCGCCGCTGAAGGTTTTCTCGGCGCGCCCGACCCGGTAGGCCAGGCGCGCTTCGTTGGCCGGCAGAGTGGTCAGGCCGGTGCCGGTGCTGCGTGCCAGGTCGATCAGTGCCGGCAGGTCACCGGCACGTACGGAGCGAACGATCATGCTGCCTCCGGAAAATCGCGAGCCAGACGGGTGGCGCTCATGGTTGGAAAACTCATACCGCCACCAGCCTTACCTGGCCGCCTTCGGCGACACCAAGGACCTGCGCGGTCTGCGGATCGAGCACCGCGGGCTGACCAGGCGCCCAATCCAATTGGGCGACGACCGCACGAAACCCCTGCAATTGCTCGTTGCTGACCAGGTAAGCCTGGCCGCCCTCCCCTGCCTCGCCGAGCACCACCGGCACCAGCGCGCTCTGGGCGATGGAGCGAATGCCGGAGGTGCGCGCATGCAGGGTCGGGCCGCCGTCGAAGATGTCGATGTAGTGGTCGGTTTCGAAGCCGTCGCGCATCAGGATGTCGAACGACACCTGGGCACGCGGGTGCACCAGGCCCATGGACTCCTGAGCGGCATCGGGCAGCAGCGGCACATAGATCGGGTAATGGGGCATCAGCTCTGCCAGGTAGGCGCGGCTGCGCAGCCCGCACAAGCGCTCGGCCTCGCCGTAGCTCATGCCGAAGAAATGCCGGCCGACCGCGTCCCAGAACGGCGATTCACCGGCGTCGTCGCTCTCGCCGACGATCTCCACCACCATGGCGTCGGCGAAGCGCTCCGGGTGGCAGGCGGCGAACAGCAGGCGCGCACGGGAATTGAGCTCGGCCCAGACACTGTCGACCAGCCCGCGCTCAACGTAGAAGCTGGTGAGCAGGCTGTTGCCGGTCAGGTCGTGGCACAGCGACAGGACGTGGATCTTGTTGTGGATCTTCAGCTCGCGGGAGTTGTGAACGAAGGTCTCGTTGCGAAAGCTGTAGAAAGGCTCGGAGTAGCCAGCCGAGGCGACGATGCCCGAGCAGCCGGACAGGCGACCCGTTTCGCTGTCTTCGAGCACGAAGAAATAGCGCTCCTCGCCGTTGAAGCTGACTTCGGCGGCGAACGACGCTTCCGACGCGGCGATCTTGTCGCGCAGGCGCTCGGCGTTGTCGGGCAGCGAGGTGACGCCCACCGGGCTGTCCGCGGCCAGGCGCTGCACTTCGGCGAGATCGGTCATTCGCGCAGGGCGCATAACCAGCATGGTTCACTCCTTCAGCAAGGCTGGGGCGTTGCAGCCCTGGCAGCGAGAATCATCGTCCGTGAGGCTGGCCGGCACGGGCCGACACAGCGAATTGAGCGGGCGGCGCCCAGCCGCCCGTAAGGGTCAGGCGCCGGCCAGCTTGGCCACGGCACGCTCGAAGCGATCCAGACCCTCGTCGATGTCGGCATCCTCGATCACCAGGCTGGGCGCAAAGCGCACCACGTCCGGGCCGGCCTGCAGGATCATCAGATTCTCGCCGGCCGCCGCATCGAAAAATTCACGCGCTTTGCCTTTCCAGGCATCGGAGAGCACCGCGCCGATCAACAGGCCCATGCCGCGCACTCCGGAGAACACCCCGTAGCGCTCGCCGATCTGCAGCAGGCGAGTCTTGAAGCGCTCATGCTTGGCCTTGACGCCCGCCAGTACCTCGGGTGTGTTGACCACGTCGAGCAGCGCCTCGGCGACCGCGCAGCCCAACGGGTTACCGCCATAGGTGGTGCCATGGGTGCCGACGGCCAGATGGCTGGCCAGGGCGTCGGTGGTCAGCATCGCCGCGATCGGGAAACCGCCGCCCAGGCTCTTGGCGCTGGACAGCACGTCAGGCGTCACGCCGTAGTGCTGGTAGGCATACAGATGACCGGAACGGCCGACACCGCTCTGCACCTCGTCGAACACCAGCAGCGCGTTGTGCTCGTCGCACAGCGCGCGAGCGCCTTGCAGATAGGCCAGATCCGCCGGCAGCACGCCACCCTCGCCCTGAATCGGCTCGATGACGACGGCGCAGGTTTTGTCGCTGATCGCCGCCTTGAGTGCTTCCAGGTCGTTGTACGGCACATGGGTGATGCCCTGGATCTTCGGCCCGAAGCCATCGGAATACTTCGGCTGGCCACCGACGCTGACGGTGAACAGGGTACGGCCATGGAAGCTGTTGGTCGCCGCGATGATCTCGTACTTGTCCGCCCCGAAGCGGTCGTGGGCTACACGGCGGGCCAGTTTGAACGCCGCTTCGTTGGCTTCGGCGCCGGAGTTGCAGAGGAACACTCGGTCGGCAAAGGTGGCGTCCACCAGCTTCTTGGCCAGGCGCAGCGCCGGCTCGTTGGTGAACACGTTGGAGACGTGCCACAGCTTGCCGGCCTGCTCGGTCAGCGCCTGGACCAGCGCCGGATGGGCATGGCCCAGGGCGTTGACGGCGATGCCGCCGGAGAAGTCGATCAGCTCGCGACCGCTCTGGTCCCAGACGCGCGAACCGGCGCCGCGAACCGGTACGAACGTAGCCGGCGCGTAACTGGGCACCATCACCTGGTCGAAATCGGCGCGTTGCACCGGGTCGTGCTGAACGGACATCGGGACTCTCCTGACGAGACACACAGGCCTGGCGGGCCTGCGATGCGAAAGATTGTAGGGGGTGCTAATGGGCGGGCATTGCCGGCATGCGACAACTTCTTACAGCGCCGTAGCTGGCCGCAGCTGGGGGAACTCCGTCCGTCGGCCCGCGAGGTGCAGTTTAAACGTTGCGGCTGCTCCGGCGCACGGGTCGACTAACATTTATCGACAGCACCCATCGAGGTGGGGCGGATCAGCAAGGGATTTGCCGACCCGAAGCGGCCTGGGGCATGAAAAATATTTTCATTCGCCCTGCTGCGGCATATTGCCAGCCCCTGGAGTGACGGTGATATCATTTTGCTCGCAGTGCGACGTTCTATTGTGAACGACGTCTCACTGTCGGCCATCAAGGATCTGATGGTCTGACGCAGGTTCCTATCAATGCTGTGCATCGACTCGTCCAGTCAAGGAAGCACGAGATGACCGCCAAAGAACAACAACTGACCGAACTGCTCACCCTCACCTCTCGCAGCATCACCCATATGACTGCCGCCATGACGGCGCTGTCATTCGACCTGCTGCGCAGCGATGACAGCGGCGTTCGCTCTGCCGCTTCGAAGATGATCACCCGCCTCGGCGCGGTGAGCCGTGAGCTGGATCAGCAGTGGGTGCTGATCAGCGAACTGACTGGTGTCGAAGCCCCGACCCGCGTCGATGCCATAGAGGAAGTCCAGCTGCACTCGGCCTGAGTCGCATCGCTTCCCGTACGGGCCGACGTCGTCGGCCCGCCTAAATGCTCTCCCCCGTCAGCAGTCCCCGTTTAGCCGCGTGCCGCCAAGTACTCGCGCTGCAGCACAGCAACCAGTTCGGCCGCCGGCATCGCCCGAGCCAGGGCCGCGCCCTGCCCGGCCCAATGGGCGGCGAACTCGGCATTGCCGGCCTTGGCGGCGGCGGCGATCAGTTGCTTGCCAGCATCGTAGGCAATCCCGAACCCAGGCACTGCAGGGTGGCCGGGCGCCCCGACTTCGGCCATGAAACGATTGACGATGCCGCGCGCCAGGCGCCCGGAAATCGCCGTAGTGACCTGGGTGACCTGCGCCCGCTCGCTGCCCAGCATGCGGCGATAGGCCTCGTTGGCGGCCGACTCGGGGCAAAGAATGAATGCGGTGCCCAGCTGCGCAGCGCTGGCCCCCAAGCTCAAGGCCGCGGCGATCCCGGCGCCATCCATGATGCCGCCAGCGGCGATCACCGGGCGCTTCAGGTGCTTGACCAGCACCCGCACCAGGGCCAGCGTGCCGATGCCCTGATCGTAGGCTGGGTCGAAAACGCCGCGGTGGCCGCCGGCCTCGATGCCCTGGGCAACGATGATGTCGATGCCCGCATCCTGGGCCAGCAACCCCTCCTCCAGCGTGGTGGCCGACGCCAGCAAGGTGATGCCGGCGCTTTTCAGGGCATCGATGCGCGGCTGAGGCGGCAGCCCAAGATGAAAGCTGACGATGGGCGGTCGTTCTTCCAGCAGAACCTGCAGTTGCCCTTCGTCCTCCTGGAAACTGCAGTAGATATCCCGGATGGCCTCTGGCGCAGCCGCGCCGAACTCGGCGAAATAAGGCTGCAAGTGCGCCAGCCACGCCTGTTCCCTGGCCGCATCAGCGACGCTCAGGCGATGGCAGAACACGTTGATGTTGAACGGTTTGCTCGTAGCGGCTCGGGTTTCCCGGATCATCTGCCGGCCGGCCTCGGCCTGCACCGCGGCGATGGAGATCGAGCCCAGCCCGCCGGCGTTGCTGACCGCCGCGGCAAGAGCCGGCGTGGCGGTGCCCGCCATGGGGGCTTGGATGATCGGATAGTCGATGCCCAGAGCTGCGCAACTCATAAGATCCTCGCTTGATGAAGATGACACGGCTCCCGACTATAACGCCGCGGGCCGCGTAACGCTCACCTGACCGGCCAGCCGCACAATCCGTTTTACCTGCCGCCCCTGACTTGGCACTCTGTAACTTCTCCGATCAGGCAGGTCCCCGATGAGCCTTCGCACCGCCCACGTTCAGTTGCATACGGCCGCCCTGCTGGTCGGCGTTTCGGCGCTGTTCGGCGAATCACTGAAGGTCAGCGCCAGCATGATCGTGCTGGGCCGCTCGGCCTTCGCGCTCTTGGCCCTGAGCCTTTTCTGCCTGTGCCTGGGCAAGCGGCCCTGGCGCGGCGTCACTTCGGCCACCGCTGCCAAGCTACTGGCCACGGGCCTGGTGCTGGGGGCGCACTGGCTGCTGTTCTTCATGGCGGTGCAAACCGGCGGCGTGGCCGTGGCGACCCTGGGCTTCGCCTCGTTTCCCGCGTTCACCGCGCTGACCGAACGGCTGGTGTTCGGCCAGCGCCTGGGGCGTAGTGATCGCGGGATACTGGTGCTGGTATCGATCGGGCTGGTACTGATCACCCCGTCGTTCGACCTGCGCGATGGCGCCACCGTCGGCCTGCTCTACGGCGTGCTGTCCGGTGCGATATATGCGGCGATTGCCGTGGCCAACAAGCATGCGGCCAGCAACGTCGATGGCCTGGCTTCGTGCTGGTGGCAATGCCTGGCAATCAGCTTCGCGCTGCTGTTCTGGTGCCTGCCGGAGATGCCGACCATCAGCACTCACGACTGGTGGCAACTGGCGGCCCTGGGCGTGCTGTGCACGGCCCTGGCCTACAGCCTGTTCATCGCCTCGCTGCGCCACGTGCGCACCCACACCGCTGCAGTGGTGATCACCATGGAGCCGATCTATGCCATCGCCGGCGCCTGGTTGCTGTTCGGTGCCGTACCGACCGCCGGCATGTTGCTCGGTGGCGCGCTGATTCTTGGCGCCGTGGCCTGGGCCGGCCTGCAGGGCGGCCACTGACCACTCTTACTCAAGGTTGCCAGGTGGTGCGCTCGCCGCTGAGCCGGTGGTCGAGAAAGCTCGCCGCGCTGATCAGTGCCAGGTGGCTCAGCGCCTGGGGCGTGTTGCCCAGATGGTGGCCGCGCTTGTCCAGTTCCTCGGCGTACAAACCCAGCGGGTTGGCATAGCGCAACAGTTGCTCGAACTCCAGATGGGCCTTTTCAATCCTGCCGGCACGCGCCAGGCACTCGACGTACCAGAACGAGCACGCCATGAACGAGCCCTCCTCGCCTTCCAGCCCGTCGTCGGTGCGATAGCGATACACCATGCCGTCGCGCACCAGTTGCTGCTCGACGGCCTCCAGGGTCGCCAGCCAGCGCGGGTCGGTGGCGGCGACGAAACGCATCAACGGCATCAGCAGCATGGAGCCGTCGACGTCCTGGCAGCCGATGCGCTGCACGAAATGGCCGCAGCTCTCGTCCCAGAAATTGTTCCATATGTCGTCATGGATGGCCTGGCGCTCGTCGTTCCAGCGCGCGAACGGCGCCGGCAGCGAACGTTTCTGGGCCAGGCGGATGGCACGATCCAGCGCGACCCAGCACATCAGCCGCGAATGCAGGAAATGTTGCTCCTCGCCGCGAATCTCCCAGATGCCGACATCCTTCTGCTGCCAGCTGTCGCATACCTGATCGACGATGCCCACCACGTGTTTCCAACCCTCGTGGGAGATCGCCTCGCCGTACTTGTTGGCCAGGTAAACGGCGTCCAGCAGTTCGCCGAAGATATCCAGCTGGGTTTGCTCGTGGGCTTCGTTGCCGATACGCACCGGCTTAGCGCCGCCATGGCCGGCCAGGTGATCGAGGGAGCTTTCAGGCAAGTGATGCTGCCCGCGCAGGCTGTAGAGAATGCGCAGGTGCGCCGGCGTTTCCGAGCAGTCTTCGACGCGGTCGCGCACCCAACGCATGAAGGCATTGGCCTCGTCGGAGAAACCCAGACGCATGAAGGCGTATACGGTGAACGAGGCGTCGCGAATCCAGGTGTAGCGATAATCCCAGTTGCGCTCACCGCCCGGCGCTTCCGGCAGGCCGTAGGTGGCGGCGGCGATGATGCCGCCGTGCTTGCGCGAGGTCAGCAGCTTGAGCGCCAACGCCGATCGATGGACCATCTCGCGCCAGCGTCCGCGGTAGTTGGACTGCTTCATCCAGCGCCGCCAGTACCTCACGGTCTCGTCGCGGCAATGCTCGCAGGCACCAGCGGACACCAGAGGATCATCCGGCGCACCGAGCACGAACTCCGCGTGCTCGCCTTCGCGCAGCTCGAATTCGGCAACTGCGCACTGATCGTCGACCTCCAGCGCCTCGCTCGCCGATAGCCGCAGGCTGGGTTGGCCCGGCGCAGTGAACAGCACGTCGCCGCCTTCCAGCTCGGCGACCGTGTCAGCGCGGCTGTAGTCGTGGCGCACCCGGCAGCGCAGGCGGATGGTGGCGTGGCCGGAGACCACGCGAATGGTGCGAATCAGCCTTGGCGCAGCGTCGACATCCGCGTTGATCGGCATCAGGTCGGTGCATTCCACTATCGCCTGCTCGTCCAGCCAGCGCGTTTGCAGCACGTTGGTATCAGGCAGATACAGCTGTTGACGGCGCGCCTCGGGCAGATCCGGCGCCAGCTGGAAAACCCCGGCTTCGGGCTTGTCGAGCAAGGCACTGAAGATCGACGGGCTGTCGAAATCCGGCCAGCAGAAGAAGTCCACGCAACCACTGTCGGCGACCAGCGCGGCACTGCGCATGTCGCCGATGATGCCGTGGGCCTCGATGGGCATCTGACGATTATGGATATCAGCCATTGTCACGAAACTCCGGGTAAAGGCTCATGCCGCCGTCGATGAACAGCGTGGTGCCGTGAACGTAATCAGCCATGTCGGAGGCCAGCCAAACCACCGCATTGGCGACGTCCTGAGCGTCGCCGATACGGCCGTAGGGAATCAGCTCGAGCAATTTGTCGGCAGCCGCACCTTCGGTGGCTTCACGGTTGATCGCGGTGCGGATGGCCCCCGGCGCAATTGCGTTGACGCGAATGCGCTGCTCGCCCACTTCCTGGGCCACGCTGCGCATCAGCAGGTCGAGCCCGCCCTTGGAGGCCGCGTAGTTGGCGCGCCCTGCCCAGGGAATCAGCTGGTGCACGGAACTCATCTGGATGATCTTGCCGGCCGCGCGGGAAATCTCCTCGCGAATGCCCTGCTCGGCGAACTGCCGCAGCGCCGCGCGCACGCAGAGAAACTGACCGGTGAGGTTGACCTGCAGCACCTGGTTCCACTCGTCCAGGCTCATGTCCACGGTCGGCGCGTCGCGCTGCATGCCGGAATTGGCCAGCAGAATGTCCAGCCGCCCGAACGCGGAAAGGGTTTCAGCGAACAGCGCCTCGACGTCCTGCTCGCTGGACACATCCGCCTGTACGGCGATGGCCTGGCCACCACCATCGCGAATTTGCGCGGCGAGCTTTTCGGCAGCCTCACGCCCGGACCGATAGTTGAGCACCACCGCGGCGCCCGCTTCGGCCAGCGCCTTGGCCGAAGCCGCGCCGATACCTGAACTCGCCCCGGTGACCAGCGCGACCTGAGACTGCAGAGAGATGAGCATGGCCGTTTCCCTTTCCTCGACTTGCTACACCTGACTGAAAGCAAAGCGGCAGAGTTCAGGGAAAAACCCGCTGCCGTCGATCAGGCTGCCAGCACCTCCAGGGCGGCGCTCCGATCCAAGAATAACCGGCCATGGGAGGAGAGTTGCCATGCAAGACATCGAAGCGCTGCTCGATTATCTGAAGCGTCACAAGTTGTATCTGACCACCGCCGAGTCCTGCACCGCCGGCATGGTCGTGGCGCTGCTCGCCAAGCATCCCGGCAGCGGCGAATGCCTGGACAGCGGTCATGTGGTGTATTCGCCAGCCGCCAAGAAACGCTTGCTGGGCGTGAGCCAGCACACCCTCGACAACTTCAACCTGACCAGCGAGGAAGTGGCGCGGGCCATGGCCAAGGGCGCGCTAGACGGCAGCCCGGCCAATGTCGCCGTCGCCACCACAGGCGTCGCGGGTCCCGAACCACAGGGCGAGATTGCTGCCGGCACCCTGTGCTTCGCCTGGGCCTTTCGCCTGGCAGACGGCAACATCCAGCTGTATTCGAGCACCGAACATTTCGCCGGCGACCGCTCGCGCATCCTCGATGAAGCCGCCCGCTTCGCCCTGCTGCGCCTGCCCGAGCGGCACGCGCAGCTGCTTGGCGAGGGTTAGCGCCGGCCTTTACCAGGCAGGATCGAACCCAATACCTGCTTGGTGGCCTGGCGCAGGATGCCGCCCTGGTTCGGGTCGCCCTGCCACAGAGTGGACGCAAAGGCCTTGGCCTGGGCCAAGGTGATATGCGGCGGCAAAGGCGGCACATCGGGGTCGGTCTTGAATTCGATGACCACCGGGCGGTCAGCGGCCAGCGCCTGCTCCCAGGCCGCCGCGACGTCCTCCTCGCGGTCGACATATATCCCCAGCAACCCGATGGACTCGGCGAACTGGTGATAGGCGACGCTGGGAATGTCCTGGGAGGCCGAGAACTTCGGGTCGCCTTCCATCACCCGCTGCTCCCAGGTCACCTGGTTGAGGTCTTCGTTGTTGAACACCGCGCAGATCCAGCGCTTGTCCTGCCATTCGCGCCAGTATTTGGCGACCGTGATCAGCTCGGCCATGTTGTTCATCTGCATGGCGCCGTCGCCGACCAGCGCCACCACTGGGCGATCCGGGTGGGCGAACTTGGCGGCAATCGCATAGGGAACCGCCGCGCCCATGGAGGCCAGACCACCGGACAGCGAACAGAGCATGTCCTCGCGCATCTTTACGTCACGGGCGAACCAGTTGGCGCAGGAGCCGGAATCACTGGTCACCACCGCGCGATCCGGCAGGCGCGGCGACAGCTCGAAGGCCACCCGCTGCGGGTTGATCGGCGAAGCCGAAGCCATGGCGCGGCGCTTCAGGGTGGTCTGCCACTGCGCCGTCCAGCGTTCGATGCGCTTGCGCCAGGTGCGCAGCGTCTTGCGTTCGAGCAACGGCAGCAGCGCCTGCAGGGTGTCCGCGGCATCGCCCTGCAAATTGACCTCCATGGGATAGCGCAAGCCGAGCATGTCGGCCTGGATATCGATCTGCACGGCGCGCGCCTGGCCTTCCTTGGGCAGGAATTCGGCATAGGGAAAGCCCGAGCCGATCATCAGCAAGGTGTCGCATTCGTTCATCATCTGATAACTGGGCTTGGTGCCCAGCAGGCCGATGGAGCCGGTCACCCAGGGCAGATCGTCCGGCAGCGCGGCTTTGCCGAGTAACGCCTTGGCCACGCCGGCACCCAGCACTTCGGCCACCTCGGTCACCTGTTTGCCAGCACCGAGCGCGCCGGCACCGATCAGGATCGCTACCTTCTTGCCGGCATTGAGCACATCCGCGGCGCGCTGCAGGTCAGCCTCGTACGGCACAACCCGCGGCCGGCTGTAACCTACGCCCGAATGCAGGGTGCCGTGCTCGCGGGGCGGCTCCTCGTAGGGCAGCGTCTGTAGATCATTGGGCAGAATGATCGCCGTCACCCGACGATCGCCCAGCGCCGTGCGAATGCTGCGGTCGACCAGGTGACGCACCTGGGACGGCGCGCTGGCCTGCTGGACGAAGGCGCCGGCGACGTCCTTGAACATCGACAGTAGATCCACCTCCTGCTGGTAATGGCCGCCCAGGGCGTTGCGCGCCTGCTGGCCGACGATCGCCAGCACCGGCATGTGGTCCATGCGCGCATCGTACAAACCGGTGAGCAGATGGGCCGCACCGGGACCGGAGGTGGCGATGCATACGCCCAGGTCGCCAGAGAACTTGGCGTCGGCCGCCGCCATGAACGCGGCCATTTCCTCATGGCGCGCCTGGATGAAGCGGATCTTGCCCTCGGCCTTGGCCAGGGCGCCGAATACGCCGTTGATGCCATCCCCTGGATAGCCATAGATGCGCCGAACGCCCCATTCGTGAAGGCGTTCTACGATGAAATCTGCGACGGTCATGCTCATGGAAAACTCGCTCGAAGTTCGGGCCCGCTGGGCCGACATGGATGGAGTTGCCACGCGAGGTCTCTGTGCGCGACGGCTCGGCCCGGTAGTTCGCTGCCGGACAGAAAATCTTGACCGGGGCCCGCTCACAGAGGTTTAAGGTTTCTGCCAGACCGCTGCACCTGGGTTGAAGGCAAGCCGCCGCGGGGCAAAAAGATCGAACATGCAGCGCCCGTCACCCTCAAACCCTCTAGAGCAACGCACCGAGGGACGAGGCATGACCCAGCGAGTACCCGATCCGACCCAGGCACCCGACTTGCCAGGCGAGCCCCCTCCACTCGGCCAGCCCCACGAACCCGACAACGATGCGCTACCGGACAAGCCACAGCCCGACCCCGTTTGAGCAGGCTTGAACCGTTGGCCCGTCACATCAGGCAGGAGTGAACACATGGTCGCCTTCGAACCGCAATCGCAACCCGAACGACAGGGCCCGGCGCCTCAGAACGTCAGAGGCTGGGAGCGCCTGTTGTCCATCGGCGGGGGATTGCTGCTGGCCACGCTCGGCGCGAGCAAGCACGGCGAGCGTGGCCGGCGCCAGTTGAGCGTGGGCGGCCTGTTGCTGCTGCGTGGGCTGAGCGGGCATTGCAGCGTGAAAAGCGCGGTGGACGACCCGCTGGCTGAAATCCGCTACCTGCGCGCCCGTGTACAGCGCCTCCAGGAGCTGGTGCTGATGGCCGAGGAAGTCGCCGATCGCACCCGCGCCACGCCAGCTCCGCCCGTGCCGCCGGTACCAGTCACGCCGGCACCAGCGGACCTGGGCACGCCGATTGCCGATGAATTCGCCAGCCGCGAGCAGAGCCGATAACAGGCATTGCCATACCGCATTTTTAGCATCAACAGGTGTAGTCATATGGATAACGACAGCAAAGACCGCCCGCACAAGCGCCCTGCCAAGATCATTTCCGGGCACTGGCAGCACGATGCTCAGGAACGACTACGCGCACGCATCCAGGCCGAGCAGTCGCATACCGATGAGTTGGAAGCCCTGGCCAACATCGCCCGCTCCACCATCGCCGACCTGGAAAACCCCGACGCCATGGCCTCGCCGGATCGCTTGCGCGAGGCCGGGCGCCAACTCGCCGCTCTACGCGACGCCTTGAACAACTACAGCGGCCACGCCGTGCACAGCGTCGACCGCTTCGCCCGCAAGCATCCGCTGTGGCTGGCGGCCGGCGGCGTGGCGGTAGGCATTTTGGTGAGTCGCGTGTTGCGCAAGCGACGCAGCCACGCTGATGGCTATTCCCATGGAGGGACGTTGCGATGAACGACGATCTCCGGCAACCGCCACTGGAGCCCTCGCTGCTCGGCCTGCTGCGCCAGTTGACGCGAGAAGTGCAGACGCTATTCACCAAGGAGCTGGCGCTGGCCAAGGTCGAGCTCAATGCTTCGTTGCAAGCCACAAAGACCGGCATCGCCGCCGTCGCGGGCGGTGCCATCGTGCTGCTGTGCGGCGTGCTGATGCTGCTGCTCGCCGCTGTCTATGGCCTCAGCGAAGTGATGCCGCCTTGGGCGGCCGCATTGATCGTAGGCGTCGTGGTGATCGTGATCGGCCTGATCATGCTCAAGGTCGGGCAACAGAAATTCGCCCCTTCCCAACTCACTCCCGAACGCACCCTGGACTCCTTGCAGAAAGACAAGGAAGCGGTGCAGAGGCAAATGTCATGAGTACCCATAGCAGCATCGCCACCGAATCGCTCAAGTCCCCGGAAGTGCTCGAGCAGGAAATCGACCAGCAGCGCAGCCGTATCGATGCACTTATCGATGACGTGGAGGCACGCCTGACCCCGCAGCGGCTGATCGACCAAGCGCTAGCCTATGGTCGCGACAGCGGCGGCCTGGAAATGGCCGAACGCCTGGGGCAAACCCTCAAGGCCAACCCGGTACCGGTCGCCATGACCGCCATCGGCCTGGCCTGGCTGGCCGTCGAGCAGGCGCGCCGACACACGCCGAAGGCGCCCGAGCCTGATGCGCCGGAGGATCACGAATCCCTGGCCGATGCCCTGCACAGTGCCAAACAGTCGCTGGAACAGAGCACCCAAGCCGCGCGCCGCAAACTGCACGACCTTGCCGATGGTGCCAGCGCCGCGACACAACAGGTCAAGCAGAGCGCCAGCGCCGTGAGCCAGGCCGTGCATCGCCACCCGTGGGCCTTCGCGGCTGCCGGTTTGGCAGCAGGCGCCTTGGTGGGGCTGCTGGGCACAGGGCGCCGGCACTCGCTAGAAGACGAGCTGGTAAAGGAAAGCTACGTGGTGCCGGATATCGAAGCCGGCTTCGATGAACTCGCCGATGTGCCGGATGACGAGCCACCCTTTCGCCCCGGCGCGATCTGACGTCGGGTAAAAGGCGAAACGCAGAAACGAAAAAAGCGCCCTAAGGCGCTTTTTTACGTTGCTCCCGGGTGTTCAGTGGGCCCTGGAAGCGATATATGGCGCAGCGGACGGGACTCGAACCCGCGACCCCCGGCGTGACAGGCCGGTATTCTAACCGACTGAACTACCGCTGCGCATACCTCGATTGGTGGGTGATGACGGGATCGAACCGCCGACCCTCTGCTTGTAAGGCAGATGCTCTCCCGGCTGAGCTAATCACCCTTCACTCTCGAAGTGGGGCGCATTCTAGAGAGCACCCTGCCCCTTGGCAACCCCCTTTGTGAAAAAAATTTATTGGCGATCCAAAGGCTTAGCAATCACCGCCATTTGGCGGGGCAAATCACGCGACGACTCGATATGGGGTTGGCCTAATCCAACAGCGGAAGGAATAATGCGCCCTCGCGCGGGTCTGATCGTCGCGCGGCGTGATTGCCTATCCGCCGCCAGACTGCCCATGCGCTGCCTGAGGCAGCTGCCATGCGCCCGAATTGAAGATTTCCTGCGCGCCGCGGCGCGCACCCATTAACTGGAGACAACCCGCTCATGTGGTTTCGCAACCTGCTGGTCTACCGCCTCACCCAGGACGTCGACTTCGATACCGAAAAACTGCAAACCGCACTGGCCGCCAAGCCGGCGCGCCCCTGCGCCAGCCAGGAACTGGCGACCTATGGGTTCGTTGCCCCTTTCGGCAAGGGCGAGGATGCACCGCTGGTGCATGAAAGCCAGGGCTTCCTGCTGATCTCCGCTCGCAAGGAAGAGCGCATTCTGCCCGGCAGCGTGGTCAAGGACGCCGTGAAGGAGAAGGTCGACGAGATCGAAAGCGAGCAGATGCGCAAGGTCTACAAGAAGGAGCGCGAGCAGATCAAGGACGAGATCGTCCAGGCCTTCCTGCCCCGCGCCTTCATTCGCAAGTCCGCGACCTTCGCCGCCATCGCCCCGGCCCAGGGCCTGATCATCGTCAACGCCTCGAGCCCCAAGCGCGCCGAAGACCTACTCTCCACCCTGCGCGAAGCCATCGGCTCGCTGCCAGTGCGTCCGCTGACCGTGAAGATCGCTCCGAGCGCGACCATGACCGACTGGGTCAAGGCCCAGCAGGCCGCGGCCGACTTCCACGTGCTGGACGAGTGTGAGCTGCGCGACACTCACGAAGACGGCGGCATCGTGCGCTGCAAGCGCCAGGACCTGACCGGCGAAGAAGTGCAACTGCACATGAGCTCCGGCAAGCAGGTGACCCAACTGTCCCTGGCCTGGCAGGACAAGCTGTCCTTCGTGCTCGATGACAAGCTGGTGGTCAAGCGCCTGAAGTTCGAGGACCTGCTGCAGGAGCAGGCCGAACAGGATGGCGGCGACGACGACCTGAGCCAGCAGGACGCCAGCTTCACGCTGATGATGCTGACCCTGATCGAGTTCCTGCCGGCACTGTTCGAAGCCCTGGGGGGCGAAGACACTCCGCAAGGACTCTAAAGGCTGCTGCGCGTCGGCCCTGCGGCGTTGAAAATAGGCTCGAAACGCTCATGTACAAAAGTACAGTCGGTCGCGACCCGGCCGCTTGATTCGCTGCGCTCACCCTACGGGCCAGCCTTCGGCTGTTACTTCGCTACGCTGCGTTTCTCGCCTATTTTGTGGGGGCCGCCTAGGCTTGCAGGGCTTTAGCTCGCGAGCCTTTCAATTGCAGCTGCTCTCTTGCAACAGCCCAATACCCCGCTCCATCCGACCGCCACCGCTGTCTATCCAACAATAACTGGCTGCACAGTGCTCCGCCTTTGGAGCCTGCTACGGCTTTATAGGGAATTTCTGCCATGTCTGCCTTGGTCGCCCTCAGCCGCTTCGTCGGCAACACCTTCGCCATCTGGGTTCTGCTATTCGCCGTGCTGGCGTTTCTGCTTCCGAGTGCCTTCCTGCCGCTGACGGCATTCATCGTGCCGCTGCTCGGGTTGATCATGTTCGGCATGGGCCTGACCCTGAAAGCAGAGGACTTTCGTGAAGTGGGGCGGCGCCCCGGTCGCGTGCTGGTCGGCGTGCTGGCGCAGTTCATCATCATGCCGGGCCTAGCCTGGCTGCTCTGCAAACTGTTCGCCCTGCCACCGGAGATCGCCGTTGGGGTAATTCTGGTCGGCTGCTGCCCAGGCGGCACCGCCTCCAACGTGATCACCTGGTTCGCCCGGGGCGACCTGGCCCTGTCGGTATCGATCACCTCGGTCACCACACTCATGGCGCCCGTGGTGACACCGGCGTTGATCTGGCTGCTGGCCTCCGAATGGTTGCCGGTGTCCTTCTCGGCCATGTTCCTGTCGATTCTTCAGGTAGTGCTGCTGCCCATCGTTCTCGGCCTGATCGTGCAGCGCGTGCTGGGCGACAAGGTTCGCGTGGTGGTGGATATCCTGCCACTGACTTCGGTGCTGGCCATTGTCGCCATTGTCGCCGCGGTAGTGGCGGCCAGCCAGGCGAAGATCGCCGAGTCGGGCCTGCTGATCATGGCGGTGGTGATGCTGCACAACGGCCTCGGGCTTGGCCTGGGTTACCTGGCCGGGGTACTGACCGGCATGCCCCTGGCGCAACGCAAGACGCTGTCCATCGAGGTCGGCATGCAGAACTCCGGGCTCGGCGCGGCCCTGGCCAGCGCCCACTTCTCGCCGTTGGCGGCAGTGCCCAGCGCATTGTTCAGCGTGTGGCACAACCTCTCCGGCGCGTTGCTGGCCACCTTCCTGCGGCGGATGAAGGACGACAAGCCGGCCGATTGAACGGCTTGCCCCAACCGGCCAATCGTGCACACTATTGGAGCACGCCGGGGACGACCCCGGCTCAAGTGCATGATTACCGGGGACGACCCCATTCGACTGGAGTCGCCTATGTCCTGGATCATCCTGTTCTTCGCCGGCCTGTTCGAGGTCGGCTGGGCCGTCGGCCTGAAGTACACCGACGGTTTCACCCGTCCCCTGCCGACCGTGCTCACCATCGCCGCCATGCTGGTCAGTTTGGGCCTGCTCGGCCTGGCCATGAAGGAGCTGCCCCTGGGCACCGCCTACGCGATCTGGACGGGCGTGGGCGCCGTTGGCACGGTGATCGCCGGGATCATCCTGTTCGGTGAGTCCATGGCATTGATCCGCCTGGTCAGCGTGGCGCTGATCATCTGCGGGCTGATCGGCCTGAAGATGAGCCACGGCTGAATGAAGAAGCCCGCCGATTGGCGGGCTTCTTCATTCAGCGATTATCCCCACGCAACGCCTTAACCTCGGCCTGCAGCACCTGCCGCGTCGCCGACGTTGCCTCGATGGGCGCCCCCGCTACCAGGTCGATCCGCGACCAGAAGCGGCGGAACAGGCCCTTGCGCGGATCACGGCTGAAGAAGCTGCCCCACAGCCCGCCCAGCGCCATGGGAATCACCGGCACCGGGTTGTCCTGCAGGATGCGCTCCACGCCCGCCTTGAACTCGTCGATCTCGCCGTCGGCGGTCAGCTTGCCCTCCGGGAAGATACACACCAGCTCGCCGTCGCGCAGGTATTCGCCGATGCGCTTGAACGCCGCATCGAACACCAGCAGGTCTTCGCTGCGCCCGGCGATCGGCACCGTGCCGGCGGTGCGGAAGATGAAGTTGAGCACCGGCAGGTTGTAGATCTTGTAGTACATGACGAAGCGCACCGGGCGACGCACCGCACCACCGATCAGCAGCGCATCGACGAACGACACGTGGTTGCACACCAGCACCGCCGGCCCCTCTTCCGGAATCGAGTCGAGGCCCTTGTGCGACACCCGGTACATGGAGTGGCCGAGCATCCAGATCAGGAAGCGCATGGTGAATTCGGGGACGATCTTGAAGATGTAGCTGTTGACCGCCACGTTCATCAGCGAAATGACCAGGAACAGCTGGGGGATCGACAGCCCGGCGACGCTCAGGAACAGGATCGACACCACTGCCGAGACGACCATGAACGCCGCATTGAGGATGTTGTTGGCGGCGATCACCCGGGCCCGCTCGTTCTCGGCGGTGCGCGACTGGATCAACGCATACAGCGGCACGATGTAGAAGCCGCCGAACACGCCAATGCCGAGGATCGAGGCCATTACCCACCAGGCGTGGCCGAAGCCCAGCAGCGCCAGCCAGTCGTAGGGCTGCGCCGCCTCGGGAATGCCGCCCGAGGCCGCCCAGAGCAGGATGCCGAACACCGTCAGGCCGATGGAACCGAACGGCACCAGGCCGATTTCCACCTTGCGCCCGCTCATGCGCTCGCAAAGCATCGAGCCCAGCGCGATACCCACCGAGAACACGGTGAGAATCAGGGTGACCACGCTCTCGTCACCGTGCAGCCACTCCTTGGAATAGGCCGGGATCTGCGTCAGGTACACCGCGCCGAGAAACCAGAACCAGGAGTTGCCGACCAGCGAGCGCGACACCGCCTTGGGCTGCGTCAGGCCCATGCGCAGGGTCAGCCAGGTTTGCCGGAAGATGTTCCAGTCCAGCGTCAGATCCGGCAGCGCGGCACCGGCCCGCGGAATGCCGCGGGCCGACAGGTAGCCGAGCATCGCCACCAGCACCACCGAGACGGCGACGATCACGCTGTAGTGAGCACTGGTGAGCATGATGCCGGCGCCGATGGTGCCCGCCAGGATCGCCAGAAAGGTGCCCATTTCCACCAGCGCGTTGCCGCCTACCAACTCCTCAGGCTTGAGCGCCTGGGGCAGGATCGAGTACTTCACCGGGCCGAACAGCGCCGATTGAATGCCCATGGTGAACAGCACCGCGAGCATCAGCGTCAGGTTGCCGAGCAGCACACCGAGGGCGCCGACCAGCATGATGAAGATCTCGAAGAACTTCAGCCGGCGGATCAGCAGGTCCTTGGCGAACTTCTCGCCGAACTGGCCGCCGAGGGCGGAAAACAGGAAGAACGGCAGGATGAACAGCATGGCCGCGACGTTGACCAGCAGGTCGCGATCCGCGTCAAGGCTGAGCTTGAAGAGAATCGCCAGGATCAACGACTGCTTGAAGATGTTGTCGTTGAACGCGCCGAGCAGCTGCGTGACGAAGAACGGCAGGAAGCGCCGGCTCTTCAGCAGAGCGAATTGCGAGTGCTGACTCATCGATACCTTTCCCTTTGCGGATTCGATGAGCATTGGACTGCAACTGCCCGGGCAAAGCCACAGCCATGGGCATTTTTGTCGACGCGTCGCGCCTTTTCAGTTGAACAGCGGGTTACCACGCAGGCGCGCAACGGCCAGGTCGACGAAGGCACGCACCTTGGCCGGCGCCTGACGGCCCTCGGGGTACAGCACGTGAATCGGCAGCGGTGGCTCCTCGAAGTCTTCGAGCACGATCTGCAACGCGCCCTCCTGCAGCGCCTGACCAACTTGATAGTGCAGCACCCGGGTCAGCCCCCAGCCGGCCCTGGCGGTGGCGATCGCCGACTCGTTGGTGTTGCATTGCAGCACCGGGTCTACCAGCACTCGCTGGCCCTCGGCGAAGCGCCATTCCGGTGAGGCCCAGGCGCTCTGCGACACGGCGATGCGATGGTGTTTCAAGTCGGCGGGCGTGGTCGGCACGCCGTATTTCTCCAGGTAACACGGCGCCGCGCAGATCACCCGGCGTACCGCGCCGACCTGGATGGCGGTAAAGCCCGAATCCGCCAGGTGACCGATACGAACCGCCACATCGATGCCCTCGTCGAGGATATTCACCGGCCGGTCGACGAAAAAGGTGCGCGCGTGCATGCCCGGGTAGGCATCCAGATAATCGAGCACCAGGGGCAGCACGTGCAGGTGGCCGAACATCGACGCCGCGGTCACCGCCAGGGTGCCGGACGGCTCGGCATAATGCCCGGCAGCGGCCAGTTCCGCCTCGGCGATGTCGGCGAGAATGCGCCGGCAATCCTGCAGGTAGCGGCTGCCGGCATCGGTAGTCTTCACCGAACGCGTGGTGCGCACCAGCAATCGCGCGCCGATCAGGTCCTCGAGGCCGGCGACGATGCGCGTCACCGCCGGCGCGCTCATGTGCATCTGCCGCGCGGTACTGGCGAAGCTGCCCGTCTCCGCGACCTTCACGAATACCCGCATCGCCTGCCAACGATCCATCCACCCGCTCCTCTGCTTTAAGCGTTGGCTGCGCTGGTGGCGCAGCCCAGCGAGTATGCCGTATCCGCGCGTCCTGAGCGGCAATGCGGTTCAGGGCTGCAAGGTCAGGCGCCCACGCAGAAATACCGCCATCCGAAATCTCGTAGGAGAGGCTTCAGCCTCGAGCTCTTGTGCGCCCCGCTGGCCAAAATCGAGCCTGAAGGCCCTCCCACAAAAGCTGCGCGGACTGCCACAGATTCGCTCTCTGCGCCGCTCAGAGCGCCAGTTCGAGGCGCTCGTCACTGGCGCCTTGCGGCTGCGCCGGTACTGCACAGCAGATCAGCACTTCATCATCGCCGTGGGGCGCGCTGGGTTCTTTCAGGTAGCTCACCGCGCCTTTCACCAGGCGCGTCTTGCAGGTGCCGCAAGAGCCTTCGCGGCAACTGAACTCCGGTTCCAGGCCGCGAGCCTCGGCCAGCTCCAGCAAGGTGCCGGAGCCCGGTGTCCAGCGCCCCTCCTTCAGGGACTCGGTAAACAGTACCGGCACCGCCTCGGTGGCCGGCGGAGCCGTCACGGCGGCCGCCGCCGGCTGATCGGGGCGACGCACCAGGGACGCCGGCCCGAAGCCTTCGGCATGGATGCGCCCATCGGCGATGTTGTAGCCGCGCAGGCCGTCGTACAGCCCCTGGGTGAAGGCCGGCGGCCCGCACAGGTAGAAGGCGTAATCGTCGAAGGCCAGATAACGGGTCAGCAGCGCCATGTCGATGCGCCCAGCAGTGTCGTAATCGACACCCGGCTCGGCGCCGCTGCTGTCGCTCAGCACCCGCACCAGCCTGACCGCGCCCTGGGCGGCGGCCACCAGGTCGCCGAGTTCGCGGTCGAAGGCGCGATCGGCTTTAGAGCGCGCGGCGTAGAACAATGTGACCGGCCTGATCCGCTGCCGACGCCAGCCTTCGTAGACCACATGGCGCAGCATCGCCAGCATCGGCGTGATGCCGATGCCACCGGCCAGCAGCACCAGCGGGCGCTCCTCCTGCGCATCGAGGGTGAATGCCCCGGCCGGCGCGCGGGCGTCGATCAGGTCGCCCTCGCGCAACCCGTCATGGATGAATTGCGACACCCGCCCCTCGCGCTTGACGCTGATCCGGTAGATGCCGTCGGACGGCGCCACCGACAGGGTGTAAGTACGAATCAGCGGCTTCTCGCCCGCGGCCATTTGCAGCCGAATCGGCAAATGCTGGCCGGCCAGGTGCGGCAACACCCCGGCACCGTCGACCGGCTCCAGGTGCAGGGAACGGATAGACCGGCTTTCCTGAACGATGCGCACGATCCTCATCGGCCGCCACTGTGTGGCGTACTGGGCCGCGCGCAGCTGACCGGCAGCCTGTTGCCAGTTGCCGGTGAGCAGCGAGCTGTCCGCCCAGCCGTCCTTGCGCATGGCCCAGCGCAAGGCCATGGCTCCCGGGCGCCGCA
Organism: Pseudomonas sp. PA1(2017); assembly: GCF_001945375.1. NCBI lineage: Bacteria > Pseudomonadati > Pseudomonadota > Gammaproteobacteria > Pseudomonadales > Pseudomonadaceae > Pseudomonas > Pseudomonas sp. PA1(2017). Next base: position 94,743 of record NZ_MSXU01000010.1, read on the forward strand.
TGATGCGCCGGGCACGAAAGGTCCACAGCCGCTCAGCGCCCTGGAAGGCACCGATTTCCGGGGATTCGAAGATCACCTCGGCGTCGCCGCTCAGTTGCAGCACGTCGCCCGTGGTGAAATCCACGAACAGCAGACCGGCCTTGCCGTTGAGCACGATGTTGCCGAGGGTGGAAAAGAACAGGTTGCCGTTGAAGTCCGGGATGGTCAGGGTGGCGTCGGCATTGATGCGCACGAAGCCGGTGTTGCCGCCACGGTGCGAGACGTCCACCTGGCGCTGCCCTTCGACATCGGCATAGGTCGCCACGAAAAAGGTGTCGGCGCCTTCGATCACCGCCCGCGCCGCGGCATCCAGCGCCGGCAACTGCTCGACGGTAGCGGCGAACGGCGCCGCCGGATCACGGGCAAAGGTGAAATCGCGCTGCTGGATGTAGCGTGGGCAGTTGCCGAAACTCTGCTCGACCGCCACCCGCAGACCCTTGCCGCCCGCCGCCACCACGCCGTTCATGCGGTTACGCCGACGGCTGTGCAGCTCGATGCCCAGAAGGCCCAACGCAGCGCCCTCGCCCATGCCCTCCGCGATGGGATCATCGGCCTGGGGCCGGGCCGCGATGTCCAGCGCGGTGGGCGTCGGCGAGGCCATGAAACCGGCCAGGCCTTCGAGCATGCCGGCCCAGGCATCGCCCTGCCCATCCACGCTGCCCAGCACGATGAACGGCAGCTGGGCGTAGAAATCCCGGTGCTGGTCGGGCATGAAGTCACGCACCACGCGCTTGCCGACCGCGTCCATCCGTTCGACTACACCGAGTTTTGCTTGGATGAAGGTTTCCCCCGAGTGCCAGGTGGCGGGCGCGTTCGCTGGGTCGCTCATGTGCGGTTCTCCTCGGCGGCAGCTCAAACGCCGGCGGTCAGCCCGGCAGGCGTCTGGGGAATGGCCACGAAGCCGGGCAGCGCCTCGATGCGCGCCAGGAAGGCCCGGACCTGCTCGTAGGCCGACAGGTCGACGTTGCCCTCCGGCGCCCGGGCCAGGTAGCTGTACAGCGCCACGTCGGCGATGGTCGGGTGGTCGGCGGCCAGCCACTGGCGATCGCTCAGGTGGCGCTCCAGGCGGGCGAGCAGTACGTGGGCACGGGCGATCACTTCTTCGGCATTGAAGTCGGCACCGAACACCGTGATCAGGCGCGCCGCGCAAGGGCCGTAAGCCAGTTCGCCGGCGGCCACGGACAGCCAGCGCTGCACCGCCGCCGCACCAGCGGGATCTTCCGGCAGCCAGTCGGTGCGCCCGGTCTTCTTGGCCAGGTAAACGAGGATGGCGTTGGAGTCGGCGACCACCACGCCGTCGTCTTCCAGCACCGGCACCTGGCCGAAGGGGTTGAGCGCGAGGAATTCAGGCTGTTTGTTGGCACCGCCGGCCAGGTCGACCTCGACCAGCTCGGGCTTCAGGCCCAGCAGCGAAGCGAACAGAACGGCGCGATGGGCATGGCCTGACAGCGTAACGTGATGGATTTTCATGGGTCGGCTCCTGGTTGACGGTGGGCCGGGAGAAGCCCCGTGCCGTGCAACCAGCTTGCGACCGCAGCGCGTTTTGAGGAATAGGCGTTGTCGGCATTACTTTATTGCGATAAGTGGAACAATCCGATTCCCGCGTCAGATGGGCAATTGCCCCAGCGCCCAGCGCAGCGCGAAGAAGATCACCAACCCGCCGCCGATGGTCGCCAGCAGATGGCGCGTCACCACGGCGATGACGATGGTCGCCAGACCCGCCAGCAGATAGGCGTTGTCCCAGTTCACGGCCCAGTTGCGACCGTCCGGCAGGAGCATGGCTGGCACCACGATGGCGGTCAGCACCGCGGTCGGCACGTAATGCAGGGCCTGACGCACCGCCTGGGGAAAGCGCAGGTTGGGAAAGGCGAACAGGCTGTAGCGCGTGGCGAAGGTGATCGCCAGCATGCCGAGGATCAGGATCCAGTTTTCCATCAGCAGGGCTCCTCCTGCAGGGGAGCCTGGGTGCGCTCGAGCAATACGCCGATCAGGATGCCGGCGAAAGCAGCGGCCATCAGCCCGAGTTTGTACGGCAGGTCGTGAAAGATCAGCGCGACCACGGCCGCCACCAGGGCGGCAGCGACCTGGGGGCGATTGCGCAACATCGGCACGACGATGCCGACGAAGGTGGCGATCATCGCGAAATCCAGCCCCCAGGCGGCGAGGTTCGGCACCGCCTGGCCGAACAGCAGGCCGATCAGCGTACAGCCGATCCAGTTGCCGTACATGGCCAGGCCGGCACCAAGAAAGTACCAGTGCTTGTTTGGCGAGTCGTCGTGCTGGGCATAGCGCTGCTGCACCACGGCAAAGGCCTCGTCGGTCAGCCAGAACGCCAGCGGGATGCGCCAGCGCTTGGGCAGGTGGCGCACGAACGGCTGCAGGGTGGCGCTGTACAGCGCATGGCGCAGATTGACCACCAGGGTGGTCAGCCACAGCACCGCCAGGGTGGCGCCGCCCGTGAGCAGGCTGACGGCGATGAACTGCGCGGAGCCGGCGAACACCAGCACCGACATGCCGATGGTCTGCCAGGCGTCGAGCCCGGCGGCACCGGCCAGGCTGCCATAGATGATGCCAAACGGCATGGCGCCGAGCAGCATCGGCAGCATGTCGCGCAGACCCTGGAAGAATTCTTGGTATCGGGACATCGGCTCGTCGCTTGACTGGAAAGATCGCCCGCTGGCAACCGGAAGCGCATCAGGCTAGCCCGGCCGGTCTCTGCTGTCTTGAACGATCTTGCGCAGTTCTCGTGATAATCGGGATTCTCTGCTGTAACTGTGGGAGCGGGCGGGGACGCATAGCAGGTAGCCCGGGTTGAGCGCAGCGATACCCGGGAAAACAAACCTGGGTATCGCTGCGCTCAACCGCAGGCTACGGGGCTGCGATGGCAAGCCTTGCGGTATTCACCTGGCCCCACGCCATACACCTGCTTGAACTGTCGCGTCAGGTGGCTTTGGTCGGCAAAGCCCAGTTGCAGCGCCACGCCCAGCGGTGCACAGCCGTCACGCAGCAGCGCCCGCGCCTGCTCCAACCGGCGTTGCTGCAGCCAGGCGTGGGGCGGCAGGCCGGTGGCGCGGCGAAACACCCGGGCGAAATGAAATGGCGAGAGGTTCACCGCGGCGGCCAGTTCCTCCAGCGATGGCGGCTCGCCCAGGCGCGCGGCCAGCAGCTCCTTGGCCAGGCTCACCGCCCGCGGTTCCAGACCGGCGACGGCCGCCTGTCTGACCCCGGCATGGCGCTGGAACAGCATCAGCAGCGTCTCGCGCCATGCCGTCTGCTGCTGCAGCACGCTGGCGTCGCTGTCGAGCAGGCGGTGCAACTGGCCGAAGGCCCGATGCAGTTCGACGTCCTGCAGCACGCTGGCGGCGAACGACGGCAGGCCGCGGTGCGCCAGGCCCAGTTCGTCGAGCACGCCATTGACCTGGGCCGGCGCCGGGTAGAAGGCGCGGTACAACCAACCCTGCTCATGGGCCGACGAGCCGGTGTGCACTTCATCCGGGTTGATCAGCACCATGCTGCCGACCGGCGCCAGGTGATCGGCACCGCGATGACGAAAGCGCTGGGCGCCGTGCTCGATCACGGTGAACACGAAACCTTCATGCACGTGCGGGGTAAAGCGTTGCTTGATGTAGCGCGCCTGCAGCAGCTCCACGCCGGCCAGCGCGGGGCTTTCCCAGAAGCGGATGCGCTCGCCGGTGGGCATGGCTCACACGCCGAAGCGTGCCTCCAGCCCGGCCTTGACCACCGGCCATTCCTGGTCGGTGATGCTGTACAGCACGGTGTCGTCGAGGCGCCCGTCGGCCAGGCGGCGATGATTGCGCAGCAGGCCCTCGCGAACCGCGCCGAGCTTTTCGATGGCGCGCTGGGAGCGCTGGTTGCTGGCGGCGGTTTTCAGTTGCACGCGAACCATCTGCCAGCTCTCGAAGGCGTGGCGCAGCATCAGGTACTTGATCATGCTGTTCAGGCCCGTGCCGTGCTGGGCGGCGTCCAGCCAGGTCCAGCCGATTTCCACGGCAGGCAGCGTCGGCATGAAGTCGGCGAAACGGGTTGTGCCGACCACCTGATCACCCAGGCGGATCACGAAGGGCAAGGCGCGCTCCTCGCGCTGATCGTGCAGGGCCTGGCGGTACCAGTCCAGGCGCTGGGTGCCGCTCATGTAGAGCAGCTCATCGCGATTGGCTTCGGCCAGGCTGACCAGCGCCGGAATATCGCCATCGAGCAACGGTTCGATGCGCAGGGCACCGCGCTGCAGGGTGATCAATTGCGGCTTGAACATCGGTTTTCTCCAGGTACAACGCTTGCCAGGCGTGTCAGTTTCTCACCGAATAAACGGCCTGTCTGCCAAAAAACGGCAGCGCCCAGCGTGCCGCAAGTGCACGGCGGTGCCCCTGCGACCTTGGTCGCGCCTGACGCTGCGCCGCTTTGCTGCGACACTACGCAGGCGTGCCAGGGTACGCTCGCACCATTGCCCTTCTGTTTCGTGGAGTCTGCATGTCGCTGTCCAGTTGGCTTATCGCTGCAGTCGCCCTGCTCTATATGGCCGTGCTGTTCGCCATCGCCTTCTACGGTGACCGCCGCCGCAAGCCACTGCCGCCGAAAGTTCGCGCCTGGGTCTACTCGCTGTCGCTGGCGGTGTACTGCACCAGCTGGACCTTCTTCGGCGCCGTCGGCCAGGCGGCCGAACAACTGTGGTCGTTTCTGCCCATCTACCTGGGGCCGATGCTGCTTCTGCTGTTCGCCCCCTGGGTGATCGAGAAGATGGTGCTGATCAGCAAGCAGGAGAACATCACCTCGATCGCCGACTTCATCGCCGCGCGCTACGGCAAGTCGCAGTCCCTGGCCATCGTCGTCGCGCTGATCTGCCTGGTCGGCGTGCTGCCCTACATCGCCCTGCAGCTCAAGGGCATCGTGCTCGGCGTGAACCTGCTGATCGGCTCGGAAACCGACGCCGACGGCACCCGCGCCCAGGACACCGCGCTGATCGTCTCGGTGATCCTGGCGCTGTTCACCATCCTGTTCGGCACTCGCAACCTGGACGTCACCGAGCACCACCGCGGCATGGTGCTGGCCATCGCCTTCGAGTCGCTGGTCAAGCTGCTGGCCTTCATCGCCGTCGGCGCCTTCGTCACCTACGGGCTGTTCAATGGTTTCGGCGACCTGTTCAGCCAGGCGCAGCGCAGCCGCGAGCTGGAGGCGTACTGGGCCGAGGCGGTGAACTGGCCGGCGATGCTGGTGCAGACCGGTATGGCGATGATCGCCATCGTCTGCCTGCCGCGGCAGTTCCACGTCACCGTGGTGGAAAACACCGACCCGCGTGACCTGCGCCTGGCGCGCTGGGTATTCCCGCTGTACCTGCTGCTGGCCGCGCTGTTCGTGATTCCCATCGCTCTGGCCGGGCAGATGCTGCTGCCCGGCGGAGTCAGCCCGGACTCCTTCGTGATCAGCCTGCCGCTCGCCGAAGCCCACCCGGCGCTGGCCCTGCTGGCCTTCATCGGGGGCGCGTCGGCGGCCACCGGCATGGTGATCGTCGCGTCGGTGGCGCTGTCGACGATGATCTCCAACGACATGCTGCTGCCCTGGCTGCTGCACCGCAAAAGCACCGAGCGGCCGTTCGAGGCCTTCCGCCACTGGATGCTCACGGCACGAAGGGTCAGCATCGTGCTGATCCTGCTGCTGGCCTACGTGTGCTATCGCCTGCTCGGCACCAACGCCAGCCTGGCGACCATCGGGCAGATCTCCTTCGCCGCCATCGGCCAACTGGCGCCGGCGATGTTCGGCGCGCTGGTGTGGAAGCAGGCCAACCGTCGCGGCGTGTTCGCCGGGCTGATCACCGGCGCGGCGCTGTGGATCTACACCCTGGTGCTGCCGGTGCTGGCCCGCGGCCTGGGCTGGCCGCTGGACATCTTCCCCGGCCTGCGCACCCTCCTCTACGCGCCGATCGGTTTCGAGGTCGACGCCCTGACCCGCGGCGTGGTGCTGTCGCTGGCCGGCAACCTGACGCTGTTCGCCTGGGTATCGTTCTTCTCGCGCACCCGAGTGTCCGAGCACTGGCAAGCCGGGCGCTTCGTCAACCACGATTTCGGCAACAAACAGGGCGGCCGCGGCGCCCTGGCGGTGCAGGTCAACGACCTGCTGCTGCTCGCCGGCCGTTTCGTCGGCGAAGAACGCGCGCAGGAAAGCTTCAGCCACTTCGCCCGTCGCCAGGGCAAAGCCTTCAACTCGGCGCAGCCGGCCAACAGCGAATGGATCGCCCACACCGAGCGCCTGCTCGCCGGCGTGCTCGGCGCCTCCTCGACCCGCGCGGTGGTCAAGGCGGCCATCGAAGGCCGCGACATGCAGGTCGAGGACGTGGTGCGCATCGTCGACGAAGCCAGCGAGGTGCTGCAGTTCAACCGCGCACTGCTGCAGGGCGCCATCGAGAACATCAGCCAGGGCATCAGCGTGGTCGACCAGTCCCTGCGTCTGGTGGCCTGGAACCAGCGCTACCTGGAAATCTTCGAATACCCGGACGGGCTGATCTGCGTCGGCCGGCCGATCGCCGAGATCATCCGCTTCAACGCCGAGCGCGGCATGCTCGGCAGCGCCGACGTCGAGGAGAGCGTCGCCAAGCGCCTGTACTGGATGCGCCAGGGCACCGCCCACAGCTACGAGCGGGTGTTTCCCAATGGGCGCGTCATCGAGCTGATCGGCAACCCAATGCCCGGCGGCGGCTTCGTCATGAGCTTCACCGACATCACCGAATTCCGCGAAGCCGAGCGCGCCCTCAAGGCCGCCAACGAAGGCCTCGAACAGCGCGTCGCCGAGCGCACCCATGAACTGTCGCAACTGAACAAGGCGCTGACCGCCGCCACCGGCGTGGCCGAAGCGGCCAATGCCTCGAAGACCCGCTTTCTCGCCGCGGTCAGCCATGACCTGATGCAACCGCTGAACGCCGCCCGGCTGTTCTCCGCCGCCCTCTCCCACCAGGAAGAAGCGCTGCCCCACGAGGCTCAGGAGCTGGTGCGCCACCTGGACAGCTCGCTGCGTTCGGCCGAGGACCTGATCAGCGACCTGCTGGACATCTCGCGCCTGGAGAACGGCCGCATCACCCCGGACCGCAATGCCTTCGCCCTCAACAGCCTGTTCGACACCCTCGGCGCCGAATTCCGCGTGCTGGCCGCAGAGCATGGCGTGGATTTCCATATGCAGGGCAGCAAACTGCGGGTAGACAGCGATAGTAAGCTGCTGCGCCGCGTGCTGCAGAACTTCCTCACCAACGCCTTCCGCTATGCCAAGGGCCGTGTGCTACTCGGCGTGCGCCGCCAGGGTGCGAATCTGCGCCTGGAGGTATGGGATCGCGGCCCGGGCATTCCCGAGGACAAACGGCAGACCATCTTCGAAGAATTCAAACGCCTGGACAGCCACCAGACCCGCGCCGAAAAAGGTCTGGGCCTGGGCCTCGCGATCGCCGACGGGCTGTGCCGCGTGCTCGGCCACAGCCTGGAAGTGCGTTCCTGGCCCGGCAAGGGCAGCGTGTTCAGCGTCACCGTGCCGATCGCTCGCCACCAGGCGCCAGCGGCCCAGCGGGCGCGGCCGGAAAGCAGCGGCCAACTGCTCACCGGCACCCAGGTGCTGTGCATCGACAACGAGGAAAGCATTCTTACCGGCATGCACAGCCTGCTTTCGCGCTGGGGCTGCCAGGTCTGGTCGGCGCGCACTCGCGCCGAATGCGAGCAACTGCTCGACGAGGACGTACGCCCGCACCTGGCCCTGGTCGACTATCACCTCGATGAAGGCGACACCGGCACCGAGCTGATGGCCTGGCTGCGCACTCGCCTGGGCGAACCGGTGCCCGGCGTGGTGATCAGCGCCGACGGCCGCCCCGAACTGATCGCCCAGGTGCACGCTGCGGGCCTGGATTTCCTACCCAAGCCGGTGAAGCCAGCGGCGCTGCGGGCGTTGATCAGCCGGCATTTGCCGAGACAGTAGCGTGACCAGCCTATGGCGCGCTTTTGTGGGAGCGCGCCATGCGCGCGAAAATTCGCGGCCATGAACTGGGCGTCCCCGCTTGGTTTCACAATGCTCTTGGGACGCAGGATGGGTCGGGCCGCGTAGGTGCAACCCATCTACAAGACTGCAGCAAGGTAGAAGCAAACATCATTGCTTCACCTGTGGGAACGGGCGGGGACGCCTAGTCCGTGCCCGTGTTTTTCGCGGGCATGGCCCGCTCCCACAGATGATCACCAGCCCACCCTGCGGGAACGAGCGGCTGCTACCAACACATAGCTTCCATCGCCTCGCGTTTGACATACGGCCGAGCCAGTCGTGAACGGATTACACCTATCCAAGACGCGCGCGGCTGTTGCAGTACGCCGCGTTTCTTGCGAAAACGCAGGCCCCGACAACCGACCGGAGAAGCGAAATGAGCGACGAATTACGTATCGAAGATATCCACCAGGGCGATGGCAAGGCGGTGGTCAAGGGCGCGCTGATCACCACCCAGTACCGCGGCTGGCTGGAGGACGGCACCGAGTTCGACTCGTCCTATTCGCGCGGCAAGCCGTTCCAGTGCGTGATCGGCACCGGGCGCGTGATCAAGGGCTGGGACCAGGGCCTGATGGGCATGCAGGTCGGCGGCAAGCGCCGGCTGTTCGTGCCGGCGCACCTGGCCTATGGTGAACGCTCGATGGGCGCGATCACGCCGAATTCCAACCTGAGTTTCGAAATCGAGCTGCTGGAAGTGCTGACGCGGGACGACTGAAGCGCACCGCGCCCGCGTTTTATCGCCTGGGTTGCGGCTCGACCCGGTCGAAGCGCAGGCCCTCGCTGCCCTTGATGTTCCAGGCTTCGCCCTGGGTGCCGACGAAGCTGACGTCGGTGAAGCTCGAGTCGCGCAGACCGTCGATCTGCGCGCCCGCCCCGCCCTTGAAGCGCACCTGCTCGAAGGCGACGTTCTCATGGAAGGCGTCGTGGGCGCTGTCGCCCTTGACCTGAATCGCCGCGCCGGCGGCACCCTCCACCGTCACGTTGCTCACGCGGATATCGCGGAACTGCCCCGGCACGGTCGAGCGCTCGTAGTCGAGGATGGCGTTGGGGTCGTGGTAATCCAGGGTCATGATCACCCCCTGCTTGACCGGGTTGCGGATCGCCGAGTCGCGGAAGGTGACGTTGCGCGCGCCGCCGCCCATGAAATTGGTGCTTTTCATGCGCAGGCCGGTGTCGGTGCCATCGGACACGTTGTCTTCGGCGAGGATGTTCTGGATCCAGCCACCGGTATGGCTGCCGGCGACCACCATGCCGTGGCCGCGGCGGAAGAAGTTGTTGAAGATCCAGGCATCTTCCTGGGGCGGCTGCTTGGTGGCGCCAGCGCCGGTGCCAGACGCGAAGTTGACGCAATCGTCGCCCGTGTCGAAAAAGTTGTTGAAGACCATCGCACCCTTGCTGTTGGCGAACTCGATGCCATCGCCGTTGTTGGCGTCGTAGGTCTTGTGCACGGTACCCGCCATCACCACGTTCTCGGTCTCCAGGTTCATGATCCCGTGGTAGGCCGGGTTGAGCACGGTGAAGCCGCCGTAGAACACGTTCTTGACGTTGCGCAGGGTCATCAGTGAAGAGCGCATCTGCCCGTAGGCGTCCTTGACGATGATGCCACGCGCCACCGCCTTTTCGACCTGATCCCTGGCCAGGATGCCGTCCTCCCTGTAGCGGGTATTGTCACTGGCCCGGTAGAACGGCAGCGGCTTGCCGAGCTCGTCCTGGCTGTCGTCGTTGCGCTTCCAGCCGTTGCCGTCGATGGTGCCCTTGCCGACGATGCGGATGTTCTCGAACGACTGGTGCTGGCGCGGATCGCGCGGCAGCGCGTTGATCAGCGACGCCGGGCGCACCATGGTCGAATACGGGTACTGGATGTAACCCTGCAGCGGGTAATCCTCGCTGCGCTCGGAGCCCAGCAGCGTGGCGCCCTCGGCGATTTCCAGGGTCATGTTGCTTTTCAGGTACAGCGCACCGGTCTTGAACACCCCGGCCGGAATCAGCACCTTGCAGTTCGATGAACAGAGATCGATGGTCTTCTGGATGGCCGCGGTATTGAGCGTCTTGCCATCGCCCTTGGCGCCCTGGGCCTCGATGTTGAACACCTCGGGAACCGTCGTGGTGCGCTGCATCAGCACCGGGCTGTCGGCCGACTCGCGGCCCTTGGCATCCACCGAGCGCACAGTGAAGCGATATTGCGTCTCCGGCTTCAGGCCGTCGACGGTGTAGTTATGGAAGGCGATGCGATGGTGGAAATTGGCCGTGTCGGCCGCGTAGAAGTGGTCGATAAAGGGCTTGGCCGGTGAATGCTGGTCGTTATTGGCATTGGCGCCGCCCAGCTTTTTACCATCCATGTACACGTGATAGTCGACGATGCCAGCGGCATCTTGCGGTTTCTCCCAGACCAGAATGATCTGGCGGTCGTCATAGGCCAGAGTCGGCACTTGGATGTTCGGCGGCGCCTCCAGCGCCAGGGCGGCACTACTGGCCAACAAAATCAGAGGTATGACAACGCACTTTGATCGATGAGATTTAGTTAGAGAAACAGGCGTAAAAAGGCGCTTGATGAGCGGCATGGTTGTTGTCCTTGTTATGGCCAATCCATTGAATAACCTGAAGATACCAAGGCAATTTGCCAGGCGGTCGACAGCGCAATCGTCACACTCCCAAGAAGTATGACAACCGACAAGATAGACGAGATCTGGGCTGCGTCCAGCCCTGGCGTCACGCCACCGCTCGAATGCGGGAGGGAAAAGGATCAGTCGTCCAGCGGCTCATCCAGCGGCAGCCCGGCTGCACGTTCGAGCAGCTCGGGAGGCAGGCTCTTGCTGGCCCGGGCGCCGAGCAGCTTGAGGTTTTCAGCGCGACTGATGAGGTTGCCGCGGCCGTCGACCAGCTTGTTGCGCGCGCCGGAATAGGCCTTGTCGAGCTGCTGCAGGCGCATGCCGACTTCGTCCAGATCCTGAATGAAGGCCACGAACTTGTCGTACAGCGCCCCTGCCCGCTCGGCAATTTCCCGAGCGTTCTGACTCTGCCGTTCCTGGCGCCACAGGCTGTCGATCACCCGCAGGGTCGCCAGCAGCGTGGTCGGGCTGACGATCACGATGTGCTGGTCGAAGGCTTCCTGGAACAGCCCAGGATCAGCCTGCAGAGCCGCTGCGAATGCGGCCTCGATCGGCACGAAAAGCAGAACGAAATCCAGGCTGTGCAGCCCGTCGAGGTGCTGGTAATCCTTGAGCGACAGGCCCTTGAGGTGGCTGCGCAGCGATAGTACGTGCTGTTTCAGCGCCACCTGCCGCACCGTTTCCTCGCTGGCCGACACATACTGCTGATAAGCGGTGAGGCTGACCTTTGCATCGACCACCACCTGCTTGTCGCCTGGCAGCTGGATCAGCACGTCCGGCTGGAAACGCTCGCCCTCGGCACTCTTCAGGCTGACCTGGGTGTGGTACTCACGGCCCTTCTGCAGGCCGGCATGTTCGAGCACGCGTTCGAGCACTAGCTCACCCCAGTTGCCCTGGGTCTTCTGGCCCTTGAGTGCCTGGGTGAGGTTCATCGCCTCCTCGCTCAGACGCTGATTGAGCCCCTGCAGGCGCTCCAGTTCCTTGCCCAGAGAAAAGCGCTCGCGCGCCTCCTGCTGGTAGCTCTCCTCGACGCGCTTCTCGAAGGCCTGGATGCGTTCCTTGAGCGGGTCGAGCAATTGCCCCAGGCGCTGCTGGCTGGTTTCCGAGAAACGTTGCTCGCGCTCGTCGAAGATCTTGCCGGCCAACTCGGCGAACTGCGCACGCAAGGCATCACGGGCGCCTTGCAGATCCTCCAGGCGCTGCTGGTGGTTTTCCTGCTGTTCGTGCAGTTCGGCCGCCAGCCCGGCCCGCTCGCTGTCCAGACGACGCAGCTCGGTTTCCTGGCGCTCGCGCAGGGTCTGCGCGCCCTCGAGCTGATCACGGGCCAGTTGCAGATCGTTCTGCAGCAAGTGGGTTTCGCGGCGCAGGGCGGCCAGTTCGGCCTGCTGATCAGCCTTGATTTCGAGAATCTCGGCAAGCTCGTCGCGGCAATTGTCCAACTGCGCACTGAGGCCGGCCTGGGTCAGCTGCGCCGCATTCATGCGCTCTTGGGCCAGCCCCGACTGCAGGCGCATGTCCTCGGCCTGTCGCAAGGCGGCGGCCATGCGCAACCACAACGCAGCGGCGGCCAGCAGCGCGCCGGCCAGGAAAGCCGGCAACAGGGTCAGGAGATCGAAAGGCATAAAGGCATCCAGGCAAGACTGCCGGGCAGTATAACCGCGCGGCCGCTCGGCAGCGGCTACAACAGAGCTCCTCTAAAGAAGCCGCAACAGATCCCGGGCCTCGTGGTGCCCCTGCAGCGCCGCCAGCTCCAGCCAATGCCTGGCCTGCTCCGGCTCGAGGGTGCGCGGCTGGCAATACAGGCGGCCCAGTTCCAGCTGGGCATGGCCATCGCCGGCACGCGCCGCCTGACGTAGCAGCTCCAGGCCGATGCGCCGGTCACGGGTATTGCCGCATTCGCGGCAGAGCATCTGGCCCAGCCGACTTTGCGCCTGCACCACGCCGCGGCGCGCAGGCTGCTTGAGCAGGCGGCCGGCGATGCGTTTCACACTGGGCGCATGGCCAAGGCGCGGGCTGTCCAGCAGCCAGGCGGCCACACGAACGGGAACCTGGGTACGGACGGGAAGCGTATGGAGTTCACTGCGGGGTAACGCGCGGGGCATAAGGATAAAGCGGGGCTCTTGAACAGGCGCGCCACTCTACTCTTTTTTATTCACAGGTAAAGCCCCGGCCCGCCCCAGAGCGGCTGGAGATGACAATCCACAGAAGCTGTGGATAACTTTGTGGGTATGGTGGGCGAAATATCCCCTAACACTGATGGAATGGGCCTCCCGCTTAAACTGCTCATTTTTTCACCACATCAAAAAAGTCTATATTTTTCATAAACTTATATTTATGCCTACGCTATTGCTCGGCTTTTGACAAGTGGCAATATGCGGCTTGACAAGCTGCCTCGCGATTGTGCACAAGTCCGCCGCGAGGCCTCTGAAATGCCCTTTTGCAGGGCGAAATCAGCCTTGACATCTCGGCACGCCACGACGGACGGGGCATGCAGCCCATGCACCAATGATGCTCCTGTCACGCGCACGCCATAAAAGTATGAAGCACCAATCAGGCGCGTCCGGTTTGGCAGGCCACACCCGTTCGGGTTACCGTCGCCGATTCATCGGTTCTTGGATCCTCGCCCATGCTCAGCCGCCGCATCTGGCTGCGACTGTCCGTCACACTCGTCCTGCTGCTGATGCTGGTGGCCGCCGTTTATCTGGGCAGTCGCCATTTACTTCAGCGCAGCGGCATTGAAACCCTCGACTGGCACGGTGTTTCGCTTTCGGACCGGGGCCTGCGCATCGACAGTCTCGCGCTGCGCCAGCGCGGCAGCGCCGGCACGCTCGAATTGCACGGCAATGATCTGCACCTGGCCTGGCGTGACTTCGGCTTCAGCCTGCCGGTGTGGCGGCACATTACGATTGACCGCCTGTCGCTAAGCTGGCGACCGGTCGAAGAAAATGCCCCAGACGCCGTGCCGCCGCCCGACCTCGACCTGCATCGCCTGGCCGCACCGCTGGCCCTGCTGCCACGCAGTCTGTCGATCACTCACCTCCAGGCCGCCCTGCCCTGCGCTCGCGGGCAATGCATCGCCAGTGGCGGCCTGGACCTGCAGCGCGGTGACGATGAACGTATCGCCCTGCAGGGAAACTTTGCCCAACAAGAGCAGATCGTGAGCGCCGCGCTCGTTCTAGAACCCAGTACTGACGCGCTCGATCTGCAGATAACCCTGGCGGTGGATCGACAGCCCCAGGCGACTCTGACCAGCCACCTGCAGGAGCGCGGTGACGGCCTGAGCTGGACCGGCCAGCTCGACGCCACCGCGCTTACCCAGGCCGTCACGCTGCAGAACCTGCTGAGCACCTGGGCACTGCCCGCCGGCAAGCAATGGCCGGCAGCACCGGGCGAGGCCAGCCTCGCCGCTACCTGGCAGCTCGACCTGCCTCGCCGCCAGCCGGATGTGAACAACCTGCTGGCGGCGAGCGGCCAATTCGATGTGCACGGCAACCTGCCGCAGCCGTGGCCGCTGCCCGGCGTCGGCCTGCTACAGGGGCAGTTGGCCCTGGCGGCTCATAATGAAGGCTCACAGTGGATTGCCAGGCGAGTCGAGGCCGATCTGCAGCTCAGCGAACCGAATCCCGGCTGGCTGGCGGCGCTGCCGCCGGAGCTGCGCAGCGAATCCCTGCACCTGCAGGTGCAGGCGGATACACCACTGGCCGACTTGCGCCCGGAATTGGCCGAGCGCAGCCTGCCCTTGAAATTGACCGCTGCGCTACACGGCACCACTCGCCTGGATTTGCAGGGCCGCCTGGCCGTCGCCAGCTCGGCGCCCTGGGCGGTGCAGTTTGCCGATACGCGCCTGACCACCCGCACCGCCAGAGCGAACCAGGCCGGCTGGCAAGCCACCGAGCTGAGCAGCGCGCTGAACCTGGCAGGCTACGCCGACGACGGCGCAATCGAACTGAACCTTGGCCACGGTTCGCAGCTGCAGGCTGCCAGCCTGAAAGGCGCCGTGCTGAGCGCGCAGAAACTGCAGGCCGGGGTAGGTGGCAGCACCTTGAAGCTGGCGCTGCAGGAGGGCGCCTTGCAAGGCTGGCAATTCAAGGGCCCGCTGAACCTGAGCACCACGCGCCTGCTGCAAGCCAACCTCAAACCCCAGGGCTGGCGCTTGCAAGGCCAGTTGGCCGCGGTCGATGGAGCCGGCACCCTGCAGGGCAAACTGAACAACGACAGCGAACTGCAACTCGACCTCACTGCCGGTCTCGACGCGAAACAGAACCTGCAACTCAAGGCCACCCTTGGCGAGTTGTTCCTGCGCTCCGGCAACCCGCTGGCCAAGACCCTGGTGCAATGGCCCGAACTGCTCGACCTTAACAACGGTCGCCTGAATGCCGATGCGAATCTGGACCTGGCCGCCGGCAGCAGCGCGCCGAGCCTCGACTTGAACCTGACCGGCAAGGGCCTGGGCGGCATCTACGACCGCTCCGAACTCAGTGGCCTGGATACGCGCCTGCAATTCAAGCTGGCGCGCCAGCGCTTCGAGCTCTACATCCCACAAGTGAAACTGCAACAGGCCAACCCCGGCCTGCCCATCGGCCCCGGCGAAGCCCGAGTGCGTTACAGCGCGCCGCTGGCCGCTGCCGCCAAAGGCCGGTTGGAAGTGAACCTGGCACGCACCACGCTGATGGGTGGCCAGGTCACCCTGACGCCGGGGCAGTGGAATCTGGATGCTGGCAATCTGTTGTTTCGCATTCAGCTTCGCGGCCTGGAACTCCAGCAGCTATTCGCCCTCTACCCCGCTGAAGGCCTGGCAGGCAGCGGCACCCTGGACGGCGACCTGCCAGTGCGCCTGGGCCCGAAGGGTATAGAGATAGACGACGGCCACGTCGCCGCCCGCCAGCCCGGTGGCTACCTGCAGTTCAGCTCGGAAAGGATCAAGGCCCTGGGCCGCAGCAACCCGGCAATGCAACTGGTGACGCAATCGCTGGAGGACTTCCGGTTCACCACCCTGAACAGCGCGGTCGACTATGATCAGCACGGCACGCTGAACCTGGGGATGCGCCTGGAAGGCCAGAACCCGGCCATCGAGAACGGCCGGCCGATTCACTTCAACATCAACCTGGAGGAAGACATCCCCACCCTGCTCGCCAGCCTGCAGCTGACCGACCGGGTCAACGACATCATCACACGGCGCGTGCAGCAGCGAATGCTGCAGCGCAATACCGCCCCCAAGGAGCCTTGACGAGGAGAAGCGCCATGCGCTTGCGTAGTTGCATCACCGCCCTGCTGCTGGGGCTACTGACCACAGCCTGTACCCCGACGGTACAACTGGCGATGCCCAACGAGCCGATCAACATCAACCTGAATGTGAAGATCGAGCACGAGATCTATATCAAGGTGGATAAGGCGCTGGACAGCATGTTCAGTGAATCCAGCGGACTGTTCTGAGGAGCCACGCATGAACCTGATCAAACCCTTCGCCGGCCTGTTGCTGCTGCTCAGCCTGAGCCTGCCGGCCCACGCCCTCAGCCTCAACGAGGCGATGTCCGCCCTGGGTGATGCCAAGGCCAGCGGACAGCTCGGTGAAATGCCCAACGGCTACCTCGGCGTGGTCAAGGCCGGTGGCCAGGCCGACGAGATCGCCAGGCAGATCAACGCCGCACGCCGCGCCGAGTACCAGAAGCTCGCTCAGCAGAACGGCATCCAGCTCAGCGACGTGGAGACCATCGCAGGCCAGAAGGCCATCGACAGAACCCCCGCTGGCCAATACATCCAGCAACAGGGCCAGTGGCGCCGCAAGTGACGCCGCAGAGCGCTCGCCGCACGGTGCGAGCGCTTTCTCAATTTCAGTAAAAAAATCCCGCAGCCCTCGTCAGCTCTGGCCTGGCGCGGAACTCGGTTACCGGCGCCCAGTCTCACCTCCAGCTATCGCCACCGATCAGAGGACGACCGAGATGAGCCTTGTCGACTGCCCCGAATGCCAACACCGCATCTCCGATAAGGCTTATGCCTGCCCGCAGTGCGGCAACCCGATGAAAGCGCAGCCCGGCACTCGCTGGCTCACCGAGAAGAACGTCGGTCAGGTGGCCGGCGCGACCACCGCCTGGCTCACGGCCCCTTGGATCGCCCGCCTGGTGTTTGGCGTGGTGGCGATGATCTGCATCACCGTGATCATCGTCGCCAGTTGAGCAGCGTTCAGGGGCGGCGAAGCAGCCGCGCCACATCCCTGGCGGCCACATCGATGGCCGCTTCGTCGTAGGCCGCGAAGCCCATCACCAGCCCTGGCGCCTGGGGCTGCACGCAATAGCGCTGCAGGGGCATCACGTCGATGCCCGCCTCGGCCAGGCGCGCCTGGGCATCACCCTCCTCCATGCCGTGAAGCCGGCAGACCACATCCAGGCCGGCGCGAATCGGCGGTACTTCGAGCAAACCTTGCCAATGCTGCTCGGCGGCCGCCGAGAGCGCCTCGGCCCGGGCGGCGTAAAGCTTGCGCATGCGTCGCAGGTGGCGATCGAAGTGGCCCTGATCGATGAAGTCCGCCAGTACCGCCTGGGCCACGCTGTTGGCATGCCGCGCGGTCAACGACACCATTCGCGTGAAGCCTTCCACCAGCTGCGGCGGCAGCACCACGTAGGCCATGCGCAGGGACGGAAACAGCAGCTTGCTGAAGGTGCCGGCGAGAATCACCGACGCATCGGCCCCGGCCATGCTGCGCAGCGCCGGGATGGGCTTGGCGACGAAACGGTACTCGCTGTCGTAGTCGTCCTCGAAGATGTAGCTGCCCTGCTCGCTGGCCCAGCGTAGCAGCGCCAGGCGCCTCGCTGGCGACAGCTCGCCGCCCAGCGGTGCCTGGTGCGAGGGCGTTACGTAGGCCAACCGCGCATCCGGCGCCAGCCCCAGGGCCGTGTCGACCTGCAGGCCTTCTCGGTCGACCGGCACATCGACCACCGCCACGCCGCTGGCCTTAATCAGTTGCCGGGCGCCGGGGTAGCCGGGGTCTTCCATCCACACCCGTTCACCCGGCGCCACCAGCAGGCGCAAAGTCAGGTCCATTGCCTGCTGCACGCTGCCGAGAATCACGATGCGCTCGGCGCCGACCTGCACGCCCCGGGCAATCGCCAGGTATTGAGCGATGGCAGTGCGCAAAGCAGGCAGGCCGGCGGGGTCGGCATCGAGCATGTCCAGCAGGCGCGAGGAGCGGAGATGAGCGGTGTGCAGTTTGCGCCACAGGTCGATAGGGAATGCCAGCACGTCCCCCCGGTGCGGGAAGAACGGCCGCAAGCCGCGCTGGGTAGCGCCACTCATGAACACCGGCTTTTCCGCCTGCAAGCGCTGCGACCACGCCGTATCCGGCGCGGCCCGCGGCTGTTCGACGGGCGCTTGGGCCGGGCACCCGGCAGCGCCGGCGTTGAGCGTGGCATCCGGCAGCACCGTGCATACCCGCGTGCCATAGCCGCTCCCGGTATCCAGATAACCTTCGGACTGCAGTTGCTGATAGGCCGCCTGCACGGTACCGCGCGCCATGCCGTAGTGCTCGGCCAGGGCGCGGGTGCTGGGCACTTGACTACCCGACGGCAGGCGACTGCTGAGAATCGCCTCGCGCAACGCGCCATACAGCCAGCCCTGCAGGCTCTCACCAGGCTGCGGTGCACCAAGTGGCAGCGAAACAACCAGGGGGCCCGCTTTTCTGTTCGCCATCATCGTCTCGCTTGGACCAATCAGTTGACGTTTTATGGATCATTACGCTGATCCGATTCAAGCAGTAATCGCTCCATCAGCCCGCCTGGCCTAACGACCGGCCCGAGATCGGTTGGGCCGGAGCGAGCCGCTCGGCACCAGCCCAGGGAATCGACCACCACTCTCTTGCAGCAATCGACGCATCTTGCTCTAATTTGCGACTAATTCTTATCTGCATTGAGGCGCGCAAACGCCTTCGGGTCCGTGCTCTCGATGACGCCTTCCGATAACTCCGCCCTGCACCAGCTGTACGCCAGCCATCGCGGTTGGCTGCAGCAATTCCTGCGCCGTCGCCTGGGTGACAGCGCTGATGCCGCTGACCTGGTGCAAGACACTTTCGTGCGCCTGCTGCTGCGCCCGCGTCGCTTCGACAGCCACAGCGGCGAACGCTCGTACCTGGCGACCATCGCCCGTGGCCTGAGCATCGATCATTGGCGTCGTAAACAGCTGGAACAGGCCTGGTTGAGCACGCTGGCCAACCGCCCAGAAGCGCGACAGCCGTCGCCGGAGCAGGCCGCGCTGATCATCGAAACCCTGCACGAAGTGGACGCCATGCTGCTGCGCCTGCCCGCGCGGGTGCGCCAGGCGTTTCTGCTCGCCCAGCTCGACGGCCTGCCCTATCGCGAGATCGCCGCGCAGCTCGGCGTGTCCGAGCGCATGGTCAAGAAATACCTGGCCCAGGCGCTGCTGCACTGCGCCCTGCTCGAAGCCGAACTCGACGGGTTGCTGGTCGAATGATCAGCCCGCGCCCCCACACCCTCAGCCACGCCAGCCTGCAGCAGGCCGCCGACTGGTACGTGCGCCTGCACGACGAACAGGCCGATGGCCAGGTGCGCCAGCAATGGCAGCGGTGGCTGGAGCAACACGGCGAACACCGCGACGCCTGGCACTATGTCGAGCGCGTCAGCCAGCGTTTCGGCCAGTTGCAGCAACAGGACGACGGGCAGGCGATGCGCCGTGCCCTGGCCCAGCCGGGTCGCTCCGGCCTGACCCGGCGCGAGGGTTTGAAGAGCCTGTTGATCGTCGGCGCCGGCAGCCTGGTGGCGTGGAGCGCCTGGCGCCACACGGCCCTGCCGCGCCTGGTGGCCGGCTGGAGCGCCGACTTCGCCACCGGTATCGGCGAGGTGCGCGAAGCACGCTTGGCCGACGGCACCCGCCTGTGGCTCAACGCTGGCAGCGCGCTGGATGCCGACTTCGACGGCGCCGTTCGCCTGCTGCACTTGCGCGTTGGCGAAGTGTTGATCGACACCGCCCGCGACTCCCGCCCCTTCTTCATTGCCAGCCGGCACGGCCGCATGCAGGCGTTGGGCACGCGCTTCAGCGTGCGCGAGAGCGATACGCAAACCTGGCTGACGGTGTTCGACGGCACGGTGGAAATCCGCACCGCAGGCAACCAGCAAACCCTGCGCATCCCCGCCGGTCAGCAAGTCACCTTCGACGCCTCGCAGATTGGCGCCGTGCAAGCCGCAACCGGCGCCCGCGAATCATGGACACGCCATGTACTGGCCGCCGAAGGCATGCCGCTGGGCCAGTTGCTCGACGAGCTGGGGCAATTTCGCCGCGGCCACCTGGGCTGCAACCCGGCGGTCGCCAACCTGCCGGTGATGGGCTATTTCCCGCTCGACGACAGCGAGCAAAGCCTGCGCCTGCTGCAGGCCGCCCTGCCGATTCGGGTGCAGCGGCTGACCGACTGGTGGGTAAGCGTCGAACCGAGCGGGGCCTGATCGAAATTAATTCATCGGCGCGGTTCCCTTTTGCAGATCTGGCTCGGTAATCCCTGAGAACCTGTTCAAAGTCTCGCGAGCTAGAGCAATGCAAGGCCTAGGCGGCCCCGCAAAAACAGGCGAGGACGCGGAGTTTACGAGCTGTAAATGAGCAGCCCGACTGGGCTGGCAATCCAGCCTGTTTTTAACGCCGCAGTGCCGACGCGCAGCAGACTTTGGACCAGTTCTGAGAAGCCAACCGATCAGACCACCCCTGGGGCCACCATGCACTTGCCAGCCGCGCACGCGTTCCACCTCTCCCTGCGACCACTCGCCCTGGCGTTGCCCATGGCGCTGTCCCTCGCCCCGACGCTGCTGATCGCCCGGCCGGCCACCGCGCAGGAAAGCCAGGCGGTGCGCACCTACAGCATTGCGCCAGGGCCGCTGAACAGCGTACTCAACCAGTTTTCCGCCCAGGCCGGTATCTACCTCGCCGGCCATAACGACCTGGCCAGCGGCAAGACCAGCCCCGGCCTGAACGGCAGTTACTCGGTCACCACCGGGCTCGCTCTGGTGCTGCAAAACTCCGGGCTGGAGGCAGTCGATCAGGGCGGCGGCGGTTATGTGCTGCGCCCGCTGCCCGCCAGCGGCGCGCTGGAGCTGGACAGCACCACCGTATCCGGCATCGCCCTGGGCAATGCCGAGCTACCGGGCGAGCCGCTGGCCGGCTGCGTGGCCCTGCGCAATAGCAGCGCCACCAAGACCGATACCGCCCTGGTCGATACGCCGCAATCGATCTCGGTGGTCACTCGCGACGAGTTGCGCAATCGCCAGTCGGAGACCCTTTCCCAGGCACTCAGCTACACACCGGGCGTCACCAGCCAGCCGACCAGTTTCAACCGCACGGCGGACCGTTTTCGGATCCGTGGTCTCGATGTCGAGTCCGCCACCGGCGGCTCGCTGCGCGATGGCCTGCGCCTGCAGAACAACTCCTATGACGGCATCCAGGAGCCCTATGGCCTGGAGCGTGTCGAGGTGATTCGCGGCGCGGCTTCGGTGCTCTACGGGCAGCTGTCGCCAGGCGGCATGATCAACGGGGTGAGCAAGCGGCCGACTCGGGAGCCACAGCACGAACTCAACCTGCAGGTCGGCCAGAACGACCGCAAGCAGCTATCCGCCGACTTCAGCGGCCCGCTCGGTGACAGCGATACCCTGAGCTACCGCCTGACCCTGCTCACGCGCGGTAGCGGCACACCCCAGGATCACATCGACGACGACAGGCTCTATATCGCCCCGGCACTGACCTGGCGCCCGAACGAAGACACCTCCCTGACCCTGCTGTCGTTCTACCAGAAGACCGAAACGGGCTTCTCCGCGCCGCTGCCTTACCAGCTGGTCAAGGGCGTGGGCGACGCGGCGTACCAGATCGGTCGCCACGACTTCATCGGCGAGCCCGACTACAACGAGATGAACGGCGAGATGTCGACACTCGGTTACGAGTTCGAGCACCACTTCAACGAGCAGCTGCGCATCAACCACAAGCTGCGTTACTACCAGACCGAAGTGGACTGGAAGTACCTGCAGGTGCGTACCGGCGGTAACGGTCTGAATGCCGCCGTGATCAATCAGGCGGCCACCACAGGCATCCTGCAGCGCCAGTACAGCGACCGCCACGAACGCGCCCGAGGCCTGGCCAGCGACACCAACATCGAGTCGAAATGGCAGCTTGGTGGTGCGCAGCACAGCGTGCTGCTGGGCTTCGATGCCTACGACATGAGCTACGACTCGCACAATTTTCGCGGCGTCGCGCCAGCGCTGGATCTGAGCCGCTACAACTACGGGCAGCCGGTGGTGGTGAACAAGGACCGCAGCCTGGAACGCGGCTCACAGATCGACACCCTGCAAAAAGGCATTTATCTGCAGGATCAGATCAACATCGACGACCGCTGGGTCGCCGTACTCGGCGTGCGCCACGACTGGGCCGACCAGGACCAGCAACAGCATCGCAACGGCGTGCGCACCAGCCAGGACAACGAGGCCACTACCTACCGCGCCGGCCTCGTGTACAAGTTCGATAACGGCCTGGCGCCGTACCTGAGCTACAGCGAATCGTTCTTCCCGGTGTCAGTGGCCGTTGCCGGCGGGCAGAGCTTCGTGCCTACCGAAGGCAAGCAGTACGAAGCAGGGATTCGCTACCAGCCCGAGGGCCGCAACCTGCTGCTCAGTGCGGCGGTTTTCGAGCTGACCCAGCAAAACGTATTCAAGCAGGATCCTGCCACCAACATCGCCTCGCAGACGGGCGAAGTGCGCTCGCGCGGCTTCGAGGCGGAAGCCAAGGCGGACGTGACAGAGGACCTCAGCCTGATCGCCTCCTACGCCTATATCGATGCACGCATTACCTAGAGCAGCATCGCCGGCGAAGTCGGCCAACGCAGCGAGGACACGCCCTATCATCAGGCGGCGCTATGGTTCGACTACAATTTCATGCACCTCAACCTGCCGCAGCTCACCGTCGGTGCAGGCGCCCGCTACAAGGGCACCACCCAGGCCTCCGGCATGGACTCGGCGATGCCCGCCTACACCCTTTTCGATGCCATGGTCAGCTACCAGCTCGACGCGAACTGGGACATCAGCCTCAACGCCAACAACCTCACCAACAAGCGATATACCTATTGCGAGTTCGCCACCTGCACCTATGGCGACGAGCGCCAACTGGTGACCGCGGTGAACTTCCGCTGGTAGCGAACGCCCAGGTCGGCCGCCCCATACGCGGCTGGCCTGGTAACCGGCAGTGGAGGATCTACCGGTCGATATCATGGCGAAATCCGACCTGAGCGATACGGTTGGTAAAACCGCTGCCTGACGATTTCCTTCAATACGGCATAGGTACGGAGCGACAGACTGACGGGCCTTTCTTCCCAGACGAGCGATGCCCGCCATGCAGCAGTTCCTGATCATTGCCGCCGCCCATTTCCTGGCGCTGATTTCCCCCGGTCCGGACTTCTTTCTGGTCGCCCGCACCTCTCTGGCAGCGGGCTGGCGAGTCGCCAGTGGCGCCTGCCTGGGCATCGCCGTGGCCAACGGCGTGTTCATCGTCGCCGCCTTTACCGGCGTGTCGGTGCTACAGCCTGGCAGAGCACCGTTCATCACCCTGCAGCTGGTCGGCTGCCTCTACCTGCTGTATCTGGGCGTGCTGTTCATTCGCCATGCCGGCAGCAGCGTGCTGCAGGCACCGGGCGAGGTGGCGCCGGCCAGCCGAGCCTCCTGGCGGCAGGCGGCCGGCATGGGTTTTCTGTCCGGCATCCTCAACCCCAAGAACGCGCTGTTCTACGTCAGCCTGGCGAGCATGCTAGGCGCCCAGAGCAGTGCCGGCTGGAAGGCGTTCTATGGCCTGTGGATGTTCGCCGTGGTGCTTGGCTGGGATCTGCTGGTGGCCCTGGCCATCGGCAATGGCCGGCTGCTGGGCAACTTCCAGCGCGCCCTGCCGCTGCTCGAACGACTTTCCGGCCTGGTGCTGATCGCCCTGGCCGCGGGCATGCTGGTGATGCTGCTGAAGGGTTGAATGCCCGCAGCGCCAGGAAGCGCTGCAGGCTTTGCCGCCTGATTACACCCGAAAGCGCTGCACCTGGCTCTGCAGTGCACCGCCAAGCTTGGCCAGTTCCTGGCTCGCCTCGCTGGTCTGCTCGCTGGCCGTGTAGGCCTGTTCGGTGATGCTGCGCACGTTCAACACGCTGCGGTTGATTTCCTCGGCCACGGCGCCCTGCTGCTCGGCCGCGGCGGCGATCTGCTGGGTCATGCTCTGCACCGCCGAGATATTCGCGGTGATGCTCGACAACGCCTGCCCGGCATTGCGGGCCAGTTCGACGCTGTCGGTGGTCAGGCTGAGGCTGGCGTCCATGCGCTGCACGGCGTTGCGAGTGCCCTGCTGCAACGCGCCGATCAACCCTTCGATTTCCTGGGTGGACTGCTGGGTGCGCTGTGCCAAGCCACGCACCTCGTCGGCCACCACGGCGAAGCCACGGCCAGCCTCGCCGGCCCGTGCCGCCTCGATGGCGGCGTTGAGGGCCAGCAAATTGGTCTGCTCGGCGACCGACTTGATAACGTCCAGCATGCTGCCGATACGGTCACCCTCGGCAGCCAGGCTGCCGATGGCATCGCTGGTCAGTTGCACCTCGCCGGTGAGGTTCTCGATCTGTTCGATGGCCTTGAGCACGATGCGCGCGCCATCGTTGGCGTCGCGTGCGGCATGATCCACCGCGTTGGCAGTGTCCACGGCGTTACGGGCCACATCGTGCACCGTGGTGGTCATTTCATGCATGGCAGTGGCGACCTGCTCGGTCTCCAGTTTCTGTTCACTGGCCCCGGCGCGGGTCTGCTGGGTGATCGCCGAGAGCTCTTCGGTGGCGCTGGCGATCTGCGTTGCGCCATCGCCGATATGGCCGATCAGCTGGCGCAGGTTGCCGGCCATTTCAGCCAGACCCTGTTCGAGCTGGCCGATCTCGTCGCGGCGCTGCGCGCTGGCCTGGAAGGTGAGATCGCCGCTGGCGATGCGCTGCACGTTCTGCAGGGCCGCACGCAGCGGCGGCGCGATCTGCCGGGTGATCAGCACGGCGCCGAGCACGCCCAGGCTCAATGCCAGAACTAGGCACAGGCCCATGGTCCAGGCGGCGCGATGGGTATCTTCGGCGCGCAGCTGCATCTGGTTGGCATAGAGCGCCTGGCTGATGCTCAGCATGGAATCGCCCTGTTTCTGCACCTCGAAGCTGTCGGCGTCGATCCGCTGCAACGCGCTCTGATGGGTCTGCAGGCTGTCGCGGTAAGCCTGAACGTTGTTGCCCAGCTCGTCGAGCGTGGCCTGCTCGGCACCGCCAAGCGTCTCGCGCAGCACCGCCAGGCTGGCCAGCGTCTGGTCGACGGCCTTGGCCGCCGCCGCGAAGCTCTTGGGGTTGTTGCCGTAGGTGTAGGCACGGGTTTCAAAGCGGGCATAGAGGAACTGCATCTGCAAATCCTTGACCGCCCGGTAGATCCTGTACTGATCCTCGACGCTCATATCGGCGGCGATCAACGTGTCCAGGCCGTCGAGCAACTGCAGTGCCTTGTCGCCGGTGGTTCGCCGCACCAGGCGCGAGGCCTCGATCTGCTGGTAGCTGGTCTTGAGGCCGGCCACCGCGCCCCGATAACCCATCAGGCTCTGCGCCATCTCATCGACGTGCTGGACATTGGCACTGGTGGTGAAGAACGACTGCAGCGCCTGCAGCGTTTTCCCGGTGGCCTCGATTCGGCCATCCAGGGCTTCGGCTTTGTCCACACTGCCCTGGCTCTGCAGGTAACCGGCACGGGCCAGGCGCATGCTGCCCAGCTCGTCCATCAGGCTGTTCACCGCGCTCATGCGATCCATGCGATAGGAAAGCCCGGCGATAGAGCTCCAGCCAGACCAGAAGATCAACAGGCTCATCAGCAATAACAAGCCGAAGCCGATCATCAGTTTCTTCCCAACACTCACGTTCGCGAGCCAGTGATACATGGCAGAAGCTCCTTTCCCCAGACATTGAAAATCACCGCGGCAAGGCGAGCTGCACCCTTATGGTCGATGCTTGCGCCAAACGCGTCGCCCCGGGCGAGCCTGCCCGGTATCGACAGATGCCTGCCAACTGCCGCGCCTGGACAGATCACGGGCAGGCACGAGCGTGCCGCAGATCTGGCCAAGGACAGTTGGAAGCGATGAGCGAATGCAGGCGTACGGCGGGGTCGGAGGCGAGAATGGCAGAGGCCGATAATTCGTTCAAATGCAAATATCCGAGCCTTTATTCCTAATGGCGCATCAATAAATCTAGCGTCGCGACGCGCTTCGGCAGGCCTGAGGCTCTCTTTAGAAGATCCGCCTCAGTTCCCGTTGCCTACCAGAGCGCGATAAAGCTCGGCATGTCGTGGCTTGCGCAATTGATGACGGATGGCCCGGTAACAGGCCAGGCTGCCTAAGCCAGCGAAGCCGATCACCAGACACATGGGCCGTGCCGTGCCGTCGGCCAGCGCGCTGACCACCCAGCTGAACAGCGCGCCACAGGCGAATTGCAGCGAAATGCCCAGGCCCACGGCGGCACCAGCATTACCCGGAAACAGGCTCATCAGGCTGGCGATGCAGTTGGCACCGATCAGGCCGCTGATACCCATGAACAACAGCACGCCAACGGTGATGGAAAACGGCTGCCCCCAGCCGGCCAGGCCAATGACGATCAGCAGTGCGCCAGCGCAGGCGGCTACGGCGCTGCCAACGCCGAGCATCTGCAACGGGCCGAGACGACGCACCAGGCGCGCATTGATGACGGTGGCCAGGATGATGCCGAGGATGTTCAAGCCGAACAGCAGGCTGAAGGCCCGCGGCGAAAAGCCGAAGTGGTGGATGAACAAGAACGGCGACGCGGTGATGAAGGCGAACATGCCGCCCACGGACAGCCCCATGGCGAGGATGTAGCACAGCGCCAACGGGTCGCGCAGCACTGCACCGTAATGAATGAAGGAGGCCAATACCGAACGGGTGCGTGCATCAGCGGGCAAGCTCTCCTGCAGGGACGTCGTCACCGCCAGCAGGCAGGCGCCGCCGAGCAGCGACAGCATGACGAAGATGGTGCGCCAGCCGCCGAGCAGCACCAGATAGGTGCCCAGAATCGGCGCCAGCAACGTGGCGACCATGGCGATCACGTGCATCAGCGACAGCACACGCGCCGCCTCGCTCAGCGGGAACAGGTCACGCACCACGGTTCTGGCCAGCACCAGTGCGCCGGCACCGCCGACCGCCTGCACGAAGCGCAGCACGATCAGTTGCTCGACGCTTGCCACCCAGATGCAGCCCAGCGAAGCGAGGATGTACAACACCAGGCTGCCCAGCAACAGGCGACGGCGCCCGTAGCGATCCGACAGTGGCCCGTACAGCAGCATCCCCGAGCAGAGCCCGGCCAGGAACACGCCGATGGTCAGTTGCACGCGCGCATCCTGAGTACCCAGGTCGCGCGCGATGTCCGGCAGGCTCGGCAGGTAGGTGTCGATGGACAGCGGCGAAAAAGCGGCGAGCGTGGCCAGCAACCACACGAGCCCGCGTGGCCGGGTAAGCGAAGACATTAGGGCGGTCTCGGGTTGGCGAAAAGAGAATCAACCGGAAGCACGGCGGGTTTGCGATGGGTACTCGCCAAACAGGCCGCGGTAGTTTCGCGAGAAGTGGCTCAGGTGATAGAAGCCCATCTGCGCGGCCGCCTCACCGACGCCACACGCGGTTGTCGAGGTGCTGGCCAGGCGCCGACGCACGGCATTGAGGCGCAGGTTGCGTAAATATTCCACCGGTGGAATGCCGGCAACCACCTGGAAGCTGTTCTGCAGTGTGCGGCGGCTGACACGCAGGCGCTCGCACAGATCCAGCACGCTCAGCGGCTCGTCGACGCAGTCTAGGGCCAGCTCCTGGCTCTTCTTCACTAGGTAGGAGCTTACCGCCAGGTTGCCATGGCGCCCGCGATGCTCACGCTGCGCACTGCCGAACAGGTCCAGCAACGCATCGATGAGCCCGTCCTCGAGCAGCCGCTCGGCAGCCACGCTAACGCCCCCAGAGGCCTGCAACAAGTGCTGGAACACCGGATAGACCTGTTGCTGGAAGCGCTTGAGCGCCGCATCCGGCACATCGATCTGCGAAGCACTCTTGAGCAGGTCGAGCTGTTGCTGGGGCAACTCCAGGGCGGCGAGCTTGGCGAAGCGCACGGTGTCCACGGTCACGGCGAAAAAGTGGGTGCCTTCCGGGGCATGCAGCAGAAACTCCTCGCCGTCACGCAGCAGCACCACGCTGTGGGCACCCACCTCGTGCTTCTGCACCACTGGCGCACAGGCCGAGCTGAGCACCAGGGCCAGGCACAGGCGCCCTTTCGGGGCATACCCATGTTGCACGACACGCTTGTCGAGCACTTCCTGGAAGATCTGGAAGCGCTCGGAAGATACCTGCTGCAATTGCGTGCTCAGGCTGCCGCGACCGAGCTGGTCGTACACCTGACGCCAGCCGAGAATCGAGCCGGCGTGTTGTTGCGGGTCATTGAAGGATCGAACTTCTGCGAACATGATCGGTGCACTCCACGGCTTGTGTGTAACGCTTCGCCACACGCGGCTCTGGCGGTGAAAGACGCTGTAGCGAAACGCGCACTTCCCCTTCCCGGCCACATTTATCGTTATTCGCGACACCACCTAAACAGGCGATATGCCACTACAGGCTCTCCGGCCCTTGCCCCGCTTGGAACTGCAGAGCCAAATCCATGCCAAGCATGCTCAGCCGGTAGCCACCAGGCTCGATGGCAACGGGCGGTAACAGCGCACCGGAGAGGATGATCTGTCCGGCACTGAGGCGATGCCCATCGGCCAGCAGCCGGCGGATCAACCAGCAGGCATTGCTCAGCGGCGACTCTTCACCGAGGCTGCTGACTCCGTCGCCCAATGCACGGCCTTCATGCACCAGCCGATACTCCACCTGGGCATGACGCCGCGCGTCGAAGGGCTGGCGAGCGGACAGGCAATAGGCAGCAGCAGCCGAGTTGTCGGCAACGAAAGCGCCGGCCTCGAAACTCCAGTGTTGCCAGCGGCAATCAGCGATTTCGAAGGCCGCAGCCACTTCGCCGATGGCTCTGAGCAACTCCTCATCGCTGTAGAAACCTGGGTTGAGGTCCTGGCCAAGGATCACCGCCAGCTCGATTTCCAGCTTGGGCTGGATCAATTGCGCGAGATCGACCGGCTGCCCCTCGGCAATCGCCATGGCGTCGGTCAACGCGCCATACACCGGCTCGCTCAGGCCGAAACGGCGCTGGGCTGCAGCACCGGCAAAGGCCACCTTCCAGCCGCTCAGCCGTTCATGGCGCGCTTCACGGACCAGCACGCCCAGGCGCTGCAGCTCGTAACCGGCGGCCAGGTTCAGGCCGTCGCCCTGCTCGCGGGGCAGCGCCACCCGCTCACGGGCCGCCTGCAGCAGGCGCTGGGCCAGATTGGCCTGGCTCATGACAGTTGCCCCTGCAGCTTGGCCAGCACGCTTTCGAGGCGCTCGGGCGTGGTGATCGCAGCGACGAAACGGTCCGGGCGTACCACCACCACGCAGTCGCGCACCTTGGAAAACCAGTTGCCGAGCTTGTTATCGACGTCTTCCACGCTGATCACTCCGTCAGCGCTCAGCGGCTGGTTACGGCTGCCGCTGCGCGAGCGATTGACCTGGATGAATCGGGTATTCCAGCGTGCCCAATAGGCCTTGGTTTCGTCGCTGAGCTCGACCGTTGGGTTGACCCGGTAACCGAGCACCGCGTAGGAGTCGCCAAGCACCTCATCGAGCCGGCGCTTGTTGCGCTCGGCATCTTCGACGAAGGGCTGCACGAACAGCTGGCCAACCAGGTCGCCTTCGCGCAGCTCCTCGCGCTCGTGGTGCACCAGGCCCTTGATGAGTGTCGCCTTGGGTTTGAACTTGAACTCCAGGAGGTGCGAACGCAGGTTGTCGACGGTGTTCACTGCCTGGAACAGCCAATCGCGTACGCCGGCCATCAGCGGGTTGGTCAGGCCAAGCACGGCACCCATATTGTCGGCCAGGCTGATCAGGTCAGTGGCGTGACCGCGGCGCTCGACGTCGTAACTGGCGATGATCTTCGGCGACGCGCGGCCCTTGAGCACGGCGACCAGTTTCCAGGCCAGGTTGGCGACGTCACGCAGGCCGGAGTTCAGGCCCTGGCCGGCCCATGGCGGGGAGATGTGCGCGGCGTCACCGACCAGTGCCACGCGGCCTTCGACGAAGCGCGCGGCGACCCGTGAATTGTGGGTGTAGGCGCGGATGCGCACGATTTCCAGCTCGTCCACCGCATCGCCGATGTGGTTGCGAATCAGCTGGCGGATGGTGCCCTCTTCGCACATCCTCGCCTCGTCCTCGCCTTCCTTGAGCATGAACTCCCAACGGCGCTGGCGGTACGGCAGGTAGATGCACACGAACGGCCGCTCGGGGTCGGCGTGCAGTGCAGTGTACGGAGCGTCGAGGGAATCGTTGGTGACATCGACCACCACCCATTTGCGCGGATGGGTCATACCCAGCAGTTCGATGCCGAGTTTCTTGCGCACGCAGGAACGCCCGCCGTCGGCGCCGACCACGTATTGTGCATGCAGCTCGTAGGGCTCGCCATCGGCGCCCTTGACATGCAGGGTCACACCCTCCTCGTTCTGGCTGAGGTCGAGCATCTCGTGGCCCAGGCGCAAGTCGACGCTGGTGTGGCGCGGCAACGCGTCACGCAGGGTGCCTTCGAGCAGCTGCTGCATGAAGATGTTGCGCATTGGCCAGCCATACTCGGCGGCCGTTGGTTTGACCTCGGCAAAGCACACGCCACGGGCGTTGTAATAACGCAGCGGCACATCGCAGATCATGTCGCGAATGGCGACGTCGGCGATGCCGATGCCCTGCAGTACGCGCAGCGCCTCATCGTCCATACCGACCGCACGCGGGTACGGGAGGATGCCCTCGGCCAGTTCCAGCACCACGCACTCTATTGCGTGATGGCCCATGTAGTGGGCCATGGCGATGCCGTTTGGCCCTCCGCCGACGATGACTACCTGAGTCGTCTCGCGTTTCATGCTTTCACCTGTTTCTTGTAGGTTTTGGTGTAGTGCAGCTAGCCACGCCATGCGCGCAGGTAGTCGCCGACCACCTGATTGAACAGCGCGCTCTGGTCGTCGTGAACGTAGTGGCTGGCGTCGTCGATCACGGTGGTCTGAATGTTCGGATTGGCGCTCTGCAGCGCCTCCAGGGTTGGCAGCGGCAGGAAATCCGAACGACCACCGCGGATGAACAGCGTCGGGCAATCCAATGCATGCACCGCCGGCCACAGGTCGGTCGGGGTGATGCTCAGACGCGCCTCGGCAATGCCTTGCTGGTCATGGCGCCAGGTGATGCCCTGCTCGGTTTCCTTCATCGAATGCGCCAGCCGCGAGGCCAAGCCCTCAGCCGACAGGCCCGGACGCGAGCGCTGCCAGAAAGCCCGCGCCTGCTCCCAGTCGGCGAAGTACAGTGGGGTTTCGCGCATCTCGCGGCGGATCCGCTCGGCGCCGTCCCCCACGCTCGACGAGCCCGGGCCGATGTCCTCGATCACCAGGGCCGACAGGCGGCCCGGATGCTGGCGGGCGTACTCCAGGGCATTGGCGCCGCCCAGGGAATGGCCGACCAGCATGAAACGGTCCAGGTGCAGGTACTCGACCAGGTCTTCGAGGTCGCGCACGTAATACTCGGTGCAGTAGGTGCGGCTGTAGGCCCAGTCACTCAGTCCGCGTCCGCGTTGGTCGAGCGCATAGCAGCAGAACGCATCCCCCAGGGACTCGGCCAGCGATTGCCAGGTCTGCGCATAGGCGCGCAGGCCGTGCAGCAGGATCACCGGCGCGGCGTCCAGCTTGCCCCACTGCAAAAAGTGCAGCGGCAGCATCGAGCGGTTGTGGAAAAAGTGACTGTTGGACATGGCGGTTCTCCGGCCGGCGAGGTTCGATCAGGTCAGCCCGTTGTCGCCCTTGATGGCGTCGGCGGTCAGGCCGCCCAGGCGTGCATGCAGGCGCCCGCGGGTGGCGAAGGCCCAGATGATGATCACTTCGTCAGGCGCCGGGCCGTCACCAAAGGAGGCCGATACGGTGTCGTAGTGCGAACGCACATAGAGGGCATCCTTGTGGGCCAGCGGAATGTCGATGGTCACACCCGGTGCGCCGCGCTTGCCGGTCGACGGCACCCATGACTTGCCGCCACCCAGGGCGACGCGAATCGGATCGGCGGCCGGGTTGGTCAGAAAGGCGTTGCCGTGCTCGTACTCACTGGCGCTGCCCACCAGGCAG
Organism: Pseudomonas sp. PA1(2017); assembly: GCF_001945375.1. Taxonomy (NCBI): domain Bacteria; kingdom Pseudomonadati; phylum Pseudomonadota; class Gammaproteobacteria; order Pseudomonadales; family Pseudomonadaceae; genus Pseudomonas; species Pseudomonas sp. PA1(2017). The sequence continues at coordinate 126,697 of NZ_MSXU01000010.1, forward strand.
GCCTTGCCATAGCTGATCACGCTGCGACCGGCGGCCAGCTCATTGATACGACGGCCGAACTCCTTGCCGAGCAGCGGCGAATCATTGATCAGCTCATCGAGGTTTTCGCTGAAGCGCCCGGCGTAGGGGTTATGGATAGCCGCGGCGATCACGTACTTGAACACCGGCTCGCCATCGGCCAGTTGGCCGGTTTCGTTGGCGTGGGTTTCTTCGGTGAAGCTGTACCACTTGCGGATGTGGTAGCTGGCGAAATTCTTGGCTTTCATCGGTATGTTCCTTGCTCAGAGGGGGTCGACGGTGAAGTTGCGGCTCGGTGCCCCGGCCGCCTTGAAACGCGCCTTGGCCAGCGCGTCGTCGTGTTCGGTTTCGAAGAAGAATTCTAGGCGGTTGCCGTCCGGGTCGTGGAAGTACAGGCCGTTGCCGATCTCGTGATCGGTGATCTTGACGATCTCCACACCCTTGCTCAGCAACATGCCGTACAGCTCGCGCAGCGTGGTCATGTCGCCGGCCACTTCCAGCCCGTAGTGCTGCAGGCCCAGCCCGCCCTGATGGGCGCCGGGCTCGGCCTTGATCAGTGCGATGTCGTGGTGCTTGCTGCCAAACGCCATCATCACCCAGGCCTCGCCGCGGGCACTTTCATGCATGCCCAGCACATCGGCGTACCACAGTGCCGAAGCGTCAGGGTCGGTGACGAATAGCGAGATATGGGTGCGCAAGATGTCGATTTTCATCGCATGGCCCTCACTTCTTGATGACGGACGTGTGCCCGGCCTTGATCTGCGCGACCGCAGGCGTCCACAGCACGTCGGCGATCTCGCTGAATTCGCGCCACTGTTTCTGCCAGCCGTTGCCGCCGTTCACCGAGGTGAATAGATGCCCGTACTTGGTGCCAGCGACGATCTGCTGCGGGTTGGCCGGGTTGAAAGCGATGGCCCAGACGCAGGAGTTGGGCTGCTGCGAAAGCGGCAGCACTTCCCAGGTGGCAGCGGCGTCACGCGAGACCAGCACTTTGCTGGTGGTGCCTGGGGTGCCGTCGGAGATGCTCAGGTAGAGGGTGTCTTCGCTGCCCACCGGCGCATTGAGCACACGCACGTAGTACAGGCCGAAGGCTTCGGCGCCGATGACTCCGGTCCAGGTCGCGCCTTCGTCGAAACTGCGGTACACGGCGTTGACGCACACCACCACGATGATCTTCTTGCCATGGTTGGGCAGCACCACGATGTTGTGAACATCGGAGTTGTAGTCCCACAGCAGGCGGTCATCGACACGGGTGAAGGTGTCGCCGCCGTCGCGGCTGTGGAACAGGCCGCCCTCTTCCAGGCCGAACCAAACCTGGTTGCGGTCGGTCGGGTCGTAGGCAAACGCCAGCAGGCGCGGCTTGCTGACGCCCTCGCAGAACTCGGGAATCTCCACCGGTACGCGGTACCAGCTGGCGCCCGCATCGAGGGTGCGCCACAGCACGGCACGCGACGGTGCGCCGGTGCCGACGAAGATGCGCTTGGCATCCTTGGGGTCGACCGCCACTTTCCACACCGTCTCGCCATTGAACGGCGAGTCGACGCGGGTCCACTTGCCGCCGGTATCGTGGCTCACGCACAGGCCGACGTCGGTGCCGGCGTAGATCACTTCCGGCGCTTGCGGGCTGACGCTCAGCGAGCGGGTGATGGCGTCGAACTCGATGTCCTGGCCGAGGCCCAGACGATGCCAGGTCTTGCCGTCGTCGGCGCTGCGGATCACCGCTTGGCCGACGGTGGCCACCAACAGGGTTCCGTTGCTCATGGTTGCCTCCTCAGATGAAGATGCCGCGGGTCAGGCCGCCATCGATACCGATGGATTCGCCGGTAACAGCGGCCGCTTTTGGGGATGCCAGGAAACCGATCAGCCAGCCCATTTCGATTGGCTGCAGGGTGCGGCGGATCGGCGTGGAGTCGATATAGGCCTGCTCGACCTGTTGCGGGGTCTTGCCCTGCTTGACGCCTTCACGCTCGTACAGCTCGTGGATGTGCGGGGTGTCGACCACGCCGGGGTGGATCAGGTTGACGGTGATGCCCGACGGGCCGAGCTGGTCGGACAGGGTCTTGGTCATGTGGGTGATGGCCAGGTTGCGCATGCCCGACAGCACCTTGCTGCCACGACCAGTGAGGCCACCGATGTTGATGATGCGACCGAAGCCGGCGGCCTTCATGTGCGGGGTCACCGCCTTGGCGCAGCGGAAGTAGCCGATCACCTTGGTGTTGAGGTCCGACAGCAGCTCGTCGTCGCCGGCGTGCTCGATGTCGTTGCGCACCACGCCGGACGGTGCAGCAGCGCCGTTGACGAGGATGTCGATACGGCCGAAGTGATCCTTGGCCTGCTGCACCATGCTCGACACGGCCTGCATGTCATTGGTGTCACAGAACAGCGGCAGCACTTCGTTGCCGGTTTGCGCAGTGATTTCCTCGGCGGCAGCGCGCAGGTATTCCATGCGGCGTGCGCAAATCACCACCTTGCAGCCTTCTTCGGAGAGAAAGCGCGCGACTTCTTTGCCGATGCCCATGCCGCCGCCGGTGACGATGGCGACGCGGTCTTTGAGTTGCAGATCCATGATGATTCCTCTTGTTATCGTGTGTTCAGGCGAGATCGACGTAGACGCTCTTGGTCTCGGTGTAGGCGTCGATCACGTTCTTGCTCATTTCCCGGCCCCAGCCGGATTGCTTGTAGCCACCGAAGGGCGAGGCCGGGTCGACCACGTTCCAACAGTTGATCCATACCGAGCCGGCCTTGAGCTGCGCCGCCAGGCGATGCGCCGAGCGCAGGTCGCGGGTCCACAGGCCGGCAGCCAGGCCGTACGGCGAGTCGTTGGCGCGCTGAGCGAGTTCGTCGACGTCGCTCCAGCTCATGACCGTGAGCACCGGGCCGAAGATTTCCTCGCGGGCCACACAGGCCTGCTCGGCGCGGTCGAAGAAAACCGTGGGTTCGATGAAGTGGCCTTGCTCCAGATGCGCCGGGCGCTTGCCGCCGCAGATCAGCTCAGCGCCGTCTTGCACGCCGCGCTCCAGGTAGCCGGTCACGGTGCCCAGCTGGCGCTCGGAAACCAGTGGCCCGAGGGTGCTGCGACTGTCCAGGCCGGAGCCGATGACGTGGGCGGCAGCGTGCTTGCGCAGTTCCTCGAGCACCTGGTCGAGCACCGACTCATGCACGTACAGGCGCGAGGCAGCGGTACACACCTGCCCCTGGTTGTAGAAAATGCCGTCGGCAGCACCCTTGGCAGCGCGCACGATGTCGGCGTCGGGCAGGATGATGTTCGGCGACTTGCCGCCCAGCTCCAGGGACACCTTCTTCATGTTGCTGGTAGCGGCCTGGGCAATCAGCCGGCCGACGTGGGTCGAGCCGGTGAAAGCGATCTTGTCGACATCGGCATGCTGGGACAGCGGCGCGCCGGTACGCGCACCGAAGCCGGTGAGCAGGTTGACCACACCGGCCGGGAAGCCCGCTTCCTCGATCAGCTGGACCAGGCGCACGGCCACCAGCGGGGTCTGCTCGGCGGGCTTGAGCACCGCGGTGCAGCCGGTAGCCAGGGCCGGGCCGAGCTTCCACACGCACATGTTCAGCGGGAAGTTCCACGGCACGATCAAGGCGCACACACCCACCGGCTCGCGCAGGGTGTAGTTGAGCATCGGCGCGCCGCTGGCCGGCGAAACCGGCAGCGTGCTGCCTTCGATCTTGGTCGGCCAGCCGGCGAAATAGCGAACGATGTTGGCAGCGGCGGTGGCCTCACCACGGGCAGAAGCGATGGTCTTGCCGTTCTCCAGGGTGATCAGTTGCGCCAGCTCTTCGCGGTGCGCGTCGATCAACTCGGCCAGGCGGAACAGCAGATAGCCGCGACGGGCCGGGGTTTCCCAGCGCCACGGGCCTTCGAAGGCGGCACGGGCGGCGGCGACGGCAGCATCGACATCGGCCTCCTCGCCCTCGGCGACTTCACACAGCACGGTGGCGGTAGCCGGGTTCTCGACGGCGAACCGCTTGCCGCTGGCCGCCTCCACCCACTGGCCGCCGATCAGCAGGCGCTTGGGCGTGGCCAGGAACTCACGGACGGCAGGTAGCAGTTGAATCTCGCTCATGGCTCACAGCTCCATTTCGATCAGGCAGGGCGCGGCGCTGGCGATGGCGCTCGCTAGGGCCTGACGCAGTTCGATATTGGTACGCACGGTGCTTGCCGGTACGCCGTAGCCTTTGGCCAGGGCCTTCCAGTCCACCCGCGGGCGATCCAGCTCGGTGAGGGCCAGGGCCTGCGGGCCGAAGTCGTTCACGCCGTAGCGGCGCAGCTCGTTCTGCAGAATCGCGTAGCGGTGGTTGGCGGCGATCAGGATGATCACCGGCAGCTGCTCACGGGCGATGCTCCACAGCGTCTGGATGGTGTACTGGGCGCTGCCGTCCGATTGCAGGCAGAACACCGTGTTGCCGCGCTCGGCCAGGGCCGCACCAAAGCCGGCCGGAATGCCCTGGCCGATGGCGCCGCCGGTATTGGTCAACACCCGGTGGCGAGCTGCGCCGGCCGACGCGGTGAAGAACGGGTAACCGCAGGTGCCGCCTTCGATGGACACGATGCAGTCGTGAGTCAGGGCCGCCGACAGCACCTTGCCGATGGACTGCGGCGACAACGCGTCTTCGGCCGGCGGCATCTCGATGCCTTGCGGCGCAGGCACATGAGCCGGCGCCTGCAGGGCGTCGGCCACCGCGCTGATCGCGCCGACCACGTCGTCACCGACTTCGGCCAGTGACAGCAGACGGTCACGCTCGGCCAGGCGCGAGGCGATGCCTTCGTAGCCGAAGTAGCTGATCGGCTCCGGCACACCGGCGCACACCACCAGGTCGTACTGGTCGAGAATCTCGATGGCCACTTCCGGGAAGTACGGCAGGCGGTCGAGATCCGGCAGGCCGCCACCGCGATGGCTGACCCGCGGAAAGGTTTCGGCGAACAGGCGCACACCCGGCAGGTGAGCCAGGCGGCCAGCGGCTTCCAGCCCCTCAGCTGTGAGGCCGCTGTCACCAACGATGAACACCAGACGCTTACCAGCCTTGAGGGCGGCTACTACCTGCTCGACCTTGTCACCGGCCAGGCGACGAACCGGCGCCTGCAGCGGCGCGAAGCGCGAGGCGCCAGCCGACACTTCATTGGCCTGCAGATCCATCGGCAGAATCAGGCTGGCAATCTGCCCGCGTGGTTGCCAGGCGGCCTGCACGGCACTCTGAAAATCCTCGCCGACGCGCTCGGCGCTACGCGAGGTTCGCACCCAACCGGATACCGCGCCGGCCAGGGCCTCGATATCGCTGGCCAGAGGTGGATCGTAGTTGACGTGCCAGGAAGCGTGATCGCCGATCACGTTGACGATCGGCGTGTTGGCGCGGCGGGCGTTGTGCAGGTTGGCAATGCCGTTGGCAAAGCCAGGGCCCAGGTGGGTCAGGGTCATGGCCGGCTTGCCGGCGATGCGTCCGTAGCCATCAGCGGCACCGGTACACACGCCCTCGAACAGCGACAGCACGGGCTTGAGTGTCAACGCGGGATGCTTCGCGATGGCAGCGACCAGGGGGATCTCGGTGGTTCCCGGGTTGGCAAAGCAGTATTCGACTCCGCTGGCGGCAGCGGCCTCGATCAGTAATTCGGCACCATTCATTCGTCTGCCCTCGCAGGCTTGCTTTGTTTTTTGAGATTTATTCCATCAAATAAAAAAACTTCCAAGCAATTTTTGTAGATTTACTCAAAATACGAGACAAATGAGATTTTTAAGCGTAATTTGACAATCAGTTATCATCCTGCGAGATTCTCTGCCCCCGCCTGCGCCAACGGCGTATGCGTGCAGGCCTCGTCAGGGCCCGCAGGTTTTGCAAACGCGAAGCGGCAAGCAGATGCCGCGCAAGGAGTGAGATGAGCAGCTTGAGCAAGACTCTGGGCGTGCTGGATCTGTTCGGCCCTGAGCAGTTGCAGGTCGACCCGGAGACCATCGCCGCGCGCATGGGGCTTTCACGTGCCACGGTGTACCGTTACGTGAAGGATCTCTGCGAGGCGGGCCTGCTGACCCGCGTTGGCGCCGGCAGCTATGGACTGGGGCCGCGGATCATCGAGCTGGACTGGATGATGCGCCAGTACGACCCGATCCTCAGCGCCGGGCGCGAGCTGATGCACGAGCTGGCCGACAAGACCGGCCTGGCGGTGTTCGCCAGCGTTTTCTACGACGGGCATATCATCAACACCTACATCACCGAATCCCACGACGCTTCGCACTTCGCCTTCGGCCGCGGCCACCCGCTGCCGCTGTTTCGCGGCGCCCAATCCAAGGTGCTGGTCGCTTCGCAGAAGGGCAAACGCCTGCAGAAGCTGCATGAAGAAATCGCCCGCGACCCCAGCAATCCGTACAGCGCCTGCAGTTGGTCGGAGTTCGCCAGGATGGCCAAGAAGATCCGCAAGGACGGCTACAGCATCACCCACGACGAGCTCAATACCGGGCACACCGGCATTGCCGCACCGATCGTCAGCGTCGATGAGAAGGAGGTAATGGGCAGTATTTCGGCGGTGGGTACCACGGCCAACTTCCGCCTGCTACGCCAGGAAACGGTGCTCGACATGCTCATCGACACCACCAGGCGCATCGCCCAGAACATTCACGCGCAGCGCTCGATACCAGCGGCGTGAAGCGGATAAGGGAAAAGGAAAACCGACTGCCCGCGAACGGGCAGTCGTGCGACCAAATGCGTGGAGCGAGTCGCCAAGAGGGTTAGGTGAACGCCGCTCGGGTGGCGCGTAGTTCACGATCTTCATGCTGGGTTTGATCTATTTGACTGCAACGTGGCGCAAGCGGCCGTTCCCCGATCCACTGTGGGAGCGCGCCATGCGCGCGAAAAAATCGCGGGCATGGACTAGGCGTCCCCGCCCGTTCCCACAGCTACTGCGCTGATGTCCGCTTCTGCCTATAGCTGCCCATAGCCATGCCTAGAAGGATCGTGAACAGTTTCTTAGAACGGCACGATGACCATCAACTGGCTGTAGACGTTGGTGCCATTGCCGCCAACCTGGCTGCCGATGCCACCGTCGTCGGAACTCTTCTTGGGCTGATAGAACCCCACCAGCGGTGCGATGGTCAGGTGCTCGCTGACCGCCCACTCGGCGTACAGATCGAGCTCACGCGCGTCGCGATTGATGGTGTCGCGGTCGTGCAGCGTGCTGAAGTCGAAGTACAGCGCGCCCAGGGTCAACCCTTGCATCGGCGTGGCCTTGAGGCCAACGTGATGAATACCGGTATTGGTGTTGAACGGGCCGGCGTAGTTGGCCGCCACCTCGCCCTGAAACCAGGTGCCGTAGCCGGTACTGAGGCCAGTGAACAGCGAATCCCAGCCGCCCGAGAAGCGCGTATAGCGGTAGGTCAGGCTGGGCGCCCAGGGCGCATCGGCGAAGGTGTAGCCAGCCTCGGCGTACCAGGCCTTTTCCACGCCGGTATCGACATCCTGCCTGGCATATTCGAAAGCGAAGTTGGCGTTCTCGATACCGGCACTGCCTTCACCGCGAACGCTGTACACGTCCATGTTGTCGCGCTGTGCCTGGATCGGATTGGCCCAGCGCTCATTGACGTCCAGGCCGTGGATCCAGGTCAGCCCCAGGGTACCGGCATCGGTGGTGTAGTCCAGGGTGCTGGCGGCCAGTTCGGTTTGCGCCTGCACGCGGTTGTCGGACTTGAGCCACAGAACCGAGCCATGCACGCCCTCCTGACCACCCAGGCGCAATACCGCGGTGCGGTCGAAGGCATGCCGCGCGGCGGCGTAATAAGCACCGCCGCGGTTGAGGCTTCCGCCGTTCGGCCCTTGAGGGCCGTTACCCAGGTTGGTGCCGTCGTCGTTGATCAGAAAGCCGCGCCCCAGCTTGACTACCTGACGGCCAGCGGAGAAATCCACGCCATCCTGACCGAGCGCGGGGAACAGGTCGCCAGAGCGCCAGCCCAGGTAGGCATCCTCGATCTTGGTGGTGCGTTCGGAGCCGTCCGAATTGCCGCCGGCATCGCCATCGCCCCAGGTCGCCGAACTGACCAGGCTGAAGGCGCCGTAGGCGGTACCCGCCCCGGCCAACCCCTGGTCGCCGCTCAGGCCGTACTTGATGAAGCCTTCGCGCCAGGTCGAGCCGCCGCTGGTGCCGTCGTAGTTCTTGCGGCTGTTCATCATGCCGAATACCGCGAGCACATCGGCGTTGAGATGGGCGTCTTCGTCGCTGTACAGCTCGACAGCACCTGCCGGCGCAGCCAGGCCGATGGCCAGGCTCAGGGCCAGGCCGCCACTGGAGAGGCGAATTGCCCGTTTGCGATGTTCCATGGTGATGCTCCTTTCACGTCCGTTTTATCGTGGTTGGCGTTGGGTCCGGGTGCATGCTTCGCTGGCTTGCCCCGGATACGGTGCCGCCTCGGAACAGCCGCCCTCACCCGCTGGCGGCCGTTTTCGATGAGTGTTCGGTCTGCTCATGACCACCCACCGGCAGCGTTACCGCGCAGTGGGATTGGCATAGAAGGGAGTGGCTTACAGCTTGTGGCTGCCGAGCCTGGCGAAGCACTCCGGCGATTTGCGACGAAGGCGCATGGCCAGCAGCACCCCACCGATCAGCGCCGCCGGAATCACCGCGCAGAGCGCATAGGAAATTGCCTTGCTGGAGCCGGTCAGCACGTCGAAGTGGATGACCGCGATGACCAGCACCACGCACAGGGCCATGCACGAGAAGGCCGGCATAACGAGGCGACGCAGCAGGCCCAGCTTCAGTTGCGGGTTGCGCTTGAAGTACATCAGCACCGCGGCCGAGGTCAGTGCCATCAGCAGCAGCAGGCACAGCGTGGCCAGGCTGGAGAACCAGGCGAACAGCTGCAGGATCGGATCGGCCTCCATCACCGCGAAGATCAGCACGACCACTGCCGCGATCAGGCTCTGCAAGGCCGATCCCATGTGCGGGCTCTGGTGGATGCGGTGGGTAAGCCCCAGTGACTTGGGCAGCAGGCCGTCACGGCCAATGGCGTAGAAGTAGCGCGCCGCAGAGTTGTGGAAAGCCAGGAGCCCTGCGTAGATGCTCACCACGAACAGCACGCGGATCACCTGGGTCAGCTCGGCGCCGACGTAGTGATCGGACAGGCCGTAGATGAAGGTGGTCGGATCGGTCAGGCTCTGCAGGGTCGGTACGATCTTGTCGGTGCCCACGCCGATGACCATCGACCAGATCGAGAGGGCGTAGAAGCAGCCGATCAGTAGCACCGACACATAGGTGGCGATGGGAATGGCCCGTTGCGGGTTCTTCGCCTCTTCGCCATAGATGGTGGTCGCCTCGAAACCGATGAACGCGGCGAAACAGAACAGCAGGCCAATCGACGGATTGCCGCTGAATACCTGTTCGGCCTTGAAGGAATCGAAATTCACTCCGCTGTCGCCACCGCTGTGCAGGATCGCGATGTCCAGCACCAGAATGGCCAGGTACTCGGCGACCACGATCAGCGACAGCACCCGCGCCGACAGGTCGATGTTGCGGTAACCGAGGATCGCCACGCTGACCATGGCCATCAGCGAATAAGACCACCACGGCAGGTCGATGGCGAACACGCTGGACATGGTGCCGGCCATCACACCGCCGAACATGCCATACAGGCCGACCTGCAGAATGTTATAGGCGAACATCGCCAACATCCCTGCCGCGCCACCGGCCAGGCCGCCCAGCCCACGCGATGAGAAGGCGTAGAAACCGCCGGCATTGGTGACGTGCCGCGCCATGGTGGTGTAGCCCACCGCGAACGACAGCAGCACCAGCAGCGCTATCACCAGCAGGGCTGGCGTGCCCGCGCCACTGCCCAGCATGATGCCGATCGGGAACCCGCCGGCCAGCACGCTCAACGGGCTTGCCGCGGAAATCACGAAGAAGATGATGAAACCGACGCTCAAGGCACCGCGCCGCAGCTCGTTCGAGCCTGCAGGCGAACTCATGGATACGCTCATTCTCTTGACCTTATTTTATGAGGCAGTTTTCAAGGGCCGGAAGAAGGCAACGCGCCCGCCTGGCCGACCGAAACGCAATTGTTATTGGCTGTCGAAAATGATCCTAGGCCCTTCCCCTGCGGTGCGTTATCCCAAATTGGCAGCCAAAAAATGCCCCATTGCCAAGATGGTTCACGGCCGTTCAGCACCGCTCCATGACATTGCCAATTCGGGATAACGCCCGCGCAAACACCGCTTCTACCATCGACCCCACACGCGACAGCAGTGATGACGCGCTCCCCCGCTGCCGGCTGAGCGACGCCCACCAGGCCAGCGTACTCGGTTCGCCGGACAACCGATTCACCAGCCACGCCCGCTGAGCCTCTCGGCTCGCTCGATCAGCACACCGGTGGCATTGGTCATTCAAGGAGCGACGCCATGAAACCTCTGATCTGCTTGTTCGTGATGCTGGTCTGCACCAGCGCCCACGCCGAACAGGTGCTGCGCTTCTTCAGTTGGCAGGACTCCTTCGACCCCGCGGTCATCGAGGACTTCCAACGCAACACCGGCATCCGCGTTGAGTACGAGAGTTTCACCACCGCCGAGCAGCTGATGCAGGCCATGCAGTCAGGCACCGCCTATGACGTGATCGTGCCCTCGCATTTCATGCTCAACGACCTGACCGGCAACGGCAAGCTGGCGAAACTCGACACCGGCCGCCTGGCCCACTACAAGCAACTCGATCCCTGGTTGTTGTCGATGCTAGCCGGCCAACCTGCGGCGAAGCAGCATGTGGTGCCTTACCTGTGGGGCTCGGTGGGCATCGTGTTGGATAAAGCCAAGGCCCAGGCCGCCTATCAAGAGCCGCTGCCCACCAGCTGGAGTCTGCTGTTCGAGCCCCAGCAGGTGGCGCGCCTGCTCACCTGCGGCGTGGGCTTACCCGACGCGCCCCAGGAAGTGACCTCGCTGCTGCTCAATTACAAGGGCCGCAACCCGGCAGTCAGCAGCCCACGGCAGATCAGCAAGGCCCTGCAGCCGTTGGCGTCGCTGATGCCCAAGCTCGCCGAACTGAACAACTGGGCATACATCGACGCCCTGGCCGCAGGCCGGCTGTGCATTGCCATGAGCTGGAGCGGCCACGCCCTGATGGCCATCGAGAAAAACCCGGCGCTCAGCTACCTGATTCCCGACGAAGGCGCGGCGATGTACATCGATACCCTGGCCATTCCCGCCAACGCGCCCAACCCGGAACTGGCCTACCGCTTCATCGACTTCATGATCACGCCGGAAAATGCCGTGCGTAATGCTCGGGCCACGCGTTTCTACGCACCGTTGCCGAGCGATTCGGCGCTCATGCAGCGCTTCGCCAACGAGCACCCGATGCAGGTGATGAACGCTACCCAGCGGCGCGGCAGCTACCTGCTGGAGTCCCTGAGCGATGCCCAAAAGGCGGCGCTCGATGGTGCCTGGCAGAAACTCAAGGCGGCTCGGCAATGACGCCAGGGCGCTACCTCGCAAGTCGACTAGTGTCTATATGACACCCCAAGCGACAGGCGGCTGCCAGGCGGCGTCATTTCGTCTACCTGTCCCTCACGAAAGAAATCTTTGCGCCGATAGAGATCAAGTACTCAACCATGCAGTACAGCACGCAGGCCTCGCTGCAATGCTGCTCAAGACAAGAGAGAGCGCCATGTTCAATTCCATGTCCATTCGACTGAAAATCGTCCTGCTCTCCGGCCTGTGCCTGCTTGGCGTGACCGCCCTGATCGTGGGCATGAACCTCTACCAGAGCGGCCAGAACAACGAGCTGACCAGCACCTCCAGCCGTCAGATGCTGACCGACAGCGTCGAGCACCTGCTCGAAGCCCGAGCCGCCGAGCAGGCCATCAAGCTGCAACGCACCTTCGGCGAAAGCCTACTGGTCATCACCGGCCTCGCCGACCAGGTGAACGATGTGCGCGCCCTGGCGGCCAGAACGGGCATGCCGGCTGGCGACCTGAGGGCGGCGATCAACCAGAGCATAAAGACCGCCTTCGAGCGCAATACCAAAGTACTGGGCATCTGGCTGGCTTTCGAGCCCAACGCTCTGGACGGTCGGGATACCGAATTCGTCGATGACAGCGCCCGCGGCTCCAACGAGACCGGTCGATTTTCCAGTGCCTGGACGCGCAGTACCCCGCAACCGATGAATATCATGATCACCGAGGGCGACATCGAAAAAACCGAGCTGAGCATCAGCGGCACGCCCTACAACAGCTGGTACACCTGCCCCCGCGAGCGTAAAGGCGCCTGCCTGCTGGAACCCTACGCCGATACGACCGAAGGCAGGCGCCTGCTGATGACTTCGCTGTCCATCCCGCTGATGGACGGCGACAAGGTGATCGCCACCCTGGGCGTCGACCTGGAACTTGCCGCACTGCAGGCGGCCGCCAGTGAAGCCCAGCGCGGCCTGTTCGACAACGCCGGCCGCGTGCTGATCGTGTCGCCAAGCGGCACTCTCGCCGCCTACAGCACCGACGATAGCCAGATCGGCAAGAACATCGGCGAAGCCCAGGGTGACGAAGGCAAGAAGATTCTCGCCGCAGTGGGCAACCAGGCGTCCAGTGTGTTGAGCCAGGGCAACTTCATCTATGCCATTCACCCGGTCAGCCCCATCGCCGATGCCAAGCCCTGGGGCGTATCCATCGGCCTGCCAGAGGAAGTGCTGCTGGCCGACGCGGTAAAGCTGCAGAACCTCCTGGACCAGGCCCAGACCAGCGGCACCTTCAAGGCGCTAGCAATGGCACTGGCTGCCTGCCTGATCGGGCTGGTGCTGATCTGGCTGACCGCCTCCGGCGTCACCCGGCCGATCAACGAAGTGGCGCACATGCTCGAAGACATCGCCAGCGGTGAAGGCGACCTGACCCAGCGCCTGCGCTACGACAAGCGCGACGAACTGGGCGAACTGGCGAGCTGGTTCAACCGTTTCCTCGACAAGCTCCAGCCGACCATCGCACAGATCAAGCAGAGCATCACCGAGGCACGCGGCACGGCCGATCAGTCCTCGCATATCGCCAGCCAGACCAGTGAAGGCATGCAGATCCAGTTCCGCGAAGTCGACCAGGTGGCCACGGCCTCCAACCAGATGAGCGCCACCGCCCAGGAGGTCGCCAGCAGCGCCTCCAACGCCGCCGAAGCCGCCCGCGGTGCTGACGAATCAGCGCAGCAGAGCAAGAGCATCATCGAGCGCAGCAGCCAGGATATTCGCCTGCTGGCCGACGAGGTCAGCAAGGCGGTCAACGAAGTCGAAGCCCTGGCCCTCAACAGCGAACAGATCGGCTCGGTGCTCGAGGTGATCCGCAGCATCGCCGAACAGACCAACCTGCTGGCCCTCAACGCCGCCATCGAAGCGGCCCGTGCCGGCGACAGCGGCCGCGGCTTCGCGGTGGTGGCGGACGAGGTGCGCAACCTGGCCCGGCGTACCCAGGACTCGGTCGAGGAAATCCGCCTGGTCATCGAACGCATCCAGGGCGCCACCCGCGGCGTGGTGACCACCATGCACGCCAGCCAGCAGCACGCGCAGACCAACGTCGAGCAGATCCAGCATGCCGCCCAGGCGCTGGGGCGCATCAGCGACGCGGTGTCGGTGATCAGCGACATGAACCTGCAGATCGCCAGCGCCGCCGAGCAGCAGAGCGCCGTGGCCGAAGAGGTCAACCGCAACGTCGCCGCCATCCGCACCGTGACCGAAACCCTGACCGAACAAGCCACCGAGTCGGCAAAGGTCAGCAATCAGCTCAACAGCCTGGCCAACCAGCAGATGAAGCTGATGGATCAGTTCAAGGTGTGAGTGCTCGTACGCCCTTGGCAGAGCCCGACAGACCAACACCAAAGCGCCTGGGCATTAGTGCCCAGGCGCTTTTTCTGCATTCGGGCTGTTGCCCCTCAGCGCTGCCCCTGCCTGATCGTGGTGCCGCCGGCTGACTGGATGTTGACCTTGGTGGCTTCACGGCTGCTGCCCACCTCGAGCTCCAGCCCCGACGCCCCGATCGGCCCATCCTCGTCCCCGCCAGCATCCTCTGCCGGTTTGTTCGCAGCACCTTTGGAGGCCCCCTCGCTAGCTGGCTTGGCAGGCTCCGAGCTGCTGCTACCGCTGACCGAGGTTTCCGCCCGAACGGCGAAGTTCGACGAGGTGCTGACGGCCTCCTGCAGATTGACCTTACCCCCGGCACTGATGTCGGTCTGCGCCCCTGACTCGATCTGCGTTCCCACCAGCGTGGTATTACCGCCACTGCGGATGCTCACGCCCTGCCCGCCACTGATACTGCCAACCCGCGCGGTAGAACTCGATGCCGTGCCGTAGCCGACACCGAGCCCCAGCTCACCTTCGTTTTCCTTGCCACCGGTGTCGGTCTTGCTCGACGACGCGCTAACGCCGACGGAAAGGTCGAGGGACGAGCTGTTGGCGGTGTCACGCGCCTCGTTGAACGTCACGTTGCCGCCGGAATCGATGCTGGTCTTTCCGCCAGCCGACAGTTCGGTGCCGGTGAACGTGGCATCGCCGCGGGTGCGGATGGTCAGGTTGCCTCCGGTCTGGATGCTGCCGGTGCGCGCGGTCGAAGCGCTCTCGGAACTCTTGGCCATGTCATAGCCCGCGTCGAGACTGGCGTCGTTTCCGGCGATGGCGACCTTGGCCTCGACATTGATGTCGTGGCTGCTGCCCTTGGCGCTGGAGGTGTCCTTCGCCGCCTGGTAATCGAGCGAACCGGCGTCGATGGTGGTGTCGCCACCCGACTCGAACTGGGTACCGACCAGCGTCGTCTGCTCCTTCGACGTCGAGCTGATGTCGCCACCGGCCTTGAAGCGGCTGGTGACCGCCGTGCTCTGCTGCTCGCTCTCGCTGGAAATGGAGCCCTGATAGGACGCCTTGACCCCAACCCCGGCGCTGGCCTCGGCGCCACCGCTGGCACTGGCATTGGCTTCCGCGCCGGCGTAAACGCCAACGCGGGCATCGTGGCTCTGCGCATCGCTGCTCGACCAGCTGGAATCTGAAACCGCCTCGTCGCGGATCACTCGCGCCGACTGGGTAATGTTGCCAGCCGCCTCCACCTGGGTACCCTGATCGACGATGGTGTCCTGCGCCTGGCGGGTGAAGTTGCCGCCAGACTTGAAGCTGTTGGTCACCTGGGTGATCGAGCCTTCGCTGTTTTTCTCCGACTCGTAGGCATAGCGAAGACCTGCACTGGCCTCGGCCGAGGCACTGGCTGACGCATCGCCCTGACCTTGGGAATTGCCATTGGCGCTGGCCTCGGCCGACGCGCCGGTGCCCAGGTAAACGCCTGCCGTGTGGGTCTCGGCCGAGCTGCTGGAGCGGCTGACATCTTGGGCCGCGACATTCCTGATGTCCTTGGCCTGGATGTTCATGTCGCCACCGGACTCGACGCTGGCCCCCTGGAAGGTCGCGGTGTCCTTGGCGGTCACGCTCATGTTGCCGCCGGATTTGAGGGTCGAGGACGAGTTGGTCAGGCTGTAGCTGGACTCTTGCGAATGCTCGTGGCGCACCCCGGCCGTCGTGGTCGACCCGGCATCCGCACCGGCTTGCGCCTGGCCGCTGGCCACGCCGCCACCGCTCACACCCGCCGAGGCCGACGCGCCCGCCTTGGCTTCGGCATCGTTGTAGATACCGACGGAGGTCGTGTTGGTTTCGCTCTCGCGCCATTCCTCGTTACGCCCGGTCAGTACCTGAACATCCTTGGCATCGATGGCCAGATCACCGCCGGACTCGACGTTCGAGCCCTGCACGGTAACCGTACCGTCGCTCTTCATGCCCAGGCTGCCGCCGACCTTCAGGTTCGAGGCAACGCTGGTGTTCTTGCCCTCGTTGGTGGTGGTGACGCTGGTTTCCGCCAGCTTGAGGTTGGCCGACGCCTTGGCGCTGGCCTCTGCAGAAGCCTCCGACTGCAGGCCGACAGCACTGGCCTGGGCCTTGGCCTCGGCGCCGCTGGAGCTGTCCACCTTGAGGAAGGTAGTGGTCTCGACACGCGTGCTGGTGCGCTTCTCGTCCAGGCCATCGAGAATGGCGATGCCCTCCTTGCCCTCCAGGTTTGCGTCACCGCCGATGTTGGCATCCGAGCCCTGCAGAACGATGGCCCTGTCCGACTTGACGTTGGCATTGCCGCCGACATTCAGGGTCGAGCCTTTGTTGGTGCCGGTGAAGTCGTTCACCGTGGTTTTCTGGCTGCCGTAGAGACCGCCACCAACACCGACACCCGATGTGCTGGTTTGGGTTTCCACGGTCTCCTTGTCCTGCCGGGCCACGACATTGAAGCTGCCGCCAGTCTGCGCATCGAGGTTGCCGCCGATATCGGCGTTACTGCCGGCGAGGGTGGTATCACCACCACTCTTGAGCGTCAGGTTGCCGCCAGTGGACAGATTCGAGCCGAGGTTCTTCTCGGTGCTGACCGACGTGCGTGTGCTGCTGCCGCCCAGGAAGCCGCCGCGTTCGGTGTAGCTGGTAGCCGTATTCTTGTCGACGATGGTGTCGAAGGTCACATCGCCGCCTGCAGCGATGGAGGCGTCGCCACCTGCCTTGACGTCGGCACCGAGCACGGTCACGTCCTTGGCCGCATCCAGACTCAGGTTGTTGTTCGACTCGATGGTGCCGGTCTTGCCGATAGCCGTCGTATAGGTCGTGCCATCGCCCTGCCCGACCGCCAGGGTTTCGTTGCGGATGCTGCCCTCGGTCGAGGTCAGGCTGACGTTGCCACCTTTGATGGTGCCACTGGTGTTGGTGATGTCACCGGTGGTCTTCACGCTCAGCGAATCACGCCCTTCGATGGTGCCGCCGGTGTTCTTCAGACCGCCGCCGGCGATATCCAGATTGTCCGCGGCGATCACCGCACCGCTGGCGATGGCGGCAACGGTGGAGGCTGCCAGGTAGACCCGAGGCACGAGCACTTTCTGCCCCTGGACCTCGGTTTCTTCCATCCAGACGATATCCTGGGTCAGGTTCGCCGCCTGTTCGGGAGTCAATGGCTTGCCAAACTGCAGGCCTTGCCTCTGACCTTCACCATAGGCCTGATCCATCAAGCGCTGCATCTGGTCGACCTCATTGGCGTAGCCATTGATGACGTTGCTGCCGGTCTTCTGGATCAATTGCTGACGAATCAGGTAGGCCTCGTAATTGGCGTCACCCAGGCGCTTTTGCACGTCGTCCGGGTTGAAGCCATAACGCTTGGCCAGATAGTCCGAACCAACGAAGTTTGAGCCGACCCCATAATTGGGGTTGGTCTCGACCAGATATTTGGTATTCGGATTCTTGCTGGTGACGAAGTCGCCATTGGGGTTGGTCGGTAAATTGATGGTCGATGTACCACCAGCCGGGCCGTTGGCCGAGCCAGTGACCAGCGTGGTCTGGGCCACCCGCGCCTGGTCGTCTGGCCACGGTGAGCCATCGTTGACCAGGGTGCCTGTGCCAATGATGCTCATGTTGGTGGCAAAGATGCCGGCGCCGCTGCGCCCGATAACGCTGGCATCGCGAAAAACGCCGCCCTGTATAGCCATTTCCCTGGCCTCGTCGCCCAGTACCGAAGGAAAGCCGCCTCCCGAGAGGTGCCGGGTTTTGGTCCAGCCGGCGCCCGGGCTCCACTCGTCCCAGTTGTAGTCGTCGTCATCCGGGCTATTGGCCAGGTCATCATCACGGCCCGAACAATTGGCAGGCGCACCGTTATAGCAGTAGACAGTGGAATCCGTGCGCGCCCAGGCGATGAAGTCGTCATCACCGCTCGACTCGTCATCGATACGAATCCAGCGCAGGGTTTTCTCGTAGTGGTAAAGCGCCAACTCCTGGTTGGTAAAGGTGCCGGTACCCGTGATCTCGACATTGGGTGCGGATATCACGCCAACCCGGTTCACGCCGCTGGAACCATAGTCGAGCGTCAGTTTGCTGCCGGCACCGTAGGCTATGATCTGCGCTTTCTGCAGGTTCTGCAGCTCACTCAGCGTCAGGCCCACCAACTGCTCGTCGAAGCTGTATTTCTCGTCGTAGAGCCAGGCGTTCATGCCGCTGTCGAACGAACCTTCGTTGGCGATCTTGTCCTCGCTGATAACACCGCCGTAAGAAACCGCGCCGTCGCGCTTGGTCAAGGTGCCGCCACTCCACAGCGTCTCGTTGACGAACGACTGGGTGGTCTTGATATAGGCATCGCCGAAGCTGACGATAGCGCCGTTGTTGACGAGACGGGCACTCCGGATATCGAGCTTGTTGGCTGCGCTCAGCGTACCGCTGGCGTAGTTGCTCAACTGACCACCAGCCTGCAGATTCAGGTGTTCGGCGGCATACAGAGCGCCGTGGTTGTCGATGTTGGTGTTGGCTTTCAGGCTCAACTCATTGAGCGAGGACATACCCGCAGTGCTGCTGTTGCCGATCGAAGCGGCATCGACTGCTAACGAGCCATTGGCATGCAAGAGGTTGCTGTTGCTTAGCGTCGTGCCGGCGTTGACCTTGCCGCCGGCCGAGCCACTGACCTTGCCGGCGTTGTCGATCGAGCGAGCCGCCTTCAGCTCGTAGTCGCCCGTACTCTTGATGGTGGTAGCGCTGCCAACGGACAACGCAGCGGCCGAATCCAGTTTCAGAGCGCCCGTGCTCTGTAAGTTGGCATCCGTCAGCTTGAGGTCGCCACTGGTGGTGCGCAGCGTCAGGGCTTTGCTCGCTGCCTGGCCATCGGCGCCGCTGTAGAGGTTGCCGGTGTTGGTCACCGTCAGGCTGCCAGCCTGCACCGACAGGTCGTTGCCCGCCCCCCAGGTAGTTCCCGCCAGGGTGGTTGCCGCTTGGGTCTGAATCCTGGTGTCACGCCCGGCATAGCGCTTCTTGCCGGTGCTGCTGGTATCACTCAGGGTGGCAGCGGTCACGTTGAGGTCACGGTTCGCGGTCAAGGTCGCCTCATCGAGCCTGGTCGCGCCGCTGCTGGCGCTCAGCGCCAGGTCACGCTTGGCACTCAACTGGGTATTCGCACCTTCGACGACGATGGCGTCGCCGCTGGTCGAACTGCTCAGAGCCAGATCACGCTCGGCACTGAGGCGGGTGTTGATCTCGATCTTGCCTGAGGCGCTGAGCGTGAAGTCATCCCCAGTCGCCGCCGCTTCGCCGCGCATGCGTACGCCAACGCCGCCCTCGGTCGCGAGAATCTTGATGCGGTTGGCGTACATGCCGCCCAGTGCCGTGGAGTCGATAGCATACAGCGGCGTGTCACCGCTGGGCGCGCGCGCCGTGGTCTCGCGGTTGGCGTAGCCATAGTCGTTGGCGCCGGCCACCAGCGCGACATCCTGGCCGTTGAGCTGGCCATCGATCTTCACCGAACGCGCCACCAGATCGAGCACCTTCTGGTTCTTGGCGTCGATGCCGTTGCCTTCCACCAGGATGTCACCCTGGTTGACGGTGAAGCCGGCTACCCGGCCGTCGGCACCGATGGTCGGTACGCCCGTGGTCAGCGTGGCGCGGTCACTGTTGATGAAGCCGCATCCCGAACAGATGATGCCGTAGGGGTTGGCGACGATCACGTCGGCCTTGCCGCCTACCACCTCGGTGTAGCCGCGTAGCGAGGAGCGGTTGGGCGCCACCACTTCGTTGAGGATTACCCGGGCCTCGTTGGTCAGGTTGACGTTGGGCACGATCTGCCCGCCCAGCTGCGACTGCAACGCACCGGCGCGAGTCAGCGCCGAGTTGTTGTTGAGGATCTGCCCGCTGGGGTCGACGTTGTACTGGATGTAGCGGTTGTGCGAGACGCCGGCACCGTTGGCGGTGGCGATATCGATCACCTGCACGCCGTTGGGAGCATTGAATACCGCAGTATTGCCGCTGGCCACTTCGACCCCGGCCGCCCAGGCCGTGTTGGCGGCCAGTGCAGCGCAGATCGGCGTCAGCCAGAAGAGCCCCGGGCGGCTGCCGACCGCGAGCGCCCCTCGGCCACCTTGCCTGCCACGCGCACTTATGTGCTCGGAAACGACGACGAAGGCACGGCGGGAAAAGCTCCAGATGATCCGGAATACATGGTTCATGGTGGTTCCCTCAGATGGCCAGGCTGATGTTGAAGAAGGTCGAATCGCCGCGGGCGTCGTCATCCATGAAGCCCGGCGAGCTAAGCGGATGCGAATGCAGCAGGTCGAGGCTGAGCGGGCCGAGGTAGACGCCGAGGCCGACCGAGACGCTGCTCAGTTCACCCTCTGGCACGTCCGCCACACGGTTCCAGACCCGGCCGTAATCGGCGCCCAGATAAGGCCGCAGGGTCAGCGTCTGCGCACCCAGCAGGGCAACAGGCTTCAACCAGCTCAGGTCGTTGCGCAGGTAATGGCCGTGGTCGCCGCTGAGCGGGGTCTCGGCAAAGCCGCGTACGGTGAAGGGGCTGCCGATGGACATCTGCTCGGAGCCATAGAGGGTGTCCAGCGCATGCTGGCCATAGAAGGCGCTGTTCAGCGACAGGTTTTCGCCAGCGACCTGAAACGGCCGGTAGAAGCTCACGCCGTACTTCAGCTTGGTGAACTGCGCGCGCGGCGCCCAGTCCGGCAGATTGTCGGCATCCTCGAGAGCATGGAACCAGGTCAGACCCCGTGCGACACCGGCATCCAGGGTCAGGGCGCCGCCCAGCACCCGGGTGGTGAAGGACGAGTCGAGGTCGAGCACGGTCAGGCTGCGGCTGCTGACTTCCAGCAGGATGCCTTCCAGATAGTTCTCGTTCTTTTTCTTGGTCAGGCTACCGGACAGCGTCCACATCGAGTCCTGCCCGCGCCAGGCGACATGATCCAGGCGGGCCGAGTAGTTCTTGGAATTACCGTAGGTTTCCAGCTCGGCGCCGCTGGGCGCATCGAGGATGCTAGCGTACTCGGAGGTCGACGCACCGAGGCTCAAGGTGCTGTAGCCGAACGGCACCACATACGACAGGTTGCTCAGGTAGGACGAATGGCGCCCTGTGTCATAGGGCTGGGAGCGCCGGTGGGTAAAGCTGACGAAATCGTTGAGGCCGAACGGGTTGTCCAGCGCCAGGTTGGCGCCCAGCTGGTTCTGCCCGGTAGCCTTCTGGCCGTAATTGTCGTAGGTGGCGCCCAGGTGCAGACGACGCGAGGGCGCATTGCGAAAGGTCACCACGCTGTCGCCGGGCGCCTGACCGGGCGCGATGTCCATGGTGGCGCTGTTCGAGCGCAGGCGGTTGATCTGATCCAGGGCCTGTTCAAGATCACGCAGATCCAGCGGGCGATCGAGCATGCCGGGGGTCAGGTTGGGCAACCACAGCGAGCTCTGTCCGCCATCCTCGACCACGATGCTCTTCAGGCGGCCCTCCTCCACCTGGATCAGCAGCGTGCCCTGGCTCAGATCCTGCGCTGGCAGGTAGGCTCGCGCCGCCACGTAGCCCTTGTCGATGTAGGCATTGGTCAAGGCGCCGAGAATGCGCTCGATTTCCGCTACGCCCAGGCACTGCCCCTGATAGGGCGCCAACAAATCATCCAACTGGCCCTGGCGCAGCAGCGTGACACCAGAAACGCTGATGCTGTGAATCTGCCGGCAGTTCGTCGACACCCGTTCGGATAAAGGGCGTGGTGCCACTTGCAGACGTGTCGGCGGCGCATCGGAGCGGACGTCCTCCTGACGCTGGCGCTCGATCAACTCACGCTGCTGGCTTTGCAATTGCTCGGCCTGGCGGGCCGCTGCCTCGATGTCACCGGGTGTCTGGGCATGGCTCAGGCCCGAGGCGGTGCCCAACATGAGCAGTACGACGGCATGGGAGAGGTGGCTGTGCGGGCGGCTCGCGCGACGCTGCGCAGGGGCGGTTGAACGCATAGTTGATCGCTCGATGGAGATGAGGGCAGAGGTTGGTCCGAGCCACGCAAGCGTGGCGGCTCACCGTCTTTTTCTGGCTATATCGGTGAGCGCGGCCCGGCGCCTTGGCAGGCACGCGGAGCCGCTACCGAATGATAGCCATATGACATCCCACTAAAACTGACAAAAGCTGACATCTAGCGAAGCCGCCCCGCCCTGAGGCGCGACGCGTTCAGGGCAAGGAACTGGCGATGAAGCAAGGTTCAAGGCTCGCTGAAGGAGCGATGCATGCCATCGGTGAGAGGGCCGGCAACGTAGTCGAACAGCGAACGCTCGCCGGTGAGGATGGCGACGCTCACCGGTACGCCGGGTAGCAGTGGATAGCGCGTGCCGGCGTGCTCGAAGGCGTCCTGCGCAGGGCGGATACGCACGCGGAAATACGGTACGCGCTGCTCGTCGAGCACCGAGTCCGGGCTAATGTCGATCACTTCGCCATCGATCGGCTGGAAGCCGCGGGCGATCGACGATACCAGTTGGATACGGGCTGGCTGCCCCGGGGTGACCATGCCGATGTCGCCGACCGGCAGGCGCGTCTCGATCATCAGCGGCTCGTCCGCCGGTACCAGGGTCATCAGCGTGCCACCGGGCTGGATCACGCCGCCTTCGGTGACCACCTGCAGAGTCATCACCACGCCTTCGATAGGTGAGCGCACCACCTGGCGATCGCGGCTGTCGGAGAACTTCGTCAGGCGTTCTTGCAGTTCGGTGATCTGCCGGCGTACTTCGGCGAGCTCCTTCTGCAGCTCCTCGTTACCGCCCGAGTCCAGGCTGGTGAGCGCAGCCTGCTCCTGCTTCAGCCCGGCGTATACGCGGCCCAGGGAAGCCTCGGTTTCCTGCAGGGTGCCGCGCAATTGCTGTTCGTCCTTGAGCAGTTCCAGGTGCTCGTAACGATTGGCCAGGCCTTCGGTCATCAGTTTCTGGCTGATGGCGATCTGTTCGCGCAGCAACTTGAGCTTGGAACTGACGTGACCGACGCGCGCCTTGAGCTCCTTTTCCTCGGCACGGCGCTGCTGGATTTTCTGCTGCTGCTCCTCGGAACGGCTGTCCAGGCGGCTCTTCTGGGCGATGAACAGATCCCGGTTGACCTTGACCTGCTCGGGAAAGTCACGAGCCAGGGCCTCCGGCACCGTCATGTCGGCGGCGCCGGCCAACTGCGCTTCCAGGCGCAAGGCGCGGATACGCAGCGCGGCCAACAGGGCCTCGGTCTCGCGACCTTCGGACAGCATGGCGACGCGCTCGATTTCCGCCAGCGGCTCCCCAGCGGTAACGCGCTGTCCTTCGCGCACCAGGATGCGCCGCACGATGCCGCCTTCCAGGTGCTGCACCAGCTTGGTCTGCCCCAGCGACGTCACCTCACCGGTCGAGTGGCTGGCGATGTCCAGCGGGAAGAAAAGCGACCACAGCAACATGGCGCCGAGCATCAGCGCCAGCAGGCGAATGGTCAGGCGGCTGCCCAGCAGCTCGTCACCGGGCAGCGCCGGGTCGGTCTTGCCGGGCAGGAAGAAACCGGCGAAACGGCTCAGCAGTGGGTGGTTCTCGAAGGTGCCGAGTACCCGGTCACCCAGGCGCCCCAGGCGGCTCGGTGCGTCATTGATCGACATATCGTGCTCAGCCATGGTCGGCACCTCCCTGGGCAGGTTCGCGCGGCCCGTCACGCAACACGCGTGGTACCGGTTTGTGATTGAGGTCGATCACCGTATCGGCAGCGCCGAGAATGAAGCCTTCGTTACTCATCACCACCAGCGTACGGCCTTCGCGTACCAGGCGGCTGAGCAAGGCAGCGATGGCCTTGCAGCCCTCCGCATCGACTCCCTCGGTGGGGTCGTCCAGCACCACCAGTTGGCCACCGCCGATGACGGCGCGCGCCAGCGCCAGGCGTCGGCGGATCCCCAATGGGATGCTGCCACCGCCATTGCGCACGGTCAGCCCCAGGCCTTCAGCACCGCCCTCGACGAAGCTGCCCACCGCCAGTTCACGACACACCTCCAAAACCCGTGCATCGGTCGTTTCCGGCGCCAGCACACAGAGATTCTCGCGCAGGGTGCCGTCGAAGAACTGCGGCTCCTGCGGCAGATAGGCGACCTGCCGGCGCCACCATTGCGGGTCGGCCTGACGCAAGTCCATGCCGTCGACCAGCAGATGCCCGCGGCTGGGCTCCAGCAGCCCGACCAACAGGCGCGACAAGGTGGTTTTGCCACTGCCGTTGGCACCCGTGAAGGCCAGCACCTTGCCAGCCTCTAGCTGGTAATCGAAATGCTCCAGTACCGGCACGGCCTGCTTGGGGTAACCAAAGGCCAGGTCTTCGAAACGCAGGCTGCCGCGGGTCTGCCCCAGGCGCACGCCTTCGCCGCGCTCGCGAGGGATGGCGCACAACTGGCGGGCCAGTTCCAGCGCACGCTGGCCTCGGCCGATCTGCTCGCCCAGACCGAGGGCACGGGTCAGGGCCGCCAGGGCCCGGCTGGCGAGGATGTTGCAGCCGATCAGCGAACCGATGTCGAGGTTACCGGCCAGCACTTCGCGGGCGCCCAGGCCCATGATCACCATGCTGAGAATCAGCGTGCCGGCATAGCTGGCGTTCTGCATGGTGTTCTGCAGGCGATTGAGCTGGGCACGCTGTTCGGCCTGCTCGTCGGCGCAGGCCCGCCACTTTTCCTTCAACACATCGGCTGCGGAAAACGCCCGTACCATTTCCCCACCGGCGGTGAGGTTGTGCTGGTAGCCGGCCATCTGCATGGCGATGCGGCTCTGCGCCTCCATCGGTTCACGCAGGCGGCGTTGGGCCAACAACGACACCAGCGTCACACCGGCCATCACCAGCAGGGCCATACAGGCCAGGAACGGGCTGAGCATGCCCAGCACCACGACGAACACGAAGGCGAACGGCGTGTCCAGCAGGGTCACCAGGTTGGGCGCGCCAAAGCACTGCTGCACGGTGCTCTGCCCGGAAAGGATTTCCCGCCGAGCAGTATGCGGCAGTTGCTCGACCAGGGCGTACTGGCCACGCACGGCACCTTCGAACAGCGTCTCGCCCAGTTCGGTATCTGCCCGCGCGCACAGCCACTGGGCCAGGCGTAAACGCGCGTTGCGCAGCAAGACCTCGAAGCCCACCGCCATGACGGCGCCGATGGTCAGGGTCACCAGGGTCGCATCCACACCCAGCGCCAGGTAGCGGTTGAGCACATGGATGCTGTACAGCGAGCTGGCCAGGCCAAGCAGGTTGATCAACAGCGAGGACAGCCACAGTTCCAGGCGTAACCTGGGTTGCAGGGCGATGCGGCGGAGAAACTCGTTCATCGTGACACTCGGGAAAAGCTCCCTGCGCACGACCGCGCAGGGAAAGGGGTTACACCGTGTAGGGCTGGATGATGTCCTGCGGCAGGCTGTGCGCATCGGGCTGGTTAGCCAGCTCGGCGAGCGCCACCAGGCCGCTGCCATCGCTACCGCTGGCGGTATCAGCATCGTAGTAGAGCCGCGTGACATCACCATTGGAGATCAGGAAGAAGGCGGCACCGTTGTGTTGCCCATTACCGCTGATCGCCGCCTCCAACTCGTCCAGATGCCCATTGCTGCCGGTACCGAACTGGAACTGCCCAGGCGCGAAGCTGACGCGATAGACGTCGGCGTTGCCCTGCCCGGCCAGCTGCGCCAGGGTGTCCATGATGTCCCCCGTGAAGGATTGCGACACCGAGGTCAGGCTGTTCAGGCCACCGAATGCAGTGGGGTCGAAGGTCAGGTGGTCGACCCCGGCCTGGAAGTCGAGGATCGCGTCCATGCCATCGGCTGGCGAGCTGTAGTGGAAGCGATCCGCCCCCGCCCCGCCGCTCAGCACGTCGGCCCCTGCGCCACCGACCAGCAGATCGTCGCCATCGCCGCCGTTGAGTACATCGCTGCCGGCACCGCCGAACAGCCGGTCGTTGCCACCCAGGCCGGACAGGTTGTCGGCACCCGCCGTCCCGGTGAGCAGGTCGTCGCCGGCCCCGGCCTGGTCGTTATTGCGCAGCACCACGTCCTTGCTGATCAGCACGTATGGGCTGTTGGCCGTGGCGCGCAGCACGATGGACATCATCTCGTCGGCCTCCACGGCACGGTCGCCACTGACCTGGAAGCTGAAGCTGGCCGTGGTACTGCCGGCGGCGAAGGTGACGCTGCCAGCTGGCAGGGTGCCACCGAAGTCATCGGCGTCCACGCCCTGCCCCGCACCCGGGGTGACGCTCCAGTAGAAGGTTTCGGCGCTGCCCGTGGGGTTGCGCGTCAGCTGGTAGGTGACCGTCTGCAGGCCACTGTCGCCTTCCACCAGGCTGTCCGGGCCGGTGATGGCCAGGCCCAGGTCGTCGTCGCGGATGGTGCCACCGAGGGTGGTGGCGCCACCGGCGATGGCCGGATGAGTGAAGGTGAGGTTGAACGACTCGTCGCCCTCACGCAGCGAGTCACCGCGGATCGGCAGGCTGAAGATCATCTCCGACACACCGGCTGCCAGGGTGATGGTGCCGGTCAGCGGTATGGTGAAATCGTTGGCGTCTACCGCCCCGACGATGCTGTAACCGATGGTCAGTGCCGCACCATCCGGCCCGGCGCGCAGGATGCGGTAGGTCAGCGGCGTGGTGGTACCCGGAGCGCCTTCCAGACGACTGTTGTCCAGCGCCAGTACGGTCACGGCGACGTCGTCGCTCTGGATGGTCGCCCGCGCGCTGCCCTGCAGCGGGTTGACGCTACTGCCGCCGCCACTGCTGGATAGCTGCACCGTGAACTGCTCGTCGGACTCACCCAGGTCATCACCGTTGACGACGATCTCCAGCACCTTGCTGGTCTCACCAGCGGCGAACTGCAGGGTTCCGGTGGGCAGCACACCACCGACGAAATCACTGCCGTCCGCCGGAGCAGCGCCGCTGCCGGCCACCGACCAGTCGATGCTGGCGCTCGAGGCGGTGTCGCCACTGCGGGTCACGGTGAAACGGAACACCGTGGTGGCGCCGCCATTACCTTCGGCCAGCACGCTATCCACCACGCGGATGGCGAACTGGTTATCGTCGTTGACGATGGTGCCACTGGCACGGTCGTTGATCAGGTCGATGCCCTGCGGCTCGCTGAGCACCACCTCGAAGCCCTGATCCGGGCCGAGTACATCGTCGCCACGCACGCGAATGACGATGTCCTTGTGCGTTTCGCCATCGGCGAATACCAGCGATCCGGAAGGCAGTACGCCGCCGTCGAAACTGCCGGCGTTGGCCGGGTAGGTGCCGTTGCCGCGCAGCGACCAGTCGACGCTGACGCTGCCGGCGCTGTCACCGACGCGCTCCACACGATAGACGAATTCGGTGATGTCACCGGTATCACCCTCGCGCTGGCGGTCGCTACCCAAGGCGGCGATGCTCAGGCCACGGTCATCGTTGAGGATGGTGACGCTTGCCTCGCCGGTGAGGATGGTGGCGCCTTCGGCATCACTGAGCACCACGGAGAAGGTTTCGTCCTGCTCGCCGAGGGTATCGGCATCCACCCACACGGTGATGGTCTTGCTGGTCTCACCCACCCCGAAGGCGACCACGCCACTGACGTAGATACCGCCGAAGTCCTCGGCATTGGCCGGGTTGGCGCCTGACGGCAGCACCTCCCAGAGCACGCTGGCCGGGCCGGACAGGTCACCACCGCGGGTGACGGTGAAGGTCACCGGGGTCTGCATGCCATCGCTGCCCTCCACCACCGTGGCGGCGTCGGCGCTGATCCACAGCACCGGGTCGTCGTTGAGCACCACGGCGCTGACCGGGCCGGTGGTGATGGTGGAGCCGTAGCTGGGGTTCTCCAGCTGCACGGCGAAGCTCTCGTCTTCCTCGCCCAGTTCGTCGCCGCGCACGGCGACGGTAAAGGTTTTACTGGTTTCGCCATCGGCGAACTGCACGGTGCCGGTCAGCGCGGCGAACTCGGCGTCGCTCAGCGGATGCGCGCCGATACCGGCTGCACGCCAGTCGACGCTGGCGGTGCCCACGGCACTTCCGGTACGGTCGATACGGAAGGTGAACAGGGTCAGGCCGCTGTCGCCTTCGACCAGCTCACGGGTCACCACGCTCAGGGCCAGGCTGTCGTCGTCGTTGACGAGGGTGCCGACCTGATCGTTGCCGACGATGTCGGTGTTGCCGGTCGGGTTGGACAGGTGCAGGGTGAACGACTCGTCGCCTTCGTCGAAACCATCGCCGAGCACATCGATGTAGATGTCCTTGTGGGTTTCACCGGCGGCGAATATCACAGAGCCGGACGGCAGTACGCCGCCGGGGAAATCGGCTGCACTGGCTGAGCCGGCCTGCACCTGCCAGTCGACCGAAGTCTGGCCGCTGGTATCACCGCTACGGGTCACGGTGAAATGCAGGCGTCCCGGCGTGCCGTTATCGCCCTCATGAACCTGTGCGACGACACTGGCCAGGGTCAGGTCGATGTCGTCGTTACGAATCACCCCCGCCGCACTGCCGGCGCCGGCATCGACGCTGCTGCCAGCGCCCGGCTGGTAAAGCTCGACACTGAAATGCTCGTCGACTTCGACGTCGCGATCACTGCGCACCGGAATACTCAGTACCATCTCGCTCTGCCCATCGGCGAAGGTCAGCGTGCCGCTGGTGGCGAAGAAGTCACTGACATCGGTGTCGCCATGGTTGATGCGCCAGTTGACCGTGGAGGTGCCCTCGGTGCTGCCGGTGCGGGTCACAGTGAAGGTCAGTGTGGTGCCTTCGACGCCATCAGCGGCGCGCGGGGCGATGGCGAACACGTCGTCATCGTTGCGAATCAGCGCAGTCACCTGCTGGTTGGCGAAGGTATGGCTGAGGCTGTCGCTCGGCGCCTGCAGGCTGACGGTGAAGCCTTCGTCGGGCTCCAGCTGATTGTCGCCAGCGACCCAGACGGTAATGGTCTGGCTCATCTGCCCTTCGGCGAAGGTGAGGTTGCCGAACGGCAACTGGCCGCCGGAGAAATCATCCGCCGAAGCCGGATTGACGCCGCTGCCGGCCACGCTCCAGGCCAGGGTCGTGGCCAGGCCGCTACCAGTACGGGTGACCAGGAACTGGTAGCCCGTGGCGCCATTGTCACCTTCGACCGGCGTTGCGGCCACGCCGATACTCCAGTGCACGTCATCGCTGACGATGGTGCCGGTGGCGCTGCCGACCTTGATGTCGGAGCCGGCCGAGGCGTTGCCGAGCACCACCTGGAAGCTTTCGTCCGGCTCGACCGCACGATCACCGATGACGGTGATGCTGATGGTCTGGCTGCCGGTATCGCCCGAGGCGAAATTCAGCGTGCCACTGGGCAGTACGCCGCCGAGGAAGTCGGCAGCGTCGGCCAGCCCCTGCAGGCTCCAGTCCACGCTGGTGGCCAGGTCGAGGTTGCCACTGCGGCTGACGGTGAAGGTGTAGACGGTCTGCAGGCCATCATGGCCTTCGACGTGACGCGCATCGCTGGCCACGAGGGTCAGCGACACGTCGTCGTTGACGATGGTGGCATCGGCCGTGGCCTGGGTGAACACCACGCCATCGGCGCTGTTCAGGCTCAGGCGGAAATCCTCGTTGACCTCGCCGCTGTAATCGCCGCGCACCGGAACGCGGATGGTCAGTTGCTCCTGGCCGGCGACGAAGGTCACGCTGCCGCTGGTCTGCAGGAAGTCATCCGCCGAGGCCGGATTGGCGCCAATGCCGGCCACGCTCCAGTTGATGGTCTCGGTGCCCGACAGCTTGCCGCTGCGGGTGAGCACGAAGTCGAACCAGGTGGTCTGGCCGTCATCGCCTTCGGCCTGGGCGGCCGGTGCAGCGACGTCGATCACCACGTCGTCGGCGCGGATCAGGCCCTCGGCGCTGGCCTGGCTGATCAACAGGCCGCTGGACGGGTTGCTCAGCACCACGCTGAACCCTTCGTCGTACTCGGCCAGCACATCGCCGCGCACGTTGATGGTCAGGGTGACGCTGGCTTGCCCCGCCGGCAGCACCAGCGAGCCGGAAGGCAGCACGCCCAGGGCGAAGTCACTGCCGTCCGCCGGGTGCGCGCCGCTGCCAATCACGGCCCAGTCGACGGTCTTCGGCTGATCCAGCGAGCCACTACGGGAGATGGTGAAGGTGAATGCGGTGGTGCCGCTGTTGCCCTCGGCCTTGCTGGCGTCGGTGGCGGCGATGCTGATGCTGGCATCGTCATTGACGATGGTGCTGCTGGCGCTGCCGGTCTGGATCTGCGCGCCGACCGGGTTGCCCAGCACGATCTGAAAGGCTTCGTCGCCTTCCACCTGGGTATCGCCGTTGACCAGCACGGTGATGGTCTTGCTCGACTCGCCATCGGCGAACGTTAGACTGCCGCTCGGCAGGCCGCTGTTGTCGCCCAACTGATCGGCCGTGGCGAAATCGGCCACGCCAGCCTGCGCCGACCCCAGGCGCCAGTTGACGCTGGCACTGCCACTGGTGTCGCCGCTGCGCTGCACGGTGAAGGTGAACGCCGTAGTGCCGCTGTGCCCCTCGGCCAGCTCGGTCTGCCCAGCCACGATGTTGAAGGCCGCATCGTCGTTGAGAATGGTGCCCTCGGCGGTGGCCTGGGTGATGGTGTCGCCCGTGGTACCCGTGCCCAGGGTGATCTGCACGCTGTAAGTCTCGTCGGCCTCGGCCACGGCGTCCTGGCTGGACTGCACGCTGATGGTCTTGGTCAGTTCGCCCGGGGCGAAGGTCACCGAACCGGACATCGCTTGGCCGGCCAGGTCCGCTGCATTGGCGCTGCCGTTGAGCAGGATCTGCCAGTTGATGGTCTGGCTCTGCACCGTGTCGTGGCTGCGGCTGATGACGAAGGTCTGCGCCTGGCCCTCCTGCGCCGCCGGGCCGGCGACGATGGAGAAACTCGAGTCGTCGTTGCGGATGGTGCCGGTAGCACTGGTGCGGATCGGGTCGCTGATGTCGCTGCTGAGGTTGCCCAGGACGATGCGGAAGTTCTCGACCTGCTCCGGGGTAACATCGCCGACCACGGTAACCGTGATGGTCTTGCTGGTCTCGCCGGCGGCAAAGGACAGATTGCCACTCAGGGGGCCAGTGAAATCGGCGGCATTGGTGCTGTCGTGCAGCAGCGACCAGCTCAGGCTGGAGGCGCCAGTGGTGACACCAGAACGAGTCACGGTGAAGGTCAGGGTCTGATTGGCATCGGTTTCGGTGATCGAGGCATCGGCGATGCTGATGCCGGTGTCATCGTTGACGATGGTCAGGTCTGGGCTGTTCTGCCCGCTGACCTGGCGATTGACGATGCCGGCACTGTTGAGGGTTTCCTCGTAGAACACCACGCGGAAGCCTTCGTTGTTCTCGACCTGACCATCGCCGCGCACGCCGATATTGATGTTGCCGGTCATCATGTCATTGGCGAAGGTCAGCGTACCGCTGGGCAGCACGCCGCCGGGGAAGTCCGCCCCATCGACCGGATTCGCGCCAACACCTTCGACACGCCACTTCACCGAGCCGACACCGGTGTAGCCGGTACGGTTGACCGTCAGCGAATAGGTGGTGGTCTGGCCCGCATCCGCCTCGCTCTGGCTGGCAGTGGTTGGCGTGGCGGTGTAACGCGTATCGCTTTCCAACAGGGTACCGGTGACGTTCATGCTGCTGGAGCCGCTGGCGAGCGACGCATCGCTGGCGAAACGCACACTGGAGCCGGCGCTGTCGGCCGGGGCATTGAGACGCAGGGTAAAGCCTTCGGTGTTCTCGATGATGCCGTCGGCCTTGAGCAGGTCGAGCAGCGAGACGTTGTAACTGTATTGCCCGGCCGGCACGGTGAAGGTACCGCTAAGGCTGACGAAATCGGCGTTGCTGGTGGTGCCGTTGGTCAGGGTGTAGCCGATGGTCAGCGCGTTATCCATGCGCCCGTTGCGCACGATGGTGAAGTTCAGCGGTTGCCCCTCGTAGCCACTGGCGACCGGATCGGCGTTGCCGAAATAACCGACCCACAGGCGGATATCGTCGTTCTTCAGGGTGGTGCTGGCACTGCTTTGCGCCGGGTCGAGGCCGGTCGGGCCGTACTCGTCACGGTACTGCGAGCTGATGAACGGATGGCTGTAGGCATCGTTCGGCGAGATCAGCGAGAAGTTCAGCAAGGTATCCGGCTCGATCACGGTGTCGCCCGGGAAGGTCACCGTGACCTGCTTGCTGGTCTCGCCCGCGGCGAAGTTCACCACGCCATAGGTGGTGTTGAAATAAGGCGAAGTCACCGCTGCAGCGTCGCCGCCGTAGTTGCTTACCTGCGCCCCGCCATTGCCGCCGCCCCAGTTGATGTTGCTGCCGACGATCTGCCAGGCCACGCTGCTGGCGTAGTCCACACTGCCGCCAGGCTGCGCGGTACGGGTGATGGTGAAGGTGACACTGGTGCTACCGGTGTTGCCCTCGAACAGTTCACTGGTGCTGCTGGTCACGCCGAGCAGGGCTGCCGGCTCGTCGTTCAGCACCCACCCCCCCTGGTTGTAACCGAGCGCCGGCGTCTCGATGTCGCCATCGAGATTCTGCGGGTTGCTCAGCTCCATCTTGACTTCTTCACGCCAGGTCTCGGTCAGCGTGTCGTTGACGGTGTAGAGGGTGACGGTCTTGGTCAGCTCGCCATCGAGGAAGGTGAAGCTGCCGCTGAGCGTGCGCGTGGCGGCGTCCCACGACAGGCCGGGGTTATTGGCCAGGATCGCGCTCATGTCCAGGTCGGCCGGGTCGAGCTTGTACCAGTCGCTGCGCACGTTGTTGGATTCGTTGCCGGTTTCCGAGCCGCCCAGGACGATTTTCCAGTCCACCGAGTCGCGACCGCGTTGGTCGCCTTCGCGGGTGATGGTGAAGACCAGGTCGGCGCCTTCGGCAACATGCTCGCTGCTGACGTCGAAGCGCGTGTCGTCGTTCTTCAGCACCGCATAGTTGTTGGCATAGCCGGGGTTGGCCGTCGAGCCGGATTGGATGCTGCTGCCCGGGCTGGCCTGGTTCAGGTACAGGCGGAAGGCCTCGTTGTACTCGCCCAGGTCGTCCACACGGGTGCGAATGGTCACATAACCGACCGACTGCCCATCGACGAAGGACAGGCGCCCGGAAAGCGCTTCATTTGGCGCGAAATCATCGGTGTCCATCGCGGTATAGCCGCTGACACTGGTCTGCACCGCCCAGTCGACCCAGGCCGGGCCGGCGGTGGAAATGGTGCGATAGACCGCGAAGGTATGCTCGATATAGCCATCGGCCGCACTGCCGCCATCGGCAACGGTATCGCCCTCGAAACGTTCACGCCCGGTGGTGGGGGTGTCCTGGATGTAGAACTCGGCCTCGTCGCGCTGAACCTCGCCGAACAGGTAGACGGTGGACGCGCTGGTGTTGTTCTGCAGCGTGGTATCGGAGGTGTAGATGTTCTGGCTACCAGTCTGCGGCGCGCGCAGCTCATCGATACCGCCGGTATTGGTGAACTGCACCTTGAACCACTGGTCGTCCTCGATGACGTTGTCGCCGCGCACGCTGATGGTGATGGTCTTGCTGGTCTCGCCATTGGCGAAGTTGACCGTACCCGACGGCAGGCTGCCGCCGACGAAATCGGCACCGTCGACCGCGGCTTCCCAACGGCCGCTGGCGAATTCGTAGACATCCTGCCCGCTGAGGTTCCAGCTCAGGCTGGAAGCCTTGGCCGTATCGCCACTGCGGGTCAGGGTAATGGTGTAGGTGGTGGTCTCGCCGTCGATCTTCTCGGCCTGACGTGCCTGCGCCCACTCGATGGTGACCCGCGTGTCATCGTTGGCGATGGTGCTCTGCACGCTGCCGCTGCTGCCGATCGAGGTGCCACCGCTGGGGTTGCTCAGCACCAGGTTGAAGCGCTCGTTGCCTTCCACGCTGCCGACCCCGGTGTCGCCATAGGCGTAGACGCGGAAGGTCTTGCTGGTCTCGTTCGCCAGGAAGGTCACGGTGCCGGACGGATTGAGGTTCACCGAGCCGTTGGTGAAGTCCAGGTAGTCGGTATCGACATGCTGCACGGCCCAATCGACCGTGCTGGTCTGGTTCAGGTTGCCGGTGCGGGTGACGGTGTATTCGAAGAACGCCCCGGTGCCATGCCCAGCATCGCCCTCGCTGCGCGACAGGGTGCCGATAATGCTCAACTCGGCATCGTCGTTGCGTACCACGCCATCGGCACTGGCCGTGGTGATCTCGTTGCCCGGCGAGGCGTTTTCCAGCAGCACCCGCAGCGTTTCGTTACCTTCAAGCTGGCTGTCGCCCGCCACGCGCAGGGTAATGGTCTTGCTGGTTTCGCCGGCGGCGAAGGTCACGCTGCCATACGGGATGCCGTCGACATCGCGCAACACGCCACCGGCCTGGCTACCAAAGAAGTCGGCAGCGTTCACCGAGTTGGCGACACTGGGGTCGACACGCCAGTCGACCGTGCTGACCTGGCTGGTATAGCCGGCGCGGGTCACGGTAAAGGTGAATTCGACGTAGCCGCTGTTGCCCTCGCCCTTGTCTGCCGAAAACGCGCTGATGCTCAGCGACGCATCGTCGTTGGTCAGCGTCGTTGTGGCGCTGGCGGTGCCAATGCTGGCATTCGCCGACGGGTTGGAAAGCGTCACGGTGACGGCCTCGTCGCCCTCGACGCTGGAGTCGCCACGCACGCGAATCACCACGCTGGCGGTGCTTTGGCCATCGGCGAAGCTGAGCGTCCCGCTGGAGGCCTGACCAGACCCCAGATCGCTGGCGTTCAAACCACCGCTCAGTGCCCAGGTCATGTCCCTGGCACCGCTGAACGAACCGCTGCGAGTTACGGTGAAGATCACGTCGCGCTCGCCGCTATTGCCTTCGGCCTGCGTCGTGGCGTTGGCGGCGATGCTGAAGCTGGCGTCGTCATTGAGCACCTGAGTGCTGGCCGTGCCCTCGCCCGCCTCGATGGTGCCGCCAACCGGGTTGAACAACGACACCTGCAGCGACTCGTTGCTCTCCACGGTGTTGTCGCCACGCACGCGGATGGTGATAGTCTGGCTGGTCTGACCGGCGGCGAAGTTGACCGTGCCGCTGGGCAGCCCCGCGTTGTTGCCAAGTGCATCCTGGCTGCCTTGGAAATCGCTGGCATTGATGCCAGTGGCCGGATCCAGGCGCCACTGCGCGGAGCCTGTGCCAGTGGTCACACCAGTGCGCGTGACGGTGAAGGTAAATTCGCTGACATCCCCCGTGGCGCCTTCGCTCTGTGCAGCCGGCGCGCTGATGCTGAAGTTGGTGTCGTCGTTGGTGACCAGGGTGCTGTCACTGGGCTTGATCAGGATGCCGGCGCTGGGGTTGCTCAGGGTCAGGGTGAACGCCTCGTCGGCCTCCACACGGGTATCGCCGCGCAAGGTAAAGCTGACGGTGCGCTCGGACTGGCCAGGAGCGAAGGTCAGGCTGCCGGTCGGCAAGCCGCCGAGGGTGTCGGCCGCGTCGCCGCCGTTGCTGCCGGTGACCTGGTAGTCGACAGTGGCGCTGCCGCTGGGATCACCGCTACGCACGATGGTGTAGATCACCGTCTTGCTGCCGCTGTTGCCCTCACTGATGCTGGCCTGCTCGGCGTTCACCGAGAAACCCTGGTCGTCGTTGCGGATCACCCCATCGGCCGTGCCATCGACCACGGCCTGCGGCGTGCCGTCGTCCAGGCGGGCATTGCTCAGGGTAACGGTGAAGGCTTCGTCGGCCTCAACCTGCAGGTCGCCGTTCACCTGAATGGTCAGAGTCTTGCTCGCCTCGCCGGCGGCGAAGCTCAGGTTACCGCTGCTGGCAGCGAAATCCGCGGCATTGGCGATGCCGGATAGCGACCAGTCCACCAGGGCAGCCGAGGCCAGGTCGCCAGCGCGCGTCACAGTGAAGGTGAAGGCGGTGGTGCCGCTGTGGCCTTCGGCCTTGTCGGCGGCCAGTGGGGTGATGGAGAAGCCCATGTCGTCGTTGTCGATACGGGTCTCGGCACTGGCTACCGTCAGTTCGGTGTTGCCATCGCGGGCCTGGAGCTCGACGCCGAAGGTCTCATTCAGTTCGATGTGCCCATCGCCGGCCACACGCACGGTGATCTGCACGCTGGCCTGGCCTTCGGCAAAAGCCACGGTGCCGGACGGCAGACCGGCGTTAGCGCCGAGTGCATCCTGACCAGTAACGAAGTCGGCCAGGCTGGCGGCATCGACGCCCTGCCCAACCGCGACTTTCCAGTCGACGCTGGTGGCGCGCAGGTCACCGCTGCGGGTCACGGTAAAGGTGAAGCTGCGCTCCTGGCCCGCATCGCTTTCGGCGGCGCTGGCCTGGTCGGCAGCGATGGACAGGCCGAGGTCATCGTTACGCACCAGGGTGCTGGCGGTATCGATGAGTAGCTGGGTCTGGCCATGGGCCGGGTTGGAAAGCGGATTGCCCAGCGTCAGCGTCAGGGTTTCGTCGCTTTCCAGCACGGCGTCACCAGCCAGCGTCAGCTCGATCACCTTGCTGGTTTCACCGGCTGCGAATTCCACCAGGCCATTGAGCGCCGTACCGGCCGCGAAATCGTCGGCCTGCAGGCCGCTGGCGGCCCAGGTCACGCTAACCGGGCCGGACAGATCGCCGCTACGGGTCACGGTGAAGCGCAGCACCTGGGTTTCGCCGGCCGCGCCTTCGTCCACCGCGCTTTGCTGGGACTGGATACTGATACCAATGTCATCGGAAACGATATTGCCCTGGGCCTCGCCGTCCAGGATGTCGGCATGGCCGCTGGCGTTGCCGAGAGTCACGGTGAACGACTCGTCGCCCTCCACGTCGCGGTCGCCACGCACCGCGATCTGGATGACCTTGCTGGTCTCGCCCGGGGCGAAGGTGACGGTACCGGACGGCAGCACGCCGCCAACGAAGTCCGCCGCATCGACCTGGCCGGACAGGCTCCAGTCGACGCTGGTCGTGCCCGTGGTGACGCCGGAGCGGGTCACGGTGAATTCATGGATGACGCTGCCGCCATCGCCCTCGAGCAGGCCGCTACGGGTGGTAGCGATGGCCAGGCCGGTGTCATCGTTGGTGATGGTCGCGGTGGCTGAGGCATTGCCCAGGCTGGCGCCCGTGGACGGGTCGTAGAGCTCGACGCGCAGGCCTTCGCTGGCCTCCAGGCGATAGTCACCCGCCACCTGCAGGCTGATGGTCTGGCTGGTCTGGCCGCTGGTGAAGTTGAGTACGCCGGTCGGCAGCACGCCGCCGACGAAATCGGCGCCGTCCACCGGGTTGCCGCCCTCGCCGACCACGCGCCAGGCCACGCTACCGGTGCCGTTCAGGTAGCCGGTGCGGTTGACCAGGAAATTCAGTTGCGCCGCCTGACCGTCGCCGCCTTCGGCAACGCTGGCGGTCTGCGCCTGGATAGCGAACTGCTGGTCGTCATTGAGCAGCATGCCGTTGACGCTGCCATTGCCTACCGTAGCGCCCGGGCCAGGGGTACCGAGGCTGATCACGAAGCTTTCGTCAGGCTCGAGCTGCGAGTCGGTGGCGATGTGCAGGACGATCTCCATGCGATCGACACCGGCGGCAAATACCAAGGTGCCGCTGGGCAGCACGCCCCCGACGAAGTCGCTGCCGCTCACGCCATTGCTGGCGCCCGGCGCCAGGCTCCAGGTGATGGTGTCGCTGCCGCTCAGGTCGCCGCTACGCTCGACCACATAACGCAGTTCGTGACTGCCGCCGCTGCCTTCCAGGCTATTGGCCTGGGACAACAGGTTGAACACCACGTCGTCGTTGCGAATCAGGCCATTGGCCGATCCGACGGAAATTTCCGCACCGGGGCTCGGATTGCTGAGCACCACCTGGAAGCTTTCATCCAGCTCTACCAGGTTGTCCGGCGACAGCGGCAGGGTCACGACCAGGCTCTGCACGCCACGACCGAACTCAAGGGTGCCGTTGAAGGCCGTGCCATTGAGAAAGTCGGCCGCATTGGCGGCGTTGGCGCCGTTTCCGAACACCAGGCGCCAGTCGACGCTGACGCTCTGGGTCAGGTCGCCCTGGCGCTGTACGGTGAAATTGAGCGAGCGCGGCATGTCGCTATTGCCTTCGGCCGCCACCAGCCCGCTACCATCGAGGCTCAGCCGCGCGTCGTCGTTGATCAAGCTGCCGTTGGCGCGATCCTGGATCACGGTCATGCCGGGTGTGGTGCTGCTGATCACCACCTGCAGCCCTTCGGTAGGCTCGAACTGGCTGTCAGGGGTAGCGCTGAAACGAATCACCGCACTGCTCTGGCCCGGGGCGAACTGCACCGTACCGGACGGCCAGGTGCCGCCGAAATCGGCTGCATCCACCGGGTTGTTGCCAAAGCCCTGCACGCGCCACTGCACCGTACCCGGCAGCGACAGTTCACCGCTGCGGGTGACCACGAATTCCAGGGGCGTGGTGCCGGTAGTGCCCTCACGCACGTTGGCATTGCGCGCGACGATGGAAACGGCCTGGTCGTCCGAATCGATCGTTGCCAGCGCCGCACCGACATCGATCTGGCTGTTGGCGTCCTGGGCCTGCAACGACACGGTGTAGCTCTCGGCGCCCTCGATCTGGGTATCCCCGTTCAGGCGCACGTAAATGACCTTGCTGCTCTCGCCCGCGGCGAACTGCACGGTGCCATTCATGGCCTGGCCGGCAGCGAAGTCGTTGACGTCAGCCGGCAACTCGCCATAGCCGGCGATCTGGTAGCCGATCTGCCCGGCGCTGCTGATGTTGCCGGTGCGGGTAACGACGAAAGCCTGCACGCCGCCCGTGCCGTTGCCTTCGACGGTCGACGGCGTCACGGCTTCGATGCTGTACACCGACTCGTCGGTGCGGATGGTGCCGTAGGCTTCGCCGTTGATGATCTGCACACCGGCCGGCGGGTTGCTGAGAACGATACCGAAGGTCTCGTCCATCTCCGCCAGGTTGTCACCCTTGACCCAAACGGTGACCAGTTTCTGCGTTTCGTTGGCTGCGAAGGTGACATTGCCGCTGGGCATGCCGTCAGCCAGGTTGAGCAGGTTCTGACCGGCGGCGAAGTCGTTGGCATCGGCAGCATGGGTGCCGACGCGCACGAAGCGCCAATCGATGGTCAGGCTTTGATCCAGCAGTTCGGAGCGCGTGACCATGAAAGTGATCGCGGTCTGCTGGCCCTGGCCGCCTTCCATCACGTCCATGGTCACGCCGCGCAGGCTCACGCCGGTGTCGTCGTTGACGATCACCGTGCTGGCGCTGCCGCCGGAAACACGCAGGTTGCTCTGCTCGCTCTGCAGGTTGACGGTCAAGGTCTTGTCGTCTTCGACCTCGCGATCGCCGCGCACGGTGAGGACGATGTCGCGGCTGGTCTCGCCGGCCGCGAAGTGCAGCAAGCCACCATCGATGCCCTCGACGAGATCCTCGGCGTCGACACCGCTGACCGACCAGCGCACCGAACCGCTGCTCAGCGAATCGGTACGTGTAACGGTGAAGCTGATGGTCGTGGTGGTGCCGGTGTCGCCTTCGACGACCTGCGTCTGATTGGCACGAATGGACACCAGGCCGTCATCGTTGAGTACCGTGGTGGTGGCGTCAGCGGTGACGATGGTCAGGTTGCTGCTGGGGTTGCTCAGGCTGACCGTGAGCACTTCATTGGGCTCGACCACGCGGTCGCCGAGCAGCGGAATGCTGATGGTCTTGCTCACCTCGCCAACGCCGAAGGTCAGGCTCCCGGAAGGCAGCGTGCCACCGATATCAGCCTCGTCCAGGCCACTGGCGGCCCAGTCGAGGGTCGCCTCGGCGCGACCATTGCTGCGGGTTACCACGAAGGTCAGCAACTGCTGCTCGCCCTCGTCGCCTTCCAGCACCTGCAGGCGGGTAGCCTGGATGCTGACGGTGGCGTCGTTGTCGAGAATCTGCACCGAGGCGCTGGGCTGGCCGAGCTGGCTACCGGCACTCGGGCCGCTCAAGGTCACAACGGCAGTGCGGTCGCCCTGGGCCAGATAGTCGCCAGGCACCTCGATGCGAATCTGTTGCTGGGTCTGCCCCTGGGCAAATGCGATTGCGCCACTGGGCAACGCGCCACCGAACAGTGCTGCATCCAGGCCACTGAGTGCCCACTGCACCTGGGCAGCGCCAGTGCCACCGCTCCGGGTCACGGTGAACACCAGGATCATGGTGTCGCCAGTATCGCCTTCGAGCACGGCGGCCCCGCCCTGGACGGCAATGACCGATGCAGATTGGCTGCTACCCGTGGGCGGGGTGTTCTGCACGGGCGTGCGGTCGAGCGGTTGGGTACGGTCGGTTCCGGCCGTAAGGCTGCTGCCCAGGCCGCTGTCGTCACGAAAGGTCGGGAAGATGCCCAGCCCGCCGCCGGCGACGCCGCCCGTGCCCTGGCCTGCGGTACCATTGCCGATGCCTGGGGTAACCCCCCCCAACAAGCCGGGACCGAAGCCATCGAGGTTGAGCATGGCCAGCTCCGGCGGAGCACCGGCTGGCAACATGCCGCTGCCGGTCTGATCGCCGGTCAGCTGGGTGCGCTCCGGCTGAGAGGCGACGGTAGTCTGGTCTCGTGCGATGTCCTGGCCGAACAACCCCGTGATTTCCGGGCGGTAGGTGCTGGCGAAAGGTGCCGGCGCCGCGATTGGCGCGGCGCTGACGGGCGCGACGAGCGGAGGCAGCGGGTCGGTCATCACTTCGTTGCTGCGCGCATCGACGGGCTGGGTCTGGATGTCCGAATCCGCCATCCAGTTCTGTAGCCAGGAGGAGGCTTCGATCGCTTGCGGCTGGTCGGCCGCAGCGCGCGCCTGCTCGGCAACCGATTGGCGCAGGCTCTCGGCCAGCTGCGGAGCGATACCGGCCGCACGCAGCATCTGGCTCATGCTGGCCAGCGCCTGCTCGAGCGAGTCGATGCCCTCGGGCGCACGCCCGTTGAGGAAATTCGTCACCACCTGTACGGCACGAACCAGGGTGTCGATCTGTGCGCTCGTCAATTCAGCCATTTCGGCTACTCCTGCTGTTTACAGCCTATCCTGTGGAAGCGCCAACGCACCCGATCCAGGTGCGCGCGTTGCAACGATTTACGGTGTGCGGTGACTCAAGGCTTGCCTGGGGCGCCGTTTTCGAGCGCAGCGACGGGCAGCGCACGATCAGCCGGTACGATGATTCCCGGCTGCCGGAAGATGCCCAGGTTCAACTGGCCAGAGGCGCGCAGCAGGCGATAGGCGGCGATGATTTCGTCGATGCCGGCAGCCGTGGCGTCGCTTTGCGCATTGATCAGGCCGACTTCGCCATTGAGGATATCGAGCAGCGAGCGACGCCCCATTTCGCGCTCCTTGCGCGCCAGGCCCAGGAAGTTCTCGGCGATGTTCACCTGATTGCGCAGGTGCTCGGCCCGCTCACGCGAGGTTTGCCACGAAGCCCAGGCGTTACGTGCTTCCTCCATGGCCTGGATACGCACGTAGTCGGCCTTTTCCTGGGCACTGGCGATAGCCTGATCGGCCGCGCGGGTCACGTAGTTGGCGCGCATGCCCAGGTCGAACTGCCAGTCGAAATTGACCATGGCCTTGGTGTCGTTGCGGTAGCCGGGGGTGTCGTCATAGTCCTGGTAGTGTTCCTGGCTCAACCGGAACGACAGCCGAGGCATCAACTCGCGATTGCGAGCGGCATCGCGCTCGGCCAAGGTGACGTCGGCACGCTTGATCGCCGCCAGCAGATCGGGGTTCTGCTGGCGCACGTTCTCGACGATGGCCTCTTCCGAACTCGGCAGGCGGTCACGGGGGATGGCCAGCGCATCGAGACGCTCAGGGGTGATCGGCGCTTCGCCGAAGATCACCCGATAGCGGTTCAGCGCTTCGCGCATGCGGTTGTCGGCCATTACCCGCCGGGCTTCGGCGCCGGCCAGTTGCGACTTGGCCTGCAGCACGTCGGTGGCGTAGCCACGCCCGGCCTCCATGCGCGCATCCTCCAGGGAGGTCTGCTGCTTGATGTTCTGCTCGGACTGACGCGCGTATGACTGGGTACGCTCGGCCTGAATCACCTGCAGCTGGGCCTCGATGGCGGCCAGGATCAGGTTCTGGATCTGCAGTTCACGCTCGGCTTCTTCCTTGCTCAACACCACCTTGGCGGCCTGAACGCGCGACGAAGTGGCACCGAAGTCGGTGATCAGCTGATTGATTCCCACGCTCGCATCGACCGGGTCATAACGACCGTCGGTGCCCTCTTCACGCTGGGTGTTGCGGCGCCCCGCACCTGCGTTCACGGTCAGCTTGGGATAGTAGGCAGCCTTCTCGACGTCGACCTGCTCACGGGCAGTCTCGGTGTCCGCGTCCACCATGCGCACCAGTTGGTGCTCACGCAGAATGCGATCAAGGTTGGCGGCGAAGCCCTGGTCGGCCGAAGCGCTGGCCGAGCAGACGACGAGACAGGCGGCGAGCAGCTCTCGGCGCGCCCGGAAGGCTGGTTTGATTCGTGGCAACATGGGGCATACCCGTCCTTGTAAACATGATGGCCGGGATTGAACCGGCCTTTCTTCATACTAGCTTTGTGCCACTCATCGAAACTGACAAAAGCTGACATTCCTACCAACGGGCCGCCTTTTTTTTGGCTTATCGGTTAGCCTTCGCTAGGCTTGTCAGGAAATCGTCACCCGAGGATCGGGCTGGCACGCCCCGTTTTTGTAAATCCGTTCGAATCGATAGCCATGATCGACCTCATCCTGCTCGAAGACGAACCGGTGCTCGCCGAAGAGCTCGGAGAGTTCCTCGGCGAATGCGGTTACCGCATTACCACCACCGACAGCCTCGCGGCCTTCGCCAGCGCCTACGACGATCGTCGTCACCAGCTCGCCGTCATCGATCTCGGCCTGCCGGACGGTGATGGTCTGGACCTCATCAGCCAACTGCGCGACACCGGCAGCAAATTGGGAATCGTCGCCTTCACGGCTCGTGGCACCACCGAACATCGCGTCATCGGCCTGCGCCAGGGTGCCGACCACTACCTGCCCAAAGGCTGCGACCTGGTAGAACTGGCCGCGGTACTCGACGCTCTGCGTCGCCGCCTTGGCCTGCAACGCGAAGCCCTGCCCTGGCGCCTGGACATGGCTCCGCGGGAGCTGCGCGCGCCCAACCAGCAGGGTGTTCGTCTGTCCCATCAGGACGCCCTGGTGTTGCACTGCCTGATGCGCAACGCAGGCGGAACTGTATCGCGACGCGATATCGTCAAGGCCCTCGACGAGGACTACCTCACCTACGATCAGAGGCGCCTGGACACCCAGATTCGCCGCCTGCGCCGCAACGTCGAGCAGGCCACCGGCGTGGAGCTGCCGCTTAAGACCCTGCGTAACAATGGGTACTGCTTCTACGAGCGGGTGCAGATCCAGTCCTGAGCCG
This sequence comes from Pseudomonas sp. PA1(2017), assembly GCF_001945375.1. Taxonomy (NCBI): domain Bacteria; kingdom Pseudomonadati; phylum Pseudomonadota; class Gammaproteobacteria; order Pseudomonadales; family Pseudomonadaceae; genus Pseudomonas; species Pseudomonas sp. PA1(2017). Next base: position 169,794 of record NZ_MSXU01000010.1, read on the forward strand.
TCATGAGCGTTGGTCACCTGCATGCCAGCAGGCTCCCGGTGAACAGGTAGCCTTTATTACGCAATGCCCGGATGGGCGCCTCGCGCCCAGCGAAATCGGCAATCTTGCGCCGCAGACGGCTGACGATGGCCTCCAGTCGCCGCTCGTCATACGTCATGTAGTTGGCCCCCAGGCACTCGGCCAGCAGTTGCCGGCTTGCGGTTTGCTGGGGCGCGCGTTCCAGGCACTGCAGTACCCTGCATTCATTTCGGCTCAACGCCAGAGCCCGGCCATCGGGTAAATGCAGACGCTGCGCCTGAGCATCGATAACCCAGCAATCGCCCGCCGAAGTGTTCTGCATCGACAGGCGCCGCATCAGCGCCTCGATGACACCGAGCAGCTCTTCTTCGGCACACGGATGATCCAGACAGTGGTCAGCCCCCAAGGCATAACCGCGCAAACGCTGATCGAGGCGCGTGCGTTCGATCAGCAGAATCAACCCGATATCCGGCCACAGACGCTGCATGCGTTCGGCCATGGCCAGCTCGCTGGCTCCCGGCTCGCCGACCTCCAGCAACACGATATGCGGCGCGAGCATGACGACGTCCAGATCTTGAAGGCTGTCGAAGGTCCCGACCTGCAACTCGCCCAGGTGCACCTGCAAACGCAGAATGACGCCTTGCAGGCTGCCCGCCAGGGCCTCGACTGCCAGCAGCCTTGTCTGCGGCGCTGCAACCTGCACACTCTCGCAACGCTCCACGCGCCTGCACTCCCGGTCTGACCAGGGGTCCCGGCCAATTCGGCGCCACCATACGCGAAGCTTTCGAAAGTAAACCGAGCGAATCTGAGCGCCAGCGTCGACGCCGCTCGCCAGCCGGTTAGAATCCCCTGCATTGCCTCAAAATTCGCAGACCTGACCGATGATTCGTCCACTCCGTTACCTGATGATGCTGTGCCTCATCTGGCCCTGCCTGGCCTGGGCCGACACCGTGCAACTGGACGCCCGCCCCCAGGGCACCAATGGCTTTCTCGAACGGCTGGACGACCCCCAGGGCAACCTGGATGCCAAGGCGGCACTGACCTCCAATGCCTGGAGGCCCGTACCGGGGGCGCTCAACGCCGGCTTCACCCACGACGTGATCTGGCTGCGACTGCAGGTCAAGGCCGGGCAAGCGACACCCCCCGCCTGGGTGCTCAAACTCAGCAATGCGCTGCTTGATGACGTGCAGCTCTACAGCCTCAAGCACGATGGCGACCTCGAGCGCCTGCGCAGTGGTGAAGAGCTCGAGCGCACGCAATGGCCGATGAATTACCGCGCGCCGACGTTCCCGCTGACACTGGAAACCGAACAGACGCAGGTACTGCTTTTACGCCTCACCACCAAGAACGCCATGTCGGTCAGCGTCAGCCTGCTGCCCGAAACGATCTTCGGCGAGCGAACCCGCGTCGAATACCTGGCCTATGGTCTTTATTTCGGCGTTTACCTGGCCCTGATCATCTTCCACATGCTGTTCTGGCGCATGACCGCGGCCCCAGAAAGCGGCTGGTACCTGTTGTTCGTCAGTTGCTGTCTGCTCATCGAAAGCCTCAGCAGCGGGCTGGTACAGCAACTGACCGGTATGCCCGTTTCGCTCAGCGACCGCCTGCTGGGATGTGGCCTGGCAGCGGGCCTACCGATCGGGCTGATCTTTGCCATGCGGCAGTTGCAGGTCACCGGCTTCGGCAATTTCCCCAAAGTGCTGAAAGGAATCAGTGTGCTGATCGCCGGGCTTGGCGCGAGCGCGATCCTGGCGGGTCACTACCAATTTGGCGCGCCACTGGTACAAACCACCTCGCTGCTGACCATCGTCATTCTGGTGACCATGGCCACGGTGCTGCTGTTCAGAGGGCATCGCCCTGCGCGCTTCTTCCTCTTGGTGTTCGGCGTCTATTACGCCGGGGTCCTCATGGCCTTCCTGCGCAACCTCGGGCTGGTACCGGCTTCGTTCGTCACCGATAACTCGTTGGCTATCGGCACTCTGTTGCACATGGTGCTGATGAGCATGCGCATCATCCATCACTACCGGCAGCTGGAAGAGGAAAAGCGCCTGGCCCAGGCGGATTTCAAGGAGCTGCTGCAAAGCCACAACGTCCGCCTGGAGCAGCAGATCACCGAACGCACCCTGGAGCTGCGCGAAGAGATCAGCCAGCGCACCCTGCTCGAGGCGGAGCTGCGCGAGGCGCTCCTGCAGGAGCAACGCATGCGAGAGGAGCAACGCGAGTTCGTGGCCATGGTGTCCCATGAGTTTCGTACACCGCTGGCCATCATTGGCACCTCGGCGCAACAGATCGCCCGCAACCTGTCGGCATCACCGGAGCGCAACGAGCAGCGCTGCCAGAACATTCGCGACGCCTCTACACGCTTGCTCTCGCTGGTGGATGACTATCTGAATAACGACCGCGTGGAGGGCACTGCCGCTATCGCACGGCGTGCCGAGCACGCTCTGGAACCGCTGCTCGAGCGTATCACCAGCGATTTGCCGAGCGAGCGCTTCAGCGTCAGCAACCTCAGCCGTGTACAAACGCTGCGCTGTGACGACGGCCTGCTGAAAATCGCCGTACGCAACCTGCTGGCCAACGCCGACCGCCATGCGCCGGAAGGCTCCACCGTGCAGCTGATACTCGATGACAACGCGGGTTTTCTCGATATTCAGGTCGTCAACGAGGGGCCGGCGATTCCCGCCGACCAGGCCGAGCAGCTATTCCAGAAATACTTTCGTGGCAGCCAGGCGCAACAGCATCCAGGTGCCGGCCTGGGCCTGCACTTGGTCAAGCGTATTGCCGAACTGCACGACGGCGAGATCTGCCTGGAAAGTCGCGGTGAAAGCGCCCCAATCCGCTTCCGCCTGAGTCTGCCCGTGGCAGCCTGATCGTCGCCTAGCGCTGCAAGCGCGCCGCCAGCGTCGACAGGTCGCCGGACAGCCCCTGCATGGCACGGCTCGCCGATTCGCTGCGCTGCAGGTCGGCTTCGTTGCTCTGGGCGATGGAGACGATTTCAGCCAGGTTGCGGGCAATATCTTCGGCCACCGAGGTCTGTTCTTCCGCTGCCGTGGCGATCTGCCGGTTCATGTCGCGGATGGCTTCCACAGCCTGGGTGATGCTGTGCAGGCGCTCACCCGCCACGCCGACCTGCGCCCTTCCGGCCGCACTCTGCTGGGCCCCGGCAGCGATCGCGACGCTGGCTTCCCTGGAGGCGCCCTGCACGTTGGCGATCAACTGGTGAATCTCGCTGATCGAGCTGGCGGTGCGTGACGACAGGTTGCGCACCTCATCGGCCACCACCGCGAAGCCTCGGCCCGCCTCGCCGGCGCGCGCGGCCTCGATGGCCGCGTTGAGGGCCAGCAGGTTGGTCTGGTCGGCGATACCGCGGATCACTTCCAGTACGCCGCCGATACGCTCGCTGTCGCTGTCGAGCCGGGCGATCACCTCGGCGGTGCGGGTGATTTCCCCATGCAGTTTCTCGATGGTGGCAATGGTGCTGGCCATGGTGGTTTCACCGTCCTGAGCTGCCTGATCGGCCTCGTCGGCGGCCCGCGCCGCGCTGGCCGAATGGCGCGCCACTTCTTCGGCGGTGGCGCTCATCTCGTGCATCGCCGTAGCGACCTGATCGGTGCGGGAGAACTGGTCACGAATACCCTGGCCGATATGCCCGGCTACGCTGCTCAGCTCTTGGGTGGCGGCATCCAGTTCACCGGTGCCGCGACGTAACTGCTGCGACAGCGCCTGCATGAATTCGCGCAGGCGATTGGCAGCCTGGGCCAGCTGACCGACTTCATCTTCACGGCCCTCACTCAGGCGCTCACCGAATTGCCCACGGCTGAGCAGCTCGAGCTGCCCGGTAGCCTGCAACAACGGTGTGGTAATGCGCCGGTTGACCAGCCAGGCGCTGAACAGCGCCAGCAGCACGCCGATCGCGAGCATCGCCAGGCTGCCGAACAACACGCTGCGCTGGGCGATTTCGCTCAACTGGCTGGCGCTGGCCTGACTAAGCGTGTGCAGCTCGTCGACCAGTAAAGACAGCTGCTCGGTGGTGGCTCGGTCAATGCCCTTCACCGCCGCATCACCGGCCTGGGCAGAAAAGCCTGCCGCGGCAAAGGCCTGGTAACCACGGCGATAGGCCTGGCCCATCTCGGCGTGGGCGGCGCGCAGCGCGCTCAACCGCTGGCGCAGATCGGCACTCCCTGCCGTATCGATCAGTTGGCCGATCTGCGCCTGCACGCGCTTCTCTTCATCCTGGAACTGCTGCCAGTAGCGATTGCGCTGCGTTTCATCGCCACCGCGCAGGAGTACGTTCTTCCATTCCTGCACCTGGATCTTGAACGCCAGGTTGGCACCATCCACTTGCCGCGCCTCTTCCAGCGGGCCGCTGAGCAGCGCCTCGTAGCCATCCAACTGGCGCGACAACAGCGCGAAACCAGCCAACGCAATTAGCAACATCAACACCAGGCCACCGCCAATCAGCAATACCAATTGGGCACGCAGCGAACGACCAAAGCTCATGGAAATCTCGAACGGGAGGAAGGTGCGACGAGCTTATGAATGTTGCATGACAAATATATTGCAGCGAGATAACCAGCCGTCCGACCGGTAGATGCAGCCTAGGGCTTTCTGGCCCGCTGCCTGGCCTGGCCTTCGGCCTCCTCCATCGCCGCCGCCATCAGCCCGGAACACACCAGCACACCGGCGCCCTTCGACAGGCATTCGTAGCGCTGCTGATCCTCGCCGGAACTGGTGACGCAGTCCTGCAGGCTGATCCGCTGCTCCACACCGGCCAGGTTCTTTTGCGCCTGGGCGTATTCAGCTGCGGTGATGCGCCCGGCGCTTTTGCGCGCCTCGGCGATCTCGCGCAGATTCTTGAGATCGGTGACCGTCCAGCGCATCGCGCTCTGGCACATTTCGCGTCTGGACGCTTTGGCTGGCGCAGGCTCAGCCGCTGCGCCCTGGGCGGGCGTTTCAGGTGCTGGCGCGCGCGTTTCACCGGCGTAGCCCGGCTTGATCGTCACCGCTTCGGCCTGCTGGGCCGCCGGTGGCTGGCTGCCGAAATGCTTCCGGCCGGTCTCGTCCACCCAGGTGTACACCTGGCTCAGGGCCTGGGCAGACAGGCTGCAGAGCACGAGCATCGCGAGCATCTGGCGAGCGGGCATCATCGATAAATCCCTAGCGGAGCGCGGGCTGCGCTGCGGGCAATCTAGAACCAGGCGACGGCTTTGCCAAGGGGCGGCGGCAATGCCTGCCTGCTATTTGCGAACCGCACCATAGTGGCGTTCATAAAGTTGCGCAACGGAGCGGGCAAGACTGCATACAATGCGCATCCGCTCTCAGCTCCACACGAGGACTTCGCCACCATGGCCTCCCCCGACAAGCAGAAAAAACGCGCCCAGCGGGCCAAGACCAAGGCCAAGCAGAACCGTATGGGCAAGCCGAAAACCAATGTCGTGCACCCGGTGCTGGCCAACCCGCTGATCGACGAGCCTTTCGATGACGTGGAGATCGACCTGAGCACCTTCGACTTCAAGGACATCGAGGAAAACGGCTTCGACCCGGCGCACTTCGATGATCTGTTCCAGGCGATGCACAAGGCCGAGGCCGTCAGCCTGCTCGCACTGTGCGTGGTTTTCCTGCAGTACCCGGTGCTGGAGCTGGTGGTCGCCGAGGAAGACCCGGAAGCGGCGACCGACTTCATGATGGGTCTCTTGATCGTCTATCGCAGCCTGTTCCACAACGAAGACGAAGACGCCGCCGTGCAGTGGATCGGCAGCGAGACCTTCCAGGCGGCCTACAACGAGGCGTCGGAGATTCTGCAGAAGAAGAATGCCCGCGGCGGTGTGCGCGTCTGATCCTATCAGGGCGCGCCGCGGCGAATGGTCTGTACGACGCAGGCCTTGCAGTAAGGCCGCAATCGCTTTCGCGCCGGGGCGACGCTCCTACAAGGGCAATGGATTGCCTGCGATTATTGTAGGAGCCGCGAACCGCGGCGAATCGTCTGTACGACGCGAGTCTTGCGGTAAGGCCACCATCGCTTCGCGCCGGGTCGGCGCTCCTACACGGGCAGTGGATTGCCTGCAATTATTGTAGGAGCCGCGACCCGCGGCGAATCGTCTGTACGACGCCAGTCCTGCAGCAAGGCCGCCATCGCTTCGCGCCGGTTCGGCGCTCCTACACGGACAGTGGGTTGCCTGCGATTATTGTAGGAGCCGCGACCCGCGGCGAATCGTGTGTACGACGCGAGTCTTGCGGTAAGGCCACCATCGCTTCGCGCCGGCGCGGCGCTCCTACAAGGGCGTTAGGCCGCTCGCGATCATTGTGAGGGCCGCAACCCGTGGCGAATCGTGGCGGCCCTTCGATCTCGTTATCAACCCGATCGATACCCAACATGCGCCATGGCCTCTCGAATAGCCGGCGTATTCGGGCTAGCCTGGCGTTCACATGCATTGCCCCATAACGCCGATAGCGAGGATTCGATGACTCAATCAACCTATGTTCCGCCAAAGGTATGGCAGCACCTTGAAGCTTCCGGTGGCCAGTTTTCCAAGATCAACCGCCCCACTGCCGGCGCGACCCATGACAAGGAACTGCCGGTGGGCAAGCACCCGCTGCAGCTCTACTCCCTGGCTACGCCCAACGGCGTAAAGGTGACCATCCTGCTCGAGGAGCTGCTGGCCCTGGGGCACAGCGGCGCCGAGTACGATGCCTGGCTGATCCGCATTGGCGAGGGCGACCAGTTCTCCAGCGGCTTCGTGGGCGTCAACCCGAACTCGAAGATCCCTGCCCTGCTCGACCGCAGCGGCGATACGCCGATCCGCGTGTTCGAGTCCGGCTCGATCCTGCTGTACCTGGCGGAAAAGTTCGGCGAGCTCCTGCCCAAGGATCCGGCCGGCCGCACCGAAACCCTCAACTGGCTGTTCTGGCAAATGGGCTCGGCGCCCTACCTGGGCGGCGGCTTCGGCCACTTCTACGCCTACGCCCCGGAGAAGTTCGAATACGCCATCAACCGCTTCACCATGGAAGCCAAGCGCCAACTGGACGTGCTCAACCAGCGCCTCGCCGATAATCGCTACCTGGCCGGCGACACCTACACCATCGCCGACATCGCCGTGTGGCCCTGGTATGGCGAGCTGGTGCGCAACAACGTCTACGGCGCCGCCGAATTCCTCGCGGCCCACGAATACACCCACGTACAACGCTGGGCCAACGAGATCGCCGAGCGCGAAGCGGTAAAACGCGGCCGCCGGGTGAATCGCACCTGGGGCGATGAGTCCGAGCAGGTGCCGGAGCGGCATCAAGCGGCGGACCTGTCGTAAACGCTGATAGCGCCAGCGCACGCGAGTTGTTCAGATGTAAAAAACCAAGCCCCGATGCTTTTTGGCATCGGGGCTTGGTTTTATCTGGCAGGGTTATTTGCGTGTCGACTCATGCAAGTTGATCAACAGCTCAGCCAGCGTTATCCATTTTCCACATCCCCCGTGCCGCTCATCAAGCCGCCGCTTGCACGCGACGCACCCGACGACGCCAGCCGCGCCACATCGGCAGCATGATCATCGCGGCCACCAGCACCCAGGTGCCGATGGTGATCGGGCTGGAGAACAGGATGCCCAGCTCGCCGTTGGAGATCGACAGCGCGCGGCGCAGGTTCTGCTCCATCAGCCCGCCGAGGATGAAGCCCAGCAGCACCGGTGACAGCGGAAAGTCCAGCTTGCGCATGATGTAGCCCATCGCGCCGATGCCGACCATCAGGAACAGGTCGAAGGTGGTCGCGTGCACGGCATACACGCCGATCCCGGTGATGATCGCGATCACCGGCACCAGTGCCCAACTCGGCACCGCGAGGATGCGCGTGAACAGGCCGACCATCGGTACATTGAGGATCAGCAGCATGACGTTGGCGATGAACAGCGAGGCGATCAGGCCCCAGACGATGTCCGGTTGCTGCTCGAACAGCAGCGGGCCCGGGGTGATGTTGTACAGGGTCAATGCGCCGAGCATCACCGCTGTGGTGCCCGAGCCGGGAACGCCCAGGGTCAGCATCGGCACCAGGCCGCCGCAGGTGGAAGCGCCGATGGCGGTTTCCGGCGCAGCCAGGCCGCGGATGTCGCCCTTGCCGAAGTTGCCGCTGGCGCCGGCCATGCGCTTCTCGGTCATGTAGGCTACGGCGCTGGCCAGGGTGTTACCGGCGCCCGGCAGCACGCCGATGATGAAGCCGGAGATGCTGCAACGCAGGTTGACCATCAATACCGACGACGCTTCCTTGAAGTTGAACAACATGCGCCCGGTGGCCTTGACCGCCACGTGGCCGTGGTGGGTCTTTTCCAGCAGCAGGAGGATCTCGCTGATCGAGAACAGGCCCAGCACCAGCACCACGAACTGGATGCCGTCGGCCAGGTGCACGCTGTCACCGGTGAAGCGGTACACGCCGCTGTTGGCGTCGATACCGACCGCCGACAGGAACAGGCCGATCAGCGCGGCGACGAAGGTCTTCAGCGGTTTGTCGCCGGCCATGCCGCCCAGGCAGACGATGGCGAAGACCATCAGCACGAAGTATTCGGCAGGCCCGAAGGCCACTGCCCAGGCCGCTAGCAGCGGGGTGAACAGCACCATGCAGCAGGTCGCCAGCAGTGCGCCGAGAAACGAGCTCCAGGCCGACAACGACAGGGCGATGCCCGCCTTGCCCTGGCGCGCCATGGGGTAGCCGTCCAGCGCGGTCATCACGGTGGAGGCTTCACCGGGGATGTTCAGCAGGATCGAGCTGATCCGTCCGCCATACTCGCAGCCCAGGTATACGGCCGACAGCAGGATCAGCGCCGACTCCGGCGGCAGGCCGAGGGCGAAGGCGATGGGAATCAGCAGCGCCACGCCGTTGATCGGGCCCAGGCCCGGCAGCAGGCCGACCACGGTGCCGATCAGCGTGCCGATCAGCGCGGTGATCAGGTTGTAAGGGGTCATGGCGATGCCGAAGCCGTGCCCCAGATAGCTCAAGGTTTCCATGGATCAGTTCTCCAGCGCGGCCAGCGGGCCAAGGGGAAGTGGAACATCCATCACACGGTCGAACAGCCAGTACAGCAGCACGCTCATGGCCACCACCACGATGGCGCCGGGCAGCCAGCGACCGCCGTACAGCCGGGCCATCGGCACGCCGATGAGGATCGAGCTGAGAATGAAGCCCAGGGGTTCGAAGGTGGCGGCGAACACCAACAGCAAGGCGAAACAGGCGACCACCTTGGTCAGGGTCGCGCGATCCAGCTCGGGCTCGTCATCGGCGCGGGCCACGGGCGTCGGGCGGATCGCCAGAAGCACCAACGCCAGGCCCATCAGGCCCAGGATCAACAGCGGAAAGGCCCGCGGGCCAACCGGCTCGTAGGAGAACGGCGCCTGGTAGGGCCAGGCCATCACGGCCAGCACCACGCACGCAGCCAACAGCGACACGGCGAAAATGCGTTGCAGGATCATCGGGAAAATCCTCGTCGAGCGAGCGCACGCCACCCCGCGCTGCCGTTACCGACAGCGCCATCGTCCATGGGGCGTGCTCTCGCGCTTTACTGGGTCAGGCCGAACTCGCTGGCCAGTTTCTTGTAGTCGGCGACCTGTTTCTTGACGTACGCATCCAACTCGTCGCCGGTCATGGCGAAGGGATAGAGCTGGCGTTCGGCGCGCAGCTTGGCGAAGTCCTCGGAAGCGAGCAGCGTGTCGAAGGCGTTCTTCCACCAGGTATAGGCCTCGTCGCTGACCTTCGGCCCCAGGTAATAGCCGCGGATCACCGGCCAGGTAACGTCGAAGCCCTGCTCCTTGGCGGTCGGGATGTCCGAGACGATCGGCCCTTCCAGGCGCTGGTCGGCCAGCACGGCAAGAATGCGCATGTCGCCGGACTGCACGTGGGGCACGGAGTCGGAGATGTCGGTACTCGCCACCTGGATATGGCCGCCCAGCAGGGCCGTCGCCAACTCGCCACCGCCCTCCATCGACACGTAGCGCATCTGCTTGGGATCGACGCCGCCGGCCTGTGCGATCAGCGCGGTCTGCACCCAGTCCTGACTGCCCACGGTGCCGCCGGCACCGATGACCACACTGCCGGGGTTGGCCTTGAGCGCGGTGATCAGGTCACCGAGGTTCTTGTAGGGCGAATCCGCTCGCACCGCGATGGCGCCATAACTGGTGCCCACGGCCGCCAGCCACTTCACGGCGTTCTCGTCGAAACGGCCGAACTTACCCTGAGCGAGATTCAACAACGAGCCACTGGAAAACGCGGTGATGGTGCCCGCATCGGCAGGCCGCTGGGCGACCACCGCGTTGTAAGCCACGGCGCCGATGCCGCCAGGCATGTAGGTCACGCGCATCGGCGACTTGAGCAGCTTCTCCTGCACCAGCGCGCTCTGCGCCAGCTTGCAGGTCAGGTCGAAGCCACCGCCGGGCGAAGCCGGGGCGATGCACTCGGGGCGACGCGGCTCATCGGCCAGCGCCTGGCCGGCCAACAACGCGCAACAAGCGGACAGGAGAACACGACGAAACATGGGATTCATGGAACGCACCTCTGATTATTTTTGTAGTACGAACAGGCGCCCTCGCAGAAGCTGCAAAGGCAGAGATACCGTGCAGCCGGTCAGGCAGCGGCCAGGGTCAAACCTGGCGCAGGAGGCCGAACGGCAAGGGCATAACGGGGAAAGGCGTGAACGGATGCGGCACAGCGGGCGGTGACGAGCATGGGATGGCTCTCCACTGATTATTATTGTTAGGCGGCTTTTTCAGAGGCCGTCCGCCGGTGGTACACCGGTTACAGCATTAATACGCCCGAAACCTTTCGTAAAGCTTTCAGGGGTGTTGTGGGGAAGAAAAATGTGTAAGGGCTTGGATGCGAGGCGGTGTTGCGCGCCAGGTGGTTGCAGGGGGGAAGCAACGCTGGCTGCCGATTCTGGTGTGAATGCGCCGCGGCACTAGGTGAGTGGAAAATCTTCCATGCCACAAATGCAAAGCCCTGGGATCTTCGAAAAGACTCTCAGGGGCTTTGTGTTATTCGGGATGGCGGGAAGGTGGGGATTTGAACCCGTTTTTAGGCGGTTTCAGTGCGTCACAGTACGTGCCATTCTGTGATTTCTAGGGGTCTTGGCATGTCGATTCGTGCCTATGCAGCACAGTGTTTTCGACACCTTTTCGACACTTTAATAAGCCGTGATTCGTTACCATAGCCGCCAGCACAAGCTAAATCAGTCATCTACAATTGAAATAGAAAACATATCAATATACTCACATACAGACTTAAGTATATCGATCTTATACGCATTGCTGGCGTGCTTACTTATAATATCTCCGTAAGCATTTTCCAAATACTTATAGCAATGCTTGTGTATTTCAATATCACTACCATGGCTACTCACAAAATAACCTGAGCGATATTTTTCTTGATAGTACCTATTGTCGTACACTCTTACTGCGACACTTACAAAAATCATATGAGATATAACGCCGCCTCGCCCCTCTTCACTCATGGTCAAAAGAACAGTAGCAGCCATTGAAAAAAGCCGCTCAATTGATCTTGGGTTAAGGTTGAGCATTAACGGCCCTATGAACTCAAAGAATCCATCCCTATCATATTCTATTAAATCCTCTTTCATTTCATGCTCAATAAAAAGCTGATCTAAAAACCCTACAAGCCCGCTAGAGCTTTTATCAAAAGACCTTCTTAGAGATGGCAGCGAAGTTTCAATGTGAACAAATTTTTGCAAATATATTTCCGAATCCTTTTCAGATACACCATATGTGTGAGAAATAGTGTTTAGAATTTGCGACTTATTAATTACCAAAACAAAAATCACACCACGCACTGAAAACAGGTGTTTTACCTTCTCGATCACTTCCATCGAAAAATTTGGCCTACACCTGTCAAGTTCATCTACAAAGAATACGATTTTTTTTGCCAGACCTGGCCCATTCAGAATGTCAGAAAGGCTTTTTTTATAAAATTCTATATTTTCTTCTATTTGCAGATGAGCATCTAAGCGATCTTTGGCTCGATAACTGAGGGTATCATTAATAAAGTCTCCAATCATATCTCCTGTTTTTACGCCCAACATTCCGCCTGATAGGTTTGATACTGCCACACCGGAAGCTAGCTTTAGAGACTCTTTGGCAACTTTCAATGTTGAGCTTTTCAGCCCCTCCATTAATTCTTTAGATCTTTTCCCTCTCTTCCTCCCAACAGTTTCTTCTAATTTTTTTTGAATAGCGACTGCAATTGACAGGAAGGCATCCGAAGTGAAATCATTTTTATATGCATCGTAGTATATAGGAAGTAGCTCACCTCCATCTTTTATGCCCTCAATCCACTTCCGCACAAACGCTGTTTTTCCATCGCCCCATGCAGCATCAATGGACACCACGAGCCCTTCGTCCGCATTCGTGAATAAGCGAGTCAAATTATCAGAGAAGGTTTGGCGCTTAAAAAAGTCGGCACCATCTTCTCTTGAAGACGAGCTTCTTTCATAAATAGGGGGAATAATTATTTTCATAAAATTTCTCGAAAGAGCAAGCATGCTAAGGCATTAATGAATTTCCTGCAGAGCACGCTGCTTCGCTTTCCCCGCACATTGACTTGAATCTTGCTTTAGCTCCTTTTCTACAGTCTCGATAAATCAAAGAGCCTTTCTCATAGTTTTGGCATACGCTGGAGTGGTCAATTACTCCGTTTCTCTCTGTCCAGGAGAACTCTCCGCCCACCCTTTTCTTTTGGTGCCCATTTTCCCAGGACCAGTATGAGGATTTGCTTACCTCACGCACCTGTTTGCGCTGCTGCCGTTGTGGCTGGCTCGCTGGTTGGCTTTGGTAGGTAGATGCCGCGTAGGTGTTGGCGATTGGCTTCGGCTTGTAGTTGCTATCGTTAAACGAAGTCTGCCGCTCTTGGGTTTCCTGGGCGCGTTGGCGTGACCATTCTTCAAGCTCGCGGTTAGCTTGGATGGTCTGTTGAGCTTGGCTGGATCTGATCCAGTCTTGATCGTTGCCTTGTAGCGCTTCGGCTGGTGGCTGCTGAGGCTGTGCAGGCTGCTGGCTAAATATAGGTTCACCGCCAAAGCGGATAGCCTGCTTGAGCTGCGCCACGTCGATCACGATGGGTTTTGCGAATACTGTGACTAATCCCCAAAATATTGCAGAGCCAACACCCAGGATTGCTAGCGTTCGCCATGGGCCTTGTTTCTTGCGTGGCTTTAGGTAATCAGGAACATCGTCCTTTTCAGCTTTCATCACAACTCCTTGTGCTCATAAACAAATCTTTAAACTTTCACTTTGGATTCACACTAAAAATTACTCATGCTCATCAATACCAAGAACTATATCAGCAATAAATCGGCGCCCTTCTTCTGTTAACTGAAGGTTAGTTTCTACTCCTTCACGAGCAAAGCCGCACCTAATCATATCTCGCCTAACTGGCGGTATAACTTTTGGGCATATTTCCTTAAAAAGCTCAGCAGGGTTTAAGCTTAGCGCTTTCTCAACACCATACTTCTTTATAGACCTGAGAAAATAATGCTTCAAACTAAATACTGCTTTAGCTATCACCTTACTTTGCTCTTCTCTTAAGTACGCAAGTTCTTGATCTTTTTTCCGTATCTCTTCTTCAAATCTAGCTTTCTCATCCCCTTCTACGCCAGCTCGTGCTAAAAGATCTTTAATCACATCTTCTAGCCCTGCCTGCAGCTCCATGATTTGCTGATCATTTGTTTGGGATTGCGCTTCAGATTCGCTAGTTTTGCGATCCGGACTCAAGTACCAAGTATTAATTCTGCTTCCAATCTCATCCTGCTTATCATGAACATTCTGTAGTCTTTCCTCTAGACGCCCTAACAATTCCGAACTCTGGGAGTTGAATTTGTTAACGTAATCGTAGAATCTGCTGCTCGCACTAGTCGCCGCAAAATAAAAAGCAGCCGACATACATATAGAGAAAAATGCCAATAATATTGACACAAGTTCTACAGCTGAAAGAGAAGAGAAATTAAGTTTCAAATCGCCATTAAATAGCTTGATCGCCAAATAGCATAAAACAAAAAGAATCGCTGCTTCTCTAGCGAGCCTTACTAAATCCCCCAGAGTGCAGTCTGCAACTTTGTTTTCCATAACACACCAATCCTTAGTCGTATTTTTAGATACTAGACAGAGACAGTTTATGAAACTTACTCAAACTTATTGAGTTTATGGGCATACCAGCGCCTAGCTACTTCCGTTGTAATCGCTATCCCGCGTTCTGATTGGGCAAGTTTCTGTTGGCCTCGTCGTAGTCGGGGCTGACTTGTCCTTTGTCTGGCATGACCTCCCCGGTCATAAGCCACCAGCGGTATTGTGGATACAGCTTCCCTAGAAGCTCCACTTCTTCAGCACCAATGCGCGCTCTCCCCCGCTTGATGCTTTGCCAGCGCACATAGTCCTTGCTGTTCACCTCTGCCAGCTCTTTGAGACTGGTTGCGTTCAGCAATTGATGCGCTCTATCGGCCATGCCTTGAGCCATTAACAAATACCATTTATGGAATATTGCCATAATGCACCTCTATGGATATTATCCATATGGACTATATCCATGAGGCAAGTTCACTGCCTCGAATATTGACACGAATAGGCACGGAACGACATGGGACTGGAACAGCTGGACGCCAACAAGCTGATAGGCCCGCAACAGGACGTTGAAACCATCGAAACCTGGGCGGATCGCAACGGAATCACCTACGCCACGGCTCGCTCCTGGGCCATGCGCGGCGTGCTGCCCACCGTGAGGCTTGGCAAACGCCGCATGGTCAACAGCGCCATGCTCCGGCAGTGGTTGCTCGAGCAAAAGTGGACAGCATGAAGATTCGCTACCCCATGGAGGCTTGCATGGCCACCAATGCCGACTCCGATACCACATTCGCCAAGCCCACCGAACATCCTGTACCAGAGCGCCAGAGAGGCTGACTCATGATCCGTTATCTGTTCATCGCCGCTCTAGCCTTCGCAGGTGGCTATGCATGTGGCGCTGCTGATGGTTTCACCTATGCCATGCGCGTTTTACCGCTGTCGGATCAGCTCTCTACGCATTGAGGTACCTGGCATGATTAATAAGAGGCCCTTATTCATGCTGAAACTGGAGGCTGAACTGCGTGATGGACTCATGGCTGACGCCCACAGGCCAACCTTCTGGCCGCTCAGGTAATGCACGACTCAATTCACCAGCAGCGAGCCAGAGCATATGCTGAGTTCGTTCAGCACAAGGTGGCTGCGGCTCGTGCATCGATCGAGGCAGGCCGTGGCAGATCCAACGAAAACGTTGAGGCTGTATTCGCTGCACGCCGAGCAGGGGCAGATAAAAGGCATTTAGCCGCCCAAAACTGAGCAGGATACTCTGCAGGACGCTTACTGCTTCGGGCCAATCGCGGCCTTTGAAAGATGCTTTAGCGGAGGGTCGTAGCTATTGCTTCTTAGCCTTCTTGTACCCTTCCGCCATTGCTTTCTTCATTGCATCCTCCATCGCGCCACTGCAAAGCATCAGACCAAGCCCCTCCGATACACACCGATAGCGCTTTTCGCTTTCCCCTGAGCTAGAGAGACAGTCCTGCATATTCATCATGGCGCCGCCAGTCGCGAGGTCCTTCTGCACTTTAGCGTTATCAGCTGCAGATAACTGTCCAGACTTCATCAAGGCTGTAGACAGCGTTTTGAGATCTTCTAGATCCTCGTGCCCCCAACGTATAGCGCTGGTACACATCTGCCGTTTCGAAGGCTTGGTTTCTTTCGATGAGGAGTTGGGTGTTGCGTAGGGGGTTTGAGGCGCGACAGCCGTACCGTCTCCGATATACCCGTGATTGATTTTCACAGGCTCGACGGGTTGGGCAACGGGTGGTTGGCTACTGAAGTGTTTCTGCCCCTTCTCGTCTACCCAGGTATAGACCTGCGCATGGGCCAAGGTGACGAAAAGCATGAGTGACAACGGAAGCATCCTGCGACCGGGCATTTTTCAGTTCCTTTGAGGTGCGATCTTGCACCCTGCCAATCTAATACTCGGCAGTTTGCCTGCCAACAGGTTTGCGCACCGCAGCTGCCGATTGCTTCACAGATCGCTATCAACCGGTCGCAGGTTTCGACACTTTGCATGCCGCAGATAGCAAAAGCCCCCGAAACTCTATGAATTTCAGGGGCTTAGGCTTGAGATATGGCGGGAAGATAGGGATTTGAACCCTAGGTACCATCGCTGATACAACGGATTTCGAATCCGTCCCGTTCGGCCACTCCGGCATCTTCCCAGGCGGCGCGCATGATATCAGCAGAATTCGCTTTGGCGAAGCCCATCGCGTAATTTTTTTCGCGTGCTATCAAATGCTTGGCTCATTTGTCGGTAACGGCTGCATGGCAACTGGCTGGTTGGCGTGCCCGATGCCGCGCGCCAGAGCCCGTCGTATCGGGGCTGTGGCCCGGAGTCTATCGGCATCGGGAAGCGCTGGCCGAGCCTGCTGCCATCCGCTCAGCGGATAGTGCCTTGCTGGCCAGGCAGAATACTGTACATTTGAACAGTATTTTCTTGCTATCCATCCGCCATGTCTTCCGTCGTCGCTATCGATCATCTGCTCAACGAACGCCGTATCTGGCGTGGCCAGGGCATTGTCGCGCCCAGCGGCCACCAGCCCACGGGCAACGCGGCGCTGGATGCTTCGTTGCCAGGCGGTGGCTGGCCGGAAGCAGCGTTGAGCGAGCTGCTCGTCGAGGCGCCAGGTATCGGTGAGCTGCGCGTGGTGCTGGCGACATTGGCGCGTTTGAGCGCTGCCGGGGAGCGGGTGGTGTTGGTCGCGCCGCCCTACGTGCCCTACCCCGGCGCCTGGTCGGCAGCGGGGGTGGAGATGAAGCAGTTGGCGCTGATCCAGGCGAGCGCGCGGGATGCCTTATGGGCGGCCGAGCAGTGCCTGCGTTCGGGCAGTTGCGGGGCGGTGGTGCTGTGGCCGCAACGGGCCAATGACCGTGCCCTGCGCCGCCTGCAGATTGCCGCCGAAACCGGGCAGACCCTGGCCTTCGCCTACCGCCCGCTGCATGAGGCGCGCAACCCTTCGCCGGCGGCCTTGCGCCTGACCATCCAGGCGCAGCCCGCCCAGGTGCGGGTGCTCAAGTGCCGAGGTGGGCAACCACCGTCGCGCGCGTTTGATTTGAGCGGCTGGGGCTTTTGATATGCGCTGGGCGTGCATCCTGCTGCCGCAACTGGCCATGGACGGCGTGTTGCGTGGCCGTGAAGAGGCCGAAGCGCCGCTGGTGTTGCTGAGCGGCGCACCCCAGCGGCGCATGTTGCAGGCGGTCAACCCGGCCGCGCGGGCGCTCGGCCTGCGCCCGGGGCTGACGCTGACGGCGGCGCAATCCTTGAACTGCGCATTCGCCAGCGCCGAGTACGACCCCGCCGATATAGAGCGCTGGCGCAGCTTCCTGGCGGCCTGGGCCTACGGTTTCAGCTCCCAGGTGAGCCTGCACTATCCGCGCTGCCTGTTGCTCGAGGTGCAATCGAGCCTGTCGCTGTTCGGGCCCTGGCCACGTTTCGAGGCGCGCCTGCGTGAGGAGCTGACGGCGCTGGGCTTTCGCCATCGCATTACCCTGGCACATCACCCTGCCGCAGCGCGCATGCTCGCCAACCTGCACGATGGCCTGGCGATCACCGACGAGCAGGCGTTGCGCGAGCGGCTGGCGGCCATGCCGCTGGATCGCATCGGCCTGCCGGAAGAACTGGCCACGACGCTAGCGCGCATGGGCCTGCGCCAGGTGCGCCAGTTACAGGCGCTACCCCGCGACAGCCTGGCGCGGCGCTTCGCGCCTGAGCTGCTGGCCGGCCTGGATACCCTGATGGGCCTGCGCCCGCTGGCGCTGGATTACTACCGCCCGCCGGATGTGTTCGACAGCCGGCTGGAGCTGCACTTCGAGGTGGAATCGACTCAAGCCCTGCTGTTTCCGCTACGGCGCCTGACCGCGGACCTGGCCACCTACCTGGCAGGACGGGACTGCGGCGTGCAGCGTTTCGTGCTGCACCTGGAGCACCGCGACGGTGACGACAGCCTGCTACCCGTCGGCCTGCTCAGTGCCGAGCGAGAAGCGGGCATGCTGCTGGAATTCACTCGCGGCCGCCTGGAACAGCTGCAATTGCCGTCACCGGTGCTGGCGCTGCGCCTGGTGGCCCGCGACCTGCCGACCTTCGTGCCGCAGCACCAGGCGTTGTTCGAGGACCGACCGCAGCAAACCTTAGGCTGGGAGCAACTGCGTGAACGCCTGCGCGCACGCCTGGGCGACGACGCCGTACAAGGCCTGGCCGCCCATGCCGACCATCGCCCGGAAAAGGCCTGGCGCACGGATACCAGCCGCATTGCGTTGCCCAGCACGAGCGCTGCCCGGCCCAGTTGGCTGCTGCCGGAGCCCCAGGTGTTGCGTGAGCCACTGCATATTCTCAGCGGCCCGGAGCGCATCGAGTCCGGCTGGTGGGATGGCGAGGACGTGCGCCGCGATTACTACCTGATCGAAACGCGCAGTGGCCAGCGCGGCTGGGCGTTTCGCAGTGTCGGTGAAGACGGCCCGCTGCAGTTGCACGGCTGGTTCGCATGAGCCTGCCCGACTACGCCGAGCTGCACTGCCTGTCGAACTTCAGTTTCCAGCGCGGGGCCTCCAGCGCCGCCGAACTGTTCGAGCGCGCCAAGCTGCTCGGCTATCGCGCCCTGGCGATCACCGACGAGTGCACCCTGGCCGGCATCGTGCGTGCCTGGCAGGCCGCCAAGGAGCACGAGGTGAAGCTGATCGTCGGCAGCGAGCTGCGCCTACCGAGCGGTGCCCGACTGATCGTGCTGGTCGAGAACCTCGCCGGTTACCAGCGCCTGTGCGCGCTGATCACCCGTGCCAGAAGGCGTGCGGAAAAAGGCCGCTACATCCTGCTCGACGAAGACCTGCCCGAAGCACCGGATGGCCTGCTGGCCATCTGGCTGCCCACCGCGAACGACGACGCCAGGGCCGGCGCCTGGTTGCACGAGCGCTTTGCCGAGCGCCTGTGGCTGGGCGTGGAGCTGCACCGTGGCGCCAGCGATGCAGCGCTGTTGCAGCATGGCCTGGGCCTGGCACGGCGACTGGGCATCCCTGCCGTGGCCTGTGGCGACGTGCATATGCATGCCCGTGGCCGCCGCGCCCTGCAGGATTGCATGACCGCCATCCACCACCATCTGCCCGTGGCCGAGGCCGGCGCCTACCTGTTCGCCAATGGTGAGCGCCACCTGCGCCGCCGCGAGGAACTGGCCGAGCTGTATCCGCCCGAACTGCTCGCCGAAACCCTGCGCATCGCCGAGCGTTGCCGATTCGATCTCGACGACCTCAAGTATCAGTATCCCCACGAGTTGGTGCCGGCTGGCCATGACGCCAGTTCCTGGCTGCGCCACCTGGTCGAGGACGGCATCCGCTGGCGCTGGGGCGATGACATCAGTGACAAGGCGCGGGCGCAGATCGAAAGGGAGCTCGCGCTGATCAGTGAGCTGGGCTACGAGAGCTATTTTTTGACCGTGCACGACATCGTGCGCTTCGCCCGCGAGCAGTCGATTCTCTGCCAGGGGCGTGGCTCGGCGGCCAACTCGTCGGTGTGCTTCGCCCTGGGCATCACCGAACTGAACCCGATGGCCAAGGGCAGCCGCCTGCTGTTCGAGCGTTTCCTGTCCCGCGAGCGCAACGAGCCGCCGGACATCGACGTGGATTTCGAGCACGACCGCCGCGAGGAAGTCATCCAGTACGTGTTCCGCCGTTATGGCCGCGAGCGCGCGGCGCTGACCGCGGTGGTCAGCACCTACCATGGTGCTGGGGCGATTCGCGACGTGGCCAAGGCCCTGGGGTTGCCGCCCGACCAGATCAACGCCCTGGCCGGTTGCTGCGGTCGTTGGAGCGACCGCATTCCCGATGCCGAACGCCTGCGCGAGGCCGGTTTCGACCCGCAGAGCAAAGTGCTGCACCGGGTGCTGGTGCTGGCTGGCGAGCTGATCGGCTTTCCCCGCCACCTCTCCCAGCACCCCGGCGGCTTCGTGATTTCCGAGACACCGCTCGACACCCTGGTGCCGGTGGAAAACGCCAGCATGGCCGAACGCACCGTGATCCAGTGGGACAAGGACGATCTCGACGCCGTCGGCCTGCTCAAGGTCGACGTGCTGGCCCTCGGCATGCTCAGCGCTCTGCGCCGCTGCTTCGACCTGTTGGCCGCCTACCGCAACAAGCGCTGGACGCTGGCCAGCCTGCCGGCCGAGGACACCGCCACCTACGAGATGATCAGCCGCGCCGACACCCTGGGGGTGTTCCAGATCGAATCCCGCGCACAGATGGCCATGCTGCCGCGCCTGCGGCCACAAACCTTCTATGACCTGGTGATCCAGGTCGCCATCGTGCGGCCGGGGCCGATCCAGGGCGATATGGTGCATCCCTACCTGCGCCGCCGCACCGGCGAAGAAGAAGTCACCTACCCCTCCGAGGAATTGCAGCCAGTGTTCGAGCGCACCCTGGGCGTGCCGCTGTTTCAGGAGCAGGTGATGGAGTTGGCGATCATCGCCGCCGATTACTCACCCGGCGAGGCGGACGAACTGCGCCGCGCCATGGCCGCCTGGAAGCGCCATGGCGGCCTGGAGCCGCACCGTGAGCGGCTGACCAGGCGCATGCTCGAGAAGGACTACCCAATCGAATACATCAACCGCATCTTCGAGCAGATCAAGGGCTTCGGCAGCTACGGTTTTCCCGAGTCCCACGCTTCCAGCTTCGCCCTGCTCACCTACGCCAGTTGCTGGCTCAAGTGCCACGAGCCGGCAGCCTTCGCCTGCGCGCTGATCAACAGCTGGCCGATGGGTTTCTACAACCCCGACCAGGTGCTGCAGGACGTACGCCGCCATGGCCTGCGCATCCACCCGGTGGACGTGCGCTACAGCGCCTGGGAATGCACCCTGGAAGATATCGGCAAGCCGCAGCCGGCCATCCGTCTGGGGCTGTGCCTGGTCAAGGGGTTTCGCGAGGACGCGGCGCTGCGTATCGCCGCCGCCCGCGAGCAGGCGGCATTCGGCGATATCGCCGATCTCTGCCAGCGCGCCCGACTGGATAACAACGCCCGCGCGCGCCTGGCAGATGCAGGCGCCCTGCAGGCCCTGGTCGGCCATCGCCACCAGGCACGCTGGGCCATCGCCGGCGTGGAACCGCAGTTGCCGCTGTTCGCCAGCCTGCCCGCCCAACAGGAAGCCGCCATCAGCCTGCCGCGCCCCAGCATCGGCGAGAACCTGCTGACCGACTACGCGACCCTGGGCACCACCCTCGGCCCGCATCCGCTGGCGCTGCTGCGGGGCAAACTCAGGGCCGCCCGCTGCCGCAGCCGACGCGAACTGGAGCGCGTGGAGCCCGGCAGGATGGTCAGCGTGGCCGGCCTGGTGATCGGCCGCCAGCGCCCGCAAACCGCCAGCGGCGTGACCTTCGTGACCCTCGAGGACGAGTTCGGCATGATCAACGTGCTGGTGCGCCTGGAGCTGGCCGAGCGCCAGCGCAAGACGCTGCTGCAGTCCCGCCTGCTGCGCATCGACGGCCACCTGGAAGCCGCCAACGGCGTGCAACACGTGATCGCCGGGCGGCTGGTGGACCTCACCGACTGGCTGGTGGGGCTGGATGTGCGCAGCCGGGATTTTCATTGAGGGCGGGGATGCAGCATTGTGGTTACGCTGCGGGGGGCGGCCCCGCCGGCATTGGGGTTGATCCGGCCTTTTGTGGGAGGGCGCCATGCGCCCGATTTCATGGGAAAGGGCAGAGACGACCAGTACATTCCCATGATTTTTCGCGCGCATGAACTAGGCGTCCCCGCGCGCTCTCACACCGGCCATTAGCACTGCCGCATTACCGTCGCTTAGAACCCATTCATAATTTTTCACTAATAGTTTCGTCGCTTTTGGCAGCTAAGTGGTAGCGGCCGTTATCCGATCCATTGTGGGAGCCGCGACCTCGCGGCGAATCGCTCAGGCACCGCCGAAATAGGCAGTCAGGCTGCAATCGTTTCGCCCCGAGGTCGGGGCTCCCACAGGTTGGTTTGAGTGTCTGCTCCTGCCTTGCAGCAGCCTCTTTGATGTCGCCTAAAAAGATCGTGAACAGGTTCTTACAGCGCGCGGCGCATGCCGATATGGGGAATATCGTCTTCCAGGTATTCATCAGTGGCGGGCACGAACCCATAACGGCCGTAATAACCCTGCAAATGCGCCTGGGCGGACATGTAAACAGGCAAGCCCGGCCAGCGTAGGCCGCAGGCCAGCAGTGCCTGCTCCATCATGCCGTGGCCGAGCCCGGTGCCCCGCGCGATGGCCGCCGTCACCACGCGGCCAATCACCACTTCACCGTCGTTGAGCGCCGGGTCGAGCAGGCGCAGGTAAGCCACCAGCTCATCGCCGCGCCAGCCCAGCAGGTGACAGGTGTCGCCTTCGAGATCATGGCCATCGACTTCAAGATACGGGCAGTTCTGCTCGACCACGAATACCTGGGTACGCAGCGCGAGGGCGGCGTATAGCTCGGTCTTGGTCAGTTCGGTGTGGTGTTTGCAGTGCCAGGTTGCAGACATGATCGGCTCGCGGCTGGAGGTTCGGAAATAGCCAGCGACTCTACCCGCTTCGCCCCCATTTCGTCATGGGGGCTGCCGACCTACTTTTCGATTACCTGCCCACGCAGGGCCGCCAGGCGCGCCAGCAGACGGTTCTGCACGGGCGTCGGCACGCCCTGGCTGTCCATCGAAGCCTGCAGGTTCTCGACCAGGGCATTGAAGTGGCTGGGCGACAGGTTCTGTCCCTTGTGGCTTTCCTCGAGAGAATCACCGGTGTACACGCAGGGCCCGCCGGCGATCACGCAGAACTTGTCGACCAGTTTGTCACGCAGCCCGGCGATATCGACCTTGGCAAAGAACTGCACGATGCGCGGGTCGCCTGCCACGTTGATCAGCATGCCCTCGACGATACGGGTGATGCCAGGCTTCTCGCCCAGGTCGCGGTACAGGCTGTCATCCTTGGCCGGCTGCTGCGCGCAGCCGATCAACACCAGCGCCAACAGCGCAATGCACAATGAACGCAGCATGCTCAGAAACTCCCCTGCACGGACAGGTAGGCGCCGTTCTGGTTATCCAGCGTGGCGATCTCGCCGAGGCGCGCGTAGGCCAGTACGATGGCCAGATGCTTGTTGGGGAAGTAACCGACGAACAGATCGGCCCAGTCGCTTTCGCCAGCGAAGTTGAGGTTGTCCGGTTTTTCCCGGTACTCCACGCCCACCGCCCACTGGCGGTTGAGCAGCACCGCCACCGAGCCTTCCTTGAGCACCGAGCGACGGTCGCGGCGATCCCCCCCGAAACCCAGCAGGCCCAACTCGTTGGCGCGGCTGTAGCGCACGCCGCCATTGAGCAGCAGGTTGTAGCCAAAGGCGCCACCGAGGATCAGCCGGCTGGCAGTCAGGTAGCCTTCGGTGTCCTCGTCGCGCTGGGCGCCGACCAGGCTGGGGATGAGAAAATCCTTCTGACGCTTGTGCTGGATACCCAGGGAAACCTGGGGCAACTGGTCGTAGATCAGGTCGCCGAACAGGCGCACCTTGATGCCGAAGATGTCCTGGCTGAGGCTGTTTTCCGGCAGGCTCAGGTTGCGGGCCAGGTTGCCCAGGTCAAAGCGCTGGCGCGCGTAGGACAGCTCAATGCGGTTGTCGTAAGCCACGGCCATGCCGGCGACATCCAGGCGGTAGTCACCGGTCTCCACCCGGGTAGCGAACACGTCGGCGCCCCACTCGCCCTTCTCGCCATAGCCGGCCAGCACCGCCCAGGGCGTGATGCCCCCGCCAGCTGCGCCTTCCAGGCTGCTGGCACCGCCGGTGGCGAGCAGACGGCCTTCGCTGGCCAGAGCCGCCGAGGTGAACATGCCCAACAGGAGGGCGCCGGTCAGTTGAGATAGCCACATGGTCAATGCACCAGAGAAACGGGAGAAGTTAACGGCCGCTGCATCCAGGTTTCGAACGCCTGCGCCGCCAGCGGTCGGCTGATCAGATAGCCCTGCACGCTGTCGCACTGCCAGCGGTCGAGCAGGTCCAGGCTGCGCTGCAGCTCGACGCCCTCGGCCACCACCTTGAGGCCCAGGCTGTGGCTCATCTCGATGGTCGAGCGGACGATCACCGCGTCTTCGCTGGTGTCGTCCAGCTCGCGAATGAACGACTGGTCGATCTTCAACTCCTGCACCGGCATGCGCTTGAGCTGCGCCAGTGAAGAGTAGCCGGTGCCAAAGTCGTCCACCGACAGGCCGATGCCTTTTTCACGCAGCCCGTGCAGCACTTGCAAGGCCGCCGCCGGGTTGAGCATCACACCGCTCTCGGTAATTTCGAAAATCAGTTGGGCGGCCGGAACCTGGTAATGGGCCAGCAGCCGACCGACGCGGGTAGGCAGTTCGGTATCGATCAGGTCTTCGGTGGAGATGTTCAGCGACAGCTGCACCACCCGCCCGCGCTGACGCCATTCCTGCAGTTGGCGCACGCCCTCCTCGATCACCCAGGCAGTCAGGGTCTGGATGCTGCCGGTACGCTCGGCCAGCGGGATGAACTCGCCTGGCGACACCATGCCGAACTGCGGATGCTGCCAGCGCAGCAGGCCCTCGGCCTGAATGCGCGCGGGGTTGCGCACGTCCAGCTTGGGTTGGTAGTGCAACAGCAGTTCCTCGCGCTGCGCAGCGCGGCGCAAGTCGCGGATCAGTTGCACCTGACGCTGCTGAACGGCGTCGCGGCCGCTTTCGTAAACCTGGATGCGCCCGGCCAGGTGGCCGGCGTCCTGCATGGCGATACCGGCGCGGCGCAGCAGTTCTTCCGGCGTCACGCCATCACTGGGATAGCCGGCGATGCCGATGCGGCAATCCAGGGCGACGTCCACGTTATCGATACGAAAGGGCTTCATGGACAGCTGCTGCACCCGGTCGGCGGTGGCCACCGCGCTGTCGACATCGGCGCCATCGAGCAGCAGCACGAACTCGTCGCCATGCAGCCGCGCCAGGCTGTCGGACGGCCGCAGTGCCACCTGCAGGCGGTTGGCCAATTGCTGCATGAGGCGATCGCCGCCGCCTGCCTCGCAGCTTTCCGTGATGGTGCGGAAATTACCGATGCCCAGGTACAGCAAGGCGATGTGCCGCTCGGCCATGATCGCGCTGCTCAGGCGCTCGAGCGCCAGGTTACGGTTGGGCAGGCCGGTCAAGGGATCGTGCAGGGCGTTATGGGCCAGCTGCCGCTCACGCTCGGCAATGCCGTGCTGCATGCTCTGGAAGGCCTTGGCCAGGCTGCCGAGCTCATCCGAGCGGTCGAGCGCCAGCGGCACTTCGTAATCACCCTGACCGACACGCTCCGCTGCACCGGCCAGACGGCGGATCGGCTGCGACAGGCTGCGCGCCAGCAACAGCGCGCCCAAGAGTGATGCTGCCAGGGCTGCCACGGCGATCAGCAGGATCTGCTTGTTGAGTGCGGCCACCGAGCCCCTGGCCTGTTCGAGGGAGCGCTGCAGCAATGCCTGCACCCGGAAGCCGTCACCGCTGGCCAGCACCAGACGTTGCACCAGGAACGGCTCGCCGCCGTGCATGACCTCGCCGCTGTCGCCATCGAAGGTGATCATCGGCATGTCGTCCAGGGTGCTCACGCGCACATCGGGCTGCCCGTCCATGCTGCCGGTCAAGGTCAGTTCGAGGTGGGTCAGCTGGTTCAGCTCGCGGGCGAAACCTTCGTCGATGGCAAAGCCCATCACCAGCCGGGCGATGGGCAGCGGCGCGCTGACGGTGGCCTGCACCAGCAGGTAGATGCGGCCATCGAAGGGCATCAACACGCTCTGCCCCTGCCGGCTCAGTTGCGCGTTGATCTGCTCGGCCCGCGGCACCGACATCGGCGTGAGGGTACTGGCGCTGAGCTTGCCGTCCATGTCGAACATCATCACCACGCCGGCGTTGATTCGCGCACCATGGTTGAGCAACGCCGAGCGGATGGTCGCCTCGTCGCCACTGGCCACCGCCTCACGGAAACCGAAATCGCTGGTCAGTACCTGCACCGCATCGCGCAGCTGCCGGGCATGCACATCGAGCAATTGGCCGAACACGCCGGTACCGACGTCGAGCTGCTCGCGCGCCTGGGTGCGGATCGAGGCGGTGGTGGCCGCTTGCACGGCGAAGTAAAGCGCGCCGACCACCACCAGCAACAGCAGGATCAGCACACTGGCGATGCGCGCCTGGAAACTAGTGCGAACCATGTTCCACGGCTTTCCTGAAGGCATCACCAAAGGCGCTGGGCGGCGCGCCCGGCGGCTCGGCTTCAGCGGAGGCCTCGACCGGCAAGGCGAAACGATGCTGCGCCGCGCTGCCCTCGACCTTGAACGCTTCGCCCTGCTGCGGCTGCATGTCGGGCAGCGCCGGATGCCAGAGGGTCACCCGATAATCGCCGGTCGGCAGGTTGTCGAAACTGACCTTGCCCTGGGCGTCGCTGACGGCGAACCAGGGATCGTCGGTCACGTAGATGTAGCCCACCATCCAGTCATGGATGTTGCAGCCCAGCACTACCAGGCCCGGCTTGTCGAACACCACCGGTGCGCTGGGCGTGCCCTGGTAAAGGCGCAGCTCGAAACGCTTGGCCGGCGAGAACGAATAGACCTGATGGCGGATGTCGTCCCGGTTCGGAAAGGTCACCGCCGTACCGGTACGCACGGCCAGCACGCTCGGCACGAAGCGCATCTCCTGCTGGTCCATCACCGCTTTGCCGGGCGCCGCTGCGCCAGTGGCAGGGCCCTGCAGCGTCACCACGGCATTGGCCAGCGGTGCGCCCTTGGCGTCCACCACGTCGCCCTGCAGGCTGGCCGCCTCGGCGACGCCCAGCGCGCCGATCAGGTACAAAGGTGCAGCGAGAAAAAAGCGTTTGGTCATAAGAGCTCGTCAAGGGCCGCTCGGCCCTGCCGCAAGGCCGCACGGGCCTCTTCGCTGATCAGGAAGGTCTGCGGGAAAGATTAGCTGCCCCAGGGGATAAGTTCGAGCTTTTGTAACGATGAAAAAAGGCAAAACGCCACTATCTGACGAAAAGCCGTCGAAACCGGGCCTTGAGCGCTACTCGCTGCCGCGCAGACGCTTTGGCGTGAGCCCCAGATAACGGCGCATGGCGGTGGTCAGCGCGCTCTGACTGGAGAAGCCACACTCCTCGGCGATACGCACCAGCGGTAATCCGCTGCCCCGCAATAGCCGTGTGGCGCGATCGAGGCGCGCCTTGAGCAGGTACTGATGGGGTGTAAGGCCGACGCTGTCCTTGAACTGGGCGTGGAAATGGCTCGGGCTCAAGCAGGCGACATGGGCCAGTTCGGCCACGCTGATGCGCCGCGCCAGGTTGTCGGCGATATAGCCATCGAGGCGCTGCACGTTCAGCGAGCCGTGGCCGCGGCTGGGTTGCTCGCCGAACAGCCGCAGATGCAGGGCGCGCAGCAGCACGCCGCCCAGCGACCGCGCCAGCAGCGGGTCGCTGCCGTAACGCTCCAGTTCGGCGCCGGCATAACAGAGCAGGTGCTGGAAGTCGGCATCGAGCTGCGGGTAACGCGGCGTGTCGAACAGGTGGCCGAGCAGTTGCAGGTCCTCGCTGGACATGTCCTGCTCGTTGAGGTCGACGATCAGCATGCGGTTGTCGCCAATGCCGGCGAACTGATGATCGGCGTCGCCCGGCACCAGGCAGGCGCGCATGCGGCACACCTCGCCGCCACGCCCGACCACCTCGAACTCGGCACGCCCGGACACCGACATCACCAGTTGATGATGGTCGTGGGTGTGTTCGTGGGCCTGGTCGTCCAGGCGCATGAGGCGGGCGTTGAGCATGATTCGCAACTCGATGGGCAACGCGCGCACTCTACCGCGTTGCCGGGCAAAACTGTATGGGTAGCGACAGGAGGCCTGATGGCGGGAAAACCGCCACACCGGCGGCACTGACAAGCGAAACGCCTGACACATGAATAAATGTTGAAAAAAGCCGGCGGCGCCCCATCTAACCCTCAACGTCAATGGACAGGTGCCGCATGAACGACCCGCACGATATCGAGATCGCTTCGGAGCAAACCAGCCACAGCCTGATGCTGCCCGGCCAGAACCTGCCGGACAAACTCTATGTGATTCCGATTCATAACCGCCCCTTCTTCCCGGCGCAGGTGCTGCCGGTGATCGTCAACGAAGAGCACTGGGCGGAAACCCTGGAGCTGGTCAGCAAGACCGAGCACAAGACCCTGGCGCTGTTCTACGTCGACAAGCCGGTCACCGACCCCCGCCACTTCGATACCTCCAGCCTGCCCGAGCACGGCACCGTGGTGCGCGTGCACCATGTCAGCAATGACGACGGCAAGCTGCAGTTCGTGGCCCAGGGCCTGACCCGGGTGCGCATCCGCGGCTGGCTCAAGCACCATCGCCCACCGTACCTGGCCGAAGTCGACTACCCGCGCAATCCCAACGACGGGCGCGACGAGGTCAAGGCCTACGCCATGGCACTTATCAACGTGATCCGCGAGTTGTTGCCGCTCAATCCGCTGTACAACGAAGAGCTGAAGAACTACCTCAACCGCTTCAGCCCCAATGACCCTTCGCCGCTCACCGACTTCGCCGCCGCCCTGACCACTGCACAATCCAAGGTGCTGCAGGAAGTGCTCGACACCGTGCCGATTCTCAAACGCATGGAAAAGGTGCTGCCGCTGCTGCGCAAGGAAGTCGAAGTCGCGCGCCTGCAGAACGAGCTCTCCGACGAGGTGAACCGCTCGGTGGGCGAGCACCAGCGCGAGTTCTTCCTCAAGGAACAGCTGAAGATCATCCAGCAGGAACTGGGCATCACCAAGGATGACCGCAGCGCCGATGCCGAGCAGTTCAGTCAGCGCCTGGAAGGCAAGACCCTGCCCGAGCAGGCGCGCAAGCGCATCGACGAAGAGATGAACAAGCTCTCCGTGCTGGAAACCGGCTCGCCGGAGTACGCTGTCACCCGCAATTATCTCGACTGGGCCACCAGCGTGCCCTGGGGCGTGGTCGGCAAGGACAAGCTCGACCTCAAGCACGCGCGCAAGGTGCTCGACGATCACCATGCCGGCATGGACGACATCAAGGAGCGGATTACCGAGTTCCTTGCCGTGGGCACCTTCAAGGGCGAGATCGCCGGCTCCATCGTGCTGCTGGTCGGCCCGCCGGGCGTGGGCAAGACCAGCATCGGCAAATCCATCGCCGAATCCCTGGGCCGGCCGTTCTACCGTTTCTCGGTGGGCGGCATGCGTGACGAGGCCGAGATCAAGGGCCATCGCCGTACCTACATCGGCGCCCTGCCCGGCAAGCTGGTGCAGGCGCTCAAGGATGTCGAGGTGATGAACCCGGTGATCATGCTCGACGAGATCGACAAAATGGGCAGCAGCTTTCAGGGCGACCCGGCCTCGGCACTGCTGGAGACCCTCGACCCGGAGCAGAACGTCGAATTCCTCGACCACTATCTCGACCTGCGCCTGGACCTCTCCAAGGTGCTGTTCGTGTGCACCGCCAACACCCTGGATTCGATTCCCGGCCCCCTGCTCGACCGTATGGAAGTGGTGCGCCTGTCCGGTTACATCACCGAGGAAAAGCTGGCCATCGCCAAGCGCCACCTGTGGCCCAAGCAGCTCGACAAGGCGGGGGTCTCGAGCAAGCAGCTGTCGATCAGCGACAGCGCCCTGCGCGCCCTGATCGAAGGCTATGCTCGCGAGGCCGGCGTGCGCCAGCTGGAGAAACAGCTCGGAAAACTGGTACGCAAGGCGGTGGTCAAGCTGCTCGAAGACCCGCACACCAAGGTCAAGATCGCCGCCAAGGATCTGGAAAGCTACCTGGGCATGCCGGTGTTCCGCAGCGAGCAGGTGCTGTCCGGCGTCGGGGTGATCACCGGCCTGGCCTGGACCAGCATGGGCGGCGCCACGCTGCCGATCGAGGCGACGCGCATCCACACCCTCAACCGCGGCTTCAAGCTCACCGGTCAGCTTGGCGAGGTGATGAAGGAGTCCGCGGAGATCGCCTACAGCTACGTCAGCTCGAACCTGAAAACCTACAAGGGCGACCCGACCTTCTTCGACCAGGCCTTCGTGCACATGCACGTGCCCGAGGGCGCCACACCCAAGGACGGGCCCAGCGCCGGCGTCACCATCGCCAGCGCGCTGCTCTCCCTGGCGCGCAACAGGGCACCCAAAAAGGGTGTGGCGATGACCGGTGAGTTGACCCTGACCGGCCAGGTACTGGCCATCGGCGGGGTGCGCGAGAAAGTCATTGCGGCGCGCCGCCAGAAGATCCACGAGCTGATCCTGCCCGAGGCCAACCGCGGCTCCTACCAAGAGCTACCGGACTACCTCAAGGAAGGCCTTACCGTGCACTTCGCCAAGCGCTTCAGCGACGTCGCCAAGGTACTGTTCGACTGACAGCTCCCTTGCCCTGCCCTTGCTGCGCCCGGCAGCAAGGGCAGGCGCGGCGCCCCTGGGTGCCAGGCCCGCTCACCGAATGCCGCTTACTTGACGGCTGCATCCACCGCAGCCGCTTCGACAAGCCCTTCGCGCATATGCTGCGCATCCGCCACGAAATGACGGCTTGCCTGCAGCAATGCCAGCATGGTCAGCAGCAGGGCTACCGGCACCAGGTAAAGGGCATCGTGCAGGCCAACGGCCTTGAAGGTTTCGCTCATCTCATCGGCACCGGCCGCCAGCATGGCCGCCGAAGCAAAGTGGTCGGATAGCAGCCCTACGGCAATGGGCCCCAGACCGCCGCCCAGCAAGTAAAGACCGGCGAAATACAGGGCCATGGCGGTCGCTCGCAAGCGCGGTTCGATCACGTCCTGAATCGCGGTATAGACGCAAGTGTAGAAGTTGTAGGCAAACAGCCAGCCGAGACCGAACAGTGCCACGAACAGGCCGATCTCGATACGCCCCGCATACAGTGCATAACCGGTGCACAGGGTGGCGACGAGCATGCTGACGGCGGCGAAGAGCAAGCGCCCGTTGCGATATTTCTGGTGAATCCGATCCGCGATCCAGCCACCCAGCGTCAGGCCCACCAGGCCGGTAAGGCCGACGATCACCCCAGTCGCCACGGCGGCCTCCTGCAGCGGCAGCAGGAAATAGCGTTGCAGCATCGGCACCAAAAACGAATTGCAGGCGTAGGTGGCGAAGTTGAACGCCAGGCCAGCCAGCACCAGCCACCAGAACGTGGGAATGCGCAACACCTTGCGCAGCGGCTGACTGACCGGCGTGGCGGCCACCTGAATGTCTTCGGCGGCCCCGCGGCGCGGCTCCTTGATCAGAAAAATGAATATCGCGAGGATCAGCCCGGGTACCGCGGCGATGAAGAACGGCGCGCGCCAGCTGTCGAAGGCGGCGACCATCGCGCCGATGGTGAAGAACGCCAGCAACAACCCTAACGGCAAGCCGAGCATGAAGATACCCATGGCCCGCGCCCGCTTGTGGGCCGGAAACAGGTCTCCGATCAGCGAATTGGCGGCCGGTGCATAGCTGGCCTCGCCGATCCCGATGCCCATGCGGATCAGCAGAAAGCTCCAGTAGCTCCAGGCCAGGCCGTTCACCGCGGTCAGCGCACTCCAGGCGGCCAGCCCCCACCCCATGATCTTGCGGCGCGAGCCGGTATCGGCCATGCGCCCCAACGGCAAGCCAGCGATGGCGTACACCAGCGTGAAGGCTGTGCCGATCATGCCCAACTGAAAGTCACTCAACCGCCACTCCATGCGGATGGGCTCGAGGATGATCGCGGGAATGGTACGGTCGAAGAAGTTGAACAGGTTGGCGAGAAACAACAGGAACAGGATGCGCCACGCATTCGCGGCTTGTTTAGTCTGCGACATGACGGTGCTCTTTTATTGTTGTTGGACGCCAAGCCGCTGCCGCCGCTGGCACCTGCATCTTGGCCGTAAACAGGCGGCAAACCCACGATCATTCGTGATGGTTATAGGTGGCGATGACGATGGCGCCCCGGCAAGAGGGGAAACCAAGTAGATCGAAACGGAATTCGAGCTGTCTGAACCCCGTCTGGACGCCGAAGGCTATGCATTCAACACCTGGCGCTCCATTCGTGATCGACGCGCCAGACACAAGGCATAAGGAGAACGGGGATGCCCCGCACCGACAAGGAACATTTCATCGGGCTCGAGTGGCTGCGCTTCATACTCGGCCTTTACATCGTGGTCTTCCACACCCTGCACAATTACCCCGAGCAGAAGCTGCCGATCATCAAGCAGCTCAGCAGCGTGGGCTTCTTCGCCACCAGCACCTTCTTCGTGCTTTCCGGTTTTCTGCTCGCTCACGTCTACTGCCAGCGCGGGCAGCTGCGCGAGCCGGCGGTGAGTTTCTGGAGCAAGCGCTTCGCCAACCTCTACCCGCTGCACATCTTTTCACTGCTGCTGACCATTTCGGTGATCTTCGTGATCAGCAGCCTGGGCATTCCGCCGGACGACACCAAGGCCAGCATCCGCTTCGTGGTGTACGACACCAACGAAGACATGACCGATATCTCGCGCACCACCCTCGAACACTTCATGAGCAACGGCGAGCTGGCCCTCAACAGCCTGCTGCAACTGACCATGCTGCAAGCCTGGAACCCCTTCTACCTGACGTTCAACGCACCCCTGTGGTCGATCTCCACGCTGTTCTTCTTCTACCTCACCTTTCCCTTCGTGGCGCCGCGCCTGGCGCGCCTGAAGCACAAGGTGCTGTGGCTCGGTGTGCTGATGCTGATCTACCTGATTCCACCCGCACTGGTGATTCTCAACGGTGACTACGGCATGCCGTTCACCGGCATCCTGCACCGCAATCCGCTGGTGCGCCTGCCCGAGTTTCTCGCTGGCATTCTCGCCTACGGCCTGTTCCGCGACATGCAGGATGCCGGCCGCACACCGGGCGCTGGCGGCATCGGGCTGATGATTGCCGCGGTGCCGGCGAGTTTTTTTGCTGCCGCCTGGCTGATCGAAGGCCCGCAGTTCTGGTACTACCTGCTGCACAACGGCCTGTTGCTGCCGGTACAGATCATGCTGATCTATCTCTGCGCCCTCGCCCCCTCGCCGGATAACCAGCGGCTTTGGCGCTGGTCGCAGCGCCTGGGCGCCGCTTCATTGCCGCTGTTCGTGCTGCACGTTCCGGCCTTCACCCTGTTCTCACGCTCGGAAAAGCTGCTGAGCGTGGCGTCCAGCGAGTGCTTCGCCAACTGGGCCGAATGCGCGGTGCGCGCTGGCGAGCAGGACCTTTCGATCGTCTTCTACCCCTTGTTCCTGCTGCTGACGGTGATCCTCTGCGTGTGGGCTCAGGAGAACGCCGTGGTGCCGACCCGCAAACGGCTGCTCAAGTGGCTGCCCGTGCGGCGTAGCACAAGCTGAGGAAAACGGAAGGAAATTCCCAGGAATCATCTGCAACGGCGACGGTCGGAAGGAGATGTTCGGCCGACCGTGCCGCTGTTTCTTACTGTTTTCTGGAGGGATCCGTGATCCTCAAAACCGTCAAGGCATCTGTCCGCCACAGCATGCTTCCAGCTGCGCTGTGCCTGGCCTGCACCACCTCGCTGTTCAGTGCTCAGGTGCTGGCTTTCTCTCTCGATGATGTGGCTTCACAAGCCAAGGGCCTGCTGGACAAACCTTACGCCGCACCCGCCAGCAACCTGCCCAGCGAACTGCGCAGCCTGCCGTTCAAGGACTACCAGCAGATCAAGGCGCGTGAAGACAAGTACGAATGGGCCGAAAGCAAGACGCCCTTCAAGCTGAGCTTCTACCACCAGGGCATGCACTTCGAGACCCCGGTGAAGATCAACGAAGTGACCAGCACCAGCGTCAACGAGATCAAGTACGATCCCGAGCGCTTCGACTTCGGCGACGTCAAGGTCGACAAGGATGCCACCAAGGATCTGGGCTACGCAGGCTTTCGTGTCATGTACCCGATCAATGAGAAGGACAAGCTCGACGAAATCATGAGCCTGCTCGGCGCCAGCTACTTCCGTGTGGTCGGCAAGGATCAGGTCTATGGCACTTCGTCCCGTGGCCTTGCCATCGATACCGCACTGCCCAGCGGCGAGGAATTTCCCTATTTTCGCGAGTTCTGGATCGAGCGCCCGAAAGCCGGCGACAAGCATCTGGTGATATTCGCCCTGCTCGACTCGCCGCGCGCTACCGGCGCCTACCGCTTCATCCTGCGCCCCGGCAAGGATTCGGTGGTCGACGTGAAATCCAAGGTATTCCTGCGCGAGAACGTCACCAAGCTGGGCGTCGCCCCGCTGACCAGCATGTTCCTGTACGGCAGCAACCAGCGCTCCGCCAAGGCCAACTACCGCCCTGCGCTGCACGACGCCAATGGCCTGGCGATCCACACCGGCAGCGACGAGCACATCTGGCGCCCGCTGAACAACCCACAGAACCTGGCGGTGAGCACCTTCGAAGTGCAGAACCCGAAAGGTTTCGGCCTGCTGCAACGCGGCCGTGACTTCG
Organism: Pseudomonas sp. PA1(2017); assembly: GCF_001945375.1. Lineage (NCBI taxonomy): Bacteria > Pseudomonadati > Pseudomonadota > Gammaproteobacteria > Pseudomonadales > Pseudomonadaceae > Pseudomonas > Pseudomonas sp. PA1(2017). Next base: position 204,291 of record NZ_MSXU01000010.1, read on the forward strand.
CCCAGTACGAAGACCTGGACGATCACTACGAACAACGCCCCAGCGTGTGGATCGAACCCAAGGGCGAATGGGGCAAGGGCAAGGTCGAGCTGGTGGAAATCCCCACCCCGGACGAAACCAACGACAACATCGTCGCCTTCTGGACACCCGACGAGCAGCCCAAGCCGGGCGAGCCGATGGCGTTCGACTATCGCATGCACTGGACCAAGGACGAGCGCGCCCAGCTGGGCCAGGACATCGCATGGGTCAAGCAGACCATGCGCAGTGCCGGTGAAGTAAAGCAGCCCAACCTGACCCGCAAGCTCGACGGCAGCATTGCTTTGCTGGTGGATTTCGAAGGCCCTTCCCTCGAAGCGCTCAAGCCCGACGCCGCCGTGACGAGCAACTTCAGCATCAACGACAACGCCGAGGTGCTGGACAACCAGTTGCAGTACAACAAGGCCACCAAAGGCTGGCGCATGACGGTGCGCTTCAAGGTCAAGGATCCCAAGCAAGCGGTGGAAATGCGCGCGGCCCTGGTCGAGGGTGACAAGACCCTTAGCGAGACCTGGAGCTATCAACTCCCGCCCAATACGGTTGCCCCCCAATGAAAACCACCGAGCAGTCCGCCCTGGACGAGTACCTGGACAGCCTGCCTCTGAGTGCCACCGAGCGCGAAGCGCTGGCTGATTGTCGCGACTTCACCGAACTGCACGCCCGCCTCGGCGGTGTGCCGGCGGCAGAGGCCGAAGAGGCCGTGCACAAATCCGCCGCCCGGCGTATCGAACTCGGCGCGGGCGAGCCCCTGGAAGCCAATGGCCTGCTCTCGCTCGACGCTGCCGGGCGGCCGATCCTGAGGGCTGCCCCGCCGCTCAACCGCACCAAGATGACCCCGGAGCCGTGGCGCACCAACCTGCTGACCCGCGGCTTTCGCTCACTGTTCGGCAAGAGCAATCCGCCACGCCCGCCCAAGCGTGAACTGGAACCGGCGCGCTGGCGCCGCGTCGGTTCGCTGCGTCGCTACGTGCTGCTGTTGCTGATGCTCGGCCAGACCGCCGTTGCCACCTGGTACATGAACAGCATCCTGCCCTACCAGGGCTGGGCGCTGATCAACCTGCAGGAAGTGATGGAGCAAGGCTGGCAGGAAAGCTTCTTCCAGGTGCTGCCCTACCTCGTTCAGGGCAGCATCCTGGCGTTGTTCTCACTGCTGTTCTGCTGGGTATCGGCCGGTTTCTGGACGGCCCTGATGGGCTTCTGGGAACTGCTGCGTGGCTACGACCGCTATGGCATTTCCGGCAGCAGCGCGGGTGATGAGCCGATCGACCCGAAAGCCCGCACCGCGATCATCATGCCGATCTGCAACGAGGACGTGCCCCGGGTGTTCGCCGGCCTGCGCGCCACCTATGAGTCGGTGAAAGCTTCCGGCGAGCTCGACCAGTTCGACTTCTTCGTGCTCAGCGACACCGGCGATGCCGATATCGCCGTGGCCGAGCAGCGCGCCTGGCTTGAGCTGTGCCAGGAGACCGAAGGTTTCGGCAATATCTTCTACCGCCGCCGCCGTCGCCGCGTGAAGCGCAAGAGCGGCAACATCGACGACTTCTGCCGTCGCTGGGGTGGCGATTACCGCTACATGGTGGTGCTTGACGCCGACAGCGTGATGAGCGGCGAATGCCTGACCAAACTGGTGCGGCTGATGGAAGCCAACCCACAGGCCGGCATCATCCAGACCTCCCCCAAAGCGGCAGGCATGAATACCCTGTACGCGCGCCTGCAGCAGTTCGCCACCCGCGCCTACGGCCCACTGTTCACCGCCGGCCTGCACTACTGGCAGCTGGGAGAATCTCATTACTGGGGGCACAACGCGATCATCCGCATGCAGCCGTTCATCGAGCATTGCGCCCTCGCGCCGCTGCCTGGCAAAGGTTCGTTCGCCGGCGCGATCATGTCCCACGACTTCGTCGAGGCATCGCTGATGCGCCGCGCCGGCTGGGGTGTATGGATCGCTTATGATCTGCCAGGCAGCTATGAAGAACTGCCGCCAAACCTGATCGACGAGTTGCAGCGCGATCGGCGCTGGTGCCACGGCAACCTGATGAACTTCCGCCTGTTCCTGGTCAAGGGCATGCACCCGGTACACCGCGCGGTGTTCCTCACTGGCGTGATGTCCTACCTGTCGGCGCCGCTGTGGTTCATGTTCCTGCTGCTCTCCACCGCCCTGCTGGCGATCCACACGTTGATGGAGCCACAGTACTTCCTGGTGCCCGGCCAGTTGTTCCCGGTGTGGCCACGCTGGAATCCACAGCTGGCGGTGACGTTGTTTTCCACCACCCTGACCTTGCTGTTCCTGCCCAAGCTACTTGCCGTGATCCTCATCTGGATCAAGGGCGCCAAGGCTTATGGCGGCGCCTTCAAGGCAACGTTGAGCATGCTCCTGGAAATGCTCTTCTCGGTGCTACTGGCGCCGGTGCGCATGCTGTTCCACACCATGTTCGTCACCGCTGCGTTCCTGGGCTGGTCCGCCACCTGGAACTCGCCGCAGCGCGACAACGGCATCACCACCTGGGGTGACGCCACGCGCCGTCATGGCTGGCAGGCATTGCTGGGCATGGCCTGGATGGCCGGCGTGGCCTGGCTCGACCCGAACTTCCTGTGGTGGCTGTCGCCTATCGTGGTATCGCTGATGCTGTCGATCCCGGTGTCGGTGTTCTCCAGCCGCCTGAGCCTGGGCCTGGGCAGCAAGAAGGCCAAGCTGTTCCTGATTCCCGAAGAATCCAACCCGCCTCAGGAGCTGCTGTCCACTTACGCCTACACGCGGCACAACCGCGAGCACGCCATGGAAAACGGTTTCATCGAAGCGGTGCTGCGGCCCTTCCCCAATGCCCTGGCTTGCGCCATGGCCACCGCACGTCACGGTCAGGCACCGCTGCTCGAACAGGCGCGTCAACGTGCACTGAACGAGGCGCTGGAGCTGGGCCCGAAAAAGCTCGATGGCAAGCGCAAGCTGGCGCTGTTGAGCGACCCGGTGCTGCTGGCGCGCCTGCACGCGCAACTGTGGCAACAGGCCGAGCAGCACCCGCTGTGGCGCCATGCCTACAACCAGAGTGCGCCGGCCCAGCCAAAACATGACAACCAGGCGCTCAAGCTGGCGCCGGTTGCCAGCGCCTCACCCCTGGTCAACTGACCGCCACGCGGTCATCCAGCCCAGGCTGGCACCGGTATCGCCCTCTTCGGGGCGGTACTCGGCGCCCAGCCAGCCGCGGTAGGCGGCGCTCTCCAGTGCATTGCGCACAGCCGTGAAATCGATGCTTCCCGTGCCGGGCGCACCACGCCCCGGACAATCGGCGAATTGCACGTGGCCGATCCGCCCGGCCAGCATTTCCACCGCCACCACCGGATCGATCCCCTGCCGCGCCATGTGATAGATATCCAGCTGCGCCCGGAAATTGTCGTGGTCGACTGCAGCCAGCAGCGCCTGCAAGTGCTGCGGCGTATTGACCAGAAAGCCCGGCATGTCGAGGGGATTGATCGCCTCGCTGACCACGCCAATGCCCAGTAACCCAAAAGCCTCAGCGGCCTTGCGCGCATTGCCGACAAGAGTGTCCAGCGCCTGCTCGCGATCGAGCCCCTCCGCCAGGCGCCCGGGCAACACATTGACGAACTGCGGGCGCGCCATGGCCGCGTAGGTCAATGCGGCCTCGAGCGCCTCGTCGAATGCTGACTGGCGCGCCGGTACCGCCGCCAGCCCAGGCCCGCCGTCAAGAAAGTCGCCGCCTGGGAAATTCATCAACACCAGCGGCAGCCCTGCCCGCTCCAATTCGTCCTTCAGGCGCAACGCCGGCACTTCGTAGGGAAACTGGATTTCCACGCCATTGAAACCCGCCGCAGCGGCTGCCACGATGCGCTTGAGCAGAGGCCGCTCGGTGAACAGCATCGTCAGATTGGCGGATAGCTTCATGCACGACTCCTTGGCTGGCCATTCTTGGAAACGGCACTAACGATGATGACGGCTCTAGAGACCGTCCTTGGCAAGATGATCAAGATCGACCGGATCGCCACTGTGGGCATCCAGGCGATGCCGGATATCCTCGAACATCTGGTCGAACGCCTCGTGTTCATGGCTGATCAGCACCACACTGGTGGGCAGGCCATGCTTGTGAGCCAGGCGGCTGACCACACTGGCGAAGTTGAAGGCGGTATCGCGGTGCAGCTCGAAGGCCTCCTCGAATGCCGCACCGTCGATCTCGCCCCTCATGGACATCTGCAGCATCGGCCCCTCGGCCGCATCCTGACGGATGTCGTAATGCAGGTCGATGGCGTAGACCGGAACGTCACCAGTCGCCACGCTGTTACTGCGATGAAAATGGCCAGGCTCGAACATGTGCTGTCTCCCGTGCTGAAGGATCGACCGAAACCGCGATAGGCATCGGGCTCCTCAACATAGACCCTAGCGGCACATGATGATGCCATCGCGAAAGCGCACCACAAAAGCTCACATAAAGCACCAATAGTGGGCATATTCGACACGAGACGAGCGCTGCAAATACCCATGGCAGAGGGCTTGATACGCTCGTTTGAACTCAGTGCTTCTTTTCGGCGCGTTCCTGCACCAGTACCCAAGGCGCGACGACCACGGCCCACAATGACGGATCGCGGGCGAGCAGATCTTGCGCACGGCTATCGTTCAGTACCGCGATACGCCCGGCATCCAGCCATGCAGCGACCTCATCCTTGCGATTTTCGGCGACCGCCTCGGCTACCTCGATAAGGTCCTGGTCGCTATCGACCCAGAGCAGCGAGCCGCGGGCGAAGAACGGCTGCAGTTCCTGCCAGGTGATGGGGGCGGTTTCGCCGAGCAATTTGGCATAGAGGGTGCTTGGTTGTTCGTTCATGGCAGTTCCGTATTTCGATGGCCGTTTTTTGACGGCCGCCATGATAACGACGGACGGCTGACAGACAAGGGACTGTCAACCGCCCGGCGGTCAGGAACTAGCCGTTTTTCTATACATTTCTTGCAATTACGCGACATTCTTACCGTTCTCTTTCGACTGCCGACTTTCCAAGGCGCAAATCTGCGCTCTACACTGTATCGGTACAGTTGCCGGGGATATGGCCGGAAGTCGACTCCGGTTCTGCAGCTTTGGCTACCAGAACTACAACAAAACACAACGAGTGGAGCACTATGAACAACGCTACTAAGCAGATTTCCAAGCTGTTCGCCGCTATGGCCCTGGCTGGCTGCGCCAGCTACTCGGTCGCCGCCGACACCATCAAGATCGCCATGGCTGGCCCGGTGACCGGTGCCGTCGCTCAGTACGGTGAAATGCAGTTCGTCGGTGCCAAGATGGCCATCGAGCAGATCAACAAGGCCGGTGGCGTGAACGGTGCTCAGCTCGAAGGCGTGGTCTATGACGACGCATGCGATCCCAAGCAAGCCGTGGCCGTAGCCAACAAGATCGTCAACGATGGCGCCAAGTTCGTCGTTGGTCACCTGTGCTCCAGCTCCACTCAGCCGGCTTCGGACATCTACGAAGACGAAGGCATCCTGATGATCACCCCGGCTGCCACCAGCCCGGAAATCACCGCCCGTGGCTACGAGCTGATCTTCCGCACCATCGGTCTGGACAGCCTGCAGGGCCCGACCGCGGGTAACTTCATCGCTGACCACATCAAGCCGAAGAACGTCGCCGTCATCCACGACAAGCAGCAGTACGGTGAAGGCATCGCCAGCGCCGTCAAGCAGACCCTGGAATCCAAAGGCGTCAAAGTTGGCGTGTTCGAAGGCATCAACGCCGGCGACAAGGACTTCTCCTCGCTGATCGCCAAGCTCAAGCAGCAGGGCATCGACTTCGTCTACTATGGTGGCTACCACCCGGAACTGGGTCTGCTGCTGCGCCAGTCCAAGGAAAAAGGCCTCGACGTTCGCTTCATGGGCCCCGAAGGCGTAGGCAACAAGGAAATCTCGGCCATCGCCGGCCCGGCTTCCGAAGGCCTGCTGGTCACCCTGCCGCAATCCTTCGACCAGGATCCGAAGAACAAGGCGCTGGTCGAGGCCTTCAAGGCCAAGAACGAAGACCCGAGCGGTCCGTTCGTGTTCCCGGCCTACGCTGCCGTTCAGGTCATCGCCGGCGGCATCGAGAAAGCCGGTAGCACCGACACCGCCGAAGTAGCCGCAGCCCTGCGCGCCAACACCTTCGAAACCCCGACCGGCACCCTCGGTTTCGATGAGAAAGGCGACCTGAAGAACTTCAACTTCGTGGTTTACGAATGGCACCAGGACGGCACCAAGTCCGAAGCCAAGTAACTCCCCCGCCTGAGCCTAAAGCCCACTGCTCGTGCAGTGGGCTTTGTTTATTAGAAAGAATTCCGGTTTCGCGCTGCGCCACAAGCGCTGCCGTGCGCGCAAACCCAGGAGTTAGGCAATGCCTGATCTTTATCACTACCTGCAACAGCTACTCAACGGCCTGACCGTCGGCAGTACCTATGCCCTCATCGCCATTGGCTACACCATGGTGTACGGCATCATCGGCATGATCAACTTCGCCCACGGCGAGGTTTACATGATCGGATCCTACGTCGCCTTCATCGCCATCACCCTACTGGCGATGATGGGCCTCGACAGCCTGCCACTGATCATGATCTGCGCCTTCGCAGCGAGCATCATCGTCACCAGTGCTTTCGGTTACAGCATCGAACGGGTCGCCTACCGGCCGCTACGCGGCGGCAACCGGCTGATCCCGCTGATTTCGGCGATCGGCATGTCGATCTTCCTGCAGAACGCCGTGATGCTTTCCCAGGACTCCAAGGACAAGGCCATCACCAACCCGCTGCCCGGCAACTTCGTGTTCGGTGAGAGCGCCATGAACGGCGTGGTGATCTCCTACATGCAGGTACTGATCTTCGTGGTCACCTTCCTGACCATGATCGGCCTGACCCTGTTCATCTCCCGTTCCCGCCTGGGCCGCGCCTGCCGCGCCTGCGCCGAGGACCTGAAGATGGCCAACCTGCTGGGCATCAACACCAACAACATCATCGCCCTGACCTTCGTCATCGGCGCCGCCCTGGCGGCCGTCGCGGCGGTGCTGCTGGGCATGCAATACGGGGTGATCAACCCGCACCTGGGCTTCCTGGCCGGCATCAAGGCGTTCACCGCCGCGGTTCTCGGCGGCATCGGCAGCATTCCGGGCGCCGTGCTCGGCGGCCTGGTACTCGGCGTGGCCGAAGCCTTCGGCGCCGACATCTTCGGCGACCAGTACAAGGACGTCGTGGCCTTCAGCCTGCTGGTCCTGGTGCTGCTGTTCCGCCCGACCGGCATCCTTGGCCGTCCGGAGGTTGAAAAAGTATGAGCAAGAACCTCAAGACCGCCCTGTTCAGCAGCATTCTGCTGCTGCTGATCTCCTACCCGATCCTCGGCCTCAAGCTCAGCGTCGTCGGCATCAGCCTGCAGGTCAGCGGCGCCAGCGCCCAGACCCTGTGGACCATCGGCATCGCCGCTGCACTGCTGTTCGTCTGGCACCTGGTGCTGCGTGACCGCCTGCTCGGCGGTGAAAAGCTCAAGGGCGCGCTGCCGAGCATTCCGTCGAACCTCAAGGACACCCTGACCCTGCCCAGCGTGCAGCGCTGGATCATGCTCGCGCTGTTCGTGGTGGCCCTGGCCTGGCCGTTCTTCGGCTCCCGCGCCGCGGTGGACATCGCCACGCTGATCCTCATCTACGTGATGCTGGGCATCGGCCTGAACATCGTGGTCGGCCTCGCCGGCCTGCTCGACCTGGGTTACGTCGGCTTCTACGCCGTGGGCGCCTATACCTACGCGTTGCTCGCCGAGTACGCCGGGTTCGGCTTCTGGACGGCATTGCCGATAGCGGGCCTGATGGCCGCCACCTTCGGTTGCCTGCTGGGTTTCCCGGTACTCAGGCTACGCGGCGACTACCTGGCCATCGTGACCCTGGGGTTCGGCGAGATCATCCGCATCATGCTGCGCAACCTCACCGACATCACCGGCGGCCCGAACGGCATCAGCTCGATTCCCAAGCCAGAACTGTTCGGCCTGTCCCTCGATCGCCGCGCGCCGGATGGCGGCCAGACGCTGCACGATTTCCTCGGCATCGCCTACAACTCCACCTACAAGGTGATCTTCCTCTACCTGATCGCCCTGCTGCTGGTGCTGGCCGCCATCTTCGTGATCAACCGCCTGATGCGCATGCCGATCGGCCGCGCCTGGGAAGCGCTGCGTGAAGACGAAATCGCCTGCCGCGCCCTGGGCCTGAACCCAACCACGGTCAAGCTCTCGGCCTTCACCATCGGTGCCAGCTTCGCCGGTTTCGCCGGCAGCTTCTTCGCCGCCCGCCAGGGCCTGGTGACGCCGGAATCGTTCACCTTCATCGAGTCGGCGATGATCCTCGCCATCGTCGTGCTCGGTGGCATGGGCTCGCAGCTCGGCATCATATTCGCCGCCATCGTGATGACCCTGCTGCAGGAGATGCGCGACTTCAACGAGTACCGCATGCTGATATTCGGTCTGACCATGATCGTGATGATGATCTGGCGTCCGCAGGGCCTCATGCCCATGCAGCGCCCACACCTGGAGTTGAAACAACGATGAGCCGCCCGATTCTAGAAGTGAGCGGCCTGTCCATGCGTTTTGGCGGCCTGCTGGCCGTCAACGGGGTCAGCCTCTCGGTCAATGAAAAACAGGTAGTGTCGATGATCGGCCCGAACGGCGCCGGCAAGACCACCGTGTTCAACTGCCTGACCGGTTTCTATAAGCCGACCTCGGGCAGCATCCGCCTGGGTGGCGAGCAGATCGAAGGCCTGCCGGGCCACAAGATCGCCCGCAAAGGTGTGGTACGCACGTTCCAGAACGTTCGCCTGTTCAAGGAAATGACTGCGGTGGAAAACCTGCTGGTTGCCCAGCACCGCCACATCAACACCAACTTCCTCTCCGGGCTGTTCAAGACCCCGGCGTTTCGCCGCAGCGAACGCGAGGCCATGGATTACGCCGCGCACTGGCTGGAGCAGGTCAACCTGACCGAATTCGCCAACCGCCCGGCCGGCACTCTGGCCTACGGCCAGCAGCGCCGCCTGGAAATCGCCCGGTGCATGATGACTCGGCCGAGCATTCTGATGCTCGACGAGCCGGCCGCCGGCCTCAACCCGCGGGAAACCGACGACCTGAAAGCGCTGATCGGCGTGCTGCGTGACGAGCACGACGTGACCGTGCTGCTGATCGAGCACGACATGAAGCTGGTCATGAGCATTTCCGACCACATCTTCGTGATCAACCAGGGCACGCCTCTGGCCGACGGCACGCCACAACAGATCCGCGACAATCCGGACGTGATCAAAGCCTACCTGGGGGAAGCGTAATGCTGTATTTCGACAACGTTTCCACCTTCTACGGCAAGATCCAGGCGCTGCACGGTGTCAGCGTGGAAGTGCGCCAGGGCGAGATCGTCACCCTGATCGGTGCCAACGGCGCCGGCAAATCCACCCTGCTGATGACCCTGTGCGGCACGCCACAGGCCACCAGCGGCAGCATCCGTTACCAGGGTGAAGAGCTGGTCGGCATGGAAACCCCGCAGATCATGCGCAAGAGCATCGCCGTGGTGCCGGAAGGCCGCCGCGTGTTCGCCCGCCTGACCGTCGAGGAAAACCTCGCCATGGGCGGCTTCTTCGGCAACAAGGCGGACAATCAGGAGCAACTGGACAAGGTGCTGCACTTGTTCCCGCGCCTGAAGGAACGCCTGGTGCAGCGCGCCGGCACCATGTCCGGCGGCGAGCAGCAGATGCTCGCCATCGGCCGTGCGCTGATGAGCAAGCCCAAGCTGCTGCTGCTCGACGAGCCCTCGCTGGGCCTGGCGCCGATCATCATCCAGCAGATCTTCGACATCATCGAGCAACTGCGCAAGGACGGAGTGACGGTGTTTCTGGTCGAGCAGAACGCCAACCAGGCGCTCAAGCTCGCCGACCGTGGCTACGTGCTGGAGAACGGGCGGATCGTCATGCAGGGCAGTGGGCACGATCTGCTCAATGATCCGAAGGTGCGTGACGCCTACCTGGGCGGCTAGAAAACTACCTACGTTGCCATCGCTGCGTTGAAAGCAGGCTAAAAATGCTCATGTACAGCTCGTACACTCCGCTTTTTAGCCTGCTTTCGCGGGGCCGCCATCGGTATTGCGCTGACTGCCTCGCCTACGTTTTCGTACATCTGTGCGAGCAGAGGACATTTATCCTGAACGTTGCCCGGCGCGCTCCAGTCCCAATACTGAACGGACTAAACAGGAGTCGCACCATGCTGAAGTTTCTGGGCAGCACCATCGGCATCATCTTCCTGATCGGCCTGCTGGTCGTGATCGGTATCTTCTCACTGATCTTCTGATCACCGTCATCTGCAAGCCGGGCGCCCTGCCCGGCTTTTTTTCATGCAGCGCGCATGAGCCTGCGCGCAACGGTACAATGGGCATCACTTCGCTGACGATGCTCTGCCATGACCGCTCCCCTTCGCCTCTCCAAACGCCTGATCGAACTCACCGGCTGCTCGCGCCGCGAGGCTGAACTGTATATCGAGGGCGGCTGGGTCACGGTTGACGGTGTGGTCGTTGACGAACCGCAGCGCAAGGTCACCGACGAAACCGTCGCCCTGCTGCCAGATGCCGTTGCCGAGCCACTGCTGCCGGTTACCCTGCTGCTGCACATTCCCAGCGGACGCTTTCCCGAACGCGCCGCCGAGGAGATCGGCCCGGACAGCCGCTGGCCGGATGATCGCGCCGAGCAACGTACCCTCAAAGGACACTTTGACCGCCTGACGCCCTGCATCCCCCTGCAGGCGGGCGCCGACGGCCTGCACGTGCTTACACAGGACTGGCGCACCGAGCGCAAGCTGCGCGAGGAGCTGGCCAAGCTCGAGCAGGAGTACGTGGTAGAGGTCAGCGGCGAGCTGTCGGAACGCGACCTCAAGCGCCTCAACCATGGCCTGGTGTTCAACGGCACGCCCCTGGCGTCCTGCAAGGTCAGCTGGCAAAACGAAACCCGCCTGCGCTTCGCCCTCAAGAACCCGCTGCCCGGCCAATTGGTGTTCATGTGCAACAGCGTCGGCCTCAAGGTGCTGGGCCTCAAGCGCATCCGCATCGGCGGCGTGCCCATGGGCAAGGTTCCAGCGGGTCAATGGCGCTACCTGGGCGCCAAGGAACGTTTCTGAGCCACGCCCCTCCCTTTCACAGGGTTGCGCCAGGCTGGCGCGCCCGTCATCAGGAATACCCATGATCAATAACGATGTATTGCGCAGCCTGCGCTACATGCTCGACATCAGCGACGAACAACTGGCCGAGATCGTCGAGCTCGGCGGCTACGCGGTGAGCGAGGAGCAGATCGCCGCCGTGCTGAAAAAGGACGACGAGCCAGGCTTCCAGCCATGCAGCGATGAACTGCTGGCCCATGCTCTCGATGGCCTGGTGTACTTCAAGCGCGGCAAGGACGACAGCCGCCCGGCGCCCGCCCTGGAGTTGCCGGTGAGCAACAATCAGGTGCTGAAGAAACTGCGCGTGGCCTTCGAGCTCAAGGAAGACGACATCCACGCCATCATGCGCAGCGTCGATTTCGTGGTGTCGAAGCCGGAAATGAGCGCGCTGTTCCGCAAGGCCGGCACCAGCAACTACCGCCCCTGCGGCGATCAGTTCCTGCGCAACTTCCTCAAGGGCCTGACCCAGCGCCTGCGCGGCTGAGCAGCATGAACCATCAGGTTTCGCCCATCGGCTACGTGCGCTCCTGTTTCAAGGAGAAGTTCGCTATCCCCCGCCAGCCACAACTGGCGCCCGCTGCCCGTGGCGTGCTGGAGCTGTGCCCGCCATTCGACAGCGGCGACGCCGTTCAGGGCCTGGAGCAGGTCAGCCATGTGTGGCTGCTGTTCCTGTTTCACCAGGCGCTGGAAGACAAGCCACGCCTGAAAGTGCGCCCGCCGCGCCTCGGCGGCAATCGCGCCATCGGCGTGTTCGCCACCCGGGCGACCCACCGCCCCAACGGCATCGGCCAATCGGTGGTGAAGCTGGACAAGGTCGACAAGGATCGTCTGTGGCTGTCAGGCATCGACCTGCTCGATGGCACCCCGGTGCTCGACATCAAACCCTACGTGCCTTACGCCGACGGTGTGCCAGGCGCCCATAACCAGATCGCCACCGATGCCCCGCCGCAGATCGCCGTGCACTGGCAGGACGACGCCCTGGCCAGCGCCCGACACCACGCCCAGCGCCTGGGCGAGCCGCTGGTGGAATTGATCGAACAGTGCCTGGCCCAGGACCCGCGCCCGGCTTATCAGCAGCCTGCGCCGGAACGCCGCTACGGGGTACGTTTGTGGGACGTGGATGTGCACTGGCATTACCCGCAGCCGGGCTGTATTCGCGTGCTGGATGTGCAGGCCGAGTAGCTCACCGAGCTTCTCGCACCTGAAATATCCGCACGACCGCCCCGGGTATCGCTTCGCTCAACCACGGGCTACCCCGTAGCCTGGCGTTGAGCGTAGCGATACCCAGGAAAATCCTGCAGACAACCGCGGCAACGGCCAGCGCTTCTTTTTAGCAGACGAAAAAAATCCGCAGCCATCGCTGGCTGCGGACTCTCGTTCGTCAGTCGATCAGGCGCCGGCTTTCTGCACGGCATCCTTGATCAGGGTCTGCAACTCACCCTTCTCGTACATTTCCAGCAGAATGTCGCTGCCGCCGACCAGCTCACCGGCTACCCACAGTTGCGGGAAAGTCGGCCAGTTGGCGTACTTGGGCAGGTTGGCGCGGATTTCCGGGTTCTGCAGGATGTCGACGTAGGCGAACTTCTCGCCGCAGCCCATCAGCGCCTGGGACGCGCGAGCGGAGAAACCGCACTGCGGCGCATTCGGCGAGCCTTTCATGTACAGCAGAACGGTGTTGTTGGCGATCTGCTCTTTGATGGTTTCGATGATATCCATTAGGCACCTCAGAACTGGACTATCCGACTCGTGAGTCGATACGGTGCGCGCATTGTAACCAAAAGCCGAGCGCAATGCTCAGCCATGCTGCACGCGCATCGTCGCCCTGCGATCAGGCCGCCACCACCTCCACGGGAACGCCATTGAGCGCGGCATTGCCGGACAGCGCATCGAGCAGACGCTCATCGGTCAGGTCGTTGGCGCTCGCCCCCGGGGTCGCCTGGGCGATGCTCATCTGCACGCCCGGGCGGCCATGGCCCCAGCCGTGGGGCAGGCTGACCACCCCCGGCATCATCTCGGCGCTGCCAAGTACTTCGACCTCCAGCATACCGACCCGCGAACGCACGCTGACCCGCTGGCCATCGCGGAGCCCGCGTTGCGCCAAATCCTGGGGGTTCATCAGCAACTGATGGCGCGGCTTGCCTTTCACCAGCCGGTGATAGTTGTGCATCCAGGAATTGTTGCTGCGTACATGACGGCGGCCGATCAGCAACAGTTGGCCCTCGACCAATGCCGGCTGCGCCGCGAAACGCTGCAAGTCTTCCAGCAACAACGCCGGCGCGATCTGCACCTGGCCGTCAGGGGTTTTCAGACGCGCCGCCAAGTTGGGCTTGAGCGGGCCGATATCCAGGCCATGGGGATGATCCAACAGCGACTGCAGCGACAGGTTGAGCGGCGAGCGCTCGCCGTACGGCCCCATCCGCAGGCCGAAGTCGATCATCTGCGCTGGCGGCTGCGTCGGTTTGAGGGTCGCGCCGGTCTGTGCGGCAAAGGCCTGCGCCAGGCCGACGAAGATCTCCCAGTCATCCAGTGCGCCAGCGGGCTTGGGCAGCACGGCCGAGTTGAAGCGGGTGACATTGCGCACCGCGAACAGGTTGAAGGTGGTGTCGTAGTGATCGTGCTCCAGCGGCGCGGTGGATGGCAGGATCAGGTCGGCGTAGCGAGTGGTTTCGTTGATGTACAGGTCCACGCTGAGCATGAACGCCAGACCCTCGAGCCCGCGCTCCAGCTGGCGGCCGTTGGGCGTGGAGAGCACCGGGTTGCCCGCCACGGTGATCAGCGCCCGCACCTGCCCCTCACCGTCGGTGAGCATTTCCTCGGCCAGGGCGCTGACCGGCAGCTCGCCGCCATATTCCGGCAGGCCGGATACGCGGCTCTGCCAGCGGTTGAAGTGCCCGCCGGACGTCGCCCCCACCAGATCCACCGCCGGTTCGGTGCACAGTGCCCCACCCTCGTGGTCCAGGTTGCCGGTCACCAGATTGATCACCTGCACCAGCCACTGGCACAGGGTGCCGAATACCTGGGTCGAAACCCCCATGCGCCCGTAACAAACGGCGCGCTCGGCCGCGGCAAAGTCACGGGCCAGTTGCCGGATCGTTCCTGCCGGCACACCGCAGCGCGCGGCCATGCGGTCAGCGCCGAGCGGGGCAACCGCGCCGCGCACCTCATCCAGCCCGGCGATTGGCAAATGACTGACACGCCCGAGGTTTTCCTCGAACAGCGTATTGAGCATGCCCAGCAACAAGGCGGCATCCTGCCCAGGGCGAATGAACAGATGCTGGTCGGCGATGGCTGCGGTTTCGGTATGCCGCGGATCGACCACGACCAGCTTGCCGCCACGAGCCTGGATGGCCTTGAGGCGCTTCTCCACATCCGGCACGGTCATCAGGCTGCCGTTGGATGCCAACGGGTTGCCCCCCAGGATCAGCATGAAATCGGTATGGTCGATGTCGGGGATGGGGATCAGAAAACCGTGGCCGTACATCAGGTGGCAGGTCAGGTGATGGGGCAACTGATCGACCGACGTGGCCGAGTAGCGATTGCGCGTTTTCAGCAGGCCCAGGAAGTAGTTGCTATGGGTCATCAGTCCGTAGTTGTGCACGCTAGGGTTGCCCTGGTAGACCGCCACGGCGTTCTGCCCATGGGCTGCCTGCACGGCAGCCAGGCGGCTGGCCGCGAACTCGAAGGCCTCCTGCCAAGTGATGGCTTCCCAGCGATCGCCGCTACGGCGCATGGGCTGGCGCAGGCGGTCCGGGTCATTCTGGATATCCTGCAGGGCCACGGCCTTCGGGCAGATATGGCCGCGGCTGAACGGATCGTCGCGGTCGCCCTTGATCGAGCGCACCTGGGGCGGCCCATCGGCAACCTGCTCGACTTCCAGCGTCAGCCCACAAATGGCTTCGCACAGGTGGCACGCACGGTGATGGAGGGTCGTGGTCATGGCCAGCCTCACTTTATTCTTGAGAGCCCATCATGGGCGCCGGCGCGGCCTCCTGCCAGCAGCTTCGATGCCGTGAATCGCGGGCCATCAGGGCCATGCATCAGGCCGGCGTAAAGGCCGGAAAGGCGCGTCACATCTGGCAATCCGGGCAAATTTGCGCCTAGGCGTCATTTACTTATAAGATCGGCGGCTTCCCGTTTCGTCGCACTGTGCGGCCCCCAGCCGCAGGTTCTCCCGTTTTTCCTCGAAAAAACAACCTGCGCCCTGTATGTCAAAAGGTAGTTAACGATGAGCGCAAGACACTTTCTCTCGCTGAAGGACTGCACACCGGATGAACTGGTGGGCCTGATCCGACGCGGCATGGAGCTGAAAGGCTTGCGCAACAGCGGCGTGCTCTTCGAACCCCTGCGCAATCGCGTGCTGGGCATGATCTTCGAGAAAGCCTCGACCCGTACCCGCGTATCGTTCGAAGCCGGCATGATCCAGCTCGGCGGCCAGGCCATCTTTCTGTCGCCGCGCGACACCCAGCTAGGCCGTGGCGAGCCGGTCGCCGATTCGGCCATCGTCATGTCGCGCATGCTCGATGCGATCATGATCCGCACCTTCGCCCATAGCACCCTGACCGAGTTCGCCGCCAACTCCCGCGTGCCGGTGATCAACGGTTTGTCGGACGATCTGCATCCCTGCCAGCTGCTGGCCGACATGCAGACCTTCCACGAGCACCGCGGCAGTATCGTCGGCAAGACCGCAGCCTGGATCGGCGACGGCAACAACATGTGCAACTCCTATATAGAAGCGGCCATGCAGTTCGACTTCACTCTGCATGTCGCCTGCCCGGAAGGCTACGAGCCGAGCGCCGCCCTGCTGGCCGAGGCCGGTGAGCGCGTGAAGATTTTCCGCGACCCACGCGAGGCCGTAGCCGGTGCGCACCTGGTAACTACCGATGTGTGGGCCTCCATGGGCCAGGAAGAGGAAATCGCCGAGCGCCACAAGCTGTTCGCGCCCTATCAGGTGAACCGCGCGCTGCTCGACGCGGCCGATGAGAACGTACTGTTCCTGCATTGCCTGCCGGCGCACCGTGGCGAGGAAATCAGCGTCGACCTGCTCGACGATCCACGCTCGGCCGCCTGGGATCAAGCGGAGAACCGCCTGCATGCGCAGAAAGCGCTGCTCGAATTCCTGGTCGAACCGGCGTATCACCACGCATGAGCCAGCCGATGCTGTTGAGCCTGCGCAATCTGGGTTGCGGCTACGGTGACCAGCGCATCGTGCAGCAGTTGAACCTGCACCTCAACGCAGGGGAAATCGGTTGCCTGCTCGGCCCATCCGGCTGCGGCAAGACCACCACGCTGCGCGCCATCGCTGGCTTCGAGCCAGTGCTCGAAGGCGAAATCGCCCTGGCCGGCGAGGTCATCTCCCGCCCAGGCTTCACCCTGGCGCCCGAGAAGCGCCGCATCGGCATGGTGTTTCAGGATTACGCCCTGTTCCCGCACCTGAGCGTGGCGCAGAACGTGTCCTTCGGCATTCGCAAGCAGCCCGACTGCGAGCAGGTGACCCGCGAATTGCTGGAGCTGGTCAAGCTCGACCACCTGAGCAAGCGCCACCCGAACGAGTTGTCTGGCGGGCAACAGCAGCGCGTCGCCCTGGCCCGCGCGCTGGCCACCAACCCGCAGTTGCTGCTACTCGACGAGCCGTTTTCCAACCTCGACGGCGAGCTGCGCCGGCGCCTGAGCCATGAGGTGCGCGATATTCTCAAGGCCCGTGGCACCAGCGCGATTCTGGTCACCCACGATCAGGAAGAAGCCTTCGCCGTCAGCGACCAGGTGGGCGTGTTCAAGGCCGGGCACCTGGAGCAATGGGACACACCGTTCAACCTCTACAACGAGCCGCAGACGCCCTTCGTCGCCAGCTTCGTCGGCCAGGGCTACTTCATTCGCGGCCAGTTGCTTGCGCCCGATGAGGTGCAAACCGAGCTGGGCCTGATTCGTGGCAACCGTGCCTATTCATGGCCAGTCGGCAGTGCGGTGGATGTGCTGCTGCGCCCGGACGATATCGTCCACGACCCCGAGAGCGCGCAGAAGGCCAAGATCGTCGGCAAGAGCTTTCTCGGCGCCGCCACCCTGTATCGCCTGCAATTGCCCACCGGCAGCCAGCTCGAAGCCCTGTTCCCCAGCCATGCCGATCATCAGACCGGTGAGCAGGTAGGCATCCGCATCGCCGCCGACCACCTGGTGGCCTTCGCCGCGCCAGGCAGCGTGGCGGCGCCCTCGACGCTGGAACGGGCGGATTAGAGATATAGCTGGCCGCTGCTCACCACCCGGGCCTGCCCAGCGATCTCTACCCGCTCACCCTTCAGGCGGCACCACAGGAAACCACCCCGGACGCCGCCCTGGTAGGCGCTCAGTTCCGGCTTGCCCAGTTGCTGCGTCCAGTACGGCGTGAGGATACAGTGCGCCGAGCCGGTGACCGGATCCTCGTCGATGCCCACCGCCGGCGCGAAGTTGCGTGACACGAAATCCACCGCCTCGCCTCTCGCGGTCACGATCACCGCCGGCCAGGGCAGCTGCGCCAACGCCCGTAAGTCGGGGTTGCAGGCGCGCACGGCCGCTTCGGACTCGAGCACCACCAGCAGTTGTGGGGCGTCGAGCACGGCAGCGGGCGTCTGCCCGAGGATTTGCGCCAGGCCGTCGGGCTCGGCGATTGGCGTCGGCGCATTGCACGGGAAATCCAGCACCAGACGACCGCCCTCGCGGCGCACCGACAGGCTGCCATTCACGTAGTTGAAATTGATGCGCTCACCCGGCTCGCCATGGCACTCGAAAAGGGCATGGGCGCTGGCCAAGGTGGCGTGCCCGCACAGTGGGACTTCGGTGGTCGGCGTAAACCAGCGGATACGCCAGGCCGCGCCCTCTTTGACCACGAAGGCGGTTTCTGCCAGGTTGTGCTCGGCGGCGATCTGCTGCATCAACGCAGCGTCTAGCCAACGGTCAAGGCGATAGACCACCGCCGGGTTGCCTGCAAAGGGCTTGTCGCTGAAGGCGTCGATCTGGTGAAACGGCAGGGACATCGGAATTTCCTTGAAGATGACGGATGGCTCAGCATGCCTCTATCGCGCCGCCTGGCTGCGATACAGCGCGGCGCCAATACGGCGCAACAGCGCGATCAGGGCTGAGTATGGATGCCGTAGCGTTGCAGCAGGGCGTCGAGGCGACCGTCCTGCCGATAGCGCCGCACGCCTTCGTCGAAGATATCGCGATAGCGGGCACTGGAGGACAGCACGGGGGAAAAGGCGATGTAGATCGGCACGTCCGGCACCCGACAGCCAACCTGGACCAGATCATCGTGATTGCCGTGCTGGTCTTGGTACATGGCCATGATCCAGGTGTTCTCCAGCAGCGCGTCCAGGCGCCCCAGCTCGACCTTGCGCACGTTGAGTGCCAGCGCCTGCTCACCGGCAGCAAGCTGTAGCCGGTCGTGCTCCTTCTGGTAGCGGCGGATGTAGTCGTCCAGTTCCTGGCCGTAGCTGTAGCCGTTGATCACCCCCAGGCGAACCTTGGCGAGCGAATCCAGCCCGGTATAACGCCAGGTGCTGTCGGCCCGGGCGTAGAAACAGTTGCGGGAAATACCCGGCGCCGATTTGCCGAAGAGAAAGTCCGGCGCGTCGCGCACGCCGGCACCGACCAGCGCGTTGGCGCGCCCGCTGCGCACGTCCTGCACGGCACGTGCCCAGTTGGTGACGCGGTAGTCGACCTCAATGCCGGCCTCGGCAAAGATCTGCGTGGCCAACTCGACGAAGATGCCGGGGCGCTCGGCGTCCTGCGCGCAGTTGACCGGGCACCAGACGTCGGCCTCCATGATCAGGGTTTCCGCCCGGGCGCAGGCGCTGCTCAGCATCACAGCCGCTAACAGGCTTCTTGCCACCCAACCGACACCGTTCACCGTTTGCCTAGCCTCCTGCTATCAATGCGGCGCCAGTGTCGCCACGTCCTTTGTTACATCGCGCCGGCCCTGGCAGGCAGAGGCGGCAACGATGCCGACAGTGCCAGTCTCTGGCCGGCGCTTCAAGCCTGTTGCGCAGCCGGTGGTCAAACTCCGGCCCATGGCCCCGAGCAGATCAGCGGCCGATATCGGCGAACTGTGCCTGGGTATGCTCGGCCAGAACCTCGGCGCTCAGTTCGACCTCCAGCCCGCGCCGCCCGGCGCTCACGTAAACGGTGGAGAAATCGCGCGCACTGCCATCGATGAAGGTACGCAGGCGCTTCTTCTGGCCCAGAGGGCTGATGCCGCCGACCAGATAGCCGGTCGCGCGCTGCGCGGCATCGACCGCCGCCATGTCCACTTTCTTCACGCCGGCAGCCTGTGCCAAGGCCTTGAGGTCGAGGCTGCCAACCACCGGCACCACCGCCACGAGCAGCTCACCCTTTTCACTGGCCGCCAGCAACGTCTTGAACACCTGAGCCGGCTCAAGCTCTAGCTTCTCGGCGGCTTCCAGCCCGTATGAAGCCGCCTTGGGATCATGTTCATAGCTGTGAATTCGATGCACAGCGCCAGCCTTCTTCAAGAGATTCAATGCGGGTGTCATGAAGGCTCCGACTGCAGGAAGACGACGTGCCGATTCTAGCGCTGCTGCCAGCGAAACGCTGCGCCAATCTGCGGCCGCCAAGGAAACTTGTTTCACAACGGAACCTATTACTCGCCAAACTGACCTATTGAACTGTACGCGCGATTGATATCGAAAATATGGAGCGTTTATACGGTTCGATTTTTGACAATGCGCTAAAATCGCATCTACTTTTTTCGATTACGAACATCCAGAGACCCTTATCCGATGGCAGTGGTGCAAAGGTCGCCCTATCCAGCAGTGGGCCGCCGTACCTGACACCAGCGCCAACAACAACAAAAATGAGGCTTCCCCATGACTATCGCGCTACAACAACCCTCGCTATCGGGCCAATGTATGGCCGAGTTTCTGGGCACGGCCCTGCTGATCTTCTTCGGCACCGGCTGCGTTGCCGCCCTCAAGGTCGCAGGCGCCAGTTTCGGCCTGTGGGAAATCAGCATCATCTGGGGCGTAGGCGTCAGCATGGCTATCTACCTGACCGCGGGCGTGTCCGGCGCGCACCTCAATCCGGCGGTGAGCATCGCACTCTGGCTGTTCGCCGGTTTCGAAAAGCGCAAGCTGCCGTTCTACATCCTCGCCCAGATTGCCGGCGCATTCTGTGGTGCACTACTGGTGTACACGCTGTACAGCGGGTTGTTCACCGAATTCGAACAGGCCAATCAGATGATCCGTGGCTCCCAGGCCAGCCTGGAATTGGCCTCGGTGTTCTCTACCTTTCCCAATCCGGTGTTATCTACCGGGCAGGCATTCATGGTCGAAGTGGTGATCACCGCGATTCTGATGGGCGTGATCATGTCCCTGACCGATGACAACAATGGCCTGCCGCGCGGCCCCATGGCACCGCTGCTGATCGGCCTGCTGATCGCCGTGATCGGCAGCGCCATGGGCCCTTTGACCGGCTTCGCGATGAACCCGGCGCGCGACTTCGGGCCAAAGCTGATGACCTTCATCATGGGCTGGGGCGAGATTTCCCTGACCGGCGGCCGCGACATTCCCTACTTCCTGGTACCGATCTTCGCGCCGATCCTGGGCGCCTGCATCGGCGCCGCGGCGTATCGCACCCTGGTCGCGCGGCATCTGCCCAGCGCGGTCGAAGCACCGGTGGCAGAACGCGCCGCCGACCGCGACATCAAAGCTTCCTGATTTCAACGGCGTGCCGATCGGCTCCCAACGCACGCCCATTTCGTTCGCTCACCTCAAGGCAATCGACATGACCGACAAGAACTACATCATTGCCCTCGACCAGGGTACTACCAGCTCCCGCGCGATCATTTTCGACCGCGACGCCAACGTGGTATGCATCGCCCAGCGCGAGTTCACCCAGCACTACCCGCAAAGCGGCTGGGTCGAGCATGACCCCATGGAAATCTTCGCCACCCAGAGCGCGGTGATGGTCGAGGCCCTGGCCCAGGCCGGCCTGCACCATGATCAGGTAGCTGCCATCGGCATCACCAACCAGCGTGAAACCACCGTGGTGTGGGACAAGAACACCGGTCGACCGATCCACAACGCCGTCGTCTGGCAGTGCCGCCGCAGCACCGAGATCTGCCAACAACTCAAGCGCGACGGCCTGGAGCCATACATCAAAGAGACTACCGGCCTGGTCACCGACCCCTACTTCTCGGGCACCAAGCTGAAGTGGATTCTCGACCACGTAGAAGGCAGCCGCGAGCGCGCCCGCAAGGGTGAACTGCTGTTCGGCACCATCGATAGCTGGCTGATCTGGAAGTTCACCGGTGGCAAGGTGCACGTCACCGACTACACAAACGCCTCGCGCACCCTGCTGTTCAACATCCACACTCGCGAGTGGGATGCGAAGATGCTGGAGGCGCTGGATATTCCCCGCGAGATGCTGCCGGAGGTCAAATCCTCATCCGAGGTCTATGGCCACACCAAGAGCGGTATCGCCATCGCCGGTATCGCTGGCGACCAGCAAGCCGCCCTGTTCGGTCAGATGTGCGTGGAGCCGGGCCAGGCCAAGAACACTTACGGTACCGGCTGCTTCCTGCTGATGAACACCGGCAACAAGGCGGTCCACTCCCAGCACGGCATGCTCACCACCATTGCCTGCGGCCCGCGTGGCGAGCCGGCCTATGCGCTGGAAGGCGCGATCTTCAACGCCGGCTCCACCATCCAGTGGCTGCGCGATGAGCTCAAGGTGGTCAACGACGCCTACGACACCGAATACTTCGCTGGCAAGGTCAAGGACAGCAACGGCGTATACCTGGTGCCAGCCTTCACCGGCCTCGGCGCGCCCTACTGGGATCCCTACGCTCGCGGTGGCCTGCTTGGCCTGACTCGCGGCGTGAAGATCGACCACATCATCCGCGCCGCCCTGGAATCTATCGCCTACCAGACCCGCGACGTGCTCGACGCCATGCAGCAGGACTCGGGCGAGCGCCTCAAGTCCCTGCGCGTGGACGGCGGCGCGGTGGCCAACAACTTCCTGATGCAGTTCCAGGCCGACATTCTCGGCACTCATGTGGAGCGCCCGGAAATGCGCGAGACCACGGCCCAGGGCGCGGCCTACCTGGCAGGCCTGGCCACCGGGTTCTGGAGCAGCCTGGACGAGCTGCGCGGCAAGGCGGTGATCGAGCGCGAGTTCGAGCCGCAACTGGCCGATGCGGACAAGGAGAAGTTCTACGCGGGCTGGAAAAAGGCCGTGGGCCGCACCCGCGACTGGCAGCCCCACGAAGAACAGAAGTGAGCCACAGCCCCGGCTGTCGCTGGCAGTGAGCAGGTTCGTGCGGCATCATGGTGCAATTCCGTGCGGCCCGAAGGACATTCAATGAATCTGCCCCCTCGCCAGCAGCAAATCCTCGATCTGATCCGCGAACGCGGCTACGTCAGCATCGAGGAGTTGGCCACCCAGTTCGTCGTTACTCCGCAAACCATCCGCCGCGATATCAATCAACTGGCGGATGCCAACCTGCTGCGCCGCTACCATGGCGGCGCAGCCTACGACTCCAGCGTCGAGAACACCGCCTACGCGATGCGCGCCGACCAGATGCGCCAGGAAAAACAGCGCATCGGCGAAGCGGTTGCCGCACAGATTCCCGATCATGCCTCGCTGTTCATCAACATCGGCACCACCACCGAAGCAATCGCCCGCGCGCTGCTCAACCACAGCCACCTGAAGATCATCACCAACAACCTCAACGTCGCCTCGATGCTCGCCGCCAAGGACGATTTCGACGTGCTCCTCACCGGTGGAAACGTGCGCCGCGACGGCGGCCTGGTGGGCCAGGCGAGCGTGGACTTCATCAGCCAGTTCAAGGTCGACTTCGCCCTGGTCGGTATCAGCGGCATCGACGAAGACGGCAGTCTGCTGGATTTCGATTATCAGGAAGTGCGGGTTTCCCAGGCGATCATCGCCAACGCCCGCAAGGTGATTCTCGCCGCCGACTCCAGCAAGTTCGGCCGCAATGCGATGATCCGCCTGGGCCCGATCAGCCTGATCGACTGCCTGGTAACCGACCAGCAGCCAGTCGCCGGCCTTTGCCAATTGCTCGACCAACACAAGATTCGCCTCGAAGTCGTCTGACCCCTCCTCTCCACCCGAGCCCCGGGCAACACGCCCAAGGCTCGGGTGCGTGTCATTTTTTATTCCTATTCGAACATCGGACGAACCTTCCAGGCCCCCGAGCATCCTAATTATGTTCGTGAATTTTCATTCCAGCGCATTCCAGGGCGTTTTTTGATCGAACACCACTGGATGCGTCTCTAATCATGCGCTAGTATTTTCGGAAATGAACATTCATGTTCGATTTGAAAATGAAAACGCTATACGAGGCCCCGACGATGTCCACATCCAGCCTGTCCAACAGCCCGCTGTCCGAGGTTTACGATATTGCCGTCGTGGGCGGCGGCATCAACGGCGCAGGTATCGCCTGTGATGCGGCGGGTCGCGGCCTGTCGGTATTCCTATGCGAAAAGGACGACCTCGCCCGTCACACCTCGTCGGCGAGCAGCAAGCTGATCCATGGTGGCCTGCGCTACCTGGAGCACCACGAATTCCGCCTGGTACGCGAAGCACTGGCCGAACGTGAAGTGCTGCTGGCCAAGGCGCCGCACATCGTCAGCCCGATGCGCTTCATCCTCCCTCACCGCCCGCACCTGCGCCCGGCCTGGATGATCCGTGCCGGCCTGTTCCTGTATGACAATCTGGGCAAGCGCAAGGCGCTGCCACGTTCGCGAGGCCTCAGCTTCGGCGCCAACAGCCCGCTCAAGGCCGAGATCAGCAAGGGTTTCGAATACTCCGATTGCTGGGTCGACGACGCCCGCCTGGTGGTGCTAAATGCCATGGCCGCCCGCGAGCACGGCGCCCATGTGCATACCCACACGCGCTGCGTGAGCGCACGCCGCAGCAAGGGCGCCTGGGAGGTCGATCTGGAACGCGCCGATGGCAGCCGCTTCTCGATCCGCGCCAAGGCGCTGGTCAATGCCGCTGGCCCCTGGGTGGCGCGCTTCATCCGCGACGACCTGCAGCAGAAGTCGCCGTACGGCATCCGCCTGATTCAGGGCAGCCATATCGTCGTACCGCGCCTGTTCGAGGGCAAGGAAGCCTACATCCTGCAGAACGAAGACCGTCGCATCGTGTTCGCCATCCCGTATCTGGATCGCTTCACCCTGATCGGCACCACCGATCGCGAGTACCAGGGTGACCCGGCTACCGTAAGCATCAGCGAGGAAGAAACCACGTACCTGCTGAAAGTGGTCAACGATCACTTCCGCAAATCGCTCAGCCGTGACGACATCCTCCACAGCTACGCCGGTGTGCGCCCGCTGTGCGACGACGAGTCCGACGAGCCCTCAGCCATCACCCGCGACTACACCCTGTCGCTGTCGGCCCAGGGCGGCGAGCCTCCGCTGTTGTCGGTGTTTGGCGGCAAGCTGACCACCTACCGCAAGCTCGCGGAATCGGCACTGGCCCAGCTGGCGCCGTTCTTCCCGAATATGAAGGCGCGCTGGACGGCCGATGCCCCGCTGCCTGGCGGCGAGAACATGCAAAGCCGTGAAAGCCTGATCGAAGCCCTGCGCGCCCGCCACGGCTGGCTGAGCGCCGAGCTGGCGAGCCGCTGGGCCATCACCTACGGCAGCCGAACCTGGCAATTGCTCGACAAGGTGCAGAGCGAGAGCGACCTGGGCGAACACTTCGGCCACGACCTGTACGCCCGCGAAGTGGACTACCTGCGCGAGCAGGAATGGGCCACCGAGGTGGACGATATCCTCTGGCGCCGTAGCAAGCTGGGCCTGTTCCTGTCCGCTGCCGAGCGCAGCCGACTGGAAGCCTACCTGGCCCCCGCCGCACCTACGCTGCTTACATCTGCACCAGTTGCACATCCAGCCGATGCGCTTGCAGATGCGGCAGCACCGCGGCAAGCAACGGCGCCTTGAAACGCTCCTGAAAGCGGTGGGCCAGCCCGGGAATCAGGCGCAGCTCGCTACCGCGAATATGTGCAGCCACGTGCACGCCGTGCATCACTGGCAACAGCGGATCGGCGGTGCCATGCACCACCAGGGTCGGCACCTGCAAACGATTGAGCAGATCGACCCGGCTGCGTTCGGCGAGAATCGCCAGTAACTGGCGCTCCACGCCCGCCGGGTTGAAGGCGCGGTCATAGGCGACCTCGGCCTGGTGGAGCAACATGGCGCGGTCATCCACCACGGCAGGGCTGCCGAGCGCCGCCAACAGGTCGGCCTGCTGCTCCAGCGCCACTTCACGGCTCGGCGCCTCGCGGCGCGCCAGCAGGCGCAGCAACGCCGGGCTGGGAGCCGGCAATCCTTGAGCCCCCGAACTGGTCATCACCAGCGTCAGGCTACGCACCCGCTGGGGTGCCATGTCGGCGACATGTTGGGCGATCATCCCGCCCATGCTGGCGCCAAGCAGATGAAAATCCTCGATGCCCAGCGCATCCATCAAACCCAAGGCGTCGCCGGCCATATCGCGTAGCCGATAGGGCGCGCCAACCGACAGCCCGAGCCGGTAGCGCAGCACCTCGAAGGCCAGATTGGCCTCGGGTGCCTGAGTGTTCCAGCGACTCAGCCCTACGTCGCGATTATCGAAACGGATCACCCGAAAGCCCTGCTCGCAGAGTTGCTCGACCACGTCATCCGGCCAGTGAATCAACTGCCCACCGAGGCCCATGACCAACAGCAGGGCCGGATCGCTGCTACGCCCGATGCTCTGGTACGCAAGGCTCACATCGCCCAGCGCCACGCGCTCGACGTCCGTGCCGACCTTGCATGTTTCGGCCGCCAGAGACGACAGGCTGCCCAGCAGGGCAGCCAGAAAGATGACGATGCGCATGATGAATTCCACGAGCGAAGGGGCGAGTAGCTGGCAAGTGTTGCAGTGAAGGAGCACGGCGCGCTGCCACACAACGGTGACAGTTTGATGAAACCTGCCAAACGGACGCACGAGGTGCGACTCGACAGCAGGCCAACTCATGGGCGACACTCGCACACATGAATACCGCTCATCTTCCTGACTGAGCAGTTGAATACTTTGCAGGTAACCTGATGCTCGAAATTCGTCACCTGAAAACGCTCCACGCCCTGCGGGAAACCGACAGCCTGGTCGAAGCCGCCGATCGCTTGCATTTGACCCAATCGGCACTGTCGCACCAGTTCAAGGAACTCGAGGAGCGCCTTGGCATGCAGCTGTTCGTGCGCAAGACCAAGCCGGTGCGCTTCACCAGCGCCGGCCTGCGTCTGCTCCAGTTGAGCGACGCCGTGCTGCCATTGCTGCGCAGCGCCGAGCGCGATCTGTCGCGTCTTGCCGGTGGCACGGCCGGCCGCCTGCACATGGCGATCGAGTGCCACAGTTGCTTTCAATGGCTGATGCCGACCATCGACCAGTTCCGCGATGCATGGCCGGAGGTCGAGCTCGACCTGGCCTCGGGCTTCTCCTTCGCGCCCCTGCCCGCCCTGGCCCGTGGCGATCTGGACCTGGTGGTAACGTCGGACCCGGTGGAGCTGTCCGGCATTACCTATGTGCCGTTGTTCACCTACGAAGCCATGCTCGCGGTGGCCAACCAGCACGCCCTGGCCAGTCGCCCCTATATCCGCCCTGAAGACCTGCTGAAGGAAACCCTGATCACCTACCCGGTGGAGCGTGATCGCCTGGATATATTCACCCGCTTTCTGGAGCCCGCCGACATCGAGCCGGCCCAGGTACGCACGTCCGAGCTGACGGTGATGATGATGCAGCTGGTGGCCAGTGGTCGCGGTGTCTGCGGCCTGCCCAACTGGGCGCTGCACGAGTACAGCTCACGGGGCTACGTGACCGCCAAGCGCCTTGGCGACAAGGGTTTGTTCGCCACGCTCTACGCCGGCGTGCGCACCGACATGCTCGATGCGCCGTTCATGCGTGATTTCCTGCTCACCGCCAAGGACACTTCGTTCGCCAATCTCGAAGGCGTCAGCGTCGCCCGGCAGTAACCCCTTTCCACGGCAACACAGGGCTTCACCATGAACATCAGCGACATCCCCTTTGGCGTCACCGACTGGAGCCAGATTCAGCCTACCGAACACGCTGGCGAAACCGGCATGGCCTATTGGCGCACCTGCCAGTTCGGCGCGCTGCGCGTGCGCATGGTCGAGTACACGGCGGGCTATCTGGCCGACCACTGGTGCAAGAAGGGCCACATCTTGCTCTGCCTGGAAGGTGAGCTGCACACCGAGCTCGATGACGGCCGCCGCTTCGTGATGACACCCGGCATGAGTTATCAGGTCGCCGATGGCGCCGAAGCGCACCGCAGCTCGACGAGCACCGGCGCTCGACTGTTCATCGTCGACTGAATCGGGCCGCCGACAGGTTACAGCCTCGCCGTTCTGCCGTTATGCTGGCGGTCGATTTCTGCGCCTGGAGCCCGTCATGATCAATGCCTACCGTCTGCCCGTTATCGCCGGTCTGGTTCTGCTGGGCGCCTGCGCCAGCCCCTCGAAAACCCTGCAGGTGCAGAAGCAGAGCCGGTGCCCGATCGCCCTGCACGCGGGCCAGCAGTTGATCCTCAGCCTGCCGAGCAACCCGACGACGGGTTATCGCTGGACGGTGCAGGAAGACGCGGCCGCGGTGCTCAAGGCCCTTGGCCCGGAAGTCTACAGCGCAGCCGAGGATTCCGACCTGGTCGGCGGCGACGGCCACTCCACCTGGCGCTTCCAGGCCACCGAGGCGGGTGAAGCCCAGTTGCTGCTGACCTACGCCCAGCCCTGGGATGCCAGCGCCGCGCCCGCCGACACCTTCGATTGTCAGATCCGCGTGCGCTAAGGATGCGGCTGCACGGCCAAACCCAGGCCGACCATCGCATCAGGCTCGTCACGAGGTTTGGCTAATCGCCGGACTTGGCTAAAATGCGCGCCTTTCCAGCGCCATGCAGACCGACCGTGAACAGACAGCCCGACCAACTCTTCGCCCAGCCACTGGATCAGGTGCCGGATTTCGTCTTCAACGAGGACGTGGCCCGGGTCTTTCCCGACATGATCAAGCGCTCGGTGCCGGGCTATCCGACCATCGTCGAGAACATCGGCGTTCTGGCCGGCCAGTTCGCCCAGCCCGGCAGCCTGCTCTATGACCTGGGTTGCTCGCTGGGCGCCGTCACCCAGGCGCTGCGTCGCCACGTACAGGTGGACGGTTGCCGGGTGATCGCCGTGGACAACTCCAGCGCCATGGTCGAGCGCTGCCGCGAGTACCTGCACGCCCAGGACGCCATGTTCCAGGAGCTGCTGCCGGTCGAGGTCATCGAAGCCGACATTCTCGCCATGGACTGGCAGCCCGCCTCCCTGGTGGCGATGAACTTCACCCTGCAGTTCATCGCCCCGGAAAACCGCCTGGAACTGCTGAGCCGGATGCGCAGTACCCTGCTGCCCGGTGGTGCGCTGATCCTCTCCGAGAAACTGCGCTTCGAAGACGAACAACAGCACGCCCTGCTCACCGACCTGCACATCGCCTTCAAGCGGGCCAACGGCTACAGCGAACTGGAAATAGCCCAGAAGCGTAGCGCCATCGAAAACGTCATGCTGCCCGACAGCCTCGAACAGCACCGTGAACGCCTGCAGACGGCAGGCTTCAGCAAAGTGGTGCCGTGGTTCCAGTGCCTGAACTTCGCGTCCCTGGTGGCCTTGCCATGATGCGCCGTATGGATCTGGACGCCCTGCAGGCCGAGCTCGCCGGCACGCCCCTGCAGGACTGGAGCGCTGACTTGCCCGGGCAGATCGACGCCAAACTGGCCATCGGTCATGGCGACCTGCAGCGTTGGCATGCGGCTGTCGAAGCGCTGCCACAGTTGCAGACCGAGCAGATCGACCTGCAGCAGGACTTCCGCCTCGACGGCCATTGCGATGAGGCCACCCGAGCGGCGCTGGACAGTGCCCTGCGCGGCCTGATCCCCTGGCGCAAAGGCCCTTTCCATACCTTCGGCGTGCACGTGGACACCGAATGGCGCTCGGACTGGAAGTGGCAGCGCGTCGCCCCGCATCTGGATCTCAGAGGCAGACGCGTGCTCGACGTCGGCTGCGGCAATGGCTACTACATGTGGCGCATGCTCGGCGCCGGCGCCCGCAGCGTGGTCGGCATCGACCCGAACTGGCTGTTCCTCTGCCAGTTCCTGGCAATGAAGAACTACCTGCCGGATCTGCCCGCCTGGCACCTGCCGCTGGGTATCGAAGAGCTGCCATCGAAGCTGCTGGGCTTCGACACGGTGTTTTCCATGGGCGTGCTCTATCACCGCCGCTCGCCCATCGACCACCTGCTCGAACTCAAGGACTGCCTGCGCAAGGGCGGCGAACTGGTGCTGGAAACCCTGGTGGTGGAAGGCGACGCCCAACAGGTGCTGGTCCCCGAAGACCGCTACGCGCAGATGCGCAACGTATGGTTCCTGCCCTCGGTGCCGGCGCTGGAGCTATGGCTGCGCCGCGCCGGGTTCCTGGATGTGCGCTGCGTGGACGTCAGCGTCACCTCGGTCGAAGAGCAGCGCAGCACCGACTGGATGCGCTACCAGTCGCTGCCCGAATTTCTTGACCCGCTCGACCGCCGTCGTACCATTGAAGGGCTGCCGGCGCCACGCCGCGCCGTGCTGGTGGCACGCAAGCCCTGATAAAGGCTAGTCGGCGGCATCACCCTTGCGGCGCCATTCAGCCTGCCGCGCCGCGATCAGTGCAAGGGGCATCTGCGCCCCGGTACTGACTCGCCCGTGAGCACTTCCCAGGCGAATCTGCCCTGCGCGATCGAGCATCATCAGGCGGCGCATCTTGCGCCTCCAGCACCAGGCGAAATACCAGTCGCCCAGCCACTGCATCAGCTGGTGCGGGTCTGCACCCGGCGACCTAGCCAAATTGGCGCGCTCGATATGTGCGGCGTGCTGTTCATTCGACTTCATGACAATTCTCCAGGGCAGCCATTGCTCACCGGTTATCGGTGATTGCTTGCCGACAGCTTGAGCTGCGCTTATCGTTAATAAAATCGACAAATACATAACCATCAGTTAATAAAATATTAACGACATGATGAACAGTCCATCGCCAACCAACATGCCTGGCGCATTGCCCCTATTGGAAAGCGATGTGCTGAAGACTTTCGTCGGCATTGCCGAAAGCGGCAGCTTCACCCGCACCGCCGCGCAGGTGTTCCGCACCACGGCTGCGGTCAGCCAGCAGATCAAACGCCTGGAGGAAACCCTTGGCCGCACGCTGTTTCTACGCGAGAGCCGCCGCGTGCGGCTCACGCCGGATGGCGAAGTTCTGCTCGGCTATGCCCGCCGCCTGCTCAAGCTCAACGAGGAAGCGGTGGCGCATTTCCGGGTGCCCAGCCTGGCGGGCACCGTGCGTTTCGGCACGCCGTTCGACATCGGTGTCGGCTCGCTGCCGGACCTATTGTCACAGTTCGCCCTCAGCCATCCGGCCGTGCAAGTCGATGTCTCGGTGGGTCGCAGTTGTGAGCTGATCGAGCGCCTGGATGCCGGCGAACTCGACCTGACACTGCTCAATACCGGTGATGCCGATGCCGATGACACCCGTGGCGAAGTCATTTGCAGCGAATCACTAGTGTGGGCAGGTCGAGAAGGCGGCCTGGCCGTCAAGCGCGACCCGTTGCCGCTTGCGCTGGCCAATACCGGCTGCGCCTGGCGTCGTGCCGCCCTGGACGGTCTGGACCGCCAGGGGCGCAGCTATCGCATCGCCTATTCCAGTGAACAATGCGCCGGCCAGGAAGCCGCACTGCTGGCCGACCTGGCCATTGCGGCCTTGCCCGCCAGCCTGGTCAAACCCCCGCTACGCCGCCTTTCTCAGCAGGAGCACGGCCTGCCGCCACTGGGCGCCTACCACATCAAACTACTGCGCGGCAGCAACCGTGGCGCGGCCGCCGAAGCACTGGCGGCGCAGGTGGCAGTGGCTTACGGCGCCATGCGTTAGCGCGACACAACGCTTTCGATCAGTTGCTTCATCTCGCGCACGGCTTCCTTGAAGCCGACGAACAACGCGTGGCTGACCAGCGCATGGCCGATGTTCAGCTCGTTGATACCGGGGATCGCCGCGACCGGCTCGACGTTGTGGTAATGCAGGCCGTGGCCGGCGTTGACGATCAACCCCAGCGACACGCCCAGGGCGACGCCTTCTCGGATACGCTGCAGCTCGGCAGCCGCTTCTTGCGGCGTATGCGCATCGGCATACCGCCCGGTATGCAGTTCGATGGCCGGTGCGCCGACGCGCTTGCTCGCCTCGATCTGCTGCGGGTCGGCATCGATGAACAGCGAAACCTCGCTGCCGACGGCCGCCAGGCGCGTTACCGCCGCGGCAATCCGCGCTTCCTGGCCGGCGACGTCAAGGCCACCTTCGGTGGTCAGCTCCTGGCGGGTTTCCGGCACCAGGCACACGTGCTCGGGGCGTATTTCCTCGGCGAAGGCGAGCATGAAGTCGGTCACGCCCATCTCGAAGTTCATGCGCGTCTGCATGACTTCCTTGAGCACGCGCACGTCGCGCTCCTGGATATGCCGGCGATCTTCACGCAAGTGCACGGTGATGCCATCGGCACCCGCCTCTTCGGCGTCCAGCGCGGCTTTTACCGGATCGGGATAGCGAGTACCACGCGCCTGGCGCAGCGTGGCGACGTGATCGATATTCACGCCCAGCAAAACACGGTTGGCTTCAGTCACGATTCGGCTCCTTGAGCGTCATGAACAATTCGCGGCTGACCAGCGGTCGGCCGCCAAGATGGGGGGCGAGGGCCTGGCGCATCAGGCGCTTGGCCGCCGCCAGGGCACCGGGCGTGCTCCAGTCTGCATCGGCCATGGCCAGCAGTTCGCTACCGAGAAAGGCCCCGGGCTGCCAATGA
The DNA here is from genome assembly GCF_001945375.1 of Pseudomonas sp. PA1(2017). Classification (NCBI taxonomy): domain Bacteria; kingdom Pseudomonadati; phylum Pseudomonadota; class Gammaproteobacteria; order Pseudomonadales; family Pseudomonadaceae; genus Pseudomonas; species Pseudomonas sp. PA1(2017). The sequence goes on from NZ_MSXU01000010.1 coordinate 236,389, forward strand.
CCGATGGGCAGAAAGCCGCTGTCGGCCTCCAGCCGGTACAAGCCGTCGCTGGCCACGGCATTGCCCTGCACGTCGCTGTCGAGGGCGAAACCATAGCCGAGTTCATCAAGCAGCCGCCATTCGAACGCGCGCAAGATCGGCTCCAGCGGCCGCCCTTGGGCCAGCGCCAGGATGCTCATGGCGTAATGCTCGAAAATCACCGGGTGCGGGTCTTCGGCTGGCAGCACGCGAATCAGCAATTCGTTGAGGTACAGCCCGCTGAATAGCGCCTCGCCGGTGAGCAGGTTGGGAATGCCGGCGGCTTCCAGGCGGCCGACGTTCTTAAGCTCGCCGCGGCCGCGGGTTTCCAGCTCCAGGGGAATGAACGGCCGCGCCAGGCTGCCAGCCTTGCCACGCGCGCCACGCAATACGGCGCGCAACCGGCCTTGCGGGGTCAGGAAGTCGACCAGCGCGCTGCTCTCGCGGTACGCGCGACTGTGCAGGACATAGGCGGGCTGGCTGAGCGCAAGCATGGGAAGAAACTCGCTGAGTTAGCCAGCCGCAGCGCGGCGGATGCCGGGTCAGATATCGTCGTAACCGAGCGAACGCAGGGCGCGTTCGTCATCGGACCAGCCACTCTTCACCTTGACCCAGAGATTGAGCATGACCTTGGTGTCGAACATCGACTCCATGTCCTTGCGCGCTTCCTGGCCAATGCGTTTAAGGCGCTCGCCCTTCTCGCCGATGATGATCTTCTTCTGGCCATCGCGTTCGACCAGGATCAGCGCATGGATATGCATGATCCGCCCTTCGCGCTTGAACTCCTCGATCTCCACGGTGATCTGGTAAGGCAGCTCGGCACCGAGCTGACGCATGATCTTCTCGCGTACCAGCTCGGCGGCGAAGAAACGCCCGGAGCGGTCGGTGATCTGGTCTTCCGGAAAGAAGTGCACACCCTCGGGCAGGCGCTCGCCTACCAGCTTTTCCAAAGCATCGAGGTTGTGCCCATGCTGCGCCGAAACCGGCACGATCTCGGCGTTGGGCAGTTGCTGCGCCAGCCACTGCAGGTGCGGCATCAGGTCGGCCTTGTCTTCCAGGCGATCGGTCTTGTTGACCGCCAGGATCACCGGCCCTTCGACGTACTGGACGCGTTCGAGCACCATCTGGTCCTCGTCGGTCCAGCGGGTGCGATCGACCACGAAGATCACCACGTCGACATCCTTCAGAGCCGACGAGGCGTTCTTGTTCATGTAACGGTTGATCGCCTTGTCGTTGTTCTTGTGCAGGCCGGGCGTATCGACGTAGATCGCCTGCACTTCACCCTCGGTCTTGATGCCGAGCATGTTGTGGCGAGTGGTCTGTGGCTTGCGCGAGGTGATCGCCAGCTTCTGACCGAGAATGTGGTTGAGCAGCGTCGATTTGCCCACGTTGGGCCGGCCAACGATGGCGACATAGCCACAGCGCGTTACGGGCGAATCAGTCATTGCCGTTCTCCACACCCAGGGCGATCAGCGCGGCAGTGGCCGCGACCTGTTCGGCGATCCGGCGGCTGGCGCCTTGGCCCAGGGTTTTGTCATTGAGTAGATTGACCTGACATTCGACCACGAATGTCCGGCAATGGGGTTCGCCCTGAATGTCGACCACCTCGTAACGCGGCAGCTCGCAAGCACGCGACTGAAGGAACTCCTGCAGGCGAGTCTTGGGGTCCTTGTTGGTGTCGACCAGGGTCAGGCCGTCTAGCTCATTGGTCAGCCAGGCCAGCACGCGTTCGCGGGCGACGTCCATGCCGGCATCCAGGTAGATGGCACCGATCAGCGCTTCCAAGGCGTCGGCCAGGATCGAGTCGCGGCGAAAACCACCGCTCTTCAGCTCACCCGAGCCCAGGCGCAGGTACTCACCAAGATCGAAACCGCGCGCCAGCACGGCAAGGGTCTCACCCTTCACCAGGCGTGCGCGCAGCCTCGACAGCTGGCCTTCGCGGGCCTGGGGGAAGCGCTCGTAGAGCGCCTCGCCGGCGACGAAATTGAGGATGGCATCACCGAGGAACTCCAGGCGCTCATTGTTGCGTCCGGCAAAACTGCGATGGGTCAGGGCCAGGATCATCAGATCCTGGTCCTTGAAGCTATGCCCGAGCTGGCGCTCGAGGCGGGTCAACGAAACACTCACGGCATACGCACACGAAATTCTTTATCGAAATTAACCACCAGATCGATGTTCTCGATCAGGTGCTCACGTTTTTCATACTTGAGGTGGGCAAGAAATTCGTTGCCATCCTGGGTCACCTTCAGCGCGTCCTGCATGTTCAGGTCGCGGATGCTGTTGACCGTCATGCCACGGCTGACGTGGCTGTAGAAATCGCCCACGGTCCTGACTTCCTGCAGGCGGTCGGTTTCCACGGAGGTGATGATCTTTTCCATCGACATATAGTCGAGGTAATGCGGCACCACCTTGAACGCCGTGCTGGCCAGAAACGCCACGACAGCCAGTACCACCAGCCAGCTGACGATCGACAAGCCCTGCTGCGAGCGTGCGAATTTCATGTTCATCCCCAAAAGTATCCAGATAGTCCGATGCGCGTCGCGCGCATGACAAGACTATAGATAGCTGGCGGCGCCGTATTGAACGGCGCCGCAAATTTTCATCAGATCAGTGAATGAGTCCGACACGGGAGAAGTTCGGCAGGGTCTTGAACTTCGGGTCCGGCCAGCTCATCCAGATGGCAAACGCCTTGCCGACGATGTTGCGATCCGGAACCATGCCCAGCACGTCTTTAGGGATATTCGGGTCGTTCCAGTAACGGCTGTCGTTGGAGTTGTCGCGGTTGTCGCCCATCATGAAGTAGTGCCCTTCAGGGACGGTCCACTCCTTGCCGGGTTCGGCGCGGTAACGGGTCATTTCCTTGCGGATGCGGTGCTCGACATCGCCCAGGCGCTCGCTGTACAGCGTGGCGCTGCCCAGGCTGCCGGGCTCCTCACCGATCAACTGCTCGGCAACCGGCTTGCCATTGACGAACAGGCGCTTGTCGCTGCTGTAGCGCACCTGGTCGCCCGGCAGGCCGATAACGCGCTTGATGTAGTTGACGTTGGGATCGCTCGGGTAGCGAAACACCATGACGTCACCGCGCTGCGGGTCGCCGACTTCGATCACCTTGGTGTCCAGCACCGGCAGGCGAATGCCGTAGGCAAACTTGTTGACCAGGATGAAATCGCCCACTTCCAGGGTCGGAATCATCGACCCGGACGGGATCTGGAATGGCTCGACCAGAAAGGAGCGCAGCACTAGCACGATGGCCAGTACCGGAAAGAACGACTTACCGTACTCGACCAGCAAGGGCTCCTTGTTGAGCTTCTCGACCACTGCGTCGTCGACTTGCTCGACCTTGCCCTGATAACTGGCGATCGCTGCACGACGCCGCGGCGCCAGAAATACCAGATCGAACAAGGCCAGGGCGCCGCACACGGCGACGGCAATGACCAGCAACAGCGGAAAATTGAATGACATAGGCCCTAGCTATCCAACTTGAGTACAGCAAGGAAGGCTTCCTGTGGAATCTCCACGTTCCCCACCTGCTTCATGCGCTTCTTACCGGCCTTCTGCTTCTCCAGCAGTTTGCGCTTACGGCTCACGTCTCCGCCGTAGCACTTGGCCAGAACGTTCTTTCTCAATGCCTTGACAGTGGTTCGTGCCACGATCTGACCGCCAATGGCCGCCTGGATCGCCACATCGAACATCTGCCGAGGGATCAGCTCTTTCATCTTCTCGGTCAACTGACGCCCTTTGTAGTGGGCGTTGTCACGGTGCACGATCAATGCCAGCGCATCGACCTTGTCGCCGTTGATCAACACGTCCAGCTTGACCAGGTTGGCCGACTGGTAACGGTCGAAATGATAATCCAGCGAGGCATAGCCACGGCTGGTGGATTTCAGACGGTCGAAGAAGTCGAGCACCACTTCGTTCATCGGCAGGTCGTAGCGAACCTGAACCTGAGTGCCGAGGAACTGCATGTCACGCTGCACGCCGCGCTTTTCGATGCACAGGGTGATGACGTTACCCAGATGTTCCTGCGGAACCAGGATCGTGGCTTGTACGATCGGCTCACGGAAATCTTCGACCGAGGACACATCCGGCAGCTTCGACGGGTTGTCCACGTAAATGGTTTCACCGGTCTTGAGCACGACTTCGAAAATAACGCTCGGCGCAGTGGTGATCAGGTCCAGGTCGTATTCGCGCTCCAGGCGCTCCTGGATGATTTCCATGTGCAGCATGCCCAGGAAGCCGCAACGGAAGCCGAAGCCCAGAGCGTCGGAGCTTTCCGGCAGATACTGCAGGGACGAATCGTTGAGGGTCAGCTTCTGCAGGGCGTCGCGGAAATCCTCGAAATCATCGGAACTGACCGGGAACAGGCCGGCGTATACCTGCGGCTGGATGCGCTTGAAGCCGGGCAGCATTTCCACGTCGGGCGTCGAACTCAAGGTCAGGGTATCGCCCACCGGCGCACCGTGAATGTCCTTGATGCTGGCGATGATGAAGCCCACTTCGCCGGCTTTGAGGTCGGCGGTAGCCGTGTGCTTGGGATTGAACACCCCGACGCTGTCGACCAGGTGCACCTTGCCGGTGGACTTGACCAGAATCTTGTCGCCCTTCTTGACGCGGCCGTGGCGCACGCGCACCAGAGACACGACGCCCAGGTAGTTGTCGAACCAGGAGTCGATGATCAGCGCCTGCAGCGGCGCCTCGATCTCGCCGGTCGGCGCCGGAATCGCCTGCACCAGACGCTCGAGCACTTCATCGACGCCCATGCCGCTTTTGGCGCTGCACGCCACGGCGTCGCTGGCATCGATACCGATGATCTTCTCGATCTCTTCCTTGACGCGATCAGGGTCGGCCTGCGGCAGGTCCATCTTGTTCAGCACGGGCATGACTTCCAGGCCCTGCTCGATGGCGGTGTAGCAGTTGGCGACCGACTGCGCTTCCACGCCCTGCCCCGCATCGACGACCAGCAGCGCACCTTCGCAGGCCGCCAGCGAGCGGCTCACCTCATAGGTGAAGTCGACGTGACCGGGCGTGTCGATGAAGTTCAGCTGGTAGGTAATGCCGTCCTTCGCCTTGTAATACAGGGTGACGCTGTGGGCCTTGATGGTGATGCCGCGCTCACGTTCCAAGTCCATGGAATCGAGAACCTGAGCCTCCATCTCGCGCGCGGTCAGGCCACCGCACATCTGGATGAAACGGTCAGCCAGCGTCGACTTGCCGTGGTCAATGTGGGCAATGATGGAAAAATTGCGGATATGACTCAGGTCACTCACAGGACAACACTCGAAAAAGGGCGCAGGCGAATGCCTGCCGAAAATAGCCGCGAAGTTTACCCGAGTGGTTGCCCCCACGTCACGTCAGGACAAGCGCACGCGTGCAGTAATTGAGTGCCCGCTTGCCTTGCCTGCCTCGATTGACCGGGATTTGCTGGGCCACCTTCATGAGCAAGCGGTGAGATGGGCACAAAAAAGGGCGACTTTCGTCGCCCTTCAGCTGCTGGCTTTGTTATTGGGCCAGACCTATTCGGCCAAGCCTACTCGGCCAGACCTACTCGGCCAGCTTGAAAGTAATGAAGCTGGCGCGGCCTTGGCGCAGCACGCGCATCGACACCGAACGGTTCTTCGGCAGCGATTGCGCCACCTCGGTGAAGTTCTTCGCCGAGCTGATGGCCTGGTTGTTCAGGTGAGTGATCACGTCGCCCGGACGCAGGCCGATCAGCGCCGCCGGACCATCCTGAACCTCGCGAATCACCACGCCACCACGCAGGTCCAGCGCTTTCTTCTGCTCATCGGTCAGTTCGGCAACGCTGACGCCAAGGCGGTTACTGCTGCGCTCGGCGCCTGGGGTCGCGCCTTCGGAAGCCTCGTCGCCATCATCGGCCGGCATGGTGCCAACAGCCATTTTCAGCGTCTTGCGCGAACCTTCACGGACGATTTCCAGATTCGCCTTGGTGCCCGGTTTCAGGGCGCCAACCAGATGCGGCAGGTCGGCGGACATGATGATCGGTTTGCCATCCAGACTGAGAATGACGTCACCGACTTGCAGGCCGCCCTTGGCAGCCGGGCCATCTTCGAGCACCTGGGCGACCAGCGCACCCGCGGGTTTCTCGAGCCCGAACGACTCGGCGAGATCCTTGTTCACTTCCTGAATCACCACACCCAGCCAGCCACGGCTGACCTTGCCGCTGGCCTTGAGCTGGTCGGCCACATCCATCGCCACGCTCATCGGAATGGCGAAAGACAGGCCCATGAAGCCACCGGAACGGGTGAATATCTGCGAGTTGATACCGACCACCTCGCCATCAAGGTTGAACAACGGGCCGCCGGAGTTACCGGGATTGATCGCCACATCGGTCTGGATGAATGGCACGTAGCTCTCGTTGGGCAGGCTGCGGCCCTTGGCGCTGACGATCCCGGCGGTTACCGAGTGATCGAAACCGAACGGCGAGCCGATGGCCAGCACCCACTCACCGACCTTGAGGTTGTCGGAATTGCCCAGTTTCACGGTAGGCAGGTCGGTCGCCTCGACCTTGAGCAGCGCCACGTCGCTGCGCGGGTCGGTACCGATCAGCTTGGCTTCCAACTCGCTGCGATCGGACAGGCGCACGATGATTTCGTCGGCGTCGGCAACCACATGGTTGTTGGTGAGGATGTAACCATCCTTGGAGATGATGAAGCCCGAGCCGAGCGACTGCGCCTCACGCTGACGACCGCCGCCGCCCGGCGCGCGAGGCTGCTGGGGAATGCTGCGCTCGAAGAACTCGCGGAACATTGGCGGCAGGCCTTCCAGATCCGGCACCGAAAGCCCACCGTTGCTGGCAACGGCATTCGGCACCTTCTGCCGAGTGCTGATGTTGACCACGGCAGGTGAAGCCGCCTCGACCAACGGAGTGAAGTCCGGCAGCTGCGCGTGCGCGGCAACCGACTGCCCCATCAGGAACACCGCGAACAACGCGGCAGCGTAATTTTTCAGGCTAGGCATCGACATTGCAGTTTCTTCCCCATCCAGAACAAACGAGGCCCCTAAGGGGCCATTGGTACAACAAGACAGCACATCGACCTTACTCAGCAGCCTCACCCGTTATGGCGTGGCATGCACATCGTCGGCACGCATCGACATGGCGACACGCTCCGCCGTTCCAAACGGAATTTCGCCCACCACTGTAACCATGACATCCCCGTCATCGGTTGTCAGTCGCCGGGATACGGCTACGGTTGGGCCGAGCTGGTTACGCGCATCCGCGACGGCGGCATCGTGCAAGGGCTCGAGAAAGACGGAAAAACGCGCCAGCCCGTCATCATAGACCAGGCAATCGACGCTATCGGCGGATACCGGGCTGGGCTGCCGGGTCACCGCGCTGAGATTGAAGCCGGGCGGCAACCATTCGGAACGCCAGGATTCTGCGGAAGGCGTGCGCGCCTTGACGACACGTACCGGCGCACAATTCGTGGAAGGCTGCAACACTGCAGCAGGCCGTGTGCCCGCCGTATCGAGCTGAGTGAACTGAAACCGTTCGAGCATCTCGCCGCGATCATTGACCAACAGCGACTTGAGTGGCAGCCCGGTTTCCTTGTCCACGTACAATTGCACACCATAACGGTGATGATCACGTGGAACCAAGCCGAGGATTACAGCCGAACGCCCAGCCACACGAGACTCGCCGCTCAAACGCAGCTCGTACCACTGTTCTATCTGTTTGGCATCGAGACCGTGAGCAGGCCAGGCCTGCTCGTCGACGACAGCAGAGGCGATCGGACCATTGACGCACTGCGCCTGGCCGTTGACTCGAAGCATTTCCTGGGGCGTGCCGTCGAGCTGTAGCAACCGCTCGCGCACAACTCCACCCGGCTCGACCTGACGCCAGATGCTGTGAGTGGAAAGATTACCGCTGCGTTCGTAAACGAAGGTGCCTTGGAAGCTTTGCTTGCTTTCGGCCTGACTCAGCCGCTGCAACCATCCCTGTGCATCGGCGGCCATGGCAGGTGTTGCCGATAGACCGCCGAGCATCAGGGACGTGACGAGAATGGAGCGCATACGCGTCGTTCTTAACGCTCTTCTACACTCGCAGACCGTGCAAACGGCAGTGCGTTTTCAGCAGCGCCTGGGGCGGACTGCTGACCATGCTGACGCAGGTACTCAGGCAGACGCTGCTCGTGCCAGCCTTCACCTTCGGCAGAGACGGTCTCTACAGCCGGCTGCTCGTCCGAAGTCTTGAAGCCCGCCAGAATGGCCGGCCCCTGAGCTTGCGGCAGGGCAATGGACGGCTGATTCTGTTGCGCCAGTTGCGCACCAGAAACGTCATCCTGATTGTAGAAACGCACGCCGGCCAACACGGCAACCGTCACGGTCGCAGCAACGGCTACGCGTCCCAGGCTACGCCACGGACCACGTACGACCTTCTCCTGCGCAACTGGAGTGGCATCGTTTTCCAGAGCCGCGGAAACGGCTGCAGCGATGTCCAGTTTCGGCACGAGCAGATCCTTGTGCATCGCGGCGCGGGCTACTTGGTAACGAGACCAGGTGGCACGCAGTTCGACATCGTTGCTCGCACCGAGCACACGCCGAAGTTCAAGTTCATCCGCTTCGTTATCCATCACCGCGGACAGCGATTCCTGCAGGGCTTCACGACTCATAGCGGTTCCTCTCTTGGCTGTCGCCGCTGTCTCAGGCTTCCTGCAACAGAGGTTGCAGGGACTTATCGATGGCTTCACGCGCCCGAAAGATTCGCGAACGCACGGTACCAACTGGACACTGCATGACGCTCGCAATGTCTTCATAACTAAGACCATCAAATTCACGTAACGTTAGCGCCGTTCGTAAATCTTCTGGCAGTTGCTGGATGCTCCGATGCACGGTGGCTTCGATTTCATCCCTCAACAGGGCTCGCTCGGGAGATTCGATATCCTTGAGGGCGTGATCGCCATCGTAGAATTCGGCATCCTCTGCACTTACATCGTTGTCCGGCGGCCGGCGGCCACGAGAAACGAGATGGTTCTTCGCCGTGTTAATGGCGATGCGGTACAGCCATGTATAGAACGCACTGTCACCGCGAAAGTTTCCAAGTGCCCGATAAGCTTTTACGAAAGCTTCCTGGGCGACATCCTGAGCTTCATGGGTGTCGTGCACGAATCGCACGATCAACCCGAGAATCTTGTGCTGATACTTCAGCACCAACAGATCGAATGCTCGCTTGTCGCCACGCTGAACGCGCTCGACCAGCTGCTGATCTTCTTCCTGGGTTAGCATGAATACTCCTCGTTGAGCCCGTAGGAGGTCTGCACCTGCCAGAAGATCGATCTGCCGAAATAGACTCGAGTCATATGCAAAAGTTCTCTCCCCTACGAACAAGCTTCCCACAAAACATTTTTTGGTTTTGCACGAAACCACGCACCAGGGCCATGCCTGCTGCGCGAATTGTCTTTAGATCACCTGACGGGCCGAATCGAATCGTACAACCGCTTCGCTCACAGACTCGCCAGACACATGCCCTCTCCGGGGCGACTCCGCTATAGAACCCTGCCCCACGGCAAAGTTCAGACATGTTTCAGCGGAGCGAATGCAGCTCCACCACAGCGGCCAGCCGAGCAGGCATATCGCCATCCCGACACGATACACGTTCTGCGCCGGACTACCTACCGGGGCCGCTATTGTGCCGCTGGCTCCCTCTATATACTAGAGTCCGTCGAGCCCCTGCGGTGGTCCTGAAAGCCCCGCCGCGGGCATGGTCAGCTCACCTACCGACTATGCGATACGGGACGTGAGCGCTTCAGCGAAGCACATTCGGTGTCGACCAATCGCGCCTCTTTTTGCTGCATGCCACTCAGTGGAATCCATAACAATGAGCCAACACTTTCAGCACGATGTTCTGGTTATCGGCAGCGGTGCCGCCGGCCTTACCCTGGCGCTAACGCTTCCCGACAATCTGAGCATCGCCGTACTGAGCAAGGGCGAATTGACCAATGGCTCGACCTACTGGGCTCAGGGCGGCGTCGCTGCCGTGCTGGATCACAGCGATACCGTCGACTCGCATGTGAATGACACCCTCAATGCCGGGGCCGGCCTTTGCCGTGAAGATGCCGTGCGTTTTACCGTGGAGCACAGCCGCGAGGCGATCGAATGGCTGATCGAGCAAGGCGTGCCCTTCACCCGCGATGACGAGCACGACCGTGAAGACGGCGGCTTCGAATTTCACCTGACCCGTGAGGGCGGCCACAGCCACCGCCGTATCATCCACGCCGCCGACGCGACCGGCGCGGCTATCTTCAATACCCTGTTCGAACGCACGCGCCAGCGAGACAACGTGGTGCTGCTCGAACAGCGGGTGGCAGTGGACCTGATCACCGAACGCAAGCTGGGTCGAGACGGCCAACGGTGCCTGGGCGCCTACGTGCTGAACCGTCGCAGCGGCGAAGTTGACACCCACCACGCGCGCTTCGTGGTTCTGGCGACCGGCGGGGCGGCCAAGGTCTACCTCTATACCAGCAACCCCGATGGCGCCTGCGGTGACGGCATCGCCATGGCCTGGCGCGCTGGCTGCCGGGTCGGCAACCTGGAATTCAACCAGTTTCACCCCACCTGCCTTTATCATCCGCAGGCCAAGAGTTTTCTTATTACCGAAGCCTTGCGCGGCGAGGGTGCCCTGCTGCGCCTGCCCAACGGCGAACGCTTCATGCCGCGCTTCGACCCGCGCGAGGAACTGGCGCCACGAGACATCGTGGCCCGCGCCATCGACCACGAGATGAAGCGCCTGGGTATCGACTGCGTCTATCTGGATATCAGCCACAAGCCAGCGGACTTCGTCAGAAACCACTTCCCGACCGTTTACCAACGCTGCCTGGAGTTCGGCATCGACATCACCCGCCAGCCCATTCCCGTGGTACCCGCCGCCCATTACACCTGCGGCGGAGTAATGGTCGACCAGGCAGGTCGCAGTGACCTGGAAGGTCTTTACGCCATTGGTGAAACCAGCTTCACCGGCCTACACGGCGCCAACCGCATGGCCAGCAATTCGCTGCTCGAATGCTTCGTGTATGCACGCTCGGCCGCCGCCGACATCGTCGCCAATCTGGATCGCGTAGCGATGCCGGCCAACCTGCCTTCCTGGGACGCCAGTCAGGTCACCGACTCGGACGAGGATGTGATCATCGCTCACAACTGGGACGAACTGCGGCGCTTCATGTGGGATTACGTAGGCATCGTTCGCACCACCAAGCGCCTGCAGCGCGCCCAGCACCGCGTGCGCCTGCTGCTCGATGAAATCGACGAGTTCTACAGCAATTACAAAGTCAGCCGGGATCTGATCGAATTACGCAACCTGGCCCAGGTGGCGGAACTGATGATTCTCTCGGCCATGGCGCGAAAGGAGTCACGCGGCCTGCACTACACGCTGGATTACCCCGACCTGCTGCCCGAGCCAAGCGATACTATTCTGCAACCCGCCAACGCTGACGGCTGAATTTCAGGCGCACCCGCAGGCGTCGGTGCATGTCCTGTGGCATGGCATCGGCCGCGATGCACAGGCTTTTAGTGAGCCGGCTGCCCGGCAGGCGAAAACGAACGATGACCAGCCACGGCAGCGCCATGCTGTCCGGCAGCAGGGTGATGGGCTGCCAGCGCCCTTCGCGGCTCGCCACCTGCCAACCTTCGTCGTCATGACGCAAGCGCTTGAACACCGCCGAATGGTTCAGCAGCACGTGCCTGGGCAGCACCCAGGAGGCATGGCATGCACAACCCAGCACGCCCAGCAGACGCGCCCAGAACGGAATATCGACGAGCGATAACGTCAGCAGCGCCAGGGCCTGGGCGCACAGGTAGACTTCCAGCAGCCGACGTGACGGCCGCCAGTGGCACTCGAACCGTTTACTTGGGTTGGACACGATCCAGGATCATGCGAACGATATGGCGCAGATCGGCATCCTCCGGCTCGCCGCGCTGCATGAACCAGCCGAACATGTCCTGATCCTCGCACTCGAGCAACTTGCGGTAGCGGGCACGATCATCCTCGTCGAGCGTGGGGTAAACCTCCTGCACGAAAGGCACCAGCAACACGTCCAGTTCCAGCATGCCGCGCCGGCTGTGCCAGAAGAGGCGATTGAGTTCAGTGGCATCGACCATGGGAGTGCTCCTCGGAAAAAGGCCGGCAGTATACCAACAGCCGCCGCTCGCATCAGCGTTGCGAGGCGAAACGCCGGACGGCATCTTTGCCTGTAGCTAGACGCTTGCCGCTGCTCTTATCATGGCAGCCTCATTCTTTACCCGCGATTGTCTCGACCATGGCCGATAGCGCTTTCTTCTGCCCGCTCACTCACGAAGGCATCCTCGCCGTGCGCGGCCTCGATGCAGGTAAATTCCTGCAGGGCCAGATCACCTGCAACATCAGCTACCTCGGCGCCAGCGGCTCGAGCCTGGGCGCTCGCTGCACGCCAAAGGGCCGTATGCTGTCGAGCTTTCGCATCGTCAGCGTAGCCGACGGTTTTCTCCTGGCCATGAGCCAGGAGCTGCTGGAGGCGCAACTTGCCGAGCTGCAGAAATACGCGGTGTTCTCCAAGGCCAAGCTGAGCGACGAGAGCGCCGCCTGGGCTCGATTTGGCCTGAGCGGCGCGGATGCCATCCTGCAAGCCTTGGGGCTGGACCTCGCAGCCGAAGCTGACAGCGTGGCGAACGCTGACGCGCTGCTGGCCATTCGTCTCAGCGACGGCCGCGCCGAGCTGTGGGCACCGGCCGAGCAGGCTCAAACCCTGCACGCACGCCTGAGCGAGCAGCTCACTGAAGCCTCGCTCAACGACTGGCTGCTGGCGCAGATCCGCGCCGGTATTGGCCAGGTGACCGGCACCACCCGCGAGCTGTTCATTCCGCAGATGATCAATCTGCAGGCCGTAGGCGGCGTGAGCTTCAAGAAGGGCTGCTACACCGGCCAGGAAATCGTCGCCCGCATGCAGTACCTGGGCAAGCTCAAGCGCCGCCTCTATCGCCTGCGCCTGGCTGGCGACCAACCGCCCGCGCCTGGCACCGAATTGTTCTCGCCCGTGCACCGCAGCGCGGTGGGCGAAGTGGTGCTGGCCGCCTCGAGCGCCAGCGGCGTGGAACTGCTGGCAGTCGTGCAGGAAGACGCGGCACTCGACGGCAATATCCACCTGGGCAGCCTCGACGGTTTACCGCTCGACCTGCTCGACCTGCCGTATACGCTGGACAGCAACCGCGAAATCCAGCGCTGACGTACACTGCGTAGCGTCTGCCATCACTCCGCCAAGAACGAGAACTTCATGAGCAAACTCGCCGAGAAAGTCCTGCTGGATCTGACCAGGGCCATCGACAACGATGAACTGGTGCTGCCCACCCTGCCCGAGGTCGCCCTGAAGGTTCGCGAGGCGGCGGAAGATCCCAACGTGGGCATCCCCGAGATGACCAAGGTGATCGGTAACGACGCCGCGCTCACCGCACGCATCATCAAGGTGGTGAACAGCCCGCTGCTGCGCACCAACCGGGAAATCACCGACCTGCAGATGGCCATCGGCCGCCTGGGCATCAACTACACCTGCAACCTGGCCACGGGCCTGGCCATGGAACAGATGTTCCAGGCGACCACCGATGTGGTCGACCGCAAGATGCGCGAAGTGTGGACCAAGAGCACCGAAATAGCTGGCATCTGCCACGTGCTGTGCCGCCATTACACGCGCCTGATGCCGGACCAGGCCACCCTCGCCGGCCTGGTGCACCAGATTGGTGTGCTGCCTATCCTGACCTATGCCGAAGAGCACAGCGAGCTGCTGGCCGACTCGATCAGCCTCAACCACGTGATCGAGCAGATCCACCCGATCATTGGCGACAAGATCCTGCGTACCTGGGAATTCCCGGAAATGATCGCCTGCATTCCGAGCCAGTACCTGAACTTCAGCCGCGACGGCGGCAAGGTGGACTACGTCGACATCGTGCAAGTGGCCACCCTGCAGAGCCACCTCGGCACTCCGCACCCTTACACCCAACTGGACTGGAGCCAGATCCCGGCGTTCGCCAAGCTCGGCATCAAACCGGATCTGGATATCCATGCCGACGAAGACCTGTCGGCGGCCATGGATGCTGCCATGACCATGCTGCAGTAACCGCTCGGGGGCGAGTCTCGGCTAGCACCCGTTCAGCTAGCCTGCCTCACCACGAAACACCACGCGCACCAGCAGCCCATGGGGGCTGGCCTGATGCAGGCTGATATCGGCGCGGTGGGCGCGGCAGATCTCGCCGACGATAGCCAACCCCAGGCCAGCACCCAGCCCCTGGGCCTGGCGTCGGTAGAAGCGCTCGAACACCCGCTCCCGATCTTCCTTGGGAATTCCCGGCCCATCGTCCTCGACCTCCAGCACACCCGGCTCCCTCACCCGCAGGATGACGTTGCCGCCGGCCTCGGTGTAGGCCATGGCATTGTCGACCAGGTTGCACAGCAGCTCATTGAGCAGCGTCGGCTCGCCGCGAATCCACACCGGTTGCTCGGCCTCCAGCGCCAGGGCGACGCCGCGCGAATGCGCCAGGGGCGCCAGAGCCATGCCCAGTTCCCGGGCCAGTTGGCTGAGGTCCAGGCGCAAAGCGCCGCCTTCGGCAATCGCCCGCGCACCGCTTTCGATCCGAGCCAATGACAACAGCTGGTTGGCCAGGTGAGTCAGGCGATCAGCATTGAGGGCGGCGTCCTCGAGCGTCGCGTGCCAGATACGCGGATCCTGGTCACGCAGGCCCAGTTCGACGCGCGCCTTGAGCGCCGCCAGGGGCGTACGCAGTTCGTGGGACGCATCGGCGATGAACTGCGACTGCCGCTCGAACAGGCCGCGAAGCCGGTCGTTGAACTGATTCAGGGCGTTGACCAATGGCCGCAGCTCCCTGGGCATGTCCTCGTCCGGCAGCGGGCGCAGGTCGTCACTGCTGCGCGCGGCGACCGTTCTGCGCAGGCTTTCGAGCGGTCGCAATCCGGCGCTCACCGCCAACCAGACCAGCAGCAGCGCACTGAGCGACAACAAGCCCATGCGCCACAGCGTGCCCAACAGCAGGTCGCGGGTCATGCGTTCCCGAGCGCCCTGGGTTTCAGCCACACGGATCTCGGCGACGCCACTGTAACCGGGCTCGCTGACCGGCTGCAGAAAACTGACAACTCGCACGCCCTGCCCGCGGTAATCGCCGTCGTAGAATTTGGCCAGCGCCGGATAGTCGTTGGTTCGTGGCGTATTCGGCGGCGCTGCGGGCAGGTCTTCATATCCCGAGACCAGCTCGCCCTTGGGGCCGAGCACCTGATAGTAGATACGCCCGGCGCTGTCGTAAGCGAAGGTATCCAGGGCGATATACGGCACATTGGCGCTGAGCATGCCCTCGACGGCATAAAGCCCATCGGAGATCGCCCGGGCCGACGCCAGCAGGGTACGGTCATAGGCCGTATCGGCCGCGTGGCGGGCGCTCCAGTAGGCGGTCAGACTACTGACCAGAAGGATCACCGTGAACAGCACGGCCAGCCGGCGAATCAGCCGGCCACGCAGGCTGCCTGGCCTATCCACCCGTGGCTTCCAGCAGATAACCCAGGCCGCGGAAGGTAACGATGCGCACCGCACCACCCTCGAGTTTCTTGCGCAGGCGGTGGACGTAGATCTCGATGGAATCGGCGCTCGCCTCCTCATCCAGGCCGAACACCTGAGAGGCCAACTGCTCCTTGCTCATGACGCGACCAGGCCGGGAAATCATCGCCTCGAGCACGGCCTGCTCGCGGGAAGTCAGGTTCAGACTCTCATCCAGCAGCGTGAAGCGCCGGGTATCCAGGTCGTAGACCAGATCACCGCAGCGCAGATGCTGCTCGCCACCCAGCATGCTGCGACGAAGCAAGGCCTTGACCCGCGCTTCCAGCTCGCTCAATTCGAAGGGCTTGGCCAGATAGTCGTCGGCCCCCAGGTTCAGGCCGTGCACGCGATCCTTGACCTCTCCGCGCGCCGTGAGCATCAACACCGGGATGGTCTTGCCGCGGCCACGCAAGCGAGCCAGCACCTCGAAGCCGTCCATGCGCGGCAGGCCGACATCCAGAATCGCCAGGGCGTATTCCTCGCTACCGAGCGCGAGATCAGCCGCTACGCCATCATGCAGAACATCCACCGTCCAACCCGCACTCTTGAGCGCTTGGGTGACGCTCGCCGCCAATTGCGGATGATCCTCGACCAGCAGAATTCGCACTGCAACCTCCACACAAACCATGGACTTGACCGCCATGTGTGGCGAGAGTTTACCGCTCGCGCACGAAGTTGGCAGTTACAGCATGCAAGGGCGACACATGTGCAACAACTTGCTGCATTGAAAGGTTGGTGAAAGGTTGCACTTCTAGGATCACTCCCCGGGCGGCTCGATCCTCCCATTCAGCGATTCGCACAGTGGCGTGCGGTCGTGACAACAATAACAACGGAGTACCACGCATGCCGATCGCCGCGCGCCAGGCTATCTCGTCTTCGAGCTTTTTGAGCCTCGCCCTGCCGGCTGCCCTCTTCGCCTCGCTCGCCCAGGCGAACCTCCCCGAGCACTCCGTTTCCAACCTGGAAGGTCAGGCCCAGCCAGCCATCTATCATGCCGCCGAGCCAGCGCCCCGTGATCGATGGGAAGACGCTCCGCAGCTCGAAGCAGCCCAGCAGACCAGCCAATATTCAGCCGAAAACGCCGTGGCCACCGAGCCGCCCGAGGCGGGCGAGCGCATCGTGCCCCAGCGCGCAGCCAACGAGCCAGGCGTAAACGCTCGTCGCCCGCAACCAGGCGCCCTATCTGACCAGTCGCAGCACGCAGCCGCGAACAGCGCTGCTGGCCATGCGGCCTACCTCCTCTCTTTCATCGCTTCTGCCGAACCCAGCATGGGCGGGCGGCAGACGAGTCACGACTTCAAAGCGCTCGGCGTTCCCGTCCTGCGCTCCCGTCCACTGGGCAGCCCCAGCGATCATGCTGAAGTGGCGGGCGCCGGCAGTGGCGACAGGCAAAGGGAACGTAACGTCGACTTGAAGCATGTGGCACGCAGCGCTGCCACCCGGGAAGCAGGCAGTAGCTTGGTGCCCAAGGTACAGCGCTACCGCCTCGACCGATCTGCCGAGCATTCGCGCCAGTGCGCGTAGCGAGGCTCGCCCGCACCGTGCCACTGGCCGGTGTGCTGCTGGTTACACAATAAAGACTCCAACGGAGAACAACCGATGAAAACATCTCTGCGTACCATCCTGCTGACCGCCTCTTGCCTGATGCTGGCGGGTCAAGCATTGGCCGACGAGCCTCGTCGTCCCGAGTGCATCGCGCCAGCTGCCCCCGGCGGCGGCTTCGACCTGACCTGCAAACTGGCGCAGAGCGCGCTGGTGGAAAGCAAGCTGCTCACGTCGCCGATGCGCGTGACCTACATGCCTGGCGGCGTTGGTGCGGTGGCCTATAACGCGGTAGTCGCCCAGCGCCCGTCCGAAGCGGGCACCATCACCGCCTTCTCCAGCGGCTCGCTGCTCAACCTCGCCCAGGGCAAGTTCGGCCGTTTCGACGAGAACGCCGTGAAGTGGCTGGCGGGCGTCGGCACCAGCTATGGCGCCCTGGCGGTACGCAAGGATTCGCCTTTCAAGACCCTCGATGACCTGGTCAAGGCCCTGAAGGAAAACCCAGGCAAAGTGGTCATCGGCTCCGGCGGCACCGTCGGCAGCCAGGACTGGATGCAGACCGCACTGATCGCCCGCGCCGCCGGTATCGACCCGCGCGAACTGCGCTACGTGGCGATGGAAGGTGGTGGCGAGCTGGCTACCGCCCTGCTCGGCGGCCACATCCAGGTAGCCAGTACCGACATCTCCGACTCCGTACCGCACATCGAAAGCGGTGACATGCGCATTCTCGCCGTGTTCTCCGAAGAGCGCCTGCCGGGTGACGTGGTCGCCAACATCCCGACCGCCAAGGAGCAGGGCTTCGACGTGGTGTGGCCGGTAATCCGCGGCTTCTACCTCGGCCCGAAAGTCAGCGACGAAGCGTACGCGTGGTGGAAGAACGCTTTCGATCAGCTGCTGGCCTCCGAAGACTTCGCCAAGCTGCGTGAAGACCGTGAGCTCTATCCGTTCGCCATGACCGGTGACGAGCTGGACGCCTACGTCAAGAAGCAGGTCGCGCAGTACAAGGAACTGGCCCAGGAATTCGGCCTGATCCAGCAGTAACACCCGCTCCGTATCCCTTACTCCGTCATCCTCTGGGCATTGCTCAGGGGATGCCTTTGTCATGCTCGAACGAGGACTTCCTCAATGTCACAACGCATTTTCGGCGTCGTGCTGCTGCTCGCCTGTGTCGCGCTGGGCATCGTCGCCTGGGGCTATCACGCGCCCTTCTCCTATGAGCCGGTGGGCCCGCGCGCCTACCCGATGCTGCTGCTGATCCTCATGGCTCTGGGCGCCATCTACCTGCTGGTCAAGAAACCTTCGAGCAGCGCCTCGCACAGCGACGAGCCGCCTCTGGACCGTCACGTGATCAGCAAGGTGGTCGGCTGCGTGGTGATCCTCACCATCTATGCCGCCCTGTTCGAACCTCTGGGTTTCGTGCCGGCCAGCCTGATCTTCGGTATCGCCATGGCCCGCCTGTACGAAGGCACCTGGGTCGCCAGCGTGATTTCCGGCGTCGTACTGGCCATCGGTCTGTACCTGCTGTTCGACAAAATCCTCGACGTACCGCTGCCGCTCGGCATCCTGTCCTCCCTGGAGATCTGATCCGTGGATACTTTTAGCTACCTGGGTCAGGGCTTCGGCGTTGCCCTGAGCCCCTACAACCTGTTCACCGCGCTGTGTGGCACCCTGATCGGCACCATCGTCGGCCTGCTGCCGGGCCTGGGCCCGATCAACGGCGTGGCCCTGCTGATTCCGATCGCCTTCGCCCTCGGCCTGCCGCCGGAAACCGCGCTGATCCTGCTGGCTGCCGTGTACCTGGGCTGTGAATACGGCGGTCGTATTTCCTCGATCCTGCTGAACATCCCGGGCGAAGCTTCGGCGGTGATGACCACCCTGGACGGCTACCCACTGGCCCGTCAGGGCAAAGCCGGTGTCGCCCTGTCGATCTCCGCCTGGAGCTCGTTCGTCGGTGGCCTGATGGCAACTTGCGGTGTGGTGAT
The DNA here is from genome assembly GCF_001945375.1 of Pseudomonas sp. PA1(2017). Taxonomy (NCBI): domain Bacteria; kingdom Pseudomonadati; phylum Pseudomonadota; class Gammaproteobacteria; order Pseudomonadales; family Pseudomonadaceae; genus Pseudomonas; species Pseudomonas sp. PA1(2017). The sequence continues at coordinate 255,509 of NZ_MSXU01000010.1, forward strand.
CTTCGCCCCGCTGCTGGCCAAGTGGGCGGTAGCCTTCGGCCCAGCCGAATACTTCGTGCTGATGGTGTTCGCCATCGTCTGCCTGGCGGGCATGGCCGGCAACAAACCAATGAAGACCGCGATCGCGGCCTGTATTGGCTTGTTCCTGTCGTGCGTCGGCATCGATTCGAACAGCGGCGTGTACCGCTTCACCTTCGGCAGCCTCGGCCTGGCCGACGGCATCCAGTTCGTGGTGTTGGTGCTCGGTCTGTTCTCGGTCAGCGAGATCCTCGTGCTGCTGGAGCGCACCCACCATGGCCAGAAGGCCATCGAAGCCAAAGGCCGCATGCTGTTCAACCTCAAGGAAGGCCTGTCGGTACTGGCCACCAACCTGCGCAGCGGCGCGGTCGGTTTCGGCCTGGGCATCCTGCCGGGCGCCGGTGCGACCCTGGCCAGCGCCGTGGCCTACATGAGCGAGAAGCGCCTGGCCCACAAGGACAACAAGTTCGGCAATGGTGACCTGCGCGGCCTGGCCGCTCCGGAAACCGCCAACAGCGCCTCGGCCTGCGGCTCCATGGTGCCGATGCTGACCTTAGGCGTTCCTGGCTCAGGCACCACTGCGGTGATGCTCGGCGCCCTGACGCTGTACAACATCACCCCCGGCCCGCTGCTGTTCCAGAACCAGCCGGACATCGTCTGGGGTCTGATCGCCTCGCTGTTCGTGGCCAATGTCATGCTCATCGTGATGAACGTGCCGATGATCAAGGTGTTCACCAAGATCCTTGCCGTGCCTTACTGGGCCCTGGTGCCAGCCATCGCCATCATCACCTCGATCGGCGTTTACGCCGTGCACGCCACCGCGTTCGACCTGTATCTGATGATCGGCATCGGCATCGCCGGCTACATCCTGCGCAAGATGGACTTCCCGCTGTCGGCCATCCTGCTGGGCTTCATCCTCGGCGGCCTGATGGAACAGAACCTGCGCCGCGCCCTGTCGATATCCAATGGTGACTTGGGCATCCTGTTCGCCAGCCCGATCACCTGGGGCGTGTGGACCCTGATCGTGGCGATGATCGCCCTGCCGTTCTACCGCGCCTGGCGCAAGCGCAGCCAGCGCAAGGCCGAAGCGGCCAATGCCTGATAGCGTTGACCCGCAAGGCAACTCCAAGCACCTGCGCAACTGGTGGCTCACGCCGCTGGTTGGCGCAGTCGGTGGTTATCTGGCCAGCCTCATCGGCTGGCCTTTGCCTTGGGTGATCGGATCCCTGCTGGCAGTGATCCTGCTGCGCTGCAGCGGCGTACTCAGTCAGGAAATGCCCGGTGGTCGCCAGGTCGGCCAGTGGCTGGTGGCCGCCGGAATCGGCCTGCACTTCACCAGCGAAGTGCTCGAGCAGGTGCTCGGCAACCTGACGATCATCCTCTTCGGCGCCCTCGCCACCCTCGCGCTCAGCGCCATCGGCATTGCCGGCCTGCGCCGCTCCGGCGTGGATCGCGCTACGGCGTTCTTCGCCAGCATGCCCGGCGGTGCCAGCGAAATGGTCAACTTGTCCCGCCGCCACGGCGCCCAGCCGGCACGCATCGCCGCTGCGCACAGTGTGCGGCTGTTGATGGTCATTCTGCTGATTCCGGCGCTGTTCACCTGGGGCTTGCCGCCCACCGAACCCGTACCAGCCATGCCAGTGGACTGGTTCTGGCTGGCGATCCTGCTGCCTGCGGGTGCGCTGCTGGCCTTGCTTTGGCGACGGCTCGGGCAACCCAACCCGTGGATGCTCGGCCCGTTGACGCTGTGCGCCGCGGCCAGCGTGACCTTCGATCTGCATATCGGCATGCCCGGCTGGCTCGGTCAGCTCGGCCAGTGGCTGATCGGCTGCGCCCTGGGCTGTCATTTCGACCGGGCGTTCTTCCGCAGCGCCCCCAGCTTCCTCGCTCGGGTGGTGGTGTTCACGCTGCTGGCGATGATCGTCACGGCGCTGCTCGGTTCGGCCATCGGCTGGGTGAGCGGCATCGAGTCGGTTTCGCTGATGCTCGGCATGATGCCCGGCGGCATCACCGAACTGTGCCTGACCGCAGAAGCGTTGCAGCTATCGGTTGCCCTGGTCACGGCGCTACAGGCCCTGCGCCTGTTCCTGGTAATGTTCCTGGCCGAGCCCCTCTACCGCCTGTGGCAGCATCACTCGCCGCAGCCCTGATCTCTCCTGCCCGACTTAGCGTCGGGCTTTTTTTAGCGGATATGTCCACGCGCGTGCTGTCGACATGGCTGGCTTACTCTTGTTCAGGTGCCTACTGCGAGGAGTCGACATGTCCGCTTATCTGAAAAGCCTGCTCCTGCTGCTTGCGATCGGCCTGCTGGTCAGTGCCTGTGGCAAGGCCAGCCTGGCCTATCGCAACCTGGACTGGGTGATTCCCTGGCGAGTGAATCAGTATCTGGACCTCGACTCACAACAGAAGGCCTGGCTCAAGCCAAAGGTACAGGAGCACCTGGCCTGGCACTGCAGCACCGAGCTGCCGCGCTATGTGGACTGGCTACAGCGCACACAGGATCTGCTTCAGGAGCCTGCGCCGGACGCTACCCAACTGGAAGCCCAGATGATCGAAGCCGAGCAGGCGTTTCACACCATCGTTCGGGAAACCAATCCCACGGCGGTTGCGCTGCTCGCCGATCTACGCCCCGAACAGGTCGACCGGCTTTACGCACGCATGGAAAAAGACAATCGCGAAGACCGCCAGGAGTTTCTCGAACCGCCATTGCAAACCCAGATCAGCGAGCGCGCCGAGCGCCTGGAAAAGCGCCTGAAACCCTGGTTCGGCACATTCAACGAGATGCAGCGGGCACGCATCGGCCAGTGGGCCAGCGAACGCCGCGACCAGAACCGCCAATGGCTGGAGAATCGTACGCGTTGGCAGGATGAATTTCGCAGCGTGCTCGATCATCGTGACGCCGAGGATTTCGCCCAGCGCATGAGCCATGTGCTGGAGAACCGCCGTGGCGCCCATGACGCACGGGCGACCCAGGCCTACGAGCAATCACGCCTGGCGATGGCCGCCCTGCTCAGCGACCTGCTGGCCGCTGCTGACGAGCAGCAGCGCAACCGGGTGAACGAGCGCCTCGCGTCGTTGCAGAGCGACCTGGCCGGGCAGATCTGCTCCGGCTGATCGGCCCCAAGAGCCTGTTCACGATCTTCATGCCGGGCTTTATCTATTTTGACTGCAATGCGGCGGTAGCGGCCGTTATCCGATCCATTGTGGGAGCCGCGACCTCGCGGCGAATCGCTCAGGCACCGCCGAAATAGGCAGTCAGGCTGCAATCGTTTCGCCCCGAGGTCGGGGCTCCCACAGGTTGGTTTGAGTGTCTGCTTCTGCCTTGTAGCTGCCCGTGCGCACATCCAGAAAGATCGTGAACGAGCGTTAAGCCGGTGGCAGGCGCCAGTCGATTGCCGTCAGCCCGTGCTGCTCGAGAAACTTGTTGGTGCGGCTGAAGTGGCCATTGCCGATGAAGCCCCGATGAGCGGACAGCGGTGAGGGATGGGGCGAGCGCAGTACCAGGTGTTTGCTGGTGTCGATCAGCCGCTCCTTGCTCTGCGCATGGGCACCCCACAGCAGGAACACCAGATGGGGGCGCTGCTCGCTGACCACCGAAATGATCCGATCGGTGAACGGCTGCCAGCCCTTGGCGGCGTGGGAGCCGGCGTTGGCCCGCTCGACGGTGAGCGAGGTATTGAGCAGCAGCACGCCCTGTTCCGCCCAGGACTGCAAATAACCGTGGTTGGGAATATCGATATTGAGATCGCGCTTGAGCTCTTTGTAGATGTTCACCAGCGACGGTGGCGTGGCCACGCCCGGCTGCACCGAGAAACACAGGCCATGGGCCTGACCAGGGCCGTGGTAGGGGTCCTGGCCGATGATGACCACTTTCACCTGATCGAGCGGCGTGGAGTCCAGCGCGTTGAAGATCAGCGGGCCCGGTGGATAGATCTCCTTGCCAGCAGCCTTTTCCTGACGCAGAAAATCACCCAGGGCGCTCATGTAGGGTTTGTCGAACTCGTCATGAAGCGCCTGTTTCCAGCCGGCCTCCAGCTTGACCTTGTCTGCGGCGGACATGCCTGCTCCCGGTAATTCAATGAAACCGGCACGCTAGAGAAGCCTACAGACCAAGTCAAGGCGCCGCCCGATACTCAGGTTGGCGGCGGCGATTTCTGACCCAAAGGTGAATCGCACGGCGCAACGCTGAGCAACCTTTGGCGCTACAGTTAAGGCAACACCGCTGAAGAGGACGACTCATGAGTACGGCACTTGAACCCTACAAACCCGGCATCTTCGACCTGACCCACAAACTAACGGTGGAAAAGCACGGCCACACCGCCCTGCTCACCATCAACAACCCGCCTGCCAACACCTGGGACCGTGAATCGCTGATCGGCCTCAAACAGCTCATCGACCACCTGGACCGTGACGACGACATCTATGCGCTGGTCATCACCGGCCAGGGCGGCAAGTTCTTCTCGGCCGGGGCTGACCTGAAATTGTTCGCTGATGGCGACAAGGCCCGCGCCCGCGAGATGGCCAGCCGCTTCGGCGAGGCCTTCGAACGGCTCAGTGCCTTCCGCGGCGTATCCATCGCCGCCATCAACGGCTATGCCATGGGCGGCGGCCTGGAGTGCGCCCTGGCGTGCGACATCCGCATCGCCGAGCGCCAGGCCATGATGGCCTTGCCGGAGGCCAGCGTGGGCCTGCTGCCTTGCGCCGGCGGCACCCAGAACCTGCCCTGGCTGGTCGGCGAAGGCTGGGCCAAACGGATGATTCTCTGCGGCGAACGGGTCGATGCCGACACGGCGCTGCGCATCGGCCTGGTGGAACAGGTGGTCGATACCGGCGAAGCCCGCGGCCACGCCCTGCTGCTGGCCGCCAAGGTCGCCAGCCAGAGCCCGGTGGCGGTGCGCGCCATCAAACCCTTGATCCAGGGCGCCCGTGAACGCGCGCCGACCACCTGGCTACCTGCCGAACGCGAGCGTTTCGTCGACCTGTTCGACGCGGCCGATACCCGCGAAGGGGTCAACGCCTTTCTGGAAAAACGCACGGCCAACTGGCGCAATCAATGATGCTCACCGGCAACAGCCTTTGGAAATGCTCATGAATGTAACCTTCGAAGAACGCCCAAGCCTGCATGGCTATCGCGTCGCCATTGCCAGCCTGGATGCGCCGGCAAGCCTCAATGCCCTCTCGCTGCCGATGATCGATGCCCTGCAGGATCGCCTGCGGGTTTGGGCCGAAGATGCCGATATCGCCTGCGTGCTACTGCGGGGCAACGGCAGCAAGGCGTTCTGCGCCGGCGGCGATGTGGTGCAGCTGGCCAAACAGTGCCTGGCCAGCCCCGGCGAAGCACCCGAACTCGCCGAGCGCTTCTTCGCCCGCGAATACCGCCTCGACCACTACCTGCACACTTATCCCAAGCCACTGATCTGCTGGGCCCATGGCCATGTGCTGGGCGGCGGCATGGGATTGCTGCAGGGTGCGGGGATTCGCATCGTCACACCAAGCAGTCGCCTGGCCATGCCGGAGATCAGCATCGGCCTGTTCCCGGACGTGGGCGGCAGTCACTTCCTCTCCCGCCTGCCCGGCAAGCTGGGCCTGTTCTTTGGCTTGACGGCCAGCCCTCTGAATGCCCGCGACGCCCTCGACCTGAACCTGGCCGACCGCTTCCTGCTCGACACCCAGCAGGACACTCTGATCGACGGGCTGATTCAGTTGAACTGGCGAAACCAGGCCGACCTGCAACTGCACAGCCTGCTCAAGGCACTCGAGCAGCAGGCCCGCGGCGAGCTGCCAGCCGCGCAGTGGCTACCGCGCCGCGAACTCATCGATGCCCTGCTCGACCAGGCCAACCTGCCACTGAGCTGGCAGGCCCTGGCCAATCTGGAAAACGATGACGACGCCCTGCTCGCCAAGGCCGCCAAGACCATGCTTGGCGGCAGCCCGTTGACCGGTCACCTGGTGTGGGAGCAGATCAGGCGCGCCCGGCACCTGTCATTGGCGCAGGTATTTCGCATGGAATATGGCATGAGCCTGAATTGCTGCCGCCACCCGGAGTTCGCCGAAGGCGTACGGGCCAGACTGATCGACAAGGATCACGCCCCGCACTGGCACTGGCCGGACGTCAGCCAGGTGCCGCAGCAGGTGATCGCCGCGCATTTCGCCGCGCTGGACGATCACCCCCTGGCCGACCTGGCCTGATCGATCAACGCTCGCGCAGCGCCTCGGCGCGTGCGCGAATGATCGGTTTGAGCAGGTAGCTGAGTACGCTCTTCTTGCCGGTGATGATGTCCACCGAGGTGACCATGCCTGGGATGATCAGCAACGGGTGATCGTCGGTGCCGAGGTGGCTTTTCTCGGTGCGCAACTTGATCAGGTAGAAGCTGTTGCCTTCCTCATCGGTCACCGTGTCCGCGCCGATCTGCTCGAGCTTGGCCTTCAGGCCGCCGTAGATGGTGTAGTCATAGGCGGTGAACTTGACCACGGCTTCCTGGCCCGGGTGCAGGAAGGCGATGTCCTGCGGGCGAATGCGCGCCTCGACCAGAATGGTGTCGTCGATGGGCACGATTTCCACCATGTCGCTGCCCGGCTGGATGACGCCACCGATGGTATTGACTAGCAACTGTTTTACGATCCCCCGCACTGGCGAGGTGACCAGAGTACGATTGACCCGATCCTCCAGTGCCTTGCCGGTGGATTCGATCTTGCTGAGGTCGGTGCGCGCCTCGTTCAACTGCGTCAGCGCCTCGCTGCGAAAGCGCCCACGGGTTTCGTCGATCTTGCGCTCCACTTCCTTGATCGCTGCCTCGGCACGCGGGATGGCCAGGCCGGTCGCCTCCAACTGACCACGAGCTTCCACCTCAGCGCGCTTGAGGCGCAGCACCTCGACCGGAGACACGGCGCCTTCGGCCACCAGCGGCTCGGACATGCGGATTTCCTGACGCAGCAACTCCAGGCTGTTACGGAATTGGCCCTGCTTGGACGCGTATTCGCGTACTTCCTGGCGACGCTGGGTCAATTGCTCCTGCAGCCCGGCGACCTCGTCCTGCAGTTGCTGCTGGCGGCTGAGAAACAGCGCCCTTTCGCTCTGCGCAAGGCCTGGTGCCTTGGCAGCGATGTCCTCGGGAATGGCCAGCTCGCGACCTTCGACCTCGGCGCTCAGGCGCTCGACGCGCATGGCCAGCGACAACCGATCGGCCTCGGTCTCACCCACGTTCGACGCGAAGCGCGTGTCGTCCAGGCGCAGCAAGGGCGTACCGGCCTCGACCACCTGCCCTTCATGGACGAACAGCTCGGAAACGATGCCGCCTTCCAGGTTCTGGATCTTCTGCACACGCGAGGATGGAATGGCCTTGCCGTCACCGCGGGTCACTTCGTCGACTTCAGCGAAGTTGGCCCACAACAAGCAGAACATCACGAAGGCAATGATGCCCCACAGAGTGAGGCGCAAAACCCTGGGCGCATCTTCGATGAGCGCCTTGCGAACTTCCGGCAGGGGTTCGTCGCCGACCTCGTCACGGGGGCCGAAATAAGAAGCGGCGGCGCGCATGAAGCGCTGGAAGGAGTCCTTAACTGACACTGATCTGCCCCTTCTTCAATGCCTCCATGACGCTCTCTTTCGGGCCGTCGGCAATGATGCGCCCACGGTCGACGATGACCAGCCGCTCCACCAGCGTCAGCATCGAGGCCCGGTGGGTGACCAGCAGCAACGTCTTGTTCTTGCTGATGGCAGCCAGGCGCTGCTTGAGGCGCTCTTCGCCGGTGTTGTCCATCGCACTGGTAGGCTCGTCGAGCAGCAGAATCGGCGGATCCAGCAACAATGCCCGCGCCAGAGCCACGTTCTGGCGCTGACCGCCGGAAAGATTCTGGCCGCGTTCACCCACCTGCAGCTCGTAGCCGTTGGGGTGCAAACGGGCGAACTCGTGCACGCCGGCCAGCTCGGCAGCCTGCAGCACCAGTTCGTCCTCGACGTAACGCGCGCCCGAAACCAGGTTGTCGCGCAGGGTGCCGGCGAACAGCTGAATGTCCTGGGGCACGTAGCCGATGTTGTAGCGCACGTCGCTGACATCCAGCTGGCGCACATCGATCCCGTCGACCAGCAAGCTGCCGGCATCGGACTGGTAAAGCCCGACGATCAACTTGGCCAGGGAGCTCTTGCCGGAACCGCTACGCCCGATGATGCCGACCTTTTCCCCGGGGCGGATCACCAGGTTGATGCTCTGCAAGGCGGCCTGCTGCTGATCCGGGTAGTGGAAGTCCAACTGGCGGAATTCGATGCCGCCCTGCAGCGTCTGGCGCTTGAGCGGGCGTTCGTCGGCCTGGCGCTCCTGCGGCAGTTCCATCATCTGGTTGACCGAATCCAGCGTCACGCGTGCCTGCTGGTATCGGATCAGCAGACCCGACACCTGTGCCAGCGGCCCCAGAGCCCGGGAGCTGAGCATGTAGCAGGCGATCAGGCCGCCCATGCTCAGGTTGCCAGCGATGATCTGGTAAACCCCCAGCACGATGATCACCACACCGGCGAGTTGCTGCAGCAACAGCGTCGAGTTCATCGCCAGGCTCGACAACATACGCGCCTTGAGCTCGAAGCGGCCCAGGGTGCCGATGGTCTGCTCCCAGATGTACTGGCGCTCGCTTTCCGCGTTATTGACCTTGATCGCATCGAGGCCGGCCAGGCTTTCGATCAGCCCGGACTGCCGCTCGGCCGCCAGGGCCATACTGCGTTCCATGGTCTTGGCCAGCGGCTTTTGCAGCGCCCAGCCGATCAGCGCGACCAGCGGGAAAGCCAGGATGGGGATCCACACCAGATGCCCGCCCAGGTAGGCGATGACCGCGAGAATCAGAATGGTGAACGGCAGGTCGATGACGCTGGCCAGCGTCAGCGACGCCAGGAAGTCACGCAGGCTCTGAAACTCGTGAATGTTCTGGGCGAAGCTGCCGACCCGTGCCGGGCGATGCTTCATCGCCATGCCGACGATGCGCTCGAACAGGGTGGCCGAGATGATCATGTCGGTCTTCTTGCCGGCCAGATCCAGGCACAGGCCGCGCAATGTCTTGAGCAGCAGATCGAAGATGAACACCCCGCAGATACCGATCGCCAGCACCCACAAGGTGGCCTCGGCCTGGTTGGGTACGACGCGGTCGTAGACGTTCATCACGAACAGCGGGGTGACCAGGCCGATCAGGTTGATCAGCAGACTGGCCGCGACGGCATCGATGTAAAGCCAGCGCGAACGCTTGAGGGTATCTTTGAACCACGAGCTGGCACGGGGAATGAGCTCGCCACGGGTGAAGTCGAACTTGTGCTGAGGCTGAGCGAAGAACACCCGGCCGCTGTAATCCTCGGCCAGGGTTTCAATGCTGACCCGTACCTCGCCGCCTTCCGTCTCGCTGGGCATGATGCGCGCCTGCCCATCGGCCTCCCAGCCAAGCAGCAGCGCACTGCGGCCGTCGCGCAGCAACAGCAGCGCGGGCAAAGCCAACTCGGGAATCTTGTCGAGATTGCGACGCAACCAGCGGCCCTGAAGGCCTGCGCGGGCAGCCGCCCGGGGCAGCAATTCGGCGCTCAGGCGCTGCTTGGGCAGCGGCAGCCCGGCAGTGAGCATGGCCCGGCTGACGGACTTCTGATGGAGACTGCACAACGACAGCAAACTATCCAGCAGTGGATCGTCGTAACGGTCACGAGGATCATTACGTGGCTGGGATGGATCAGGTTCTACTGCCACTGCACATTTACCCTTACCTAAAAAACCGAACTCTAGTTCATGTTGGGCAGTTGCACATTAGTCTTGATGGTATCCAGCGGCACGGAGGCCATCGGTGCCGAGATTCCCTGGCTTTTGAGCAGCGTACCGGTGGTGGCCTTGATGCGGTAATGGGTGAACAGTTCGGTAAAGCGAACTTCCTGCAGGCGACGGGCGGCGGTGAAGTATTCGTTTTCGCTGTCCAGCAGATCCAGCAGGGTGCGTTCACCCAGGCCGAACTGCTTCTGGTAGGAGTCGCGCACCCGCGAGCTGTGGTCGACGTACTGCTGGGCGATCGGCAATTGCGCACGGGCATTCTGCAGTGCATTCCAAGCCAGGCCGACTTCTTCGTTGAGTACGCGCAACGCATTGTTGCGAATGTCCATGGCCTGGTTGCTCAGGTACGCCCTGGAACGCACGTTGGCGCTGTCGCTACCGCCTGCATAGAGGTTGTAGCGCATGCGCACCATCGCCTGCCATTCCTTGTTTTCGCCGTCCACGCCATCGATATTGTTGTTGAGGCCAGTGGACACTTCTGCGTCGAAGCGTGGGTAGTAAGTGCTTTTCGCCGCGGCGTACTGCGCCTCGGTTGCCTTGACGTCGGCCTCGGCCGAACTGATGTTGGGGTTATTGGCCAACAGCTCGTCACGGGCAGCTGTCAGGCTTTCGGGCAGGTGCACACCCATGCTGTCCGGCATGCTCAAATCGGCGGGCTCGCGGCCCACCACGCTCAGGTAGGTGACCTGGGCATCGGCCAGGTTGGTCTGCTCGGTCAGCAGGTTGTTGCGTGCCTGGGCCAGGCGCGCCTCGGCCTGATCGAGATCGGCCATGCGACCCACGCCGCGTTCGCTACGCAGGGAAATCTGATCGTAGATGCGCTCGTGGCTGCGCAGGTTCTCTTCCGCCAAGCGCGCCAGTTCCTGGCGCTGCAGAACATCCAGGTAAACCTGGGCGACTTCCAGCGCGGTGCGCTCGGAATTGGCCAGCAACGAATAGGCGCGGGCATTGACCGTGGCGCGCTGACGCGCGACTTCGTTGCGGGTGGCGAAACCGTCGAAGAGCATCTGCTGGACGGTCAGGCTGGACTCGGAGCGATTGAGCGTCCGGTAACCCCGGTCATCACTGGCGCGGGTACTGTTGTTCTCGGTACCTTCACGGCCATAACCGGCCTGCACGTCGACACGCGGCAGGTAACCTGCACGCGCTGCTTTCATGTCCTCCTCGACCGCCAGCCGCGCATTGATTCCAGACTGGATTTCAGGATGCACGGTGAGTGCGTTCTGCATGGCCTCGGTCAACGTCTGCGCCTGGGCTGAAACGGAAATGGCGAGGGCAAGAGGAAGCGTGGCAATGAAACGCATGGTCAGTAAATTCCCTGTTAAGGCCGGCATGTTTTATCGGTATAGATCAAGTCGCTGAGCAACCGGCCGAAGACTATCATTGCCACTGAACTTCAGTGTTTGGCAGAAGACAAAACAGCTGAAAATATCAAAGTGACATCAACTGGTCCGATTGTTTATGATCAGACCCGAAGGGTCAATACTCTGGCGGCAACCCTGGAGCAATAAATTTCCGCCAATTATATGACGCCATATTTTCAGCAGTATCCGCTATAAATCGGTATAGACGCATTTCACAGATTTTACCTCGCGCATGCGCATGGAGCTGGTTATGAGCAATTTCGCCGCCGTCATCAAATCTTTGATTGGCCAAGTCTTCGTTACCTCGGTCGACGGAGTTCGGCGTCAGGTATTTGAGGGGGACCGCATCTTCGCTGGCGAGCAGGTCACCACGGCCGATGGTGGCTCCGTGACGCTCGAGATGGCGAACGGCGAAACCGTCAAGCTCGGTGCCAACAGCTCCTGGCAAGCCGGCAATCCAGATACTCAGAATGCTGCCGAAGCCGCGCAGGCACCCACCAGTGAACTCGAGCAGGCCCTGGCGGCGGGCATGGACCCCACCGTCGACCTCGAGCCGACCGCTGCAGGCCCTGGCGCAGGTGGCGGCGGTGGCAGCGCAGGTGGCGGCCATAGCGCTGTAATGCTCAGCGAGACGGCGCAGCGCGTCGACCCGACGATCGGTTTCCAGACTACCGGCCTGGGTACTCCGGGCTTCAACCTGATCCAGGATAACGACCCCGCCATTTTTACTGCCCCGGCAGCCACCGCCACCACTGCGCCTGACACCACCGCGCCAGTCGTGACCATCAGCATCGACCCGATCACTGGCGATGACGTGCTCAACAGCGCAGAGCTCGGTTCCGCCACGGTAAACATCACCGGTACGGTTGGCGGCGAAGCTCGGGTTGGCGATGCAATCACGTTGAACCTGGGTGGAAACGTGTATAGCGGCACGGTCATCGCGCTCGGCAATGGGGCGCTGGGCTTCAGCATTCCGGTCAGCAGCGCTGACCTCGGTACCTTCAGCAGCATCAGCGCAACGGTTAGCAGCGCCGATGCGGCAGGTAACGTCGGCACCGCCACGGCGAATCGGCCCTATACCGTCGATACCACTGCGCCGGTCATCACTGTCGATGCTCCGGCCGTCACCAACGACACCACGCCGACCATCACCGGTACTACCGATGCGCCGGTGGGCAGCGTCGTTACGCTGACTATCACTCAGAACGGTTCAACCTTCACCGTTACCACGCCGGTTCTGGCTGGCGGTACCTACAGCGTCGAGCTGACTCAGCCGTTGGCGGAAGGCCCGTACACTGTCGATGCGCAGGTAACCGATACCGCCGGCAACACCGGTTCGGCCAACGACAGCGGCGCCATCGACACCACCGCTCCGCTGATCACCGTCGATGCGCCGG
>NZ_MSXU01000010.1:268085-268216 GCF_001945375.1 Pseudomonas sp. PA1(2017)
TACCGGCCGTCACCAACGACACCACGCCGACCATCACCGGTACTACCGACGCACCGGTGGGCAGCACCGTCACGCTGACTGTCACTCAGAACGGTTCAACCTTCACCGTTACCACGCCGGTTCTGGCTGGC
>NZ_MSXU01000010.1:268769-268835 GCF_001945375.1 Pseudomonas sp. PA1(2017)
GTCGTTACGCTGACCATTACCCAAGGCACAACCGTACTGACCACCACGGCTACCGTGGTCGCAGGC
>NZ_MSXU01000010.1:268845-268939 GCF_001945375.1 Pseudomonas sp. PA1(2017)
CTCGGCAACTGACAGTGGCGCCATCGACACCACCGCTCCGCTGATTACCGTCGATGCGCCGGCCGTCACCAACGACACCACGCCGACCATCACT
>NZ_MSXU01000010.1:268949-270534 GCF_001945375.1 Pseudomonas sp. PA1(2017)
TGTGGTCGCAGGCGGGACTTACTCCGCTGATGTACCGGCTGGTTTGGTGGAGGGCTCCTACTCTGTAGATGCCAAGGTTACTGACGCCGCCGGCAACACCGGCTCAGCAACTGACAGCGGCGCCATCGACACCACCGCTCCGCTGATTACCGTCGATGCGCCGGCCGTCACCAACGACACCACGCCGACCATCACTGGGACGACCGATGCACCGGTGGGCAGCACCGTTACGCTGACTGTCACTCAGAACGGTTCAACCTTCACCGTTACCACGCCGGTTCTGGCTGGCGGTACTTACAGCGTCGAGCTTCCACAGCCGCTGGCTGAAGGCCCGTATTCCGTTGAGGCTCAGGTGACTGATCCGGCGGGCAATACCGGTTCGGCCAACGACAGCGGCGCCATCGACACCACCGCTCCGCTGATCACCGTCGATGCGCCGGCCGTCACCAATGACACCACGCCGACCATCACTGGGACGACCGATGCGCCGGTGGGCAGCACCGTTACGCTGACTGTCACTCAGAACGGTTCAAGCTTCACCGTTACCACGCCGGTTCTGGCTGGCGGTACCTACAGCGTCGAGCTGACTCAGCCGTTGGCGGAAGGCCCGTATTCTGTTGAGGCTCAGGTGACTGACCCGGCGGGCAATACCGGTTCGGCCAACGACAGCGGTGCCATCGACACCACAGCTCCGCTGATCACCGTTGATGCACCGGCCGTCACCAACGACACCACGCCGACCATCACCGGTACTACCGATGCGCCGGTGGGCAGCGTCGTTACGCTGACCATTACCCAAGGCACAACCGTACTGACCACCACGGCTACCGTGGTCGCAGGCGGGACTTACTCCGCTGATGTACCGGCTGGTTTGGTGGAGGGCTCGTACTCTGTAGATGCCAAGGTTACTGACGCCGCCGGCAACACCGGTTCGGCCAACGACAGCGGCGCCATCGACACCACCGCTCCGCTGATCACCGTCGATGCGCCGGCCGTTACCAACGACACCACGCCGACCATCACTGGCACGACCGATGCGCCGGTGGGCAGCGTCGTTACGCTGACCATTACCCAAGGCACAACCGTGCTGACCACCACGGCTACCGTGGTCGCGGGCGGGACTTACTCCGCCGATGTACCGGCTGGTCTGGTTGAAGGCCCGTATTCCGTTGAGGCTCAGGTGACTGATCCGGCAGGCAATACCGGTTCGGCGACCGACAGTGGCGCCATCGACACCACAGCTCCGCTGATCACCGTCGATGCGCCGGCCATCACCAATGACACCACGCCGACCATCACTGGGACGACCGATGCGCCGGTGGGCAGCGTCGTTACGCTGACTGTCACTCAGAACGGTTCAAGCTTCACCGTTACCACGCCGGTTCTGGCTGGCGGTACCTACAGCGTCGAGCTGACTCAGCCCCTGGCTGAAGGCCCGTACACTGTCGATGCGCAGGTAACCGATACCGCCGGCAACACCGGTTCGGCGACCGACAGTGGCGCCATTGACACCACAGCTCCGCTGATCACCGTTGATGCGCCGGCCGTTACCAACGACACCACGCCGACCATCACTGGGACGACC
>NZ_MSXU01000010.1:270544-276200 GCF_001945375.1 Pseudomonas sp. PA1(2017)
CCAGCCCCTGGCTGAAGGCCCGTACACCGTTGACGCCCAGGTGACTGACCCGGCGGGCAATACCGGGTCGGCCAACGACAGCGGTGCCATCGACACCACAGCTCCGCTGATCACCGTTGATGCGCCGGCCGTTACCAACGACACCACGCCGACCATCACTGGGACGACCGATGCACCGGTGGGCAGCACTGTCACTCTGACTATCACTCAGGGCAGCACCGTCCTTACCGTGACGACTCCAGTTCTGGCTGGCGGCACTTACAGCGTCGAGCTTCCTCAGCCGCTGGCTGAAGGCCCGTACACCGTTGACGCCCAGGTAACTGATCCGGCGGGCAACACCGGTTCGGCGACCGACAGTGGCGCCATTGACACCACCGCGCCGGTGCCAACCATCACACTCGATGCCAACATCACCGCCGATGACGTGATCAATATCGCCGAGTCGGGTCAGCAGATCCCGGTCACAGGCACTGTCGGCGGCGACGCAAAAGTTGGCGATACCGTTACCCTTACCATCAATGGCAAAGAGTTTACTGGTTCGGTCGTCGCCAATCCCAATGGCACCCTGGGTTTCAGCATCAGCGTCCCAGGCGCTGATCTGGTGGCCGATGCGAGCAAGACGGTCACCGCCAGCATCACCACGACCGATGCGGCCGGCAATATCGGCACTGCAACGGATACCGAAGGCTACAGCGTCGACACCACAGCACCGCTGATCACTGTCGATGCTCCGGCCATCACCAACGACACCACGCCGATCATCACCGGTACCACCGACGCACCGGTGGGCAGTGTCGTTACGCTGACCATTACACAAGGCACAAACACCTTTACCGTAAACACACCGGTACTGGCGGGCGGCACCTACAGCATCGAACTGCCTCAACCTTTGGTAGACGGCCCTTATGCGGTTGATGCGGAAGTCACCGATGCAGCTGGCAACCCCGGTTCGGCCAGTGACAATGGCACCATCAACACCACGGCCCCATTGATCACGGTTGATGCTCCGACCATTACCAACGACACCACGCCGACCATCACAGGTGCCACCGACGCGCCTGTAGGCAGCACTGTCACGCTGACCATCACGCAGGGCACTAACACCTTTACCGTGGATACACCGGTGCTGGCTGACGGCACCTATAGTGTCGAGCTGCCTCAGCCACTAGCTGAAGGCCCCTACTCCGTTGATGCCGCGGTCACTGACGCCGCGGGCAATACTGGTTCGGCCACTGACAGTGGAGCAATCGACACCACAGCGCCACTGATCACTGTCGATGCTCCGGCCATTACCAATGACATCACGCCTACCATTACCGGTACTACCGATGCGCCGGTAGGCAGCACTGTCACGCTGACCATTACCCAGGGCACCAACACCTTCACCGTGGACACACCGGTGCTGACTGGCGGTACCTATAGCGTCGAACTGCCTCAGCCATTGGCTGAAGGCCCTTACTCCGTTGATGCAAAAGTCACGGATGCGGCGGGCAACACCGGCTCGGCTACCGACATCGGAGCCATCGATACTACGGCGCCGGTACCGACCATCACGCTCGATGCCAACATCACTGCCGATGACGTGATCAATATCGCCGAGTCGAGCCAGCAAATTCCGGTTACTGGCACCGTGGGTGGCGATGCGAAGGTCGGTGATACTGTCACCCTCACTGTGAACGGCAAGACCTTCACGGGTCAGGTTCAGGCGAACAACACCTTCAGCATCAACGTTCCAGGCGCAGATCTGGTTGCCGATGCCGGCAAAACCATCACCGCCAGCATCAGCACCACCGATGCCGCCGGCAATGTCGGCACTGCGACAGACACCGAAGGCTATAGCGTCGACGTCACTGCTCCCGTTCCGACCATCACGCTGGACGCCAATATCACCGCCGATGACGTGATCAACATCGCCGAGTCCGGTCAGCAGATTCCGGTTACCGGCACCGTGGGTGGCGATGCGAAGGTCGGTGATACTGTCACCCTCACTGTGAACGGCAAGACCTTCACGGGTCAGGTGCAAGCAAACAACACCTTCAGCATCAACGTCCCAGGCGCTGATCTGGTCGCCGATGCTGGCAAGACCATCAATGCCAGCATCAGCACCACCGATGCCGCCGGAAACGTTGGCACTGCGACAGACACCGAAGGCTATAGCGTCGATGTCACTGCCCCAGTGCCGACCATCACGCTGGACGCCAACATCACTGCCGATGACGTAATTAACATTGCCGAGTCGAGTCAGCAGATCCCGGTTACCGGCACTGTCGGTGGCGATGCCAAAGTGGGCGATACCGTCACCCTGACCGTCAATGGCAAGGAGTTCACCGGTTCGGTCGTTACCAATCCAAATGGCACGCTCGGTTTCAGCATCAACGTCTCAGGCGCTGATCTGGTCGCCGACGCTGGCAAGAGCATCACCGCCAGCATCAGCACCACCGATGCCGCAGGCAACGTCGGCACTGCGACAGACACCGAAGGCTATAGCGTCGACGTCACCGCCCCAGTTCCGACCATCACGCTGGACGCCAATATCACCGCCGACGACGTGATCAACAGCACCGAAGCCACACAGCAAATCCCGGTTACCGGTACCGTCGGTGGCGATGCCAAAGTGGGCGATACCGTCACCCTCACAGTGAATGGTAAGAACTTCACCGGCCTGGTGACCAATGCCAACGGCACCCTTGGTTTCAGCATCAACGTTCCAGGCGCTGATCTGGTCGCCGACGCTGGCAAGAGCATCACCGCCAGCATTAGCACCACCGATGCCGCTGGCAACGTCGGCACTGCAACAGACACCGAAGGCTATAGCGTCGACGTCACCGCACCGGTGCCGACCATTACGCTCGATGCCAACATCACCGCTGATGACGTGATCAACAGCACCGAAGCCACGCAGCAAATCCCGGTTACCGGTACCGTCGGTGGCGATGCCAAAGTCGGTGACACCGTCACTTTGACCGTTAACGGTAAAACCTTCACGGGTCAGGTTCAGGCTAACAACACCTTCAGCATCAACGTACCAGGCGCTGATCTAGTCGCCGATGCCGGCAAGACCATTAACGCCAGCATCAGCACCACCGATGCCGCCGGCAACGTCGGCACTGCAACAGACACCGAAGGCTATAGCGTCGACGTCACGGCCCCAGTTCCGACCATCACGCTGGACGCCAATATCACCGCCGACGACGTGATCAACATCGCCGAGTCGAGTCAGCAGATCCCGGTAACCGGCACCGTCGGCGGTGACGCCAAGGTCGGTGACACCGTCACCCTGACCGTCAATGGCAAGGAGTTCACCGGTTCGGTCGTTGCCAACCCAAATGGCACGCTGGGCTTTAGCATTAACGTGCCCGGAGCCGATCTGGCCGCTGATGGCGATCGCACCATCGACGCCAGCGTCAGAACCATCGATGCCGCAGGCAACGTTGGTGTTGGTATCGATACCGAAAGCTATCGCGTCGACATCACGCCGCCTGCAGCGGCAATCGATATCGTCAAGATTTCCGAAGACACGGGAACTCCCGGAGACTTCATCACCCGTGACAGCACCCTGACCGTAAGCGGTACGGTCGGCCCTCTGGGCGCCGGCGAAAAAGCGCAGATCAGCGTGGACGGCGGCAGCACCTGGACGAACCTGACCGTCAGCAACGGCAACTGGGATTACGCGGATGGCCGCACTCTCTCGCTGGGTGATCACACCTATCAGGTTCGCGTCATCGACGATGCGGGTAACGTGGGCTCCACCGACACCCAGAAAGTCACCATCATCGCCAACCAGGATCCGGTTGCGGTTAACGACCCAGGCATGGCTGCCGGGCTCACCGGCCAGTATTACGCCTACCACGAAGGGGCGAACCTGGATGGGGCGAACCTGACCTCCCTGGCTCAGGTGCGCGCCTTTATCGCCGCCAACTCGCCTGATGCCGCCTTCGTGGCGAAGAACATCAACTACAGCCTGAGTGGTGGTGACCTCGGCGGTAATAACAATCTGCAATCATTCCTGGGCTCTGACGCGGCATCGTTGAACGTCGACCCGGAAAACAGCAGTGACGCGATCATCAGACTCAGCGGCACTTTGCAATTGCAGGCAGGTAACTACCAGTTTCAGGTCAGGGCGGACGACGGCTACAGCATCTCGATCGATGGTGTGATCGTCTCGAGGTTCGACGGTAACCAGTCGCCGAGCACCAATAGCGGCTCGTTCACCATCAGTGAACCCGGCGCGCATACCATCGAGATCATCTACTGGGATCAGGGCGGCCAAGCCGTACTGCAACCCACGCTGAGTTTCGCTGGTGGCCCTTATCAGCCGCTGGGCAACTACTCTCCGGCCCAGGCCAACCCTGCGCTGGTAACCGGGCACGACAATGCCTTGACGATCTCCCAGGCAACCCTGCTCGCCAACGACAGCGACGCGGACGGTGACAGCCTGCGTATCGTCGGCGTGGACAATCCCAAGCATGGCACCGTTACGCTGAACGACAACGGCACCATCACTTTCACACCCGCAAGCAATTACTACGGCCCCGCTTCGTTCAGCTACACCGTCAGCGATGGCAATGGTGGAACCAGCAAAGCCACGGTTACGGTGAACGTAACGGGCGACGCGGCTGCGAGTATCGGCGCGGTCAGCAACGCCGTGGACAGCACCGGGAGCCAGGTGGACGAAGGCGACAGCGCCGTATTCACCGTCAACCTGAGCACTGCCAGCCTAACCACCACGACCTTCAGCCTGGCGCTGAATGCTGGTACCGCAACAGCGGGCAGTGATTACAACGGCACGCTGACCAACCAGAGCTTCAGCAACGGCGTTACTTACAATGCTGCCAATGGAACCGTCACCGTGCCCGCGGGCGTTTCCAGCTTCACCGTCACCGTGCCGACGATCAATGACAGCGTCTTCGAGCCGACCGAAAGCTTCAGCCTGACCGTTGGCGGCAAAACCGGTACGGCCACGATCATCGACAACGATACGGCGCCGACTGTCAGCACCGTCAGCTCGGCTGTGGACAGCACCGGCGGCCAGGTCGACGAAGGCGACAACGCCGTATTCACCGTCAACCTCACCAATGCCAGCAGCACGCCGACCACCTTCAGCCTCGCGCTGAATGCGGGCACCGCGACGGCGGGTAGTGACTACAACGGCACACTGACCAACCAAAGCTTCAGCAATGGCGTGACCTATAACGCCGCTAACGGAACCGTTACCGTGCCAGCGGGCGTCACCAGCTTCACCGTCACCGTTCCGACGATCAATGACAGCGTCTTCGAGCCGACCGAAAGCTTCAGCCTGACCGTTGGTGGCAAAACCGGTACCGCGACCATTTTCGACAATGATGCCGCTCCAGCTATCAATACCGTCAGCGCTGCAGTTGACAGTAATGGCGGCCAAGTCGACGAAGGCGACAATGCCGTCTTTACCGTCAACCTGAACAATGCCAGCAGCACGCCGACCACGTTCAGCCTGGCGCTGAATGCCGGTACCGCAACGGCTGGCAGTGACTACAACGGCACGCTCACCAACCAGAGCTTCAGCAACGGCGTGACCTACAACGCTGCCAACGGAACCGTTACCGTGCCGGCGGGCGTCACCAGCTTCACGGTTACCGTGCCGACCATCAATGACACCGTTTTCGAGCCAACTGAAACC
>NZ_MSXU01000010.1:276210-276942 GCF_001945375.1 Pseudomonas sp. PA1(2017)
TTCGGCTGTGGACAGCACCGGTGGCCAGGTCGACGAAGGCGACAATGCCGTGTTCACCGTCAACCTGAGCAATGCCAGCAGCACGCCGACCACCTTCAGCCTCGCGCTTAACCCGGGTACCGCGACGGCGGGTAGTGACTACAACGGCACGCTGACCAACCAGAGTTTCAGCAATGGCGTGACCTACAACGCCGCTAACGGAACCGTTACCGTGCCAGCGGGCGTCACCAGCTTCACCGTCACCGTTCCCACGCTCGACGACACCGTCTTCGAACCGACCGAAACCTTCAACCTGACCGTTGGTGGCAAGACCGGCACTGCGACCATCATCGACAACGATGCGGCGCCTACCGTTGGCACCGTCAGCTCGGCGGTCGACAGCACCGGTGGGCAAGTGGATGAAGGTGACAACGCCGTCTTCACCGTCAACCTGACCAACGCCAGCAGCACGCCGACTACGTTTAGCCTGGCGTTGAATGCGGGCACCGCGACGGCCGGCAGTGACTACAACGGCACGCTCACCAACCAAAGCTTCAGCAATGGCGTGACCTACAACGCCGCCAACGGAACCGTAACCGTGCCGGCGGGCGTCACCAGCTTCACGGTTACCGTGCCGACCATCAATGACACCGTTTTCGAGCCAACCGAAACCTTTACGCTGACCGTAGGCGGCAAGACCGGTACGGCCACGATCATCGACAACGATACGGCGCCGACTGTCAGCACCGTCAG
>NZ_MSXU01000010.1:276952-436249 GCF_001945375.1 Pseudomonas sp. PA1(2017)
AGGCAAGACTGGTACGGCCACGATCATCGACAACGATACGGCGCCTACCGTTAGCACCGTCAGCGCGGCGGTCGACAGCACCGGCGGCCAGGTCGACGAAGGCGACAACGCCGTGTTCACCGTCAACCTCACCAATGCCAGCAGCACGACCACGACCTTCAGCCTGTCCCTGAACTCCGGTACAGCTGTGGCAGGCCTGGACTACAACGGTACGTTGACCAACCAGAGCTTCAGCAACGGCGTCACCTACAACGCGTTGACCGGCGTCGTCACGGTGCCGGCTGGCGTCACCAGCTTCACGGTCAGCGTACCGACCATCAATGACACCGTTGCCGAACCAACCGAAACCTTCAGCCTGACCGTAGGTGGCAAGACCGGTACCGCGACCATCATCGACAACGATGCGGCGCCTACCGTTAGCACCGTGAGCGCGGCTGTCGACAGCACCGGTGGCCAGGTCGACGAAGGCGACAATGCCGTGTTCACCGTCAGCCTGAGCAATGCCAGCAGCACGCCGACCACCTTCAGCCTCGCGCTGAACCCGGGTACCGCGACCGCTGGCAATGACTACAACGCGGTACTGAACAATCAGAGTTTCAGCAATGGCGTGGTGTACAACGCCATCACCGGGCAGGTCACCGTACCGGCTGGCGTGACCAGCTTCACTGTCACCGTGCCAACCATAAACGACACCGTTTTCGAGCCGACCGAAACCTTCAGCCTGACCGTAGGCGGCAAGACCGGCACTGCGACCATCATCGACAACGACCCGGTACCGACGGTCAGCACCGTAAGCTCCGCAGTCGATAACGCAGGCGGCCAGGTCGATGAAGGCGACAACGCCGTGTTCACCGTCAACCTGTCCAATGCCAGCAGCACGCCAACTACGTTCAGTCTCGCCTTGAACGCTGGTACGGCGGTTGCCGGTAGCGATTACAACGGCACGCTGAGCAACCAGAGCTTCAGCAATGGCGTGACCTACAACGCCACCACCGGCCAGGTTACCGTGCCCGCAGGCGTGACCAGCTTCACGGTCACCGTACCGACCATCAACGATACCGTTTACGAGCAAACCGAAACCTTCACGCTCAACGTAGGTGGCAAGGTCGGCACCGCGACCATCATCGACAACGACCCGGTGCCGACGGTGAAAACCATCGACGTCGGCCAACCCGGTACGGCCGATGACAACGTGGTCGAAGGCAACAACCTGGTCTTCAACGTCACCCTGAGCAATGCCAGTTCGACGCCGACCGTGCTGTCCTTCAACGCCACCGGTACGGCAACCGCCAACGTCGACTACAAGCTGACCGCACAGAGCTTCAGCAACGGCGTGACGTACGATGCCAACACCGGAAAGATCACCGTGCCTGCAGGCGTCACCAGCTTCTCGGTGACCGTCCAGACCCTCGCCGACAACGTGGTGGCCGAACCGTTGGAAACGGTGAAGCTGGACATCGGCGGCCAGAGCGCCACCGGCGGCATCATCGATGGCACCCCGGACGCGAAGGACGACAGCTACACCAAGGTCACCGGTTTGAAAGCCGAATACTTCGGCTATAACGACACGAGCACCGGCGCGGGTAATGACGGCGCCAACCTGACCAACCTGAGCCAGGTTCGCCAGTTCATCGACACCCACAAAGCGGCGGCGACCTTCAACGCTACTACCCTGGATTACGGCAACCTCAGCAACGCTTCGGGCCTGGGCAACGGCACCAACCTGCAGACGTTCCTGGGCGTCAACACCACCACGGGCAACGGCGCCAAGGCGAATTCGCTGTCCACGGATCCGGGCAACACGTCCGACGCCATCATCAAGATGAGCGGCTACGTCAACCTGGCTGCTGGTACCTACCAGTTCCGGGTGACCGCGGACGATGGCTACAGCATCCGTATCAACGGCCAGGTGGTCGCCGAGTTCAACAATATCCAGTCGAGCGCCACCGCCACCGGCAAGTCCTTCACCATCAGCGCAGCAAATGCCGGCCCTCAGCAGATCGAGATCATCTACTGGGATCAGGGCGGCGACGCGCGTTTGAAAGTCGAACTGGGCCAAGGCGGCAACTTCAAGGTCGTCGACTCGGACATGCTCTACCACGTGCCGACCACCTCCAGCCTGGTGGTGGACGCGGGCGACAGCCTGACCATCGCCGGCAGCACCCTGCTCGGCAACGACACCGACCCCAATGGCGATGCGCTGTCCATCACCAGCGTGCAGAACGCCACCAACGGCACGGTCACGCTCAACAACGGCAACATCGTCTTCACGCCGAAATCGGGCTTCTACGGCGACGCCAGCTTCCAGTACACCATCAGCGATGGTAAGGGAGGCAGCGATATCGCGACCGTCACCCTGAAGGTGAACCAACCTGCAGACACCATCCGAATCGCGGGCGGGGGTGCCAACGACAATGGTGACAACACCATCAACGGCGGCGCCGGCAACGACGTGCTGCTTGGCGATGCGGGGGGCACGCTGACTACCATTCAGCCGGCCACCAACTACAACATCGCCCTGCTCGTCGATACCTCAGGCAGCATGCAGGGCGACCGCATGAGCCTGACCAAGGACGCGCTTTCCAAGTTCGTGACGACCCTTGCCGGCCACGATGGTGTGATCAACATCGCCCTGGTCGGCTTTGCCGGGGAAGTGACCCTGAGCGTCAAGGTCTCCGAACTTCAGTCCGGCGCCAAGCTCGACGGTCTGCTGGCGGACATTCAGAAGCTCACTGCCAACGGTGGCACCAACTACGAAAGCTCGTTCAAGGAGGCATCCGCCTGGTTCGACGCCCAGAGTGCAGCAGGCAAAACCGCCGCTGCGGGCTACGAGAACCTGACGTTCTTCCTGTCCGACGGCGACCCGACGTTCTACTACAACGGCAATACCACCACCGTCAGTGGCAACGGCTCGACGACCAACGATGAAGTGCTGTTCGGATCGCTTGATACATTCAACGTGCTGGCCGGAAAAACTGCCGTTCATGCCATCGGCATCGGCAGCGGTGTCAGCGAGAAGAACCTTGCGCTGTTCGACAACACGAGCGCCAGCATGGGCACTACTCGCCTCGCTTCGTCGGAAACCGTGCTGGCCAACTTCAATGGCGGCTCTACCGGCTGGAACAACCTGAACAGCTGGACCACCGAGGGAACAGGCGGCGGCAGCTCGGTCAGCACTCAGACGAGCAACGGCGGCGCCCTGAGAATTGTCGATGCTACTGGCGGCAGCGCTACCAAGGCCTACACGCCGAGCATCACGATTAGCGAAGGCGGATACAACAGCCTGAAATTCAACTACGCCACTGCCGGCACCGCCAACGGCGATACCATGAGCTGGAAACTGCAGCAGCAGGTCAACGGCGCCTGGGTCGACGTGCAGTCGGGAGGTGGTTTTACCAACAACACGTGGACGACCGCAGAGACCTCTGGCGTCGGCGCCGGCACCTACCGCCTGGCATTCAGCGTCGACGACAAGAGCAACAACTCCAGCAGCGCGACCATGTGGATCGACAACATCTCCCAGGTCAATTACACGACGGTACCGATCGGCAAAGCAGATATCGTCAACACGTCCGACGAGCTGACCATCGCTTTGCACGGCGGCTCGAACGCCAACGTACCAGTGACCGTCGGCAACGACATCATCTACGGTGGCGACGGCAACGACATCATCTTCGGTGACGTGATCAACACGGACGCACTACCGTGGGGGGTCAATGGCAACCCGGCCAAACCGTCCGAACTGCACAACGGTGCAGGTACCCATGCCCTGGAAGTGTTCCTGGAACTGAAGAACGGTATCGCCCCGACCAACGCCGACCTGTACGACTACATTCGTGCCAACCACGAGACCTTCAACGTGGCCGGCGACACCCGCGGCGGCTCGGACAAACTGTACGGCGGTGCCGGTAATGACATCCTCTACGGCCAAGGCGGCAACGACCTGCTGGTCGGCGGGGCTGGCGACGATATCCTGTTCGGCGGCGCGGGTGCCGACACCTTCGCCTGGCAGAAAGGCGACTTCGGCAAGGACGTGATCAAGGACTTCAACGTGGCCGAGGGCGATACCATCGACCTCAGCTCGCTGCTGCAGGATCACAGCAACAACCTGGACAGCTACCTGAAGCTGGTGACGGACAACGGCAGCTCCACCCTGCTGATCAGCACCAAGGGTGAGTTCAACAACGCCGATACCACCAGTCAACAGGTCGCTGCCAAGGCCGATGTACAGATCGACCTGGGCCAGGCCAGCCTGCCGAGCTATGACATCAACACGCTGATCGCCAACCACACGATCAAAGTCGACCCATGATAGGCCAATGCCCCGCCACACTTTCGTGGCGGGGCGCTAAGCTGTAGCAGACAGGTTTATCGGAGAAGGGCCGTGTTCTATATAAAACGTAACGCCGAAGGCGAGCTGCTGCGCGTGCAGCCCGAGCCTTTCGAGGGAATGAACGGCGAGCTGCCGGCCGATAGCGAAGAAGCCCGGGCCTGGTTTTCCAACCAGAACGTGGAAAGCAGCCTGCTGCAACTCAAGCAGAGCGACCTGGACATGATCCGCGTACTCGAAGACTTGATCGACGTGCTGATCAAGAAGGGCGTGGTGCGCATTACCGACCTGCCGGAAGCGGCCCAGAGCAAGCTGATGGGCCGTAGCCGAGCGCGCGATGCACTCGGCGGCATGAACCGTTTGATCAATGACGAGGAGCGCGGCCTGATCTGATCAGGCCCAGGCGGCCGGCTCGCTGAACAGACGCCCCTGCACACCACTGACGCCCATCGCCCGCAATACTTCCCACTCCCCACGGGTTTCCACCCGCTCGGCGATCAATGGCAGGTCGATGCTGTTGGCCGCTCGCTGCATGGCCTCGATGAACAGGCGCTTGTCGCCTTCCTGATCGATGCCGCGGATGAAGCTGCCGTCCACTTTGAGGTAAGCCAGGCCGAGCTTGGCCAGGTTGCCGATCATGCTGAAGCGCCCACCGAAATGCTGTAGGCCGAGCTCGACGCCCAGGCTGCGCAGCCTGCGGGTGATCGCCTCGAGTTCGGCCGGTCCGGGCAGTTGGCCTTCGTCCAATTCCAGAATCAGTCGGCCACTGACCGCCGGATTCAGGCGCAAGCGCTCGTAGACCTGTTGCAGGGCCTGCGGGTCACGCACAGTGATGCCCGACAGGCTCAGCGCCACCTGCCCTTCATGGTCGGCGAGTTGCGCCAGCAAGGCGTCGAGCATCACCAGATCCAGACGAGCGGTCCAGCCGAAACGCTCCAGCCACGGCAGGAATTGGCCAGCGGGAATGGTTTCGCCGCGCTCGTCGAGCAAACGCGCCAGCACCTTGTTATGCAGCACCTTAGTCGGGTCGGCGGCATTGACCACCGGCTGTACGTATTGCAGGAAACGCCCCTGCTGCAGGGCGCCTTCCAGCAGGCGATGCCAGTCATTGCGCTCGCCGTTGGCAACGCCCTGGTGATGATGCTCGACGAAGGCCCAATGGTGGCGGCTGTTGCTGACGGCCTCGGCCAAGGCAGCATCCAGCGCGCTGTAGAGTTCGCTGCTGCTCGCCCCCGGCGCGAAAGTGGTGATGCCGATATGGGCTACGGGCGAGCAATCGCTGGCACCGGTCTGCTGCAACGACAGCAAGGCGCTGCACAGTTGCTCGGCGAGTTGCTCGGCTTCCTGGCGGTCGACACCGGCAGCCAGCAAGGCGAACTCGCCACCGCGGTTGCGTGCCAGCAGGAAACGGCCCTGGCTGACCTGCTGCAGTTGTTCGGCCACCGCCTTGAGCAGCTGGTCTGTGCGTTGCCCGCCGATACGCTGGTTCAGCCCGATCAGGTCATTGACCCGCAACAGCATCAGCGCACCGCTGCTGGCCCGTTCCTCTCCCGTCAGGCGTGCCTGCAGATCGAGATCGAAATAGCGGCGGTTGGCCAGGCCCGTCAGGCTGTCTTGATAGGCTTCGGCATGGAGTTTCTCGCTGCGTGAAGCTTCTTCGTCGAACAGTGTCTTGAGCTTTTCCACCATCTGATTCATCGCGTTCACCACCCGGCGAAACTCGGGCGTGCGCGGCAGGTTCGGCGCGCTGAGAAACTCGCGGCGGGCGATGGCATTGGATTGCTCGACCATGTACTCCAGCGGGCGCAGTTGGCGTTTGAGCAACAGCACGCCCAGGCCGATGCACACGAAGCTGATCAGCGCCAGCCACAGCAAGGTCGCGTAGGCGTTCTGCCACAACTTGGCGATGGCGAAATACGGGTGGCTGACCACCTCGACATGGGCCGCCTGACTCCAGCCGTCGCTGACGATGGCGTCGCCCTGTGCCGGCGCCAGGTCCACCAGGTCGGCGAACCACTGCGGCGCGCCGCGGCCCAGGCTCGGGCCGGAACGCTCGACCAGCACCTTGTCGTCCGGGCCGATCACGCGGATGCTCTCGAAATAGCCGCTGTCGAAAATCGAGCTGACCATCAGTTCCAGCATCGCCGGGTCGTCCAGGTGCGAGCCGAGCGACAGGCCGAGCGCCGTCGCTGCGTCCTGCGCGTGGGAGCGCAACTGGTTGACCTGCTGCTCGCGCGAGCTCTCCACGTTGACCACGACGCTGCCGGCGAAACTCACCAGCATCAGCACGCAGATGGCGACACACAACTGCTTGAACAGTGACATGCACAACTCCTCGCTACGCCTTAAGGAAAGCCTTCGGCGCGCATCTTCTTCAACAAATCCTGCCAGCGCGAAAGGCGCTTGCTGTCTCCCACCTGCTTGCCGCCAGCCGGCCCAGGCACCCACAGCCCCTCAGCGTTGAAGGCGTACACGGGTACCAGATCCCGGCGTTCGGTCGCCGGCTCGATGGCATCGATCAGGTTATCCAGTACCAGCGGTACCGAGGTAGGAGTCGGGTAATAGGTCAGCACCATGTGCGCCTGGTTCAGACGCACCGCCTTGACGTAAGTGATGCGCAGCTTCTCGCTCGGCACGCCCAGCTCACGCAGGCTGAAATACTTGGCGATGGCGTAATCTTCGCAGTCGGCAGCGCCGCGCATCAGCGCTTCGACGGGCGTCGCCCAGTAGTCGGCAACGCCCCAGATTTCCTGGTCGTCACGAAAGCGCAATTGCAGGTTGAAAAACCGGTTCACGGCCTTGAGCTGGTCGGCCTCGGGAGCGTTGCGCTGCTCGTCGAGCAGGCGCTGCCAGGCATCGATACGCGGCTTGCCGGCGCCCAGCGGGCCGTAGAGTTGCTCGGCGCGAGCGGCAATGCGCTGGAAGTCCCACTGCGCGTGCAGGCCGCCAGCCACCAGCGACAGGGCGAGCAGCCACGCCACCAGCACGGGCCAGCGATAACGAAGTGAGAGAACGCCAGATCCGCCGATTGGCACGACAATGCTTCCAGACGAGCAACGCCGTCATGGTGCGGCGCATGCACGTAAAAAACAATTGCTAGATGCCACTACAGGCGACGAACGTACCGATGCGCACTCACGTGCGCATCGGCACCCATGATCAACGGTCGCGCATCGGAAATCCCTGGATACGCTGAGGTGCCTCGCGCTGTTGCCATTGCGGCGGTGAATAGCGCGGGCGTTGCTGTTGCTGATAGTGATGACGCTGCCCTTCCCAACCCGGCCGCGGCGCCGGGCGGTAGTCGCGCCGATTGCGATCGTGCCGACCGTAATAGCGCGGATCGTAGCCTGGCGGGTTGTAATGACGTGGCGGCCGCGAATGATGACCCGGCGGCGGATAGTACGAGTCGTGGCGACGATCCTCGTAGACATAGAAACGCGGTGCGCCATACACCTCGGTGCGCTCCACGTAGGTGCCTGGATAGTACTGGCGTTCGTAGTAGCGGTTGCCATAACGACTGTCATCGTAAACGGCGCAACCGGTCAGCGAGAAACCCAACAACGCGACGAGCATGGATTTACGGATCATGGGCGGCCTCCTTCGACCGCGAATCATGCACCGGCGGCTGCCGGTACCGGGGTTGTCCCCAGCCCATCAGACAATCCCGGAGGCGGCGAATCCGTTCCACTCGTCGCACAGTGGCTACAAATCATTTCAGCGCGGTCGACAGCACACCGGCGCGCCGAAACTGCGCACACGCTGACGCTTGCGCACCACCAGAGCGCACCCATCTCCTCATCGGTAACGAGCGCCCGGCACCAGCGCACGCTTCGCTGCCTGGCACGATCCTCGCTTACACACTGGCGTGCAGGAAAATCCTCGGCATCGCCCAGGACAGCGGCATCACAATTTGCAAATAGCCGACTAGGGTTCCGGTTCGCCAGTAACGGCGGATGACTGGTCCGAGAGTTGGCGACCTCCTCGAGAGGTTACACGGCGGGACAAAAGCCCGGGAGAACGCGCCCCAGCGATGGGACATGCCGCGCACTCCTGCCCGCCCTTTCTCGAACTGGAGGTTCCTATGCGCAAGCCCCGTCTTTTCTCCGTTCTCGCCGCCGGCCTCGCGGCAGCTCTCTCCCTAAACAGCCAGGCTGCGCAAAAGGACAGTTTCAGCGTGTGCTGGACCATCTACGCCGGCTGGATGCCATGGGAGTATGGCGACGCCCAGGGCATCGTCGACAAATGGGCCGACAAGTACGGCATCTCCATCGACGTGGTGCAGATCAACGACTACGTCGAGTCGATCAACCAGTACAGCGCCGGCCAGTTCGACGGCTGCACCATGACCAACATGGACGCCCTGACCATCCCCGCCGCCGGTGGCGTGGACAGCACCGCGCTGATCGTCGGCGATTTCTCCAACGGCAATGACGGTGTCGTGCTCAAGGGCGAGAAGAAAACCCTTGCCGATCTCAAGGGCCAGAACGTCAACCTGGTCGAGCTCTCGGTCTCCCACTACCTGCTCGCCCGCGGCCTGGAAAAAGCCGGCTTGAGCGAGCGCGACCTGAAGGTGGTGAATACCTCGGATGCCGACATGGTCGCTGCGTTCGCCACACCTGACGTCACCGCGGTGACCACCTGGAACCCGCTGCTGGCCGAAATCGAAGCCACGCCTGGGGTGACCAAGGTGTTCGACTCCAGCCAGATTCCCGGCGAAATCATCGACCTGATGGTGGTCAACAGCGAAACCCTCAAGGACAACCCCGCCCTGGGCAAGGCGCTGACCGGCGCCTGGTACGAAATCATGGCGACCATGGCCGATACCGGATCGGCGGGCAAGGCCGCTCGCGAGCACATGGCCAAGGCCTCGGGCACCGACCTGAAGAGCTACGAGGCGCAGCTCGCCACCACCAAGATGTTCTACAGCGCCAAGGACGCCGTGGCCTTCGCCATGAGCCCACGCCTACCGGAGACCATGAGCAAGGTCGCGGCGTTCTCCTTCGATCACGGCCTGCTCGGCGAAGGCGCACAGAGCGCCGATGCCATTGGCATGAGCTTCGCCAACGACATGACGACTGGCGACCAGAGTAACCTCAAGCTGCGCTTCGATCCGACCTTCATGCAGATGGCCGCCGACGGCCAACTCTAGGGGCTGATCGTCCCCACGCCCGGCGTGGGGACGCGTCTCGACCCAGCCATCGCCAACGAGAGTTCTATGCGCCTGATCAACCGACATCCCGACCGGGCCGGCCGCTTGCTGCTGGTGTTGTTGCCGTTCGCGCTGCTGCTGTTCGCTTACTTCGCGGGCTCGGCGCAGCGTCTGGCGGACAACCCCAACGACAAGCTGCTGCCCAGCGCCAGCCAGATGATTGCCGCCGTCGACCGCCTGGCCTTCACCGAAGACAAGCGCACCGGCGAGTACGCCTTCTGGCAGGACACCACCTCGAGCCTGACGCGCCTGGGCATCGGCATCGGCATCGCTGCCATGGTCGGCCTGTGCCTGGGTATCGCCGCAGGCATCCTGCCGCTGTTCGGTGCGCCGCTGTCGCCTCTGCTCACCGTGCTGTCGATGGTGCCGCCGCTGGCGATCCTGCCGATCCTGTTCATCGTCTTCGGCCTGGGCGAGCTATCCAAGGTGATGCTGATCGTCATCGGCATCACCCCGATCCTCGCCCGGGACCTGGAACAGCGTGCCCGGGAAATTCCCCGGGAGCTGCTGATCAAGGCCCAGACCCTGGGTGCCAGCACCTGGACGCTGATCCTGCGCGTGGTGCTGCCGCAATTGCTGCCACGCCTGCTGATCGCCCTGCGCCTGGTGCTGGGTTCGGCCTGGCTGTTCCTGATCGCTGCCGAAGCCATCGCCAGCACCGACGGCCTGGGCTACCGCATCTTTCTGGTACGCCGCTACATGGCCATGGACGTGATCCTGCCGTACGTGGTGTGGATCACCCTGCTCGCCTGGCTGATGGACCTGGGCCTGCGCCAGCTCACCCGGCTGTGCTTTCCCTGGTACGAGGGGGCCAAGGCATGACCCATAAAGAAAATAGTGCAGTAGGCGCGTTCATCGAAGTGAAGAATGTGTGGCAGGAGTATGGCGACCAGACCGTTCTCGAGCGCCTGAACCTGTCCATCACCGAAGGCGAGTTCTGCACCCTGGTCGGTGCGTCCGGTTGCGGCAAATCGACCTTTCTGCGCCTGCTGCTGGGCCAGGAACGGCCCAGCAAAGGCGAGATCCTGCTGGACGGCAAACCATTGTCTGGCGAGCCGGACGCCAGTCGCGGCGTGGTATTCCAGCGCTACTCGGTGTTCCCGCACCTGAGCGTGCTGGATAACGTCGCCATCGGCCTGGAGCTGCCGCGCTCCGCCCTGCTCGGCCGACTCTTCGGCAGTGCCAAGCGTGACGCCCGCGAGCAGGCCGCCGAGCTGCTGCAGAAAGTCGGCCTCGGCCATGCCCTGGACAAATACCCCAGCCAGCTCTCCGGCGGCATGCAGCAGCGCCTGGCGATTGCCCAGGCACTGATCATGAAGCCGCGCGTGCTGTTGCTCGACGAACCCTTCGGCGCGCTGGACCCCGGCATCCGCAAGGATATGCACGCCCTGCTGCTCGAGCTGTGGCGCGAAACCGGCCTGACCGTGTTCATGGTCACCCATGACCTGTCCGAAGGCTTCAGCCTCGGCACCCGCCTGATGGTATTCGACAAGACCCGCGTCGACCCGCACGCGCCGAATGCCTTCGGTGCGCGCATCACCTACGACATCCCCCTGAACAGCGATCGCCGAAGCGCTATCGCGGCGTTGCCGGCGCACCTTGCGCCAGCCCTGTAGGAGACTGCCATGACAGTACTTGATTTGCGCCACACGCTGTACGAAGAAACCGTCCCAGGTGGCGGCCACACCTCCTTCGTGCTCAAGCGCGGCGAACTGCTGCGTATCACCGATATCGAAGGCGGCGCCAACGTCAGCCTGTTGCTGTTCAACGCTGCCGAAAAAAGCGAGCGCCTGAACCTCCCCGACACCCTAAAGGGCCAGCACACCGCCAAGCTCACCACCGGCCACTGCCTGTATTCGGACATGGGCAAGGTGCTGGCGGCCATCACCGCCGACACCTGCGGCTGGCACGACAGCTTCGGCGGCGTGCTGAACGCCGAGGAAGTCGCCGAGAAGTACGGCCAGGGCCGCTACCAGGAACTGCGCAACGGCTTCTTTCGTAACGGCACCGACAACCTGCTGGTGGAAATGGGCAAGTGGAACCTGAACCTCCAGGACCTGTTGATGAACCTCAACCTGTTCAGCCGCGTGGACGTCGACGCCGATGGCGCCTTCCGCTTCCGCCCCGGCAACAGCCAGGCTGGCGACTACGTCGAGCTGTACGCACCGATGGACAGCCTGGTGGTGCTCACCGCCCTGCAGCACCCAATGGACCCCAACCCGCAGTACGCGCCCAAGCCGGTGCAGCTCGCCTGGAGCAAGGTGCAGAGCGACGGCATCAGCGTGCTGTGCCGCACCTCGCGCCCGGAGAACGGCCGCGCCTTTCATAACACCGAACGCCAGTACCTTTGAGGATGCCGACATGAGCCTCACCGCAAGTAACCTGCATCCCGAAACCGCCGTATTCCGCCACACGATTCCGGCCGGCGAGCCCTACCTGTTCGAGGTCAAGGCCGGGCAGACCCTGCGCCTGCACGACCTTGAAGGTAACCAGGCCATCGACACGCTGTTCTTCGCCGCCAGAAACTCGCGTGAGCGCTTCGACCCGCAGCGCACCCTGCGCAAGCAGAACAACGTCTACCTGACCACCGGCACGGTGCTCTACTCCAACCTCGGCAACCCCCTGCTGACGATCGTCGCCGACACCTGCGGGCGCCACGACACCCTCGGCGGGGCCTGCGCCCAGGAGAGCAACACCGTGCGCTATGCCCTGGACAAACGCTACATGCACAGCTGCCGCGACAATTTCCTGCGTGCCAGCCTGCACGACGGTCGCCTGGAAAAGCGCGACATCGGCGCCAACATCAACTTCTTCATGAACGTGCCGGTCACGCCGGAAGGCGGCCTGACCTTCGAGGACGGCATCTCCGCGCCCGGCAAGTACGTAGAGCTGCGTGCCGAGACCGATGTGATCGTGCTGATCTCCAACTGCCCGCAGCTGAACAATCCCTGCAACGGCTGGAACCCGACCCCTGCCGAGGTGCTGGTATGGAACTGAGCCAGCGCCTGCGCCGCTTCCTGCTGCTGATCTGCCAGAGCCGCTCGGGGCAATGCCTAACCGCCAAGCAAAACCGCGATGCGTAGGGTGGATCGGGGCGCGTAGCCGTCGCTCTTGACGTCCACCAGAGCGCGATCTGAATCGCGCCTGCATAAGCAGCAAGCGATCAACTCGATTTCAACCACGGACGACCGTGGCCAAGACCCAATACCGGCGGGACGGCCCGCCTCCTTCGAGGGTTTCTCGAATGTTCGACAAACTATTGATCGCCAACCGCGGCGCCATCGCCTGCCGCATCCTGCGCACCCTGCGTGAGCTCGACGTCAAGGGCGTCGCCGTCTACTCCGAAGCCGACGTGGCCAGCCTGCATGTCCAGCAAGCCGACGAGGCGTTCTCCCTCGGCGAGGGCCCGGCCGCGCAAACCTATCTGGTGGTCGACAAGATCCTCGCTGTCGCCCGGCAGACTGGCGCCAAAGCCATTCACCCCGGCTACGGCTTCCTTTCCGAAAACGCCGCCTTCGCCGAAGCCTGCGAAGCCGCCGGTATCGCTTTCGTCGGCCCGACACCCGAGCAACTGCGAGTGTTCGGCCTCAAGCACACCGCCCGCGCCTTGGCCAAACAGCACGGCGTGCCGATGCTCGAAGGCACCGAATTGCTGGAAAACCTCGACGCCGCACTGGTCGCCGGTGAACAGGTCGGCTACCCGGTGATGCTCAAGAGCACCGCCGGCGGCGGCGGCATCGGCATGCGCGTCTGCCGTTCGGCGGCCGAGCTCTGCGACGCCTTCGAGGCGGTCAAGCGCCTGGGCCAGAACAACTTCAGCGACAGCGGCGTGTTCATCGAAAAGTACATCCAGCGCGCCCGCCACCTGGAAGTGCAGGTGTTCGGTGATGGCCAGGGCGAGGTGATCGCCCTCGGCGTGCGCGACTGCTCGGTGCAGCGCCGCAACCAGAAGGTGCTGGAAGAAACCCCGGCCCCCAACCTGCCCGCGGGCATGAATGAGGCGCTGTGCGCCGCGGCGATCGAGCTGGCCAAGGCGGTCAGCTACCGCAGTGCCGGCACCGTCGAATTCGTTTACGACAGCGAGGCCGAGCGCTTCTACTTCCTGGAAGTGAACACCCGCCTGCAGGTCGAGCATGGCGTCACCGAACAAGTGTGGGGCGTCGACCTGGTGCGCTGGATGATCGAGCTCGCCGCCGGCGATCTGCCGCCGCTCAGCGAACTGGCCGCACGCCTGCAGCCCAGCGGCCATGCCATCCAGGCGCGCCTGTATGCCGAAGACCCGGGCCGCGACTTCCAGCCCAGCCCCGGCCTGCTCACCGCCGTACAGTTCCCCGAAGCCGACGGCAAGGCGCTGCGCATCGATACCTGGGTCGAAGCCGGCTGCGAGATCCCGCCCTACTTCGACCCGATGATCGCCAAGCTGATCACCTGGCAGCCAAGCCGTGAACAAGCCAGCGCCGCCCTCGATAAGGCCCTGGCCGACTCGGTGCTCTATGGCGTGGAATGCAACCGCGACTACCTGCGCCAGATTCTCAGCGACGCCCCGTTCGCCAGCGGCTCGCCCTGGACACGCTGCCTGGAAAACCTGGTCCACCAGGCCAGCACCTTCGAGGTACTCAGCGCCGGCACCCAGACCACCGTGCAGGACTTTCCTGGACGCCTCGGCTACTGGGCCGTCGGCGTGCCGCCGTCCGGGCCGATGGACAGTCGCGCGCTGCGCCTGGGCAACCGTCTGCTCGGTAATGGCGAAGGCGCCGCTGCGCTGGAAATCACCATGAGCGGCCCGCTGCTGCGCTTCAACACCGACGCGGTGATCGCCGTCACTGGCGCCGAGATTCCCCTGAGCATCGATGGCATCGCCCAGCCGATCAACACCGCGCTGCTGGTCAAAGCCGGCAGTACCGTGGCCCTTGGCACCATCAATGGGCCCGGCACGCGTAGTTATCTGAGCATCGGTGGCGGCATCCAGGTGCCGGATTACCTGGGCAGCAAGAGCACCTTCACCCTCGGTCAGTTCGGCGGCCACGGCGGCCGCGCCCTGCGTGCCGGCGACGTGCTGCACATCCCGGCCTTGGTGGATCGTCAGGCAGGCACGCAACTGCCGGCAGAGCTGTGCCCCGCCTTACCCGCCGTGCGCGAGATCCGCGTGATCTACGGGCCCCATGGCGCGCCGGAGTACTTCACGCCCGCCTATATCGACACCTTCTTCGCCACCGCCTGGGAGGTGCACTTCAACTCCAGCCGTACCGGCGTGCGCCTGATCGGCCCTAAGCCCGAATGGGTGCGCGAGAGCGGCGGCGAGGCCGGGCTGCATCCCTCGAACATCCACGACAACCCCTACGCCATCGGCGCGGTGGATTTCACCGGCGACATGCCAGTGATCCTCGGCCCGGACGGCCCGAGCCTGGGCGGCTTCGTGTGCCCGGTGACCATCATCGAGGCCGACCTGTGGCAGCTCGGCCAGCTCAAGGCCGGCGACAAGGTGCGCTTCGTGGCGGTGGATATCGCCACTGCGCGGGAGCTGGCCAGCGCGATCAACCTCGAATGCACCACCCTCCGTGGGAGCGGATTTATCCGCGATACCAATGTTGCCTGCATCGCGGCTGAAACGGAGCGCCGCCCGGCCGCCCCCACAGACGCGACCGCTCCCACAAGAACATCCGAGCTGCAAAGCCCCATCGTGCTGGATATCGGCCAGGACGACACGCGCCTGGTCGCGCGTCTCTCCGGCGACACCCATCTGCTGCTGGAAATCGGCCAGCCGGAGCTCGACCTGGTACTGCGTTTCCGCGGCCATGCACTGATGCAGGCACTCGAAGCCAAGCGACTCGACGGCGTGATCGACCTGACGCCCGGTATCCGCTCGCTGCAAGTGCATTACCAGCCGGAGACCCTGGCACTGGAAACGCTGCTGGCTATCGTCGCCGGTGAATGGGACGCGGTGTGCGCCGCACGCGACTTGAAGGTGCCGTCACGCATCGTCCACCTGCCGCTGTCCTGGGACGACCCGGCCTGCCAGTTGGCGATCGACAAGTACATGACCACCGTACGCAAGGACGCGCCCTGGTGCCCGAGCAACTTGGAGTTCATCCGCCGCATCAACGACCTGGAAAACCTCGACGAGGTCTACCGCACCGTGTTCGACGCCAGCTACCTGGTCATGGGCCTGGGCGATGTCTACCTCGGCGCGCCGGTGGCCACGCCGCTGGACCCACGCCACCGCCTGGTCACCACCAAGTACAACCCGGCGCGCACCTGGACCGCCGAGAACTCGGTGGGCATCGGTGGCGCCTACATGTGCGTGTACGGCATGGAAGGCCCCGGCGGTTACCAGTTCGTTGGCCGCACCCTGCAGATGTGGAACCGCTACCGTGAAGTCGCCGCCTTCGATGGCAAGCCCTGGCTGCTGCGCTTCTTCGACCAGATCCGCTTCTACCCGGTCAGCGCCGACGAGTTGCTACGCACCCGCCGCGACTTTCCCCTGGGCCGCTTCGAGCTGCGCATCGAGGAGAGCGAGCTGGCCCTGGCCGACTACCAGCAGTTCCTCGCTGACGAAGCTGACGGCATCGCCGCCTTCCGCGATCAGCAGCGCACCGCCTTCGCCGCCGAACGCCAGCGCTGGATCGACTCCGGCCAGGCGCATTTCGAAAGCGACGAAGGCGTGGCCGAACTCACCGAGGATGCACCGCTCGACGCTGGCCAACACAGCGTCGACAGCCACATCGCCGGCAACCTCTGGCAGGTGCAGGTCGAGGCCGGCGCCAGCGTCGAGGCTGGCGACGTACTGGTGATTCTGGAATCCATGAAGATGGAAATCCCGCTCACCGCACCGGTCGCCGGCATCGTCCGCGAGGTTCGCGTGCAACCGGGCGCCGCCGTGCGCGCCGGCCAGCGCGTGGCCGTCATCGAACAGGCATAAGCACCTCGGCCACTGGCAGGCTCCGCCGCGCCGCGCAAGCCATCAGGCTTCGCGCGGCCTGGCTTGCGCCCGCGCCCCAGCCCACCTAGCATGGCGGCCATCTACAAAGAAGCCAGCACGATGCCATCACCGTCCGCCAAAGCTGCCAGCCCTCGCTCGCTGGTCTTCATTCTGCTGATCCTGCTCGTCTGCGGTTTCATCGCCACCTCGCTGGCCAGCTATCACGCGGCGCTGGATTCGATCCGCGACAACATCGTCAACACCGAACTGCCGTTGACTTCGGACAACGTCTATTCGGAGATCCAGAAGGATCTGGTACGGCCCATCCTCATCTCTTCGATGATGTCCCGCGATACCTTCGTGCGGGACTGGGTGCTCGGCGGCGAGCAGGACCTGGAGCCGATGATCCGCTACCTGCAGGAAGTGCAGAGCCACTATGGCGCGGTTACCAGCTTCTTCGTCTCCGAGCAGAGCAAGACCTATTACCAGGCCAAGGGCGTGCTGAAAAAGGTCGACGAGCAGGCCACCCGCGACGTCTGGTATTACCGCCTGCGCGATCAGGAGGAGCCCTACGAGATCAACGTCGACATCGACATGGCCAACGGCGATCGCATGACGGTGTTCATCAACTACAAGGTGTTCGACTACGAGCACCGCTTCATCGGTGCCACCGGTGTCGGTCTCACCGTGGACGCCGTGGTGCAGTTGATCGACCAGTACCAGCGGCGCTACGACCGTAGCGTGTACTTCGTCGACACCACCGGGCGCATCGTGCTCACCGGCGCCAGCGGCGGCCCCATGGGCGCGCGCATCGGCGACCAGCTGAGCGACGTCGAGGGCCTCGAAGAGCTGCACAGCAAGCTGCCCCATCCCAAGAGCGGCAACTTCTTCTACCAGGAACATGGCCGCGGCCATTTCCTCAACGTGCGCTTCATTCCCGAGCTGGACTGGTACCTGTTCGTCGACAAGCACGAAACAGGCGCCCTGGCCGGCATTCGCCAGTCGCTTTACCTCAACCTGCTGATCTGCGGCGTGGTCACCCTGGTGGTGCTCACCCTGGTGACCCTGGTGCTGCGCCGCTACCAGGCGCGCATCACCGCCCTGGCGACCACCGACTCGCTGACCGAACTACCCAACCGCCGCGGCTTCGAGCTGTTGGCCAACCAGGCCATCCAGGAAGCACGGCGCGGCCAGAGCACCCTGTGCGCCCTGCTCTTCGACCTCGATGGTTTCAAGCAGCTCAACGACAGCCACGGCCACCTGGCCGGCGATGCGGTGCTACGTGGCTTCGCCCGCCATCTGCAAGAGAACCTGCGCCAGTCGGACATCATCTGCCGCTGGGGCGGTGAAGAGTTCATCCTGCTGCTCAAGGACACCCCGCTCGAGGCAGCCCGCCAGCTCGGTGAGAAGATCCGCCAGCAGACCGAGGTCAGCGCCTTCACGTTCGCCGAGCAGACGCTGCACACATCCACCAGCATCGGCTTGGCCACGCTGCAGGAAGGTGACGATCTGCAGGCCTTGATCGCCCGCGCCGACCGCGCCCTGTACCGGGCCAAGCAGGCCGGGCGCAACCGCCTGTGCGAAGAAACCCAATGAACGCCAATCTGTGTCCCGCCTGCGGCAAGCTCAACAGCTGCGCCCAGGCTGCCAGCGACAGCGAGGTCACGCACTGCTGGTGCTTCGAGGTCGAGGTCAAACCGCAGGCGTTGCAGGATCTGCCGCCCGAGGCGCTGAACCGCGCCTGCCTGTGCCCAGCCTGCGCAGGCGTCGTACAAATCGTTGCCTCTCGCGAGCACGAACGCGAGCCCGACTGAACCATGCGCCTGGATCGTTTCCTCAGTAATTTTCCCCGTTTCAGCCGCCAGGACAGCCGCCTGCTGATCAGCGCTGGTCGCCTGCGCGTGGACGGCGAGGTCATCTCTGATCCGCGCTTCGATATCCGCGACTTCCAGCGCGTGGAGCTGGACGACGAACTGCTGCAGGCCGGGCGCAGCGCACGCTACTGGATGCTGCACAAACCGGTCGGCGTGGTCAGCGCCACCGAGCACGACGAACACCGCACCGTGCTCGATCTGCTGGACGAGCCGGACAAGCACGAGCTGCACCTGGCCGGCCGCCTGGATCTCAACACCAGCGGCCTGTTGCTGATCACCAATGACGGGCGCTGGTCGCGGCGCATCACCCAACCGCAAGAGCGCAAGCCCAAGGTCTATCACGTCACCACCGAACAGCCGATCACCGGCGAGTACGCCGAGGTCTTCGCCCGCGGGCTGTACTTCGCTTTCGAAGATCTCACCACCCTGCCCGCCGGGCTCGAGGTGCTGGACAGTCACCACGCCCGGCTCACCCTGTTCGAAGGCCGCTACCATCAGGTCAAGCGTATGTTCGGCCACTTCCGCAACCGCGTCGTCGCCCTGCACCGCGAGCGCATGGGCGAGATCGTCCTCGACCCACAACTGGCGCCCGGCCAGTACCGCGCACTCACCGCCGCGGAAATCGCCAGCGTCTGAAGCGCCGCCGACCAGCGGTCATGCGGAATCCTTTCAGCCTCCTTGCCAGCCGTTTTGGCCGCTGCTTAACTCGAAAAAGATGTCGCCATGCCGCTCGATAGCGCCAGGCGATATCGGGGTCGCCAGCGCGCGGCCTGCGTTACCTGCAAAAGGGGCTCCTGCCTGGTGAGAAGAACGCGCTCAAGCCGTTCCATTACAGCCCTGAAACCTGCTTCACCCCTCTAATCACAAGATCCTCAAGCCTGACATTGCTTTGTCATGTCCAGGCGTTTTCCTAGCTATCCGACTTGCCCGGTTTACGGTTCGCCGTCAGCCGCGTTCATCTTTTGCGCCAGGAGGAAATACATATGAAGCCAGCAATCGCTGTCATCGATGTGCACAGGACGTACAAGGTACATACGGAGTTCCACGCCAACCCCTCGGCCCAGAAGACCATCATTCTGGTCAACGGCTCTCTGGCGACCACCGCCTCCTTCGCGCAGACGGTCAAATACCTCGCCACCCGGTTCAACGTAGTGCTCTTCGACCAGCCCTACGCCGGCCAGTCGCGGGCGCACAACCGCAACGACCACTGCATCAGCAAGGAAGACGAAGCGGCGATCCTGCTCGACCTGATCGACCACTACGGGGCCCAGTACGTGATGTCGTTTTCCTGGGGCGGCGTGGCCACCATGCTCGCGCTCACCAGGCGCCCGCCCACGCTGGAAAAGGCCATCTTCGCGTCGTTCTCGCCGACCCTCAACGAACCGATGCTCGACTACCTGGGCCGCGCTCTGGTGTGCCTCAATCAGGAGGACGGCGACAAGGTCGGCCACTTGGTCAACGACACCATCGGCAAGCACCTGCCGTCGCTGTTCAAGCGTTACAACCACAAGCACATCAGCCGCCTGAGCAGCCACGAATACCGGCAGATGAACGCCCACGTGCAACAAGTGCTGCGCATGGAAGCCCACTGCCACCTGGATTGCCTGAGCGATATCGACATCCCATTGCTGTTCATCAACGGCGAGCACGACGAATACACCTCTGCCGCCGATGCCCGCCTGATGGCCCAACACATCAACGACTGCCACTTCGCCACGGTCAGCAACGCCGGCCACTTCATCGACATGGAACACAAAGGCGCCTGGCTGCAGACCCAGAACGCCCTGCTGGGCTTCCTGCAACACAACACCACCAGCAAACGCTTCACCGTCCACCCCGGCCTGCATGCCATGGCCGTATGACACGCAATAGAGCAGCCCGCGTTGCCCTGGCAGATGGCCAATGGGCAACGCGGGCTTCATTTTGCGGATGGATTCGGGTATAAAGGCGCCCTCAAGCGGGCTTCGTATAATGGCATTACCTGAGCTTCCCAAGCTCATGACGAGGGTTCGATTCCCTTAGCCCGCTCCAGATCAGAAACATTAACGCCCTGTTTTTACAGGGCTTTTTTGTGGGCGACGTTCGGGACTGTCGAAGAAGTGTCGAAACCTAGACGGACAGTGCCTGGATGACGTGCTTGGGGTCGTTGTGGATAGCACGCAGCAACGCCTTGGCCGGGCCGGTCGGTTCACGTCGCCCTTGTTCCCAGTTACGCAGGGTGCCGAGCTGCACATCGATCATGGCCGCGAACTTGGCTTGTGTGAGGCCGGTAGCCTTGCGGATCTCTTTCACCTGCAGGGCGTCCACGGTGAACTCCCTGGATGGCTGGCGTTCGCCCCGGTGAATCTCGTCCATCTGCTGAACGCTTTCCAGCAGGTCGTCGAAGAACTTGTTCATGGTGATTACCTCCACCGATCGATAATTTGCTTGAGCACCTTGCGCTCATCTGCCGACAGATCATCCTTCTCGTTCTTCGGGTAGATCAGCAACAGCGCAATCTGCGAAGCGGACGTGAAGTGATAGTAGATGCCCCTGGAGCCGCCCCGTTTGCCATGGCCGCTTGAGGCCACCCGCACCTTGCGGATTCCGCCCGTGCCTTCGATCACATCGCCCATATCTGGCCGGTCTGCCAGTTCGCGCTGAAAGGCCGAGTAGCTGTCGTCAGTCAGCAGCTCTTTCAAGCGTTTGGTGAAGATGGGAGTCTCGATAAAGATCATGCTGAAATAGTACGCCAGTGGCGCACCTCCATTCAATTGGTTTCAGTGTGAGAAGTCAGCCATCGGCCCCAGCCTGATCGCGTCATTCAAGTGCTCAGGCGCCAAGTGCGAATAGCGCATTGTCATGGCCAACGACGCATGCCCCAGGATCTCTTTCAGCGTGACGATATGCCCACCACCCATGATGAAGTGAGCCGCGAAGGTGTGGCGCAGAATGTGGCTGGCCTGCCCCTTTGAGTGGATTGATCGTGGTCAAGTGCAGCACCTTACGCCCTCACACATTTGGGAATGGCCCGTGCTTGGTCTAAGCGCGTCCGATAGAGCGCGCGCATCGATCAAGCTCGAAGGCACAACCGAGCTAGCGAGCAAGGTGGGGATTACGAGCGCTCGAGAAACGTCAGCAAGGGCGCTGTACGAGTGAGCGCAGACGAGATAGACGTAATGGTGAAGATTTACCCCCAGTACGCCCTCTGGCTGGCAAGCGGCCAGATCGCGCCCGAGGCTGGCCAAACCAGTCCGGATACGACGAAGCAAACCGAAACTTGAGCCAAACGAACGCGGGATAGCGATCACCTAGGAAAGAGCTAGGCGCTGGATGGCCCGGACGCATGGAGCGATGTGGGACTAGCTACCAGCACCAGAAATGTCTAGTTGGCGAGTCATAAAAGTATCGAAGCAACTGCGGTACAAAGCGGAATAAAGCGTAAGGTCCACGCTCAAGCGAGCAATGCAGGTGCCTTGTGGAGCTGGGAAGTGGCTCGATGCCCATCACCCGCTCCAGATCAAAATACAAAAGCCCCGTCATCACTGACGGGGCTTTCTCGTTTCTGAGGGTTTGTCGCAGTAACGGGGCGGCCGTTATTCACCTAACGGCGCTACAGAAGCCCTGCCCCACTCACCTGCCGCAGCTACTTGAGCTTCGCCAGCAGCGCCTCGGCAGCGGCTTCCGAGCTGGCGGGGTTCTGGCCGGTGACCAGCTTGCCGTCTTCGATCACGAAGGACGCCCAGTCCTCACCCTTTTCGTACTGGCCGCCGAGTTTCTGGAATTCGTCCTCGATCAGGAACGGCACCACGTCGGTCAGTTGCACGCCAGCTTCTTCGCTGTTGCTGAAACCGGTGACCCGACGACCCTTGATCAAAGGGCTGCCGTCAGCCGCCCTGACGTGGCGCAGCGCACCCGGCGCATGGCAGACGAAGCCGATCGGCTTGCCGGCGCGCTCGAAGGCTTCGATCAGGGCGATCGATTCGCGCGATTCGGCCAGGTCCCACAGCGGGCCATGGCCGCCGGGGTAGAACATGGTGTCGAAATCCTGTTGTTTGACCGAATCCAGCTTCACGGTGTTAGCCAAATGACGCTGCGCCTCGGCGTCGGCCTTGAAGCGGCGGGTGGCGTCGGTCTGTGCATCGGGCGCGTCGCTTTTAGGGTCCAGCGGCGGCTGGCCACCGGCTGGCGAGGCGAGCACGACATTGGCGCCGGCATCCTTGAACACGTAGTAAGGCGCCGCGAACTCTTCGAGCCAGAAGCCGGTTTTTGCACCGGTGTTGCCGAGCTGATCATGGGAGGTCAGTACCATCAGAACATTCATCATGAACTCCTTGCATGTGGCGATAGGGTTCTGAGTTAGTGCCCGAAAACCGCGCGGAGTGCCCGAAGCTTTTCATTGCCAGCAGGCTGGTAGCCACAGCTCGGCCGCCAGGCCGCCACCTGTGCGATTCTCAAGAATCAGTGTGCCGCCGTGAGCTTGGGCAATCCGTCGGGCGATGCTCAGGCCGAGCCCATAGCCGCCCGAACGAGCATTGCGTGAAGCCTCCGCCCGCACGAATGGCTCGAAGATGCTGGGCAGCAAGGCCGGCTCGATTCCGGGGCCGCGATCCTCGATGCGAATGGCAATGCCCTGCTCCCGCCCGACCACCGCCACTTCTACCCCACGGGCATAGCGCAGGGCATTTTCCAGCAGATTCTGCAGGCAACGCTGCAGCAAAATCGGGTTGCCGCGCACCAGTGTCGCGTTGCCCGAAACAGGCAATGGTTCATCGGCAGTTGCCAGTTCGCCACACAATTGCGTGATCAGTTGCTCGATATCAACGGGCTCAGCCACGCCAGGCTCGGCGGCGCGCTGGAAGTCGAGCACCTGGGCGATCATGGCGTCCATCTGGGCGATGTTGTGCTTCAGGCGCTCACGCTGCTCGTCATCGCTGAGGCGTTCGATACGCAGGCGCATACGCGTCAGGGGCGTGCGCAGGTCGTGGGACACGGCGGCGAGAAAGTGCGCCTGGTCACGCATCATGGCAATCAGCCGTTGCTGCATGACGTTGAAGGTGTGCGCAGCCTCGCGCACTTCCAGCGGCCCGTTCAGCGGTAGCGGCGGCTGTTCCAGGTTGTCGCCCAGGCCGCGAGCGGCCTCGCTGAGCCGCTGCAGCGGGCGCAGGCACAGGCGTACCGCCAGCCAGCAGATGCCCAGCACCGCCAGAATGCGCAGCACGTAGATACGCAGTATGTAATCGGCGATCAGCGCC
Organism: Pseudomonas sp. PA1(2017); assembly: GCF_001945375.1. NCBI lineage: Bacteria > Pseudomonadati > Pseudomonadota > Gammaproteobacteria > Pseudomonadales > Pseudomonadaceae > Pseudomonas > Pseudomonas sp. PA1(2017). The sequence continues at coordinate 300,519 of NZ_MSXU01000010.1, forward strand.
CAGGCCGATTCGCCGCTCCAGCCCTGCTGCTCATGGCCATCCACTTCCAACCAGCGACCATCGGGCTGGGCGACGGCAAAACGGATATGAGCCTGGGCGGTGTCCAGGCCGAACAGGCTGCGCCAGACGATGGGCTGGCCGTGCGTGTCGGTCAGACGGGCCTCCAGCAAGCGGATCCGCTGCTCGTGTCCCAGTTCATGCAGCAACGCCTGGTGCAACAGCAACTCGATACGCCGCAGACCACGCCGGTCGGTCGCGTCGACGTGCGGCTCGCTGGCGAGGCAGTTCAACTGGTAGCCGGCAGGCGCCGAGAGCGGGCCGTCAGCGCTGCAACCCCTTTCGATCATCCCCGCCGTACGGCTGGCAGCGAGACGCACCGGCGCCTCCAGCACCTGGGCGAAGCGTACGTCGAACCAGATGCTGCTCGACAACAGCTGAATGGCTACCACGCCGCATACCATGATCAGCAACAGTTGAGCGAACAGGGTCTGTGGCCACAGCCGCCTGAAACCGGTGGCGGCGGGAAGCGCGGGCATCTCAGGTCACCGCATCGTTGGCGGTGATGCTGAACAGGTAGCCTTCGTTACGGATGGTGAGGATCTGCACGCGCTCGTCACCTGCCTTGAAGCATTGACGCAGACGGCTGACGCACATATCCACCGATCGATCATCCGGCAGATGGGGCCGGGAGAACGCACAGCGAGTCAGGTGATCGCGGCTCAGCACGCGGTTGCGGGCGCCGAGCAGCTCGTTCAACACCCGGTAATCGGAGCGTGGCAACAACATTGCCGTGCCGTCGGGCTGGGTCAGGGTGCGCTTGACGGGGTCGAGGCGGTAGCCAGCGAACACCATCGGCGTGTCGCCCTGGCTTGCAGGCTCCACACGGGCTGGCACGGCGCGGCGCAATACCGCCTTGGCCCGTGCCAGCAGCTCGCGGGGCTCGAAGGGTTTGCCCAGGTAATCATCGGCGCCCACCTCCAGACCAACGACGCGGTCCAGCGCCGAGCCACGGGCCGAGAGCATGATCACCGCCGGACCATCCGCCGCCTGCACGCGGCGGCACAGGCTGAGGCCGTCCTCGCCAGGCAGCATGAGGTCGAGGATCAGCAATTGCACGCTGTGCTGTTCGAGCAGCGACCACATTTGCCGACCATCGGCGGCTGCCAATACGCGGTAACCGGAGTCGCTCAGGTATTCGCAGAGCAGCTCGCGAATCTCGTCGTCGTCGTCCACCACCAGCACGGTCTGCGACGCCGCCTCCATGCCCTGCGCCCTTAGGGCCTGCCCCTCATTACGTTCCATTACATGCCCGTACAAACCAAGAAATTACGCAGCCAGCGCAGTACTTAGAATCGTAACAAAAATCTCATGCATATGAGAATGACTGCCAACCAACACGAGCTATCATGAACGCCACGCCCCTACCCCGTAAAACCCTCTGTCCCTCGCAACGCACGCTGCTAGCCGCCACCATCAGCCTGAGCGGCCTGTTGCTCAGCCCGCTCGGCCACGCCGAGGTGGATGCACCCGCCGGCGCGCTGGAGCTGGGCGCGATCAGCATCGAAGACAGCGCCATCGACGATGCCACCGAACAACTCGGCTATACCGTGCGCGGCACCACCAGTTCGACCGGCATGGCACTGACGCCCCGGCAAACGCCGCAGAGCGTGACCACCATCACCCGCCAGCAGATGACCGACCGCGGCATCAGCAACGTCGAGCAGGCGCTGGACGTCACGCCGGGCGTCACCGCCAGCAAGTACGAGGTGGGCGGCCGCACCGACTTTCGCGCACGCGGCTACAAGATCACCAATTGGAAGGTCGATGGCCTGCAGTACTTCGGCGACTCGGGCTTCAGCGGTGCCGGCAACTCGCTGAACATGGACATGTACGAACGCATCGATATCGTCCGCGGCGCCAATGGCCTGCTCGGTGGCACTGGCGACCCGTCGGCGACCGTCAACCTGATCCGCAAAAGCCCCGGCAAGGAATTCGGCGGCAGTGCCTACCTGACCTATGGCAGCTGGGACAGGACGCGCCTGGGCGCCGACCTCAACCTTCCGCTCAGCGAAGACGGCCGCCTGCGCTCGCGCTTCGTGATCACCCAGGAAGACGCCAACTCGTTCCGTGATCACCAGTCCGAACGTGCCCGCGCCGCCCTGGCGAATTTCGAGTTCGAACTCACCGACGACACCACCCTGGGCGCCGGCTATCAGTACGAATATGCCAAGACCGTAGGCGGCGGCTGGGGCGCCAATATCCCGATCTGGTACGCCGATGGCAGCAAGACCGACTGGTCGCGCAGCACCAACCTGGTGCCGAGCTGGAGCCACGGCGAGAACGAAACGCGCACCACTTTCGCCTCGCTCAGCCACCGTTTCAATGAGGACTGGGCGCTGGACGTGAAGGCCGCGCAGAGTGTCACCGAAGCGCTCAATCACTACGGTTTGGGCAAGGTCAACCAATTCAGCCGCGGACTCTATACCGGCTACCCGGAGCAGGACGGCAGCGGCATGGTGCTCAACGGGCTGCACAGTTCCAGCGACACCACCCAGCAATCCGCACAATTCGACCTGAGCGGCGCGTTCGAGCTGCTCGGCCGCAGCCACCAGGCCATGTTCGGCTATAGCGACAGCCGTACCGTGGGCTGGACGCCGGAATACAGCTGCATCATGTCCAGCGCCACACGCCAGAGCGCACCGGCCCTGGGTTGCCAGTTCCGCAGCAACAACGGCCTACCGATCACCGACTGGCATAACGGCGTCGACGACGACCTGTACATGACGGCCAGCAAGACCGGCCGCCACGGCAAGAGCGTCACCCGTCTGCAGGGCCTGTACGCCGCCACCCGCCTGAGCATCACCGATCCGCTGTCGGTCATTCTCGGCGTGCGGGCCAGCGACTATCGCACCCGCAACACCACCGCCGCAGGCATCAAGACCAGCCAGACCGAATCGGGCATCGTCACCCCCTACGTGGGCGCGGTGTACGACCTCAACGACACCTACTCTCTGTACGCCAGCTACACCGACCTGTTCACCCCGCAAAGCGAGGAAACCACCAGCGGCAGCCGCGTCGAACCCATCGTCGGGCAGAGCTACGAGACCGGCATCAAGGGCGAGTGGCTGGACGGCCGCCTGAACGCCCAGCTCGCCTACTTCCGCACCAAGCAGGACAACAAGGCGGTTACCGATAGCGCCAACCAAACGCCGTCCCAGGCCCAGGCCTACGTCGCTGGCAGTGGCACGGAAACCGATGGCATCGACATCGAGGTGGCCGGCGCGCTCACCGACAACTGGAACGTCTATGGCGGCTATACCTACCTGCACTTCCGCCGCCTGGACAGCGATGGCCGCAGTGACCCGTCGCACCTGTTCAAGGCCTCGACCACCTATCGCCTGAGCGGCATGCTGGATCGCGTGACCCTGGGCACCGGCGTCAGCGCGCAAAGCAACATTCGCGCGCTCTCCAGCCCGGCCGGCATCCCAAATAACGGGCAGAGCCGCAGCGCCACCGACGTGAATTGGTCCGGCTACGCGATATGGAACGCCATGGCCAAGTACGACATCAACGACGACACCGACGTGACCCTGAACGTCAACAACCTGTTCGACAAGACCTACTACACCCGCTACGGCTTCTACGCTGGCGCCATCTACGGCGACCCGCGCAGCATGTCGGTAACCCTGCGCACGCAGTTCTAGCGCAGCGACGAAAGCGGCTGGCCGCCGCTTTCCGGCAATCGAAACGAAACAGGGGTAGCTCCTTTCGGTAGCTACCCCTGTTTCGTTCAGGCAATGGCACGATCAGCGCTTGTCCTTGCGCTTTTTCTCGGCCTTCTTGTGGTGGCTCATCAAGCGGCGCTTCTTGTTCACCTGGCGGTCGGTCAGGGTGTTCTTGTTGCCCTCGTAAGGGTTCTCGCCCCCTTTGTACTCGATGCGGATCGGCGTGCCGACCAGCTTGAGCACGCGACGGTAGGTGTTTTCCAGGTAACGGGAGTAGGCGCGCGGAACGGCGTCGACCTGATTACCGTGGATCACGATCAGCGGCGGATTGGCGCCACCCAGGTGGGCGTAACGCAGTTTGATACGGCGACCGTTGACCAGCGGTGGCTGGTGCTCCTGCACCGCATCTTCGAGGATCTGCGTCAGGCGGCTGGTCGGCCAGCGAGTGATCGCCGACTTGAACGAGGCCTGCACCGACTTGTACAGATGGCCAACGCCAGTGCCGTGCAAGGCGGAGATGAAGTGGATATCGGCGAAGTCGACGAAGAACAGCCGGCGCTGCAGCTCGGTCTTAACGTAATCGCGCTCGCTGGGCTCCATGCCATCCCACTTGTTGAGCGCGATGACCAGGGCGCGGCCACTCTCGAGCACGAAGCCGAGCAGGTTGAGGTCGTGGTCGACCACCCCTTCGCGGGCGTCCATGACGAACACCACCACGTTGGAATCCTGAATGGCCTGCAGCGTCTTGACCACCGAGAACTTTTCCACCGCCTCGAAGATCTTGCCGCGGCGACGCACGCCGGCGGTGTCGATCAGTGTGTACTTCTCGTCATCACGCTCGAAGGGGATGTAGATGCTGTCGCGGGTGGTGCCGGCCTGATCGTAGACGATGACCCGGTCTTCACCGAGCATGCGGTTGACCAGGGTCGACTTGCCGACGTTGGGGCGGCCGATGATGGCCAGCTTGATGCCGTCCTTCTCGCTCGGGCCGGGAATGCGCTTGGCTTCCTCACCCTCGGCGACGTCTTCGGCCACCTCGCCCTCTTCCGGCTCGCCGGCATCCTTGGGGAAGCTGCCCAGGGCAGCTTCGAGCATCTGGGTGATACCGCGGCCATGGGCGCCAGCGATCGGCAGGGCTTCGCCCATGCCCAGCGGCGAGAACTCGGCGCGGGCCAGGTCGGGGTCGAGGTTGTCGACCTTGTTGACCACCAGGAAGCTGCGCTTGTTGCGCTTGCGCAGATGCTCGCCAATCATCTGGTCGGAGGCGGACAACCCGGCGCGGGCGTCGACCAGGAACAGCACGGCATCGGCTTCTTCGATGGCCTGCAGGGACTGCTCGGCCATCTTGGCGTCGATGCCTTCCTCGTCACCGGAGATACCACCGGTGTCGATCACGATATAGGTGCGCCCCTGCCACTTGGCCTCACCGTACTGGCGGTCGCGGGTCAGGCCCGAAAGGTCCCCGACGATCGCGTCGCGGGTGCGGGTCAGGCGGTTGAACAAGGTGGATTTGCCGACGTTCGGCCGGCCCACCAGGGCAATTACGGGAACCATTCGGCTCTCCACTTCGTTATTTCAAAAAATACAAAAGCCGCTGCACAGGCAGCGGCCGCAAATCTCGCACTATCTGCCCCGCTCGCCCGGTACTACCGGACGAGCGAAGCCGGGGCTCACTTGATGGTCAGAGCCACCAGTTTGCCGCCGTTGCCGAAGGCATACAGCCAGTCGCCGACCACCAGCGGACGCGCACGCAGGCCGTCACTGTCGATGCGGGTACGGCCGACGAAACGGCCATCGACCTGGCTGATCAGGTGCAGATAGCCTTCCAGATCGCCGAACGCGACGTAGCTGGAGAACACCGCAGGTGACGACAGTTGGCGACGCGCCAGGGCGTCGTTGGTCCACAGTGCCGAGGCTGAGCGCTCGTCGATGCTTTCAACGGTACCACTGGCCAGGGTCACGTACACGTTACCGAAGCCCTGCGCCACGCCCATGGAGCTGGACGCCTCGCGCTGCCAGATCACCCGGCCGCTCTGCAGATCCAGAGCCGCGACGCGGCCCTGGTAGGTGACCACGTACAGCTGGCCACCGGAGAGCAGCAGGCCGCCGTCGATATCGACGATACGGTCGAGTTCGGAACGCCCCTGGGGAATGGCCACGCGCTGTTCCCAGACCGGGATGCCGCGCTGTACGTCAAGGGCGATGACCTTGCCGCTGGACAGGCCGGCGATAGCCAACTGGTTGGTCAGCAGCGGACTGCCGGTACCACGCAGCGTCAGCACGGCCGGGGTGTTCTCGAAGATCCAGCGTTGCTGACCGCTGTAGGCGTCCAATGCGACGAGGGTGTCGTCCTGGGTTTGCACCAGCACGGTGTCGCTGCTGATGGCCGGGGCGGAAAGCACTTCGCTGGGCACGCGGGCGCGCCACTTCTCTTCACCGTTGGACGAATCCAGGGCGATCACTTCACCCTTGAGGGTGCCGACCACGACCATGCCATAGCTAGCCGCCACGGCGCCGGAAACCGGAACTTCCAGCTCCTTCTTCCAGGCGACCTTGCCGGTCATGCGATCCATGGCGACGACCAGGCCTTCGACGTCGGCGGCGAAAATCTGCTCGCCATCGACCACCGGCTCGAGCATGTTGTAGATGTCGCCCTGACCGTCACCGATCGAGCGGCTCCACTCTTTCTGCAGCTTCACTTCCTCGGTGAACTTGGGAAGCTCGGCAGGCGGCAGTTCTTTCTTGCTGTTGCTGCTGCAACCCACGGCCAGGACGGCCAGGGCCAGCAGTGCGGCATTCTTCCAACGCATCACGTCATGCATCCCCTTTGGCCAGGTCGTCGATCTTCATCTGCAGACCACCGACGGCAGCTTCTTCAGCCAGCGCGCCCTTGGCTTTCACGTAGGCGGCATGGGCGTCGTCGGTACGGCCCAGCTTCACCAGCAGGTCGCCCTTGAGTTCTTCACGGCTGGCCAGGAACGCCTGGTCGGCGTCGCCGTCGAGCAGCTTGAGCGCTTCGTCGGCCTTGTCCTGGGCAGCCAGCACGCGAGCCAGACGCTGACGAGCGAGCTCGCCCAGGGTCTCGTTGGCCGGTTTGTCGACCACGCTGCGCAGCTCGGTCGCTGCATCGTCCAGCTTGCCGGACTCGACCGCGACCTTGGCCACGAACAGGCTGCCGTACTGGGCGTACTGGGTGCCGCCGAAGTCTTTCTTCAGCTGCCCGGCGAGCGTGGCCACCTTGGCGGCATCCGGCTGACCGCTCGGGGTCATGGCCGACTCCAGCAGTTGCTGATAGATAATCGACGCGCCCTGCGCCTGGTTGGTCTGGTACTTCTGCCAACCCTGCCAGCCGAATACCGCGATCAGCGCCAGGGCGCCACCCGCCAGCAGTGGCTTGCCGTTACGATCCCACCAGTCTTTCAGGCCGGCCAGTTCATCATCATCGCTGTTCAACGCCACCCCAATACTCCTTAATCGCTAAATCGCTCAAGCCTGCTGGGTGCAGGATGCCAGATGGTCGGCAAGATCCGACCAGGCAATGCTTTGTTGTTCGCTGTCGTCGCGCAAAGGTTTGCAACCTACCACGCGCTTGGCCAGTTCGTCCTCACCGAGAATCAGAGCATACAGGGCTCCGCTCTTGTCGGCCTTCTTGAACTGGCTCTTGAAGCTGCCACCACCGGCATTGACCAGCAGGCGCAGCCCCGGAACCTGATTACGTACTTCTTCAGCCAAGGCCAGTGCAGCCAACTCGGCCGCTTCGCCGAAGGCGCAGATGAAGGCATCGGCCGGGCGGTTCAATTCAGCGGGTACGCACTGCAGGGTTTCGAGCAGCAGCACCAGGCGCTCGACGCCCATGGCGAAACCCACGCCTGGAGTCGGCTTGCCGCCGAACTGGGTGATCAGCCCGTCGTAACGACCGCCGGCGCATACGGTGCCTTGAGATCCGAGTTTGTCGGTCACCCACTCGAATACGGTGCGGCCGTAGTAATCCAGGCCGCGCACCAGCTTCGGGTTGATCTCGTACTTGATGCCGACGGCATCCAGACGCGCCTTGAGGCAGTCGAAGTGCACGCGGGACTCGTCGTCCAGATAGTCGTGAAGCGTCGGGGCATCGGCGAGCAGCGCCTGGGTCTGGGCGTTCTTGCTGTCGAGGATGCGCAGCGGGTTGGTGGTCAGGCGACGCTGGCTGTCTTCGTCGAGCTGATCGAAGCGCTCGCGCAGGTAGGCCACCAGGGCGTCACGGTACACGCCGCGGGCTTCGCTGGAACCCAGGCTGTTGAGCTGCAGAGTCACCGCGCCGGCCAGGCCGAGCTTCTTCCACAGGCGCCAGGTCAGGGTGATCAGCTCGGCGTCGATGTCGGGCCCTGGCAGGTTGAACACTTCCACACCGATCTGGTGGAACTGGCGATAACGGCCCTTCTGCGGCTTCTCGTAGCGGAACATCGGGCCCGCGTACCACAGCTTCTGCACCTGACCGCCACCGGTCAGGCCATGCTCGAGCACGGCGCGCACGCAGCCGGCGGTGCCTTCGGGGCGGAGGGTCAGGGATTCGTTGTTGCGGTCGAGAAAGGTGTACATCTCCTTGTCGACCACATCGGTGCCCTCGCCGATGCCACGGGCGAACAGGTCGGTGAACTCGAGGATCGGCAGGCGGATTTCCTGATAGCCGTAGCTATCCAGCAAGGTCGCCAGCGTGCTTTCCAGATAGCGCCAGGCCGGGGTCTGCTGCGGCAGGATATCGTTCATGCCACGAATGGCTTGCAGGGACTTGCTCACTTGTTTTCCTTAAGCACGGATCAGCCGCGCACGATCACAGCCGCATCGGCTGCAGCCTTTTCGGCCGCCTTTTCGCGGATCAGCTTTTCCAGCTCATCCACCAGGTTGGTATTGGTCAGCTTGGAAGCCGGCTTGCCATCGATGTACACCAGGTTGTTCGGCGTACCTCCGGTGAGGCCGATATGGGCTTCCTTGGCCTCGCCTGGGCCGTTGACCACGCAGCCGATCACCGCGACGTCCAGCGGCACCAGCAGGTCCTCGACGCGGGTTTCCAACTCGTTCATGGTCTTGACCACGTCGAAGTTCTGGCGCGAGCAGCTCGGGCAGGCGATGAAGTTGATGCCCCGCGAACGCAGGCGCAGCGACTTGAGGATATCGAAACCAACCTTGATCTCCTCCACCGGATCGGCCGCCAGGGAGATGCGGATGGTGTCGCCGATACCTTCGGCCAGGAGCATGCCCAGACCTACCGAGGACTTCACGGTACCGGAGCGCAGGCCGCCGGCCTCGGTGATGCCCAGGTGCAGCGGCTGTTCGATCTGCTTGGCCAGCAGGCGATAGGCTTCGACGGCCATGAACACGTCGGAGGCCTTCACGCTGACCTTGAAGTCGGGGAAGTTCAGGCGGTCGAGATGCTCGACGTGACGCAGGGCCGACTCGACGAGCGCCTCGGGCGTCGGCTCACCGTATTTCTTCTGCAGGTCCTTTTCCAGGGAGCCTGCGTTGACGCCGATGCGAATCGGAATGCCCTTGTCGCGCGCCGCCTCGACCACTGCCTTGACGCGATCCTCGCGGCCGATGTTGCCGGGGTTGATACGCAGGCAATCGACGCCCAGCTCGGCCACACGCAGGGCGATCAGGTAATCGAAGTGAATGTCGGCCACCAGCGGCAGGTTGACCTGCTGCTTGATGCGACCGAAGGCTTCGGCAGCGTCCATGTCCGGAACGGAGACGCGGACGATGTCGGCACCGGCCGCTTCGAGGCGACGGATCTGCTCGACGGTGGCGGCCACATCGTTGGTATCGGTATTGGTCATGCTCTGTACGGCGATGGGGGCATCGCCGCCGACCGGTACCGAACCGACCCAGATCTTGCGAGAGAGACGACGTTTGATCGGTGATTCACCGTGCATATTACTGCCCACCCAACTTCAAGCGTGCGGTTTCACCGGAGATATGCGGCGTCACATCGACAGCAGCACCGTTGTAGGTCACCTGGGCGCCGCGGGCGAAGCCCAGGCGCAACTCCATCGGTGCCTGGCCGCGTACGTCGAGGCTGTCACCGCTGCGTTTCAGGCCGCTGGCGACGACCTTGCCGTTGGCATCGGTCACCTGGATCCAACAATCGGCAGTGAACTTCACGCTGATCAGGCCTTCGCCAGCCGCCACCGGGGCCTGCGGCTGAGCAGCGGCGGCAGCGGGCGCCTGGGCAGCCGGTGCGGCTGGCGCCGCGGGTACAGTCGATCCGGCTGGTGCAGCGGGTGTCTGCTCAGCAGGCGCGGTCTGGCCAGCTGGCGGGTTCTGTTCCAGCAATTCGGTAGCGGTGGCCGGCGACGTTTCGCTCGGGGCCTCTTCAGCCTGCTCGCCCGAAACGCCTGGCAACGGCAATTCGGTACCCTGGTTCTGCGCCTCGGCGACGGCCTGGTCTTCCGGCTCGTCGAGCGGATGAATCTGGGTGCTGCCATCGGCGCCGTCGACCTCGACATGGCCCATGCCGACGTTCTTCAGGTCATCGAGCTGCCAGCCCTGGTCCTGCCACCAGTAGAAACAGGCGCCGCCAACGCCGAGCAGCAGCAGGAAGCTGACCAGGCGCAGAATGCTTTGCGAGTAGCGCGTCGGCTCCTCGATCCGGCCCAGCGCATGCACGCTGCTGCCCGTGGCGTTGCTGCCGGTGAACTGATCGAAGTCGGCCACCAGGGGTGCCTGCTCCAGGCCCAGCAATTTCGCGTAGGCGCGGATGTAACCACGGGAAAAGGTGTTGCCTGGCAGCTTCTCGAACTCGCCGGCCTCCAGCTGGCTCAGGCGCATTGGCGTGAGGTTGAGCTGGGTGGCGACTTCGGCCACCGACCAGCCTCGGCTCTCACGCGCTGCACGCAGGGCTTCTCCAGGATTGACGCGATGAGCTGCTGCAACTTCGGGTTGGGCCGCTTTCATCTTTGCTCCGACAGATATTGCTGATATTCCGGCGTACCGGGATAAAGACGTTTCAATTGCAGGCCGAGGCTGGCAGCACGGTCACGATCCTCGAAGATCGTGGCCAGGCGCGCGCCCAGCAACAAGCTGCGGGCGTTCTGCTCGGAAATGGCGCTGAAACTCTCGTAATAGCTGCGCGCAGGCACGTATTCGCGATCTTCGAAGGAGAGATTGGCCATCTCCAGCAGGGCCCGCGGCTGGCGACTGTTGAGGCGCAACGAACGCTCGAAATAGGCCTTGGCCTCCTGGCGCTGCTTGAGCATCATGGCGGTCATGCCCATGTTCTCGAACACCCGGGCGCGCTCCGGATAGAGGCTGTCCTCGGCGGCCAGGCTGTAGCGTTCCATGGCTTCCTTGTAGCGCTTCTGCTCGAACAGGAAGCCGCCGTAGTTGTTCAGCAGCCGGGCATCCCTGGGGTTCTTGGACAGCGACTTGCGAAAATGTTCATCGGCCAGCTTGGGTTCCATCTCACGCTGGAACACCAGGGCGAGCACGGCGTGGGCGTCAGCGCCCGAGGAGTCGATGTCCAGCGCATTCTTCAGCGGCACCTTGGCCGGCCCGGTCTCGCCCTGCTGCAGATAACCAATACCCAGCTGCACGAACGAATCGTAGGCTTTCTTGCGCCCTTCGGGCGTTTTCATCGGGTCGACGTCACCGGTCGATACGCAGGCGGTGAGCAGACTGGTGCCGAACAAGAACAGCAGGGAACGCAGCACGGTCATGGAGATCCTCTCAGTTGCGGCTGGCGGCGGGGCGCGCCGCCTCGGCGTCGGCATTCAGCTGGCGCACGGCGATGTAGCGCTCGCTACGACGCGTGCGGTCCATCACCTGGCCGACCAGTTGCCCGCAGGCAGCATCGATGTCTTCACCACGGGTGGTACGCACCGTGACGTTGTGCCCGGCCTTTTTCAGCAGCTCCTGAAAGCGGCGAATCGCATTGTTGCTCGGCCGCTCGTAACCCGAATGGGGAAACGGGTTGAAGGGAATCAGGTTGATCTTGCAGGGCACATCGGCCAGCAGCGCGACCATCTGCTCGGCGTGCTCGAGTTTATCGTTCACGTCCTTGAGCAGGGTGTATTCGACTGTGAGCACACGTTTCTCGCCGAGGCGGGAAATATAGCGCTTGCAGGCGGCCAGCAGCATGTCCAGCGGGTACTTCTTGTTGATCGGTACCAGTTGGCTGCGCAGTTCGTCATTGGGTGCGTGCAGCGACAGTGCCAGGGACACGTCGATGACTTCGGCGAGTTTGTCGATCATCGGCACTACGCCGGAGGTCGACAAGGTGACCTTGCGCTTCGAGATGCCGTAGCCCAGGTCGTCCATCATGATCTTCATGGCGGAGACGACGTTGTCGAAGTTCAGCAGCGGCTCGCCCATGCCCATCATCACCACGTTGGTGATGGCACGGTCGATCTTCGCCGGCACGCTGCCGAACGATTTGTTGGCGATCCACACCTGGCCGATGATCTCGGCGCTGGTCAGGTCGCTGTTGAAGCCTTGCTTGCCCGTGGAGCAGAAACTGCAATCCAGGGCACAGCCCGCTTGCGAGGAAACACACAGGGTGCCACGCCCGCCCTGGGGAATGTACACGGTCTCCACGCAGCTGCCCGACGCCACGCGCACGACCCACTTGCGCGTGCCATCGGAAGAAATGTCTTCGCTGACCACTTCGGGCCCGCGAATGTAGGCAGCGGCCTCGAGCTTCTCGCGCAAGGCCTTGCCGACGTTGGTCATGGCGGCGAAATCATCGACGCCGAAGTGGTGAATCCACTTCATGACCTGACCGGCACGAAAGCGCTTCTCTCCGAGGCTGTCGAAGAACTGCTCCATTTCCGGCTGGGTCAGGCCCAGCAGGTTGATTTTGCCATTCGTGTCGGTCATGACGTCACCTTCGCACGCTTCGCCTTAGCGAATGCGGGCGTTGATCTCGGTAGCGGAGAAGAAGTAAGCGATTTCGCGAGCAGCGGAAGCTTCGGAGTCGGAACCGTGTACGGCGTTCTCGTCGATGGAGACGGCGAAGTCAGCACGGATGGTGCCGGCAGCCGCTTCTTTCGGGTTGGTAGCGCCCATCAGCTCGCGGTTCTTGGCGATGGCGTTCTCGCCTTCGAGAACCTGAACGATGACCGGACCGGAAGTCATGAAAGCAACCAGATCCTTGAAGAAACCACGCTCGCTGTGCTCGGCGTAGAAACCGGCAGCTTCACGCTCGGACAGCTGCAGCTGCTTGGAAGCAACGATGCGCAGGCCGGCTTCTTCGAAGCGAGTGGTGATCTTGCCGATAACGTTTTTAGCAACGGCATCCGGCTTGATGATGGAGAAAGTACGTTGAACAGCCATGTGAAACTCCAGAAACGGTGGATTAAAGCCAAAAATTAAACCCGCGAATTATACGCGGGTTCCAGTCAAAAGCATAAGAGCGATGCCCCAAGGTGGCACCTGCTCAGCATAAAAGAGCCGGATAACGTCCGGCCCAGGCTTACTGCGCTTCTTCGATCCAGGCAGCCTGAATGGCTTCGAGGACCTTCTCGCCTCCGCGCTGCGGGTCGTCGGAAAACTCCGGCAGCTCGACCACCCAGCGGTGCAGCTGGACGAAATTGACATAACGGGGATCGACGTCCGGCTTGCTGTCGGCGAGCTGGATGGCGATTTCGAGCACATCAACCCATTTCAGGCTCATGTCATGGCTTCCTGATCAGTGCGGCGCTTCAGCAGCGTGGTTGAGCGAGTACTTGGGAATCTCGACGGTAATGTCCTGTTCACCGACGATCGCCTGGCAGGCCAGGCGCGACTGCGCTTCCAGCCCCCAGGCCTTGTCCAGATAATCCTCTTCGAGTTCGTCGGCTTCGTTCAGCGAGTCGAACCCCTTGCGCACGATACAGTGGCAGGTGGTGCAGGCACACACGCCGCCGCAGGCGCTTTCCATCTCGATATGGTGCTCGTGGGCCAGCTCCAGGATCGAGGTGCCTGACGGCGCCTCGACCACCAGCCCTTCGGGGCAGAATTTCTCGTGGGGCAGAAAAGTTACCACGGGCATCGCTTATTCCTCGATCTCATTCAGGCTGCGCCCGGCCAGCGCGGCTTTTACCGTCGAATCCATGCGCCGGGCGGCAAAGGCATCGGTCACCTGCGACAGACGCTTGGTCTGCTGCTCGATGGCCAAGCCATCGGTGCCCGTCAACAAATCACGTAACTCCTGCATCTGCAGGTCGATCACCATGCGTTCTTCGGCATCCAGCAGACGTTCGCCGTCAGCCTGCAAGGCACCCTCGACCGCCTCGAGCAGACGCTGCGCGTCGACCTGCTGCTCGCGCAATGCGCGGGCAGCCTTGTCGCCGCCGGCGTGCTGGAAAGAGTCCTGCAGCATGCGCGCGACTTCGCCGTCGGTAAGGCCGTAGGATGGCTTGACCTGGATGCTGGCTTCGACGCCCGAGGCGAGTTCGCGGGCACTGACGCTGAGCAGACCGTCTGCATCGACCTGGAAGGTCACGCGAATCTTCGCAGCACCGGCCACCATCGGCGGAATGCCCCGCAATTCGAAGCGCGCCAGCGAGCGGCAATCGCTGATCAACTCGCGCTCGCCCTGCAGCACATGGATCATCATGGCGCTCTGGCCATCTTTGTAAGTGGTGAACTCCTGGGCGCGAGCGACCGGAATGGTGGTATTGCGCGGAATCACTTTCTCCATCAGCCCACCCATGGTTTCCAGCCCCAGGGACAACGGGATGACATCGAGCAGCAGCAACTCCTCACCATCGGCACGGCGGTTGCCGGCCAGGGCATCGGCCTGGATCGCGGCGCCAATGGCGACCACCTGATCCGGATCGATATCGGTCAGCGGCTGACGGCCGAACAACTCGCCAACCGCCTCACGTACACGCGGCACACGAGTCGAGCCGCCAACCATGACCACCGCACCGACGTCCTCGACCTCGATACCGGCATCACGCACGGCGCGGCGACAGGCCTTGAGGCTGCGCGCCACCATCGGCTCGATCAACGCCTGGAAGTCGGCACGGGACAACATGCCCTGCCACTGCTCGTAGGTCACTTCGACGCTATCGGCGGTGGTCAGCGCTTCCTTGGCAGCACAGGCCGCCTGCAGCAGGCTGCGCTGGGCACCAGGCGCGATATCGGCCGACAGACCGGCCTGCTCGACGATCCAGCCAGCGATGGCATGGTCGAAGTCGTCGCCGCCCAGGGCACTGTCGCCCCCGGTCGCCAGCACTTCGAACACGCCGCCGGTCAGGCGCAGGATGGAAATATCGAAGGTACCACCACCCAGGTCATAGATCGCCACCACGCCCTCGGCCTTCTGGTCGAGACCATAGGCAACCGCGGCGGCCGTCGGCTCGTTGAGCAGGCGCAACACGCTCAGGCCAGCCAGACGCGCGGCGTCCTTGGTGGCCTGGCGCTGGGAGTCGTCGAAATAGGCCGGCACGGTAATGACCGCCCCGACCAGCTCGCCACCCAGGCTCGCTTCGGCACGCTGACGCAGCACCTTGAGGATATCGGCGGACACTTCGACGGGGCTCTTCAGGCCTTGCACGGTGTCGATGAACGGCATGTGCGACTCGCCGGCGACGAAGCGGTAAGGCAACTGCTCACCCAATTGCTTCACGTCGGCGAGGCCACGGCCCATCAGGCGCTTGACCGAGAGGATACTGTTGAACGGGTCGCTGGCAGCCTGAAGGCGGGCAGCCTCGCCCACTTCGACGCGATCGGCGTGGTAGCGCACGGCCGACGGCAGAATCAGGCGCCCTTCGGCATCGGGCAGCGGCTCGCTGACGCCGCTGCGCACGGCCGCGACGAGGGAATTGGTGGTGCCCAGATCGATCCCGACCGCCAGACGACGCTGGTGAGGTTGGGGGCTCTGGCCGGGCTCAGCAATCTGCAATAAAGCCATAGGTAGTCGGTGCTTATCTGGGTATCAGGCACGGCCACGGCAGCCGCGCGAGCATTAATCGTCGAGGCGCTCTTCCAGCTGGCGCACCTCGTGGGAAAGCTTGTCGAGAAACTGCATGCGGCGCATCAGGCGTTCGGCCTCTTCTCGGCGCGCATCGTCTTCCCAAGCCTCGGCGAAGCGTTCGTTCAACTCCTGCTGGGCAACTTTCAGGCGCCCCTTGAAGGCCGCCACACCAGCCAGGTCGGCTTCGTCCTGCAGATCTTCGAGCTCTTCACGCCACTGCATCTGCTGCATGAGGAAGTCGGGATCCTGCACGGTGACTTCCAGCGGCAACTCGGGCCCGCGCATCGCCAACAAGTAGCGCGCCCGCTGCGAGTCGCTCTTGAGCGTGCGGTAAGCCTCGTTGAGACTCGCCGAGCGTTCGAGCGCAATGCGCTGCTCACGCTCGGGGGCATCGGCGAAGCGATCCGGGTGAACGCTGCGCGCCAGCTCGCGGTATCGGGCGGCGAGCTGGTCGAGATCCAGACGAAAGCTCGGCTGCAACTCGAACAGAGCGAAGTGACAGGGGCCTGAACGCTTCATCAGATGTTGAAGCTTTCGCCGCAGCCGCATTCACCGCGCACGTTCGGGTTGTTGAACTTGAAGCCTTCGTTCAACCCTTCGCGCACGAAATCCAGCTCAGTGCCGTCGAGATAAACCAGGCTTTTGGGATCGATGATCACCTTGACGCCATGGCTTTCGAACACCTGGTCTTCGCTGGCGGTTTCGTCGACGAACTCCAGCACGTAGGCCAGGCCGGAACACCCGGTGGTACGAACCCCGAGACGGATGCCCTCACCCTTGCCACGACCGTCGAGCGAGCGACGGATATGCTGGGCAGCGGCTTGAGTCATGCTGATGGCCATCGACAAACCTCCTTAGAGCAAACCTTTCTTCTGCTTGTAGTCGCGCACGGCCGCCTTGATGGCGTCCTCGGCGAGTACCGAGCAGTGGATCTTCACCGGCGGCAGCGCCAGTTCTTCGGCGAGCTGGGTGTTCTTGATGGTTTCCGCCTCGTCCAGCGTCTTGCCCTTCATCCACTCGGTGGCGAGGGAGCTGGAAGCGATGGCAGAACCGCAGCCGTAGGTCTTGAACTTGGCATCTTCGATGACGCCCTGTTCGTTGACCTTGATCTGCAGACGCATCACGTCGCCGCAGGCCGGCGCGCCGACCATGCCGGTGCCGACGTCCGGGTCTTCCGCGTTCATCTTGCCGACGTTGCGCGGGTTCTCGTAGTGGTCGATGACCTTTTCGCTGTAAGCCATGTTATCAATCCTCTCTCATCAGGCGCCGCTCACCGGCAGCTTTTAGTGTGCTGCCCATTCCACCTTGGAAATGTCGACACCTTCTTTGAACATATCCCAGAGCGGCGACAGTTCGCGCAGCTTGGTAACGGCCTCGCAGACCTTCTGTGCCGCGTAGTCGACTTCTTCTTCGGTGGTGAAGCGGCCGAAGGTGAAGCGAATCGAGCTGTGCGCCAGTTCATCGTTGCGGCCCAGGGCACGCAGTACGTAGGAAGGCTCCAGAGACGCCGAGGTACAGGCCGAACCGGACGATACCGCCAGATCCTTGAGGGCCATGATCAGCGACTCGCCTTCCACGTAGTTGAAGCTCAGGTTCAGGTTGTGCGGCACGCGGGCAGTCATGCTGCCGTTGACGTACAACTCCTCAAGGCCCTCGACGTGTTTGAAGAAGCGATCACGCAGCGCCAGCACCTTGGCGTTCTCGGCGGCCATCTCTTCCTTGGCGATACGGAAGGCTTCACCCATGCCGACGCACTGGTGGGTCGCCAGGGTACCGGAACGCATGCCACGCTCGTGGCCGCCACCGTGGGTCTGGGCTTCCAGACGGATACGCGGCTTGCGACGCACGTACAGGGCGCCGACGCCTTTCGGGCCATAGGTCTTGTGCGCCGAGAAGGACATCAGGTCGACCTTGAGCTTCTCGAGGTCGATCTCGACCTTGCCGGTCGACTGGGCGGCATCGACATGGAAGAACACGCCACGAGCACGCAGCAGTTCACCGATCGCAGCGATGTCGTTGACGGTGCCGATCTCGTTGTTGACGTGCATGATCGACACCAGCGTAGTGTCCTCGCGCAGCGCTGACTCGACCATGGCCGGAGTGATCAGGCCGTCTTCACCGGGCTCGATGTAGGTGACCTCGAAACCTTCACGTTCGAGCTGACGCATGGTGTCCAGGACAGCCTTGTGCTCGATCTTCGAGGTGATCAGGTGCTTGCCCTTGCTGGCGTAGAAGCTCGCGACACCTTTGATGGCGAGGTTGTCGGACTCGGTGGCACCGGAGGTCCAGACGATTTCGCGCGGGTCGGCATTGACCAGCTCGGCCACCTGGCGACGGGCATTCTCGACCGCTTCCTCGGCTTTCCAGCCGAATACATGGGAGCGCGAAGCCGGGTTGCCGAAGTTGCCTTCATTGGTCAGGCATTCGATCATTTTCTGCGCAACGCGCGGATCGACCGGCGTTGTCGCGGAGTAATCCATGTAGATTGGCAATTTCATTTTTCGGTATCTCCTAATCAGGTATCAGGCCGGCGCCTTGCGTGCTCAATCGACGGTGGACGCTTCAATCTTATCCAGATGGTGCGCCCTGCCGTTGTTGGCGCAGCGACGTTGATCCTGGCGCTGGGCGACTTCCTGCACTTCGCGGCGCGTGACCAGGTCGGCCAGGCTGATGCCGCTGAGAAATTCGTGAATCTGCTGGCTGAGATCGCACCACAGGTGGTGGGTCAGGCAGATATCGCCGGAGTGACAACCACCCTGCCCCTGGCAGCGCGTGGCATCGACGGATTCGTTGACCGCGTCGATCACTTCGGCGACCTGGATGCCCTGCATGTTGCGCGACAGCTGATAACCACCACCAGGCCCGCGCACGCTGGAGACCAGGCTTCCACGACGAAGCTTGGCGAACAGCTGCTCGAGATAGGAAAGGGAAATACCCTGACGCTCGGAGATATCGGCGAGGGATACCGGCCCATTCTGCGCATGCAGCGCCAGGTCGAGCATGGCAGTCACGGCGTATCGGCCTTTGGTAGTCAGTCGCATGAAGGGTTACCAAGGATTCACAATGTGAAGCGATTATCCTCTTATCCGAGTATTTGAGTCAACTATAAGACCAACCAAAACACTCGGATTTAGGAGCCCCTTCCCACTAAAAGTGGCGGCGGATCATAGCAAAGCCAGACCCGCCCCGCATCACGCAGCCGGTTTGTCGCCCTGATCCTTGCAAACGCCAGCGAAATCCTCGTCACGCAGCTGCGGCATGTCCTTGGCGCAGTAATCACTGCCCAGCTTGCCCAGCGCACCGCAAATGCCTTCAAGGCGGTTGTCGACCGCGTGCAGGTGGTCGAGCAACTGACCGATCGCGCGGGCCACCGGGTCGGGCATATCTTGGCTGACCCCGTAGGCGTCGAAGCCCAGCTTGTCGGCGATGGCCTGGCGCTGCGCCTCGAGCCCGTCATCACCCTTGACAATGATCTTGGCCGGGATGCCGACCGCGGTCGCCCCTGCCGGCACCGCTTTGGTGACCACCGCATTGGAACCGATCTTGGCGCCCGCCCCTACGGTGAACGGGCCGAGTACCTTGGCACCGGCACCGACCACCACACCATCCTCGAGCGTTGGATGGCGCTTGCCCTTGTTCCAACTGGTGCCACCCAGGGTCACGCCCTGATAGAGCGTCACGTCGTCACCGATTTCGGCGGTCTCGCCAATGACGATACCCATGCCGTGATCGATGAAGAACCGCCGACCGATCACCGCACCAGGATGAATCTCGATACCGGTCAGCCAGCGACTGAAATTCGACACGCCACGCGCCAACCACTTCCAGCCGGAGGTCCATAGCGCATGCGCCGCACGGTGCAGCCACACCGCATGCAGCCCGGGGTAACAGGTGACCACTTCGAACGCGTTGCGCGCCGCCGGATCACGATGAAAAACACCCTGGATATCTTCCCGCATGCGCTCAAACATCAGTCTTTCCCCGTTTGTGGTGCTCACCGCGCGCCGCCTTGAGGGTTTCGGTCAGGACGCCGCGCAAGATATTCATTTCCAGCCGAGTCACCTCGGCACGCCCATAAAGGCGACGCAGGCGACTCATCAGGTGCCGCGGACTGGCGGGATCGAGAAAACCGATTTCCACCAGCGACTTTTCCAGATGCCCGTAGAAGGACTCCATCTCGTCCGCCGTCACCGGCTGATCACCCTCCTCGACGACCGTCTCCTGGCGAGGCGCGACCGGCGCATTTTCAGCAGCCAGGGCTGCCATGCGCACCTCGTAGGTCAGCACCTGCACGGCCGCCGCCAGGTTCAGCGAACTGAAGGTCGGATCGGAAGGGATGTGCACGTGAAAATGACAGCGCTGCAGCTCTTCGTTGGTCAGGCCTGCGTGCTCACGACCGAACACCAGCGCCACTTCGCCGCCCTCGCTAGCCTTCTGCACGGCCGCCACGCCGCACTCGCGCGGATCGATCAACGGCCAGGGAATACGTCGCTCTCGCGCACTGGTTCCGAAGGCCAGACTGCAACCAACCAAGGCATCCTCGAGACAGGACACGACTTCGGCGGCCTCGAGAATATCGGTGGCGCCGGAGGCCCGTGCGACGGCCTCCTCGCTCGGAAACTGGCGCGGCTCGACCAGCACCAGACGCGACAACCCCATGTTTTTCATGGCCCTGGCCACCCCGCCGATATTGCCGGGATGACTGGTGTTGACCAGTACCACTCGAATGTTCTGCAGCAAGGTAGACGCCCGCGTCGGATAAATGAGGTAGCAAATCTTACAGAAGCACCCTCCTTTGTGTCATGCAGGACACGGACGGCACTTCATGCGACGGGCTTTTCTGCTAGAATGGCCGGCTTTATTACGACCCCAGGTGAACTTCCATGCAGCCCATGCTGAACATCGCGCTGCGCGCAGCCCGTAGCGCCGGTGAAATGATCTTCCGCTCAATCGAACGCCTGGACGTCATCTCCGTAGATGAAAAGGACGCCAAGGACTACGTGACCGAGATCGACCGCTCGGCCGAGCTGATGATCGTCCAGGCCCTGCGCAAGGCCTACCCGACCCACAGCTTCCTCGGCGAGGAAGGTGGCCTGCTCGAAGGCAGCGGCGAAGGCGCCGACTACCAGTGGATCATCGATCCGCTCGATGGCACCACCAACTTCGTGCGTGGTGTTCCGCATTTCGCCGTCAGCCTGGCCTGCAAATACCGCGGTCGCCTGGAACACGCCGTGATCATCGATCCGGTTCGCCAAGAAGAATTCACCGCCAGCCGCGGCCGTGGCGCCGCCCTCAACGGTCGTCGCCTGCGCGTCAGCAACCGCAAGAGCCTGGACGGCGCCCTGCTCGGCACCGGTTTCCCGTTCCGAAACGACCAGCTCGATAACCTCGAGAACTACCTGGGCATGTTCCGCAGCCTGGTCGGCCAGACCGCTGGCGTACGCCGCGCCGGCGCTGCCAGCCTTGACCTGGCCTACGTGGCTGCAGGTCGTTTCGACGCATTCTGGGAGTTCGGCCTGTCCGAGTGGGACATGGCCGCCGGCGCACTGCTGATCCAGGAAGCGGGCGGCCTGGTCAGCGACTTCAGCGGTGGCCACGAATTCCTCGAGAAGGGCCAGATCGTTGCCGGCAATACCAAATGCTTCAAGGCCGTGCTGACCGCGATTCAGCCGCACCTGTCGGCATCGCTCAAGCGTTGATCGCGACTCCAATGAAAAACCGGCTTCGGGCCGGTTTTTTATTACCCAAGAAAAAGGCGCTCCGGGGAGCGCCTTTTCTATATTTCGAAAGACGGATCATTCATCCGAATCGGAATCCGCCAGCACCAGCTTGCCATCGCGAACCGGAATCTTGCTGCCCGGTTCCTCGTCCATGCGTACACGACCTACCTTGCCATCCAGATCGTACTTCACGTCATAACCGACGATCTTCTCGCTGGTGTCGTTCACGGTCTTGCAGCGGGTTTCAGTGGTGGAGTAGGTGTCACGCGCCTGCATGCCCTCCTGCACCTTGTTGCCGGCATAACCGCCACCTACGGCGCCTGCAACGGTGGCGATCTTCTTGCCATTACCACCGCCCACCTGGTTGCCCAGCAGACCACCGACCACGGCGCCGATCGCCGTACCGGCGATCTGATGCTGATCCTGCACGGGGCGTTGACGGGTCACCGCGACTTCCCGGCATTCTTCACGCGGCGTCTTGATGGTCTCGGTCACCGGCTTGACTGCCAGAACCTCGGCGTACTTGGGCCCGCTCACCATGCTATAGGTCGCAACAGCGCCACCCGCAGTGACACCGACGGCACCCAGCACAGCACCAACCAACAATGACTTGTTCATGCGATTCTCCTGATCACAACTGCAGCGCCTATACGCGCTCTACTCCCAGCCTTGGAAATGCAAAACGGGCGACAAGTTCCCTTGTCGCCCGCCTTTATGCAGCGCAAATGGTGAATGCATCACGCCTCAGGGGCGGTCATCCACACCCTCTGCAGCGGTCGCCGGAGGAATCAGATCCTCGGAGGTCAGCTTCAGCCAGATCAGCACGGGGGCGCTGATGTAGACCGACGAGTAGGTACCGACCACGACACCGATCAGCAGGGTCAGCGCGAAGCCGGCCAGGCTGTCGCCACCGAAGACCAGCAGGGCGATCAGCGCCATGGCGGTCGAGGTGGAGGTCGCGATGGTACGCAGCAGCGTCTGGGTCACCGACACGTCGATGTTCTCGATGATGTCCGCCTTGCGCATCATCCGGAAGTTCTCGCGAATGCGGTCGTAGATGATGATGGTGTCGTTCAGCGAGTAACCCAGCATCGCCAGCACGGCCGCCATCACCGTCAGATCGAAGGGCACCTGGAAGAACGCCAGGATGCCGAGCGTGACGATCACGTCGTGCGCCAGGGATGCCACCGCGCCGACACCGAACTTCCACTGAAAGCGGAACGCCAGGTACAGCAGGATGCCACCCAGGGCCAGCAACATCGCCAGGCCACCCTGGTCACGCAGCTCCTCGCCCACTTGCGGGCCAACGAACTCGACGCGCTTGACCTCGAAAGAGGTCTCGGTGTCGATCTGACGCAGCGCAGCGGCGACCTGGTTGCCCAGATCGGCCGAGTCACCAGCCAGGCGTACCAGCACGTCGGTTGTGGAACCGAAGCTCTGCACCACGGCGTCGGCATAACCGGCCTGCCCCAGCTCACGCTTGATCAGTTCCAGATCGGCTGGCTTCTCGTAGGTCAGCTCGATCAGCGTACCGCCGGTAAAATCCAGGCCAAAATTGAGGCCATGCTTGAACAGGCTACCCAGGCCGATGAGGCTGATAACCACGGTGATGGCGAACGCAACGTTGCGTATCGCCATGAACGGAATGCGGGATGGAAGTCTCATAGCCTCACCTCAAATCCACAGTTTCTTGAAGTTACGGCCACCGAAGATCAGGTTGACCATCCCTCGGGTGAACATGATCGCGGTGAACATCGAGGTGATGATCCCGATCGACAGCGTGACGGCGAAGCCCTTGATCGGCCCGGTCCCCAACCCGAACAGGATCGCACCGACCAGCAGCGTGGTCAGGTTACTGTCGAGAATCGCGGTGTAGGCACGATCGAAACCTTCATGAATGGCGCGCTGTACCGACAGGCCGTTGTTCAACTCCTCGCGAATACGCGAGTAGATCAACACGTTGGCATCGACCGCCATACCCAGGGTCAGCACGATACCGGCGATACCCGGCAGAGTCAGGGTCGCACCGATCACCGACATCAGACCGACCAGCAGGGTCAGGTTGAATGCCAGGGCGATGGTGGCCAGCAAGCCGAAGAAACGGTAGATGCAGACCATGAACAGCGACACGAAGATCATTGCCCACTCGGTGGACTCGATGCCTTTGACGATGTTCTCGGCACCCAGACTCGGGCCGATGGTGCGCTCTTCAGCAAAGTACATCGGCGCAGCCAGACCACCGGCACGCAGCAGCAGCGCCAGCTCGGACGACTCACCCTGACCATTCAGGCCGGTAATACGGAACTGGCTGCCCAGCGGCGACTGGATGGTCGCTAGGCTGATGATCTGCTTCTCTTCCTTGAAGGAGTCGACCTGCACTTCCTTCTCGACGCCGTCGACCATCTGCTTCACGTAGCGGGTCAGCGGACGCTGCTCGATGAAGATCACCGCCATGCTGCGCCCGACGTTGCTGCGGGTAGCGCGGTTCATCAGATCACCGCCGTGGCCATCCAGACGGATGTTGACCTGCGGGCGACCGTTCTCATCGAAACTGGCCTGGGCGTCGGTGACCTGGTCACCGGTAATGATCAGCTCACGCTCGAGCTGTACCGGTGGGCGACCTTCCTCGCGGAAACCGAACTGCTCGGTGGTGCCACGCGGCGCGTTCGGGTCGGCTGCCAGGCGGAACTCCAGGTTGGCGGTCTTGCCGAGAATACGCTTGGCTTCGGCAGTGTCCTGCACACCCGGCAGCTCGACCACGATGCGGTTGGCACCCTGGCGCTGCACCAGCGGCTCGGCCACGCCCAGCTCGTTGACCCGGTTACGCACCGTGGTCAGGTTCTGGCGAATGGAGTACTCGCGAATTTCCGCGATCTTGGCCGGCGTCATGGTCACGCGCAGCACCTGCTGGCCACCACGCTCCTGGGCGTTGAGCTCGAAGTCGTTGTAATCCTTGCGAATCAGTTGCTCGGCCTTGGCCAGCGTTTCGGCGTCAGCGAAGCCCAGCTGGATGGCGCCACCTTGCTGCGGCATGCTGCGATAACGCACACGCTCCTTGCGCAGCAGGCTCTTGAGCTCGCCCTCGTAGACCTGGCGACGCACGTCCAGCGCCTTGTCCATATCGACTTCGAGCAGGAAGTGCACACCGCCGGAGAGGTCGAGGCCGAGCTTCATCGGGCTCGCACCAAGCTTGCGCAGCCACTCGGGCGTAGTCTGGGCCAGGTTCAGGGCCACCACGAAGTTGTCGCCCAGGGCCTTGCGTACGATGTCCTTGGCCGGCAGCTGGTCGCCCTGGCTGACCAGACGAATCAGGCCGCTGCGGCCCTGCTCGCCTACGTTCGATGCCTTGACCTCGATGCCCGCCTCGGTCAGCGCCTTACTGACGCGGTCGAGATCGGCCTGCGCGATGGTCTGCGCCGAACTGGCCCCGCTGATCTGGATTGCCGGATCATCGGGGTAAAGATTGGGTGCGGAATAAATCAGACTGACGATCAGCACGACCGCGATCAGCAGGTACTTCCACAAAGGGTATTTGTTGAGCATGAATGACGCCGCCCGCTTATGACGCGGGGCGCAATATGCGCCCCGCGGGATGGATAAAACTGGAACAGAGGAATTAGATGGCTTTCAGCGTGCCTTTGGGCAGGGTTGCCGCAACGGCTGCTTTCTGGATCTTCAGCTCGACCGTGTCGGACACTTCGATGACCACGAAATCGTCGCTGACCTTGGAAACCTTGCCGGCGATGCCGCCGCTGGTTACCACTTCATCGCCCTTCTGCAGATTGCCGAGCAGGTTCTTGTGCTCTTTGGCACGCTTGGCCTGAGGGCGCCAGATCATCAGGTAGAAGATGACCAGGAAGCCGATCAGGAAGATCCACTCGAAACCGGTACCAGCCGGGCCGGCAGCAGGGCCAGCGGCATCAGCGTAGGCA
This sequence comes from Pseudomonas sp. PA1(2017), assembly GCF_001945375.1. NCBI lineage: Bacteria > Pseudomonadati > Pseudomonadota > Gammaproteobacteria > Pseudomonadales > Pseudomonadaceae > Pseudomonas > Pseudomonas sp. PA1(2017). The sequence continues at coordinate 325,831 of NZ_MSXU01000010.1, forward strand.
GCGGGAATAAAAAAGCTCATTTGACACTCCTGTTGAAAGATCTTTTAGCCATCGAATCATCAATCCAGCGGCGGCGTTGGCAGGCCGCGCCGGGCGTAGAAGGCATCGACAAAGGCGGCCAATGTACCCTGTTGAATTGCCTCGCGCAAACCAGCCATGAGGCGCTGGTAATGGCGCAAGTTGTGGATTGTATTCAACATGCTGCCGAGCATTTCGCCGCACTTATCCAAATGATGCAGATAGGCGCGCGAGAAGTGTTTGCAGGTGTAACAGTCGCAGGTCGGGTCCAGCGGCGAGTCATCGTGACGATGAAACGCATTGCGGATCTTCAGCACGCCGGTGTCGACGAACAGGTGTCCGTTACGCGCATTGCGGGTCGGCATCACGCAGTCGAACATGTCAACGCCGCGGCGCACGCCCTCGACCAGATCTTCTGGCTTGCCGACACCCATCAGGTAACGCGGCTTGTCGCTCGGCATCTGCCCGGGCAGGTAGTCGAGCACCTTGATCATCTCTTCCTTCGGCTCACCCACCGACAGACCGCCAATGGCCAGGCCATCGAACTCCAGTTCGCTCAGGCCTTCCAGAGAGCGCATGCGCAGCGACTCGTGCATGCCGCCCTGGACGATGCCGAACAACGCGGCACTGCTGTCACCATGGGCAAGTTTTGAGCGCTTGGCCCAGCGTAGCGACAGCTCCATGGAGGTTTTCGCCACGTCGAATTCGGCGGGGTACGGCGTGCACTCGTCGAAGATCATCACGATGTCCGAGCCAAGGTCGCGCTGCACCTGCATGGACTCTTCCGGCCCCATGAATACCTTGGAGCCGTCGACCGGCGAGGCGAAGGTCACACCCTCCTCCTTGATCTTGCGCATCGCCCCCAGGCTGAACACCTGGAAACCGCCGGAATCGGTGAGGATCGGACCCTGCCACTGCATGAAATCATGCAGATCGCCATGGCGCTTGATGACCTCGGTGCCGGGGCGCAACCACAGGTGGAAGGTGTTGCCGAGAATGATCTGCGCGCCGATGGCCTCGATGTCGCGCGGCAGCATGCCCTTCACCGTGCCATAGGTACCCACCGGCATGAACGCCGGGGTTTCCACCACGCCACGCGGAAACGTCAGCCGGCCGCGACGGGCCTTGCCGTCGGTAGCGAGCAGTTCGAAGGACATGCGGCAGGTGCGCGTCATACTGAAACCTCGGGCCCGCGCGGGGCGGGATTGCGGGTGATGAACATGGCATCACCGTAACTGAAGAAGCGATAACCCTCGGCCACGGCCTGGGCATAGGCCGCCATGGTTTCAGGGTAGCCAGCGAACGCGGACACCAGCATCAGCAGGGTCGATTCCGGCAGGTGGAAGTTGGTGACCAGGGCGTCGACCACGTGAAACGACCGGCCTGGATAGATGAAGATGTCGGTATCGCCACTGAACGGTTTCAGCTCGCCGTCTCGGGCAGCGCTTTCCAGGGAGCGAACGCTGGTAGTGCCCACCGCCACGACGCGGCCACCACGGTCGCGGCACGCCTGCACCGCATCGACCACGTCCTGACCGACCTCGAGCCACTCGCTGTGCATGTGGTGATCTTCGATACGCTCCACGCGAACCGGCTGGAAGGTACCCGCGCCGACATGCAGGGTGACGAAGGCGCTCTCGACGCCTTTCTCACGCAGCGCAACCAGCAGCTCGTCATCGAAATGCAGCCCCGCCGTGGGCGCTGCGACGGCACCGGCCTTCTGTGCGTAGACGGTCTGATAGCGCTCGCGGTCGGCGGCGTCATCGGGCCTGTCTATATAAGGAGGCAACGGCATGTGCCCGACGCGCTCGAGCAGCGGCAGCACCGGCTCCTCGAAACGCAGCTCGAACAGCGCCTCGTGACGGGCCAGCATCTGCGCCTGGGCGCCGCCATCGATATCGATCAGCGAGCCCGGCTTGGGCGATTTGCTCGAGCGGATATGGGCCAACACGCGATGCTCGTCGAGCACTCGCTCGACCAGGATCTCCAGCTTGCCGCCGGTAGCCTTCTGCCCGAACAGACGTGCCGGGATCACCCGGGTGTTGTTGAACACCATCAGGTCGCCGGGGCGCAGGTATTCGAGCAGGTCGGCGAACTGCCGGTGAGCCAGCGCACCACTGGCGCCATCGAGGATCAGCAGTCGGCTGGCACGACGCTCGGCAAGGGGGTGACGGGCGATCTGCTCGTCAGGCAGGTCGAAATGAAAGTCGGCAACGCGCATGATCGGAAAGTGTGTCGTACTGCAGGGCGGAGCAGCTTACCGGAATTCCCTGCAAGTGACCACGCGAGCGCATTGACCAATGGCATCTTGCTCCCTATACTGCGCCGCCATTGTGCCCCGGTGGCGGAACCGGTAGACGCGGCGGATTCAAAATCCGTTTTCGAAAGAAGTGGGAGTTCGAGTCTCCCCCGGGGCACCATACAAATTCCTTAAGGCCTTTATTTATAAGGCCTTTTTTTATGCTTGGCGTAAATTTGGCGTAGCCCGCATCCCTCTCCTCTACATATTTGCTATCGACCTCAACTCGGCAAATCTTCTAGCTCCTCGCCACACGTCCCTCTCAGTCATAGCGCCTAATCTAGGTTAGGCAGTAATGAGACCCCCTCCAAGCTACCTCCTGACAGCCCCATCAACGGGTCATAGCGCCAGATACGTCAATCTTAGGCACCCCGTACAAATCGATATTTAATCGCAGAAGCGCCTGGGCTATGCTCTGGGTTTGCCCCCCCAGCCCGCAGAGGACGCGCTATGACCCCAGATGAGCTCCAATACCCTAACCTACAAAAAATCCTTGGCACTTATGAGGAAAAAGGAAGGGGCGAGTCTATAGCGTTTCTTAACTGGTTTTTGGAAAACATATTTAGACTTGATCCAGTCGATGCCGATGACGCTGTATGCGACCGTCCTAACGATCGTGGCATTGACGGAATCTATGTTGATCACACTAAGCAAGAGATCATTATTCTTCAAGGCAAACTTAAGCAGAGAGAATCTTCGATTGGGGACGCCCCCTTGCGAGAGCTTGCCGGAACTATCAGCCAACTTGCTAATGCCGAATCGGTTCAAGCACTTTTAGATGGCGGCGCTAATCAAGAACTCAAAACGGCCTTGACTCGAAACAAGATTAAAGAACTCATCACCAATGGATACGAGGTGGTTGGAGCTTTTATTTGCAATCAGCCTTTGGATGCGAACGGTGAGGAATTTCTAAAGCAGCATAAAGCGATGAGAGTTTATGACCGCCACGCAATTGCTAGCGAATATATCGACATAAATAAGGAAGCCGGCGTTCAAGGGTCTTTTACCTTTGACACTTCCTACGTATCTCCTATGACGATCAACACAGGGCCGGAAGTAGTAACTTATATCCTTCCAGTACAAGCGGTCGAGCTTGTCAAACTTTCAGGCATAGATGACGGTTCGTTATTCTCCCAAAACGTGCGTCATTCTCTTGGTAACACCAAGGTTAATAAAGCGCTACGCGAGAGTGTTTTAGACAAAGCGGAACATGAAAACTTCACGCTCTACCATAATGGTGTAACGATATTGTGCGCACATGCCCGCGCCGACGGCGATAGTCTCATCATCAAAAACTATGTCGTTGTCAATGGAGCCCAAAGCATTTCGACTTTTAGGAAATCGATGGACCATCTCAGCCAAGACCTTCGCGTGCTTGCTAAAATAATCAAAATTGAAAACCCGACACTTGCAAAAAAAATCACTATCAATAGCAACAATCAAAACGCCATTAAGCCGCGCGATCTAAAATCTAACAATGAAGTTCAAATAAGGCTTCTAGAAGAATTTCAGCAAGTTGAAGGCGGTATGTATGCTTATGAAATCAAACGAGGCCAAGAGATAAAGCCCAACAAAGAAATCATTACCAACGAAGAAGCCGGGCGACTGCTGCTAGCTTTTGATCTTTTAGAGCCTGAGTCATGCCACCAGGTCTACAAACTATTTGACGACAAATATAACGACATCTTTGCGAGGCCAGCTGTAACGGCTCACAGAATCATTTTCTTAAAGAAAATAATGGAAGTAATCCTTCGGGCAGCCGAGAAAATCAAATACAAACCATTATCTAAATATGGTCTTACGAGATTCTTTCTCCTATCTACTGTCGCTGACCTGATGCGATCAGATGCCAACTCTGCAGAAATCGTCAAAAACCCTAAGAAACTTTTCGATTCTAAAGCCATCGGCACATTTCTAGGATCCATTGAAGAAGTTCTGGACTCTTTAATTATCGACCTTAACTTTGAGGTCGAAAACCTCGGAGAGCAATTTGACTACAAGGGCGATCTCAAGAGCCCTGCCAAAATCCGTGATCTACGAGGTAAACTCCGTCGCAGTTATGAGAAAGATGTTGCTAGAGGCAAGGCAAAATCCTTATCCGCGCTAATATAATGGATATCCCACTCAACTCAGTGGGATTTTAGAAAAGCTATTTCACTTACATAGCAAATGGTTGCTAGATGAGCGCACGGGGGAGCTAAGAAGCTCTCCCAGAGCCTAACAAAATTAACTCCCCAATCAACTAATTAGAGCCCAGCTCAACCCAACAAGCGGCGTCAACTATCCACAGTCGATTAACCGGCGCTGTTAACTACCGCTCAACATCTCCCGCTTAACGCCTAATATGAAACCTGCAAATGAACCAAATAAGGTGGCAGCTTTCACTTTCAGCGGCGAGCAACCCAACAGGCTCACTAATAACTCTACTAAAGAGACACCCAATATTGCACAAAACACCCTAAATAAACCAAAGGACTGGCGCGCATGAATATTTTTAAGAATGACTCTTTCCTACTTGCCTCAATACCTATAATCAGCTTCATTGGTGCCTATATATTCGAGCTAGGATATGCTAATGAATTTGGATACCCGCACGAGCTGATTGAGCTTGACCTAAAGCTAATAATCATCTCATTATTTTGCTCGTTTATATTATTAGTCCCCGCTTACGCTTACTATTACACCTTTCTTGCCTTATTCATTAGAGCTGAAAAAGAATTTCGATTCATCGGTGCCAGCCTCACATTTTCGCTTCCAGGCGTCGCCATGGTATATATAGCCGGAATGACCAATACTTTCATGAATTACTTCGTGGTTGTATGCCTTCTGATGGGCGCTATCCCACTTATTCTTGCACTCGTCAAGCACCGTACACTGGACTGGAGAAAGGCTTTCAACGCCGAAGCCACTCGAGAAGGCTATGCAGAGGTCACAAGTCGATTTGATGATAACGCCATCCCTCGAGCCAGAGACAAGTTTTACGCATTTATCTTTCTATGCTTTGCAGGCGCCATCTTCCTCTTTATGATCAGGGGCGCTGGAACAATAACTGCGAACATGAAGACTGATTACCATACTTTCTACCTTGATGAAAAAGAGGTAGCAATAATAGCTGCTTACGGAGATCACTTAATTCTCGGCGGTGTTTCTGAAGACATGTTCGATAAAAGTATATTTGTAATTTCGAAGAGCTCCGACTCCATAAAAGATCTAAAATCTGCCCGGTTTGAAAATTTTCTCAGCAGGCTTTAGATCGAACTAAAACCGAAAAATCAGCCACCAGCACGCCAGAGTTGATCAAGCCTTGTTGTGTAACTCTGGCTCAGCATCTCCCGCTTCATTCCCCACTCCGGGTTCAGCTCTACCCGGCCCGGCCGCACCGTGCCTCTCCCCCACCTCGCATTGATCTCGTCGAATACCGCCATCACCTTGGTGCTTTCGTGTGGCTGCTGGGGCGCGAACAGGTCGGAGGTGAACTCGTTGCGCTGGCACAGCTCGAGCAGCATCACCTCGGCCTTCGAGAACGAGTAACCCTTACGGTAGATTTGCTCCAGGGCCAGCAGCGCGTAGTGGGTGATCATCCGGGTGTCGTCGGTCTGGTACGGCAGCTCGAGGGTCATCCCCCGGGCGAACTTCGGCTCGTCGGGGTTGTGCATCCCCGTTCTGATGCCGACACGGATTCGCTTACACACTGAGCCCTGGGCGCGGAGCTTCTCGCAGGCGATCGCGGCGTACGTGGCCACCGCCTCGCGAATCGGCTCGATTCGCTCCAGCCGGATGCCGAACATCCTGCTCGAGCAAATCTCCTGTTTCGCCGGCACCTGGTCATCCACCTGCAGGCAGGGTGTTCCACGCAGCTCGCGCGCGGTTTTCTCCACCACCACGCTGAACTGCTTGCGCAGCGTCCAGGCATCAGCCTGCGCAAGATCCCACGCCGTTGTGATCTTCAGCTTGTCGAGGTTCTCGGTCATGCGCCGGCCGATTCCCCACACATCGCTGACAGGTAGAACCTTCAGCGCCTTATTACGGCGCTCCGGATCACGGAGATCGACCACCCCTCCCGTCTGCCGCTGCCACTTCTTCGCGCAATGGTTCGCCAGCTTGGCCAGCGTCTTCGTGGTACCGATTCCGACGCCGGTTGGTATCCCTGTGTGCTTCAGCACGCGCGCGCGAATCTGCCGGCCGAGCTGCTCGAGGTCACCCTGCACCCCCGTTAGGTCAGCGAAAGCCTCATCGATGCTGTACACCTCTACCTCGGGAACCATCGACTCGATGACGGTCATCACGCGCTCACTCATATCGCCATACAGGGCGTAGTTGCTGCTGAAAGGCACAATGCCGTGCCGCCTCAACACACCTTTGATCAGGTGGTAGGGATCGCCCATTGCCACGAAGGGTTTGGCATCCGCCGACCTGGCGATCACGCAGCCGTCGTTGTTGCTCAGCACCACGAGCGGCACATGCTGGAGATCCGGCCTGAATACCCGCTCGCAACTGCAGTAGAAGCTATTGCAGTCGATTAGCGCGATCGCCGACTCAGCCATATTGGCGCAGGCTCCGCAGGTTGGTGATCACCACGCCCCACACCATGAGCTCGTCGCCCTCCAGCACGTACCTGGGCGCGTACTTGGGGTTCTCCGAGCGAAGAATGATCTGATCGCCTTCCCGGCAGAACGTCTTCACCAGCGTGTCACCGTTGATAGCCGCGATTACTACATCACCCGGCCCAGCCTCCAGCGCCCTGTTCACCACCATCACATCGTCGTGAAAAATCCCCACACCGGTCATGCTCTCACCGTGTGCCCGAACGAGGTACGTCTGAGGGGCGTCAATATCGAGCAGCTCATCAAGGGACACCTTGCGCTCTATGTGGTCGGCCGCGGGACTGGGGAAGCCCATGCCCGCAGGCACTCGGGCCGACAGAAAAGGCAGCACGGCGGAGGAGCTTTTGAGGAGACAGAGAAAGGACGCGTTACCCATGATGGAACTCAAAAATAATACTGTATACATATACAGATACCAAAACGCTTGAGCCGCGGTCAAAGGATGATGATGGCCAACTGACGACCGGAGGGTTCCATGTGCGGACGATTCACGCAGTACCGAACTGTCGACGAGTACGCCAAAGCGTTGCAGCTGGGCCTGCTCGAGGGCGACTGGTCGAATGATCCCCTTGCACGCTACAACGTCGCGCCCCAGTCGCGCGTACTGCTGCTGCACCAGGACGACCAGGGCACGCACGCCACCTGGACCCGATGGGGCTACGCGCCACACTGGGCGGATGGCAAGCGACCACCAGCGATCAATGCACGGATCGAGACTGCAGCGACCAGCAGGTTCTGGAGCGCGATCTGGAAGCGCGGGCGGGCCATCGTGATGGCGGATGGGTGGTACGAGTGGAAGAAGGATCCAGACAACCCGAAGGTCAAGCAGCCGTACTTCATACGACTGAAGGGAGGCGACCCTGCGTTCTTCGCCGCGATCGGCGAGATACCGCACGGCGAAGAGGGAGGCGCTGGCGGCTTCGCGATTGTCACAGCCGCGAGCGATGAGGGGATGGTTGACATCCACGACCGGCGCCCAGTCGTGCTGCCGCCAGATGTTGCGAGGGAATGGCTGGAGCCAGGCCTGCTGCCTGAGCGGGCCGAAGACTTGGCCAGGCACCACGACACTCCCGTGGAAGCGTTTGAGTGGTACCCGGTCGATAAAGCGGTGGGCAACGTGAAGAACCACGGCCCCGAGCTGATCAGGAAGATTGATAGCCCACTGCTCTAGCCGGGCCGTCAGATGCTATTGATGGTGCGAGCAGTCGCCACGCCGAGCGGTAACCAGTCGGATTCAGGAGACGATGGGGTCAGCATCAAAGTGACTTCCACTTCCTGGCCATCCTTAGGCACTGCCGGCTTGATGCGAGCGTATCGATATGTGCGCCGGCCCTGGTCACGAGCGACCGAGGACGCCGCTCGGTGGAACTCCCAAATCGAGACGCCCTGCTGCGTGCCGAGCTGCTTATCCAGCACCACGCCCCAATTGGAGCTGTAGATATTGAGCATGAGCTGCCCCTCACGAAAAGAGGGCAGTATACGCCCTACCCGGCTAGAACAACCCGCCGAGCGCCGCCGGCTCCCAATTCATGATCACCAGCTCGCCGGTCTTCTCGGCCAGCCCCTGCCGCTGGTTCGTACAGCTATACCGAATATCCAGCTGCTCCATGTGAAAGCCTACGAACGCCCGGCGGATATCGGGATGGTCGTTGATGCTCACCATCACTTTGCCTTTGCAGCGCCGCATGAAGTCGGCCATCCGCTCGTACTCCTCGAACGGGAAGCCCACGCCATAGCCCTCGGTTTTCCAGTACGGCGGATCCATGTAATGAAAGGTGTGGGCGCGATCATAGCGCTCGGCGCATTCCAACCAGCCCAGGTTCTCAACGTAGGTGCCGGCCAGGCGCTGCCAGGCAGCCGTCAGGTTCTCTTCGATGCGCATCACGCTGAAGCCTGGCGCGGTGGTGGCAGTGCCATACGTCTGCCCGGACACCTTGCCGCCGAAGGCGTTGTGCTGCAGGTAGAAGAAGCGCGCAGCGCGCTGGATGTCGGTCAGCGTCTCCGGCCGGCTGACCTTGTGCCATTCGAACAGCTGGCGGCTGGTGAGCGCCCACTTGAACTGCCGCACGAATTCCTCGAGGTGGTTTTGGACAACGCGATACAGCGACACCAGGTCGCCGTTGATGTCGTTCAGCACCTCGACCGGGGCTGGTTGAGGACGCATGAAGAACAAGGCCGCGCCCCCGGCGAACACTTCGACGTAGCATTCGTGGGGCGGGAACAGGGGGATAAGACGATCGGCAAGACGGCGCTTGCCGCCCATCCAAGGGATGATCGGAGTGGTCATTAGGTGCAAACCTTTACTGTATGGATAAACAGGTGCTAGGCTCGCCGCGCTTCGTGCACGAGGCGGAGGCCATGGCTTGGCTTGCAGGGACGTTCTGCGGGTCAGGTGTCGAGCCTGGGTGTTGGCGCACCTGGGCTCGTCGCCTCTCTTTCACTGCGGCCGCTGCGCGGCCTGACGCTCGATGCACGCAATCACCTGGGTGCTGCATTGCCCCAGCTCGTACTCCAGCTCGTCGACGGCGCGCCGCCAGTCGTCATTCACCACCAGCGCCTGGCGGCCCGGCAGCCGGCACGGCACCAGGCTGCACTCCATGCGAGCCGCGGTAGGCGGCGGGGTCGTTGGTTTCGGGTCGCGCGTACAACTGGCCAAGGTCGCCAGGGACAGCACCAGACAGATATACAGCCACGGCTTGATCATTGCGTTTGAGCTCCTCGAGGGCAGCCGACTGCGCGGCCTGATTGCGGTTGATAGTCTGGCCAAGCTGCTGGATGCGACGGTCGACGTCGGCAAGCTGACCGAGCTGGTGTTGCTGCTGAGCCAGCACGCCGGCCTGCAGCTCGATCATGGCCTGGGCATCGGCCAACTGCTGCTCTGCCCTGCCCGCTCGCTGATCCTCGATTTCAATACGCGGCGCCATGCCCCACCAAACGACACCGGCGGCGGCGGCCATAAGCACCAGAACGCCGACAACCTTGGCGAGCAGCTGGTACTGGACCGGGATCATGCGACCACCCCGCCGCATGCGGTGAACATGGCCAGCAGGTCGCCTTGGTCGCACGGCTCAGCGGCGCGTTCGTCTGCGTAGATCTTCAGGAGGCTGGTCAGCTTGTGCTCGCGCTGGCCATAGCCGGCGCCCGGCAGGCTGGCCCAGATGGGTGCCGCGGCGGCAATGGCTTCCTCGATGCGGCCGGCCTTGATGTGCGGAAGCGCGCCGCATTCCTTGAGCAGCTTCACCGCGGCCAGATCTTGGGCGCGGGGAATGAAGCGGCCAAGGAAGTTGTAGTTCTCGACGATCGCGTCCCAGGTGCGGGCCAGGAACTGATAACGGCCGGCGGCGGTGGACTTGATGCCGTAGCGCGGCAGTGCAACGAGCACCCGCGGGTGCTTGCTGTAGTCGGTGAACAGCTTGCCGCCGACCAGCACGTCGTAGCCGTCGTCGTTGCTGCGCTGGTTAGGGTGGTCAGTACCCTCGCTCCAGGCGAGCATATCCAGAAAGGCGAGCACGTTCGCGCCGCCCGCTTCTTTTGCGGTAAGTCGAGCCATAAGTTTTCTCCAGGCATGAAAAAGCCCGCACGGTGGCGGGCTGGATTGATGAGTGTCGGCGGGCCAGGTTAGCCCTCGGTTGTGGTGGGCAAACTGAAATCCCAGGCTATCGACGATGGATCATCTGCCGCGTCGATCGCACGCTCCGCGACATGCCGCCGGCCGATCAGGCTGGCGGTGGCCGCGGTGTAGGCGTTGGTGTTCTGGATCACTCGCTCCACGAGCTCCTCGAGCGTGCCCTCCCATCCCATCGCCTCGCGCTGGGCGTGCAGGTTGGAAAGAAACGGCACGACCGGCTTGACATCAGCCTTAGCCGCCATCCATTGGCGCGCCTCCTCAGCCTGCACCGTCCAGGTCTGGATCTCGTAGTCCGGCCAGCCGTCATGCAGCGCGGCCATTGCGACAGCAAAATCAGAATTCAGCCGCTCCTTTGCCGCTGCCTTTAGCCGCTCAAGAGACAAATGCCAGGTGCCGTCTGATTGCGCCAGGTGATCTCGCGATGGCCTGCGCGCGCTCATCAGAATGTGTTTTCCTCCTGGATGTACGGGGCTCTCCAGTTCTGAGTTACTGCCCAACGTTCCGTAGTAGTTCATCGGGTCACCCTCTCGATACTGAATTGTCCGAGTCTGTTGTCGGCGAAGTTGTTCAGGCTGCCCTGAGAGAGGTAGAAGACTATGAATCCGCCCGCGGGTACCGGTACGGTCGTGATCAGTTCGAGGCCGGCATTCACGCCAGGTGTGTATCCAACCCCCATGTGGTTGCCATTGTTGGGCGCGTCGTTATTGATACCAACTAAGACACGGTTTCCGGAGCCACCTTGAGTATTCAGGCCGCTGAGCTGTATTCGATACACCCCAGCCGACGGCACGTAGAAACGCCTCGTTGCTGCGTCGTAGGTTATGCCACCTACATTCGACCAGAACTCATTGAAAGGGATTTTCGCGCCCGCAGATAGACCAGGGTTTCCAGAGAAGGCTGTACCAATCGCTCCGGAAATTACAGCAGGCGCAAGCGCCTGAACCTGGGCAGATATCTGATTTATGGTTTCGACGCCCGGAACGCTGCTCGAGTACTCGCGGACGATGATCATGCCATCGCCGCCCCTGTACCCGTTGCTTCCGGCAGTAGCACCTGCACCCACCATCCCAGTGACAGTAGAGCCGCCACCTACCAGCTTCCGATCAAAGCTGTAGCCCGCGCCGCCGCCAGTCATGCTTGGATTGATTGCAGAACCACCGCCGCCCCCAGGCTGCGCACCAGGTGTCCCGGGTATACCCGAGGTGCCCATACGGCCACCGCCGCCGCCACGAGGCGACATACCGCCTGCACCGCCATACCCCCCAGAGTCGACACCGTCACCAGCCTGGCCCTTAATATTCAGCAATCCACCGAACGCCTCACCACCGTCGCCACCATACCCTGAGCTTCCTCCTTTACCGCCGTCGGCTGTAACGGCGCCAAACTTAGAGGCTTGCCCTGATGGGGGAGCACCACTACCGCCCGCGCCGCCGCCGCCCCAGACCTCGACTTCGTACACAGCCGTGCTGGCGTGCATGACGTGGCTGATCGCACCTGGCTGATCGTACTTCGTTTCTTTAACGAGGGAGCTTCCCTTGCCGAGTTCAGCCCACGGCCCCCAAGGCCCAGTGCCATAGGTCTGGCGGAAGAATTTTCTGAAGGTGCGTCCAGCTTCGCCAGTCAGCTCCCAGAACTCCTGCGTGACTGCATCTCCAGCATTACCAAAGGTCAAAACATGGCCATAGGTCGTATCAGGGGGCTTCACTCCAGCCGACGCCTGACCTATGTAGCGCCACCCACGCATAGTGCGGTCATCGAGGTTAGGCGCGTTTGGTACAGGCACATCACCCATCCAGCCACCATCGCCGACACGAAGGACTCGATCAGCGGTGAGGTCGACGGACGACGTGGTGACGCTCTTCCTTGCAGCTGTACCAAGCCCGGCAAGCGAGGCCTGAATAGCCTTGATATCAGCGGCCACAGCCTGGGCTAGCGCGATCACGCGCGCTACCAGAGTCATGGGTCACGCCTTGGCAGTGGCGTAGGCCGCGGCGAAGTCGGTCTCGGGATTGCCGATACCGATGTTCGTGCAGGCCTGCAGCTTCTGCGCGACGGTGAGGGTCTGCGCTTCGTCGTAGCGCACGCGGTTGGCAACTGCCGTTGCCAGGGCGGCGCCGGCCGAAGCATTGCCCGTGGCCAGTTGTTCCAGCTCGAGCAGGGTGTCGTATGCCTCGGATGCGCCGCCCAGGATCGAGTCCTTCACAGCGACCTTGGCCAGCTCGATGGTGTCGTGGATCTTGTCCGCCGACCAAGTGACGCTTGTGGCACCGTCGCCGGCGGTGTCGTCGATCACAGCGCTGGCCTGCCCCATCAGGCTGTAAATCTCGGCGATGGCCGCCACCAGGTTGCCCTTGGCCTGGGTGGGCAGGCTGGTCAGGTCGCCCTGCTTGGCGGTGAGGTTCTTGATGTCGGTGCCGATGGCATTAGCCAGGGCGATCAGGCGGGTTTCCATAGTCATAGCGTTCAGCCTTTTGCGAGTATGTAGTGGGCAAGCGGGTCAGGCTGGAAGTCGTCAGAGACGTGCAGCCCATCTTCTTTTTGGGTCAGTCGGTTGTTCGGTTCGGCGCTGATCTGGGCGCCGCCAATGCCGGGCGGGCCGGGCGGGCCTTGGCCGCCAGCCGAAACGGCGACAACAGCCACCTGCTGCGGCTGGACCATCACGGCGATCGGCTGCAGCTCAATCACCACCAAGGGCGATTCATCGGCCATGGCAGCAGCCCCCGTTGAGAACCCGACCGCGCAGGTACTCCTGTTCGCTGCCATCGCTCCAGGTGATGCGCAGCGCATACGGCGCGGACTCCCACGCGAAGCCAGCAGACTGGTCGGCAGCGATCTCCAGCAGCAGCCGGCCCGGGCCGGTGATCGCAAGGCCGCCAGCGGTGGTGCTGAAGGTGATGGGCGAGAGCCCGGCCGGGCTGATCACCAGCTCGGCGCGGCAGCCGATCAGGTCGATGGGCAGCCGGTAGGCCAGACGCCCGCCGGTGATGCGCTCGCCGTTGGCGGTGAGCTCGTTGAACTCGATGGTGTCGGCGTCGATCACCCTGGCAAGGCGGCCCGCCTCGCGCGTGCGGTCGAGGTTGAGCGCGCTCCAGCCGATGACCTTCTCCGGCCACACCGGCCAGTCGCTGGGCAAGCCATGCGCCGGCACCGAAAGGCGTAGCGGCGCCTCCTCGAGGATGCCGGCAATCGGTGGGTAAGCGAACAAGGGCTGCATCAGCAGCAGGGGTTGGCGCACGGTGCCTTTTGTAACGGGCAGGTCTATACAGGCCGGCTGCATCGCTGGCTCCTCATGGATTGATTGGGGTTAAACGTCGACGTCGTAGTGCGGCAGGTTCGGCGCCGGCCCGGTGATCGTGCCGTCAGCGATATAGGCCTTGCTGCCGCTGGGCACGTCCACGCCGCGCACGGCGATTCGGGTGCCCGTGCGCAGTTCGACGGTGCTGATGCCGGCGGTGGTATCGATGCTGCGCACGATGGCAACCGTGCGCACGCCGCCGGGCAGCAGCCCGACGAAGCGCTTCCAGGGGTTCACGGTGGCCATCAGTAGTGTCTCTCCAGCTTCAGGTTCTGCGCGACGCGCACAGCGCCGGTGCCCTCGGCACTGATTTCGGTCGATAGGCAGGCGCCGTGCCAGGCGCCGGAAGACTCCAGCACGCGGCAGAGCATGCCGGGCAGCACCAGGCCGACGCCGTGATCATCACTCGCGTGGAACAGCGGCAGGCGGAAGCCGACGATCTCGATGTCGCCGCCCTTGGCCAGCTCATGAACGCCGCGTGCGCGGTTCGCTTCCTCGCCGGTGATCCAGTCATCGAAAACGTCCGGCGCCGGGTTGTCGCCGGCAGTGCCAGCCCGGCGGACCAGCATCGATACGCCGTGACTGGTGCCCGACACATAGCAGGCATTCCAGGCCGGCTGCGGCGTCCACTCGCCGTCGAGCTGGGTGAGCATCGCCGGTGGGATGATGCGGTCGACCGGTGCATCCGTCGCGCCCCACTCCCACGGCGGCACCACGTAACGGGGCCGAACCTCGAGCGTGTCGCTGTCGCGGGCAGGCCGAACGATGGCGCCCACCGTTTCAGCGATGCGGGCGATGACCTGCATCGGCGTCTGCGACTGGTAGCTCAGCGCGCCGGCTGGGAACGTCCAGTCATGCGGGCCGACATTCTCGGTGTCCCACTCGATGGTGAAGCCGGTATTCAGCAGCTCATCGTCGGCTACCTGGCGGGCCGTGATCGGCGCACTGTTCAGCGAGGTGCGTAGCGGCGCATAGGGCTCGGCCAGTAGCTGGGTGCGAGTGGCGCCGGTGATGCTGTACGCCTCGGTCGGAAACTTCAGCTGCCGGCTGTAGCGCTCGACGATGAGGATCCAACGCCAGCCGTTGATATCCAGCTCAACCTCACGCTGGCCATCAACGCCAGGCCGCACGAGATTCAGTGCAGCCTGGGTGAAGATGTCCGCGCTGAACTTCCAGCTGAAGCTGTCGGCGTCCAGGCTGACGCGCAGGTTCTTCGCCTCGAGCGGCGTGCGTGAGGGCAGCACCACCAGGTTGACGGTATTGGCGATCATGTAGGTATCCACAATGGTGGGATCAGGTGGCGGCACCGGTATCGGCTTAACCGGCCCGGGGTAGTCCACGTACTCGATGCCGGTGAGCGCGCCATCGAGCACCCTTGCCCTGCCCCACGGCACGCGATACCCAAGGTTCAGGCGCCGGGCACTAGACCAGCGCACCGCGATGCTGCCGGTATCGGCCGGCTGGATCCGCGGCGTTTCGGACTCGTACCGGAAATCGAAGTACACCTGCGGCGCCGTCGAAGGGAAGTACGGTCGCCCGCCGAACGAGAACACCAGCGGGCCAGTGCCTGGCACATAGAGGCTGTCCTGCAGGGCAGTGGCCGCGTCATACCGTGGGCCGAACTCATTGACCCGCCGCACACCCACGCTCAGCAGCAGCTCTTTGCGCGCGGGCAGCGGGTTGTAGATCAGCCGCAGCCTCAGCTCCACCGGGCGTATGGTGTGATCCCAGCCCACGCCGAGCAGCGCATCCTTGCGCGGCACATCCACCCAGGGTGAGCGCTGCACGACGCCGTCGCGGCGCATTGCCTCGTGCCAAGCCGAAGCCCGCGACATGTCTGCCGCTGGCACCATCGCCCAGACTGCGCGCTGATCGGCACCGTCCTGAGCGATGGCGATTTCCCAGCGCGCGCCGGCGCCGAGGTCGGCGGCCCGTGTCGCTCCCCAAGGCATAGATACGCCCTGGCGATCGGCTGCAGCCGCACGGCCCCAGCCACCACCAACAGTGATTGCAAGCATCAGATTCTCTCGACAGGCACCGGGCCATGGACCAACGGTCGGTAGTAACGCACGGCGATCGCTCGGGCAGTGCCAAGCGGGCGTGAGGGGTTTTCGCCGATCGCTGGCCACCACTCCGGCTCAGCCGCCGGCAGCTCGCCCGGTTCGGTCACTTCGTAGACCCAGCCGCCGAAGGCCGCCGGCCGCACTCGATCGCCAACCGCTACGGCCAAGCCCGGCACGAAGGTCACGCCGAAGTCATCCAGCGCGATGGCGTAGACCGTGCCGGACGTGGTCACCTTCAGGTCGATGTCGCCCAGGCCGTCACCAAGGGTGCGGCCATAACCGGCAACCCGCCATTGGCCATCGTCCATGCGCTCGACGATCACCGTCTCGCGCGACGCCCACACCGAATCGACTGTGGCGGCCGCCTTCAGCCGCGCATCCACGGTCGGTACCTGGTTGCCGCCGTCGCTCTCAGTCAGGTTGAACAGCAGGTGGTTGGCCGTCTCGCTGAGGGTTGGCCAGCGCGACATGCCGAGGCGCGGCTCGCTGTACTCATAGGCCTGGGCCAGCACCTCGCGGTAGATCGCCGTACGGGCAAACCACTGCGGGTTGAAGGAATCCTTCGAATAGATGGCCAGCAGCCCACCTGTGGAGGTGTCTGATAGGGTCAACATGAAGTCTTTAGACGGCTCCCCTTCCCGCCTGACCTCAACGGAGATAGGCACCCTGAGCACGGTGAACTTGGCAAACATCAGACCCTTCACCGGTTTGGTGGAGAAGTTTCGGCGCAGCTTGTCGGCGATCACGTGCAGCTGACGGAACACACCCACCTGGGTGACGGTGATGGGGTTCATGTCCAGTATTTCTCAAGCAAAGACACGATTGCCGTCCCATACCCAGTTGGCACCAAGTAGAAGGGCTCGCCGCCAAAGTCGATGGGGTTTAGTGCTTCACTCCAGACGGGAGAGCGGTCAAACCGACGCAAAATCGCCGGAACCCTACGGTGCGTGTAGTAGGTACTGATGAAAACCCCTGGAATGTACCCCACGTAACCACTATCCCAAAACGGCCTGCGCTCGATTACAAAGTCTGGAGGCGTCAAGTCAACGTCCAGCTTAAAACCACCGTAATCAGTGTAGATGTTGGGGTGTGCCCGCATCGCTGGGAGAGCACCCAGCTCAATCGTGCCACTAAGCGGGCTTCTCAACCGGCTACGCCCATAGGCATTCAGGTAGGAGTAGGCCATCTCAGAGGTGAAGTCATGGTTCTCGGCGTATTCGCCACCGCCCAGCACCATATGGTTCTGCGCACCCGACTTCGGAATCGTTTGGTCTTTGAAGGCCACATTGCCTAGAAAAATCTCGCCACCATAGCTCCCGCTATAACCTCCGTTGGTGGGGCTTTCTCCATTTCCGTTATCAATGTCGTAGTAGGTCACGAACGAGATGTAGACCTGCGACCCTCTGGCCACAATCGTCCAACCAACGTTTTGCCAGTTCTGATACCAGCCGCAGGAGACCCAGTGCCTGTTTCCACTTGCAGAGCTTGAGGCGAAGGGGCCAGATCGAACGTTCTGGCCAGTCGGAGGATAGGCCGCGATATCAGTCAGGGTCTCGGAAATGTAAATCTGGCAGCTTGGGCGAAAGCCACGATCATTCCATACCGATCCGCGGTAGAAGGTGTAGTACACGCCATCTGGCGCCCTGAGCTTAAAGCCCAGCGGCAGGTCGGCATGCACCAGAGTCCAACCCTGGCCAGGCTTTGCATCTGCTCCCGTTCCATAGCCATTAACCAGGCAAGGAACCAGCAGGTTATAGAACATGACCACGCCATATTGTGAACCCAGGGTCGCTGGGGTAGCACCCGGGTCAAGGTGCGTATAAAGCACTGCATTGGCCATTAGTCTGCGTCTCCACGAATCTGCAATTTGAACTGGTCATCGTTGACGGTGCCCTGCCCACTGATGACCGTACGGATCACCCACATCGGCCCTAGCGCCGAATCGGTGTTGAAGCGCACGGCGTTACCAGCCGCCCAGCCGGTGCCCCAGCCTTCGCGCCGGATCGTGAAATACGGCTGGCCGGTCAGGGCGTTGATGGGTGACAGGTCGCTGCCCGTGCTGCCGGTGGCGATCACGCCGAGCTGCTGCTCCACCACGTTGAATGAGGTGTTGCTGGTGAACACCAGCGCCCACTTGCCGGCGATGGCGCCGGCATTGGTGATTACCGGCGGGTAGCTCAGCTGGTTGTAGTTCGCCGTGGTGGTGTTGCCTTCCGGCCGATCTGCCCAGTTGGGCGCGCCTTGACTCCAGGTCTGCTGGGTGAACCAGGTGTGTACCCGCGATTGCAGGTCGCCCCAGGTCACCGCGCTCGACACCATCGCCTCTCCGGCCGGCAGATCCCACGGGATCGGCGAGCTCAGCCCCACCTGCCCGGTGATCTGAACCTCGACGCAAAGAGCCATGTGCTCGACGCGATCACGAATGATCAGCGGTGTGCTCACCGGCGTACCGTTTTCGGTTTGCAGCACCAGCGGGTTCGCCCAGGTCACCGTGCCCTTTTCGCGGTCGCCTTCGAACGACGAAGCACGCAGCACGTGGCCGTCGCTGTCCACCACCTCGATGTTCGCCTGCTGTTGCCTGTCGAGCGTGACCGTGGCGCCACCCTGCGGCGACGCGATCACCGTCTCGGCAGTGTGGTGGACCACCAGCACGTCACCCTCGCGGTAGATCGGCACACGGCCGTCAGCCGGCAAGCGCACCGGATCCAGGCCAAGCAGGCCGGCATCCAGTGGCAGCCGCGTTTGCACCACCGCGTTGTAGCGCGTCAGCAGCGGGATCACCGGCACGTCGCTCTCGCCCGACTCATCGTCGGGGTTGGTGGTGAACGTCAGCCGGGCGATACCGGTGGCGGCGTCGACGGTGCCGCGGATGATGCCGGTTGCGAAAACGCCATTCAGGTCTGCCACCGCGGTGACCACCTGGGCGGTGTCCGCGCGCACGGCGGTCACCTGCATGCTGCCAGCGCGCAGAGGGGCGCCCGGCGTGCGGAACGTCGCCGCCGTCACGCCAAAGCCCGTTGATGCGGTCAGGCAGGCCAGCAGTGTCACAGCGCCCAGCACATTGCCGGTGTAGCTGTTGATGGTCGCGGTGCGGCCCACGTAGTCGACCGCGCCGACCGCCACGCCACCG
Source organism: Pseudomonas sp. PA1(2017) (assembly GCF_001945375.1). Classification (NCBI taxonomy): domain Bacteria; kingdom Pseudomonadati; phylum Pseudomonadota; class Gammaproteobacteria; order Pseudomonadales; family Pseudomonadaceae; genus Pseudomonas; species Pseudomonas sp. PA1(2017). The sequence goes on from NZ_MSXU01000010.1 coordinate 344,868, forward strand.
TTCGTGGCACTGGATACGTCGCGGTACAGGATCCCACTGCGATCGGTGTACAGCGAACCGTTCCAGCTGAACAGCAGCGAGCCGGGCACGATGGCGGCGCCCACACCAGGCAGCAGATCGACCGTGATCGGCGGCTGCGCCTGGGTGTGCGTGGCTTCGTCCGAACTCACCCCGGCGGCCTGCGACTTGGCCGAGAGCGTGCCGGCGAAGGCCTCGCGCTGCTGCACCGGCGTGGTCACCAGCACCGGCTCGGTGTACGGCCCGGTGGTGTTGTTTCTGGCGCGGTTGCTGTAGGTGTACTCGATGTAGTCATACAGGCGAGCCACCTGCAGGGTGCACTGGCCGGTCTGGTAGTTGATCGAGCCATTGCGCCCGCCCTGCCAACCTCCGGCGCCGTTGTCACTGGCGGTGTTGCTGACCTCGGTCGTGCCGTCGTAAACCGGCAGCGCGTTGCCGCTCTCGATCACTTTCCAGTTGATCGCCGGCGCCGACTGGCGGCGCGTTGTCAGCCAGTCGATCCGCACGCTACCCGGCTTGAGCGGCGCGCCGGGAATCGTGAACGTCGCAATGCCGCTGCCGTCGCTGGTCACGCTCAGCGGCGCGTCGTCGACGGCGCCGCGGCGGAACGTATAGGTGATGCCGGAGGCCGGCGGCGCGCTCAGCTTCATCACCAGGTCACCGGTCGCATACACGATGGTGCCGGTACCGCCGTTGCCGCTCAGTTGGCCGAGGCCATCATCGGCGAGGGTCAGCGCGGTGCCGGCGGTAAACGAGACCGTCAGGCTCCCCGGCTGGATACCGCCACCGGGCAACGTGTAGCGCACCTCGATCTCCGGCGTTACTGCCGCGCCGGCGTGGCTGGTGATGGTGTCGTCAGCCGAGCTGACGTAGCTGTACACCAGCGAGCTGCCAACATCCGGTAGTGCGTTCAGCGTCAGGCTGACCGAGCCGGTGGCCATGCTGATGGTGCCGGCGCCCTCGCCGGTCAGCAGCCCGTCTCCGTAGTCGCGCAGCTCATACCATTTGCCCAGGGCCAGGTAGGAGACAGACAGCGTACCGGCCCGCGGGATGGCACCGGCCAGGTTCAGGGTGTAGACGTAACCGCGATTGCCCAGCGTGACCCGATATTCACCGGTGATGGTGTCGCCGGTGGCGGCGGCACCTGGGCGGTAGGTCGCGCTGGCGTTGCCGGCCCAGCTGCTGCCGGTGCGCACCAGGGTGACCTCACCGGTCTGATAGTCGACACGCCCGGACGTGATCCAGTTGCTGCCGCTCACGTAGCGCAGCGCGCCCTTGCTGTCGTCGGTGAACACACCGTCGCCTGCTGTCAGCGTCAGGGTGCCAGGCGCGCAGCCGGTACCCAGGAAGGTGCGCGACTCGCCAGCCACGGCCCCGGCCGCGACGCTCAGGTTCACCGTGCGCGCTGGGCCGGCCGGAATGTAGAGCTGCCGCTGGTAGCCGCCCAGCAGGTCGACCAGCGCCGATTCCTTCGTGGTGCTTGGTACCAGCTGGGCATACACACTTTCCACGCGCACGGTGAGCGCGCCAAGCGCCACTGCATCGGCCAGTGGGCTGATGCCGTAATAACGCGCCGCATCGGCTACCTGAGTGCTCAGCACGCGGGCCTTGGCGGCACCATCCAGCGCAGTGGCCGTGGTGCCGGCCGGCGTCACCTGGCCACCCGGGAAGGCGGTCAGCAGCGGCGCGGAGAGTTGCAGATCCAGCCGGCGTCGGGTGAAGTTCACGAAGTTGGCATTGCCGTAGTCATAGGTGAACTGCTCAAGGCGCGACTCGACACCTACCACGCGCACGTACTGGGCTGTCGTGGCGGTAGCGAGCTGGAAAACATCGCCGCTTTCAGGGATGCGCTGCTCCTCGCGCTGCACGCACGCGATGGCGCGCTGGCCAGCAAGCTGGGTACCGAGCAGGTCGAACTGAGCCGTCGACGCCGCAGCAACGTAGCTCTCGATGAGATCCTGGGCGTCGGTACGCACGTCGGTCTGGCTGCCGGTGTTGAACAGCAGCACATTGACACGCGGATCTGCCGGCCCTTGTGTGACGATGCCGTGGGCGCCCAGGTAAGCGTCGGCGTTCTCGGTCATCACCCCAGCGCTGACCTTGCGTAGGTTGATGCGGCCGATGGTGCGGTCGAGCCGGCTGATGTCCGGGAACAGGTTGTTCACCTGGCCATCGACGATGGCCTTGCCAGTCGCGCGGCCGCCACCATCGTCGGCGTCAGTCAGGCGCTGGGATTCCAGCAGTTTCACGTCGTTGCTAGTGATGGTCATGCCAGCCAATCTCCGGGCATAAAAAACCCGCCGTGGCGGGTGTGGGAATGTGCGAGCTGGGCGACGCCTTCAAGGCGACGCCGGAGGCTCTGGCGGCGGCGCCACGGTTATCAGCCGCAACGTGATCAGGTAATCCGAATCGGGCCTGGGCTCGACCTCACGTACGAGCTGCTGCGCCTCCAGCGGGTCACCGTCCACGCGGTTGAAGATCACGTGGAAGGCTCGACCGTCAGCCAGCTCCAGCGGCATGACCAGGCCGAGCTGATCGCGCAGCTCCTCGAGCTGCCGAACGACAGCGAGCGGCGTCCAGGCCGCATTGTTCGCCGCCAGGGTGATGGGCCTGCCGTACTTTTTGACGCCTTCCTGCACGATCAGCGCACCGCTGAGCGATCGTTCCTGTTCCTGCTCGATGGCGCTCCACTGAAACTCGTCCGTCCACTCGTGGTGGTCGTCGAGTGCGATACCGGCCAGGGTGATCTGGTTGGGCATTTACCGCGTCCTCAGCCCGGCATCCTCGAGGATGGCGAGCAGGTTGGTTTCATCGTTTGCACTACCGACCGCAACGTCTACCGGCGCCCGCCCGGGCAGCTCCAGCCGGACGATGGTGGAAGGCTGCTGCGCAGCAGGCTGTGCCGCCGACGCGGGGTTGGCCTTGGCCAGTTCCTCCTGCCGCCGCTTCTGCTCTTCCGCCTGCCGCTGCTGTGCAGACTCGGCCTCGATCTGCCGCAGCATGCCCAGCGCCCGGCTGGCGTTCGCCACCGCCTGGCTGTCGCCGCCGGCATTGGCCTCGGCCAGTTGTGCCTCCAGTTCACGCCGCCGCGCAGCAAACCGGCGCCGCTCGATGTCCTCGGTGCGCCCCTGCAGGCCGTCCAGCTCATCCTGCAGGCTTTCCAACGTCGAGCGCGTCGAGTGCCCCATCTGCTCCATGCTGTCCTGGGCGGACTTGATCGCCCCGTCCAGGCTGCTCAGATCGGAATCATCCAAGAGGCTCAGGCTACGGCGAAGGCCACGGGCAGCGCTCTCGAACTGCCGCGTGCTCAGGGCGCCGCTCTGGTACTTCTCAAGTAGCCGCTGGAGCTGAGCTTGCTGGCCCAGGTACGCCTGCTGCGTTTTGAGGCTGGCCTCCTGCATGTCCAACTGCCAGCGACCCAAAGGGCCGGTGAACGGGCTGTTCATGTTGGCGCGTACGTCGCCCAGCGCCTTGCTGACACGCTCCAGCGAATCGGTGGTGGCATCCAAGCTGCTGGTGTCGATGTTCATGTCGGCAGTCTTGATGCCGCGCAGCCGGTCGAAGGCTTCCAGCGCCGCGGCGCTCAGCGAGGCGAGCGGCCCCCGGGCGGCGTTCATCACGCCATCGTAGAAGCCGGCCATGGCGCCCATATCCTTGCGGGCGTCGCTGGACTCTTTGCGCCGCTGCTGCATGGCCGCGTCGCCGGCCTGCCGCTCCGCCTCCATGCGCTTGCCAGACTCGCGTCGTAGCTGCTCGCTGGTGACGATGGCGTCCTTGTCGGACTGGTTCTTGTCGTCCTGGGCTTTCTTGCCGCCCTGCACGGCCTTGGCCAGTTCCTTTTGCCGGGTTGTCAGCTTGGTCAGCTCGGTGTTGTATTCCGAGGCGGTGAGCTGCGCATTACCGTACAGCGTCTGCAGGGCCGTACGAATGGCGGCGATGTCGCGATCCGTCTTGGCATCGCTGATCGCACGCTGCACATCGCTCAAGGACTTGAGGCTTTCTGCCGCGATACCCACAGCCTTCGACAGGCTCTTGGTAGTTCCGCCCAGATCACCCAGGCGCTGGTTTAGCTCGACAGAGGTCGCGGAGTACTCCTGCTGGCTGATATCGCCGCGCTGATAAGCGGCGTACATCTCTTCGCCAATCTGGCGCAGTTGCGCGACCGTCTTGGCCGCACTGAGCTGATCCAGCGCCCCCTGCATCGACGTGACGGCCTGGCGTACGTAGTCAGCCTGGCTGACGGTGTCGAGCTTGATGGTCTCGGTCACCTCATCCATCGTGCTCTTGGTACTGTCGGCCACGCCTCCCAGCGCGGCCTCCCATGCCGCTTGCAGATCCTTGCCATCCTGCTCGACCTGAGCGACGAAACCGGAGGTCATGCCATCCAGTACACCCCGCGCTTGCTGGACCGCGGCCTGCAACTTTGGCCCGCCGAGAGACTCCGGCAGCCGTTCGGCCACCACTTCGATCAGGCCGAGAACTTCGCTCAGCTTGCTGGTGATAGCTGCCGCGGCCAGTGACAGGCCAGCGGTCAGGCCATTGAACAAGGCACGGAACGGCAGCACAAAGGCGCTGAGTTTCTGCGAGGTCTCGTCCAGGTGCTTGCCGAAATTGCTCAGCCAGCTCGCGCTGTCATCGGCCAGCCGACCGAAATCCACATCGGCCAGTTGCCGGGCGAACTTCTCAACCCACTGAGCCCCCTGAATGAACGCATCGCTGAGCCCTTTGGCCAAGCGGTCAAGCCGGCCGTCATTGGCCATGGCATCCAGACCGTCGCTGACCTCACGGAGCTTGTTGCGCACGAACTCGAACGCACCGCTGTTAGATGCTCGCGAGGCGAAGTCGCCGAACTGATCGGTCAGCGTCTTCCAGAGACCAGCCGCCGTATTCATCCGGGCGGCAGCAGCGGCGCCGCCATAGGCTTCGGTCATCATGTCCATGATGACCGCCTGCGCCTCGGCTGTTTTACCCGTGGCCACCAGCTGCTGAAGTAGACGCTTCTGGCCATCTTCTAGCTTGAAGCCCTGCCGCCCCAAGGCGCCCATGGCCTCGACCGGCGACTGAAGTGCCCGCCCGACGATCTCGGCGGACTGTTCGGCGCTGAGCCCGAGGCGCTGCTGCTGATCGATAACGATCTGCATCGCTTTCGGAAATTGATCACCGACGATATCGGTGTAACTGAGCAGACGCGTCTGTGCGGCCTGGACCTGCTCGGCGGTGAGCATCGAGGATTTCTCGAAGCCATCCGCCATTTCGAGCAGCTGCTCGGCCGTGAACCCCGCTGCATTGCCCGTGGATCGCAGCGTCGCTTCGAGCTGGGCCAGCGCCTGCTCTTTGTCAGAGCCATCGGCAATGACAGCACGAATGCCCTGCGAAACCAGGTTGAGGCCTGAGCGAACCAAACCGAACACGGCATTCAGCGAAACATAGGCCGCTACATAGCCGAGGATCTGCCGGCCGCCGCTTGCCATCGCCTCGCGCACAGCGCCAAGACGGCTGGAATGCTCCGCCGCGGCACGGCTTGCACGTGATTGCTCACGCTCCAGCTCGCGGAGCTGCTGACCATTATTGGCCAGCGCAGTCTTTGCAGCCTCCAGCTCTCGGGCGAGCCGCTTTTCTTCCTCAGCGAGCTTGCTGGTATCCAACCCAGCGGCCTTTGCGGCCTTCTCATGCTCACCCAGGTCGCTGGAAAGGCCAGCGATGACACGGCGCAGTCGCGCCGCCTCCCTGTCTGCATCCTTCAAGGACTGCTTCAGGCCAGCACCACCGGGGTTTTCGTCCAGCGCAGCGCGCAGCTCCTTGATGCTTTCATCGGTCTGAGCCAGCACCCGTTGCGACTGCTCGAGGGCACGCTGGGTCGCCAGCATATCTCGCACTAGGCCGCGCTCGCCTTTTGAGCTGTCCAGCTGTTCATTCAGCGAGGCAGCTTCGTTGCGCAGTTCCTCAAGCGCATCGGTCGACTTCTTGGCCTCCGGCGACAGCTCGTCCTTGCCGCGCAGGATGAACTGAATCAGCCGCTCTTTGATGCCTGCCATGCTTTTCTCCAGGCGAAAAAAAACCCGCCGGAGCGGGTCTGAATAAACTTTCTTTCAGCTAGCCTGCTGGCCGGAAAGTAGCCGATGACATCGTGTGGCCCGTGAAAAGGCATGTGATCTCGAACTTACTTTCGAAACCCAAATCATTGTCAGCGGTGAACGTCGTTTGAAAGACGGCAGTTCCATCAGGACGATCCTGAAACGCAGCTGACCATGCGCGTGAAAAGTTGACCGTGCTTGGTCGACTTAGAGCTTCCTTTGCCGCGGTCTCACAAGCATCAGCCGCCTGAGACCGGCTCACTACATCAGGTGCAGCAGGCTGTGCAGGGATTTGATTATTCACCCCATCCATCCAGCTGAAGTGCACGAGCACCTTCTTCGGCTTGCCACAAACAACAGTGAAATCCGGGTTAGCGGGATTGCGGGGGGCTTTGACCGCGACGGCTGTTACTGGCTGGATTTCCTGCTGACATGCAGGGTAGTTCGCCATAAGGTGATTCAGCATTCGCGCTACATCCGGCGCGTAGTCGGGGGCGATCTGCAGCAGCTCACCAGCTACTACGGCATCTTGTTTCGAGGGTACCGAAGCCGCCTCCTGGGCTACTTGCTGCGCGCCACTCTCCCGGGGCTCGGGAGGTACGCCACGAAGCGATATCGCCGAGAACCCAATCGCGATGACGATGAGGAACGCCCACACAAGAGTCCTACCGAGACCGCGCCGTGCACCGCATTGAGGGCACGCCCTTGCGGATGATGCGATCACAGCCTTACAGGTCTGGCACTGGGTCAGCGACATAGGGCTCCCTCCCAAAAAGGATGGAATCTAACACCATCAGTGCTGATTCGAGAAACAGCCGGCCGTCCATGGCCTGGCTCGTCACGCTGCCTTGACAATATCCATCTGGCAGAACTTGCTGATGTCGTTGGCCAATACCAGCGGATCAGCCAGCAGCTCGGCCGGGCCTTCCAGCTTCAGGTACTCCTGACCGAACACCGGCAGCGAAGCCAGCATGCCGAACTTCACGCGGCGCAGGCGCAACGTGTAGGGCTCGCCGCTCTGCGCATCGTTGAGGCCCGCGATGAATATCTCCATTTCCACCGCACTGCCATTAAGCATCTGCAGCGCGCTGGATTCCCGTTTGGTGTAAGTGAACAACACACCTGCCGCGGTGATCTTGGACACAGCAGTGCGCAGAATGCCATGCGGGGTAAGCAGATAATCGATACCTGCCTCGAGCGGCGTATCGTCAGCCCCCTTGACGGTGATCGGCTTGGATAGGTCTGGGAGATGCTTGAACGGGATCAGTTCCCCCTCAACACCGCCCGCGATGGCCGGCTCATCTGTCTGCACACCGGCTGCCACGTTCTGAATCGTGGAGCGCGTTACACGTGCAACGTTGGTATCGGTCAGGTCGTACAGACCGACAGTAGCGGTCACGTCGGTGACGGGCTCACGCGCGTTGCGGTTACCGCCGCCGCCACGGTAATTCGGAAGCGTCTGGCGATTGGTGGTGAATGCGATGTTGAAGGCATCGCAGTTGCCCATGTCCAGCAGCGGATCTTGGGACTGATAGGCGCGAGCATAGGCAATGCCCTCGCCGATGAACGAGCGGTCAATCTGAGACATTGAGGCTACCTCTGTCGAATGGGGTTATTGCTCAGGCCTTGCTGGCGGCTTTGTCAGCAGCAGGATCAGCGGCCGACTTGGCCGCAGCGCCTTCAGGCTCCTTCGGAGCCGGCGCGTAACCACGCGCGATTGCGTGATCTGCTACGGCCTGGGGCACGTCCTGTTCGCCCTTCTCGTAGTGCTTGGTCACACCACCAGATTGGAAGTTGAACGCCTGGGTGATTTTGATCTTGGGCATTACGGGTTCCTCATTTGAGGGGCTGCACGTAGCCGACTTGAATCGGCATCACATGGCATGCCCAGGGCCGGCCCGGCGGGGCCGGCATGGGTGTGTCGGGTAGGAAGGTGACTGTCTGCACGCCTTGGGTTGTCAGCCCTGCCTTCTGGCCGGGCAGCGCGCACTTGATGCCAAGCCTGGCAGCACGCAGCAGAGGGCCCGAGCTACGCCGGCGGGTGATGGCAGTAATGTTCAACGTGACCGCTTCGCGGACACTGCCGGGCGTTTTACGCTCGACGTCCTCGGTCTGGCCGACCTGGATGATGATGAAGTCATCCCGCAGGCCGCTCGTGTCCTCGGCATCGATCACGCGAAGCACGTTGTCCTCGAGGACTTCGGCGCCGAACGACTCGACAACACCCAGCCGCTTGATCAGCTCGGCGATGATTTCGGATTGAATGTCGGTCGGCATGTCAGGGCACCACGTAGAAGGTGATCCAGGCGCCGTCATCGCTCACGATGCCGTCGAGGTGCCAGGTCTTGCCATCGGCACCCCACTGGCAACTGTCGAGCTTGAAGGCGCCCTGGCGGTCGTACTGCCCGAGAGCAGCAATGCGCACGCTGATGGTCACCGCACGGCTGACGCCGCCGCCCACCTGGTCGAACCGCTCGACCTCCTTGTCGAGCATGATGGCCAGGCCGTGCCGCTGCAGGGTGCCGTTGCTGGCAAGGAAGTCGGCGCTGCCGTCGGTTAGGCTGCTTTCGATAGCGGCATCGACTGCCGCCATCGCCTCGCCGAAGCCGGCCACGTCAGATGGTTACCGTGCGCACAGCCAGCGGCTTGGTGCACAGGTGCAGCGGGTTGGACTGAGCCTCGCCCGCGATGCCCTTGTCGTAGGGCATGCGCTCCAGCTTGGAGTAGAAAGGCAGACCGAGCGTGTTCACCGTTTCCATGTAATCAGCAGGCGCGAAAGCGGTGATGAACAGGCCTGGCACACCTTCGGGGACGATGTGAGCCTCTTTAGGGTCAACGAAATGCTTCGCGCCCAACTGGCCCTTGTAGCGCTCCCAGATCACCCCGCCGAACTCGAACGTGCCGCGTCGATCACCGCGCAGCGCTGCTGCCTGCTGGGTGTTGAGGTAGGTTTCACGGACGTTCTTGTGAGCGATCAGCTTGGCCCAGAACTCTTTGCCCGCGTAGCCACGAGAGGTACTGGACGGGGTAGTGCCCAGCGCAGTTTCCTGCTTATCCAGCACTTCAGTCAGCACAACGCTAACATCAGTGTCGGGCTTATCGAGGCCCAGAGAGAAAGCCACCGGGCGCTTGATACCGAAGGCATGATAGATATCCAGCAACTCGGTCGTACCATCCGCGTCGAGCACGAGGCCCTTGATAGCGCCGATACGCTGGTACTCGTGAGTCAGCTCCATCTGCAGGCGACACTTGCGGATGCGAGCAGCAACCACCGCTTCAGCCGATTGCAGTTCGGTGCGTGAGCCAAAAGCACGGATGCCCTGGATCTCGTCAGCGTAGATGCTGAAGGTTTCTGGCAGGTGCACGGTGTTGAAAGGAATCATCTTGCGCTTGTCGCCGGTGACGACCTGGGGAACGCCACCGCGGGGTTTGGCTTCAACCAGACGCAGGGTCATGCCATCCTTTTCGATCTGCTGGGTGACCGTGGTGCTGCCCTGCTCCTCGAACAGGCCAGCGGCCGCGATCTGGCCAGGCACTACGTGCTCTTCGTTGATCACAGTCAGCAGGTTGGTGACGCTGAAGGCGTCATCTTCGAAAATCGTAATCTCAGCCATGTCAGGCTCCTAGAAATGACGAGCCCCGCAGTTGCGGGGCTCAGGGTGTCAGGTGGGCGGAGGTTCACTCGCCGAGCGTGGGATAGTCCGGGTTGGAGGTGCGGACGATTACACCAGCGGCCAGAAGGTCGGCCTGCCCGGGGGCGTCGAGCCCAATAACCAGGCTGTCGATCACCTCGGCGTCGCGAACGATTGCAACGCCCTGCACATCGTTTTCAGTAGCGTCCACGCCGGCCCAGAGAACACCAGAGGCTGCACGGCGGCCGTCGTTGTCACCATCGTCGTCGTAGGGCACCCACTCGCCGAGACCTGCCTTAACGGCGATGGTGAACGCGTCACCCTTGACGAACTTGGTAGCGCCCTCGGCCAGATCGAATGCCAGCCCCTTGTTTAAAAATTGGGTACCTACCACACCCTTGCCGATTTCCTTTCCAGTGGGGTCGCTAACCGTGAACTTAGCGCCATCTGCAGGCGCAGATGTAACCTCAACCAGATAGCTGCCAGAAACGGCCGTGCTGGATACGAGGACATTGCTCAACACACCGTCGCCGGTATTCCCAGCTGCTGGCGTGGACTGGCCGGCATTCGCCGAGGTAAGAATGGAGATAAGCGTTCCCGCCAGCAGCTTGCCAGCACCGGCGCTGATGATGATGTTTTCGCGGCTGCGATAGCCGCGCGCCTCCGACAGGAGGAATTCCCCGGCGTGTACGCCTTCGGTTTTGATAGTCATGTTTCCTCCTTATGAGGCTTTGGGTTTGCGGCTGTTGTAAATGGCATCGGGATCGACCGACTTAGCTGTTGCCACCGACTGGTTTTCAGGAAGTGCGGGCTTGTTATCGATCTGGACCTGACTACTGCTGGTCGCCAGCTTGTCGAACAGCTTGGCTCGAGCTTGCTCGCCCGTAAGACCGGCTTCGATTAACTCCTGGGCTTCATCTGGCACCTTGGCCACCAGGCAGGCGGCGCGGACGTCTTTGGCTCGATTGAAGTGCGACTGCACAGCATCGGCGCTGGCCAAGGCGCTGGCCTTGATCAGGTAACTGACGCAGTTGGTCAAGCCGGCCTGGGCGCAGTCGGTTGCAAGCTTTGCCGCCAGTTCTGCGGCTTCCGGGGTAGCCGGTACTGGATCCGGCTCCGGGGCTGGAGCAGGTTCCGGCTCGGGCGCTGCTGGCTCGATCTCTCCCACCAGTCGCAGCGCCGCTTCGGGCACATTGCGGTAACGGTTGAGGATCTTGCCCAGGGCTGCGTTGTTCACCAGAGGCGTGACCTCGCCGAACACTTCATCGACGAAACCATGGGTCTTGGCCTCGCTGGCGGTGAGCCAGGTGGTGTCGTTGATCATGCGCCGCAGCTCCGCGTCGTCGATGTTCAGCGCTCGGTGCTGGTAGCTGGCGACGATGCCTTCCGAGGCCTTGTCCATCATGTCCGCCATCTGGCGCAGCTCGGTGCTGTCCCCGGCCATATACGTCCACGGGTTGTGGATCATGAACATTGCGTTATCGGCCATTCGCACCTTGTGAGCGCCGCAGACGGCTACGCTACCAGCGCTGAAGCACGCTCCGTCGATCTGCCCAGTGCAGCGCTCACCCAAGGCGCGTAGCGCGTTGTGAATGGCGATGCCGTCGAAGAGGTCACCGCCGATCGTGTCGAAGTGCACATGCACCTCGGACACACCGTCGTCGACGGCTTTCAGGTCACGGATAAAGTCACCGGAGGTGACACCCCAGAAGCCAATCTCGCCGTAGATGTAGACCTCTATGGGCTTGGCGCCCTCCTCGCCAGCTGCCTGGATGCTGTACCAGTGCTCGGCGTTCAGGTCGGGCGCACCTTCTAAGTTCAGCATGCGCGGCTGGGCGAAGGCGTCGATGCCCAGGCCACCCAGCATTACCGCCAGCGCCAGGCGGTTGGTCATCTTCTTCATGGGGTTTCCTCTTTCTGGCCAGCCAGATCGGCCGTGTCGGTGGTGTAGTTGAGCCGAAGCTTCTCGGCCCGAGCGTTGTCATCGGCGTTTTCCTGGTCGATGACCTCGGCGTCATAGCCGCTGCGCAGCGCGTGCTCGCTGCGGCTGGCCAGCCCGCCCTTGATTTCCAGCAGCTTGCCTTGCACGTCCTGCACGGGGTGCATGTAGGCCCAGCCTTGCGGCACCCAGCGAGTGCGCAGGTAATCGCGCCGCTTTGCCTGGTAGTCGGGCAACTGGATTGCTCCAGAGAGCCAGGCCGCGTCGAGCCAGGCCGCGCGGACCGGCCGGCAAAGCTGGAACACGTAAACGCTGAACTGGAGCTGCTCGATACGGCGCCTGAACTCGTTGAGCAGAACGCGCAGAACCCGATCGCTGATGTCGGCCATATCACCGGTGAGCAGCTCGTAGGGCAGTTCGATGCCTGCGGCCGCCGCCATGAGCTGCTGTTTCATGAATGGCACGTAGGTATCGCCCGCTCCCGGCGGTTCGGAGAAGACAACCTCCTCGCCTTCGAGCAGCTCCTGCATGGTGCCTGGCTCCATGGCCACCATCGGCGTGCCGTCGGAGTCAGCTTGGATCGGCTGGCCGGTTAGCGTGTCCAGAACGGGCGGACCATCTGGCCGGGGCTTGGTGATGAACCCGGCGAACAGGTTGGCGAGTTCCTGCCGGAACAGCACCGCGTCGTCGTAGTTGTCCAGCGACTTGAGCCGTAGCAGCACCGGCGCCAGGCGCGGAATACCGCGTAGCTGGCCACCTTCCAGCGGCTCGAAGATGTGCAGCACTTCGCTGGCAGGTATACGGTTGAGCGTGTTGTAGCTGGTTCCCAGCGCCCGGGCATCACCGGGGTGGTTCTTCCACATCCAGTACGCCACGCGACGGCCAACCTGGTCGAACTCGATGCCTGCGCGCACGACGTTGCCGCGTCGGGTGACGAAGTTGCGATCCAGTGGCACGAACTCTGGCGGCAGAATCTGCAGTTGCAGTGGTACCGCCAGGCCATCCTCCGGCCGGCGGTAACGCAACCGAACAAAGCACTCGCCGGACTCTTCGACCATGCGAGCGATCAGCGCTTGCTGGCCGTAGAAGTCGGTGAGATTGTCGGCGTCGGCTTCGTCGGTCCAGTCGCTCCAGAGCTGATTGATGGCACTGCGTAGCGCTTCATCCTTTATCTGAGCGCGGGGTGTGATGCCGGTACCGATCAGGCTGCTAACTCGCTTACCGATGCCACTGGCGGCCCAGGGGTTATTGCGCACCGCAGCCTTGGAACGCTTGCGAAGTGTTGGCAGCGCCGGAATGGCAATGGTGTTCAGGGCAGCGTCGGGAGCATCCCAGCTCTGCGCGCGACGGCCTTGGCCGGCGCCCTCATAGCTGTTTACAACCTGAAGCCGCGCTGGCTTGGCACGAAGTCGATAGCCCATCATGCCCCCTTGCCGCGGTTGTACAACCGGATCTGCCGTGGACGACCGACACGCGCCTCGCGAGCAGCTTCGGCGGCGTACTGCTCTTCCAACATCCGCAAGCTTGCAAGGGCCGCCCGATCCAGCCGACGGTCACCCTTACTGACGCTCTGCCCCTTGGTCAGGATGTCTTGAATTGACGCCCGGACTTCGTCCAGGCGCTCCTGTGCGCTGGCCATCGGCGGCCCTCTTGTCATCGTTTGAGGTAGGCGCTGCGGGATACACGGCGCGAGGTTGGTTGTGATGCGGGCTTCGGGGGTGGCGGGCTGGCTGCCTTTACGGCCTCCTCCTGCAGGGCAGCAACGTTGCTGCTGGCGGCAGGCTGCGCGAACAGGCTGCCCTGACTGACAGCGGCGCGCAGCTTGCTCCACTCGCCCAGGTGATAACGATGCAGTCCCAGGAACTGGGCAGCTGCCTGGTTGTAAACCAGTAGGTCGAGTACTTCGTTGCGCTCGGCCTTGCCTTTCACCCAGACGGTGCGCTTGTAGCCCTTCACGTAGACTGTGATCTTTCGCTCTGCCACGGCCTGGTCGTAGAACTCGTCCGGCAGGTCTGTCGAGAAGTGCAATGCACCTGGGCCGTCGGCGAACGGGTAACGGTTGTAGATCCAGTCCTTCGCCGTGTCGGTGCCGATGATCCAAAGCTCGGCGCCCTGTTTCTCGGTTTGGCCGTTGTACGTCACATCGACTTTCGACGGGCGCTGAGCCAGCACGGGCCGGCCGGGCTTGCTCGCCCCCTTCACCGCGAACACTTTCCGCCAGCGGCGTAACCGGGTGAATTGGTAGACCTCATCGGTGTGGTGACCACCGGAGTCGACCGCCGTGGCGCAGATGGCCAGCTCTACGCCAGAGGCATGCTGGTACCGGCGCTTCAGTTGCTCGTCCAGATCCAGCCACGTGCGTTGCAGGGCTGGATCACCCGGGACAACAATGTAATCGACCACCCAACGCTCCAGCCCTTCACCCCAGCCGATCACCAACAGTTCAAGGCGGTTGTGTTGCACGTCGACGGCGGCGGTGAGAATGAGCGCACCTTGCGGCACCGTACCAAGGCGATAATCTTCGGCGCGAGCCTTCAGCTCGGCGGCCTTGGTCATCTCCTGCGCGGCATCCCACACCAGCGCCAGACGGGTGTTGTAAAACACCTGCATGGGCTCGTTATCGCCGCGATCGGCAGCGACTTTTGCCTTGTCATACTGCTTGGCTAAGCCCTGCCAGGACAGCCAGCCCAATGGGGAATAGAGCGCATTGAGGTGGAAGCCCACCGTTTCTCCATCACCCGTGGCTGTGGCCCGCCACTCGCCGGCCAGTAGCATGGCAGTCTTGTGGTGTTCCTCGATCAGCGCACCACACTCGGGGTTGCTGCAGAGGTAGTCGACACGCTTGTAGTCGGCTGTGTACTTGAGGTTGGCCCACTCCAGCACTTGGTAATGCCCGCAGTGCGGACACGGCACGAAATATCGGCGCTTGTCGCTCTGCTCGTACAGATCGTCAATGCGCGAGGCGCCCTTGATCGTCGGCGAGCTGGAGAAGTAGAACTTCGCCTTACGGCCGAACGTGGTGCCGCGCGCCTCGGCCAGTTCAATGGGATCGCCTTCGCTGTCGACATCCACATCCCAGCGGTCGATCTCATCGCCGTAGATGTAGCGTGCTGCCAGTTCAGCCAGGTTGGCGGCCGAGCCGGCGGTCGTGCAGTACAGCGTCCCGCCCTCGAACTCCTTGGTATCAAGCGTGTTGCGCGCGTCACGGGAACGCGGCTTGGCCACGCGATCTTTCAGCTCCGGCACCGCTTTAATCGTCTTGTCGATCCGGCTGGACACCCGGCGTGCCAGTTTCTCGCTCGGCAGCAGCGCCAGGATGTTGGCCGGCGCCATGTGGATGTTGCCGCCAATCCAGTTGAGCGCGATCTGCGTCTTCATCATTTGCGAAGCGACCATGGTCACCACGCGCTTGCATGGGTGCAGCGGTGACAGGCAGCGCATCGGCTCGCGCGCAAAGGGCGTGCGGTCGGTGTGGTACTTGCCGGGCTCGGCGGCGCCGGTGTCCTTCGGGATGCGCTGGTACTCGTCGGCCCACTGATCGATCCACAGTTCCGGATCGAGCTCCAGGCCGCGGTGGTATGCCGCACGGTACGTGGCGGCACCGTCGGCATACGCGTGTTGCATGGCTAGTTCGGCTCCTTCGCCCCCTGCTCGATCTCGGCGTCCAGCTGCACCAGGCTGGCGGCGTCCTCAAGGACGCCTCGCAGCAGCTCGGTGAGCTTGCGCTCCATTTCCCAGGTATCGGTGATCGCAATCAGCTCGCCGGCAATCTTGGGCGGCAGGCCCAGAATCAGGTCACGCACGGTTCGGGCGGTGTTGAAAGCTGCGGTGTCGACCGCCTTACGCTCGACCAGCTCACCGCGCCCCTTAAGGAATTCGTCCTCAGCAAGCAGCGCCAGGTAGGTCTCCCGGTGAGCCCTTGCCTTCTGGTAGCTGTCGCCACCTCCAGCGCCTGGCGCGGTCGATGGCGGAGCCAACGGTGAAACGAGCGCATGCACGCCCTTTTCTGCTCGGTCGCGTTGGTGCCGTTCGGCAACGCCGGCCTTGCTTGGGTCGGCTGTATCACCCAACAGCGCGAGACTGGCCTCGACATCGATCTTCTTGCCGTCTTCGGTCAGCACCAGGCGCCCCTGGCTGACCAGCTTGGAAACATACGGCCGAGACCAGCCGCGGCTATCCGCGAACTCAGCCTTTGTCATGACCGTCATGAATTCACCTGTTAACCAGAATTACCCGAGGAATTAACCGAATTAACCCCTGTTAACTAACTCCCACAGCCTCCCACTAGCGCGAGAGCGGGGCTCGAATTACCCTTACGAGCCCCGCGGCCCCAGGGGCCCCCGGCCCATTCGCGGCAGGCTCAGCGCCCCGCCTACCCTCCCCGCCGCCCGCCCGGGCGACGACTGAAGTTGGTCGGCAGCCGACCGCTCAGGGCATCAGCAATGGCCTTGTCGATGTTCGCTTCGAGCTGCGCATCGTTCTCGGCGACTCGCCGCACCACACCATGGAAGTCCAGGCGCTCGCGGTACTGCGGCTGTCGTACGAAGGCGATCACCATACTCACCGACTTGCCGCGTCGCTCAGCGATGCCTATGGGCGTCTTGCCCCGCTTCATCACGAAGAACGCCAGAGCGTGGCCCTTGCGCAGCGACCGACGACTTGCCGTCGCGCTGTGATCAGACCCGGACCGGTTCAGCGCCTTCAGGCCGGACAGGATCTGCATCATGTGGCCGCGCTGCATGTTGCCGTACTGATCGAGGCGCGCCCCTGCACCAGGCACGGCGAACAGCCCAGACGGCAGAATCCCAGCCTGACGTAGCCAGGTCTCGGACGCACGCTGCTGACGACCACCACCGAACACCTGCGGCGCCACCCAGTCTTCAGGGGCGAACTGCTTGCCGGTTGCCGCGCCGTCCTTGTCATCCTTGATCCACAGCGCGGCTTCCAGATTGTTGGGCCGTGCGTTGATCTTGCGGATGGAGTTCAGCGTGAACGGTGTGGGACGGTCGAACACGTCGCGCATCTCGGCTCGAACCAATGGCTCGGCCTGGTTGAGCGTGTGGTTCAGCGCATCGGCCAACGCCGCGTTAGCCAGCTTTGGCTCCAGTTGCTTGAGAGCGGCCAACGCATCGTCGAGATCGTCGGCCGTGATCCTACCCCTCATTACCGCGGCGCCGCTCCAGTCCATTCCAGCCCGCCCCAGGCCGCAGCACGGCGGCCAAGTTGCCCCGAGCCCGCACCACCAGCCCGGTAAAGATCGCGAGCAGCACCACCAGCGGCCATGCATGCCCGGGCAACACCAAGTCGCCTTGCAGGATGTGGATCACCGCAGCACCGGCGCTGGCCGCCGCCACGTACGCCAGGCACGACATACCGCGCCGAAAGCGAAGGGCGCCGCGCTGGAAGGTGAACAACCGAACGAACAGCACCACGCACAACCAGAAGGTGGCCTGGGTCATGATCAAACTAGCCATCAGCGTCTCCCGTTACGGGCGGCGGTGGCCCGCGCTTCTTGATCGCCACCACGGTCACGGTCACTACCAGCGCCGCCGCCGCGAATGCAGCCGGCCCCGAATAGGCGAACGGCCGGATACCCTGGAACTCCAGCTCAGATAGCGCAGGGCTGAACAGATAGCCCATCAGCAGGCTGACGAAGAAGTACACAATTCGCTCGAGCAGCTTCAGATCTTCGCGTGCTACGAAGAACACCAGCGCACCGCACAACGCCCCGGTGGCCGCGTTGCCGTCGACACCTGCGAGGAACCCGGTCAACGCGGCACCCAGCGCCCCAGCGACACCAGCCGCTACCACTGTCGGCTCGGCCATCACGAATACTCCCAAGGGGCCAAGGGCCTGAAACGAAGAAGCCCCGCCAGGTCGGCAGGGCTTCGGAATGGTTGCCCCCGAAGGGGCGGTGACGGCGCGGGGAGCGACCGTCGAGTTGCACAGCACCGTGCAGGGTGTTTATCGCGGGCACCGCAATAAAGCCTGGGCACCTTTTACCCCTTGAACATGCAAGCCCTCAACGGCCAATTTTCGGTGTGACGATTCACGCAGGGTTCACGCATGGTTCGCGCACGGTTCACGACAACACGCCCCGACGAACGGTTATCCATGGGCCTGTGCCGCTCGCTTCACAGCCCGCGCGAAAGCTCGCAGCCCAGCCTCCCGTTCACGTTTCGAATGAGCCTGCGCCTTGGCTGCCAAGCGAGCGTGTTCCAGGCGTTTCTTCGCCGCCTGCGAACTCGGCAACGCAGCCTCCGCCACCTGCCGACGCCGCATCAATCTTGGCAGTTGGTCTTCAAGGGCCAGATGCAGATCACTCACCCGGCTGCGATAGGTGCGCTGCGATATGCCCAAGGCGGCGCATTGCTCACGCACCTGCAACCGCGGCTGCCGCGCATACCGAACCACAGCGAGCCCGCGGAGCACACGCCCCAACGATCCCAGGCCGGCGGGCTCATCTGCTGCCAGCTCAATCAGTGCCTGCTCCACCAAGCTCGATGCCGGGGTCAGGGCCGCATTGCACTCCACACTGGTCAGCAGGCAGCGAGAACCTGCCACACCCCGCGCGCCCTCCTCGTCCATGCTGCCCAGCGGCGAACGGATGCTCACATTCAGGGCCGGGCTGCCTTGTTCCTCGCCCCAGCGCACCAACAGCGCCTCGATCACCTCATTCATCGCCCATTCCCCCGCTCAAAACTCAACCCAACACAAAATCGCTCAACCCAACACACACCCAACACAACTAAACCCCTTTCAGAACAATGCTTTAAAGCAATGTGTGTTGGGTGTGTTGGGTTGGTAAGGTTTTTAAAGGTCTCGCGTGGTGAAAAAACGCAGCCGCTTGAAGGGTTACCCCATGAGAGGGAGAGTGATTTTTTTCGCATACGCACGCGCGCGGGCGCGTAAACCCAACACACCCAACACACCGCGCCACAACGCCCGGATTTACTGGGCGCAATGTGTGTTGGGTTGCCCAAACCAACCCAACACATACCCAACACACCCAACACACTTTTGGCCGTAGTCATGCCGCCACCTGCTGCACGTGGTCCCATTTGTCCACGTGCCAGCCGGCGAGGCGCGCCTTGGCACGCCACTCGCGTACATGCACGCCAAGGGCGGCCGACTCAACGGATGGTGGCAGGAAGGAGCTCTCATCCTTCGGGAAGAAGAACGCCGCGAACCGCCGCGTGTTGCCGTCCGTCCAGGGTATCGAGCGCGTCTTGTCCACATCCATCGTCGAGATGAACAGCGAGAACTTCGTCTGGCTCATCGAATGCTCCTTGCCCCGCTGACACCACTCGACGAACAGCGCGTACAGGTCACTACTCAGGCACGCACCCCACAACCCATCGCCCAGCTCGCCCAGCCGCCACAGGTGCATGAACGTCTGCCACGGCGCCCGGCTCAATGCCACCAGGCGCTCGCGCGCCGGCGTTACGGGCGGCTTGGTCTGCTTGTCGAAGTTGCCCAGGTCGTAGGCCAGCAGCCAGGCGTAGAACGCCTCGACGCCGCCGTTATCCAGCTCGTGCTTGATCGCCTTCTGCCGTTCCTCCGGCAGCTTCGCCTCGGGCCACATCACCAGGAATCGCCGGTCGCTGTCGCTGATCGGCCAGGGCACGATCTCGTTCGAGAGGAACACCGCATTCATGTGCGACGCCTCCTCCCACCCGTTCACGAACTTCGACTCGATGCGCACCGTCTGCCCGGTGATCAGCTGCTTGATCTTCCCCACCTGGTTGTACTTCTGGTCGCGGCTCACAACCTCCTCGAACACCGCCCACATCTTCCCGCTCTGCCAAGCATTGAACGAGCCTTCCAGCTGAGTCTGCCCCACCGTGGCCGAGTACTGCCCGTAGATGCGCCCCATCACCACCGAGAACAACAGGCTCTTGCCCGAGCCCTCGGTCGTCGAGTGCATGAGCACCGCCGTATCCAGCTTGGCGCCCGTGTGCTGCAGCGGGTAGGCCAGGAAGCGCGACAGCCACTGCGTGGCGTCCTCGGCGTGGTTGCACAGGAACGACACCAGCCAGATCAGGTTCTCGCACGCCGCATCGTTGCGCTCAGGCTGCAGCGGCAGGCCCTCGAACGTGTTGATGTACACCTCAGGGTCATGCGTCATCGTCGGGTCGAACACGATGTGGTTCATATCTACCACGCGCCGATCCGGGCTGTTCAGCCACAAGCTGTACGCATCGCCCAGGGCCATCTTCACCGCGCCCTCGGCGATCCGCCGCTTCTTCGCGTAGTCCCAGGCGTCCTTCGTTCCATCGATGTACACATAGCGCGTCATCATCGGCATCGAGAAGTCGCCCAGCGCCTTGCCGGCCAGCGCCTGGGTGCGCTCGTTATCCTTGACCCATTCCTCGCTCACCCGCTTCTTGCGGTTGTCGGTGACCGCCTCCCACTCCTTGAACGACTCTTTGCCGATGTGGGCGATGAAGCCCGACTTCTTGATCTTCTTCGCCGCATCGATATCCCACACGTGCGTGGTGCCCTCGATCAGCGCATAACGCCGCAGCAGCCAGGCCAGCGAGAAACCTCCCCCCGCGCCCCCGGTGCTGGTGGTGCCGGCCCCGCTGTCGCCCTCTGCGTCAGATGGGGCCGGGGGAAGGTCATCAGCCTGCGGCGGCATCTCGGGCGCTGCGTCCACAGGCGGCGCATCCGCCTTCGGGCCGCTCTGCTTCACCACCTCCTTGCGCTTGCTGGCGTGATCCACGCCGAGCAGCTTCGCCGCGGCCTTCACCGCCGCCTTCTGGTCGCCATCGTGCTCGAGGAGGCAGAACACATCGAACGGGTCATTCCAGTGGCCGTTCGCCAACGGGTCGGCGCCGTGGTGCGAATACACCCGGCCTTCATCGTTGATCGAAATACCCGGCAGGCCCGTCGAGCTGCCCGGGTAGAGCCACTTCTTGCCACGCTTCATGTAGCCGGCGGCCTGCAGCAGGCTCGCGGCGTCATAGGTGCGGTTATAGGCATCCACCACCGACTCGCCCTTCCCGCCGGCCGCCGCCGAGGTCGCAGCCTTCTTGGCCGCTGGCTCCGTCGCTTTCGGCGCCCATGGGCAGGCGACCAGCGCCATGCGCTTGAACACCTCCCAGTTGGTCCAGATGTTCACCAGGTCGCGCGGCAACTCGCCGAAGCCATCAGCGCTCGGCGCCGTGCGCCAGGTGTAAGGCTGGCCGGTACCAGGGTGGATCGAGGGCGGCAGCACGTCCTGCACATCCCCGCCACGCAGTTCGAACACCGTGACCGGTGCCAGCGCTTTGGCCTTGGCGCGTATCTCCGCTTCCAAGCCCTTGTCGCCGATCTCCTGCGCACGCTTCACCGCCTTCATGGCCAGCTTGTGCTTCGAGCCATCCGGGTCGTCAGGGTTGGGCCACACCAGTGAATGCCGGCTGAACTCGCAGCCAGCCGGCACCGCGAACATGATGCGGAAACGCTCAGGGTTGCCCACGCTGGTCGCGTGCTCAGCAGCCACATCGTCCAGGCTCATGCCCAGCAGGTCACTCAGCACCTGGCGCGTCCACTCCACGTGGTCGACGTCCAGCGAGCACGCGCCGCTCGCACCGAGCAAAACGCCCATGTTCTGTTTCGGGTGCTTCGTCCAGTGCGCCTCGGCCTTCGCCGCGTCGGTGATATAGCCGCCGGGCTTGTTCCAGCCCTTACCAGTTGGGCCTTTTTCTCCCTCGGGTATGGGCACCAGGGCCAGTTTGAAGCTCTCGATATATCGCCGCGCCCAGGCAGCGATGGGGGCTGGGGAGGTGGTTGCAGCATTGGTCATTCGGCAGCCCCTTTCCTCAAGGCATGCGCGATATGTCGGGCGTAGGTCGCGACAGCTCGCCAATAAGCGGCCATCGGCCCTTTACGGCGCCGCCAAGCATTCTCGGCCTCAGCATTCGCCTGCTCACGCAGTTGGCGAAATACAGACTCGAGGCGAGCCCGATCCGCCTCTGGAAGATTAAGCAACGCCTTCCCAGCAGGGAGATTCAGTAGCGGGTTGAGGTATCCCATCAGCTCGCCTCCTGCTTAGGCTTTGCAGGCTCGTTCCAAGCTTCGATCAGGCCCTCCATGGTGAAGGCCTTAACCGAGCGGCGGCATTCTGGACAGGTAAGCGAGAGGTAGACGCCCTGGTGATTGATGCCAGCCAGCGCGCCCTCATATGAGCAGTGGCAGGGCTTCAGCTGGGATTCACCCACGGCGCACCTCCCGATAAGCCTGACAATCCACACACGTCTGGCACCCTGGCACCGCCAGCCGCCGTGCCGCCGGAATCTCGATACCGCAGCTCTCACAGTGCTCGGCGCTGATCGTGTAGGCCGGCGCTACTGCCTTGCGATGAGCCAGGATCGCCCCAGCCCGCAGGTGTTCTTCGCGTTCGCTCGCCAGGTCGAGTGCATCAGCCATTGCTGCGGCCCTCCATCGCCTCACGCGCGCCGGCCATGATGCCCAGCAGCTTGCCGATCAGCGCATAGCCGTGCTCCTCGAGCGCGGCCACTTCGTCAGCGTTCCACTGGTTGTCCGCCGCGCCGCCAACCAGGCTGCCGACGAACTTGCCCTCTTTCTCCAGCAGCCGGCTCAGTTGCTTCAGAGCATCCTGGCTGGCCTGCACCGGCTTGGGCTGGTACGTCACCACACCGAACACCTGCTCGAACCACTCGCGCACCATCGGCCCGCGCGTCAGCTCGACCACACGGGCCAGCTGCAGGGTGTTGAGGTGGTGCTCAGGGTAGGAACTGGAGAGGCGTTTCTGGAAAGGGCCGTAAGGCTCCTCGAGGATGGCGCACACCGCCGTGTGACCGCCTTTGAACTCGCGGCAATCCAGATCGATCGCCGCCGCGAGCGAGCGCACTGGCCCGCCCGTCATTGCTGTATCCGTGCTCATTGGTAGTAAACCCCGCTAACTACCATAGCCACAGGTCGGGCAGCGCCCTATCCTATGACCACAGCAGCCGAAACCCCTTATGTACGTGCTGTGCCTCAGGGGAAACGGTTGTTGAGGTGGAGCGGCTGGTAACCGCGTCACCGGAACGCCGGGTCAGGAGATCATTGGTAAGTGGGATCCTGATTCCGGCCTCTATTGCACCTGCCGCCGTGGCGTCAGGTTTGTTGCTCTCCTTACTGCCAGCCCCGCTCTGCTGGTAAGGCCACGGTGCCGGCAGCGCCACCCCGCTATGCGGTGGTAAGTGGTGGCGGGTGATTCACGCGGCCTGCCCGCAGTTGCCACGCAGGTAAGCCCAGTCGATATCTGGCCGGGTCTCCTCACATGGCACCTGCCCGGCCGTCTCGCGATCAATTGCGATGGCCAGCCCCGCGGAGGCACGACGGTTGCCATAAGCGACTTGCCGCAGTTGCCCGAGCGAGGTGCCGCAGCTCTCCGCGAACTTCTCCAACTCGGCTTTCTCAACCTTTTTCATGTAATCGAGTAGCGTCATAAGGCCTCCTAGACGCCCAAAGATTAGCGTTCGCTAAAGGCCAGAGCAAGGAATATTTAGCTTTATGCAATTTACAGAATGCTAATGCGAGGGGAATATGCGGCATGGACATCAATAAGCTACGAATAGCCGTGCTCCAAGAGCTGATCGGCGACCAGAAGGCCAGCAAGTTCGCGCATGCGCACGACATCGAGCCTTCTTATATCTCGCAGATCATCAACGGTCACCGCCCTATGGGCGACAGAGCCGCGCGCACGCTCGAGCAGAAGATCGGCCTTGAAGCAGGCACGCTTGTTATGCCCAAGCCGGCCACGACCGTATTAGTTGAGACCTCTCCTCCATACCACCCCGCATCATCTGAATTGCTCAGGGTTGCGGTCGGCCAGGTTCCCGTTGTTGGTAAGGCCAAGCTCGGCATGGACGGCTATTTCGAAGAAATGAACTACCCCCCAGGCCATGGAGACGGCTTCCTCTTGATTGGTAGTACAGACCCCAACGCCTACGGCCTGCAGGTCGAAGGTAACAGCATGCACCCGCGCATCAAGCACCGCGAATATGTAGTGATAGAACCAAGCCACCCATACGTTTCCGGTGACGAGGTGCTGGTCAAAACTGTTTCAGGCAGCAGCATGATCAAGGAATTCAGCTACTTCCGCGACGGCATGTACCGTTTCGACAGTGTCAATCCATCTGAGAAGCCTATCTTCCTGATGCCAGAGGAAATTGAGCTGATTCACTACGTCGGCGGCATTGTGAAGTCGTCACGCTTCGTACCAGCTGATTAGCATGAAATGCTAAATATTTAGCAAATTGTCTTGCCTATGTAATTAGCTTCCGCTAACGTCTGCCGTACCCACTTACCAAGGGTTTACGGCAATGATCACAGCACAGCAAAAAAACGCCTCCTGCCAGGTGCACATGCACCCGGCAGCCTATGGCCGCCTCGACATAGCTCCTGATTTCATCTTCGAAGTGCGCCGCCTGGCGCACGATGCCGGCTGCACTTACGTCGCCAGCAAGTGCCGCGCCACTCAGCCGCCTAAACGGGGCCCATTCGGTGGAGGGTCGGCGGCATGATCACTCTCTTCCTCACCATGGCTTCGCTCGACCTGCTGCGCTCCGCGCTGATACATGGCGGCAGCACCAAGCTGAAGCTGGTCCACCCTGGCAACAATACCCATGCGGTCTTCGTCGATGTCGACGCCGAATGCGCACCGCACCGCATCCGCCTGCGTGTGGCCCTGGCCGAGAACACCGGCGAAGTAACGCTCGATCCCCACGAGGCCGGTTTTCTTAAGCAAGCCCAGATATTCATAGAAGACCTGGTCAACGGCCGCATCGAGACAGCCATTCCCACCCCTGAAGGCAACGCCACACAGGCCGCAGCAGCAGGACTCAGCACGGCCGACCAACGCACGCTGCGCACCATTTGCCACCAGGGCGGCAGCACCACGCTAAGCATTGGCACCATCGTGAACGTGCATGCTTCACGGCTGGGCAACCAGCGCACAGCAGTAGCGGCCCACGGCAGTAAAACGCATCTGTGCAGCGGTTCAGCCCAGGACGTGTACCTCTCGCTCGCCGAGCACATCCAGCAGCTCGCCGCCTGAGGTAACCGTCATGAACCGCGACTTGAAAGCAACCGCAGTAGTCCTGGGTATGGGCGACCGCAAGCTGCGCACGAAACTCCGCGAGCTGAAAATCCTGAACACTGAAAGTCAGCTGATCCCATCACCGCGAGTCGAAGGCCGGCTGTTCGTCGAGACCCGAGGCCGCTGGAATCCGCGCATCGGCAAGATATCGCACTACCCGGTGGTGATGACCACGGAGGATGGCGTGGCCTGGCTTGCTGAACTGCTGGGCATCCACATTCGCCGCATGCCGCCGCGTCAGGCAGGGAGCCAAGCATGAGCAACAGCCCAATCAGCCACGCTATCGGCGCCCTCAAGCTGGCCAGCGTGCACGTCGAGCATCCCACCGCGCTCAGCGGCAAGACGCTGGCGGACACCAGCGCCGAGGCCATCGAGCGCCTCAACGCCGCCTACCCGCACCGCGAGGAGCTCGGCCGGCTGTACGCCGAGCTGGTGCGCGTAACGCCGCTCGGTCACCTGCCCTACGTCTCGCTGGAGCCGAAAACCCAGTCGCCCTACCTCGCCCTGGTCGTCAACGCCCGCGGCGAACCTGTGTACCGCCAGCGCGCCAAGTCCATCGAGGGCCTGGTCCAGCTGGTCGCCACGCGCTTCGAGCCGCAGGCCAAGCCATGACGGAGGCCCCGCAAACCACGCTCGAGCAACTGCGCCAACGCTACGGCGCGAACTACATCACTGCCGAGCAGTTCCTGGCCGACCACCTGCCGCACATCAAAAGCGTCGCCTACCTGCGCCGCAAGATCGCCGCAGGCCACCTGCAGCAGCTCCAGCTCTGGAAGCTGGACCCCAATTCGAAGCGGTCGCCCTGGGTCATCTACCTGACCAACCTCGCCAAATGGCTCGACCGCCAGCAAGAGCACGCCGCCAAACAAGCGGCATAACCGGCCACACCAAGGCCACCACCAAGAGGCACAGCACATGAAAGCAACCGATACCGCCGACTTCATCGGCTCACTGAATGCCGGCGTCTTCGCCCAGCAAGTAGGCCGCGCCCTGAGCGACGTGGCCGCGGGCGTCATCGACACCGGCAAGGCCGGCTCGGTCACCCTCACCTTCAGCCTCAAGCAGATCGCCCAAAGCAACCAAGTGAGCGTGAACCACAAGCTGGCGTTCGTGCAGCCCACCAAGCGCGGCAAGAAAGGCGAAGACCTTGCCCTCGATACCCCGCTGTTCGTCACCGAAGAAGGCCTGCAGCTGTTCCAGACCAATCCCACCGACCAGCTCTTCAAGCGTGAAGACGCCCCGGTCGTGGCACGCGACTGACTCACCGCACACCTCCCACTTACCAAGAAGGAACCCGCTCCATGCTCAACAAAGAAACCCTGCAGCACATCGAAGCCCAGGCCCTGATCGCTTCCGGCACCCGCATTGAAATCTCTGGCGGCGCGACCCTGGCGGTGCTCCCGGAAGGCGCGCGTACCCTCGACCTCGAGCAATACCAGGAATTGCGCAACAGCTTTCGCGGCGCTCTCAAGACCCACTCCCTGCGCGACTTCTGCAAGTACGTGACCAATCACGTCGACAACCTCAGCGCAGCAGGCCCGTCCGGTTTCATCAATCAGGACAACATGAGTGCTCAGGTGCTGTTCAACCTCGGCACCCCGGATACCGCCGGCCATGCCGACGACACCGCCACCCTCACGCTCAAGCCCACCGCGGCCTTCAAGGCGGTAGAAGCGATTGTCGGTCAGAAGCTGAGCCAGCAGGCCCTGGCCGAGTGGCTGGAAGACTGGGCGCGCAACATCGAAGCGAGTGCAGGCGAAGAGAAGCTCGACATCGTTGCCGCCATCAACGGCATCCGCCGCATGACCATCAAGGCCACCAGCCAGCGTGACAGCGCTGTCGGTGACCTCTCGGCCAGCCGCAGCGCCATGGACGAAATCGAAGCCAGGAGCCTGGAAACCCTGCCCACCAGCTTCCACTTCACCACTGTGCCGTACGAGGGCTTGGCGCCCGCGCTGATCACCCTGCGCCTGTCGGTCATCACCGGTGACAACGCCCCGGTGCTCAAGCTGCGCTGGGTGGGTGAGGAAGCCCAGCGCGAAGAGTTCGCCGAAGAGTTCAAGAACGTGCTGGGCACCGAAATCGGCGGCCTGGTGCCGCTGACCATCGGCACCTTCCAGCTCGGCAAGTAACCCACCGCAGCAACCGGCCGGCGCTTATCACGCCGGCCTCCTACCACCATCGAGGCACAGCACATGCACCCGACCATCCAACTACTCGCCATCGGCCTGCTCGTCGGCCTGGCTATCGGCATTGCCATTCACCTGGTGATCATCCGCACCACCAAAGCACGCATCCGCGCCCAGGGCTACAGCGCCGGCAGCCAGGCCCGCCAGCCCGTGATTGACGAGCTGCAGCACAGCGTCAACGCACAGGCTCTCGAAATCACCAGCCTCAAGGGCCAGCGCCTGACCCTGATTCACGACCACCAGCACGCCCTCGAGTCGATCAGCCAAGACGCAGACGCCCGGGTCAAGCTGTTCGCCCAGCGCTGCCTGAGCGACCACGAACTGCTGTGGGTGCGGCGCGCGATCAAGCAGCTGGAGAAGGCTGCCGAAGTCCATAAGCACCTGGGCAACATCCAACGCGAACGCGACACCAACGCCACCCGCGAGCAGCTGCAGGCATTGGTATCACGCCTGCAGCAACTAGAGACCGCGCCCGCAGCACCAGCCGCCGGCGGACGCAGCGTGATCGTCCAGGGCCCGCAGGCCTGCGGCAAAACCCGCAATGCCGATCGCATCGCCAAAGCGCTGGGGCTCAGCAAGATCGTCGACAACTGGCAGCCCGGCGACGCGCTGGACAAACAACACACGCTGTACTTGACGAACAGCGAAGTCGCCGAGAGCCCCGGCCATCGCATGCTGATGAGCTACGAGGCAGCCATGCAGCACGTCGCCAAGCAGGAGGCCGCCGCATGAAGACCCTGTGCATCTACCACGCAAACTGCGCCGATGGCTTCGGCGCCGCCTGGGTCGTTCGCAAGGCCCTGGGCGCTGAGAACGTCGACTTTCACCCCGGCAAATACGGCGAGCCCGCACCCGAGGTCGAAGGCCGCGACGTGATCATCGTGGACTTCTCCTACAAGCGCGACCAGCTGCTGCAGCTCGCTCAGTCCGCCCGCTCGATCCTGATCATCGACCACCACAAGAGCGCCGCCGAAGACCTGGCCGAGCTTCCTGCCGCACCAGCCACCTACAGCGAGTGGCTCGAAGCTCAGCAGCCGCTCGGCGCCGTGTTCGATATGCAGCGCAGCGGCGCTGGATTGGCTTGGGATTTCTTCTACCCCGGATCGAAGCGCCGGTGGTTGATCAATCACATCGAGGATCGCGACCTCTGGCGGTTCGAGATCTATGGTACCGAAAGGGTCATGGCCAGCCTCTTCACCTTCCCGCAGCGGTTCGAGACCTGGGACGATCTCATGGAGTGCGACTTCCATGACCTGCATGAAGAAGGCGCCGGCATCCTGCGCAAGCAAGCCAAGGACGTAGCCGACTTGGTGCCAAACACCCGCCGCCTCATCATCAGCGGTCATGACGTCCCAGCCCTAAACTGCCCCCACTTCATGGCCAGCGAAGCCGGCCATGTCCTCGCCCAGGGCGAACTCTTCGCCGCCTGCTACAGCGACACCCCGAATGGCCGCGTCTTCTCCCTGCGCAGCCTGCCCGAAGGGCTCGACGTATCCGAGGTCGCCAAACAGTACGGCGGAGGCGGCCACCGCAACGCGGCCGGTTTCACCGTGCCGTTTGATCACGAGCTGGTTACAGGCAAAACGAAAAGGACGAACACCCCATGATCAATGTGAATGGATCACTGCCGCAGGGGTTCGACCTGACTGTAGTGCTCTGTCAGACCGGAGCAGTGCGAAAGCTTTTTTCGATGGGCAGAAAACGAATCAATTCCTCGTTGCACAAATCCATACAGTCGCTCATCTCCAACCTTCTCTTCACATCTTTGGAGTTGGACAAGAATGGACGAGAAATTAAATCGGCACTGCGCTATTACGCGCATCCTTACGGGACTGGTATCGGTATCAAACACCGTCTGAGCACGCTCCATAGTGCGCTCAAACGCTTTGACCAGTTCATGGCCAATAATTGCTTCGGTATCCGACTGTCCTTCCTTCAGCATTTTGAGAGACACGATCAACTCAGCAAGAAATGCGTCAAGCCTTACAGCATGTGCATGGTCAGCAGCCCGAGTCTCAGCATCCCGCTTCGCCAATTCTTCATCTCTCTGGCGTTGCAAGTCAGCGCGCGCTTTATCGCTCACCTGAATGGCAACCAAGATAGCAGCCACCGATCCGATAGCTTGCACCCACGCCGGCCAATCCATCTCGTAAGCGTCCCATGGCATCCAGAGCAGGACGACCCACAGACAAAAACATACGATAAGGAGGACGGGGGCGCCCCAAGCTTGCTTGAGCCATCCCAGAGGCTTGAAACGCAGGCATATCTCCTTATCAAGATCCATTTGAAAGAGCTCCAAGAGTTGATTCAGGCGCAGAGATTGCCGGCACCTCGCCACTATGTCCAGTGGGGTGCAGCATGACCAGCACCTTCCGCATCCACCCACAACCCAGCTTCAACTTCGGCGGCCTGGTCATCGACAATTTCGCTGGCGGCGGCGGTGCATCCACCGGCATCGAAATGGCCCTGGGCCGCCCGGTCGATATCGCCATCAACCACGACCCCGAAGCGATCGCGATGCACGAGATCAACCACCCACACACCAAGCACTACTGCGAGAGTGTGTGGGAGGTGGACCCGCGCGAAATCACTGGCGGTCGGCCGGTAGACCTCGCCTGGTTCAGCCCGGACTGCAAGCACTTCAGCAAGGCCAAGGGCGGCAAGCCGGTGAAGAAGGAGATCCGCGGCCTCGCCTGGGTTGCCATCCGGTACGCCGCCACCGTGCGTCCGCGCGTCATCATGCTGGAGAACGTCGAAGAGTTCGTCACATGGGGGCCGCTCGCCGAGGGTCGCCCCTGCCCGAAGAACAAAGGCCGGACCTTCAAGAGCTTCGTGAACGCCCTGCGCCGACACGGCTACCAGGTGGAATGGCGCGAGCTGCGCGCGAACCAGTTCGGCGCCGCCACCATCCGCAAACGCCTATTTCTGATTGCGCGCTGCGACGGCATGCCCATCGTATGGCCTGAGCCGACTCACCTGGCCGCAACCAGCATCGAGGTCAAGGCAAAACAGGCCGCGCCTCAGCGCCTGGCGGCGGACATCATCGACTGGTCGCTCCCGTGCCCGTCCATCTTCGAGCGCAAGCGGCCGCTGGCTGAAGCCACCTTGCGGCGTATCGCCCGGGGCATTCAGCGCTACGTCATCGACAGCGACAAGCCTTTCTTGGTCAAGGTCAACCATGGCTATGACTACTTTCGCGGCCAACCCCTGGACGAACCGCTGCAGACGATCACCAGCAAGCTGGGCACCGGCGTAGTCGTGCCCACGCTCGCTCCATTCATCACCGAGCACGCAAATGGCAGCAGCCAGCGCAACATGTCGGTGGAAGACCCGCTGCGCACCATCTGCGCCCAGGTCAAAGGCGGGCACTTCGCCGTCGTAGCACCCACGCTGGTACAACTCGGCTATGGGGAGCGTGAGGGGCAGGCACCACGCGCGCTCGACCTACAGAAGCCACTCGGCACCGTGGTCGCCAGCGGCAAGCACGGCCTGGTCGCGGCTTTTCTGGCCAAGCACTACGGTGGCAACTACACCGGCCCGGGCGCGGCGCTTGGCGAGCCAGCGCCGACCGTTACCACGGTCGACCACAACGCCCTGGTGCTGGCCCATATCCAGCGCGACTTCGGCGGCAGCATCGGCCACGCGGCAGCCGAACCGCTGGCCACCATCACCGCCGGAGGCGGAGGCAAATCAGCCTTGGTGGCCAGCAGCCTGATCAAACTGCGCGGCACAAGCCGCGACGGGCAGCCAACGAGCGAACCGCTGCACACCGTCACCGCTTCCGGCAACCACCTGGGCGAGGTCCGAGCTTTCCTGCTGAAGTACTACGACACCGCGGTGGGGCAGACGCTGGCCGAGCCGCTGCACACCATCACCACGAAAGACCGCATCGGCCTCGTCATGGTCAAGGGTGAGCCCTACCAGATCGTCGATATCGGCATGCGCATGCTGGAGCCCCACGAGCTTTACGCAGCCCAAGGCTTCCCCGCCAACTACATCCACACCCGCACGGCCACGGGCAAACGGCTCAGCAAGGCCAGCCAGGTGCGCATGTGCGGCAACAGCGTCTGCCCACCAGTCGCCGCCGCCCTGGTGCGCGCCAACCTGGTGGATCAGCAGCAGAGCGAGGTGGCGGCATGACCCAGCTCGTCGAAATGCAAACCTCCACACTCACCGGCGGCGCCCTCGCCTGGGCGGTCGGCACCGCCGAAGGCCTCGACCTGTATATCAAGCCCGGGCAATACGGCAGCGGCCCTGGCGTGTTCGCCAACATCAACGGTCGCGCCACGCGCTGGTGGCCAGACCAGGACGCAGCACAAGCCTGGCCGCTATTGGAGAAACACGGCCGGCGGGTGCGCCTGCACCTGGACTTCCAATGCAATGGAGCGAGCTACCTTGAGGCTGGGATTCGCGGCGGGCACACAGCTAACGACATGCTCACCGCAGCCATGCGCACAATCGTGAGCATGAAGATCGGCCCTGTCGCACTGATTCCTGCCCAGCTACTCCCGCTTCGGACATACACAACCAACCCGGGCGAGTCCGTGATGGGCATTGCGATGCGCGAGCTGAAGGATGAGAAACGCTGGCCAGAAATTCGCGACCTCAACGCGGAGGCTCACCCCGGCATGGGCCCGCACGACTACTACCCCGTGGGCACGGTACTGGCGATGCCAGAAGGTGGTGCAGCATGACCTGCACCATTTTCCACAACACTGAAATGCCACAAGGCCGCGGCGCGCGACATACCGGCACCATCCCGCGCAAACCCATGCGCTGGCTGGTCGAGTATGTGATCAAGACGCCTGATGGCCGCGTATTGATCGAGAGTACGAAGATCATTCAGAAAGCCGACCTCGATGAGCTGTACGCCGTCATGGATCAGACCATCGACAAACTCGGCAACGAGGCCGGCAACCTGGCCACCTTCGTCAGTTGGCGAGCCACTGCCCACGGCGGCACCCGCAAGAATCGTAGAAAGGGAGGTAAGCGGTAATGGGCCCTCAACCAGATCCACAACCCTCCGAGCTGCTAGCTGCTCTCAAGCAACTGGTAGACCAGCTAAGCGGCCCGCGTGTCAATCAGGCTGATGAACTCTGGACTGCCGAGGATATTGCCAGCTACTTGAAGCTGGCGGCTGACACAACTGAGCGCCGCGTGGTCACCAGGCCAGACTTCCCCAGTCCGCTGCAGCCCTGCCTGACCGGCGCTCGAGCGGCAAAGCGCTGGTTCGCCGCCGAAGTCATCACCTGGGCCAGGCAGAACCGCAGCAAGCTCCCTACCCCCAGGCAGCGCCGCAAGGCTGCCTGATCAATCCAGCCGGCCGGCCACTTCGGTGGCCGTGGCGTTGTAGTACACCATCAGCGATCGCGGATCACGGTGGCCAGTCATCCTGGCCAGGTCGAGCACATCGAGCTTTCTCGCCAACCTGGTGGTCGCCTCATGCCGGGTATCGTGAAACCGCAGATCGACAATCCCCAGCTCATCCCGAATACGCCGGAACATCGCATCAGCTGTGCCACTGCTGAGCTTGAACAGCTCATCTCCCTCAGCAGCATCCACCAGCACCGCCAGCAGCTCGACCGCCCGTTTGCTCAGCGGTACGTCGCGGCTGTCGCCGTTCTTCGTCAGATCCAGCCGAACATACCGCCGCGCCAGGTGCGTGTTCTTCTTGGTGAGCGACAGTATTTCGCCCTGGCGCATGGCTGTTTCCAGCGCGATCAGGAAGGCGTAGGCCAATTCCTGCAGCAGCGTCACCGGCACCTGACCTTCTATATAGCCGAACCGGGTCAGCAGCCGGTGCTCCTCATCAGCCAGCACTCGCCGATCGCGAGGCCGCCCGTTACCTGGGCGCTTTACTTCCCGCACCGGGTTGGCCGAGCACCAGCGCCATTCGCGCTTGGCGATCTCGAAAACAGATGACAGCAGCGTCATCTCGCGCCGCACGCTCGGCGCCTTCAACGACTTCAACCGGGCATCACGCCATTCGGCAATCTGGTCGACCGTCACTTCGCCGATTCGCAGGCCCACGAACGGCAGCTCGTTGTTCAGCTTGTCTAGGCGGATCTCTTCCCAGCGCTGGCCCGCCTTGCTCGGCGACACCTCGCGCTTGTACCGCATGAGCGCATCTGACAGAGTCGAGTCCACGCCCGTAACATGGCCCGGCACGCCGGCGAGAATCTCGGCTTCGCGCTGTGTAGCCCAGGCCTGTGCCTGAGCCTTAGTTGAAAAGGTCTGCGACTCCCTGATACCGCGCTTGGCAATCTCGGCCCGCCAGCCGCCACTGCGCTTCCTGAATGACGCCACGCCTACCGCCTCCCTTGGCGTAAAAATGGCGTAAACAGTACCACGCAACAGCCATTTGCTGCCCTCTCCTGTACCGACCGTATAACCGTAACAATCAGGTAATCCGCCACTTGCACGCAACTGCCGTTATGTGCACAATGCTGCCCGCTTTGGGGAGAGTCTCCCCCGGGGCACCAAACAATCAAAAAAGGCCTTGATCTCCAAGGCCTTTTTTATGGTCGGCGTAAAACTGGTGCGACACTCGAATAGGCGCCCCCGGCGGAACCCGATTCCAGGCTACGCACGCGAGCCTCGAGCAGCCCCACCGACCAATGCGCTCACTGTCGACTTGAGCCTGAAGCCCCGCCCGTAGACGCCTCCAGCTTACGGCACTCAATCACAGCCCCCATGAACCTGACGGCAACGACAGCTCATTTCGAAGAACGAAGACTGCACAGTGCCATATCGACAGCCAATTGCTTTCTGAAGCTGGCTACTGCTCGGCGGCCTGCTTATGATTGCTCGTCCATACCACCCTGGACGGCTTTGCAGCCGGCACTGCGCAGCGTTACGGGCAAGCCGCGGGCGAACGACCTGCCCAGAGATTGCACCGCGGTGATGCTAGGGACTGCCTTGTTCGGGCGAGCGTCGACGCGAGCGCAGCGATTGCATCTGAACACCAGATACACGATGGCCACCCGCAAGTAGCAGCTCCATGACAGCGGAAACTGGCGTTTTCCACACCTCAGGGCCAACCAGTACAAGCAGGGGATAAACCTTGAATAAGCAACCGGATGGACTGAAAGTGCCGGAGCGCATCATGCCGTTTCCTCGCTCAATCAGCGACGAGGCACGCGCGGTATTGGCCAAACTCGTCAGCCCCGAGGGCATGCCCTACAACGCAGGCCATACATTGCCCGCACTGTCAGATCATGATGCATGGCGGGCGCTTCAACGAGTGATTGGGGCCCAATATGACGCAATGCTAGAGGCGCGTGCGACCGCATCCAGTGCAACGGTCATGACCGTGCAGATCGGACATGCGCAAGTTCATATCGCCACGCCTGCCGCGAACCATTGCTCGAAATCGGCCTACATCCATCTGCATGGCGGCGCATTGATCAGCGGTGGCGGTAGTGCATGCCGCGAGGCAGGACGCATAATCGCCGAACGCCATAACATCCGCTGCTATTCCGTCGACTATCGCCTACCTCCCGACCACCCCTTCCCGGCGGCATTAGACGACTGCGTGACGACGTACCAACACGTCCTGCAACAACACAGTCAGGTTGTCGTCGGCGGCCAATCCGCTGGCGGCAATCTCGCTGCCGCGCTCGTTGCCAAGGCTCGCGACATGGAAATCCCCCTGCCTGCGGGCTTAGTGCTTTTGTCACCAGAGGTCGATCTTACCGAGTCAGGCGATAGCTTTGAGGTCAATCGGCTCGTGGATGTGCGCCTACCAAGCTCACTGATGGCGTGCAACCTTCTTTATGCCAATGGGGCAGATCTCGCGCACCCCTATCTGTCACCACTATTTGCCGACCTCGATGGATGGCCATCTACATTTCTGCAATCGGGTACCCGTGATCTGTTTTTATCCAATGCCGTGCGGATGCACCGCCGTCTTCGGCAAGCGGGCGTTGCCGCAGAATTGCATGTTTTCGAGGCAATGCCGCATGGAGGCTTCGGTTCAGCGCCTGAAGACGAAGAACTCAGCGAGGAACTTGATCGATTCTTGCATAAGGTATGCGCCCCATGTAATCAGGACCGCGAATAATCAAAGCCCAGCCTGTCGTGCACGACTTCAGGGCCTCTCTTAAAACGTTGGTGAGGCAGCCAGCGCAAGGCAAAAACAGGCGAAAGAGCGGAGTTTACGTACTGTAAATGAGCATTTTGAGCCTGTTTTTAACGCCGCGCTGACACACGGATAGTTTTTAGAGGCGCCCTTTAGCGGCTCAATAATTCAGGGCCTGATACAAGATACCGGCGGAACCTGGCACGGAGCCGGTGCAGCCACTCGCGTTTGTGTCGCCGGATCAGATCCGACCGATATCAACGCCATGAACAGGGGAAATGCCCGCTGACGCCATGAAGCACCTGGCCACGAAACGCCTGGGACGAGGCATACCTGCCCCGGGCAGCTGAGCAATTCGTGCACGCTCATGGCGAGCCCCTGAACCGTCAGCCCCACTCACTGGCGCCCGCGCAGTGAAACACCGGTTCGCCGCCGAGCCCATGCAGCCCGCAAAGACTGGAATCCACGCTTGATGGATACCCAGGCACAGCCTCCCTTGGCCCAAGCGAATGGCGTAAGCAGTACCACGCAACAACCATGATCTGCCCTGTGCCGCACCGATGGTATAACCGTAACAATCAGGCAATCCGCTGCTTGCGCGTAACTGCCATAATGTGCACAATGCTGCCCGCCCTGGATAAGGTCGCCCAGGGCATGCTATATCCTTCAACTGTTGCCAACTTGTGACAACTCGCACTAAAACAGTGCCGTGTATCGCCTTGATGCACATGCTTGAGCCATTATAAGAACCCATACGAAACGTGCACCAGAGCCTCGCGAAGATCACGCGGGTTTTCGCGTGCCCGAGGGGTTGGCATTTGCGCAAAAGTTAGCGTAGAGTTCAGCCACTGTGTTTGCATGGGTCGCCGAGAATCGTGACCTGATGCAGTAGATCGCCCTAGATCCGCTACATCCCGTTCGACTTCCATCACTCCTTGCAACCAGTCTTCAGTCCTCTACACATGGAGGCTGTCATCAACTCTAGTTCCAAGGAAAAGAGACATGTCGAATCGTCAGAACGGTACCGTCAAGTGGTTTAACGACGAGAAAGGTTTTGGTTTTATCACTCCAGAAAGCGGTCCGGATCTGTTCGTACATTTCCGCGCTATCGAAGGTAACGGCTTCAAGAGCCTGAAAGAAGGCCAGAAAGTTAGCTTCGTTGCTGTACAAGGTCAAAAAGGCATGCAGGCTGACCAGGTTCAAATCCAGGAATAAGCCGCTGCTTGAAAAAACCCCTGACTCACGTCAGGGGTTTTTTTATGCCTGCAACTTAGTATCCGCGCTCCAACCGCCCTTATTCATGCGAACGACCTTATGCCGAAATCAGCACTACGCCCA
The DNA here is from genome assembly GCF_001945375.1 of Pseudomonas sp. PA1(2017). Taxonomy (NCBI): domain Bacteria; kingdom Pseudomonadati; phylum Pseudomonadota; class Gammaproteobacteria; order Pseudomonadales; family Pseudomonadaceae; genus Pseudomonas; species Pseudomonas sp. PA1(2017). The sequence goes on from NZ_MSXU01000010.1 coordinate 381,231, forward strand.
CAAGGCGACTTTCCTCCGGCAGGCCTGGGACGGCGCCTGGCCGCCGTGCTGTATGACGGCTTCCTGTGCATCGCCCTGATGATCGTAGTGGGCTTCATCTACAAGCTGATCCAGATGGCCATCTACGGCGAGGCGCAACTGCGGCAGTGGGCAGATGCCGGCGCACTGGACCATGATCCACTGCTTTCCACCGCGCTGCTGCTGAGCCTGTTCGGGTTCTTCGCCAAATTCTGGACCCACGGCGGCCAGACCCTGGGCATGCAGGTGTGGGGCATTCGCGTGCAGAATGCCGATGGTACAGCGATCACCCTCTGGCAGGCGCTGTTGCGCTTCCTGATCGCCATCCTGTCATGGCTGGCATTGGGCCTGGGCTTTCTGTGGGCACTGGTCGACAAGCGCAACCGCACCTGGCATGACCTGTATTCGGATAGCGTCATCGTGCGCCTGCCCAAGCACGCGCATCGCAACGGAAAGACTTGAAGAAGTGAAAGCGCGCCCTTCCCATTAGTGGGAAGGGCGTACTGGATCACCCCGCCCGGCGCAATAACCAAAGGCCGGCGATGGCACAGATGCTGGCTGGAAGCAGCACCGCCACCAGTGGCGAGAAGCCGAATACCAGGCTCGACGGGCCGAGCAGATCCTGGGCGATGCGGAACACGAAGCCCACCAGCACACCAGTGAACACGCGCTGCCCCAGGGTGACCGAGCGCAGCGGGCCGAAGATGAAGGAAATCGCCATCAGTACCAGCGCAGCAGTCACCAGCGGCTGCAGCACCTTGGTCCAGAACGCCAGCCAGTAATTGCCGTTGTTCAGGCCCTGTTCTTTCAGGTAATGGATGTAGTTCCACAAGCCAGTGATCGACAGCGCCTCGGGCTCCAGCACCACGGTGCCGAGCAACTGCGGGCTGAGCTCGATGTCCCAGCGCTCGGTCGGCGCCTTGACGACTTCGGTGCGGCGGTCGTGGAACAGCGTGGTTGCCACGTCCTCCAGCTCCCAGTAGCTGCCCTCATAAGTGGCACGACGCGCGAAGCTGGACGACTCCAGACGGCGGTCGTCATCGAAGCGGTAGCGAGTCACCCCGAACAGCACGCCACCCGGCTGCACGGCGTTGATGTGCACGAACTCCTGCCCCTGACGGTGCCACATACCGCGCTTGGCAGTCTGCGCTTCGCCGCCGCCCTGAGCCATGGCACGGCTGGCCTGGGCCTGGTTTTCGGTCCAGGGCGCCACGTACTCGCCGATCAGAATGCCGACCAGCATCAGCGCCAGCATGGGCTTCATCACACCCCAGACGATGCGCCCGATCGACACACCGGCCGCACGCATGATGGTCAGTTCGCTGTTGCTGGCCAGCGTACCCAGGCCGATCAGACAGCCCACCAACGCCGCCATCGGCAGCATGTCGTAGATGCGCCGCGGTGCGGTCAGCAGCACGTACCAAAGCGCGTCGCCGATGCCATAGCTGCCTTCGATATCGCCCAGTTCATCGATGAGCGCGAACAGCAGGGCCAGGCCGACGATGATGCCGAGCACAGCCAGAATGGCGAACAGCACCTGCACGCCGATGTAGCGATCCAGCTTAACCACGAGCGATCTCCCGACGGCTTACCAACTTCAGACGCAACGGCTCCCAATAGAGCAACGCCAGGCCAACCAGCAGGAACAACAGGTGCACGCCCCACAGCCCGATGTAGGGCGGGATACGCCCCTTGTCCAGCGCACTGCGAGCCGCTACCAGCAAGCCGAGATAAGTCATGTAGAGGAGAATGGCCGGCAGCAGCTTGAGGAAACGGCCCTGACGCGGGTTGACCCGCGACAGCGGTACGGCCATCAGGGTGACGATGAACACCAGCAACGGGATGGAGATACGCCACTGCAGCTCGGACTGCATGCGCGGCTCGTCGCTGCCGAACAGCTGCGAAGTCGGAATCGCCTCGCGCTCGCTGATGTCCGCCGCCACCGACGGCTTGGGCAGCAGCACGCCATAGGTGTCGTACTGGATCACCCGGTAATCGGCCTGCCCTGGATTGCCGTCATAGCGGTAGCCGTTTTCCAGGATCAGGTACCGGCTGCCATCGGGCTGAACTTCCTGGCGGCCACTTTCGGCGACCAGCACACTGATGCCGCGATCCTTGTCGCCCTCGCGGGACACGCGCTTGTCGGAGATGAAGATGCCGCCCAGCTCCGTACGGTCATCCGACAGATCACGGGTGTAGGTAACGCGCGTGCCGTCGCGCATCGACTGGAAACGCCCGGGCACCAGGGTATCGAACTCGGTCAGGGCGTCCTGCTGATTGAAGATCCTGGCGACCTGGGTCACGCCCTGCGGCGCCAGGCCCATGCTCAGCCAGGCCACCAGCAGCGCTACCACGGTGGCAGGCGCGAGGCTATAGAGGAACAGCCGTTGCTGGCTCATGCCGGTGGCGGACAGCACGGTCATTTCGCTATCCAAGTACAGCCGCCCGTAAGCCAGCAGGAAGCCCAGGAACAGGCCCAGGGGCAGAATCAGTTGCAGGAAGCCGGGCAGGCGAAAACCCATGATCAGGAACAGCACGCTGGGATCGAGTATCCCCTGGGCCGCCTGGGCCAGGTACTTGATGAAGCGGCCACTCATGATGATTACCAGCAGTACGGCACTCACCGCACTCAGGGTAACCAGAACCTCTCGGGACAAATATCGGAAGACGATCAAACAGACACTCCAGGGTTGTCAGGCTCAGGCGGCTGTGCTCAAACTAGCCGAACTGCATGCTGGCCCGCACTTTCAAGCGAACCGGCCGAAAAAATTGTCGTCCATTATCCTGCATTCGCGACTCGTTGTCTTGGGGACACCACGCATGGAATTTATCGTCAAAAGCGCTCGCCCGGAAACACTGAAAACCGCCACTCTGGTCATCCCTGTAGGTGAAGGTGGCAAACTCGGCGCCACCGCCAAGGCGGTGGACGCAGCCAGCGGCGGCGCCATCGCCGCCCTGCTCAAGCGCGGCGACCTGGCGGGCAAGCCCGGCCAGACCCTGCTGGCGCATGGCGTTGCCAACCTCAAGGCCGAGCGCGTGCTGCTGGTCGGCACGGGTAAGGACGCCGAACTGTCTGACCGCCAACTGCGCAAATTGATCGCTGCCGTTTATGGCGCGCTGAAGAATCTTGCCGGCAGCGATGCCCTGCTGGCCCTGCAGGACGTACAGGTAAAAGGCCGCGATGCCTACGGCAAGGCCCGCCTGCTGGTGGAAAGCCTGGCGGATGCCGGCTACCAGTTCGATCGTTTCAAGAGCCAGAAGGCGACGCCCGGTGCTCTTAAGAAGATCACCCTGATCACCGACAAGGCCGATACTGCCGCCGTCGAGCGCGCCACCCGCGAGGCGCGCGCCATCGCCATCGGCATGGCGCTGACCAAGGACCTGGGCAACCTGCCGCCGAACATCTGCCACCCCAGCTACCTCGCCGAGCAGGCCAGGGAACTGGGCAAGGCGCACAAGAACCTCAAGGTCGAAATCCTCGACGAGAAGAAGCTGCAAACCCTCGGCGCCGGCGCCTTCCTGGCAGTGGGCCAAGGCAGCGAGCAGCCGCCGCGGATGATCGTCATGCAGTACAACGGCGGCAAGAAAGGCGACAAGCCCCACGCCCTGGTAGGCAAGGGCATCACCTTCGACACCGGCGGCATCAGCATCAAGCCGGCCGCCAACATGGATGAAATGAAGTACGACATGGGCGGCGCCGCCAGCGTGTTCGGCACGCTGCGCGCCGTGCTCGAACTGCAGTTGCCGATCAACCTGGTTTGCCTGCTGGCCTGTGCCGAGAACATGCCCAGCGGCGGTGCGACGCGCCCCGGCGACATCGTCACCACCATGAGCGGCCAGACCGTGGAAATCCTCAACACCGACGCCGAAGGTCGCCTGGTGCTGTGCGACACCCTGACCTACGCCGAGCGCTTCAAGCCGCAATCGGTGATCGACATCGCCACCCTCACCGGCGCCTGCATCGTCGCGCTGGGCAGCAACGTTTCCGGCCTGATGGGCAATGACGACGAACTGGTCAACCAGATTCTCGCCGCCGGCCGCCAGGCCGACGACCGCGCCTGGCAATTGCCGCTGTACGACGAATACCAGGAGCAACTGGATAGCCCGTTCGCCGACATCGCCAATATCGGCGGGCCGAAAGCTGGCACCATCACTGCTGGCTGCTTCCTGTCGCGCTTCACCAAAGCCTACAAATGGGCTCACCTGGACATCGCCGGTACCGCCTGGGTCAGCGGCGGCAAGGACAAAGGCGCCACTGGCCGCCCGGTGCCGCTGCTCACCCAGTACCTGCTCGACCGCGTACCGGCCTGATCAGCAGCGCCCCGAGGGTGGCCGCTCTGGCCACCCTCGCCCGCCGCCCAACCTGCCCTGCCCGAAACCGCTCAATACGCTTTTCGCTTGAAGCTTGCCGCTTGAAGCCCGACACTTGCCGCCATGCCCCGAATCGAATTCTACGTACTGTCGTCGGCCACCCCAGCCGAACGCCTGCGCGCTGCCTGCCAGCTTGCCGGCAAAGCCTGGCGAGCCGGCTTGCCGGTGTTCCTGCGCGGTCGCGACAGCGCGCAATGCAACGAACTCGACGAGCTGCTCTGGCGAGCCCGCCAGGAAAGCTTCATCCCCCACGGCCTGCATCAGGATGATCCGCACGGACCGGTGGTGATCGGCCTGGACGAAGAGCCCGCGGCGCAGCAAGCAGTGCTGATCAACCTCAGCAGCACGCTCAGTCCGCATATCGACCGTTTCAGCCGGGTGATCGAGATCGTCAACCAGGAACCCGACCTGCTGACCGCCTGCCGGGAGAATTTCCGCAGTTACCGGCAGCGCGGCTATGATCCCAAACGTGTCGAACTGTAGACCCCTGCCATGGACAACCTGAACCCTCCCCACAAACCCGGCGCCCTGCTGAGCGATCTCGAATCGATTCGCGAACTGCTCGATGACGACCTCGACCCGCCGCTACTCACTGACAAGTTCGACCCGGACGACATCCCCGTACTCTCCGACGTGGTACGCGCCCCCGAACCGGTTCTCGCCGCGCAACCCGCCATTCCGGTCAGCGCCGCCGGCATCGCTTCCGAGGACGAGCTGCGCCAGACCGTGCAACGCGCCATTGGCCGTGACAACGAGATCAATCGCCTGGACACCGAGCTGCGCGCCGCGGCACAACTGCTGCTGCAGGATGTGATCGACGACTTCGTGCCGCAGATCGAGGCCGAACTCAAGCGCCGCTTGCAGGCACGTCTCAACCGCCTGCTGCCTCCACGTCGCTGACCCTCCCCCTGCCCTGACAGCGTTTTCCCGCTCGACCGATAGCCGCGAGAGCGGAAGAAAACTGCGCGGCGGTTGGTTATACTGCTCGGCTTTTCCGATCAGACGCCAGAAGGGTCCCGCCGCGCATGGACAAGACCTACCAGCCCCACGCCATCGAAACCGCCCTGTACGAAAACTGGGAGGCGAAAGGCTACTTCGCTCCGCAGGGTTCGGGTGAGCCCTACACCATCATGATCCCGCCGCCGAACGTCACCGGCAGCCTGCACATGGGCCACGGCTTCAACAACGCGATCATGGACGCGCTGATCCGTTTCCGCCGCATGCAGGGCCGCAACACCCTGTGGCAGCCGGGCACCGACCACGCCGGTATCGCCACCCAGATGGTGGTGGAGCGTCAACTGGCCGCTCAAGGCATCGACCGTCACGACCTGGGCCGCGAGAAGTTCCTCGACAAGGTCTGGGAATGGAAGAACGAGTCCGGCGGCACCATCACCCGGCAGATCCGCCGACTGGGCAGCTCGGTGGACTGGTCGCGCGAGCGCTTCACCATGGACGACGGCCTGTCCGAAGCGGTCAAGGAAGCCTTCGTGCGCCTGTTTGATGACGGCCTGATCTACCGCGGCAAGCGTCTGGTCAACTGGGACACCAAGTTCCACACCGCGATCTCCGACCTCGAGGTGGAAAACCACGACGAGAAGGGCCACCTGTGGAACCTGCGCTACCCGTTGGCCGACGGCAACAAGACCGCCGAAGGCAACGACTACCTGATCGTCGCCACCACCCGCCCGGAAACCCTGCTCGGTGACGCCGCCGTTGCCGTGCACCCGGAAGACGAACGCTACAAAGCGCTGATTGGCCAATACGTCGAGCTGCCGCTGGTGGGGCGCCGCATCCCAATCATCGCCGACGATTATTGCGACCCGGAGTTCGGCACCGGCTGCGTGAAGATCACCCCGGCCCACGACTTCAACGACTACGAAGTCGGCAAGCGCCACAACCTGCCGCTGATCAACATCTTCGACAAGGACGCCGCCGTCCTGCCGGGCGCGCAGATCTTCAACCTCGACGGCAGCGTCAACGCCCTGCTCGACGCCAGCCTGCCAGCTGCCTACGCCGGCCTGGATCGCTTCGAGGCACGCAAGCGCATCGTCGCCGACATCGACACCCTGGGCCTCCTGGACAAGATCGATGACCATGCCCTGAAGGTGCCCAAGGGCGACCGCTCCGGCACCGTCATCGAGCCATGGCTGACCGATCAGTGGTACGTCTCCACCAAACCGCTGGCCGAAAAGGCCATCGCGGTGGTCGAGAGCGGCGAAATCCAGTTCGTGCCCAAGCAGTATGAAAACATGTACTTCAGCTGGATGCGCGACATCCAGGACTGGTGCATCAGCCGTCAGCTGTGGTGGGGCCACCGCATTCCGGCCTGGTACGACGAAGCCGGCAACGTCTACGTGGGCCGCGACGAAGCCGAAGTGCGTGCCAAGCACAGCCTGGGCGACATCGCCCTGCGCCAGGACGATGACGTCCTGGATACCTGGTTCAGCTCCGGTCTGTGGACCTTCTCGACCCTCGGCTGGCCCGAGCAGACCGACTTCCTTAAGACCTTCCACCCCACCGACGTGCTGGTCACCGGTTTCGACATCATCTTCTTCTGGGTCGCCCGGATGATCATGATGTCCACCCACCTGACCGGACAGATCCCGTTCAAGACCGTCTACGTGCACGGCCTGGTGCGCGACGGCCAGGGCCAGAAGATGTCCAAGTCCAAGGGCAACGTGCTCGACCCGCTGGACATCGTCGACGGCATCGACCTGGAAACCCTGCTGGCCAAACGCACCAGCGGCATGATGCAGCCCAAGCTCGCCGAGAAGATCGCCAAGCAGACCAAGGCCGAATTCCCGGAAGGCATCGCCAGCTACGGCACCGACGCCCTGCGTTTCACCTTCTGTTCGCTGGCCACCACCGGCCGCGACGTGAAGTTCGACATGGGCCGCGTCGAGGGCTATCGCAACTTCTGCAACAAGCTGTGGAACGCCGCCAACTTCGTCATCGAGAACACCGATGGCCAGGACACCGGTGTGAATGGTGAACAAGTCGATCTGTCGCCGGTCGATCGCTGGATCATCTCCGCGCTGCAGCGTTGCGAGCAGGACGTGACCCGACACCTCGACGCCTTCCGCTTCGACCTGGCCACCCAGGCCCTGTACGAATTCGTCTGGGACGAGTACTGCGCCTGGTACTTGGAACTGGTCAAGCCGGTGCTGTGGGACGAGTATGCCCCCATCGAGCGCCAGCGCGGCACCCGCCGCACGCTGGTGCGTGTGCTGGAAGTGATCCTGCGTCTGGCTCACCCGTTCATGCCGTTCATCACCGAAGAGATCTGGCAGCGTATCAAGGACCAGGCCGGCGTCAGCGGCGAAACGCTGATGCTGCAACCCTGGCCGGTGGCCAACGAAAGCCGCATCGACGCGGCCGCCGAAGGCGACATCGAGTGGGTCAAGCAACTGATGCTCGGCGTACGGCAGATCCGTGGCGAGATGAAGATCTCCATGGCCAAGCGCATCGACGTCATCCTCGCCAACGCCTCGGCCTCCGACCTGCGCCGCCTCAACGACAACGCCCCGCTGCTCAACAAGCTGGCCAAGTTCGAGTCGGTGAAGGTGCTGGCTGCTGGCGAACAAGCGCCGATGTCCGCCACCGCCCTGGTCGGCGACATGCAGGTGCTGGTGCCGATGGCCGGCCTGATCGACAAGGAAGCCGAACTGGCGCGCCTGGACAAGGAGATCCAGCGCCTGGAAGGTGAAGCCAAACGGGTCGGCGGCAAGCTGGCCAACGAGGGCTTCGTCGCCAAGGCCCCGGCTGAAGTACTGGAGAAGGAACGCGCCAAGCTGGCCGAGGCCGAACAGGCGCTGGCCAACCTGGTGGAGCAGCGCGGCAAGATCGCCAGCCTGTAAGCCAGTGAGCTGAAAAAACGGCCCGCCGCGGTAACGACCCGGCGGGCCGTTTTCGTTTATGGGCATGCCGTGTCGCATCAGGCAGTATGCTCTCGATTCTTCACACGATCGGACGATGCAAATGGACGTGAGCAAGACCAAGACCAGCTTCTACCGCCGCCTCTACGTGGCCTGGTTGATCGACAGTGGCACCGCCGATAGCATGCCAGCCCTGATGGCCGCCACCGGAATGCCCCGTCGCACGGCCCAGGACACCCTGAGCGCGCTGGAGGAGCTGGACATCCACTGCGAATTCCAGCAGCAGGACGGCGAGCGTAACAATGCCGGCCATTACGTGATCCGCGACTGGGGCGCCATCGACAAACGCTGGATCGCCGCCAACCTGCAGCAGATCAAGGCTGTTCTCGGCTATCCCTGAGACACTGCGCAGCGGCCAAAAGGACTGACCATGACCCTCGATTTGCTTCTGGTGCTCGGCCTGCTGTTCACCGCAGTGGTGCTGTTCGTCATCAACAAACCGCGCATGGACGTGGTCGCCTTGATGATACTCATCGCCCTGCCGCTGACCGGCGTGCTGACCATTCAGGAAACCCTGGCCGGCTTCGCCGACCCCAGCGTGATCCTGATCGCTGCGCTGTTCGTGATCGGCGAGGGCCTGGTGCGTACCGGCATTGCTTATCGCCTAGGCGACTGGCTGGTGGCCAAAGCAGGCAGCAGCGAAACCCGCCTGCTGGTCTTGCTGATGGTGGCAGTGGCCGGGCTGGGCTCGGTGATGAGTTCGACTGGCGTGGTGGCGATCTTCATTCCGGTAGTGCTCGGCGTGGCGGCGCGGCTGAAGATCACGCCGGGGCGATTGATGATGCCGTTGGCCTTCGCCGGTTTGATCAGCGGCATGCTGACCCTGGTAGCTACGCCGCCTAACATGGTGGTGCACAGTGAGCTGCTGCGGGCTGGGCTGCCGGGTTTCAGTTTCTTCAGCTTCACGCCCATCGGCCTCGCCGTGCTGGTGCTTGGCGTGCTCTACATGCTCGCCACGCGGCGCTGGCTGCAGCGCGACGTCGATAGCGACGCCTCGGCGCCGCCACGCCTGACGCTCGCCGATCTGGCCGACAGCTACCGCCTTAGTGAACGGGAACGGCGCCTGCAGGTACGTGCCGACTCGCCCCTGGCCAATCAGGCGCTGGACGAGCTGCAGCTGCGTTCACAGTACGGCATCAACGTGATCGCGGTGGAGCGCCAGCGGCAGTTCCGCACCCTGCTCTTGATGGCCACCGGCAATACCCAGTTGCTACCCGGCGACGTACTACTGGTCGACCTGGCCAGCCCGGCCATTGCGGTGCTCGGCGCCTATCAGGAGCTGGGCCTGGAGGCGCTGCCGTTGCGCAACTCCTACTACAGCGTGCACTCCCACGAGCTGGGCCTTGCCGAAGTGGCGCTGCCGCCAGAATCCCAGTTGCCCGGCAAGACCATTCAGGAGCTTGGGCTGCGCAGCCGCTACAAGCTCAACGTGGTCGGCCTGCGCCGTCATGGCCAAGCGCTGGAGGGCCTGCTGGTGGACGAAAAACTGACCCACGCCGACACCCTGTTGGTGGCCGGCAGCTGGAAGCAGATCCACCACTTGCAGAGCCTCAACCGTGATTTTCTGGTGCTCAGCCTGCCGGCCGAAGTGGACGAGGTGGCGCCCGCCGCGCGCAAGGCGCCCTATGCCCTGCTGAGCTTGGCGGTGATGGTCGCCCTGATGATCAGCGGCCTGGTCCCCAACGTCATGGCCGCGCTGATCGGTTGCCTGCTGATGGGCGCCTTCCGCTGTATCGACATGCCCAGCGCCTACCGTTCCATCCACTGGCCGAGCCTGATCCTGATCGTCGGCATGCTGCCGTTCGCCCTGGCCCTGCAGAAAACCGGCGGCATCGACCTGGCAGTTAACGGTCTGGTCGGCGCCCTCGGCAACGCCGGGCCACGGGTGATCCTCGCCAGCCTGTTCGCGGTTACCGCCCTGATCGGCCTGTTCATCTCCAACACCGCGACTGCCGTGCTGATGGCGCCCGTGGCCATCGCTACCGCCCAGGCATTGGGGGTGTCGCCACTGCCATTCGCCATGACCGTCGCCCTCGCCGCCTCGGCTGCCTTCATGACACCCATTTCCTCGCCGGTGAACACCCTGGTGCTGGGGCCTGGTCAGTACCGCTTCGGAGATTTCGTGCGTATCGGTGTGCCGTTCACCATTCTGGTGATGATCGTCAGCGTGGTGATGGTGCCGTGGATATTTCCGCTGTAGCTCAAGGCAGCGGCGGGATCAAAGGGAAGCGGCCGTTCGCGATTTCGTGGGAGGGGCTTTAGCCGCGAGTGCTTTACGCATAACCAGGCAAAATCGAGGCTTAAGGATCGCCGCCCGGCCTCTTCCACAAAAGCTCTTCTCACCGTCCGCTTATCGTTTGAAACCGCACGCTACGCGGCGCGAAAGAAGCGCCGCTTGGCACGGTTCAGCCAACCATCCTCGGCCTTGTCGGCCGCCAGACGCCGCAGATTTTCGGTGACTGCCGCCACGTAGTTCTGGTCGTCGTTGCGGATGTGCCCGAACAGCCAGCGGCCCAGCAGGCTGCGTAGTTCGTCGCAGACATCCTCGCCTTGCCGGAACCGCGCGCGGTAGTCCTCGACGCGGCGGATGAACAGCTCGTGCACCCGCTTGTGCGCCTTGGTGAATACGTATCCCGCTTCCTCGAGCATCGCCTCCTCGAAGGCGAAATGGGAGCTGGTGTAATCCACCAGTTCTTCGATCACCAGCGCTACGTTCTCGCGCGCACCATTGTGCTGCGCCGCATACAGCTCGTTGATCATGTCGACGATGCGTCGGTGCTGACCGTCGATCACCGCGATTCCGGTGTTCAGGTCATCACTCCAACTGAGATAGGCCATGGCCGTGCCCCTGTCATTCCCCTGGATGGGGCCAGTCTAGAGTCGGCCGAGCGGTTGCCGGTTGACCTGGATCAGTGCATACCCAGGCGCGCACCTGGGCGCGAGAGCCGCTTCACATCAAGACACCGAGCACGGCGCCAGCGGCTGTGGGAAAATGCCCGGCCCGTCACCTGCGCAATGATCAGCATGCCCGCCAAACGTCCGTCGAAACCGCCCGCCTCGCCTGAAAAAGGCCAGTTGCACCCCCGCAATCGCCATCAGGGCCGTTATGATTTTCCGGCCTTGATCAAGGCCAGCCCGGAGCTGGGCGCGTTCGTGATCGTCAACCCCTACGGCAACCAGAGCATCGACTTCGCCAACCCGGCGGCCGTGAAGGTGTTCAACCGCGCACTGCTCAAGCAGTTCTACGGCATCAATCACTGGGATATTCCCGCCGACTACCTGTGCCCGCCGATTCCGGGGCGCGCTGACTACCTGCACTATCTGGCCGATCTGCTAGCCGATGACAACCGCGGTGAAATTCCCCGCGGCGCGGCCGTACGGGCGCTGGATATCGGCGTGGGTGCCAATTGCATCTACCCGCTGCTGGGTAACCGCGAATACGGCTGGCGCTTTCTGGGCGCGGACATCGCGCCCGAGGCCATTGCCTCGGCAACGGCCATCGTGCACGCGAACTCTGGCCTGCGCGATCAGATCGAGCTACGCCTGCAGGCGGATGCCGGGCACGTCTTCAGCAATCTGTTGCAGAGCGACGAACGTTTCGAGCTCACCCTCTGCAACCCACCCTTCCACGCCTCGGCAGCCGAAGCCAGCAGCGGCAGCAAGCGCAAATGGCGCAACCTCGGCAAGCTCGACCCGAAGCGTAAACTGCCGGTGCTCAACTTTGGCGGCCAGGCAGCCGAGCTGTGGTGCCCGGGTGGCGAAGCGGCGTTCGTGGCGCGGCTGATCGGCGAAAGCGCCGAGCATCGTGACCAGGTGCTGTGGTTCAGCACGCTGATCTCCAAGGCAGGCAATCTGCCCGGCGTATACGCCACGCTGAAGAAGGTCGGCGCCGTGAACTCCCGCACGGTAGAAATGAGCCAAGGCCAGAAGCAGAGCCGCTTCGTGGCCTGGACCTTTCATACTGCCGAACAGCGCCAGCGCTGGATGAACGCGCGCAGCAGCGCTTAGTCGTCAGCGCGCGGCGCGCGCACGATCAGGGTATCGCACGGCACCCACTGCAGCAGTTCGCTGGCCGCGCTGCCCAGTAATACGTTCATCAGCCCGCTGCGCCCATGGGTGCCCATCACCACCAGATCGACGCCATGCTCACGCACGTAGTGACTCAGTGAAGCGGCCAGCGAGCCCTGCTCGATGACAATACGGGTACGCTTGCGCACCTCATCAGGCAGATCGCTGGAGGCAAGAAAGGCGGCGTAATCGCCCTCCTCGATGTACTGGCGTGTCCGCTCATCGATCACTCGTTCCAGACGGTCGGACATCGGCGCTTCGGTGGCGTGATAGAGCACCAGCTCGCGATCCGGGAAGTAGCACGCAGCCGCATGCAACGCATGGAGCGACGAATCGGAGAAATCGGTAGCCACGATGATGCGCCCATAGCGTCCTCGTGGCCGCCGACGCACCACCAGCAAGGGCTGCGGCAATTGCCGGGCCAGCAACTCGACCGTAGAGCCGAGCAGCAGGCGGCCCCATAATGCGTTGCTCGCCACGCCGGTGACCACCAGTGCGCTACCGGTCTCTCGTGCCGCCTTGGCAATGGCCTGTACGGGCTCACCCCGTTCGACGCGCAGGCGCACCTGCACATCCAGGCCCGACAGATCCTGCTGCAACTGCTGCTCGGCGAAACGTGCCAGGCTGGCGTCATCCCGATCACCCAGCCAGCCCAATACCAGATCCGGCCCCTGGACGACTTCCAGCACATTCACGCCTACCAGCAACGCCTGCCATTCACCGGCAAGTTGCACCGCACGGTCCAGCGCGCGGTCGCACCGCACGCTCAGGTCAGTGGCCAGCAACACGCTCGCCGGCGTTCCCTCGGCCCAGGGTTGTCTGCTCATCGCACACCTCGATATCCCCACAGAAGATAGGCCTAAGACCCTAGCAACTCTGCGCATAGAGAAACATCGACAAATCGTAAGCAAACACGAGTCAGATTGAGGGACGACGCATCAGCATCCATGCCAGCCCGGCAACCCACAGCAGCGATGCGCCGTAGTTGATGCGTTGATAAAGGCCGAAGCCGTGACCACTCTCCAGTGCAGCGGCCATCAGTGGCAAGGCGCCAAGAGCTGCCAACGTGCAGAACAGCGAAAACAGGGCGAAGCCTGGCGAGGTGAGCAGACGGCGGCCCAGCCACACCCAGAGCGCCCCCGCCAGCAACAGGCTGAACGCCATGATCAGCCCTGCCAGGTTGTGCAGGTTCTGGCTGGCCGAGGGATTTTCGGGCGCACAACCCGCGTCACAGGCGAAGTAGCCCGTGCCGAAGCTGCCCAGGCCATGAAGCATGATCAGCAGGCCGCTCAGGCGCGCCCAGCGGCTGCGGAAACTCAGCGCCACGGCTGTACCGAACAACAGAAACAGCACACCCAGTGGAAAATTGTTGATCGCTGGCGAGAGGGTTTGCGTAGGCGCGCCTTCGGCACCCAACACGCTCATGGCCTGGTCGACGTGGCTATAACCGGGATAAAGCGAACCAGCGACAGCCACGCCTAGAATCAGCCACAAGGGCGTGATCAATCCTGCGAAATACCCCAGCTTGAGCGTCCTGTTCGAATGCATGCGAGTTTCCTTTCCGTGGCGTGAACGTCCGTTCAGTGACGTGGCTCTGAAGACTCGCGACACATCGAATCGCGCAGCTACCCGTCGACTGCTTTACGCGAACTGCAGCCTGTCGAAGGTTTTTCGTCCATAATCGCCGCCCTCGAAAAGCTGCCGGGTTGCCTCCGGCCCTGAAAGGACGATCTCATGCTGCGCATCACCGAACTCAAACTGCCACTCGATCATGCCGATGACGCCCTGCGCCCGGCACTGGTCGAGCGCCTGGGCATCGACGACAACGAATTGCTCGAATTCAGCGTGTTCAAGCGCAGCTACGATGCCCGTAAGAAGTCCGGTGACATGCCGTTCATCTACACCCTGGATTTCAGTGCGCGCGACGAGGCTGCGCTGCTGGCGCGCTTCGCCAACGACCGCAATCTCGGCATCGCTCCTGACGTGAGCTACAAGCCGCTGAGCGTCAGCGCCGAACAACATCCTGCCCAGCGCCCGCTGGTGATCGGCTTCGGGCCATGCGGCATTTTCGCGGCGCTGCTCCTCGCGCAGATGGGCCTCAAACCCATCGTGCTCGAACGTGGCAAGGAAGTGCGTCAGCGCACCAAGGACACCTGGGGCCTGTGGCGCAAGAAAGTGCTCGATCCCGAGTCCAACGTGCAGTTTGGCGAGGGCGGCGCGGGCACCTTTTCCGACGGTAAGCTGTACAGCCAGATCAAGGATCCCAACCACTACGGGCGCAAGGTGCTGGAAGAGTTCGTCAAGGCTGGCGCGCCGGAGGAGATTCTCTACGTCAGCAAGCCGCATATCGGCACCTTCCGCCTGACCGGCGTGGTAGCTACCATGCGCGAAGAGATCAAGGCCCTCGGCGGCGAGGTGCGCTTCCAGCAGCGCGTCAGCGACGTATTGATCGAAGACGGTCAACTGGTCGGTGTCGAGTTGGAGAATGGCGAGCAGGTGCACAGCCGCCACGTCATCCTGGCCCTTGGCCACAGCTCGCGCGACACTTTCCGAGCCCTGCACAAGCGTGGCGTGTTCATGGAAGCCAAGCCCTTCTCCGTGGGCTTTCGCATCGAGCACCCGCAGTCGCTGATCGACCGTGCGCGCCTCGGCAAATATGCCGGCCACCCGAAACTCGGCGCAGCCGACTACAAGCTGGTGCACCACGCCAAGAACGGCCGCTCGGTTTACAGCTTCTGCATGTGCCCAGGCGGAACCGTGGTAGCGGCCACCAGCGAGCCGCACCGGGTGGTCACCAACGGCATGAGCCAGTACTCGCGTAACGAACGCAATGCCAACTCGGGCATCGTGGTCGGCATCACCCCGGAGCAGGATTATCCCGGCGGCCCGCTGGCTGGCGTCGAACTGCAGGAGCAGCTCGAATCCCACGCCTACGTACTCGGCGGCAGCAACTACGAGGCGCCGGGCCAACTGGTCGGCGACTTCATCGCCGGCAAGCCGAGCACCGCACTGGGCAGCGTCGAGCCCTCCTACAAACCGGGCATCAAGCTCGGTGACCTGGCACCCTCGCTGCCGGACTTCGCCATCGAAGCGATTCGTGAAGCGTTGCCTGCCTTCGCCAAGCAGATCAGGGGCTTCAACCTGCACGACGCGGTGCTGACCGGTATCGAAACGCGCACCTCATCGCCACTGCGCATTACCCGTGGCGAAGACCTGCAGAGCCTCAACGTACGCGGCCTGTTCCCGGCCGGTGAAGGTGCGGGCTATGCCGGTGGCATCCTGTCTGCCGGAGTCGACGGGATCCGTGTCGCCGAAGGTCTGGCACGCGCGCTGATGGGCCAGCAGGCTCAATAGGGCGTCTGCCAGCGACACAGGGTGGTGCGCTGCGAGCCATTGGGCCGGCGCTGGGGATCGGCGAACGTGGCAATCTCGACGAAGCCGGCCTTGCGCATCATGCCGGCCGAGGCGGCGTTCTGTTCATGGCGGTCGATGTAGATATCCACGATGCCCGCCGCCTCGATGTCCGCCACCACCTGGCGCAGCAACGCCGAGCCGATTCCCTGCCCTGCGGCATCGCGATGGGTCACCGCTTCGCAGATGTAAGCGTGTTCGGCATCGGCACGAGTGTCAGGTTGATGAGAGCGAAAGCGCCGGGTACGCACATGGCTGACGAAACCCAGTAGCGTGCCCTGCCCCTCGGCCAGCAGCACTTGGCTGCTGCCATCGGCGATGCCGCGCAGGTGAGCGGTCACCTCGGCCGGCGGCAGGTGGTTCCAGGGGTTGGGGCCATGTTCGAGGATCAGCGCGAGGAGCGCTTCGATGTCGGCGGCGTTCGCTGCCCGGTGCTGCCACTGCATCTGCCGAATCTCATGGGGAATGGGAACGGTGGCAGTCTAGGCCGTACTCAATCCTGTCGGCAGGCACAGTCGTGCAGCAAAACGGCAACCCAGTTCAGGATTCCCAGGGTCGCCCGCGGGTGCGACGCACCAGCTTGACCTTTTCCTGCATCGCCGACTTGGCGAGCATGTGGGCGCTGACCGGTGCGGTGATGAACAGGAACAGCGTGATCAGCAGCTCATGGAAGCTCAGCCCTTCGGTGTGACTGCTGAAGAAGATCATCGACGCCACCACCATGCTGCCCACTCCCAGGGTAGTGGCCTTGGTCGGGCCATGCAGGCGCGTGAAGAAGTCCGGCAGACGATACAGGCCGATGGCGCCGATCAGCGCGAACGAGCAGCCGACCAGTAAGAAAAACGCCACCAGTGCTTCGATCCAGAATGGCATGGCAACAACCTCCTCAGTCGATGATTTCGCCGTGCAGCAGGTGCTTGCCCACCGCCACGGTACCAACGAATCCCATGACGGCGATCAATAGCGCCGCCTCGAAGAACAGATCCGATTGCAGCCAGATGCCGAACACCACGATCAACGCCAAGGCGTTGATATACAGCGTGTCCAGCGCCAGTACCCGATCGGGCATGTCCGGGCCGCGCACCAGGCGAATCACGTTGAGCGTCACGGCGACGCCCATTAGCGCCATGCAGAAGGGAATCACGTAGGCGAGCATTCGAAAATCTCCATCAGCGGGGCTTCATAGCGCGACTTCACCTCGGCGATCAACGCCTGGTCGTCGGCCACATCCAGGCCGTGCAGCAGCAGGGTCTTGTGGTCGCTGCTCAGGCCCGAGGACACGGTGCCGGGCGTCAGCGATACGATACAGGCCAGCACCGAGAGCATGAATTCGTTCTCGATCTCCATGGGCACCTCGACGAATGCCGGGCGCAGTTTGCGGGTGGGGCCAAGTACCAGGCGGGCGACATGCAGGTTGGCGATGACGATGTCCCACAGCACCATCAGCAGGTAACGGCACAGCAGCACCGGGCGGCGCAGGCGCGGCACGTCGAGCATGAAGCCACTGCACAACAGGGCGATGCCCCAACCGAGAAACGCGCCCAGCAGCAGATGGCCGACGCTCGGCGCATTGACCATCAGCAGCCAGATCACCGTGAGCAGCACGGTGAGCATGGGATGGGGGAATAGACGGGACAGGCTCATCGCTCACCTCCGCGCACGATCTGCAGGTAGCTATTCACATCCAGCAACTGCTGGGCGACGGCGTCGGTATACTCGTGAACCGGCTGCGCTGCCGCTACCAACAGTGGCCCGCCCGCCAGCAGGCAAATGGTCGCCAGCGCGCGGATGCGATCGAACTCGGCATTCGACGCAGGCTCGCCCGTGCAGCGCCAGAACAGCGTGCTGCCGGCACGCGCAAGGGCGATGATCATGCCCAAGCCGCCGATCAGCACCACCGGCCAGAGCACCAGTGCCTGCCAGCCGGTTTCCACCGAGCGCAGCAGCATCAGCTTGCCTAGGAAACCGGAGAACGGCGGCAGGCCGGCCACCGAGATCGCGCCGATGAAGAAAAGCCCGCCAAGCAGCTTGGGTTGCAGCAGTTGCGGCCCCTTGCGCAGGCGCAGGCCGATTTCGCCGCGCTGACGGGCCAGCATATCGGCCAAGAGGAACAGGCCACCGCAGATCCAGGTGCTGTGAATCAGGTAATAGAGCGCTGCACTGAGGCTCTGCACGCTGCCCAGCGCAACGCCCGCCAACAGGGTGCCGACCGACACGATCACCAGGTAGCCGATCAGCCGACCGAGGCTGCGCGCTGCCAGCGCGCCAGTCACACCAAGTAGCAGGGTCAGCGCCGCTAGCGGCCACAGCAGGTACTCGACCAGATGAGCCAGTTGCCCCGCCTCGCTGCCGAACACCAGGGTGAACACGCGAATGATCGCGTACAACCCGACCTTGGTCATTATCGCGAACAACGCCGCAACCGGCGCCGTGGCCGCTGCATAGGCATTGGGCAGCCAGAAATACAGCGGCAGAATGGCGCCCTTCAGGCCGAATACGATCAACAGCAGATAGCCGGCAGCAGCGAGCAGATGCTGGCGGTCCGGATCGGCTTCGGCCACCTTCAATGCCAGGTCGGCGATGTTCAGCGTACCGAGCAGGCCGTAGAGGATGCCAATGCCGATCAGAAAGAACGAGGATGCCACCAGATTGAGCACCACATAGTGCATGCCGGCCTTGATGCGCTTCGGCCCACCGCCGTAGACCAGCAGCGAGTAGGAGGCGATCAGCAGGATCTCGAAGAATACGAACAGGTTGAACAGATCGCCCGTCAGGAAAGCGCCGTTGATGCCGACCAGTTGGAACTGCATCAGCGCGTGGAAGTTGGGGCCCCGCTCGTCGTCGCCACGTACCGCGTAAAGCACGGCGAAACTGGCAAGCGCCGCGGTCACCAGCAGCATCAGCGCTGCCAGGCGATCGAGCAGCAGGACGATACCGAACGGCGCCTGCCAGTTGCCCAGGGCGTAGACCTGCAGCGCACCGGCGTCTGCCTGCAGCACCAGCCAGACGCTCAGCGGCAGCAGCGACCAAGTGGCCAGCAGCGACACCCAGCGCTTGGCGGTGATCGACAATTGCGAGCGAATCAGCAACAGGCTGCCAGTGAACAGCGGGATGAGGATCGGCAGGATCAACGCATGATTCATCAGCGCGACTCCTCACCATCAACGTGGTCGGTACGCAGTTCACCGAGGGCACGCAACGACAGCACCACCACGAAGGCGGTCATGGCAAAGCCGATGACGATGGCGGTCAGCACCAGCGCCTGGGGAATCGGGTCGCCGTACTCGGCACTCTTGCCGATTACCGCGGGCACGCCGGTGCTCAAGCGGCCCATGGCGAAGAGGAACAGGTTCACCGCATAGGAGATCAGGGTGAGGCCCATGACCACCGGGTAGATGCGTGCGCGCATCAGCAGATAAACACCGCTGGCGGCCAGTACGCCAAGAGTGATGGCGAATAGCGCTTCCATCAGAGCACCTCCTTACTGGTTTCATCCTGGCTGACGTGGCCAATGTTGGAGAGGATCAGCAGCGTGGAACCGACCACCGCCAGGTAGACGCCCAGGTCGAAGAGCAGTGCGGTGGCCAGTTCGAACTTGCCTACCAGTGGCAGATGGAAATAATCGAATGCCGAGGTCAGGAACGGCGCGCCGAAAGCCAGGCTGCCCAGGCCGGTCAGCCCGGCGATCAGCACACCTAGGCCCGCGATGCTGTGGTAGCTCCAGGGCATACGCCGCTGAGTCCATTCCACGCCGTGGGCCACATACTGCAGGATTAGCGCGATGGCGGTGATCAGTCCGGCGATGAAGCCGCCGCCGGGAAGGTTGTGCCCGCGCAGGAAGATGAACGCCGATACCAGCAACGCCATCGGCAACAGGATGCGCGCAATGCTGTCGAGCACCATCGGGTGGCTGTCCCGCGACCAGGGCTTGCCGTTCGGATCGGTAAGCGGATGGGGCAGGTGCAGGCCCGCCAGCAGGCCGTAGATGCCGATCGCGGCGATGGCCAGCACGCTGATCTCGCCTAGAGTATCGAAGCCGCGGAAGTCGACCAGAATCACGTTGACCACGTTGGTGCCGCCGCCACCGCTGACGCTGTTCTCGATGAAGAACGACGAGATGCTGTCGTACGGCCGGGTCATCACCGCATAGGCCAGCAGCGCCACGGCGATGCCAGTGCCACCGGCCAGCAGCACGTCGCGCAGGCCACGCAGGCTGCTCGACTCCACGGGCGTGCGATCAGGCATGAAGAACAGCGCCAGCACCAGCAGAATGATGGTCACCACCTCCACCGACAACTGGGTCAAGGCCAGGTCCGGCGCCGAATAGCGGGCAAATGCCAGGGCCACCATCAGGCCTGCGCAGCTCAGAGTCATCAGCGCCTTGAGGCGATTGCGGTGGAAAGCCACGGTCAACACGGCCATCACGCACAGCACGGCCATGCCCAGGACGGTGATGCCATCGAGCGGCGTCAGGGCCACATCACCACTGAGCGATTCCATCGGCGACAGCGCGGTGATGATCAGGATCAGCGCGCTGAGCAACAGGAAGGCCACATAACGCTGTTGCGAGCCGCTTTCCAGGAGTTTGGTCACCCAGCGCGCGCTCTTCACCAGGCGCGCGTTGAGCAACTCGAACAGCTCCTTGGCGTCCACCTCGGGCATACCGTTGTACCAGCGGAACAGTGGCTCGCGGCAGGCATAGACGATAATGCCACCGATCAGCGCGACCACGCTCATGCCCAGCGGCACATTGAAGCCGTGCCAGATCGCCAGACTGTAGTACGGCACTGCCCCACCCAGGGTGGCGCTGGCTGCCGAGGCCAGCAACGGCGCCACGGTGTATGCCGGCAGCATGCCGACCAGCAGGCACAGGAACACCAGGATTTCTACCGGAATCTTCATGTAGCGCGGCGGCTCGTGGGGCGGATACTTGGGCAGATCCTTCGGTTCGCCGTTGAAGAACACGTCGTGGATGAAACGTAAGGAATAGGCTACCGAGAAGATGCCGGCCAAGGTCGCCACGGTGGGAATCATCCAGTTGAAGATACCCAGCAGGTCCTGATTGAGCGTCTCGGTGAAGAACATCTCCTTGCTGAGAAAGCCGTTGAGCAGCGGCACGCCGGCCATCGCCGAAGCGGCCACCATGGCCAGCACGGCAGTATGCGGCATGTACTTCCACAAACCGGCGATACGGCGCATGTCGCGGCTGCCGGTCTCGTGATCGATGATGCCGGCCGCCATGAACAGCGAGGCCTTGAAGGTCGCGTGGTTGATGATATGGAACACCGCGGCGACCGAAGACAGGTCGGTATTGAAACCGAACAGCAGAGTGATCAGGCCCAGGTGGCTGATCGTCGAGTAGGCCAGCAGCCCTTTGAGATCATGCTGGAACAACGCCATGATCGCGCCGAACAGCAGGGTCGCCATACCGGTCATGCTGACCAGGTAGAACCACCACTCCGTGCCCGCCAAGGCCGGGTAGAAACGGGCCAGCAGGAAAACGCCCGCTTTGACCATCGTTGCCGAATGCAGGTAAGCGGAAACCGGGGTGGGCGCCGCCATGGCCTGGGGCAGCCAGAAGTGGAACGGGAACTGCGCCGACTTGGTGAATACTCCGAGCAGGATCAGGATCAGGGTGATGGGATACATCCCGTGGCTGCGGATGGTATCGCCCGCCGCCAACACCTCGCTCAACTCGAAACTGCCGACGATGTTGCCCAGCAGCAGAATGCCGGCTAAAAGCGCCAAGCCACCGCCGCCCGTGACGGTCAACGCCATACGCGAGCCCCGACGGGCATCCGAGCTGCTGCTCCAGAAGCTGATCAACAGGAACGATGACAGACTGGTCAGTTCCCAAAACACCAGCATCAGCAGCATGTTCTCCGACAGCACCACGCCCAGCATGGCGCCCATGAACAGCAGCAGATAGGCGAAGAAACGCCCCATGGGCTCCTGCTTGCTCAGGTAATAGCGGGCATACAGAATAACCAGCAGGCCGATGCCGAGAATCATCAGGGCGAACAGAAAGCCCAGGCCATCGAGGCGCAGGCTCAGGTTGAGCCCCAACTCCGGCAGCCATGGATAGCTGACCACCTGCACGTCGCCGGCGAATACGGCCGGCTGCTGCAGCCACAGCAACACCAAGGCGGCGGCTGGGCCGAGCGCAGCGGCCAGTGCGCAGAGCGACCGCCCCATGCGGTCAGCCAGCAGCGGAAGAAAGATACCCAAAAATGGTAAGGCGATGATCAGCGCAAGCGCCATACACTAAACCCCTTGTACACGCCCGCCATGTAGCCTGACGGCCAGTTAGTGTGTGCCAGAATGCGGTCGCCGGCGTCCGGCCGATCCCTGCAATGGTGTGCGTGATGCCAACCCGGCAAATGGAAAATCCACTTGCGGCAGTCCGGCTCGGAGCATTACCAAGCCAGTTACGATCTGGTCTCCGCATAACGTGCGGCCCGCTGCAACTGACTGACGGATGACCCTGAGCGTTCGACTTGTTTTTCCAGACGAAGCCCTGAAAATCCAGCCAAGAAACGCCTTCGATTATGCTTAGCTATCGACTCGGCGTCATGGATAGAATTATTACTAAAACTATCTCCAGTGCGCTTTGCGATTTGCCTAGGCACCGACCACCAGCCTCTCTAATCCGGGCTTCACGCCGCGCAAACGAAAAGGCCGAATCAGCGAACTGATTCGGCCCTGGTGCGCATTACGCCATGTCGCCGTTAATGAGTCACGCGGCTGGTGCCGTTGACGGTCATGATGCGTACACGATCGCCTACACGGAAGATCTGGTTCTCTTCGACTGCCTGCACATAAGCACGCATGCTGCCGTCATCTTCACGCACGGTGATTTCCACACCCTGGGTGCGGGTGATGCCCTCTTCAGCCGCGGCGCCCAACAGGCCACCAGCTACCGCACCAATTACGGCTGCCACCGCCGAGCCGCGGCCGCCACCAACGCCGCTGCCGGCCACGCCGCCAATCACCGCGCCCGCGCCGCCACCGATCGGCGTTTTGGTGCCTTCGATCTTCACAGGGCGCAGGGATTCGATAGTGCCCATGCGCACGGTCTGTACGGCACGCGCTTCATCGCGCGAATAGCTGTCGCCGGTCAGGCTGGATGCGCAGCCGCCGAGGGTGAGCGTCGCTGCAGCAAACAGGACAGCGAAAAGACCAGGTTTAAGCATGACGATTCTCCAGACTGGACTGATAACCCTATGACAGCTTGGCCGCCAGGACGGTCACTGTGATTGCTGACAAATTGCGTCATCTGTTCAGCAGCCGTACAGGGTGGCCAGTTCGCCACCCGACAGCAGTATAGACAGCCGAGCCAGGTAATCGTCACAACCGCCGCACAGGCGGCACGGCCAACCGCTAGCCACGTGCGCCCCGAGCGAGGCGCCAGAACCTGGCCAGATCGGCTGCACGCGCTTCGAGCTCGGGCCCGGCATTGGCACAGGCATGCTCCAGGGTGATTGGCCCAGGGGCGAGGCTGAAACAGGCTTCGATGCCGGCGTCACGTACCGCTTGATAGCCTTCGCCCAGGCTGCCGGCCAGAGCGATCACCGGTACGCCCTGAGCTTTAGCCACACGTGCGACCCCAACCGGCGTCTTGCCATGCAGGCTCTGGGCATCGAGACGCCCTTCTCCGGTAATGACCAGATCGGCGCCACGTATGGCATCGGCCAGCCCGGAAAGCTCGGCGACCAATTCGATGCCGGGACGAAAGCGTGCGCCGAGAAATGCCTTGGCGGCGAAGCCCAGGCCGCCGGCGGCACCGACGCCGGGAAATGTACTGAAGTCCTCACTCAGTGCCTCACCGACCACTTCGGCCAGGCGTGCCAGGGCTGCATCGAGCTCCTCCACCTGCTCCGGGCTCGCGCCCTTCTGCGGGCCGAACACCGCCGATGCGCCTTTGGGCCCGCACAGTGGATTATCCACATCCGCCGCGACGTCGACCTGCACGCCCTGTAGCCGCTCGTCCAACCCGCTGAGGTCAACGCGTTGCAGCGAAGCCAGAGCCGCGCCACCTGGGCGCAGCTCATTGCCGACCGCGTCGAGAAAACGTACGCCCAGCGCCCGCAGCAGCCCGCTGCCACCATCGTTGGTAGCGCTGCCACCAAGACCGAGGATGATTCGCGTGGCCCCGGCATCCAGAGCGGCAGTGATCAACTCGCCCGTTCCGTAACTGCTGGTCACCCGAGCATCGCGCTGGGCGCTCGGCACCCAGTGCAGTCCGCTGGCAGCGGCCATCTCGATCACTGCCGTGCCGTCGCCCAACCAGCCCCAATGGGCATTCACCGGAGTGGCCAGCGGCCCCATCACGGACAGTTCGCGACGTTCACCTCCCGTTGCCGCAAGTACCGCATCCACGGTGCCCTCCCCACCATCGGCCATGGGGCAGAGGGCGATCTCGGCGTCCGGGTATACGGCTAGCCAGCCGCGAGCGATGGCCTGGGCCACCTCGGGCGCGCTCAGGCTCTCCTTGAAGGAATCAGGAGCGATGACGATTTTCATGCAGACGACCTCGAAAAACAGCGCGGCGCCCTCGAGCGCCGCGATTGAACAGGCTTACAGGAGAACCAGGCTCAGCAGCCATACCGTGGTAATACCCACCAGGCCCTGAATCAGCGTAGCCATGGTTTGTGCGCGGTAGGCAACGGCCACCGGCATGCGACTGAACTGGGTGACGACCCAGAAGTAGCTGTCGTTGGCGTGCGAAACGGTCATGCCTCCGGCGCCGATGGCCAGAACGGTGAGTACGCGACCCATTTCGCTGTCCAGGCCGATCTGCCCAAGCAGTGGTGCAACCATCGCCGAGGTGGTGACCATAGCCACGGTAGTAGAACCCTGTGCGGTCTTCAGCGCAGCAGCGACCAAGAACGGCATGAACAAACCGATACCCAGCGCGGACAGCGTGCTGCCCAGATAGGCGCCCAGCGGCGAGGCGCTGAGCACGGCGCCGAATGCCCCACCAGCACCGGTGATCAGGATGATCGGCGCAGCGGACAGGATGCCATCGGTCACCCGGTCATGTAGCTGCTGACGCTTGCCGTTACCCCGCAGCAGCGTACAGGCCAGCACCAGACCGACCAGCAGGGCCACCACCGGCTGCCCCAGGAAGCTCAGCACCGCCTGCAGCGTGCCGTCGCCCAGCGGGCGGCTGGGGAACACCGAGATCGAACCCAGGCAGATCAGTGCGATGGGTACCAGAATCGGCGCGAAGGCCTGGGTGGCGCTAGGCAGCACGCCGTACTTTGCCTTCAGCGCCTCGAAATCCTCGGCACCGGGCATCGGTGTGCCGTCGTCTTCCAGCGCGATATCCTTGCCAACGAAACGGTTGGCCCACAACAAGCCGGCGAGCGCGGAAACCATGGCCACGAACAGGCCCACGGCGATCACCAGGCCCAGGCTCGACTCGAGACCGAGGTTGCCGGCCGCTGCGATCGGCCCTGGAGTCGGCGGCACGAAGGTGTGAGTGGCATACAACCCGGTCGCCAGGGCAACGCTCATGGCGATCACCGACACTTTCATGCGCGCAGCCAGGGCGTTTTTAAGGGAGTTGAGGATGATGTAGCCGGAATCACAGAACACCGGAATCGACACGATGTAGCCGATGATCGACATGGTCAGCGTCGGGAAGCGTTCTCCCAGCAGCTTGATCACCGTCTCGGCCAGGGTAATGGCCGCGCCGCTGCGCTCGAGAATCACGCCGATGATGGTGCCCAGCACGATCACCACGCCGATGTTGCCCAGAATGCCGCCGAAGCCCGTAGCGACAGTCTTGAGAATGTCCTGATGAGGTAACCCATAGGCGAAGCCCGCGACGATCGCGGCAATCAGCAAGGCAAGAAAGGGATGCAGCTTGAGACGCGTCGTCGACACCACGATAAAGGCGATCAGTGCGACCAGGATCAGAACCAGAACCATGCCGGTTTCCTCTTGTTGTTATGTGAGTTGCCAGGTGCTCGGCATTGTCACCCAGTAACGAGGGACGACACCCTGTTCACTCGCACAACAACAAAGCGCAACGAAAAGCCCATATTGTGCACCCGCACCACTAACGCCCGAGAGGTCACTCGGGCTCTATCAGCCCCAGCCCAAGCGACAGTTGCAGGCGCCGATCCAGACGTGTCAGTTCGACACCGCTGAGTTCGCCGATTCGCTCCAGGCGATAGCGCAGGGTGTTGCGGTGGATGCCCAAGGCGTCGGCGCAGCTCTGCACCTGACCGTCATGGGCGCACCAGGCCTCGAGGGTAGCGCGCAGCACGCCGTTGGCATCCTGCGCCAGCACCTGCCGCAATGGCGCCAGCCAGCCCTGCAGCAACCAGCTGTGGCGCTGGGCATGTAGCAAGGTGGCCAGGCGATGCTCGTCGAGTGCCAGCACCCGCAACGATGGGTGTCGCGCCGTAGCGAAGGCTTGCAGATCACGCAGTGCCAGGCAGGCCTGACGCAACTGCTCGAGGGAGTGCAGCGGATCGCTGACCAGCAGGCGCGTCACGCCCCAGCTTCGCTGATCCGCCGCCTCCAGCCATTGCCGGTCATCCTGGCCCGCCACGAGAGGCCGACACCAGACCAGCTCGCGCATCCCCAGCGGCGCACACAAATGCTCCTTCTTGCCAGCCAGGGCGGCGAGCAGGCGCGCCCGCTGCGCCAGGGGCTCGCCCTGTTCCTGCAGTTCCAGCAGGCACACCTGACGCGGCCAACTCAGTGCCAACCCCTGCCGTTCGGCATCGGCAGCCAGTGCCGTGACACTGACCACCGGATCGAACAACTGGCGCAGCCAGGAATCCAGCTGATGCCGCTGCCAATGGCGCTCGGCCTGCACCTGACGCTGCTCGACCAGCATCTCCGCGGCCATGCGCACCAGCTCGGCATAGGGCCTTACCACCTCGGGATCACCGGTGATGCCGAGCACGCCAATCAGCTCGTCGGCGTGCAGCAGCGGCAGATTCACCCCCGGGCGCACGCCGCGCAGGCAGGTCGCGGCCTGCTCGTCGATCTCCACCACCCGACGGTTAGCCAGCACCAATTGGGCACCTTCATGGCGGGTATGCAGCCGCAGTGGGTCGCCGCTGCCGATGATCATGCCCTGGGCATCCATCACATTGATGTTGTACGGCAGGATGGCCATGGCGCGATCAACGATGTGCTGGGCCAGGGTGGAATCGAGCTCAAGCATACTGGAGTCTGCGTGATAGAGGCCGACAGTGCCGGCCCGAGGACGTCAGGGCGCCAGGCGCTGGCGCAACCAGGCTTCGCCTTCGCGGCGATAGTCGAGACGATCGTGCAGACGGCTGGCACGACCCTGCCAGAACTCGATGCGCTCGGGCAGCAGACGGTAACCGCCCCAATGCGGCGGACACTCCGGCGCATGGTCGGCGAAGCGCCGTTCGGTTTGCGCAAGCAGACCTTCGAGCTCACCGCGGTCGTGAATCACCCGGCTCTGGGGCGACGCCCAGGCACCGAGACGGCTGCCCAGCGGGCGCACCTGGAAGTAGGCATCGGATTCAGCGGGCGTGACCCGCTCGACACGGCCCTCGATGCGCACCTGGCGTTCCAGGGTCGGCCAGAAGAAGGTCAGCGCGGCAAAGGGGTTGGCCTGCAACTGCTCGCCCTTGGCGCTCTGGTAGTTGCTGAAGAAGGTGAAGCCTTGCTCGTCCAGACCTTTGAGCAGCAGCACACGGCAGTGCGGCCGACCATCGGCGTCGACGGTCGCCAGAGTCATGGCGTTGGGTTCTACGGGCAGTTGCTCGGTTTTCACCGCGTCGGCGAACCAGCTTCTGAACAGCGCGAGGGGCTCCAGCGGCGCCTGATCCTCGCTCAACCCGTCACGGGTGTAGTCACGGCGCATGTCGGCCAGGGTCTGAGTCATGAGCGTACTCTCGAAAGCGACAAAGCCCCTAGCTTAACGGGAGAAGCCTTATTTGGCTTGATCTGCGGCAACCACTTTCTTGGCATCGGCCAGCTTGGTGGTGCTCTTGGCAGCCGGTTTGTCAGCGGCTTTGGCTACTGCCTTGGTCGCCGGTTTGGCGGCTGGCTTGGCCGCGGCCTTTGGCTTGGCAGACGCTTTGGCCACGGTTTTGGCTGCCGGTTTGGCGTCAGCCTTGGCAGAAGCTTTCTCGGCAGGCTTGTCGGCGGCGGCAATGGCGGTGGCGGCAGCCGGTGCCGGATCCGGGGTACTGTATTTGGCGATCAGGGCCTGCAGGGTGTCCTGGCGGGTCAGCAGAATCTCCACGCGGCGGTTGAGTTCACGCCCATTGGCGCTGTCGTTGGCGGCGCGCGGCATGTCCGGGCCCATGCCCTTGACCATCAGGCGATCCTGCTTGAGACCGCTGAGGCGGAAGATGGCGGTGAACGCACGCGCACGCTCGAGGCTCAGCTCGCGGTTGGTCTCCAGGGCACCGCTGCTGTCGGCGTGGCCGAGTACCAGCACGCCGACCTTGCTGTCTTTCTCCATTACCTTGGCCACGCGGGTGATCGGGCCCAGGGTGACCGGCAGGAGCATGCCCGGGCGATCCGGGTTGAAGGAGCCCTTGACCGGCGCGGTGACCACCAGCAGGTTCTCGCGACGCTCCATTTCGAAGTTGCTGTCCTTGATGGCTTCACGCACCAGCGGCTCGTACTCGTCAAGCCAGGCCTGGGTGACTTCCGGCGGCGGCATGGGGACCGGCTTGGGATCTTCCTTCTTCTCGAACAGGGAGCAACCTGTCAGCAGTACGCAAAGCGCCAGCGCGCAAGTCTTATAGGAAAGCATCGGTTCATCCATCTAATCGGTCGAAGTCACCCGGGTAACCCGGAGTCAGCTAAAAGCGTTACTGCGCAACAGTTTAAGCGCGGTTCTTAAAAACACTCACATAAGATAACCGCAAGTTTCTGTGCCCGCGGATCCATTAAGACGAACGGCCCCAAGTTATTCGTAACGAAACCGAAGCTCACGTCGCGCTGCGGGTCGGCGAAGCCGGTGGTGCCGCCTGCACCCGGGTGGCCGAAGGCACCTGGGCCCATGCCGTAGGTGGCATTGGCCACGGCGGGCTGGTCGAGCATGCAACCGAGGCCGAAACGGGTCGGCGTCAGCAATGTTCTGTCCTCACCGACACTGTGCTCGCGGGTGAGTTCAGCGAGCAGTTCGCTGTCGAGCAGGCTGCCATCGAGCAGGCCGCTGTAGAAACCGGCCAGGCTGCGCGCATTGCCATGGCCATTGGCGGCGGGTTGCTGCATGCGTCGCCACTCGGGTTTGTTGGTGCTGGTCATGATCGACGGCGGGTTGGCGAAGGCTCGCGTGGTCATCGCCTGGGCGTCGCTCATCATGGTCTTGAGCATCCGCTGCGCCGCCGCGTCGCCGAGGTTGCCCTTGCCCCGACTGATGGTCGCCACGCGATGAAACTCCTCGTCGGCCAAGCCGACGTGGAAATCCAGGCCCAGCGGCTTGGCGGTACGGGCAACGATCGACTCACCGGGCTCGCGCCCCTCGACACGCCGCAGCAGCTCTCCGACCAGCCAGCCAAAAGTGATCGGCGCGTAGCCATGCCCCTCACCCAAGGCCCACCAGGGCGCCTCGGCGGCCAGCGCATCGGTCATGGTTTGCCAATCGTAGAGTGCTTCGGCCGGCAGGCTCTGGCGAATCGCCGGCAGCCCGGCCTGGTGGCTGAGCAGGTGACGCAAAGTGATGCGCTCCTTGCCGGCCGCGGCGAACTCCGGCCAGTAGCGGGCCACTGGCGCATCCAGTTCCAGTTTGCCTTCGGCCACCAATTGCAAGGCGGTGACCGCCGTAAAGGGTTTGGTGCAGGAGAACAGATTGAGGATGGTATCGCTGTGCCAGGCCTGCTGGCCGTCCTTGTCAGCGACACCGGCCCAGATGTCCACCACGGTTTCGCCGCCCACCTGCACGCAGAGCGCCGCGCCGCGCTCCTGGGGGTCGTCGAACAGCGCCGCGAAGGCATCTTTTACCGTTTCGAACTTGAGGTCGAAGTAACCCTGAATCTGCACAGACTGCTCCTGCATGGGAAAGGCGCCAGGCCAGCTGGCGCAGGATGATTAAGGCTTGGGCTCGGCGGCGGCTGGCGCGGTGCCCTCGCTAGCCGGTTCGGCGGCCGGTGCCGCACCCTCCGCAGGCGCAGCATCCGGTTTCGGCTCGGGCTCCTTGGCGGCGTGCTCGAGCACCAGCGGCGGCACGCTGAGGTTGGCCTTGCGCACGGCACCGACGAAGCCGTCCCATGGCCGATCGGTGATCGCCACCAGCCCCAGATGGCCGTTCTCACCATCGAGCAGGCGCCCGGTGACCGGCTGATCGAGGTACTGGAACCAGTGCACGCCGACGATCTGTGGCTCTTCCAGGGCTTTCTTCAGGAAGTTGGCATAGGCCGGGCCACGCTCCTCCTCCTTGTACACCTCGGCGACACCACCCCAGAACGGCCCGCGATCACGGGAGCCGAAATGGAATTCGGTGACCAGCAGCGGCTTGTCCAGTTTGCGCAGGGCCTCGAAGTCGTAACCCTGCTGCGGCTCGCGGGTGTAGAAGTTGAAGCTCAGCACGTCGCAATACTCGGCGCAGGCCTCTACCGCCTCGGGAATGCTCGCGGAGAAACGCCCGCCCAGCAGCAGGTGGTTGGGCGTATGCCAGTCCAGCGAGTCGGCGATGGTCTTGAAGTAGGTATCGGCGAACAGCCGCAGGAAGCGCTTCATGTCGCTTTCGATAGCCGGGTAGGCCGGGTTGACCGGTGGCGCTTCGAAGCCTGGGTCTTCCATCAGCTCCCAGGCCTTGAGATCGATGCCCCAGGCCTTGGACAGCCCTTCCTGGTTGCGGTACTTGTCGCGCAACTGCTTGAGGAAGGCGCGCTTGGCCGGCACGTCGGTAGTCAGGCGCAGCGTGGCGTAGGCCAACGCATAGCGTGACAGTGGATCTTCCGCCCGGCCGGCCCAGGCCAGTTCGTTGTCGGCGTAATACCCCATCACCCAGGGGTCGTCACGGTGGTCGCGGGTGGCGATGGCGATGGCGCGCTCGGCGGCCATGGCGAAGCGCGGATCGAACGGGTCAGGCATGCCGCCCCACCAGTCGATACCGGTGCTGATGGTCGCGTAGTCGCCATGGATCGACAGCGGAATACTGTAAGGCATGCGCTTGTCGAGGGCGAAATCGTTGTCGCTCCAGTTGCCAAGGGTGTTGAAGCCCCACGCCTGCAGGCGATTCTGCGCCCGCTCGCGCCACGCCTGCGGCTTCTGCTCACCATAGGTGCGCTGCAGGTTGGCACTGTAGAAGTCATACCAGCGACCACTGTCGAAATCGCGACCGCGGTTGGCACCGGTGTCCGACTGGCTGTCGCTGCTGCCGTAGAACGCGGCCAGCGGCTCGCCCTCTGCCGGCAGCGCGCTGAAAATCTTCTCGCGCCCTTCGATGTAGGTCTGGCTCTGGGTACCGATTACCGTGTTCACGCCCAGCGAATAGAAGGGATTGCCCTCCGGAGTGACCAGGAACCAGCGGCCGCCGCGCTTCTCGGTGCGGAAAAACCCGGTGGCCTCGAACGACGGACCGCCGATCCAGCCACCGTAGATGTCCTGCCTGGGGTGGTCGGCCTGCCAGGCTTTCAGCTGTTTGTCTTCCTGGGCGACGCCCTGGCGCAACTGTTCGTCGTTCTTGATCTTGCCCGGCCAGTCGCGTCGGCTGAACTGTCCGTAGCCGTCGACGATACCCTTGTAGGCCTGCTCCAGATCGTCACTGCCACGCACCCCGAAGCGCCCCAGCAATATGTGCTGCGCAGCCTGGGGGTTGGGGATCGACAGAGTCACGGCGGAGACGTTCTTGACGTCGATCTCGCCCTTCACGGTTTCCGCCAACAGCAGCAGGCGGCCATCGTAGCGCCATGGCATCGGCGCCCCGGCGCGCATGCCCTGGGCGCGCGGCGAGGTAGCGCCCAGCGGCATCAACAGCGTCTGCGCCGGGCCGGCTGGCAGAGCGATCTGGCTGGTCAGGCGCTTGCCATCGGCGCTTTCGATGGTGACGTCCAGGGTCAGCGCCCAATCCATGGCGTTCTGCACGCGTAGGCTCATGGCGCTCGCCTCGGACCAGTCCCAGGTACCGGTTTGCGGCGTCAAACGCAGGGTCGGGCGCTCACTGGGGTTGAAGCTCACCCGGCGCAGAATCTCGCCTTGGGCGGCACTTTCGGCGGTGACGCTGGGCAGGTAAGCGTTGTCACCAGACACCTGCACGGCGTCCATGGGCCGCACGAAGTTGAACAGCTCCTGGCGATCGGCCGCGTGGCCCAGAGCCGGCAGGCCGAGCAGCGTGACCAGCGCCAGACGCCGCATCGCCAAGGGATGTCGAGGACGGGCTGCAGCGATGCACAGTGACAGAACTTTGGTGACCAGACCGGCGGGTGCGTGCGCTTCGCACTGCCCCGAACGATCGGCCGACAGCAGCCAGGTGTTGACCTTCAAGACCCCTTCTCCCCGCAACTCGACGACGAATATGAGTGCCCGCGACAATCCCGTCACGAGCCTTTTGCCGCGCATCACGCGCGCAGGCGCAATAGTGCGACAGATGGGGGCTTTACCGCAAAGCCCGCATGTCCGATGACGGGCCAGCAGCAGTTTTTTTTACCAGGGCAGCAGGCGTTCAGCTGATTTCCCGTCGAAACGGCGGTAGCGCATTGAGGATCGCCTTGCCGTAACGCTGGGTGACCACACGCCGATCCAGCAGGGTGATGGTGCCGCGATCCTCCTCGGTACGCAGCAGGCGCCCACAGGCCTGCACCAGGCGCAGCGAAGCATCGGGCACGGCGATTTCCATGAACGGATTACCGCCACGCGCTTCGATCCATTCGGCCAGGGCTGCTTCGACCGGATCGTCCGGCACGGCGAAGGGAATCTTGGCGATCACCACGTGTTCGCAATAGGCACCCGGCAGGTCGACGCCCTCGGCAAAGCTGGCCAGGCCGAACAGCACGCTTTCCTCGCCGCTGTCGACCCGCGCCTTGTGCTTGTTGAGGGTTTCCTGCTTGGACAGGTTGCCCTGGATGAACACGCGCTTGCGCCAGTCGCGCTCCAGGCCGTCGAACACGTCCTGCATCTGCCGGCGCGAGGAAAACAGCACCAGCGTGCCGCGCGAGCCCTGCACCAGCGTCGGCAGTTCGCGGATGATCGCCGCGGTGTGCTCGGCGGCATTGCGCGGGTCCGCCTTGAGATCCGGCACGCGCAGCACACCGGCGTCGGCATGGTGGAACGGGCTCGGCACCACCGCGGTGGCGGCCACCTTCGGCAAACCGGCACGCATGCGGTAGCGGTCGAAGGTACCCAGCGCGGTGAGCGTCGCCGACGTGACCAGCGCCCCGTAGGCGACACTCCACAGGTTACGCCGAAGGGTTTCGGCCGCCAGGATCGGGCTGGCGTTGACCTCGATATCGAACAACGCGCCGCTTTCGGCCAGGGTCAGCCAGCGCGCCATGGGCGGACTGTTCTCGGGGTCTTCACTGGTGAACGCCAGCCAAAGTTCCCAGGTACCCTGGGCCCGCGCCAACAGGCTGCCGAACAGCGGGTACCACTCTTCGGCCTGGTGGCTAGCAATGCCGATGCTGGTCTCGCCGTCCATGGCCTCCTTGAGTTTTTCGGTCACGCCGGTGAACAGATCGTTGAGCTTGGAAAAGCCTTTCTTCAGCTCCAGCCCCAACTCGATCAGGTGCTCGGGCACCACGCCGCCGATGAACCGGTGACGTGGCCGTTCGCGGCCTTCCATGTCTTCGCCGGGTTTGAAGTCGGCCACCTGTTCGCAGGCGCTGAACATGAACTGCTGATGGGTCTTCAGTTCGCGGGCCAACTCCGGCACCTGCTCGATCAGCCGACCGAGATCACCCGGCAGCGGGTGCTGGGCCAGGAGCTTGGTGAGGTTCTTGGCGATCTGCTCCAGCCAGTCCGCCGTGGAGCGCAGCCGGGTGAAGTGAGCGAAGTGGCCGATGGCCTTGTCCGGCAGGTGGTGGCCTTCATCGAACACGTACAGGGTGTCACGCGGGTCGGGCAGCACCGCACCGCCACCCAGGGCGAGATCGGCCAGCACCATATCGTGGTTGGTGACGATGACATCGACCTTGCCCATGCCCTCGCGGGCCTTGTAGAAGGTGCATTGCCCGAAATTCGGGCAGTGGCGGCCGGTGCACTGGCTGTGATCGGTGGTCAATTGCGCCCAGCGGCTGTCTTCCAGCTCCTGCGGCCAGCTGTCACGGTCGCCGTCCCATTTGTTGCCGGCAAGCTTCTCGATCATGCTGGTGAACAGCTTCTGGCCTTCCTCATCCACGTCGATGCGAAAGCCTTCTTCCTCGAACAGCTGCGCCGTGGAACTCTGCGCCTGGCCTTCCTGCAGCAACACATCGAGCTTGGACAGGCACAGGTAACGGCCGCGGCCCTTGGCCAGGGCGAAGCTGAAGCTGAGGCCGCTGTTGCGCATCAGGTCGGGCAGATCCTTGTGCACGATCTGCTCCTGCAGCGCCACGGTGGCAGTCGCCAATACCAGGCGCTTGCCGGCCGCCTTGGCGGTAGGAATGGCGGCCATGCAGTAGGCCACGGTCTTGCCGGTACCGGTGCCGGCCTCGACGGCCACCACGGCGGGGTCGCCAAGCCGGCGACCTTCATCGTCGGCCTTGATGGTGCCCAGCACCTTGGCCACCTCGGCGATCATCAGGCGCTGCCCATAGCGAGGTTTGAGGCCCTTGGATTCGAGAAAACGGGTGTAGGCGCCCTGAATCTGGGTCTTGAGTTCGGTGCTGAGCATTAAGGATCTTGGCTGCGAAAAGGCTGGATATATTTTCAGTATTCGAAAACGGTCGCTATCATAACGCGCCTATCGTCCGTGTGCTGACTCGCTTGCCGACTCCCGATGAAGAGCACGGCTGTCAAGCGGCCCGGGCGCGACTTTCTGAAACCGATCACCGCAGGTCGAGAGCGACCGGCCGATGCTACAGGACCAGCCAAATAGAAGGCTGCACAGCGTCGTCGAGGTGATCCGCTGGCTACCGGAGTGCGTGAATGCCCCCCTACTCTCTCGTCTACACCTTGCATCTGCTCGCGGCACTGATCTGGGTCGGCGGCATGTTCTTCGCGTGGATGGTGCTGCGCCCGGCGACCGGCACGCTGCAAGCCCCGGAGCGCCTGACGCTGTGGCTGGAGGTGTTTCGCCGCTTCTTCGTGTGGGTGTGGATCGCCGTCGTGCTCCTGCCGGTCAGCGGCATCGGCCTGCTGCACATGGGCTTCAGCGGTTTCGATGGGGCACCGCGCTACGTGCAGGTGATGATGGGCCTTTACTTGGCGATGCTGGCGCTATTCCTGCGCATCCAGGCCTTGCAGTTGCCAGGCATGCGCCGCGCCGTCGAAGCGCAGGACTGGCCCACGGCAGGTGCCGTACTGGGACGTATCCGCCGCCTGGTCGCCTTCAACCTTCTGCTTGGCGTGGCGGTGGTGGCGCTTGCCGCGGCGCGTCCGAGCCTCTAATGAAAAAGGGCCTGTGACAGGCCGTGTGAAAACGTAGCGAGCGAAGGTCAGGCAAGGCAAAAACCGGCGAAAAAGCGCAGTTTACGAGCTGTAAATGAGCTTTTTGACTGGGCTGGCATTCCAGCCGGTTTTTAACGCCGCATGACCGAGCGCAGTAGTTTTCACACGGCCTGCTGAAGGCCCTTTTCGCTCAAAAGCGCACCACATCCAGCCGACCGGCATGGCCCGCGGCGCCGGGTTGCCCTGCGCTGCCCGGGCGACCATCCAGGCCGGCGCTGGTGCTGTAGATCCAGCAGCCCTTGCTCGCCCCACCGCTGCCGGCATTGCCAGCCGTACCCGCTGCACCGCCCGCGCCACCATCGAGGCGTGCTTGCAGATGCTCGACGGGGAAGTCGCTGGGCACTTCCAGGCGGATCTGCCCGCCCGCTGCGCCGGGGTGACCATCGGTACCGTCCTGGCCGTCATGGCCGGCGCTGGCCTTGCCCCAGGCACAACCGCCGGCCTTGCCGTTGGCGCCATCCAGGCCGGTGTAACCCGCCGCACCGCGGCCGCCACGCGCATCGAGCAGCCATGGCTCGGTGGTCACCGACTGCATGCGAATCACCAGCGTACGTCCGGGAATTGCCGCCTGCCGCGCAGTGCCTGGCGCCCCAGGCGCACTGATCTGGGCGCCCGAGGCGATCCGCCCGGTGCCGATATCCAGCAGCAAGCGCTCATTCGACGGCGCGATGGCGATCTGCGCGTCGTGGCCCAGTTGCAGCTCACCGATATGCAGTTCGCTGATACCGGCAGGAATCAGCAGCGTGCCGCTGTCGGCGACCGCCACGCGATCGAGCTGCAACACGCTGCCGTGGGCCGACAGGCGCGTGAAGTTGTGGGAGTCGACTTCGATAACGGCCGCCGCCATGGTCACCAGAGGGCAGCACAGAGCTGCCAGCACAATCAGCTTGCGCATAGGGCGGTCTCCTCGGTATTCAGCGGAGCAGCTACCGCCACGCGCTCGGCTGCGGAAAGCGACCACAGATGAAACATGCCGAAGGCCACCACCTTGGCACGCTCGATTGCCACGCGGGGCTGTGCCCGAATCGCCGAATTGAAAAGCACCAGCTCCGTCAGGTGCAGGCCCAGCACGGCAAGGCCGGCGAGCGTCAGCAGCTGCGCGAACGGTTGGGCATACGGGGAGATAAGATTGGTCAACACGACGCACCAGAACAGCGTCGTCAACAGCTTGCCCAGTCCTGCAATAACGTTCATAGCCCGCCCCATCCCACATTGTGAATGTGCGGCACATTACTGCGTTTACGGGTTGGGAAACAGAGGGTCAGACAGAAAACGATGTCCATTGCGTGACACCGTGTTCCTGACCGGCACGGGGCCGGTCAGGATGCTCACGAAGGCCGAGTCAGGCTTATGGCCGGGCTTCGACTTCCGCTTCCACACGACGGTTGATCGCACGGCCTTCTTCGGTGGCGTTGTCAGCAACCGGACGGCTTTCACCATAGCCGACTGCGTTGACGCGGGTACCGCCCACGCCGTACTGATTGACCAGCACCTCACGAACGGCGTTTGCACGGCGCTCGGACAGTTTCTGGTTGTAGGCGTCGGTACCAACGGAGTCGGTATGGCCTTCAACCACGGTAGTGGTCTGCGGGTATTGCTTCATGAAATCAGCCAGGCTCTGGATGTCGCCCATGCTTTCCGACTTGACTTGCGCCTTGTCGAAATCGAACTTGACGTCCAGCTCTACACGTACGGCTTCGGCAACCGGCTCAGGAGCGACGGTTTCTTCGACAATGACGGTTTCTTCCACAACCGCCACTTGCTGATCGTCAGCGCCGTGAACCCAGCAATAGGCAGCGGCGAAACCGGCACCAATTACCGCACCACCACCTGCCCAGGCCGAACTTTCGATGGCACCCAGAGCAGCACCGCTGACACCACCAACGGCAGCGCAGGTCGGCCAGTCGGATTTCTGGACGCCAGCGCAGCCCGTCAGAAAGGTGGACGCAATGATCAGGGGTACCGCTTTCCTTGTAATACTCATATGCAAGTCTCCTAATGGGAATCGGCGCAAAAACCGACACTCTGGATTAAAGACGCCCGCTTTTAAATCTGCCAGACATCACTACGACATTACTGTAGGCCGAACAGTTCTAGTTGAATGTGAACATGCGCGGTAGTCTTTCGTGATCGCTTCGAGGTTTCTGATGACGCAGATCACATCCCCCCGCACGCCCCAACAATCGCTGGCCGCTCTACTGCAACGTTATGCGCCGTCCCGACTGCTTCTGGTGAGCGCCAGCGAACAGCCAGCAGTGAATGCCTATCAACAGGCACATCCGCACAGCCAGATCGCTCACGCCGCCCCCGGAAGCCTCGCCGGCGACCTGGCGGCGCAGCGTTTCGACCTCGCCGTGGTGGTCGATTGCCTGGAGCACTTGCAACGCAAGGACGGCCTGCAGTTGCTCGGTGGCATTCGCAATCTCAACGCCAGCCGCATGGCGGTGCTGGTCGACCTGCCCGCCTGTGGCTGGAAAGACACCGATTTCTTCGCCCTCGCTCTGCAGGTCAGTGAACGCTTCGCGCGCGACGAGCAGGTGCTCAGCCTGTTCACCTACGATTTGCTGGAATACAAACAGGCGCCCGACTGGCTGAACGCCAAGTTCTGGGCCAACCCGGAGAATTTTGGAAAGTACTGGTGGTAAGCATGAAACCTGACGCGATTCCAAGCGGCTGCCCATGCGGCAGCGGCGACTCGCTCGCCGACTGTTGCGGGCGCTATCACGATGGCGCGGCGGCGCCTTGCGCCCAGAGCCTGATGCGCTCGCGCTACAGTGCCTACGTGCTGGGCAATGTGGATTATCTGTTGGCGACCTCGCTGCCGGCGCAGCAGGCGAAGCTGGACATGGACGGCATTCGCGCCTGGAGCCTGCAGAGCACCTGGCTGGGCCTGGAGGTCGAGCACTCGGAATTGCTCGGCGGCCAGCCCGAACATGCCCGCGTAACCTTCGTGGCCCGCTGGCACGACGCCGATGGTGAACACAGCCACCGCGAGCGCTCGGCCTTCGTGCAGAACGCTGGCCGCTGGTACTTCATCGACCCGACCGTGGGTTTGCAAGCCGGCCGCAACGACCCGTGTCCATGCGCCAGCGGCCAGAAATTCAAGAAATGCTGCGCGACCTACCTCTAGGGGTGAACCTCAAAGCAGCTTGAGATGCGAGGTATCCGGCGCTGGCGCTGCCGGTGCAGGCTTGGCCTGGCCCATGTCGCTGCCCACCGGCGCCAGGCTGAACGAAGACAGATCCAGATCGGGCGCCGCCACCGGCGCCTTGCCGTCCTGCAGATCCGCCCCCAATGCGGCGACCCCGAAATCCGGCGCATCCACATCGACGAACGCGGCCATGTACTCGTCCCGCGGCGCAACCACCAATCGCCCGGTGGACTGTGCCGAGGCCTGGCTGACCAGTGCGGCCGGTGGCGGTGGCGCCAGCTCGATTTCCTCGATGACCTGGGCGTCGGTGTCGACCACCTCGACCCGAGCCCCGGCGCGCTCCAGCGTGCTGCGGTACTTCTCGGCACCGGCCTCGTCCAGATTGTTCTTGATCACCACGCGGCGCCCGGAAAACAGCTGGGCGATTCGCTGTGCATCGGCCTGGAACAGTTTGGCCAGATTGGCCTGAACCACCTCCAGCTGAGCACCGGGCACCAGCTCACCGGAAAATGCGATCTCGTATCGCGCCATCATCCCTTCCTTCTCGTCGGCTCGCCGCGCCATTTCGGCCACGGCAATAAAACCTAAATGCATGCAGGCCAGTATGACGCAGCTTTTTGCGCACGCACGAGCATCAGTCGGCATTTTCCCTTGCGAGCTGCACTGCGCAATGAAATGACAACAGGCCTAGGGTAGCCAAGCCGTCTCTTGTTACACTGGGGGCTCGAACGGAGTATGAAATGTTTTATCAGGCGCAAATGATAAGAATTCTTAGCCTAATGGTATTCTTGGGTATGGGCGCGGCGCTCAGCGGCTGCTCGACCTGGTTCTCGGACAGTTTCGAAGACCCTGACGTACGCCTCGTGGACGTCAACGTGGTCAAGGCCAAACTGCTCGAACAGCGCTTCATCCTGCGCTTTCGCATCGATAACCCCAACGACGTCAGCTTGCCGGTACGCGGCCTCGAATACGTGGTGCACCTGAACGACGTGCTGCTCGCCGATGGCGAGTCGGAAGTCTGGTTCACCGTGCCGGCCAAGGGGCATCTGGAGTTCGACGTTCCCGTGCGCACCAACCTGTGGCGCCACGTGCGCCAGGTGGTAAAGCTGCTGGAGAACCCCGATGAGCCGATTCGCTACCGCCTGCAGGGTGAAGTGAAAACCGGATTATTCTTCGGCCGCCGCGTGCACATGGCGCGCAATGGCGAGATAATTCCCGGCGATTATCTTCCGGAGTGACCCGCATGACCCAGCAACCCCACGTCCATGGCCCTGACTGCAACCACGATCACGACCATGATCATCACCACGATCACGGTCATGTGCACGGCCCGCACTGCAACCACGGTTCTCAGGAGCCGGTACGCAATGCCCTGAAGGACGTTGGCCGTAACGACCCTTGCCCATGTGGCAGCGACAAGAAATTCAAGAAGTGCCATGGGGCTTGATCAGCTCCTGATCCTGCTTGCGGTACTGATCGTCGGCGCACTCGCCTTCTACGCGGCTCATCTCTGGCGCCAGGTTTGGGCCAGACAGCATCAGCAGGCGCAAATGCGCCTCGCGCAACGCCAGCGCCTGCATGACGATCTGCGGGTGTTGGCAAGCTCCCTGCTCGATGGCCAGCTGCCGCTGATCGAAGGTGCCATCCGCATCAAGGTGCTGCTCGACAATTACGACAGCGAGCTGAGCCTCACGCCCCAGGCCCAGGTGTTCCAGCGTCTCTACGACGCCATCGCCCATGTACCGACCCACGCCGACTGGCAGGCCCTGAGCCGCGCCGAACGCCGCCTGCACGAAGCACGTTTCGCCGAGCTGAACGAGGCTCATCAGCAGCAGGCTCACCAGGCGGCGCGCTGGTTGCTCGACGAGGGGCTGGCCACCCGGCCATAACCCCACGTCGCATCGCCTCTCGCGCCACTTGCCAGGCGTGATGGGCCTCTCTACCTTTAGCGCCGTTCGCGCCCAAGGCGCCGCCTACTACCTTTTTCTTCAGGAGTCCGCCGCATGCTGCCGCGCGCTTTCCGCCCTCTCGCCACCCTGAGCCTCGCCGGCCTCGTTACCGGCATGGTCGCGCTGAGCGGTTGCCAATCCCTGCTCGACAGCCGTTATCGCAGCAGCGTGGCGCCGGATCAGGGCTCCTTTCGCGTTCAGGGCCTGGCACAGACCGCTTCGGTGCGCCGTAACCCGCTCGGTATGCCGCTGATCGAGACCCACACCTTCCACGACGCCCTGTTCACCCTGGGTTACGTGCATGCCAGCGATCGCCTCAGCCAAATGGTCAGCCTGCGCCTGATGGCCGAAGGGCGTCTGGCGGAGATGGCCGGCCCCGGCGTGCTGGAGATGGACCGCTTCATGCGCGCGGTGAACCTGAAGAAGAGCGCCGAGGTGCTCTACAAGAATGCCTCGCCACGCATGAAGGCGTTCTTCGAGGTCTACGCCCGCGGCGTCAACGCCTACCTGTTCCGCTATCGCGACAAGCTGCCGATGGATCTGGCCGAAGCCGGTTATCGCCCACCGTACTGGAAACCGGAAGACTCGGTGCTGGTGTTCTGCCTGCTCAACTTCGGCCTGTCGGTGAACCTGCAGGAAGAAATCGCCGCCCTGAGCATGACCCAGAAGGTCGGCGCCGACAAACTCGCCTGGCTGCTGCCCACCTACCCGGACGAGCCGCTGCCGTTCGAGGAGGCCGACAAGCTCAGGGGCCTCAACCTGGGCGGCAGCATTCCCGGCCTGCAGGCAGTGAAGAGCGCCGCCGCCCAGGTGTCCGAACAGCACATGCTCGGCGTGGCCGCCTCGAACAACTGGGCCATCGGCTCGTCGCGCAGCCGCAGCGGCAAGAGCCTCTTGGCCAACGACATGCACCTGCCGATCGAGCTGCCCTCGGTGTGGAGTTTCGTGCAGATCCGCGCACCGAAATTCCAGGCCTCCGGGGTCACGGTCGCGGGCATTCCCGCGGTGGTCGCCGGCTTCAACGGCAAGCTCGCCTGGGGCATGACCATGGTCATGGGCGACAACCAGGACCTGTTCCTCGAGCAGGTCAAACGCGAGGGCAATCGCCTGCTGTACCTCGCCGACGGCAAGTGGCAGCCGGCCGTGCAGCGCCAGGAAACCTTCTTCATCAAGGGCCAGAAGCCGATCCGCGAAACCGTCTACGAAACCCGCCACGGCCCGCTGCTCAACAGCGTGCTGGGCGAGCGCAAGCACCCCATGCAGCCGTTGCAGATCCAGAGCGGCTACGGTCTGGCGCTACAGACCGCGCAGTTCGAAAGCGACGCCAGCCTGGACGCCTTCTTCGACCTGTCCCGTGCCCAGTCGGTCGAGCAGGCCTTCGAGGCGACCCGGGAAATCCGTGCCATGCCACTGAACCTGGTGTTCGCCGATGCCGAGCATATCGGCTGGCAGGTCACCGGGCGCTTCCCCAACCGCCGTGAAGGCCAGGGCCTGGTACCCTCGCCCGGCTGGGACAGTCGCTACGAGTGGGACGGTTTCGCCGACCCCATGCTCCACCCTTACGA
Source organism: Pseudomonas sp. PA1(2017) (assembly GCF_001945375.1). Taxonomy (NCBI): domain Bacteria; kingdom Pseudomonadati; phylum Pseudomonadota; class Gammaproteobacteria; order Pseudomonadales; family Pseudomonadaceae; genus Pseudomonas; species Pseudomonas sp. PA1(2017). Next base: position 423,238 of record NZ_MSXU01000010.1, read on the forward strand.
CCAGGATCCGCAGCAAGGCTGGCTGGGCAGTGCCAACCAACGCAGCGCACCGCGCGGCTATGGCATGCAGTTGTCCAACTCCTGGTATGCGCCGGAACGCTACGAGCGCATCGCGCAGCTGGCCGGCAGCGGCCGCCACGACACGCAAAGCATGATCGCCATGCAGTACGACCAGACCTCGCCCTTCGTGGCCAAACTGCAGGGCATGTTCGAAGCGCAGAACATGGCCGCACCGCTGCGCCAGGCCATCGACCGCCTGCCTGAAGCGCAACGCGGCAAAGCCCGTGAGGCCCTGAGCCGGCTGATGGCCTTCGACGGCAAGCTCTCGGCCACTTCCGCGGATGCCGCCGTGTACGGTGCCTTCCTGCACCAGAGCGCCAGGGAAATATTCCTCGACGAACTGGGCCCTGATACCTCGCCGGCCTGGAAGGCCCTGGTCGATACCGCCAACCTGTCCTACTCGGCCCAGGCCGATCATCTGCTCGGCCGTGACGACAGCCCGTTCTGGGACGACGTGCGCACCGCTCAGAAGGAAGACAAACCGGCGATCCTGGCGCGCAGCCTGGCAGCCAGCATCGAGCTGCTCGAGCAGCGCCTGGGCGCCGATCGCAATGCCTGGCAGTGGGGCAAGCTGCACACCTACGAATGGCGCAGCGCCAGCACGCAGATGGCGCCCTACCTGAGCGCCGGCCAGCGCGCCAGCATCGCCTCGCTGAAGGGCTATCTGGATCGCGGCCCCTACCCTGCCGGTGGCGACCACAGCACCCTGAATGTCTCGGCCTACAACTGGGGCCAGGATTTCGATACCTGGCTGATTCCGAGCATGCGCATGATCGTCGACTTCGGCCGCGAGGAACCGATGATCGGCCTCAACAGCTCCGGGCAGTCGGGCAACCCGGCCAGCCCGCACTATGCCGATGGCATCGACGCCTGGCGGCGCGCGCAGTACGTCAGCTTCCCGGTGCTGCAACAGAACCTGGAGAAGACCTACGGGCGCAAACGCCTACTGCTGACGCCTTGAGGCACCAGGCTGGTGCCTTGCGCACCAGCCCGGGGCAACGCAGCTGCACAGAGGCAACGCCGGCTACAAACCGGCGGCGGCCTGCGCCAGTACCGGCGCCCGGCAGCCCTTGCCGGGCGTGAGCGCCGCCAGCCGAACGCGCATCTTTGATGCTGATTGGCACACTCCCTGCTCGTGTACCCGCAGACATCGAGCCTGTCGGCATACGGCAGGCTCCCCGAAACGAATCGGGACCGGACAAAGGCGTCCTTGCACTCACGGTGCAGGACGCCTTTTTTTCGGCCCCACGTTGGCCCGGGTCAGCTAAACGGAGGTCGCGGATGAAACGCTTGAAACTGGTGATGATCGGCAACGGCATGGCCGGCGTGCGCACGCTCGAAGAGCTGCTGAAGATTACCCCCGACCTTTACGACATCACCGTGTTCGGCGCCGAGCCGCACCCCAACTACAACCGTATCCTGCTCTCGCCGGTACTGGCCGGTGAGCAGACCTTCGACGACATCGTGCTCAACGACCTCGCCTGGTACGCCGACCACGGCATCGAACTGCGCCTGGGCCGCAAGGTACTGGAGATCGACCGCGTCCGCCGCCAGGTGATCGCCGATGACGGCAGCCGCGCCGCGTACGACCGCCTGCTGATCGCCACCGGCTCGCGGCCGTTCATGCTGCCAATCCCCGGCAATACGCTGGACGGCGTAATCGGCTACCGCGACATCGCCGACACCCGCCTCATGCTCGACAGCGCCAACCGACACCGCCGCGCGGTGGTGATTGGCGGTGGCCTGCTGGGCCTGGAAGCGGCCCACGGTCTCAAGCTACGTGGCATGGACGTCAGCGTGGTGCATAACGGCGCGACCCTGCTGGAGCGCCAGCTCGACGAGCGCGCCGGGCGCCTCCTACAGGCGGCGCTGGAAAACCGCGGCCTGCACTTCGCGCTTGGCAAACAGACCAGCGAACTCATCGGCAATGCTGCCGGCCGGGTCAGCGCCGTGCGCTTCAGCGATGGCGAGAGCCTGGCGGCCGACCTGGTGGTGATGGCCGCCGGCATTCGCCCCAATATCGAACTGGCCCAGCGCGCCGGCCTGCCGTGCGCTCACGGCATCCTGGTCGACGACACACTGCAGAGCTTCGACCCACGTGTGTACGCGGTGGGCGAATGCGTCAGCCACCGGGGCGTCGCCTACGGCCTGGTGGCGCCGCTGTTCGAGCAGGCCCGCGTGTGCGCCAGCCACCTGGCCATGCAGGGCTATCGTCGCTACCTCGGCTCGCTGACCTCCACCAAGCTCAAGGTCACCGGCATCGAGCTGTTTTCCGCCGGGGATTTCGCCGGTGGCCCGGGCACCCAGCGCATCACCCTGGACGACCCGACCACCGGCAGCTACCGCAAGCTGGTGCTGAAGAACGACGTACTGGTCGGTGCCTGCCTGTACGGCGATACCGCTGATGGCGCCTGGTATCTGCAACTGATCCGCGAAGGCCGCAATGTGGCCGCCATCCGCGACCTGCTGATGTTCGGCGAAGCAGCCGCGGCCAGCCAGGCACCGACCGTGCCTGCCGAACCGCTGCCTCTGCAGGGAGCAGCCTGATGAACGACCGCGCCACAAAGACCACCGCCTCGACCTGCTGTTACTGCGGCGTCGGCTGCGGCGTGCTGATCGAGCACGATGGCGAACGCATCCTCGGCGTCAGCGGCGACCCGACGCACCCGGCCAACTTCGGCAAACTGTGCAGCAAGGGCGCTTCGCTGCACCTGACCGGCGACCTCGCCGCCCGCGCCCTGTATCCTGAACTGCGCCTGGGCAAGAACCTGGGCCGCACTCGCACGGACTGGGACAGCGCTCTGAATCACGCCGCCGATGTGTTCGCCGCAACCATCCGTGAGCACGGCCCGGACAGCGTCGCCTTCTACATCTCCGGGCAGTTGCTGACCGAGGACTACTACGCGTTCAACAAGCTGGCCCGCGCCCTGGTCGGCACCAACAACATCGACAGCAATTCGCGCCTGTGCATGTCCTCGGCGGTGGTCGGCTACAAGCGCAGCCTGGGTGCCGACGCGCCGCCCTGCTCCTACCAAGACATCGAAGAAGCCGACACCCTGCTGATCATCGGCAGCAACATGGCCTATGCTCACCCGGTCCTGTTTCGTCGCCTGGAAGCCGCCAAGGCCGGCAAGCCGCAGATGAAGGTCATCGTCGTCGACCCGCGGCGCACCGACACCTGCGAGCTGGCCGACCTGCATCTGGCCATCGCCCCCGGCAGCGATGTGGCGCTGCTGCACGGCGTGTTGCACCTGCTGCTGGAACAGGGGCGCATCGACCACGCCTTCATCGAAGCGCATACCGAAGGCTTCGACGCGCTGCAAAGCCTGGTTGCCGAATACGAACCCGTACGCGCGGCCGAGCTGTGTGCGATCAGCGAGATAGACCTGCGGCGCTGCGCCGACTGGATCGGCCGCTCGCCGCGCTTCCTGTCGTTGTGGTGCATGGGCGTCAACCAATCCACCGCCGGCACCGCGAAAAACGCCGCGATCATCAACCTGCACCTGGCCACCGGGCAGATCGGCAAGGCTGGCAGCGGCCCCTTCTCGCTGACCGGCCAACCCAATGCCATGGGCGGACGGGAGACCGGCAGCCTGTCCAACCTGCTGCCCGGCCACCGCGAGGTCGCCAACCCCGAGCATCGCGCCGAGGTCGCCGCCTACTGGGGCGTCGACCAGTTACCGGGGGCGCCGGGGCTCAGCTCCATCGAGCTGTTCGAAGCTGTCGGCAGCGGCAGGATCAAGGCGCTGTGGATCGCCTGCACCAACCCGGCCCAGTCGATGCCCGACCAGCACAAGATTCATCAGGCCCTGCGTGATTGCCCGTTCGTGGTGGTGCAGGAGGCTTTCTCTACCACCGAAACCTGCCGCTTCGCCGACCTGCTGCTGCCCGCTGCCAGCTGGGGCGAGAAAGAAGGCACGGTGACCAACTCCGAGCGCCGCGTCAGCCGTGTGCGCCGTGCGGTGCCGGCACCTGGCGAAGCGCGGGCGGACTGGTCGATCACCTGCGACTTCGCAAGGCTTCTGGAAGCCAGGCTGCCTGGCGTACCGTCCGGGCACTTCGCCTTCCACACTGCCGAGCAGCTGTTCGAGGAATACAAGGTGCTCACCCGCCGACGCGATCTGGATCTGAGCGGGCTAGGCTACGGTCTACTGGAAGCCCGCGGCCCACAGCAATGGCCGTTTCCCCAGGGCGCCGAATCCGGTACGCCGCGCCTCTACGGCGATGGCCGTTTCCCGAGCGCCAGCGGCCGGGCACGCTTTATCGCCGAGGCCTATCAACCGCCCAGGGAGCGACGCGATGCGCGCTATCCACTGACGCTCAATACCGGTCGGCTGCGCGATCAATGGCACGGCATGAGCCGCACAGGCACTGCATCACGACTGTTCGCCCATGTCGAGGAACCGCTATTGGGCCTGCATCCCCAGGATATGGCGCAGCGGCAGTTGCAGGACGGCGCACTGGTCGAAGTACGTAGCCGCCGCGGCGCACTGGTGGTGCGCGTACAGGCCGATGCCAGCCTGCAACCAGGCCAGGCATTCCTGCCCATGCACTGGGGCGACCGTTTTCTCAAGGGCCTGGGCATCAACGCCCTGACCCTGCCGGCGTTCGATGCGCTGTCCAAACAACCCGAGCTCAAGCATGCCGGCATCGAAGTACAGGCCATCGACCTGCCCTGGACCCTCCAGGCGCTGATCGAAGGTGACGTGCAGCAGCGCCTGGAGGCCCTGCGCCCGCTGTGCGACAGCTTCGCCTACGCCAGCTTCGGCCTGGTCGGCCGCGAGACGCCGGCGCTGGTGCTGCGCGCCGCCCATCATCACGCCCCTGCAGCGGATCTGCTCGATCAGTTGCACGAGCGCCTGAGCCTGAGCGATGGTCCGGTGACGCGCTACGACGACCCGCGCGATGAACAGGGCTGCATGCCCATTCACAAACGGGTGCGCATCGAAAAAGGCCGCCTGACCGGCTATTGCCTGAGCGGCGAAACCCGCGCGCGCAACTGGCTGCGTGAGCTCTGGCAAAACCAGACCTCGCTGGACGATGACACCGGTCGCGCCCTAAGGCGCTGGCTGCTGGCACCACTGGAGTCGCCGCCCGGGCAGACCACGACCCGCACCGGCAAAACCCTGTGCACCTGCATGAACGTCAGCGAGGCAGCCATCCGAGAAGGCATCGAACGCGGCTGCGACCTCAACGCACTGAAACAGAATCTTGGCTGCGGCACGCAGTGCGGCTCCTGCGTCCCGGAAATCAAACGCCTGCTGGCGCTAAAGACCCTCGAAGCCTGACGCAGATCAGATCGACCCGAACCATGAGGATTACCGTGATGAACCCAAGCGTATGGCTGATCGGCGCCGGCCCCGGCGACCCGGAACTGCTCACCCTCAAGGCGGTACGCGCCCTCGGTCTGGCCGACGTGGTGCTGATCGACGACCTGGTCAATCCGCAGGTCCTGGAGCACTGCCCCGGCGCCCGGGTAATTCACGTCGGCAAGCGCGGCGGCTGCCGCTCGACGCCCCAGGCCTTCATCCACCGCCTGATGCTGCGCTATGCCCGCCAGGGCAAGGTGGTGGCACGCCTCAAGGGCGGCGACCCGTGCATCTTCGGCCGTGGCGGCGAAGAGGCCGATTGGCTGGCCGCGCGCGGCGTGCAGTGCGAGATCGTCAATGGCATTACCGCCGGTCTCGCCGCCGCGACGCGTTGCGGTATCTCCTTGACCCTGCGCGGCGTGGCCCGCGGGGTGACGCTGGTCACCGCCCACACCCAGGACGGCAGCTCGCCCAACTGGCAGGCGCTGGCCCACAGTGGCACGACATTGGTGGTGTACATGGGCATCGCCACCCTGGCCGACACCCGCCAACACCTGCTGGATGCCGGCATGGTCGCGCACACCGCCGTGGCGATGATCGAGAACGCCTCCCTACCCGATCAGCGTGAATGCCGCAGCACCCTGCAGGCAATGGCCGACGACGCCCAGGCATTCGAGCTGAAAAGCCCGGCCATCCTGGTGATCGGCGACGTGGTCGGCGCCGCCATCCTGGCCGCTGAACAGCTGCAGGTGCAAAGCGCCTGAAATCAGCATAAGGACGGGCACGCCGTACCCTCGAGGTTGATCCCAAAGGGCCGTCGTAACGCGCCCTTGCCTGCCCGATTGGCTGCACCGCGCCAGAACTGGACTGCTATTTGCACCGTTGTGGTTCAACACTGCGACCAACAAGACGTTCCCATGCCTGATCACAAGATGCCCCCCACCCTGCGCTTCATGCTAGCCGCCCGCCGTTGCGAGCTGCAGGGCCTGGAGAGCCTGTCCGTCACCTGCGAGCTGGTCACCCGGATCAGCCAACTGGTGCACCAGTTGCAGAAGGAGCGCGGCTACTCGAACGTCTATCTGGGCAACCAGACGGATCACTACCTGCACCAACTTGATGCGCACAGTGCGGGTTCTGCCGCCGTAGAGCGCGAGGTGCACGACTGCTTTCTATCCATCGACACCGCCCAGGCCACTGCCGCCGACCGCGCCCGCCTGTTCAACCGCATCGCCTACGTGCTGCATGGCCTGGAGGAACTGCCCGGGCTGCGTCGGCGCATCCGCGAACGGCAATTGTCCCCAAGGCAGGCGACCCAGGCCTTCACCCGCCTGATCGGCGGGCTGCTGGCGGTGGTTTTCGAGGCGGCCGACACCGCTGCCGAGCCCGGCATAACCCGCGTTCTGGTGGCGCTGTTCAACTTCATGCAGGGCAAGGAACTCGCTGGCCAGGAACGCGCGGTCGGCGTCGAAGGCTTCTCCCGCGGGCATTTCGACGATGAATTGCAGGCTCGCCTGCTGCACCTGCAGGAAGGCCAGGAGCGCTGCTTCGACATCTTCGGCGAGTTTGCGGGCGACGAAGCCAATGCCCTGTGGCAGCAGATTCTCGGCACCGACACGGTTGCCCAGGTGAGCAGCCTGCGCGGAATCGCCAAGCGCACCTCGGCCATCGCCCAGGTGGATCCGGGTTTGTGCGAGCTGTGGTTCGAACTCAACACCAGGCGCATCGACGCCATGAAACAGGTGGAAAGCCACCTGACCCAATGCCTGCTCGAACGCTGCCGACGCAGCATCGCCGAAGCCCACGCCGACCTGGACAACCATCGCGCCCTACTCGGCCGCGTGGCGCAGATGGATGCCGGCAGCGATCAGGCGCTGCTGTTCAGTGTGCACAGCAGCACCCTCGACGCCCCGCCTCAGAACGCCGTGGGCAATCACCTGGCCCGCTCGGTACTGGACCTCCTGCACGAGCAGAATCAGCGCCTGCAGCAGGTCAGCGACGAGCTGCAGGAAACCCGCGAAACCCTAAACGAGCGCAAGCTGATCGAACGCGCCAAGAAGCTATTGATGACCGACTACGGCTTGAGCGAAGACGCAGCCTACGCCCGCCTGCGTCAATCGGCCATGGAGCGCAACATGCGCCTGGTCGATGTCGCCCAGAGCTTGCTCAGTTTTGCGGCGCGCAAGGCCCAGGAAAAGCCGCGAGCGGACAAGGGCCGGCGCAGCTGAGCGAGCGGCGGCTGTCGGCTGAGCATGGCCTCGCGCCTCTGGAGTGCCATGCAGCAATGGCTACAACGTGGCGCAAGCGGCTTTCTGTAGGGTGGACGACGCTTCACCTACGCGGCCCGACCCGTCCACCGCTCTGCGATCGCAATGGTGGATGAAAAGAGCGTCATCCACCCTACCTAGTTAGTAGCCCGGCGCTGAGCGTAGCGATGCCCGGGACGCGGTTTGCGCCACAAAGCCAGCGCCAATTCGGAAATCCATCCTGGGTATCGCTTCGCTCAACCCCAGGCTACGGGTCACCCTCCACATGCACCTGCGCCGCGCACTGAAGAGGCACCGCGCCCCGCTGCTGTGCGATCACAATGATCGTTCCCATGCTGCGTGATTGTGCGTGACCTAACCAAAGCGATCCGAAAAGCCTTCCCGCTCAATCAGTTAATACGCCGGTGCACACTGTTCAGCGGTGACCGCCTGGTCGTTGAATTCGGCGAAGCAATGGCTGGCATGCAACCTGCTATATCCCAAGCGAGAGGGCAGGCTCTGCCCCTCCACAATCCGAATTCCTGGACAACGGCGTCCACACTCGATGCAGCACAGCGCTGCCATGAGCGTGACGCCGTTTTTTTATGCGTGCTTTTTGGGGAGAACGAGATGGACGACACGCCACGCGCCGCCGACGAAAAAACCGGCCTGCCACGCCGCACCTTCCTCAAGCAGTCCATGGGGCTGCTCGGCGGCGGCGCCTTGATGAGCATGCTGCCGGCGGGCCTGAGCAGCGCGGTCTGGGCGGCGGGGACCGATGGCCTGGAAACCACCAAGGCCAAGCTCGGCTTCATCGCGCTCACCGATGCCGCACCGTTGTTCGTCGCCGAGGAGCTCGGGCTGTTCGCCAAGCACGGCATGACCGACGTCGAAGTGCTCAAGCAATCCTCCTGGGGCACCACCCGCGACAACCTGGTACTCGGTGCCGGCAGTGGCGGTATCGATGGCGCTCATATCCTCACGCCGATGCCTTACCTGATGGCCGCCGGCACGATCACCACCAACAACACGCCGCTGCCGATGGTCCTGCTGGCGCGCCTGAACCTCAATGGCCAGGGCATCTCGATCAGCAAGGAATACCAGGATCTCAAGCTCGGTACCGATGCCAGCGCCTTCAAACAGGCGGTCACCGCCAAGCAGGCCAAGGGCCAGAAGATCGCTGCGGCAATGACCTTCCCCGGCGGCACCCACGACCTCTGGCTGCGCTACTGGATGGCAGCTGGCGGCATCGAGCCGAACAAGGATTTGCCGACCGTGGTCATCCCGCCACCGCAGATGGTCGCCAACATGAAAGTCGGCAGCATGGATGCCTTCTGCGTCGGCGAGCCGTGGAACGCCCAGTTGATCAACCAGAACATCGGCTACAGCGCGGTGACCACCGGCGAGCTGTGGGCCAACCATCCGGAAAAAGCCCTTTCGCTGCGCGCCGACTACGTGAACGCCAATCCCAACGCGACCCGTGCCCTGCTCAAGGCGGTAATGGAAGCGCAGATGTTCTGCGAAGCCGCAGCCAACAAGGAGCAGGTCGCGGAAATCTGCGCCAAGCGCCGCTGGATCGGCGCGCCTGCCAAGGACCTGCTGGCGCGCCTGCAGGGCAACTTCGATTACGGCAACGGCCGCGTGGTTGAAAACAGCCCGCACCTGATGCGCTTCTGGAGCGAGTTCGCCTCCTATCCGTTCCAGAGCCACGACCTGTGGTTCCTCACCGAAAACAAGCGCTGGGGCTACCTGCCGAAGGATTTCGACAGCCAGGCGCTGATCGACCAGGTCAACCGCGAGGACATCTGGCGCCAGGCAGCGGCCGAGCTGGGCGTGCCCGCCGAGCAGATTCCCCAGAGCAAATCCCGCGGCGTCGAGACCTTCTTCGACGGCAAGACCTTCGACCCACAAAACCCGCAAGCCTATCTCGACAGCCTGGCCCTAAAGGCCTAACCGGAGAAACGCCATGAATGCGCCCGTCAAATCCCTGGCCCTGCCGGCCGGCGTCGTCGCCCCCAGTTGGCTCAAACGCCTGTCGAAAAACCTGATGCAGTCGGTGCTGCCGCCGCTGGTGATCACCGCTGCGCTGATGCTCGTCTGGCAACTCTTGTGCAGCGGCGCCAATGCCGCCCTGCCGCCGCCGAGCCAGGTCATCGAAGACACCTGGGAGCTGATCGTCAATCCGTTCTACGACAACGGCGGCACCGATGTCGGCATGGCCTGGCAACTGCTCGCCAGCCTGGAGCGCGTGGCTTACGGCTATGCCCTGGCGGTGGTGGTCGGCGTAGCCCTCGGCGTGCTGGTCGGCCAGTCGACCTGGGCGATGCGCGGCCTCGACCCGCTGTTCCAGATCCTGCGTACCGTGCCGCCGCTGGCCTGGCTGCCATTGTCGCTGGCCGGTTTCAAGGACAGCCACCCTTCGGCGCTGTTCGTGATCTTCATCACCGCCATCTGGCCGATCATCATCAATACCTCGGTGGGCATCCGCAACATTCCCGAGGACTACCGCAACGTCGCCAAGGTGCTGCGCCTCAACGGCGTGGAGTACTTCCAAAAGATCATGCTGCCGGCTGCCGCGCCGTACATCTTTTCCGGGCTGCGCATCGGTGTGGGCCTGTCGTGGCTGGCGATCATCGCCGCCGAGATGTTGATCGGCGGTGTGGGTATCGGCTTTTTCATCTGGGATGCGTGGAACGCCTCGCGCATCGGCGACATCATTCTCGCCCTGATCTACGTCGGCGTGGTCGGCTTCGTGCTCGACCGCCTGGTGCTGTTCGTCGGCAATCGCATCACCCGCGGCACATCGGCCTGAGGAGACAGACATGAGCAAGCACTACCTGAGCATCGAGCATGTGGAAAAGTACTTCGAGCGTGACGGCGTCACCTCCCACGTGCTGAACCAGATCAACCTCAACGTCGCGCGCGGCGAATACATCTCCATCATCGGCCACTCGGGCTGCGGCAAGTCGACGGTGCTCAATATCGTCGCCGGCCTGACCGATTCCAGCAGCGGTGCGGTGATTCTCGATGGTCGTGAGGTACGTGGCCCTGGCCCGGATCGCAGCCTGGTGTTCCAGAACCACTCGCTGCTGCCCTGGCTGACCGTGCAGGAAAACGTCGCCCTGGCCGTCGACAAGGTGTTCAAGCGCACCAAGAGCAAGGCCGAACGCCGTGACTGGACGCTGCATCATCTGGAGCTGGTAAGCATGGGCCACGCACTGCACAAGCGGCCCAACGAGATTTCCGGGGGCATGAAGCAACGTGTCGGGATCGCCCGCGCGCTGGCCATGGAACCCAAGGTGCTGCTGCTCGACGAGCCCTTCGGCGCGCTGGACGCCCTGACCCGCGCACACCTGCAGGATGAAGTGATGCGCATCCAGAGCGAGCTGCACAACACGGTGTTGATGATCACCCATGACGTCGATGAAGCCGTGCTGCTCTCCGACCGAATCGTGATGATGACCAACGGCCCATCGGCGACCATTGGCGAAATCCTCAGCATCGATCTACCGCGCCCGCGCGATCGCATCGCCCTGGCCGATGACCCACGCTACAACGCCTATCGCCACGCGGTACTGAGTTTTCTGCATGAAAAGCAGCGCAAGGTCGAACCCCTGCAACGGCGTACCGCTGCGCCGCAAGAGCCGGCCGACCAGCAGCGCGCACGGGCGTGAAGCGAAGGGCGGTCAGTCCTTGGCGATGCCGGTGATGGTGATGCCGAAGCGTTCTTCGAGCCGCACCGCGGGGGTCTGCTCCTCGTGGGGCTGCTCCTTCGGCTCGAGGGGTTCGAGATTCTCTTGAGCCCATTCGAGCAGCCAGGTCACCGCCTGCTCCAGGCTGGGTTTTTCCTTGGCTTTCACCTTGAGGACTTCGGCAGCTTCGTCTCGGCTATAGGTGATGATCCATCGGCTCATGGCGAGTCTCCAGCAGGTAACGGCACGCAATGCGTGCCCTGATAGAGATGTAGACCTGTCGTCGGTAAACAGTTCGCCCTATAAATATCGGGGAACTTCACCTGCCATGACCACTCAGAAATTACGCATCGATTGATTTCTCCGGGCGCATGAGGCGCCCATTTTTTTGCCTGCGATTTGCCGCAGCGCCCAGCATCGGCGGGTTTTGCGGGCAAAAAACAGACATAAAAAAACCGGGCCGGGCCCGGTTCCTTTCATGCTGCAGCGACCATCAGGCCTTTGGCAGAGTGACGCCAGTCTGGCCCTGATACTTGCCGCCGCGATCCTTGTAGGACACTTCGCACGCTTCGTCCGACTGCAGGAACAGCATCTGCGCCACGCCTTCGTTGGCGTAGATTTTCGCCGGCAGGTTGGTGGTGTTGGAGAACTCCAGAGTCACGTGGCCTTCCCATTCCGGCTCCAGCGGCGTGACGTTGACGATGATGCCGCAGCGCGCGTAGGTGCTCTTGCCCAGGCAGATGGTCAGCACGTCGCGGGGAATGCGAAAGAACTCCACGGTGCGCGCCAGGGCGAAGGAGTTCGGCGGAATGATGCACACGTCGCTCTTGATGTCGACGAAACTCTTGGCGTCGAAATTCTTCGGGTCGACGATGGCCGAATGGATGTTGGTGAACACCTTGAATTCGTCCGCGCAGCGCACGTCGTAGCCGTAGCTGGAAACCCCGTAGGAGATTACCCGGCTGTCGTCCGCGCCGCGCACCTGGCGCTCGACGTAAGGCTCGATCATGCCGTGTTCCTGGGCCATGCGGCGAATCCACTTGTCCGATTTGATGCTCATGGCGGGGCCGTCCTGAAGGTCTTTACGGTGAAAAGTGCACGCATCTTACCGGGCTGAAGAGCTGGGTTCAAAGCCTCTCGACGGCCCGCAGAGACGCCCTTGCGCAGGCGCCGATGCAAGTAAATCGCAGAAAGACTGACAGACCATTCGCACTTCGCGAAAAAAGCGGGTATGGTGATCCCACTGTGCTGCATGTGTCACCGCGAATCGCTACATGATGCCTAGATTTCGATCCAAACATCGTCCGACTCCTAGTACTCGTTGCACTCAGTCCCGGCCTGGTTCTATCCAGGGCTGTTAATTATTTAGTTCTTAGGAGACATCACATGTCCAATCGTCAGACTGGCACCGTTAAGTGGTTCAACGATGAAAAAGGCTACGGCTTCATCACCCCGCAATCCGGTGACGACCTGTTCGTACACTTCAAAGCTATCCAGAGCGATGGCTTCAAGAGCCTGAAAGAAGGCCAGCAAGTTTCCTTCGTGGCCACCCGTGGTCAGAAAGGCATGCAAGCTGAGGAAGTTCAGGTTATCTAACCTGCGCTTTCTGCAAAAGAACCCCGCCTAGGCGGTAATGCTGTTCACTTAAGCGGAGCAGCCTTACGATCCACCGGATATCGGGTTTTGGAAATCTTCACCGTCCTGGGTC
>NZ_MSXU01000011.1:0-418 GCF_001945375.1 Pseudomonas sp. PA1(2017)
GGCCCGAGTGGTCACGTAGCCGCGATCGACGTAATGGTTGGTGATCGCCTTGAGCAGCTCGTTGAGCTGGCTGACGCCAAGGCAGCTGTCGGCGAACGGGGTGAGAATCGCGCTGCGATCAGCCTCGGACAACAGGCTGGCACCGCTGATCTCGATCTGCTCGATGGCGAAGCAGCGCTCGTCCTCGGCAGCCTGTGGCGCTGTCGGCTCGGCGCGCTTGCCTGGCAACTGCTGCAATTCCTGCAGGCGCTGTTGCTGCTCATCGAGCAGGCGCTCCTGACGGTCACGGATCAGATCCTGAGTCAGCGGCGTTTGGCGGTTGGCGGGCAGATCGATGGGGGGCGTCTGCGCGGACACGGCCAGCGACAGAGCGGACAGGCAGAGGCATACCGCCGCAGGTCCATTGCGGAAGAACATA
>NZ_MSXU01000011.1:428-1386 GCF_001945375.1 Pseudomonas sp. PA1(2017)
AGCTGAAGGGCTGCAGGTAGCTGAGGGTCAGGCTGTATTTGTTGTAACGCGCCACGGGCTGATCACCGCGGGGGTCGCCGTTGCCCTGGGCATCGAAGGCGCCAATGCCGCGCTGCCAGCCGATGTCGGCGTTGACGAAGGCCGTGCCGATGCGCCGGCCATGGTTGAAGCCCAGTTGCCATTCGCTCAAGCGGTTGCTGGACAGGTCCATGCGGTTGCCGAGAATGAAGTTGTTGGTGCGGATATGGCTCAGACCGGTGTTGAAGGCGGTCTTGCTGACGCTGTCGCGGTGCAGCACGCGTTCGGCACGCAGGGCGTGTTGCTGGCTGTCGCCGTCGGTCTCGAAGGGAAAGCCGTTGCTCTGGCCCAGGGTGCGGTAGTAGCTCTGGCTGTAGCTGTAGTCCACGCGCCACCAGCCATAGGGGATGCTGTAGGACAGGCTCTGGGCGTGGAAGTGGCGGTAGCTGTCACTGACCGCATCGCGGCTGGCACGAAGGCTCAGTTGATCGGCCAGGCCGAGCGGGCTGTCCCAGGTAAAACCCAGGCCCCATTGCTGCTCGCCGGTGCTGCGCTGGCCATCGTTGTGGCGGTTGAGGTTGGCATGCCAGGGCTTGCTGCGCTCGCCTTTAAGGCCTACGCGGCTGCCGCCCACCTGCTCCCCTGGCACCAGTTCGAGCTGGGCCGGGCGCGACGGCAGGCGGTTGAGGTTGTCGACCAGTTGCTCCAGCTCACGCAGGTTGAGAATCTCGCCCGCCTCGCCGGGAAAGCTCATGGCCAATTCGCGGTCACTGGCCAACGCGGAGCTGTCGAGGCCTTCGAGGCGCCCTTCGACCACGGTGATTTTCAGGGTGCGGGCCGACAGATCCTGCTGCGGCAGGTAGGCCCGAGTGGTCACGTAGCCGCGATCGACGTAATGGTTGGTGATCGCCTTGAGCAGCTCGTTGAGCTGGCTGACGCC
>NZ_MSXU01000011.1:2032-19932 GCF_001945375.1 Pseudomonas sp. PA1(2017)
CGTCGTTCGAGGTGGCGGATTAGAACACGTGGCACCTGGCCATCAAATACCATTCAGCGGAAGCGAATCACACTTTCACAATATCGCCGCTACCGCTCACGCTCGTCCTGCTTTCTCAGGGACATTCCCGAATCGGCCTTACCGATTCATTACTAGCTGCCTTCCGGCTCGATCCGATAGAAATCCTGGGCATTACGCCAGAAGAATCCATTGCGCTACCCGTAGACCTAACCACATCGAGCCTTGCGAAAAACGCTTGGTCAGCCCCGTTGCCGCCCCCCCATCCGACAGGCGATCTCGAAGGCCTGGCGGGTGGCGCCAACGTTGGCCTTGCCTTGCCCGGCGATGTCGAAGGCGGTGCCGTGGGCCGGCGTGGTGATGGGGATCGGAAGGCCGCCCTGCACCGTTACGCCGCGGGAGAAACCCATCAGCTTGATCGCGATCTGGCCCTGGTCGTGGTACATGGTCACCACCGCATCGAAGGCCTGGCTGTCGCCCTGCACCTTGAGGAAGATGGTGTCGCCGGGATACGGGCCGATGGCGTCGATGCCCTGCTCACGGGCGCGCTCCACCGCAGGGCCGATGATGTCCAGTTCCTCGCGGCCGAAACTGCCGTTGTCGCCATTGTGGGGGTTGAGGCCGCAGACGCCGATGCGCGGTTTCTCCAGGCCATTGCGCTTGAGTGCGGTGTCGATCAGGCAGATCGCCTCGATCACCCGATCCTGACTGAGCATGCCCGGCACGTCGGCCAATGCGACGTGGGAGGTCACCCGCGAGGTCCACAGGTTGTCGAGCACGTTGAATTCGCAGAACGGGCCATCGAAGCCCAGGTACTCGGCGAACCAGTGCAGCTCGTCGCTGTGACCCATGCCGGCCATGTGCAGCGAGGTCTTGTTGAGCGGGCCGAACAGAATGGCGTCGGTCGTGCCGTCAGCGGTCAGGCGCAGGGCCTGCTCGAGGGTGTCGAGGCTGTACTGGCCACCGATCACGCTGGCTTCGCTGCGCGGGAAAGCGCCTTCGGCGCGGCCGCGAAACGGCAGCAGCAGCGGCGTGTCGTCGGTGAAGGTCAGGTTGTCGGTCGAGTCGATGACGCGGTACGGAAACGACTGGCCGGCGATGTCCATGCCACGGCGCACTTCGGCTTCATCGGCGATCAGCAGCACCTGAGCCTTGCGACGCACTTCTGGCTCGGCGAGCAGGCGAGCGATCAGCTCGGGGCCGATGCCAGCGGGGTCACCCAGCACCATGGCCAGGCGGGGAAGAGTCGGGTTGCTCATGCGGTTGTCCTCAGGTCAGAAGATGCGTCCGGGATGCGAATGACATCGGGCAAGGTGCGATACAGGCGCCGAGCGTTGTCGTGGAAAAGCAGTTGCTGCTGATGGCGCGGCAGATCGGCGACGATGCGCTTGAAGCCGCCGTAGATGTCGTCGAACGAGCCGCACAGGCTGTCGACCGGGAAGTTGCTGGCGAACATCACCCGCTCGGCGCCGAACATGGCGATGGTTTCGCCCACGATCCAGGCGTTGTCTTCGACGCACCAGCGCCGGCCCGGTAGGCCGATGCCGGACACCTTCACCGCCACGTTCGCGCATTCGGCCAGCTTCGCCATCGCCGCGTGCCAGCCGGCCAGACCCTGCTCGCTGCGATCCGACGGCAGGCCGGCGTGGTTGAGAATCAGCTGGATGCCGGGAAAGTCGCGGGCCAGCGCGATGGCTTCGGGCAGGTTCCACCAGGGCGTCTGCAGATCGAAGTGCAGGCCGTGGCGCGCCAGCTCGGCATAACCGCAGCGCCATGCGTCATCGCTCATCAGGGTGCGCGAGCGGCCGACTTCATCCGGCGAGGCCGGGCCGCCGGGCTTGTGGCGCACGCTGCGTACCCGTTCGAAGCGTGCCTGGGCCGCCAGCAGCGCGGAGGCATCCGGGGCATCCAGCCAGGCCTGGGCGACCACGGCATTGGGCGCACCATAGCGGGCAGCGACCTCGTGGATGAAGCAGGTCTCGCCAATCGGGTCACGCGGGTCCCACTCGGTTTCCACGTAAACCGTGGCCACCACCCGGTGCTCACCGGCATCGGCTAGGTAGTCGTCCGGGTAGTAGGGCCGTTTGATGGCGCTGTAGTCGCCATAACGAAACGGGATGTTCTCCTCGCCCGACAGCCAGGGGTGATGGTTGCGCAGCGTGTCCCAGAAATGGTGATGGGCGTCGATGATCGGCCCGTCGTACAGATCAGCCATGGGTCACCTCGGCCTTGTCGAGGGAGATCAGCAGCGTGCCGGCGATGAACAGCCCCGAGCACAGCGCGAAGAAGCCCAACACTGCGGCGTAACCACCGGCGTGCTGCAGCAACAGGCCGACCAGAATCGGCACGGCGATGCCACCGAGGCTGCCAGCCATGTTCATCACCCCGCCGATCAGCCCGACCCGCGCCGGCGACGCCAGCAGCGCCGGGAAGCTCCAGTACAGGCTGCCCCACATCAGGAAGAACGCGGTCAGCGACAACAGGCCCACTGCCAGGTACGGATCGTTCAGGCTCGGCAGCAGCAGGAAGGCGACCAGCGCCACCAGCCCGGAGAGGCTCAGCAAGCTCTTGGCCGCCAGGCCACGGCGCACGCCCTTGGCGATCAGCCGGTCGCACAAGAAGCCGCCGGTCAGCGAGCCGGCCGCGCCGCACAGGAAGATCACGAAGGTGGCGGCGCCGATGCCCTTGATATCGAAGCCGCGGGCCTGGGCCAGGTAGCTCGGCCCCCAGGTCAGCAGGCCGAAGAACACCATGGCCCAGCTGGCGCGGCCGAGCAGGATGCCGGTCAGCGAGCGGCGGGCGATGCCCAGGCCGCGCACGGTCTGTTTGGCTGCTTCGGCCATGGTCACCGTGCGTCCTTCGTTGATCGCTGCCAGCTCGGCGTCGTTGACGTCCGGGTGATCGGCGGGGTTATCGCGCAGGTAGTGCCAGGCCAGCCAGGCCATGGCGAGCGTGGCGATACCGGCGATGAAGAACGCGGTACGCCAGGAGCCCAGCACGGCGATCAGGTAGGCGATGATCAGCCCGCCGAGGGCCACGCCCAGCGGCCCGCCACAATCCATCAACACCGCGCCGCGGCTACGCTCGCCGCTGCCCAGCCACAACGAATTGAGCTTGCCGCCGGCCGGAAACAGCGGGGCTTCGGCAGCGCCCAGGGCCACGCGGGCGAACATCAGCGACAGGCCGCCAGTGGCGAATGCGGCAATGGTTTGAAAAGTGCCCCACAGGCCGGTCGACCAGCCGATCACGCGGCGCGGGCCGTAGCGGTCGATCAGCCAGCCGCCGGGGATCTGCAACAGGGCGTAGGCCCAGAAAAAGCTGCTGAGGATCAGCCCCTGCATGCTCGGGCTCAGGCTGAATTCACTGGCGATGACCGGCATGGCGATGGACAGGGAAACCCGGTCGATCAGGTTGATTACCGTGAGCGCGAAGATGATGGCGAAGATGCGCCAGCGCACCCGGGAGGGTTTGCCAGCCTGAACACCGGCCGAGGGGGTGCGCACCTGCAGGGCGACAGGTTGAGCCTGAGCCATGGGGAGTACCTCTGTGTTGTTGTTTTTGTAGTAGCGGGCGACGAGCGGTCGGCCCGGTTGAGCGAACTATCTGCCCGGCCAACGATAACCGTCTAATCAAAGCTTCTCATACGGACATAGCCTGGAGTTATCGCTGTGCAGGGACGCCAGACATAACCTGGGGCTATCGGAGTATCAGTTCTTTTGAGTAGACGCTTATCGACACCCTTCGCACACTCCAGGCAACCCACAAGAACGACAACAATGAGGTAGCCCCATGTACAGCCCCCGTACGCGTCATGTTCCGGCCCTGCTCGCCGCCCTGCTCTGCACCGCGCCCCTGGCTGCGGTAGCGGACTGGAAACCCGAAAAGAACGTGGAGATCGTGGTGGCCGGCGGCCCCGGCGGCGGCACCGACCAGCTCGGCCGGGTGATCCAGTCGGCGATCACCCAGCACAAGCTGCTCGACGTCAACACCGTGGTGCTCAACAAGGGCGGCGGCAACGGCGCCGAAGCCTTTCTGGAGATGAAGCTCGCCGAGGGCGATGCCAGCAAGCTGGTGATCGGCACCAACAACATCTACCTGCTGCCACTGGTGGCCAAGCTGGGTTACCAGTGGACGGACCTGACGCCGGTCGCGGCGGTGGCCGAGGATGACTTCATTCTCTGGACCTACCAGGGTTCGCCCTGGAAGGATGCCGCCGCGTTCAAGGCCGACCTGACCAAGAATGCCGCCAAGATGCGTATCGGTGGCAGCCAGTCCAAGGACGTCGACCAGACCCTGTCGCTGCTGCTCGGCCAGCAGGCGGGCGCCAAGATCACCTACATCCCCTTCAAGAGCGGCAGCGAGGCGTCCACACAGCTGGCCGGCAAACACATCGCCGCCAACTTCAACAACCCGGCCGAAAGCGTCAGCCAGTGGCGCGGTGGCCAGGTGGTGCCGCTGTGCGTATTCAGCCAGGCGCGCATGGGCTACACCCAGAAAGTCACCGAGACCCAGTCCTGGGCCGACGTGCCGACCTGCAAGGAGCAGGGCCTGGGCATCGACCAGTACCGTTTCCCGCGCACCGTGTTCCTGCCTGGCGGCGTCACCGACGAGCAGCGCGCGTTCTACGTCGAGCTGATGCGCAAGGTCAGCCAGACGCCGGAGTTCAAGGCCTACGTGGAGCGCTCGGCCCTGGCGCCGACCTTCCTTTCCGGTGATGAGCTGGTGAGCTACATCGAAAAGGATCGTGAGCGCGTGACCCCTGTGTTCAAGCAGGCCGGCTGGCTGCGCGAATAACCCTCGCGCTTCGTGTCCGGCGTGCCATGCGGCCGCCGGACGGCCCTGCACACAGGAGAAAATACCCATGTCCAACACCACGGATACGCCGCTGGTCGCCACCCGCTGGGTGGAGATCGGCCTGGCGCTGTTCACCGCTGCCCTGGGCGGCATCGTCATGTTCGGCGCCATCGAGATCGGCATCGGCTGGGGCGACGCCGGCCCCGAGGCCGGTTACTTTCCCTTCTACATCGGCCTGCTGATGAGCGCTGCCAGCGTCGGCAACCTGATCCTGGCGCTGTTGCGCACGCCGGCGATGAGCGCCGCATTCGTCAGCCGCAAGGCGTTCGGCCAGGTACTGGCGGTGTTCGTACCGATCGTCCTGTACGTGATCGCCATGCCCTTCACCGGCATCTACCTGGCCTCGGCGGTGTTCATCGCCTGGTTCATGTGGCGTGATCGCCAGCGCAGCAAACCCTACGGCATTGCCACCGTGGCGGCGATTTCCTGCGGGGCGGCACTGGCCAGCTATCTGATCTTCGCGCTGTGGTTCAAGGTGCCGCTGGATAGCGGCGTGCTCGGCGACCTGGTGGCCGTTGCCGGAGGGGCATTGCGATGAGCGAAATCGACTCCCTGATGCAGGGCATGGCGCTGATCCTGACCCCGCACCACATCGGCCTGATGGTCATCGGCGTGCTGCTCGGCATTCTCGTCGGCGTGCTGCCTGGCCTCGGCGCCCCCAACGGCGTGGCGCTGCTGCTGCCGCTGACCTTCACCATGGAACCGGTGTCGGCGATCATCCTGCTCTCTTGCATGTACTGGGGCGCGCTGTTCGGCGGCTCGATCACCTCGATCCTGTTCAACATTCCCGGCGAACCCTCGTCGGTGGCGACCACCTTCGACGGTTACCCCATGGCCCGCAACGGCCAGGCTGGCGAAGCGCTGACCGCGGCCTTCACCTCGGCGCTGCTCGGTGCGCTGGTCGGCGTGCTGCTGCTGACCTTCCTGTCGACGCGCATCGCCGAGTTCGCCATGGAATTCAGCTCGCCGGAGTTCTTCGCCGTCTACCTGCTGGCGTTCTGCACCTTCATCGGCATGAGCAAGAACCCGCCGCTGAAGACCGTGGTAGCAATGATGATCGGCTTCGCCATGGCCGCCGTCGGCATGGACACCGTGTCCGGCGAACTGCGCCTGACCTACGACCAGCCCTGGCTGCTCTCGGGCCTGAGCTTCGAGGTGGCGGTGATCGGGTTGTTCGGTATCGGCGAGATTCTCTGCACCGTCGAGGAAGGCCTGGTGTTTCGTGGCGAACGCGCACGCATCACACCGATGACCATCCTGCGTACCTGGGCCAAGCTGCCGCGCTACTGGCTGACCTGGCTGCGCAGCGCCCTGGTCGGCTGCTGGATGGGTGTGACGCCCGGCGGGCCGACTGCCGCCTCGTTCATGAGCTACAGCCTGGCGCGGCGCTTTTCGAAGAACCGCGACAACTTTGGCAAGGGCGAAGTGGAAGGCGTGATTGCCCCGGAAACCGCCGACCACAGCGCCGGCACCAGCGCCCTGCTGCCAATGCTGACCCTCGGTATTCCCGGCTCGGCGACCGCCGCGGTGATGCTCGGCGGCCTGATGATCTGGGGCCTGCACCCGGGGCCGACGCTGTTCGTCGAGCAGCACGACTTCGTCTGGGGCCTGATCGCCAGCATGTACCTGGGCAACGTGGTGAGCCTGATCGTGGTGCTGGCCACGGTGCCGCTGTTCGCCTCGATCCTGCGCATTCCGTTCTCGATCATCGCGCCGATCATCATCATGGTCTGCTCGATCGGCGCCTACTCGGTGCACAACTCGATGTTCGACGTTGGCCTGATGCTGATCTTCGGTGCCCTGGGTTACCTGTTCAAGAAGCTCGGCTACCCCATCGCCCCGCTGATCCTCGCTGCGGTGCTGGGCGACAAGGCCGAGGACGCGTTCCGCCAGTCGATGCTGTTCTCCGACGGGCAACTGTCGATCTTCTGGTCCAACCCGCTGGTCGGCAGCCTGACCACCGCGGCGCTGTTGATGCTGTTCTGGCCGCTGCTGGCCCGCGGCCTCAAGGCACTGTTCGGCGCACGCCAGGGGCAGGCGCGTCATGTCTCGTAATCGCCAGCAGGCCGGGCTGTTCCTGGCCACGGCCACGGGGCGCTCGCTGATGACTGGCGAGCGTCGCGATTTCTTGTCACCCTTGGCCGATTCCCCTGCCACGAGCCGCGCCATGTCCCGCATTCCTGACGCCAGCATCATCCACAGCCGCCTGCGTTTACGGCAGTTGCGCCTGATGCTGGCCCTGCAGGAATTCGGCTCGCTGCGCCGGGCCGCCGAGGAGATCGGCATGACTCAGCCGGCGGCGACCAAGATGCTTCACGAGGCGGAGAGCCTGCTTGGCGTCGAGCTGTTCGAGCGCCTGCCGCGCGGCATGCGCGCAACGGCGTTCGGTGAAACGGCGATCTACTACGCGAAGATGATCTTCGCCGAGCTGTCGGGCATGCGCGAGGAATTCGCCGCGCTGGAGTCGGGCAACCTCGGCCGGGTCACCATCGGCGCCATTCCGGCCCTGGCCTCGGGCCTGCTGACGCGCACCATCGCCACCCTCAAGCAGAGCCACCCGCGGCTGTCGATGAGCATCCAGGTCGACACCAGCGACGTGCTGGTGCAAGCCCTGCAACAGGACCAGTTGGACGTGGTGCTGGGGCGGATTCCCGATGGCGCGCGGGCCGACGACCTGTCGTTCGACAGCCTTGGCGAGGAAACCCTGTGCGTGGTGGCCGGCGCCCAGCACCCCATGGCCGGCGCCAGCAAACTGACCTGGCACGAGTTGCAGGACCTGACCTGGGTGCTGCAGCAACACCCCAGCCCGATGCGCACCATCATCAACCAGGCGTTTCACAACGCGCGGGTCGACATTCCCAGCAGCATCGTCGAAACCACCTCGATCATGACCCTGCTGTCGCTGTTGCAGCAGACCGACATGATCGGCGTGACTCCGGTATCGGTGATCAATGACTACCCGGCCCGCCACTTGCTCAAGATCCTGCCGATCACCTTCGAGCCACGCCTGCCGCCCTATGGCCTGATCACCCGCAGGCACCGCATTCAGTCGTCGGCCATGCAGGCCTTCATCAACGCGGTAAAGGATGAGCACGCCAACGAGTGACCGCCCCGCAACCGCGCTTTTCGCAACGAAACGGTAACTTTTACAAGATTTTGCCGACAGGGCGGCGATCCGGCACACTAGCGGCCCCGAGCTCCGGCTCGTCGTCGCAGCCAGATTTCGTATGACCCGCTCCCCGCTTCGCCGCCTTGCCTTCGGTACCCTGCGCCGCCTGCTGTACCTGTGGGTGCGCTCGGAAACCATCAACCAGTCGGCCTTCACCCTCAAGCTCGACCGCAGCAAGCCGGTGTTCTACGTGCTGCAGCAACCTTCGGTGAGCGACCTGGCGGTGCTCGATCACGAATGCACCAAGGCCAATCTGCCGCGCCCGGTGCTGCCCGTGGCGGTGGGCGACCTGATCGAACCGGCGGCGTTCTTCTACCTGACGCCGGAGCCCGACTGGCTCGGCCGCCAGGACAAGCGCGGCATTTCGCCGACCTTGCAGCGCATAGTCGCCGCCCTCGGCGAACACGCCGCCGAGCAGGCGCAGATCATTCCGGTCAGCGTGTTCTGGGGGCAATCGCCGAACCGCGAAACCAGCGCCTGGAAACTGCTGTTCGCCGATAGCTGGGCAGTCACCGGTCGCCTGCGCCGGCTGGTGAGCATCCTGATCCTGGGCCGCACCACCCGCGTGCAGTTTTCCACGCCCATCCAGCTGCGCGACCTGATCGAGCAGAACAAGGGCCAGGAACGTACCCTGCGCATGGTGCATCGCATCCTGCGGGTACATTTTCGCAACCAGAAGGCCGCGGTCATCGGCCCGGACGTGTCGCACCGGCGCAACCTGGTCAAAGGCCTGGTGCACGGCCCGCAGGTGCGTCAGGCGATCGCCGAGGAAGCCAGCCGCGAGAACATTTCCGTCGACAAGGCCGAGGCCCTGGCGCTGCGCTACGGCAACGAGATCGCCTCGGATTACACCTACACGGCGATCCGTTTTCTCGAACTGATCCTGTCGTGGTTCTGGAACAAGATCTACGACGGCATCAAGGTCAACCACATCGAAGGCGTGCAGGACATCGCCCAGGGCCACGAGGTGATCTACGTGCCCTGCCACCGCAGCCACATCGACTACCTGCTGCTGTCCTACCTGCTGTTTCGCAACGGCTTGACGCCGCCGCACATCGCCGCCGGCATCAACCTCAACATGCCGATCATCGGCGGCCTGCTGCGCCGTGGCGGCGCCTTTTTCATGCGCCGCACCTTCAAGGGCAACCCGCTGTACACCGCCGTGTTCAACGAATACCTGCACACCCTGATTCGCAAGGGCTACCCGGTGGAGTACTTCGTCGAAGGCGGTCGCTCGCGCACCGGGCGCATGCTGCGGCCGAAAACCGGCATGCTCGCCATCACCCTGCGCAGCTACCTGCAGAGCCATCGCCTGCCAGTGGTGTTCGTGCCGGTGTACATCGGCTACGAGCGCGTGCTGGAAGGCCGCACCTACCTGGGCGAGCTGCGCGGGGCAAGCAAGAAGAAGGAGTCGATCTTCGACATCTTCAAGGTCATCGGCGCGCTCAAGCAGCGCTTCGGCCACGTGTGGGTCAACTTCGGCGAACCGATCAAGCTCGACGCCTTTCTCGATGCCCAACAGCCCGACTGGCGCGCCCAGGAACTGGGCCCGGACTTCCGCCCGGCGTGGCTCAACGAAACCACCAACCGCCTTGGCGAGCGGGTGGCCCAGCGCCTCAACGAGGCGGCGGCGATCAACCCGGTCAACCTGGTGGCCCTGGCGCTGCTCTCCACCAGCAAGCTGGCCCTGGACGAACGCGCCCTGGTGCGCATCCTCGACCTGTACCAGAGCCTGCTGCGCCGCGTGCCCTATTCGCCGCACACCACGGTGCCGGAAGGCGACGGCCTGGCGCTGATCGAGCACGTGCGCAGCATGGAACTGCTCTCCGAACAGAAGGATGCCCTGGGGCGCATCCTCTATCTGGATGAGCAGAACGCGGTGCTGATGACCTACTATCGCAACAACGTGCTGCACATCTTCGCCCTGCCCGGGCTGATCGCCAGCTTCTTCCAGAGCAGCGGGCGGATGAGCCGCGAGCAGATCCTGCGCTTCGTCCACGCGCTGTACCCCTACCTGCAATCCGAGCTGTACATCCGCTGGGCCGACGAGGAGCTCGACGAAGTCGTCGACCAGTGGCTCGACGCCTTCGTCGAGCAGGGCCTGCTCAAACGCGAGAACGACCTGTACGTGCGCCCGGCGCCCAGCTCGCGCAACTTCGTGCTGCTGACCCTGCTGTCGCGCGCCATCGCTCAGACCCTGCAGCGTTTCTACATGGCCAGCGCCCTGCTGCTCAATGCCGGTCAGAACGCGATCAGTGCCGAGGAGCTGGAAGACCTGTGCACGGTCATGGCCCAGCGCCTGTCGATCCTGCACGGGCTCAATGCACCGGAGTTCTTCGACAAGAGCCTGTTCCGTCACTTCATCCAGACATTGCTCGACCAGGGCGTACTGCGCGCAGATGAAGCCGGCAAGCTCAGCCATCCCCCGGCGTTCGCCGAACTGGCCGAAGGCGCCGCCAAGCGTGTGCTGCCGGCCGAGATTCGCCTGTCCATCCGCCAGGTGACCATGGATCGCAGCGAGGAGCTGCTCGACGGGCTCTGAAAGCCCGGCGTGCTCGACGAGTGCGCCGGGCGTTATTGAGCTTTGCCGCCACAGCCCCTAAGATGCGTCGTTGGGGCCACTTAGGGCAGGGATTTTCGTGCGTTATCACACCATTCTAGGATCACTGGCGATCGTGGTTTCCGGTTGCGCCATGCAACCGTCCGCATCGACCAATAACGAAGAAAAGCCGGCGCAACCGGCTCCAGTCGCGGCGCAAACCGCACCCGCCGCCGCTCAACCGACAGCACAGCCAGCCGCTGCCGCGCCGCCGAGCGCCCAGGCCCAGGCACCTGCCGCAGCGTCGGTGGCCCGCGAGCCCCAGGAATACGAAATCCAACCAGGCCAGTGCTGGGTACACGCCCAGGTTCGCCCACGCCCGGTGCAGAGCACCCAGGAAGTGGTGGTCAAGGATTCGGTCAACAAGATCACCGTCACCCCTGCCGAGCTCGAGAAGGGCTTCAAGCAAGTGGTCACCCGTGAAGGCACCAAGACCTACCGCATCGAGCCGCCGACCTACCGCGTGGTCTCCGAGCAGGTGAAGATTCGCCCGGAAGTGAAGCGCTACATCGTGGTACCGGCGATCTACGAGGACGTCAAGGAAACCGTGACCCTCGAAGAAGCCAAGACCGTGCTCGACCAGTGCCGCGCCGCCGGCACCCGTTACTCGAGCGGCACCGGCGCCATGTCGTTCTGCGCCCGCCAGGTGCCGGCCAAGCAGGAAGTGGTCAAGGTCAAGAAGCTGGTCTCGCCGGAAACCGTGCGGGTTGAAACCGACCCGGCCCAATACAAGAGCGTGACCCGCTGGATCGTCGACAAGCCGGCCCAGGCCGTGGAAGTCACCCTGGATCCGGAATACACCAAGGTCGCCTCCACCGAAATGGTGCGCCCGGTCGAAGCCAACCAGATCATCCTGCCGGAAGAAAAACGCCAGCTGCAGGTCACCCGCTTCGAAGGCAACGCACGCATCGTTTCCCGGCAGACGATCTGCGATCCGGACATCAACGACGACCTGGTCACGCGCCTGCAGCAGAGCCTGGTCAAGCGCGGCTTCAACCCAGGCAGCGTCGACGGCAAGCTCGGCAAGCGCACCCTCGACGCGCTGACCGAATTCCAGACCGCCAACGGCCTGGCCGTCGGCGCCCTGACCCTGGAAAGCCTCACCGCCCTGGAAGTCCGCTAACGCCGAACCGGCACGCCCGCAACGGGCGTGCCGCGCTCTCCCCGCCCATGCTTTTCCTCAACCTTCGCCGCGCCCCTCGCCAGCCTGCTAAGCTCGCTGCTTATCTCCACCGCTCGAAGGTTACCGCCATGCTCCGCATCCCCGTTCTCGTCGCCGGCCTGCTGCTGTCCGCCAACGTGTTCGCCCTGTCGCTTTCCGACCTCAGCCAGCAGGACGCCAGCGGCGGCCTCAAGGACGCCCTCACCCAGGGCGCCAAGGTGGCCGTGCAGCAGCTCGGCAAGCCCGGCGGTTTCAGCAACAACCCCGAAGTGCGCATCGAACTGCCGGGCAAGCTCGGCAAAGCCGCCAAGACCATGAAGATGATGGGCATGGGCGCCCAGGTCGAGCAGCTCGAAACCAGCATGAACAAGGCCGCGGAGGCCGCCGTGCCCCAGGCCCAGGCGCTGCTGGTCGACGCCGTGAAGAAGATGACCGTGCAGGACGCCAAGAGCATCCTCGCAGGCCCGCAGGACTCGGCCACCCAGTACCTGAACAAGAGCAGCCGCGAGCAGATTCGCGCCAAGTTCCTGCCCATCGTCAAGCAGGCCACCGACCAGGTCGGCCTCGCCAAGCAGTACAACAGCTTCGCCGGCCAGGCGGCGACCTTCGGCGTGCTCGACGCCAAGAGCGCCAATATCGAAAGCTACGTGACCGAACAGGCCCTCGACGGCCTGTTCGACATGATCGCCAAGCAGGAAGCCAGCATCCGCGAAAACCCGGCCGCGGCGGCCACCAGCCTGGCCAAGAAGGTGTTTGGCGCGCTGTAACTGACAAGCTGCAAAAAAGGGGCTGGCGCGTTATGTGCCAGCCCCTTTTTTCTGCATGCGAGACGGATAAAGCGTCGCCCACCTTACGACTGTGATGGCTGAAAAGTGGCGAAAGCGGCCGTTATCCGATCCATTGTGGGAGCCGCGACCTCGCGGCGAATCGCTCAGGCACCGCCGAAATAGCAGTCAGGCTGCAATCGTTTCGCCCCGAGGTCGGGGCTCCCACAGGTTGGTTTGAGTGGCTGCTCATGCCTTTTACCAACGCTCCCCAGCAACACGAGTTCTCAAAGCCCAATCAGGCCCTTAACTGTCACCCTCAGCCTGCGCCCTATCGCTCGGCTTGACCCTGAACCACGCCGCATACAACGCCGGCAGAAACAGCAGGGTCAGCGCCGTGGCCACCACCAGACCGCCCATGATCGCCACCGCCATCGGCCCGAAGAACACGCTGCGCGACAGCGGGATCATCGCCAGCACCGCGGCCAAGGCGGTCAGCACGATGGGCCGGAAGCGCCGCACGGTGGCTTCGACGATGGCGTTCCAGCTGTCCAGCCCCGCCTCGCGGTCCTGCTCGATCTGGTCGACCAGAATCACCGAGTTGCGCATGATCATCCCCGACAGCGCAATGGTGCCGAGCATCGCCACGAAGCCGAACGGCTGACCGAACAGCAGCAGGAACAGGGTCACGCCGATCAACCCCAGGGGCGCGGTGAGAAACACCATGGTCATGCGCGAGAAGCTCTTGAGCTGCAGCATCAGCAGGGTCAGCACCACCACGACGAACAATGGCACGCCGGCCACTACCGAGGCCTGACCCTTGGAGGAATCCTCTACCGAGCCGCCGACTTCCAGCAGGTAGCCATCCGGTAGGCTGGCGCGGATGTCGGCCAGGGTCGGCAGGATCTGCCTGGTCAGCGTGGCCGGCTGCTGGGGCCCGTAGATATCGGCGCGCACGGTGACGGTCGGCAAGCGATTGCGGTGCCAGATCACCCCTTCCTCGAAGCCGTATTCCAGGGTGGCGATCTGCGCCAGCGCCACGCTCTTGCCACTGTCGGTGGGCACCGCCAGGCTCGGTAGCAGCTGCAGCGCCTGGCGCTCCGTCGAGGTGCCGCGCAGGAGGATTTCGATCAGCTCGTTGTCTTCGCGGTAATCGCTGACCGACGAGCCATTGAGCGAGCTGCGCAGGAACCTGGCCACATCGGCGGTGCTCACGCCCAGAGCCCGGGCGCGCTCCTGGTCGATGTTCAGGTACACCACCTTGCTCGGCTCCTGCCAATCGAGGTGCACGTTGACCACATCGGGGTTGGCGCGCACCTTGTCGGCGACCTGACGGGCCAGGGCGCGCACCTCTTCGATATGCTCGCCGGAAACCCGGAACTGCACCGGGTAGCCGACGGGCGGGCCATTCTCCAGGCGGGAGATGCGCGTGCGCAGGCTCGGGAATTCATCGCGCAACACGTCGATCAGCCAGGCGCGTACGGCCTCACGCTCCTCGATGGTTTTGGCCAGTACCACGATCTGCGCAAAGCTGGTGGCCGGCAACTGCTGGTCCAGCGGCAGGTAAAAACGTGGCGAGCCAGTGCCGACATAGGCCACGTAGTTGTCCACACCCGGATGACCCGCCAGGCGCTGTTCCAGGCGCCGCACCTCAGCTTCGGTGGCGATCAGCGAAGCGCCTTCGGCCAGCTTGAAATCGACCATCAATTCCAGGCGCCCCGAAGCGGGAAAGAACTGCTGCGGCACGAACCTGAACAGAAAGATCGAGCCGACGAACAACACCAGGGTCAGCACGATGACCGTCTTGCGCCAGCGCACGCACCAGTCCACCAGGCGACGCACACGTGCATAGAAAGGCGTTGAATAAGGGTCATGCCCGCCCGTGCTGCCATGCTTGAGGGCCGCGCGCTTGGCCAGGTCCGGCAACAGTCGCGCGCCCAGGTACGGCACGAACATCACCGCCGCCACCCAGGACATCAACAGGGCGATGGTTACCACCTGGAAGATCGAGCGGGTGTATTCGCCGGTGCCCGACTGCGCAGTGGCAATCGGCAGAAAGCCTGCTGCGGTGATCAGCGTACCGGTGAGCATCGGGAAGGCCGTACTGGTCCAGGCGAAGCTCGCCGCCTTGAGGCGGTCGTAGCCCTGTTCCATCTTGATCGCCATGATCTCCACGGCAATGATCGCGTCGTCCACCAGCAGGCCCAGCGCCAACACCAGGGCGCCGAGGGAAATCTTGTGCAGGCCGATGTTGAGGTAGTACATGGCGGCGAAGGTCATCGCCAGCACCAGGGGAATCGACAGCGCCACCACCAGCCCGGTGCGCAGTCCGAGGGAGAAGAAGCTGACCAACAGCACGATGATCAGCGCCTCGGTGAGCACCTTGACGAACTCGCCGACGCCGGTCTTCACCGCTGCTGGCTGGTCCGATACCTTGCGCAACTGCATGCCCGCCGGCAGGTTGTTCTGCAGGCGGGTGAACTCGCTTTCCAGCGCCTTGCCGAGCACCAGGATGTCACCGCCCGGCTTCATGGAAACCGCCAGGCCGATGGCATCCTCGCCCATGAAGCGCATGCGCGGCGCCGGCGGATCGTTGAAGCCGCGGCTGATTTCGGCCACGTCGCCAATGCGGAAGGTGCGGTCGGCCACGCGGATGGGGAAATCGCGGATCTGCTCGACCGTCTCGAAGTTGCCGCTGACGCGCAGTTGCACCCGGTCGGTGTCGGTCTCGAAGAAGCCGGCCACGGGCATGGCGTTCTGCTGTTCGAGAGCCTGCTGCACGGCAGCGAGCGGCAGGCCGAGGGTAGCGAGCTTGGTGTTGGACAGCTCGATCCAGATTTTCTCGTCCTGCAGACCGACCAGCTCGACCTTGCCGACATCCCTGACCCGCTGCAGCTGCAGTTGCACACGGTCGGCGTAATCCTTGAGCACTGCGTAGTCGAAACCGTTGCCGGTCAGCGCGTAGATGTTGCCGAAGGTGGTGCCGAATTCGTCGTTGAAGAACGGCCCCTGGATACCGGCGGGCAGCGTATGGCGAATGTCGCCGATCTTCTTGCGTAGCTGGTACCAGAGCTCGGGAATCTCGTTGGAGTGCATCGAGTCCCGGGCCATGAAGGTGACCTGGGATTCGCCGGGCCGCGAGAACGACACGATGCGCTCGTACTCGCCGGTCTCCATCAGTTTCTTCTCGATGCGCTCGGTGACCTGGCGCGACACCTGCTCGGCGGTGGCGCCCGGCCAGTTGGTCTTCACCACCATGGCCTTGAAGGTGAACGGCGGATCCTCGCTCTGCCCCAGCTTGGTGTAGGACAGCGCGCCGACGATGCCGAGCAGCAGCATGAGGTAGAGCACGATCTGGCGGTGCTGCAGCGCCCAGGCGGACAGGTTGAACGACATCGGCGCTTACTCCTTGGCAGCCAGGTCGACGGCACGGTTCTGCCGATCCACCGGGCGCACCTGCTGGCCATCGAGCAGCACCTGCACACCGGCCACCACCACCCAGTCGCTGGCCTTCAGGCCGTCGAGCACCGGCACGCTCTTCTCGCCATAGGCGCCGACCCGCACGGCGGTACGCTTGAGCGTGGAAGTCTGGGGGTCGACCACCCAGACGTAGGGCTGGCCCTGTTCCGCGCTCAGTGCCGACAGCGGCACTGCCAGCGGCACGTCGCCATTGCGGGCGATGAACACCCGGGCGCTCTGGCCGAGCTCGACCTGCGCCTCGGACGCCTGCAGCGCCACCCGGGCGGCATAGGTTCGCGAGCGTGAATCGGCCGCGGGCGACAGTTCACGCACGCGCCCGGCCAGCCGCTCGCCAGGCTGCGACCACAGCTCCACGGCTACTTCCTGGCCGATGGCGAGATGCCTGATCACCTGTTCGGGCAGGTCGATCAGCACCTCGCGCTCGCCATCGGCGGCCAGCACGAACACCGTCTGCCCGGCTGCCACAACCTGCCCGACCTCGGCACGGCGCTGCACGATCACCCCGCTCTGTGGCGTTTTCAGCACGGCGTAACCGGCCTGGTTGTCGGCGACGTTGAGCTCGGCGCGCACCTGGCGCAGGCGCGCTTCGGCGGCGCGAAAGGTGTTTTCGGCGTTGTCGGCCAGGGATTTGCTGATCATCCCGCGTTGCTGCAGGGTGCGGTAGCGGTCGCGCTCGGCGCGCGCCAATTGCAGGTTGGATTCGGCCGATTGCAGCTGGGCGCGGGAGGCGTCGAGCTGCAGGCGCACATCCTGCGGGTCCAGCTCGGCCAGTGGCGCATCCTTGTCGACCCGGTGGCCCACTTCGACCAGCCGCCGGGTCACCTTGCCGGCGATGCGAAAGGCCAGCTCGGGTTCCAGCCGCGCCCTGACCTCGCCTGGGTAGCTGTCCACCTGCTCCGCCGACAGCTGCGGCTGCGCGACCATGGCCGGTCGAATGCCCGGCTGCGGCGCCTGCGCGTCGCTGCAGGCAACCAGGGACAGAGCCAGGCACAGGGGCGCGAGGCGATACAGAGCATGGCAGAACATGATGAGCGTCCTTTCAGCGGGAACTTTTTAATATTTGTACTGCCGGGTATATTAAAAATAGCGTACTCGGCAGTCCAGTATTAAAATCGCCCGATGTCAGACACGTCATTGCAGTCCAGCGGCCCCGGTCGCCCCAAGGATCTCGCCAAGCGCGAAGCCATTCTCGAAGCGGCCAAATGCCTGTTCCTGCGCTACGGCTACGCCGGCAGCAGCATGGACGCCATCGCCGCCCATGCCGGCGTTTCCAAGCTTACGGTGTACAGCCACTTCAACGACAAGGAGACGCTATTCTGCGCCGCGGTGAAGGCCCGCTGCGAAGAGCAGTTGCCCGAGCTGTTCTTCGAGTTTCCCGCCGGCGCGACCGTGCATAACGTGCTGCTCAACATCGCCCGCGGCTTCAGCCAGTTGCTCAACAGCAGCGAGTCCGTCGACTTGCATCGCCTGATGACCAGCCTCGGCACCCAGGACCCGCAACTGGCGAAAATCTTCTACGAGGCCGGGCCACAGCGCTTGCTCGCCGAGATGGAGCGCCTGCTGGCCAAGATGGACCAGAGCGGCCAGTTGCGTATCGAATCGCCGAAGCTCGCCGCCGATCAGTTCTTCTCCCTGCTCAAGGGCTGTGCCAACTTTCGCCTGCTGATCGGCTGCGGCGAGCCGGAGACCGAGGCGCAGCAGGAGCAACACGCCCATGCCACCGTCGAGATGTTCCTGCGCGCCTATCGCCCCTGACTCGCCGCGCGCTCGCCTGCTGCTAGGGTCTGTTCCCGTTTCACGCACGGCCGCGCCGGAGCCAGTTTTTGTGCGAGGCAAGGCACGAGATGCGAAGTT
>NZ_MSXU01000011.1:19942-149070 GCF_001945375.1 Pseudomonas sp. PA1(2017)
GGTCGTTCGAGGTGTCGGATTAAAGCACGTGGCACCTGGCCATCAAATACCATTCAACGGAAGCTGATCACAGACTCGACAGTGGGTCGTAGTTGCCAATAAAGCCGCAAACCCTCAGCGGGTCTGGCCTAGGGCTCAAGAAACGTCGAACGTTTTCGATATTCACCCGCCAATTCCCGCAAAGTCTCGCAACACCATTGCGCCGCCAACGACAGCGGCAGCGTGGCGTTGCTGCAGATGCCGACCGAACCGCCGGGCTCGCGGATGCCGAGGGCGAGCTCGGCCAGGTCGCCGTTTGCCAGGTCGAGGCGCACGGCGTCGAGCGGCGCGACCCACACGGCGTCGCTCTGCTGCACGTAGCGGCGGCTGAGCGCCGGGGACAGGGTTTCCAGGCGCTGGCGCGGCTGGGCCACGCCGCATTGCACGAACAGGCTGTCGGCGTAGCGGCGGATGGTGGTGCCGGCCAATGGCAGTACCACGGGGTAATCGCCCAATTGACCGAGGCCGGCATCGCCAGCGGCCAGCAGCGGATGGTCGGGCCGCACCACCAGGCTCATCGACTCGCTGTACAGGTGCTCGAAGGTCAGGCCCTGGATTTCCGGGCTGTCGGTCATCCGGCCGACCACCAGGTCCAGCTCGCCAACGCGCAGTTGCGCCAGCAGATAGGCGCTGGGGCCCGTGGCGATGCTGACCACAAGCGCCGCGTGGCGCGCGTGCAGGCGACGCACCACTTCGGGAATCAGCAGGCTCTCCACGGTGGATAGCACGCCCACGCGCACCTGCCCGGCATCGTGCTCGCCACTGCGCAAGCTGCTCACGCCATCGCGTAGCGCCTGCACGCAGGGGCCGGCGTAGCGCATGAAGGCCAGCCCGGCGGTGGTCAGGCTGACGCCCGCCTTGCCACGCTCGAACAGCGAAGCGTCGAGGATCTCTTCCAGTTCCTTGACCGTCTTGGAGATGGCCGGCTGGCTGACGGCCAGGGCATCGGCGGCCTTGGCGAAGCTGCGCTGCCGGGCGATCTCCAGAAAGCAGGTCAGGTGGCGAAATTTGATGCGGGTGTCGAGGTTCATGGCCGGCGTGTGCTGATTGGGCCTGGCAACAGTACCACACCGCCGATCCGCCTCGGTCGTTCACGATCTGCAACACCCGATCGGCTCAGCGAAACGCTGAGTCTGGCAAAAACCCTTTATTTCCAAGCCTTTTATGGCCAGCGTGATTAACCAATCGATGGTGGCACTTTTACTTGCGTCATGAATATCGAACGGATTGTCAGGCAATAAAAACAGCGAACTTAATTGACCGTTCGAACGATAAAAATAAGTGCAACTTTCCGCGCGCTTACTTGCACCGTTAGTTGTAAAGGAATTGTCCAGTCCTTGTACAAGCGCGCCGACAGGGGGCAAACATGACCGCTCGTCGCCCCGTGCCAATCCAAACGCCCCAAAGCCCCTGCTAGAGAGGCGCTAAGGCAGATCGAACCTGTGCCGCAAACCGCCTATCGCAGTCGAAACCCCGCAACTTACCGGCCATTGGCAGCGAAAACCTGCTGCCGCGCATTAGTTCCATGATGACCGGGCAAGCTCGTGAAAATAGTCGAAACTTCTTATTCGCGAGCTGGGTCATCAACTAGGTGGGAATTAATCACCAGCAAGCAGCTTTTCCTCCTGCCCCGACACGGCAATCAACTGGAAAGACAGACGGCCTATTCCCGTCGGCGTGCAAGCGAACGAATTATTGACGAGTCAAGGACAGAATCGAGCGGAGGATGGTATGGGAAACGCTGTTGCGGTAACACGGTTCGATCAAGCGGTATCGGTAGAAACATCCCTCAAGCCACATAACACCATTACCAACCTGCACGCGGCCAAGAAGAAGATTCTCTTCGTCAGCCCTGAGCTGGCCGACCTGATCAAGGTAGGCGGCCTGGGTGACGTTTCCGCGTCGCTGCCACGGGCGATGAACGCCAACCACGACGTGCGCGTGCTGATCCCCGGCTATCGCCAGGTGCTGCAGAGCGGCCACGCGATCCGCGATGTCGGCAGCGTACCGGGCCACGCTGCCCTGCCGCCCGCCCGTATCGGCTGCATGACGCTGCCCGACGGGTTGATCGTCTATGTGCTCATTTGCCCCGAGCTGTACGACCGCGATGGCACGCCCTATGGTGACGCTCAAGGTCGCGACTGGCAGGACAACCACATCCGTTTCGCCAGCCTCGGCCTGGCCGCCGCCGAGATCGCCGCCGGTACCGCCTGCCTGAGCTGGTGCCCTGAAGTGGTTCACGCCAACGACTGGCCCGCTGCCCTGGCGCCCGCCTACATGAGCTGGCGCGGCCTGCAGACGCCGACCGTATTCACCATCCACAACCTCGCCTACCAGGGCCTGTGCAGCCTGGAATGCAGCCCGGAGCTGGGCCTGCCTTCCTCGGCCTGTGGCCACCAGGGCATGGAATTCTATGGTCGCCTGTCGTTCCTCAAGGCCGGCCTGGTGTACTCGGATCACGTCACTACGGTGAGCGAGAACTACGCCCGCGAGATCACCACCTCCGAATTCGGCTGCGGCCTGGAAGGCATGCTGCAGTTCAAGGTGCAGCTCAATCAGCTCAGCGGCATCCCCAACGGCATCGACGACAGCTGGGATTCGGTCAACGACCCGCACCTGGTGCAAGGCTTCGACGCCCATGACTGGGAAGGCAAGCGCGCCAACACCCGTCACGTCGAGCAGATGTTCGGCCTGGAGCAGAGTGACGGCCCGCTGTTCGCCGTGGTTTCGCGCCTGGTGCAGCAGAAAGGCATCGACATGACCCTGGAGATTGCCGACACCATCGTTGCCGAAGGCGGTCGCATCGCGATCATCGGCCGTGGCGAGGAGCACCTCGAGGAAGCCGTCCGTGAGCTGGCGCGTCGCCATCCGGGCAAGGTCGGCGCCAACGTCGGCTTCAACGAAGCGGATGCACGCTGCATGTTCGCCGGCAGCGACTTCCTACTCATGCCGTCGCGTTTCGAGCCTTGCGGCCTCAGCCAGATGTACGCCCAGCGCTTCGGCTCGCTGCCGATCGCCCGCGCGACCGGCGGCCTGGCCGACACCATCGAAGACGGCGTGAACGGCTTCCTGTTCAAGGAGCCGAGCAGCGACAGCTACCTGACCGCTGTACGCCGCGCAATGGCCATCTATCGCAACCCGAATTTGCTCAACGCCATGCGCGCCCATGCCATGGCCGCGCCGCTGTACTGGAAGCAGTCCGTGGAGCCCTATGCCGCGCTGTATCGCAAGCTGGTGGCAGCGAAGACATCGGGCGGGAAACTGGTGTGATGGCAGAGGAAAAACCAAGACACGGCGCCCGGCTCGACGATAACGGCCACACCCACTTTGCACTGTGGGCGCCGGACGCCAAGAGCGTCGCGGTAAAGCTGCAAGACGACACCCAACATGCAATGACGGCCAGCGACGACGGCTGGTACGCCGCCACCCTCCCGGTGGCCGCAGGCACCGACTACCATTACCTGATCGACGATCACCTGCTGGTGCCCGACCCCGCTTCGCGCTGGCAGGCCAATGACGTGCACGGCCCCAGCCGTGTCGCCGATCCATTCCGCTATCAATGGCGCAGTACCGACTGGCAGGGCCGCCCCTGGCAGGAAACGGTGCTTTACGAAGTCCACGTCGGCACCCTGGGCGGTTACCAGGCCGCGCAGGCGCGCTTGCAAGAGCTTGCCGACCTGGGTGTCACCGCCATCGAACTGATGCCCCTGGGTGAATTCCCGGGCGGTCGCAACTGGGGTTACGACGGCGTGCTGCCCTTCGCACCGGATTCGTCATACGGCACACCGGACCAGTTGCGCGCACTGATCGACCGCGCCCATGAGCTGGGCCTGATGGTGTTCATCGACGTGGTGTACAACCACTTCGGCCCGGACGGTAATTACCTGGGCCAGTACGCCAGCGACTTCTTCCGCGAAGACGTGCACACGCCCTGGGGCCCGGCCATCGATTTTCGTCGACGGCAGGTGCGTGACTACTTCATCGACAACGCCCTGATGTGGGTGCACGACTACCGGGCCGACGGCTTGCGCTTCGACGCCGTACACGCCATTGGTGAGCGCGACTTCCTGCTCGAACTGGCCGAACGGCTGCATGCCTCGATTCCCCCCTCGCGCCATCTGCACCTGGTGCTGGAAAACGAGCACAACGACGCCGAACTGCTGCAGCAAGGCTTCGTCGCCCAGTGGAACGATGACGGCCACAACGTGCTGCATCACCTGCTGACCGGCGAGCACGAAGGCTACTACGCCGACTTCGCCAGCGATGCCACGCACAAGCTGGCCCGCTGCCTGCGCGAAGGCTTCATCTACCAGGGGGAAACCACCCGCCACGGCACCGCCCGCGGCAGCAGCAGCGGTCACCTGGCGCCCAGCGCCTTCGTGCTGTTCCTGCAGAACCACGATCAGGTCGGCAACCGCGCCGTCGGTGAACGTCTGCGCACGCTGGCCGATGACGACGCGCTGAAAAGCGCCACCGCCCTGCTGCTGCTCAGCCCGATGATTCCGCTGCTGTTCATGGGCGAGGAATGGGGCAGCGAGCAGCCGTTCCAGTTCTTCACTTCACACAACGACGAGCTCGGTGAAGCGGTGCGCAAGGGTCGCCAGAACGAATTCAAGGATTTCTCCAAGTTCTCCGGCCAGGCCATTCCTGCCCCCAACGACGCCAGCACCTTCGAAACCTCCAAGCCCGACTACCACAATCGCGACACGGCGGATGGCAAGGCCTGGCTGGCGTTCTATCGAGAGCTGCTGAACCTGCGCCACCAGCACATCGTGCCGCGCCTGCCTGGCAGCCAGGCCCTGGAGAGTCGGGTGCTCGGCGAGGCCGCTGTGGCTGCTAGCTGGCAGCTTGGCGACGGCCAGGTGCTGCATATCGCCCTGAATCTGGGCAGCGAGCCGGTGGAAGCAGCGACGCCGCAAGGCGCTCACCAACTGTTCAGCTACCGCGCTGACGGCGAGCAGCTGCCGGCGCACAGCGTGCGCGTTCTGCTGGAGGGCGCCCCATGAGCGATGCACGCCTGGCAGAACTGAGCAAGGCCGCAGGCCTGAGCGTCGACTGGATCGACGCCGACGGTAATGCCCAATCGGTCAAACCCGAGCATCAACGTCGTCTGCTCGACGCCCTTGGTTATCCCGCGGCTGACGACGGGCAGATCGAAGCCAGCCTGGCGCAGTTGCAGCACCGCCAGAACAACCTGGCCCTCGGCCCACTGGTCACCCTCGACCAGCAGCAGGCTCTGGACCTGACCCGCTACTTTCCGCCGGGCACGCCATTCGAGATTCAGCTGGAACAGGGCGAACGCCTGGACGGCCGACTGGACGACAGCGGTCGCCTGCCGGTGATCGGCACCATCGGTTATCACCAGTTGCGCATCGCCGGTGGCGAAGTGACCCTCGCCGTGGCGCCTGCCGCCTGCCCGAGCGTCGCCGAACTGGCCGACCGTGCCGATGCCAGGATCTGGGGCCTGAGCGCCCAGCTGTACTCGCTGCGCCGCCCGGGTGACGGTGGCCTGGGCGACACTCAGGCGCTGGAATCCCTGGTGCGCAGCGCGGCGGCCCGCGGCGCCGATGCCGTGGCGATCAGCCCGATGCACGCCATGTTCAGCGCCAACCTGCACACTTACAGCCCCTACTCGCCCTCCAGCCGCCTGTTCTTCAACGTGCTGCATGCTGCACCGGCCAGTGTGCTCGGCGAAGCAGCGGTTCAGCAGGCCATCCGCACTTGTGGGCTGGCCGACGAACTGGCGCGCCTGGAAGGCCTGGAGCTGATCGACTGGCCGGGCGTCGCCAGTGCGCGCATGCAGATATTGCGGCAGCTGCATGCCGATTTCGCTGTCAGCATTCATCCGCTGCAGGCCGACTTCGAGGCCTTTCGCCAGGCCGGTGGCGAGGCCCTGCGCCAGCATTGTCGCTTCGAGGCGCTGCGCGGCTTCATGGACCTCAACGGCCTGCCGGTCGACTGGCGGGCCTGGCCCGAGCAGTACCGGGACCCTGCCAGCGCGGCGGTCGAGCAGTTCTGCGAAGGCCATCAGCACGAGATCGAATTCCACGCCTTCGCCCAATGGCTGGTCGCCCGCTGCCTGCACGGCGCGCAGGCGGCAGCCCGTGAAGCCGGCATGGCGGTCGGCCTGATCGCCGACCTGGCCGTCGGCGCCGATGCCGCCGGCAGCCAGGCCTGGGGCCGCCAGGCCGAACTGCTGCAGTCGGTCAGCGTCGGCGCGCCGCCGGACATCCTCAACCGCTCGGGGCAAAACTGGGGCGTGTCGGCGTTTTCGCCCCAGGGCCTGCAACAGAACGGCTTTCGCGCCTACCTCGAAATGCTGCGCGCGAACCTGGCTCACGCCGGTGGCATGCGCATCGACCACGTGATGACCCTGCGCCGTCTGTGGGTGATTCCCGAAGGCGAGGACTCTGCCGCCGGCGCCTACCTCAACTATCCGTCCCAGGATCTGCTGCGTCTGCTGTGCCTGGAGGCCGAGCGCCACCGCGCGCTGATCATCGGCGAAGACCTGGGCACGGTGCCCGACGGCCTGCGCGAAGAGCTGGCCGCGCGCAACATTCTCGGCATGCGCGTGCTGCTCTTCGAGCAAAGCAACGGCCACTTCCATGCCCCGGGCCACTGGCCGCGCGACGCCCTGGCCACCACCACGACCCATGATTTGCCGAGCATTCGCGGCTGGCTCGCCTCCCGCGACATCCATTGGCGCCAGGCTGCGGGCCACCGCAGCGACGACTACACCAGACAGGATCATCAATTGCGCGCCCAGGAAACCCGAGCACTGCACCAGGCCTTGCACGATCACGGCCACGCCACCGCCGAACAGATGGATGACGGCCAGCAACTGGACGCCAGCATCGCCTTCATCGGCAGCACCCCAGCGCCGCTGGTGCTGCTGCCGCTGGAAGACGCCATGGCCGCCACCGAACAGCCCAACCTGCCCGGCCCG
Organism: Pseudomonas sp. PA1(2017); assembly: GCF_001945375.1. Taxonomy (NCBI): domain Bacteria; kingdom Pseudomonadati; phylum Pseudomonadota; class Gammaproteobacteria; order Pseudomonadales; family Pseudomonadaceae; genus Pseudomonas; species Pseudomonas sp. PA1(2017). Next base: position 26,928 of record NZ_MSXU01000011.1, read on the forward strand.
GGCGACGAACACCCGAACTGGCGCCGCCGCTGGGCCGAGCCGGCCGAGGGCATGCTCGACACCCCGGCAGTCGCGCACCGCCTCCAGCGCCTGCAGTGGGCCCGCAACCTGGCCGAGGGCCTCGGCCATGACTGAGTTGCGCGCCAGCGTTCGCCTGCAGTTTCACAAGGGCTTTACCCTCGACGATGCCGTACCCCTGGTCGACTATTTCGCGCGCCTGGGCATCAGCCATATCTACGCCTCGCCGCTGCTCACCGCACGGCCTGGCTCCATGCACGGCTACGACGTGGTCGACCCGACACGCGTCAACCCCGAGCTGGGCGGCGAAGCGGCTCTGGAACGCCTGATCGCCGCCCTGCGCGGCAAAGGTATGGGGCTGATCCTGGATATCGTCTCCAACCACATGGCGGTGGGCGGCGATGCCAACCCCTGGTGGCTGGACGTGCTCGAATGGGGCGCCAGCAGCGCCTATGCAAAATTTTTCGACATCCACTGGCAGTCCCACGACCCCCTGCTGCGCGGCCAGTTGCTGGTGCCGTTCCTGCGCAGCGACTACGGCGAGGTGCTGGCTGCCGGCGAGATCGAGCTGCACTTCGATGCCAAACGCGGCCTGTTCTACGCCAAGCACTACGACCACCGTTTCCCGATCAACCCACCGACCTATGGCGACATCCTGCAGCGCAGCGGCCATCCCGAGCTGCAGGCCCTGGGCCAGCGCTTCGCTGCGCTGGACGACAGCGCCGATGGTCAGCGTCAGGCGAGCGTGCTGTTTCGTGAACTGGTCGCCCTGGCCAGCAAGGCCGGGCATGCCATCGAGCGTGCCCTGGCCAGCCTACGGCCAGCCGAGGGGCAGAACTTCGAAGCGCTGCACCAGTTGCTCGAACGCCAGCACTATCGCCTGGCCAGCTGGCGCACCGCGGCGGACGACATCAACTGGCGGCGTTTCTTCGACATCAACGAACTGGGCGGCCTCAAGGTCGAGCGCCACGACGTGTTCGAAGCGACCCACGGGAAAATCTTCGAGCTGATCGAAAAAGGCCTGGTCGATGGCCTGCGTATCGACCACGTCGACGGCTTGGCCAACCCGCGCGCCTATTGCCGCAAGCTGCGCCGCCGCGTCGAGCGGCTGCTGCCGAAACGCCCGGCGAATCTGCAGGGTGGCCGTTTTTCGATCTATGTCGAAAAGATCCTCGGCGAAGGCGAACAGCTGCCCCGCGACTGGGGTGTGGACGGCACCACCGGCTACGAATTCATGAACCAGGTGTCGCTGCTGCAGCACGCGCCCGAAGGCGAGCCGATCCTGTCGAAGCTGTGGAGCGAAACCAGCGGCCGCGAGGCCGACTTCATGGCCGAGGTTCGTGAGGCGCGCCAGTTGGTGCTGACCACCTCCCTGGCCGGCGACCTGGAAGCCCTGGCCCAAGGCCTCTTGCTAGTGGCCCGTGACGACATCGCCACCCGCGACCTGACCCTGGGCGCCATCCGCCGCGCGCTGCTGGAGCTGATCACCCATTTCTCGGTGTACCGCACCTACGTGTCGGCCGCCGGGCGCAGTGCCAATGACCAGGCGGTGTTCGACCATGCCCTGGAAGGCGCCCGCACGACGCTGGCCGAAGGCGACTGGCCGCTCCTTGAACATCTGGACAGCTGGCTTGGCGGCCAGGCCCTTTCGCACCTGCCACCGAGCCCACAGCGCAAGCGCCGGGCGAAGATGATCGAGCGCTTCCAGCAACTCACCTCCCCGGCCGCCGCCAAGGCCGTGGAAGACACCGCCTGCTACCGCAGTGCGGTGCTGCTGTCGCGTAACGACGTGGGCTTCGACCCGCAACAATTCAGCGCGCCGATGCAGGCCTTTCATGACGGTTGCGTCGAGCGGGCCCGTCATTTCCCAGCCAACCTGCTGACCACCGCGACCCACGACCACAAGCGTGGCGAAGACACCCGCGCGCGCCTGACCGTGCTCAGCGAGCGTGCCGAATGGTTCGCCGAGCGTTGCCAGCACTGGCGCGAACTGGCTGCGCCGCTGCGCGATGAACTGGATGACGGCCTGGCGCCCGCGCCCGGTGACGAGCTGATGCTGCTGCAGATCCTGCTTGCCTGCTGGCCGCTGGATCTGCGCGCCGACGATGCCGAGGGCCTGCAAAGCCTCACCGAGCGCCTCACCGCCTGGCAGGAAAAGGCTGTGCGCGAGGCCAAGTTGCGCAGCACCTGGAGCAACCCCAACGAGCGCTATGAGCAGGCTTGCCGAGACTACCTGCAGGCACTGCTCGGCAGCGACGAGGGTGCCAAATTGCGCGCCGAGATCTGCCACGCCGCCGCCGAAATCGCGCCTGCCGGCGCCCTCAACAGCCTGGCCCAGAGCCTGCTGCGCATGAGCGTGCCGGGGGTTCCCGATCTGTATCAGGGCTGCGAGTTCTGGGACTTCTCCTTGGTCGACCCGGACAACCGCCGCCCGGTGGATTTCGCCGCTCGCCGCCAGGCCCTGGCTGATGGCCAACCGATGGCCCAGGCCCTCGAACACTGGCATGACGGCCACGTAAAGCAGGCACTGATCGCCGCCACCCTGCTGGCTCGCCAGCACCACGCGCAGCTGTTCGCCAAAGGCGATTACCAGCCGCTGCAGGTCGAGGGTGAGCACGCCGAGCGGGTCGTCGCGTTTCTGCGTAGCCACGGCGAGCAGCACGCCATCGTCGTTGTGCCGCGCCTGAGCGCCAACCTGCTGGGCGATAGCGCCATGCCGCTGATCGCCGCCGACCAATGGGGCGACACCCGTATCGCCCTGCCCGCCGCGCTCGCCGACCAGGCGCTGCACAGCACATTCGACTCTGCCAACCCTCTGCCCCCCAGCGCCTACCTTGCCTTGCGCGATGTGCTGCGCGCTGTCCCCGTCAATCTGCTGATCGCCCCTAGCCCATCTCAGGAGTCACAACCATGAGCGCAAAAGAAGACCGTATCCGTGAGTTCGCCTACCAGATCTGGGAATCCGAAGGGAAACCCCACGGCCAGGCCAAACGCCACTGGGAAATGGCCACCAAGCTGGTCGAGGCCGAGCAGACGCCCGGCAAGGCCGCGCCCAAGCGCGTGAGCAAGTCCAAGGCCGCCGCTGGCGAGCCGGCCCCTGCCGCGCCTATCAAACCCCGTGCCAGCAAGGCAGCGCCCAAGGCCGACGCCGAGAAACCTGCCCTGCTCAAACCGGCCAAGGCGCCCGCCAAGGCCAAACCCAGCACCACCCCCAAGCCTGCCGCCAAGAAGCCCAAGGCCTGATACCAGGAGCCACCCAGAATGAGTCAACCACGCTCGCGTATAACCGAAGGTCAGCCCTTTCCGTTGGGGTCGACCTGGGATGGTTTGGGCGTCAACTTCGCGCTCTTCTCGGCTCACGCCACCAAGGTCGAACTGTGCATTTTCGACCCTGATGGCCTGGAAGAAATCGAGCGCATCGAATTGCCGGAGTACACCGACGAAATCTGGCACGGCTACCTGCCCGACGCCCATCCGGGGCTGATCTACGGCTACCGCGTGTACGGCCCCTACGAGCCGGAAGCCGGTCACCGCTTCAACCCCAACAAACTGCTGATCGACCCGTACGCCAAGCAACTGGTCGGCGAGCTGAAATGGTCCGAAGCGCTGTTCGGCTACGAGATCGGCCACCCCGACGGCGACCTCAGTTTCGACGAGCGTGACAGCGCGCCCTTCGTGCCCAAGTGCAAGGTGATCGACCCGGCCTACACCTGGGGCAAGCACCGCAGCCACCGCGTCGACTGGGACAAGACGGTGTTTTACGAGGCCCATCTGCGTGGCCTGACCATGCGTCATCCGTCGGTGGCCGAAGACAAGCGCGGCACCTTCGCCGGCCTGATGAACGCCGACGTGATCAAGCACATCCGCAAGCTCGGCGTTTCGTCGGTCGAACTGCTGCCGGTGCATGCCTTCGTGAACGACCAGCACCTGCTGGAAAAGGGCATGAACAACTACTGGGGCTATAACAGCATCGGCTTTTTCGCCCCGCACCCCCGTTACCTGGCCAGCGGCCACATCAACGAATTCAAGGAAATGGCCGCGCACCTGCACGATGCAGGCCTGGAGCTGATTCTCGACGTGGTCTACAACCACACCGCCGAAGGCAACGAGCTGGGCCCGACGCTGTCCATGCGCGGCATCGACAACGCCAGCTACTACCGGCTGATGCCCGATGACAAGCGCTACTACATCAACGATTCGGGCACCGGCAACACCCTGGATCTGAGCCACCCGTGCGTGCTGCAAATGGTCACCGACTCACTGCGCTACTGGGCCACGGAGATGGGCGTGGACGGCTTCCGCTTCGACCTGGCGACCATTCTGGCCCGCCACCACGACGGCTACGACGAACGCCACAGCTTCCTGGTCGCCTGTCGTCAGGACCCGGTACTGAGCAAGGTCAAGCTGATCGCCGAGCCGTGGGACTGCGGCCCTGGCGGTTATCAGGTCGGTGGTTTCCCGCCGGGCTGGGCGGAGTGGAACGACAAGTTCCGCGACAATGTGCGCAGCTTCTGGAAGGGCGATGAAGGCCAGCTGGCCGAACTGGCCAGCCGCCTGACCGCCTCGGGCGACCTGTACAACCAGCGTGGTCGCCGGCCGTTCTCGTCGGTGAACTTCATCACCGCCCACGACGGTTTCACCCTCAATGACCTTGTCTCCTACAACGACAAGCACAACGAGGACAACGACGAGAACAATCAGGACGGCAGCAACAACAACATGTCCTGGAACCACGGCGTCGAAGGCCCGACCGACGACGAGGCCATCAACGACCTGCGCTTGCGACAAATGCGCAACTTCATGGCCACGCTGATCCTCGCCCAGGGCACACCGATGCTGGTGGCCGGCGACGAGTTCGCGCGCACCCAGCACGGCAACAACAATGCCTATTGCCAGGACAGCGAGATCGGCTGGATCAACTGGGACCTGAGCGAGCGCGGAAAGCAGTTGCAGGAATTCGTCACCCGGGTGATCAAGCTGCGCATGAACTACCCGATCCTGCGTCGTAGTCGCTTCTTCGTCGGCGCCTTCAACGAGGAGCTGGGCGTCAAGGACGTCACCTGGCTGGCACCCAGTGGCGAGGAGATGAACGAGGACAACTGGCACGACCCCCATGCGCGCTGCATGGGCATGCTGCTCGATGGCCGCGCTCAGCCGACAGGGATCCGCCGCAGCGGGGCCGACGCGACGCTGCTGCTGGTGGTCAACTCGCACCATGACGTGGTCAATTTCCGCCTGCCGGAAGTTGCCCAGGGTAGCCACTGGACGTGCATGCTCGACACCAACCGGGTCGAGGAACCAGAGGACGATGAAGTGTTCCAGTTCGGTGACGAGTTCATCGTTACCCACCGCTCGCTGGTGCTGTTCGAGCTGCAGAAGGAAAAGGTGGTATGACCGGGAGCGGCACTCGTCTGGTGGAACGCCTCGGCGCCCTGCTGAACGAGTGGCCGCACCCACTCCCGCATCACCCCGAGGCTCTGCTGCGCAGCCTGCAAAAGCTCTGCGACGCGGGCCTCGATCGATTACCCAAACCCGGCGGTGGCCAGACCCTGCAACGTTGGCAGGCGCTGGCCACGGTCGCCGCACAGGATCTGAGCCTGTGCAAACTCTACGAAGGCCATACCGACGCCCTGGCGATCCTCGAGCATTTCGGCGCTGATGTGCCGGCTCGTGCCACCTGGGGCATGTGGGCTGCAGAACCGCCCATGGCCCGCGTCACCTTCGGCGCCGAGCAGCATGACGGTAGCGTGCGCCTGCACGGTCGCAAGGCCTGGTGTTCGGGCGCCACAGTACTCAGCCACGGCCTGCTCACCGCCTGGAACGAGCACGGCGAACAGCAGCTGGTAGCGATTGCCCTCGAGCAGCCTGGCGTGCGGGTGACCGAAGATGGCTGGCAGGCCGTGGGCATGGCCGCCACCCAGAGCGTGGAAATTCTCTTCGACGATGCCCATGGCCAACTAGTCGGCCCGCCTGGCGGCTACCTCGCACGGCCCGGCTTCTGGCAAGGCGGCGCCGGCATCGCCGCCTGCTGGTACGGTGCGGCGAGCCGCCTGGGCGAAGCGCTGCGCCGGCACTGCAGCGAACGCGACGAGCCCCACGCCCTCGCCCACCTTGGCCATGTGGACTGCGCACTGACCGCCGCAGCCAGCGCCCTGCGTGAGTGTGCCACCTGGATCAACACCAACCCAGAGGCCGACGCCGAACTGCCGGTACGCCGCGTGCGCGCCATCGTCGAGCACAGTGCGAACACGGTGATCGAGCACATTGGACGTGCCCTTGGCGCTGCTCCCTATTGCCGTGACGCCGCGCTGGCAAGGCTGCTGGCCGACCTGCCGGTGTTCCTGCGCCAGAGCCATGCCGAGCGCGACCTGGCGGCCCTCGGCGTGCTCGCGGCCCGCCAACCTCAAGAGAGCTGGATGCTATGAACACCAACCCGATCCAGGGCCAGGGCACCTCGCCGCAAGCCTGGAAGGCCTCCCGGCGCCTGGCCCAGGTGGCCGATATCACCTGCACGCAACTGGTGCCCGAAGGCTGTCGCGCGGTGATCATCGCCCCCCACCCGGACGATGAAATCCTCGGCAGCGGCGGCCTGCTGCAACTGCTGGCTCAGGCGCAGCGGCAAATTCTGCTTATCTCGGTCACCGATGGCGCCGCCAGCCATCCGGGCTCGACCTACTGGACACCGCAACGCCTGAGCATCGTTCGCCCCCAGGAGAGTGCCGATGCCCTCAAGCGCCTCGGCCTGCCGCTCGATCAGGTGCAGTGGGTGCACGGCGGTTTTCCCGATACCGGCGTGGGCGCTTGCGAAGTGCAGCTGCGCGAATTTCTCAAGACCTACCTGCAACCCAGCGACGTGGTGTTCGCCACTTGGCGCGAGGACGGCCACGCCGACCACGAAGCCGTTGGCCGCGCGGCCCTGACGGCCGCCCTGGAATGCGGCGCCCGCGCCCACGAGATTCCGATCTGGGCCTGGCACTGGGCGAGCCCCGAAGATCCGCGCATACCGTGGGAGCGCGCCCGCAAGCTGCAGCTCGACAAGTGGGCCCAGGCGCGCAAGCGTCACGCCATCCGTGCCTTCGCCAGCCAGCTCTACGACGACCCCGATAGCGGCCACGAACCGGTGCTTTCCGGCACGGCGGTGGAGCGCCTGCAGCAGCCCTTCGAGGTGGTGTTTCTATGAGCGTCGCCGACAATTACTTCGAAAATCTCTACCGCAGCAGCGAAGACCCCTGGTCGTTTCGCGAGCGCTGGTACGAGCAGCGCAAGCGCAACCTGACCCTCGCCGCCCTGCCGCGCAGCCACTACGGCAGCATCTTCGAGCCGGGCTGCGCCAACGGCGAACTAAGCGCGCGCCTGGCCGAACGCTGCACACACCTACTGTGCAGCGACACTTCTGCCCTCGCCTTGGAGCTGGCACGCAACCGCCTCGCTCACCGCAGCAACGTGCGCCTGATGCAAACCCGTCTACCGGAACAATGGCCGGCCGGGCGTTTCGACCTGATCGTGCTCAGCGAGCTGTGCTACTACCTCGACGCGCAGGATCTGGATCGCCTGATCGACTGCGCCAGGGCCGCCCTCAACACCGGCGCCAACCTGCTGGCCTGCCACTGGCGTTGGCCGATCGACGAATGCCCGTTGAGCGGCGACCAGGTTCACCAGCGCCTGCACGAACGCCTCGGTCTGCCGCGCCTGCTGCGCCATGAAGATACCGACATGCTGCTTGAAGTCTGGGGTACTGAAAGCACCTCCGTCGCCCAGCGCGAGGGGCTAACGCCACAGGCCCGGGAGCGTCCGGTTTGATCGGCATCGTGATCCCCGCTCACAACGAAGAGCAGAGCCTGGACGCCTGCCTGACCGCCCTGCTCGACGCCGCCGCCCACTCCCTTCTCGATGTGCCGGTGCGCATTCTGGTGGTGCTCGATAGCTGCAGCGATGGATCGGCCAGCGTGGTCGCCAATTACCCGGTCGCGAGCCTTTCGCTGCAGGCACGCAACGTCGGCCAGGCGCGTGCCGCTGGCGTGGCCTGGCAACTCGAACGTGGCGCGGGCTGGATCGCCTGCTCCGACGCCGATAGCCGCGTGGCACCGGACTGGCTGGTGCGCCAGCGCGAACTGCAAGCCGACATGGTCTGCGGCACAGTGGAAGTCGCCGAATGGGGCGAGCTCGATCACGGCGTACAGAGCCGTTACCTGAGTGCCTACCAGGACCGCGACGGACATCGGCACATCCACGGTGCCAACCTGTCGTTCAGCGCAGCCGCCTACCATCGCGCCGGAGGGTTCCAGAACATCGCCGTCGACGAGGACGTGCAGCTGGTCGCCGCCTTCGAGCGCGTCGGCGCGCGCATCGCCTGGAGCTCGTTGCCGCGCGTGTATACCAGTGCCCGTCTGGATTGCCGCGCCCGCGGAGGCTTCGGCGATTATCTGCGCTCGCTGCTCTAGGCCTGTTAACGCTCGAGCACGATCGCGCCGGAGCCCTCGGCTTGCGCAGCAGTATTAACAAGCTCCAAAGCCGCCGCACGGCGGGCAAAAACCTTGAACCGCCTCCTCGCCGCTCCAGTCGGAATTTAACGATGCCCGCGCGCCTGCTGCGCCCGGGCCCCTCGCTGAACCACGGCGATCATCGCCAGGAGGCCAGCATGAAAGTCAGCGATATCATGACCCGCGGCGTGCAGACGATCACGCCCAGCCAGACCATCCACGAAGCCGCCGCCATGATGGCGCGCATCGACTGCGGCGCCCTGCTCGTCAACCAGGACGACCGCCTGGTCGGCATGATCACCGACCGCGACATCACTGTGCGCGCCGTGGCTACCGGCATGCCGGGGGAAACGCCGATCTCCGAGGTAATGAGCGGCGAAATCCGTTACTGCTTCGAAGATGAGGACGTGCGCCAGGTGGCTCGCAACATGGGCGAAAACCAGCTGCGACGCCTGCCGGTGCTCGACCGCGACAAGCGCCTGGTCGGCGTAGTATCGCTAGGCAACCTGGCCCTGAGCGACGACCCGCAGGCCAGCGCCGAGCTGCTGCGCCGCGTGACCGGCGCGCACTGATCGATGAGCAGACCAACGCCGCAACCTAGGATCCGTTCCCGTTTCAGCGCGAGCGTGCGTGAAACGGGAACAGCCCCTGGCGCCTGCGGGCAACCGCGCGTTGGTCTGCCGCGAGCGGGTGAGCTACGGTGAAGCGTATCCATATCGGCATATCGGGCTGGCGCTATGGGCCCTGGCGCGGCGACTTCTATCCCGCGGGATTGAAGCAGCGCGAGGAACTGGCGTTCGCCTCCCGAGCGGTGAGCAGCATCGAGATCAACGGCTCGTTCTACGCCCTGCAAACGCCCGAGCGTTATGCCGGCTGGGCCAAGGAGACGCCGGACGGCTTCTGCTTCGCCGTCAAGGCGCCGCGTTACATCACCCATATCCGCCGCCTCGACGACGTGGCCACGCCGGTCGCCAATTTCTTCGCCTCGGGGCCGCTGCAGCTCTGCAAAAAGCTGGGGCCGATCCTCTGGCAATTCCCACCGAGCATGGCGTTCGATGAACAGCGCTTCGCCGACTTCCTCGCTCTGCTGCCGCAGGATACCGAGCAAGCCCTGCGTAGTGCCAAGAAAGCAGATCGCCTGCAGGACGGCAGCCTGGAAGTGCCCCACCACCAGAAACTGCGTCATGCCGTGGAAATTCGCCACCAAAGCTTCCGCGATCCGGCCTTCATCAGGCTGCTGCGCAAGCACAAGGTTGCGCTGGTGTTCGCCGACAGCGCCGGCAAGTGGCCCTACGCCGAAGACCTGACGAGCGACTTCGTGTACCTGCGCCTGCACGGCAACAAGAAGCTCTACGAAAGCGGTTACGACAAAGACGCCATCGACCACTGGCACCAGCGCATCGCCACCTGGAGCCGTGGTCAGCAACCCGGCGACGCACAGCTGATCGACACCCACAAGCCGCGTGCCCGGGCATCACGGGACGTGTACTGCTATTTCGACAATGACCTCAAGGTACGTGCGCCCTATGACGCCCACGCACTCTTACAGAAGTTCGACCTGGCCAAGGCGTTGCCCAACGCTCCCGGCCAGTCGCCAGGAGTGAGCCCATGACCACCCACCAACCGGCCCCTACGGAGCTGGCCAGCGCGGTGCACACGCTGAAGATTCTCACGGTGAACACCCACAAGGGCTTCACCGCGCTGAATCGGCGCTTCATCCTTCCGGAATTGCGCGATGCGGTGCGCACCCTGTCGGCCGACATGGTGTTCCTGCAGGAAGTGCACGGCACCCACGAACACCACGCCAAGCGCTACGAGAACTGGCCGCCCACGCCGCAATACGAATTTCTCGCCGACAGCATGTGGCCGCAGTTCGCCTACGGCCGCAATGCCGTGTACCCCCATGGCGACCACGGTAATGCCCTGCTCTCCAAGTTCCCGATCCTGCGCCACGAAAACCTGGACGTGTCGATCGGCACCCAGGAGCAGCGCGGCCTGCTGCACTCGGTGCTGGACGTGCCGGGCCACGCCGAAGTGCATGCCATCTGCGTGCACCTGGGCTTGCGTGAGGTCCATCGCAAGCAGCAGCTCGGCCTGATCTGCAAGGTGCTCGACCGCCTGCCCAGCGACGCGCCGGTGATCGTCGCCGGTGATTTCAACGACTGGCGCCAGCGTGCCGATGGCCTGCTGGCCGCCAGTGGCCTCAAGGAGGCGTTCGTCAACGAATACGGCAAGCCCGCCAGGAGCTTTCCGGCGCGCTGGCCGCTGCTGTGCCTCGATCGCATCTATGTACGCAACGCGACCACTCACAACCCGCAGGTGCTCTCGACCCGTCCCTGGTCGCACCTGTCGGATCATGCACCGTTAGCTGTGGAGATACGGCTATGAAGTACGACTGGCGTGATGGCAACCAGGTCGATTTGCTGATCAACGGCGAGGAGTTCTACCCCGCCGTATTCGAATCCATCCGCAACGCCCGGCAGGAAGTGCTGCTGGAGACCTTCATCATCTTCGAAGACAAGGTCGGCATGGAGCTGCAGCAGGCGCTGATCAGTGCGGCTCGCAACGGCGCCAGCGTGGAGATCACCGTGGACGGCTACGGCACCGCGGACCTGTCCGCCGAGTACGTCGCCGCGCTGACCGCAGCCGGCGTGCGCGTGCACATGTTCGACCCCGGCAAGCGCCTGCTGGGCATGCGTACCAACCTGTTCCGCCGCCTGCACCGCAAGATCGTGGTGATCGACAGTGAGATCGCCTACATCGGCGGCATCAACTTCGGCGCCGACCACCTGGGCGACTACGGCCCAATGGCCAAGCAGGATTACGCCGTGCGCGTGCGCGGCCCCATCGTCGCCGACGTGCACACCGCTGCCGAACGCCTGCTCGAAGCACGCGACGACCGCCAGGTAGCCAAACGCCGGGTCAACCAGCCCGGCCAGCACAGGCATGCCGGCAACAGTCGCCTGCTGATGACCATCCGCGACAACGGCGATGACACCAACACCATCGAACAGCATTACCTGGACGCCATACGCAAGGCCCAGCACCGGTTGATCGTCGCCAACGCCTACTTCTTTCCAGGCTATCGCCTGCTGCGCGAGCTGCGCAACGCCGCCCGCCGGGGCGTCAAGGTGACGCTGATCCTTCAGGGCATGCCGGACATGCCGCTGGTACGCCTGTGCTCGCGGCTGACCTACAACTATCTGCTGCGCGACGGCGTGACCATCTACGAGTATTGCCAACGCCCCCTGCACGGCAAGGTCGCCCTTGCCGACCACGAATGGTGCACCGTGGGCTCGAGCAACCTCGACCCACTGAGCCTGTCGCTAAACCTGGAAGCCAACGTGGTGATCCGTGACCCGGCGCTCAACCGGCGCCTGCACGAGCATCTCTCCGAGCTCGCCGAATCGAGCTGCAAGTCGGTGCCGCTCAAGCGAGTGATGCGCGGCTACTGGTGGCGCGCACCGCTGATCTTTCTGTGCTTCCACTTCTTGCGCCACTTTCCAGCCATCGCCGGCTGGTTCCCGGCCCATTCACCGCGGCTCAAGCTGCTCAAACCCGATATCGAAGCGCCGCAGTGCGGCACCTTGCAGGTCGACCAGGAGAAAGTCTCGTGAGCAAACCCGACGACAAGCAAGGCAAACCCGCGTGGCGCTGGGCGAAGCGCCTGCTGACCCTGTGCTTCTTCATCCTGGTGCCGGTGCTGCTGTTCATGCTGGTCAAGAACCTCGACTGGCAGGAAGTCAGCCAGGCGCTACGCAGCTACAGCACCAGCACCCTGCTCGCCGCCATCGGCGTGGCAGCGCTGAGCTATGGGGTTTACTCGAGCTTCGACCTGATCGGCCGCGCCTACACCCAGCACGGCCTGCCCACCCGGCAAGTGCTGCCGCTGACCTTCGTGTGCTACGCCTTCACCCTCAACCTGAGTTCCTGGGTTGGCGGCGTGGCGCTGCGCTATCGCCTGTACTCGCGCCTGGGCCTAAAGGTCTCGACCATCACCCGCGTGCTGAGCATGAGTCTGATCACCAACTGGCTGGGCTACATCCTGCTGGCCGGTGTGCTGTTCACCTTTGGCCTGCTCAAGCTGCCTGAAGGCTGGGCTATCGGCGCCACGGGCCTGCGCATCATCGGCCTGGCGTTGCTTGCGATAGGCATCGGCTACCTCCTGGCCTGCCAGTTCTCCAACCGCCGCAGCTGGACGATCCGCGGTCACGAGCTGAACCTGCCGTCGCTGCCCATGGCACTCTTGCAGGCCGGTCTCGGTGCCCTGAACTGGTCGCTGATGGCGCTGATCATCTACCTGCTGCTGCCCGAGGAAGCCTTCTACCCGACCATTCTCGGCATCCTGATGATCAGCAGCATCGCCGGGGTGATCACCCACATTCCCGCTGGCCTTGGCGTGATCGAGGCGGTGTTCATCGCCATGCTGCAGCATGAAATGTCCAAGGGCAGCATCGTCGCCGCGCTGATCGGCTACCGGGCGATCTACTTCCTGCTGCCGCTGGCGGTAGCCTGCGTGGTCTATCTGGTGCTGGAAAAACGCGCCAAGAAGCTGCGCCGGAATGCCGGCCAGGAAAACAGTGAGGAACCACGCCCTGCCTGACCGGTTGCCTTGACCGGGATCGGACTGATCCCGGTCAAGGCACCGCCGCCGCACCGCGCTAGGCTGGGATCGACGCCCAGCGGAGTACGCGAGATGGCCAAGAAATTCCCCCTGCAACCGAGTAACCCCGAGCGCGTGTGCTGGGGCTGCGACCGTTACTGCAGCGCCACCGATCTGGAATGCGGCAACGGCGCCAGCCGCACCCAGCACCCTATCGAGCTGTTCGGCGAAGACTGGTACCTGGATGGCGACTGGGGCATCGAACCGCCAAATGACGAGAAGAAACCCAAGCAGCGGCAGATATGACCGGCAGTTGCCCTCAATCCGGCAACTGCCACGCCTTGCGCAGCGCCTGCAGCGCTTCGGCAATGGCCCGTTCCGGCACTGCGGCAAAACCCATCACCAGCCCGGCGCGCTGATCCGCCGGCGTGTTGCCTTCGGGCAACCACTGCACGCTGAGTGGGTTGATTTCCACGCCGAAGCCCGCTGCGGCGGCGATCAGCTCGTGCTCCCGCGCCAGGCTCTCGCAGCGCACGCTCAGGTGCAGGCCGGCGTGCACCTCCGGCAGCGGTGCACAGCCGGGCACCAGCGCCGGCCAGCCGGCGAGCAAGGCGTCACGCCGTGACCGGGCGGCGTTGCGCATGCGGCGGATATGCCGCTGGAAATGCCCGGCGGCGATGAACTCGGCCATCACCGCCTGGGTGCCGATATCGGAATGGCGCATGTCCACCCCGCGCCGCCGGGCGAAGGCCTGGGCTAGGCGCGGCGGCACCACCAGATAACCCAGGCGCAGTGCCGGGAAGACGATCTTGCTGAAGGTGCCGACGTACAGCACGCGCTGGCCGCGGTCCAGTGCCGCGAGCGGGGCCAGCGGCGTGCCGCTGTAGCGGTATTCACCGTCGTAGTCGTCCTCGATGATCCAGGCATCGTTGCGCTCGGCCCAGTCGAGCAGGGCCAGACGCCTGGGCAACGACAGCGTCACCCCGGTCGGGTACTGGTGCGATGGCGTGACGTAGGCCAGCCGACAGGGCCCGGCCCGCTCCAGGGCGGCGACATCCAGGCCCTCGCTGTCGATACCGATGCCTTCGAGCCGAGCCCCGGCGACGCTGAACGCGTGGGCCGCGGCGCGGTAGCCGGGATCCTCCAGGGCGACCCGGTCGCCGGGCTCGAGCAGCAACTGGGTGCACAGGCTGATGGCCTGCTGCGCGCCGCATGTGATGACGATCTGCCCCGGGTCGCACTGCAGGCCGCGACTGCTGCGCAGGTAGGCGGCGATCAACTCGCGCAGCTGGCCATCGCCCGCCGGGTCGCCGTAGCCCAGCAGCGCTGGCGCCGGTCGCCGCCAGAAACGCGCAGCCAGGCGCGCCCAGGTTTCATAGGGAAACAGGTCGAAGGCCGGCACCCCGACGCGAAATGCCCGTGGCGGCCCCGGCAGGTGCGGCGGCAGGTGAAAGTTCTCCAGCCGCTGCAAGGCACTGCTGCTGACCTCGCTCGACGGGATCGCCGCAGGCAGCGGCGCGCCGGCAGCGAGATCGGCCACATAGGTGCCGTCGCCGACCCGCGCCTGCACGTAGCCCTCGGCATACAGCTGATCCAGGGCGCGGTTGACGGTATTGCGTGACACGCCCAGCAGCTCGGCCAATTGGCGGCTGGCCGGCAGACGCGTGCCACCCGGTAGGCGCCCGTCGAGCATGCGCTCGCGCAATGCCTGGTACAGCTGACGCGCCAGGCCCGCGCCGGGCTGCAGGCACAGGCCGGTGAGGTCGACGGGAAGCGGAGCTGAAGCGGCCATCGATTGGCTCCATGAAAGTCACTGAAAATGGATCTTACAACAGACCAATCACAAATCTAGGATGACGTCATCCCCTTCAGGAAACGGCCCATGTACACACCCTCCGCCTTTCGCCAGCACGACCTCGCCACCCTGCACCGGGAGATCCAGGCCTGCCGCCTGGCCACCCTGATCAGCCATGGCGAGAGCGGCCTGCAGGCCAGCCACCTGCCCTTGCTGCTGCGCCCGGAGCAAGGTGCCCACGGCACGCTGTACGGTCACCTGGCGCGGGCCAATCCCCATGCACGACTGCTGGCCGAAGGTGGCGAGGCGCTGGTGGTGTTCAGCAGCGCCGATGCCTACGTCAGCCCGTCCTGGTACCCGGCCAAGGCCGAGCACGGCAAGGTGGTGCCGACCTGGAACTACATCGCCGTGCACGCCTATGGGCGCGCCGAAGTGTTCGACGACGCCGAACGCCTGCTGAACCTGCTCGGCGAGTTGACCGACCGCCATGAGCAATCGCGCCCACAACCCTGGACGATCGCCGATGCACCGCAGGACTACATCGCCGGCATGCTGCGCGCCATCGTCGGCTTCACCCTGCCCATCGAGCGCCTGGAAGGCAAGTGGAAGCTCGGCCAGAACCGCAGCGAAGCCGACCAGCACGGCGTGCGCGACGGCCTCACCGCCAGCTTCGATTCCCGCGACCGCGCCCTGGCGCAGCGCATGGCTGACCGAATCACTCGCTAAAAACAGGAGACCGAGGATGGAAATACGCGCCGTTACCGCTGACGATCACGTCGCCTGGCTGCCCCTCTGGCAGGGCTACCAACGCTTCTACGCCACCGAGATTCCCGAGGCCGCCAGCCAGCTGACCTGGCAGCGCTTTCTCGACGCCAGTGAGCCAATGCATGCGGCCCTGGCCTGGCGCGATGGCCGTGCAATCGGCATGGTGCACTGGATCTTCCATCGTTCCTGCTGGACGGAGGGCGATTACTGCTACCTGCAGGATCTGTTCGTCGACGAGCAGGTGCGCGGCGGCGGCATTGGCCGCGGGCTGATCGAGCACGTCTACGCCCAGGCCCGCCAGGCCGGCGCCTCACGGGTGCACTGGCTGACCCACGAGAGCAACACCACCGCCATGCAGCTGTACGACCGCATCGCCGAGTGCCCCGGCTTCGTGCAGTACCGCAAGAAATTGTGATCAGGAGCCGACCATGACCGACGATACCCTGCTCGACTGGCAACCCGTCCCACCACCACCCCGCGCGCCACTTGACGGTCGCTTCGTGCGTCTGGAGCCGCTCGACGCCCAGCGTCACGGCGAGGACCTATGGCTTGCCCTGCAAGGCCCGGACAGTGACCCCATTTTGTGGGATTACCTGCCCTACGGCCCGTTCGCCGAACGCAGTGCCTTCGACGCCTGGCTCGCGGGCAAGCAGGCGAGCGACGATCCCCTGTTTTTCACGGTGATCGACGCCGCGTCAAAACGTGCCGTAGGGCTGCTCAGCTTCCTGCGCATCGCCCCGGCCGATGGCTGCATCGAGATCGGCCATATCGCTTTTGGCCGCGCCATGCAGCGCTCGCCCGCCTCCACCGAAGCGATCTTGCTGCTGATGAGGCAGGCCATGGACGAGCTTGGCAATCGTCGCCTGGAATGGAAATGCAATGCACGCAACGCGCGGTCGGTGCGTGCTGCCGAGCGGCTGGGCTTCACCCAGGAGGGGCTGTTCCGCCAGCATGCAGTGATCAAGGGCCAGAACCGCGACACCGCCTGGTTCTCGATCATCGATGGCGAGTGGCCGGCGATTCGCGATGCCTTTGTACGCTGGCTGGCCTCGGAAAATTTCGACGCGCAAGGCAGGCAGCGCCAGCGTCTGGAGGCGTTTCGCGGGCGGTAGAAGCGGCCTTCTGCGCGAAAACGATTGCGGCCCTGGCGTCGTGCTCACGATTCGCCGCGAGGTCGCGTCTCCTACGCGATCGCGGATGCACCACCAATCGTGTGGGAGCGCCGACCCGGCGCGAAGGCAATTGCGGCCCTACCGCGAGAACAGTGCCGTGCTCACGATTCGCCGCGGGTCGCGTCTCCTACAATGATCGCGAGCATCCCAACGCCCGAGCGGGAGCGTCGCCCCCGGCGCGAAAGCGATTGCGGTCCTACCGCGAGAACGGTGCCGTGCTCACGATTCGCCGCGGGTCGCGGCTCCTACAATGATCGCGAGCATCCCAACGCCCGAGCGGGAGCGTCGCCCCCGGCGCGAAACCGATTGCGGCCCTACCGCGAGAACGGTGCCGTGCTCACGATTCGCCGCGGGGCGCGGCTCCTACAATGACCGCGAGCATCCCAACGCCCGCGTGGGAGCGTCACCCCCGGCGCGAAGGCGACTGCGGCCATACCGCGTGAATGGCGCGGTGCTCACGATTCGCCGCGGGTCGCGTCTCCTACAATGATCGCGAGCATCCCAACGCCCGCGTGGGAGCGTCGACCCCGGCGCGAAATCGATTGCGGCCCTACAGCGATGACGGCGTCGTGCTCGCGATTCGCCGCGAGGTCGCGTTTCCCACAGGGTTCGTGAGCAACTCAACACTTGCTTAGGAACATCGCCCTCAGCGCGTCAGCGGTTCATAGCGGCGCACCCAGCCAGGCCGAGACCAGGAGCAGCACGGCCATGACCTGATTGAAGCGGCCCATGGCCCGTGCCGAGGTGAATAGCCGTGCGGCGCCGCGCCCCAGTAGCGCCCAGCACCCCAGGCACGGCAGGGAAATAGCCAGGAAGATCGCCGCCAGCAACGCCACGCGCAGCGCTTGGCCGGGCCCCGGTGTGGCGAACACGCTGACCACCGCCAGGGCCATCATCCAGGTCTTGGGGTTGACCAGTTGCAGCGCCGCGCCGGCGAACAGACCGAGGCGTTTTTCGTCCGCCGCGGCCGCACCATCCAGCGCTGCCGCGGGGCTGCTGAAGATGCGCCAGGCCAGGTAGCTCAGCCACAGCACACCGAACCAGGCCATCGCCCATTGCAGACGCGGATGCTGCTGCAGCAGCTCACCGAGGCCGAGCCCCACCGCCACCACGATGGCCGCAGCGCCGAAACAGGCACCGAGTACCAGCGGCAGGGTCGCGGCCAC
Organism: Pseudomonas sp. PA1(2017); assembly: GCF_001945375.1. NCBI lineage: Bacteria > Pseudomonadati > Pseudomonadota > Gammaproteobacteria > Pseudomonadales > Pseudomonadaceae > Pseudomonas > Pseudomonas sp. PA1(2017). The sequence continues at coordinate 44,927 of NZ_MSXU01000011.1, forward strand.
GCCGTATCGGGCGCTGCTGCCCAGCACCAGCACGTTGGTGGGCCCCGGGGTGATGGAGGCGACGAAGGCGAACAGCATGAAGGGCAACAGCTGAGTCATGAACGGGCTCCTGAACGATCCGAGCCCTGATCATCGGCGCAAGCGCCTCAGCGGTCTGGAAGCTTTGAGCAGCGGCGCTGATAGTTCGCCGGGGTGATGCCGTAGGCGCGGCGAAACCAGCGGCCCAGGTGGCTTTGGTCGGCAAAGCCGAGAATCGCCGCCACCTGCACCGGCGGCTCGCCGCGGGAGAGCAGGTGCCGCGCACGGGCCAGGCGCAGTTGCACCAGATAGGCATGGGGCGCCAGGCCGAAGGCGGCCTTGAAGGCGCGGCTCAGCCGAAAGCGATCAACGCCGCAGGCCGCGGCCAGGTCATCCAGGCCGATATCGCGGGTGTGCTGGTCATGCAGGAAGTCCCGCGCACGCTGCGCCACCAGCGGCAGGCGCGGGTCGACATCCAGGCGGCGACGCCAGTGCAGACGTTCGGTGAGGCCCGCCAGCAGGCCGTCGAGGGCAGACTGCCTGACCATGCGCAGCTCCTGGCGATGCAGGGCGCCGAACGCTTCGACCACCGAGGCCAGCAGGCGCGGGTCGCTGGCCAGGGTGGCGCCGAAACCCGGCAGGCAGTCGGCTGGCGCCTGCTCGAACAGGCTGCGCAGCTCACGCTCCAGCCACTGGGTATCCAGGTACAGCATCGAGTAGGTGAAGCCTTCCGGCTCCGGCGCGTGGCCGTCGTGCAGTTCGCCGGGCTCGAGCAGGAAGACCTGGCCCGCCAGGCTGCTGTTCAACTGCTTGCGGCAATTGAACTGCTGCACGCCCTGTTCGGTGAAACCGACCAGATAGGCGTCGTGCCAGTGGGGATCATAGGCGTGCCCGCGAAAATGCGCGCGGATGGTCTCGATACCGGTGTCTGCGTCCTGGGCCAGATCGACCCAACTCTGCGCGCTCATGCCTGCTCCAGCGCCACGGTGTGTGGACTGGTGATGCTAACCGACCTGGGGTGCCCTTTCTGGAAGTTTTGAGCAACCGTTCATCTGGCCCGTGCCATGCAACGCTGGTGGCGCGTATCGACGCGATCGGCGAACCAGGCGGTGGTCAGCCGGCGGGTGATCTTCGGGCTCTTGAGCACGATGCCCGGCAGCAGCTCGCGCGGTACCGGCTTGCCCTCCGCTGCGTCGGCCAGGGCGAACACCCGCTCGTACAGGCGGCTGTCCTCGAAATCCAGGCTATCGCCCTCCTCCAGATCGCGGCGAACCGCGCGGTCGCTCATATCCAGGCGCTCGCCCAGGGAGCGTACTGCCAGTTCGGTGGCACTGGCCTTGCTGCTGCCGTGGATGATCAGGTCGCCGTCCAGCGCCAACGCAATCCCCGAGGCACTGGTGACGGCATTCTGGAAGGCAGCGTTGCGGCTGGCATACCAGCCGGCGTTGAAGTCGGCGAAGCGGTACAGCGGTTTCGGGTAATTGGCCGGATAGCCCAGCAGGTGGGCGATGCCGAAGTACATGCCGCCACGGCGGCTGAACACCTCGCGGCGGATCGAGCCGTCCGGCGGATAGGGATAGCCCTCGGCATTGGCCTGGGCGAAGGCGATGCTGACCTGCATCGGCCCGCCTGTGCGCACGGGGTTGAGGGTACCGAAGAGTTGGCGACCGAGGGGCACCATGCCGGTGAAGTCGTCGAAGATTTCGCTCAGCTGCTTTTCGGTGCGCACGCTGTCCAGCCGCTGCTGGTAGGTCCTGCCGGTCGGCGACTCGATGCGCAGCGCGGCATTCACCAACAACCTAGGGATGTGCAGGCTGGCGGCGCGGCGGTCGATTTCCGCCCGGGCGATCTTTGCCAGCCCCGGCACCGGCGGGTCGGCGTTGAAGGTCGATTCCTGTTCGGTCACCGCCAGCACGGCGCAAATGTTCTCGGTGGTCGGCGCGATGTCTTGGGCGGCGAAGGCGGCGTAGATATCGGCGGCCCAGCCTCCACGATCCGGCGTATTGATCGGCATCAGCCGTACGATCTGCGCGCGCACTTCGGCCGGTTTCGGCGCCGGCCCCCGTGACTGGGAGGCACAACCGGCCAGCAGCAGAATCGATAACGCAGCGAATGAACGCAGGAAAAAACACCTCACCAGTGGCTCCTCGGGATGATCGGGTTTGAGCCTCTGACAACGTCAACGCCGCGCCGTCCGCGATTATTTCGGTCTCAGGCGCTCGCGGCCAGGCGTAAGCGGTTCGAACCGACCGACAAGCGAAGCGGTCTACCCATCAAGAAGGCCCGCGATACCTGGCCTGCGGACGAGGAGCGGGTTGCGCTCCAGGATCGATATGAGCAAGGAGATCCACCATGGTTACCCATTACAAGATCGACGGTCATCTCGCCTGTGGCACCCACGGCGAAAAACTCGCCTCCAGCAGAGAGCTGAATCAGGTGAAATGCCGTAACTGCCGCAACACCGAGGTGTACAAGCAGGCGCGTCGCGACACCCGCAACGCCGCACGCCGCGCCGCACGCAAATCCAAGGTCGCGCAGCCGCGTACCGATTGGCGCACCTCCTGGCAGCAACGCCTGGCCGACCTGCCGGGTCGCAACCGCCTGCCCAGAGGGTTCGCTGAACAGCCTTACGTGTAAGGATCGCGGTGGCCTCAACGAGGCCCGCAGCTGATCGCCAGAGGGCTGGGCCGAGCAATCGACCCACCCCTCTTTGCCTTACTGCGGCTTGATGACCAGCGTACCCAGCGGTGGCAGATCCAGGCTCAGCGATTGTGGCTGACCATGGCTGGCCACCCCCTCGCTGAACAGCCCGCCCTGGCTGCCGGCATTGGAGCCGGCATAACGCTCGGCATCGCTGTTGAGCAGCACGTGCCAGGCGCCTTCTTTCGGCACACCCACACGGTAGCCGTTGCGCGGCTCGGGCGTGAAGTTGTGCACCACCAGCAGCGGTGCGCCGCTCCCGTCATGACGCAACCAGGCGAACACGCTGTTACTGGCGTCATCGCCGATCAGCCAGGCGAAACCTTCGGCGCTGCCGTCGAGCTGGTGCAGCGTCGGCTCGTGGCGGTACAGCCCGTTGAGATCGCTGACCAGTTGCTGAACGCCCTTGTGCTCGCCGTAGCGCAGCAGATACCAGTCCAGTTCGTGGTCGTGGTTCCACTCGCGCCACTGGCCGAACTCGCAGCCCATGAACAGCAGCTTCTTGCCGGGATGGCTCCACATGAAGCTCAGGTACAGGCGCAGGTTGGCGAACTTCTGCCAGCGATCGCCGGGCATCTTGTCGAGCAGGGAGCGCTTGCCGTGCACCACTTCGTCGTGGGAGATGGGCAGCACGAAATGCTCGGAAAAGGCGTAAAGCAGGCCGAAAGTCAGCTGATGGTGGTGGTGGCGACGGTGCAGCGGATCCTCGGCGGCGTATTTGAGGCTGTCGTGCATCCAGCCCATGTTCCATTTGTAGGAAAAGCCCAGGCCGCCTTCCTGGGTCGGTCGGCTGACACCCGGCCAGGCAGTCGATTCCTCGGCGATCACCAGTGCGCCAGGCACTTCCTGGGCGACCACGTCGTTGAGATGGCGCAGGAAGTCGATGCTTTCCAGGTTCTCGCGCCCGCCGAAACGGTTGGGGATCCACTCGCCGTCCTTGCGCGAATAATCGCGGTAGAGCATCGAGGCCACGGCATCCACGCGCAGCCCGTCGATATGGTAGGTGCGCAGCCAGTGCAGTGCCGAGGCCAGCATGAAGCCGTGCACCTCGGTGCGGCCCAGGTTGTAGATGTAGGTATCCCAATCCTGGTGGAAGCCCTCGAAGGGATGGGCATACTCATAGAGCGCGGTGCCGTCGAACTGGCCCAGGCCGTGGGCGTCGGTGGGGAAATGCGCGGGCACCCAGTCGAGGATCACGCCAATGCCGGCCTGGTGGCAGGCGTCGACGAAGGCGGCGAAATCCGCCGGGCTGCCATAGCGAGCGGTCGGGGCGAATTGCGACAGCAATTGATAACCCCAGGAGCCGCCGAACGGGTGCTCCATGATCGGCATCAGCTCGATATGGGTGAAGCCCAACTGCTGCACGTAGGGAATCAGCTGTTCGCTCAGCTCACGCCAGCTCAGCAGGCGGCCATTCTCGCCGCCCTCGCGGCGCCAGGAGCCGGCATGCAATTCATAGATCGACATCGGCGCCTGGTAGCCCTGCTGGGCCTGGCGCTGCTCCAGCCAATGGTCATCGTGCCAGTCGAACTGCAGCGGTGCAGAAACTACCGAACCAGTGGCCGGCGGCAACTCGCTGGCCAGCGCCATGGGGTCCGCCTTGAGCGGCAGCAATCCATCGCGGCCAAGAATCTCGTATTTGTAGACTTCGCCGGGCGCCAGGCGCGGAATGAACAGCTCCCACACGCCGCTGGGCTGGCGCAGGCGCATCGGATGGCGGCGGCCATCCCAGCCGTTGAAGTGGCCGACCACCGACACCCGTCGGGCATTGGGCGCCCATACCGAAAAACGCACGCCCTGCACGCCTTCGTGAGTGGTGAACTGAGCGCCCAGGCTCTTGCCCAGCTCACGATGGTTGCCCTCGGCGAACAGGTACAGGTCCATCTCGCCGAGCAGCTGACCGAAGGCGTAAGGATCCTCGGTTTCCTGTACGCCAGTACCCCACTGGATGCGGTAGCGATACGGCACCTGCTGCTCGATGCGTATGCTGAACAGCCCCGGCACGCTGGACTGTTCCAGGGTGCCGAGCACCTCGCCACTCACCGCATGGATCAGCTCGACGCCGAGGGCGCCGGGCAGGTAGGCGCGGATGGTCAGCCCGTGGGCGAATGCATGGGGGCCCAGAATCGAAAACGGATCGCCATGCTCGCCCCGTATCAGGGCCTCGACGGCGGCGCGCTCGATACCCGCCACCTGGCGTTCGGTTTCTCCATTACTCATCGTTTACCGCTCCCCAAGAGATACTTGCTCAGCTCTATCAACCCTTGCACCGGAACTTCCAGCCAATCGGGACGATAGCGCGCTTCATACAGAATTTCGTAAGCCGCCTTCTCGATGCAAAACAGCGCCAGGGCTGCCACTTCACCTTCACGGTCGTGCCAGGCGTGGGGCAGATCGGCAGCCGCCAGCCGGTAGGCTTCATTGAATGCGGTTCTGGCCTGGCTGCGATACAGCCCGGCGATATGCTGGCAGGCCTGCTCGGCCTCGGCCGTGGCGTCGGCGCTCTGTGCGCTGCGCATGGCCATGGCGGCCGCGTAGTCGAAGGAGCGCAACATGCCGGCGACATCCTTGAGCGGGCTGTAGAAAGCGCGTCGCTCTTCCAGGGTGCGGGTCGGTTCACCTTCGAAATCGATCAGGTAGGCGTCGCCCTGCACCACCAGCACCTGGCCCAGGTGCAGGTCGCCATGCACGCGCATGCGGATGCCGCCCGCCGAACGCCGCGCCAAGTCTTCGACCCGTTCGAGAATCTGCTCATGGCGGGCGGCCAGCCAGTCTGCCTGGTTGGCGGCTTCACCCGGCAAGTGCCCGCGGCCCTCGGCGATCACCTTCAGCGCTTCACGTACCTGCGCGGTGATGTTCTGCGACCACTCGGCCACTTCGGCGTCGCCGGTCTCGTGGTAGCCGAAGTCCGGGTTGTCGCTGGCCTGGCCGAGGGCGACATGCATCTCACCCAGGCGCTTGCCCAACAGGCCGGCGAAGGTTTCCAGCTCGGCCAGGGCGCCATGCCGGTTCTCCGTTTCGACATGCCCGCCGGCCAGTTCTTCGCGAACCGCGCGCTCCAGGTTGTTCAGCGTCCACTGCCAGGCATCGCCCTGATTGTGCAGGTAACCCTGCAGGATCATCAGCGTGTGGGGCACGCCCTGCTCGTCCACGCGGCGCACTTCGCCAAGCAGCGGTGCAATGTGCTCGAAGCCGGCTGCCGTCAGGTAACCGCCGATCTCTGCCTCCGGGTGGATGCCCGGCAGCACGCGACGTACCAGCTTGAGCACGGCTTGCTCATCAATGATCGCCGAGCTGTTGGACTGCTCCGCGGAGATCAGCTTGACCTTGGCATTGCTCAGGTCGCCCAGCTCCTGCAGGCGCGCGGTGGGCAAGAACTGGATCTCGCTGCCCTGCCAGCCCAGCACGCTGCGCTCGCCCAATTGGCCCATCACATGGCGCACGAAACCCGGCAGCGTATAGCCATCGGTAAGCAGTCCCAGCTGACCACCGCGACGCAGTCGGGCCAGGGCCAGTTGTTGCGGCAGGCCGCTGCCGAGGTCCTGCTCGCCTACGTAGCCGAGCGGCACCTGATAGTGCTCGATACTGCCGCACTGGCGCACCACCTCCACTTCACTGAGCACGTAAGGTTGATCCGCGCTGCCGAACGGGACGGCATACAGCAGCTTGACCTGCTTCACGTCCTCGGCCCCGCCGGAGAACCAGCGGCGCTTGGGCAGGTAGGCCGGCAGCGCCTGCTGCTCCAGGGTCGCGCGAGCCGGCAATTGCAGCAACTCGCCGAGTTGGTCGTTGATCACCAGGGTGGTCAGCTCCGGCATGGGGTCGACCGATGTTGAATGCGAGCTGGTCATTTGCGCCTCCTCGGCGAGCAGAAGCCAGTAGATGCCAGAGGACGACCAAGTGAACAAGCCATCGAGTGGCCCGATCCGCAGCGGTCATCGGTAAAGGTGCAGCACCAGGCTCGGCGCGCCATCGACCGGCTCCTCAGCTCGCCACGCGGATGCGCCAGATGCCGAACGGCTGATGCCAGGGCTCGATGCGCATCCACTGCGTCTTGCCGTACCAGTGCCAGGTGTGGCCGGTCATCAGGTCTTCACCGTGGGTAGTAGCGTGGTCATCCAGGCCCAGTTCCCACAGCGGCAACTCGAAGTGCGCCTCCTGAGCGTTGTGCGGGTCTAGGCTGACGGCCACCAGGATGAAGTTCTCACGATCGGCGGTGCGCTTGCCGAAATACAGGATGTTGTCGTTCCAGCAGGTGTAAGCCTGAAACCCCAGGTGAGTCTGCAACGCCGGGTTCTGCCGGCGGATACGATTGAGCTGGGCGATTTCGGCGACGATGTTGCCCGGCGCCTGGTAGTCGCGCACACGAATTTCGTATTTCTCCGAATCCAGGTATTCCTCTTTGCCCGGCACCGGCAGGGATTCGCAGATCTCGAAGCCCGAATACATACCCCACAGCCCCGAGCCCATGGTCGCCAGCGCGGCGCGGATCAGAAAGCCGGCACGGCCGCTGTGGTGCAGGAAGTACGGGTTGATGTCCGGCGTGTTGACGAAGAAGTTGGGGCGATAGCAATCGCGCCAGGGCGCCTCGTTGAGCTGGGTCAGGTAGCCTTCCAGCTCGGCCTTGGTGTTGCGCCAGGTGAAATAAGTGTAGCTCTGGGTAAAGCCCACCTTGCCCAAACGCGCCATCATCGCCGGGCGGGTGAAAGCTTCGGCGAGAAACATCACCTGCGGATGGGTCTTGCGGATATCGGCGATCAGCCATTCCCAGAACGGCAGCGGCTTGGTGTGCGGGTTGTCGACGCGAAACTGGTACACGCCCAGTTCTACCCAGCCGCGCACCACGTCGCGCAGCGCCAGCCACAGGTCGGGCACCGCGTCCCTGGCGTAAAAGTCGACGTTGACGATGTCTTCGTATTTCTTCGGCGGGTTTTCGGCATGGCGGATGGTGCCGTCCGGGCGCCAGCTGAACCAGCCGGGGTGCTGCTCGAGCCATGGGTGATCGGGCGAGCACTGGATGGCGAAATCCAGGGCGATTTCCAGATCGTGCTCGCGTGCCGCCTCGACCAGCGCGACGAAATCCTCGCGGGTGCCGAGCTGCGGGTGAATGGCCTCGTGGCCGCCGTCCGGGCTGCCGATGGCGTAGGGGCTGCCGGGATCGTCCGGCCCCGCGCTCAGCGAGTTGTTGCGGCCCTTGCGATGGGTAGTGCCGATAGGATGAATCGGCGGGAAATACAGCACGTCGAACCCCATCGCCTGGATCGCCGGCAAGCGCCCGATTACGTCACGCAAGGTGCCATGGCGCTCGGGGTCGTCGGTTTCCGAACGGGGAAACAGCTCGTACCAGCTGGCGAAGCGCGCCAGCGGACGCTCCACATCGAGCAGATAGGTGGCGCTGCGGGTGCGATGCGGATGGCCTTCGGCGCGGCGCACCAGGGCTACGGTTTCGGGCGCCAGCAACAGCGCTACGCGTTCGTCCAGGCTTTGCAACTCCTGCAGCTCATCGCACAGCGCCAGCAGGCTGACGGCCAGATCGCCCTCGGCCCGATCAGCGGCCTCGCGCAGCAAGGCCTGGCCTTCCTGCAACTCGAGGTTGATGGTCACCCCGGCGCCGAATTTCTTCGACAGCTCGTAGCAGTAACTGGCGTAGATGTCCCACCAGGCCTCGATGAGGAACTCCACCTCGCCGACCCGCTGCGGAGTGATCTCGGCCTGCCAGCGCTCGAGGCCGACATCCACCAGCGGTTCACGGTGCCAGTCCGACGCGCCCACGTCGCGCCACAGCACCTCACCGGCCAGCTTGTCGTGGCCATCGGCGAAGATCAGCGCGCTGACCGTGACCCGATCCCCGGCGATGGCCTTGGCAGCGAAGCGCCCCTGTTCGACCTGCGGCTCGACCTCCTCGATGGCCAGGCGCGGTAAATCCAGCGCCTGTTCCAGCGACAGCTGGCGATGGCTGAGACGAACGGGTTCTTGCAGAAAAGCGGCTTGCGGATCAGCGGACGGCATCGAAACGGGCTCCTCACGCCTGGCAGGCGTATAAGCTGTTGCACCGTGGCACGCCACGGGCTGTACGCGACAGTGCGTACCTGAATGCGGATTTGCCGAGCGCCCTTTAACGCCCCATCGAGTGCAGACTCTCGGCCTGAGAGGCGCCGTTGCCTTGCACGTCGACGAGGCGCTGCGGGGTGCCGCGACCTGTCTATCTCCGAACCTGGCGTGTTTGCCAAAGTTCATAGTTTCCGAGGCGAGGCAGATGCGCCTCGGAAACTGCACACGATCTTTTAGGGCGAGATCAAATTGGCTGCTACAAGGCAGAAGCAGTCACCCAAGCCAACCTGTGGGAGCCCCGACCTCGGGGCGAAACGATTGCAGCCTGAACGCCTATCGACGGTGCCTGAACGAATCGCCGCGAGGTCGCGGCTCCTACAGTGGATTGAATAACGACCGCTACAGCCACGTTGCAGTCAATACGCTGAAGTCGAGCCGCAAGGTCGTGAACAGGCTCTCAGAGAGACTCGGTGCCGAGCTTCCTCCACATCGCCTGGGTAATGCGCTGACGATTGGCATAACCATCCCAGGGATCACCCTTCAGCTTGGCCAACCGCTCTTGAAGGTTGCCGATATGCCACTGCTTCGAGTCGCGCAACTGCCCCAGCTCCTCGCGGTTGATCGGTACCGATACCGGCAAGCCATGCCGCGCGCGCACCGAATAGGCAGCCACGGTGCTGGCACCGCGGCCGTTGCGCAGGTAATCCAGGTAGACCTTGCCGATGCGGTTCTTCGGGCCCATGCGGGCGCTGAAGCGATCCGGCAACTCGCTGGCCATGAATTGCGAGATCGCTTTGCCGAATGCCTTCAACGTGTCCCAGTCGACATGCCGGGCCAGCGGCACCACCAGGTGCATGCCGGCACCGCCGCTGGTTTTCACGAAGGTTTCCAGGCCCAGCTCGTCGAGCACCGAAAGGCTCAGCCGCGTGGCCTCCAGCACGGCGCGCCAGGGCAGCGCCGGATCCGGGTCGAGGTCGAGGATCAGCCGGTCCGGCCGTTCGATGCTGGCGTAAGCGGTATTCCAGGTGTGCAACTCGATGGCGCCCATCTGCACCGCGCCGACCAGGGCCGGCAGGCTGTCGATGGCCATCAAGCGGTCATGGCCTGGGTCGAGGTCGGCATCCAGATGACGGATATTGGGAATCGCCAGGCGCTCGGCATGCTTCTGGAAGAACTGTTCGCCGCCCACGCCGGCTGGTGCGCGCAGCAACGATACCGGCCGGTTGCGTACGTCGGGCAGCAGCCAGTCGGCAATTTCGGCGTAGAAACGTGCGAGCTGCGCTTTGGTGGTGCCGCTCTGCTCGTCGATGACCCGCTCGGGATGGCTGACCGAGACCTCGCTAATCTGCTCACGCCCTTTGCGCGCCGAAACCCTGCCGGGCGCTTTCCTTACTGACGCACCCTCTTCCACATCCTTGGCTGACGCTACCTGCTCCTCGACGATCTGCTCGGCCGGCTTGTCGCTGCGCTCGCCAACGAAGGTGCCCTGACGCACCAGGCCTTCTCCGGTCCAGCCGGCAAAGGCCACCTCGACCACCAGTTGCGGCTCGATCCACTGCACGCCACGGCGCTGGGCCGCGCCTGGCTGCTTGTGCAGCGGCGAGTCATCACGCGCCAGCGCTTTCATGCGCTTGTGCAAGTTGGCGAGCAGCGTCTCGTTGAAGCCGGTGCCAACCCGCCCGGCGTAGCGCAGGCCCTTCGCCTCGTTGACCGCCAGCAGCAGCGCACCGAAGCCCGAGCGGCTGCCCTGGGGCTTGGTGAAACCGACCACCACGAACTCCTGGCGCTGCCGGCACTTGAGCTTGATCCAGTCGGCGCTGCGCGAGGACCGGTACGGGCTGCCAGCGCGCTTGCCGATCACCCCTTCCAGGCCCAGGGCACAGGCACTGCCCAGCACACTCTGATGATCGACCTCGAAGGCCTCGGAAAACCGTAGCGGACCTTTGCGTTTGGGCAGTTTCTGCTGCAGCGCCTTGCGGCGCTGCTCGACCGGCAACTCGCGCTGGTCGACGCCATCTAGCCAGGGCGCGTCGAACAGGAAATACAGGATGTCGCCGCTGCGGGCGTCATCGAAAGCGTTCTGCAGCGCCTGGAAATCCGGCATGCCCTGTTCATCGAGCACCACAGCCTCGCCGTCCAGCCAGCTGTCGCCGAGCTTGAGCTTTTCCAGCGCTTTTGCCTGGGGCGCCATACGGGCCGTCCAGTCATGGCCGTTGCGGCTGAATAGGGTCACCTCGCCTTCTTTGACGCGGGCCATGATACGGTAGCCGTCGTACTTGATCTCGTAGAGCCAGTCGCCGGCCGGCGGCGATTCGACCAGGGTGGCCAGCTCTGGCGACAGGCTGTCCGGCATGGCCACCTCGGCGGCTTTCTTGCGGCTCGGCTGCGCCTTTGGCTCGCTGCGCGATCGGGTTTTCTGCGCCTGATTGGCGGCGGGCTTTTCCATGCCACCAACCAGCTCGCCACTTATCACGCTGGCCGGCAGCTCGCTGACGATGTCGTACTCGGCTGCAGGCCGGGCCACGTCATCCTGCTCCTTGATCAGCAGCCATTGCTGCTTGTCGCCGCTGCCCTTCAGGCGCGTGCGCACCAGCGTCCAGGCGCCACTGAGCTTTTCACCGATCAAAGTGAACTTGAGCTTGCCGGCTTCATACCCGGCAACCGGATCGCCCTCGGGCTGCCAGATACCGTGATCCCAGACGATCACGTCCCCTGCGCCATAATTGCCCTCGGCGATGCTGCCCTCGAAGCTGGCATAAGCCAGCGGGTGATCCTCGACATGCACGGCCAAACGTTTCTGACTCGGATCCAGGCTCGGGCCCTTGGGCACGGCCCAGCTTTTCAGGGTGCCTTCCAGCTCCAGACGAAAGTCATAATGCAGGTGCCGGGCATCATGCTTCTGCACCACGAACGTCAACGCACCCGCCTTGGCCCGGCTGCGCCGCGCAGGTTCGCGAGGCTCGCTGGTGGAATCGAAATTGCGCTTGCGGTTGTATGCACTGGTTGCCTTGGCCATGGCCGCTCACCTCACTTGGACGAGCGTTTGCGCGCCGGTTTACTGGAATTGCCCTCAAGGCTACGTTTGAGCAAGTCGGTAAGGTCGATGACGTCGGCGCTCTTGCTGGGCGGCTTGCGCTCGCCGCTTTCCACGTCTTCGATCTTGCCGGCCTTGGCCTTCTTCTCGACCAGTTTCATGATCTTGTCGCGGAAGGTGTCCTGATACTCGTCGGGCGACCACTCGACGGTCATGTCGCGCACCAGGCGCTTGGCCATGTCGCGCTCGCCCTTGCTGAGCTTGGCGCCGGTCACCGCCGCACTCAGCTCCAGGGTATCCAGGCCACGCACTTCATCGGGCCAGCGCAGCATCACCAGCAGCAGCGCATCGCCGTCGACCATCACCGCCGCCAGGTGCTGCTTGACGTGCAATACCACGTTGGCGAGCGCCACCTTGCCGGAGCTTTTGAGGGTCTGCTGCAGGAGCGCATAGACCTTTTCGCCGCGCTTGTCCGGCGCCAGGTAATAGGGCCGCTCGATGTTCTGCAGGGGGATGTTCTCGGCATCGAGAAAACCGAAGATGTCGATGGTCTGGGTGGATTCCGGATGAGCAGCGCGAATCTCGTCTTCGCTGATGATCACGTAGCGGCCCTTCTCCACCTGCACACCCTTGGCGATGTGCTCCTTGTCGACTTCCTTGCCGGTGGCCTTGTTGACGCGCTTGTAGCCGACCGGCTCCATGCTGCGCGCATCCAGCCAGTCGAAGTCGATGCCTGTGGATTCGGTGGCCGAAACCAGCGACACGGGAATGTGAACCAGCCCGAAACTGATCGCCCCTTTCCAGATTGCACGCGCCATGTGGCGATCTCCCGTAATGTTGGCCTTTACGGGTGACTGGCCGGTAAAAACAAAAGTTTCAATGATCCGCCGGAGGACCCGGCGGCGGTGGCGCGGGCTCGCGCCGGGAGGGAGTTGGGAGCCTACAATGCAATGCCGTCGCGGTAGATCACGTCGCCGTCGATGGTGATGTCGCGGATCTGCCGAAGCATATTGTCGGCAGCGGTTTCCGCCTCGCTCTCGCATACCGAGCCCAAGGCCGGCACCCAGAGCAGCTGCACCGCAGCGCCGGCGCATTTGGGTTGGTACTCGATCAGGCCAACGTAGTGCTGGCCATCCTTCATGGCGTCCGTCCAGGCAATGCATCCCTTGAAATTACGGAACATACCAGGCTCCCATTTTCACGAGGTACTCCATAAGAGCGCTGCAAGCTCGGAGACGTTCCCGTCATCTGCGCGCGCGTTTCTCCAGCCAGGCAATCAGGTGCGGCACGGTGTTGAAGATGAACAGCGCCAGGAGCGTGGCCAGCACCGCCGTAGCCTCGCGCCCCATGCCCACGGTAATGCCGATGGCGGCGGTCAGCCAGATACCGGCAGCGGTGGTCAGGCCCTTGACCTGGTTCATCGAATCACCCTTGAGGATGGTGCCGGCGCACAGGAATCCGATACCGGCGACCAAGCCCTGGATGACCCGGCTCATGGCGTCATGCTCGGCGCCCATCTGCGCCGGCACCAGCACGAACATCGCCGAACCGATGGCCACCAGCATGTGGGTGCGCACGCCGGCAGCCTTGCCGCTGGTCTCGCGCTCGAGCCCCAGCAGGCCGCCCAGCAATGCCGCCAGTAACAGGCGCAGGGTCACTTGGGTGAACTGCTCGGGGGTGCTCAGATCGGAAAATTCGTTGGCCAGCGTGGCCAGTACCGCGTCCCAGAAACTCAAGTCGTTCGCTCCAGCCTGCTCGTTCAGGAAGTCCAGCGCAGCGCTCGCCTGCGCTTGTGCAATCGACCCGCACCGCGGCCAGAGGTTTGCCTTTTTTGCCAACGTACCGCTGGGCGAAAAACCTGAACGCCGTGCAACGCCGGTCTCTCTACTGTTCTGACAGGCGAGCACGCCGCCCGCGCCCGAGGCGCACGACGAAAGGAGGTTCGGATGTCCAGAAATCACTACTTTCTCGTCAGCTACCGGCTTGGCAAGCAGAAGAAATCCACGGAGGTACAGGCCGCAGCTTCGGTGCTTACGCCCGAACAAGCCCGCTACCACGTCGAATCGCTGCACAGCAGCGAGTTGCCCAGCGAGATCACCGATATCGAGGTGAAGCCGATTGGCGACGCGACCGACCAGGAACCCGGTCAACAGCGGCAGACTTGAGCACGATCATGAGCGACCTTAGCCCCATCGATAAAATCGCCCTCTACGGCGCGCCGGATCGCATCACCGACGCGCTGCAGGACGTGCTGCTAGAGCGCGGCCTGCAGGTCGTGGTGATCGTCGATGACCCGACCGATATCGCCCCGCGCCCAGGCCTGGCGGCCAAGAGCGGCACGCTGTTCAACGCCGACAGTGTGGCGCGAAGCGTTGCCGGCACGGATGCGGTGATCGTGGTGTTGAACAGTCGCTCGCTTCATATTGGAGGGTTCGAGAGCAGCTACGACGCCATCATCGCCTTGCTCGAAGGGCTGCCGACGGCGCGAGTCGGACGCTTGATGCTGATCGGCGAGCACGGCTGGCTGGATCGCGATGACGGGCTACCCACCGAGAAACTTGAACACCTGCAACACAGCCTGCACAAATCGCCGCTGGCGTGGACGCTCGTTGATGCGCCCGGCAAAGAGCCTGGTGGGCCGTTGAAAAACGTTGGCGAGGCAGCCAGCGCAAGGCAAAAGGAGGCGAAAAAGCGCAGTTTACAGGCTGTAAATGAGCATTTTGAGCCTGCTTTTAACGCCGCGATGGCAACGCAGGTAGTTTTTCAACAGCCCGCCAATGCATTCATGACGCTGCAACATTACGCCTGCAGCGTGATAGACCAATGCCTGCAGGGGACGAGCGTCAAACAGCGTTTGCACGTCGACTCTCGCCCGCAGGCCGAGGAGGCCCCATGAGTCCTGAAAGCTATATTCTGTTGATGATTTCCGGTTGGTTACTGGTATCGGCGGCCATGCTGTGGGGCATGCTGCGCCTGCTCAACCGTTACCAGCTTGAAGCCCAGCTGGCCGAAGAATTCCCGCCCCTGCCCGCCTCACCCAGCGATCCGGTATGGCGTCGCCAGCACGCACCGCGTCGCGCCAAATTGCGCGCCCGTGCCCAGCGTACCTGTCAGCAGCATGCGCACGCGCTGATGAGCTAAGAATCAGTTGACGATTTTTAGGCAATGTTGAAGAGGCTGCTATAAGGCAGAGCGGCCACTCAAACCAACCTGTGAGAGCCCCGACCTCGGGGCGAAAAGATCGCAGCCTAGTTGCCTATCGGTAGCGCCTGAACGGATCGCCGCGAGGTCGCGGCTCCTACAGAAACGGGCCAAGTTCGTAGGCTTGATCGGGGCGCGTAGCCGGCGCTTTTTCATCCACCATTGTGATCGTAAAAGCGGTGGACGGATGAGGCGCCGTCCGCCTTACGGCTGATCCATTGTGGGAACGGCAGCTCCCGCCACTTTGCAGGCAAAGCGCTGAAACCGGGCCGGACGATTTTGAAAAGGTTCCAATACCCAGCTGAAAGCCCGTGCACCTCGCGGTACAGGGGCTTTTTCACATCAGGCTGGAATCGCCTTGGTCAGTGGCTCGCGGGCCCACACGCGGTGCTTGGCGATGGCCGCGGTGAATGGCTGAATCAACCCGCTGCCCGTCTTCCCGGTAAGCAGCCCTTCGTCTTCCTTGAGTCTCAGCAGCTTGAGCAGGTCCGCCGATTCGCCGCACAGGCCAATGGCCTTGAGGTGCTTGTAGGCTTCGAGCAGGTAATGCAGCGCCACCCCATCGCCCTCCAGGGCCTTGGCGAAGCTCGTGCCACCCGGCACCCATACTGCATCGAAGGCCACCGACGGCAAGCCCTGCATGGAGTCGTTGGGCACCAACTGCTTGCCAGCATCGCTCTTCACCGGCGCGGCACTCGGCGCCAACAGCTTGAACTGCGCACCTTGCTTATCGAGCTCTGCAGTGAGGGCATCGATATCCGCCTGCTTGACGCCGTCGCCGATCAGGATCGCCACCTTGCGCGACTTGATGTTGCCCGGCAGCAGGTTCATCTGGCTCAGCGCCGGCGACTCCTTGAGGGAGATTTCCGGCACTTGCACGGTGGGCCCGCTCGGTGCGTCGACACCGACGTTGGCCGCCACCTGCTTGGCCAGATCCAGATCGATGTTGGCGAGAATCTCATGCACCTGGCGCTCACGGATGTACAGGCGCTCGACTTTGCCGAGCTCGAAGCTGTACGCCGCGACGATGTGCGCTTTCTCGGCGTCGCTCATGCTGTTGAAGAACAGCCGCGCCTGGGAGAAGTGATCGCCGAACGACTCGGCGCGCTTGCGGATCTTCGGCCCGGACACTTCCTCGGGATAGCTGACGTAGCCGCCGCCCTTCGGAGCCTCGGGAGTTTCCTTCGGCCAGCCACCATCGATGGAATTCGGCTCATAGGAAGCCCGGCCCTTGTTGATGGTCTGGCGGTGGAAGGAGTCGCGGTTGTTGTTGTGGAACGGGCAGACCGGACGGTTGATCGGGATCTCGTTGAAGTTCGGGCCGCCCAGGCGCAGCAGTTGGGTGTCGGTGTAGGAGAACAGCCGGCCCTGTAGCAGTGGGTCGTTGGTGAAGTCGATCCCGGGCACGATGTTGGCCATCTGGAAGGCCACCTGCTCGGTTTCGGCGAAGAAGTTGTCCGGGTTGCGGTCGAGTACCAGCTTGCCGACCACACGCACCGGCACCTGTTCTTCGGGCACCAGCTTGGTGGCGTCGAGCAGATCAAAGTCGAACTTGTGCTCGTCTTCCTCGGGAATCACCTGCAGGCCCAGCTCCCACTCCAGCGGGTCGCCGTTCTCGATGTCGTCCCACAGGGTGCGGCGGTGGAAGTCCGGGTCCTTGCCGGCAAGCTTCTGCGCTTCGTCCCAGACCAGCGAGAACACGCCGGCGACCGGGCGCCAGTGGAACTTGACGAAGTGTGCACGGCCTTCGGCGTTGACCAGCCGGTAGGTGTGCACGCCGAAGCCCTGCATACCGCGAAAGCCGACCGGAATGGCGCGGTCGGACATGGTCCAGAGCACCATGTGGGCGGACTCAGGGGTCAGCGATACGAAGTCCCAGAAGGTGTCGTGGGCGGATGCGCCGGTGGGGATCTCGTTATGGGGCTCGGGCTTCACCGCATGCACGAAGTCGGGAAACTTGATGGCGTCCTGGATGAAGAACACCGGCATGTTATTGCCGATCAGGTCGAAGTTGCCTTCGTCGGTATAGAACTTGGTGGCGAAACCGCGCACGTCGCGCACGGTGTCGGCCGAGCCGCGCGGGCCCTGCACGGTGGAGAAGCGCACGAACACCGGGGTCTTCTTGCTCGGGTCGGTGAGAAAGTCCGCCTTGGTCAGCTCGCTCAGGTCCTCGTAGACCTGGAAGTAACCGTGGGCCGCTGCGCCGCGGGCATGCACCACACGCTCGGGAATGCGCTCGTGGTCGAAGTGGGTGAGCTTCTCGCGCAGAAACACGTCTTCGAGCAGCGACGGGCCGCGCTCGCCAGCACGCAGGCTGTTCTGGTTGTCGGCAATGCGCGTGCCGTGGTCATTGGTCAGGGCCTGGCCGGTGGCGTCTTCACGGAAACGTTCGAGTTGCTCGATCTTCTTGTTGCTGTTGCCGCGGTCGACGGTATCGGTTCCCGCCAACTCGCTGGTACGGCCCTTGTCTTTGGATTCCATCAGTCATCTCTCCTCACATGGGTATCGCCCGCCGGATCGATCGATCGGGGGCAACAGCGTCCTCCGCGCTCAGGCAGGCGCGGTTTGGACGTATGGACGCCTCAGGAATGTGAGGCCATGTGAGTAGGGACGTTCGGGTTATTTAGCGAGGCGATGCCCTGCAACAGGACGGACGGCATTAACGCCTGGCCTGAGCATGAAAAAGCCCGGCATGTGCGAGGCATGCCGGGCTTCTCGTTGTTGCGCAGCGATCAGTTGTCGATGCCGGACACGTTCCAGATTTCCTTGGCGTATTCGCGGATGGTGCGATCCGAGGAGAACCAGCCGGTACGGGCGGTGTTGAGCACCGCCGCCTGCCACCAGCGGTCCGGCGTGCGCCAGAGGATGTCGACCTTGCGCTGCGCCTCCCAGTAGGCCTGGAAGTCGGCGCAGACCAGAAAGCGGTCATGGGCCAGCAGACCGTCGATCAGCCCGGTGTAGCGGCCCGGATCGTCCGGCGAGAACACCCCGGAGCGAATCGCCTCCAAGGCCCCCGCCAGCCGCTCGGAAGCCGCCACCTCGGCGCTCATGTTCAGATCACGCCGCGAACGGGCCGCGACCTGCTGGGCGGTCATGCCGAAGATGAACATGTTCTCACGGCCGATCTGCTCGGACATCTCCACATTGGCGCCATCCAGGGTGCCGATGGTCAGCGCGCCGTTGAGGGCGAACTTCATGTTGCTGGTACCGGAGGCCTCCAGGCCAGCCGTGGAAATCTGCTCGGAGAGATCGGCTGCCGGGATGATCACCTCGGCCAGGCTGACGTTGTAGTTGGGGATGAACACCACCTTGAGCAGCCCGCGCAGGGTCGGGTCGGCGTTGACGGTGCGGCTGATGTCGTTGGCCAGTTTGATGATCAGCTTGGCCTGGTGATAGCTGGCCGCGGCCTTGCCGGCGAAGATCTTCACCCGCGGCGCCCAGTCGGTGGCCGGGTCGTTGCGCATCGCCTGGTACAGCGCCACGGTGTGCAGCAGGTTGAGCAGTTGGCGCTTGTACTCGTGGATGCGCTTGACCTGCACGTCGAAGATCGCCTGGGTGTCCAGGCTGATGCCCATGCGTTCGCGCACCAGTTCGGCGAGGGCTCGTTTGGCGTGCTGGCGCTGGGCGGCGAACTGCTTGCGAAACGACGATTTGGCGGCGAACGGTTCGAGCGAACGCAGGGTGGTTTCCGGTGTGTCGAGCACGCCCTCGCCCAGCGCGCCGACCAGCAGCTCGGTCAACTGCGGGTTGGCCTGGAACAACCAGCGCCGAAAGGTCACGCCGTTGGTCTTGTTGTTGATGCGCTCCGGATACAGGCGATGGAAATCGCTGAACACGCTCTTGCGCATCAGGTTGGTGTGCAGAGCAGACACGCCGTTGATGCTGTGCGAACCCAGGAATGCCAGGTTGCCCATGCGCACGCGGCGGCCGTGATCCTCGTCGATCAGCGAGATGGAGCGCAGCAGGTCGAAATCATGGATGTCCTTCGCACGCAGCGAATCGATGTGGTACGCATTGATCAGATAAATGATCTGCATGTGCCGCGGTAACAGGCGCTCCATCAGCGATACCGGCCAGGACTCCAACGCCTCGGGCAGCAAGGTGTGGTTGGTGTAGGACAGGGTCGCGGTAGTCAGCTTCCAGGCCTCGAACCACTCCAGGCGGTACACGTCGACCAGCAGGCGCATCAGCTCGGCCACGGCGATCGCCGGGTGGGTGTCGTTGAGCTGGATGGCGACGCGGTCGGGCAGCGAATGAATATCGAGGTTCAGCTCCAGGTGCCGAGCAATCAAATCCTGCAGCGACGCCGAAACGAAGAAGAACTCCTGACGCAAACGCAATTCCTGGCCAGCCTCGGTGCTGTCCGCCGGATAGAGTACCCGGGAAATACTCTCGGCCTTGACCACGTCGGCCACTGCGCCGAAGTGATCGCCGGCATTGAAGCGCTCCAGCTGCAGGTCTTCCTCGGCGCGGGCACGCCACAGGCGCAGGGTATTGACGCTGGAATGGCGCCAGCCGACCACCGGGGTGTCGTAGGCAATGGCGCGCACCTGCTCGTTGGGGTGCCACTCGTGGCGCGAGATGTCGCCAGAATCGGCAAGGTTCACCACGCTGCCGCCGAAGCCGACGCTGTAGCTGACTTCCGGGCGCTCGAACTCCCATGGGTTGCCGAAATCCAGCCAGGTTTCGGTGTGCTCCTGCTGCCAGCCGTCGACCACCACCTGGCGGAACAGGCCGTGCTCATAGCGGATGCCATAACCGTGGGCGGCGATGTTCAGGGTCGCCATGCTTTCCATGAAGCAGGCGGCCAAGCGGCCCAGGCCACCGTTGCCGAGGGCGGCGTCGGGCTCCAGATTGCGAATCTGCTCGAAGTCCACGTCCAGCTGCGCCAGCGCTTCGCGGGCGGTATCCAGCAGGCCGAGGTTGCTGAGGTTGTCGACCAGCAGGCGGCCGATCAGGAACTCCAGCGAGAGATAGTAAACGCGCTTCTGCTCCTGACGGTCGACCTGCAGGGAAGCGTCTTCCCAGTGATCGACCAGATGGTCGCGAGCCGCCAGGGCGACCGCTTCGAACCAGTCGTGGGCGAAGGCGTTACCTGGGTCCTTGCCCACCGAATACCTGAGCTTGGCCAGGATCAGTTGTTTGAAAGTATCGACGGTGTCTGTTGCTTTCACTGCTTCCTCGGCCATGCGGGTTCTCTCCCTGAATCAGTTATAGACGTGGCCGTTATGACCCTCTTCGGTGCCGCGGCTGGCGGCGAACAACATGGAGTCGGCAGTCGGCGCGTTCTTCAGACCTTCATAGGTGATGCCGCCGGCGCGGGCCTGCAGAAAGGCCTTCTTGGCTTCCCAAAGCGAATCTTCGCGGATGCCGTCGAGCAGATCATGACCGGTCAGGGTCAGGCCATTAGCGATGGAAACCGGCGCGCCGTTCCACGGATGGTGCTGGGAGCACTCGATCAGGTTGGCCTGGCACATCAGATGAATATGGTAGCTGACCGATTCGGCAGTGTGCTCGCCGACCTGCTGCGGGTAAAAGTGGTGTCCGGTTTCCAGTGCTTCGATCTGCAGCAGCAGTTCACGGATCAGTTCCCAATCACGTTTCATCGTCATCTCCTCGAATAAGGTTCGGCGGCTGGCGGGCGCATGCCAGAGCTCGGCGCGCCCTGCCCCAAAAGCACTTAGCAATGAGTCCGGCACCCGGAGGAGAGTTCAATTCGTCTGCCCAATTGCCGACGACCACTCATCCAGCCCCCTGAACTCGGCACGCTGCCGGCCTGCCACAGGGGTATCGGCCAGTGCCTTTGACCAGTGTCGTTCTGACGAGGAGCCCGACATGCCACGTGGAAGCAAAGACAAGTACACCGCGGCCCAGAAACGCAAGGCGGCGGCCATCGAATCCAGCTATGAGGAGCGCGGTATCCCAGAAGATCAGGCGCGCGCCAGGGCCTGGGCGACGGTCAACAAGCAGTCCGGCGGTGGCGAGCGCGCCGGCGGCTCGGGACGCCAGACCAGCGCCGGGCAGAAAACCCGCGCCCGCAAGGATTCCGCCCGCCAGGCAGCCGCTAGCCGACGCGGCGAGGTGCACCCCAACCGCCCCCTCGACGAACAGAGCAAACAGGAATTGCTGCACCTGGCCCGCGCCCGGCAGATCAGCGGTCGCTCGACGATGCGCAAAGCCGAACTGCTCAGCGCCCTGAGGAAAGCCTCTTGATTGGAGCTCCCATGCCTGCACACGACAGCAAACACAGCGCGACCAACCTGGCGCCCATGGAGCGAGTGATTTCCATCGCCGGCGGCGCACTGCTGATTCGCAAGGGGCTGGCCATTGGCGGCCTGTTCGGGCTGACCGACATCGCTGCCGGCGCGCTGGGCATCTTTCGCGGGGTCACCGGCATATGCCCGGCCAAGCGGCGCATGGCGGCGCGTGGCAAAGCCGCGACGCTCAAGCGTCTGCCACCACCGCAGCGCCTGTTAGGTCATTAATTATCTAGCGGTAGGAGCAGATCATCGCCAGGAACTGGTTTTCGGTGCTGGTGCCATGGGGCGCGGCTTCATCCCACAGCAGCAGTTCGCCGTTGTAATAGGCGAAATACAGCGCACCGTCCTGATCGTCGCGCTTGGCGAAGCCGCACACCGCCAGATCATCGCCGGCTACGTTGGCCGCCGTGCCGAACAGCGAGTCGAATGCGACCCCATCGGCATCGATGGCTGTAAACAGGCTGGACTTGGCCGCTTCGATATCGGCGTCACTCGGCGTCACCTGCACTCGGGTCGGGTTGATCTTGCCGGTCACCGGCACCTGCAACGCCGGCGGCTTGCCGGGCGTAGTGCAGCCGGCCAATAGCAACAGCACGGCGAAACTCGCCATCAAACTCTTCATGTGTTCACTCCCTGACGACTGATCGGTGCCGCACAAGCGGTGCGACATTGTATGCCAGATGGGCACTGGCAAGGTGACCAGCGCCGGCTGCAGGCTGCCTAGTGGCGCCATGCGCTGCCGCTTTGGCTGGCATCGACCGGACCGGCGCGCTAAATTGCGCCCTTGCCTGCCCTCATCCCGGAGCTTCCATGACCACCGACGACACCTGCGCCGATCTGCTGCTCGACAACCAGGTGTGCTTCGCCCTGCATTCGACCTCGCTGATGATGACCAAGGTCTACAAGCCGCTGCTCAAGAAACTCGGCCTGACCTATCCGCAGTACCTGGCGATGCTGGTGTTATGGGAAGGCGACGGCATCACCGTGAGCGAGATCAGCGCGCGCCTGCTCACCGACCCTGGCTCGCTCACCCCTCTGCTCAAGCGCCTGGAAGCCGAGGGCTTGATCGACCGCAAGCGCAGCAGCGCCGACGAGCGCGTGGTGCACCTGCACCTCACCGACAAGGGCCGCGCCCTGCACGCCGAGGCCCGACAGATTCCCGGCTGCATCCTTGATGCCAGCGCCCAGACGGCCGAGCGCCTGGCCAAGCTCACCGCCGAGCTGACCGCCCTGCGCAAGCAATTGCAGGACAGCCTCTGAGCACAGGCGTGCAATCGACAGGTAACAGCCCAGGTCTACACTGAGCGTCGTCGAGACGATTCAGGATCGACAATCTTGCGACTTCTCGAAAATACCTTGCGCGCAAACTAAATCACGACTAGAGTTCGCTTCGAGCAATTGAATTGCGCACTAACAAACATCGCACAAATCAAATACGAGGATTTCACCATGTCTATCGAAACCGTTGCCTACCGCGCCTACGCTGAAGCCACTGGTGGCCGTGAGGGCCGTGCCATTTCCTCCGACGGCGTGCTCGATGTCGCGCTGACCACACCGAAGGAGCTAGGCGGCGCAGGCGGCCAGGGTACCAACCCCGAGCAACTGTTCGCAGCCGGCTACTCGGCGTGCTTCCTGGGCGCGATCAAGTTCGTCGCGGCGCGCGACAAGCACAAGGTTTCGCCGGACAGCTGGATCGAAGGCATCGTCGGCATCGGCGCGGTGCCCACTGGCTTCGCCATCGAAGTGGAGTTGAAGATCACCCTGCCGGGCCTGGATCGTGAAGAGGCCAAGGCGCTGATCGACAAGGCGCACATCGTCTGCCCGTATTCCAACGCGACCCAAGGCAACATCGACGTGACTCTGACGCTGGTCGAGTAAGCGCCCGCCACATCAACGCAAACGCCCCGGCATGGACCGTAATGCTGTTCACTTAAGAAAAAACGCCGCTTTTTCGAAATGTGGAAGCGACGTTTTTCCTGGGTTTCAAGGCCAATACAAGCGATGAATCATCTCGCTCTGCAGCCTAAGTGAACAGCATTACGGCATGGACCGGGGCGTTTGCGTTTTCTGCCGTCAGGCAGCGCGGCTTTGCAGGTGCTGGATCGCCCCGCTCCTCCATGCGCTACCGAGCACCTCCTGCAACAGCGGCTGGGCGAAGTAGCGCTCGAGGTCGGCAGGGCTGCGCCAGCGGCTGTGCAACTGCCAGCGTCGGCGATCACGTTGCAGTTCGAACGCCAGGCAACCGTCCAGCCGGCGTGTCGGCTCCAGCAGGTCACGCAGGTAGCCACCCAGTTCCTCACAACGACCAGGAGCGGCTTCGAGCACGGTGATGTGGGTTTGCAGGGTCATGTTTTTCTCCATAGATCCAGTCGGCAATGCCACGGCGGATCCGCCGTGGCATTGCCCTGTCAGTGAATACTTGCCGTCGGGCGCACCACCAGTTCGCTGACGTCGACGTCCGCCGGTTGCTCGATGGCATAGGCCACGGCCCGGGCGATGGCCGACGGGCTGATGGCCACCTTGCGAAATTCGCGCATGGC
Source organism: Pseudomonas sp. PA1(2017) (assembly GCF_001945375.1). Lineage (NCBI taxonomy): Bacteria > Pseudomonadati > Pseudomonadota > Gammaproteobacteria > Pseudomonadales > Pseudomonadaceae > Pseudomonas > Pseudomonas sp. PA1(2017). The sequence continues at coordinate 68,731 of NZ_MSXU01000011.1, forward strand.
GTCGCGGGCGCCTTCATCGGAGATGCTGTCGGCCAGTTCCGATTCCACCACGCCAGGCGACACCAGGGTGACGCGGATGTCGCCACCGACCTCCTGACGCAGGCCGTCGCTGATCGCCCGCACCGCGTACTTGGTGGCGCAATACACCGCCGCGGTCGGCGAGACCCGGTAGGCGCCGATCGACGCCACGTTGATGATCTGCCCGCTACGCTGGGCCTGCATGACCGGCAAGGCTGCAGCGATGCCGTGCAGCACGCCGCGGATGTTGACGTCGATCATGCGATTCCACTCGTCCAGCTTCAGCGCCTCGATCATCGACAGCGGCATCACCCCGGCATTGTTGAGCAGCACGTCGACGCGGCCGTACTCGGCCATGGCGGCATCGACGAAGGCCTGCACGTCGGCGGCGTCGGTCACGTCCAGGCGGCGGGCGATGGCCTGGCCTCCGGACGCGCGAATCTCCTCGACCAATTGCTCGAGGCGCTCGACCCGGCGGGCGCCGAGCACGACACGAGCGCCCTTCTCGGCCAGCAAGCGTGCACAACCTTCGCCAATGCCACTGCTGGCGCCGGTGATGAGTACGACTTTTTCTTGGATATCGTTCATGGTGCGATCCTCTGGTCAGTGCGGCGAACGGTGCCGCGATGGATCCAGAGTAGGAGCCGAGGCCCCTTTCACGTTAGCCGGATACTGGAACATTCTTGCCTGATCGTGCGGATATTCGCTAAAGCGCCGCCCTCACCCGCTCAGTTCGCGGCATGTAGCGCAGGCGATTGCCTAATGCTGCGCAACGCTTGCCCAATACTCCGAAGATCGATGGCCGTACAGGACGTCTGGGCAATTCCCGGATAGGCTTCGCACAAATTCGCGAGTGAGTACATGATGCAAGCCGACCAGCCTGATGACCTGGCCTTTCGCCAACGCGAACTGGCCCACCTGATTCAGCAGAACACCCCGACCGAGGGTATGCACGATACCCTTATCGACGGCCTCGGGCTGGCCTATACCACGGCGCCCAGCCTGCCGATGCCGACGCTTTACCGGCCGTGCCTGTGCATCATCGCCCAGGGCCGCAAGGAAATTCGCCTGGGTGCCGAGCAGTATTACTACGACCCGCTCAACTACCTGGTGGCGTCGGTCACCCTGCCGGTCACCGGCCAGGTGATCGAAGCGACCCCCGAGCAGCCCTACCTGAGCGTACGCCTGGACATCGACCCGGCGGTGATCAGCGAACTGCTCTCCGCCGCCGGGCCGATCGGCCTGCCGGCGCCCGGCCCGAGCCGCGCGCTGTTCGTCGACCGCCTGGACGCGTCGATGCTCGATGCGGTGATTCGCCTGCTGCGCCTGCTCGACACGCCCCGCGACGCCGGCATGCTGGCGCCGCTGGCCCTGCGCGAGATTTTCTATCGCCTGCTGCGCAGTCCCCAGGGCCAGCGCCTGCGCGAGATCGTCATGGCCGACAGCCAGAGCCACCGCATCGCCCGTGCCATCGAATGGATCAACCGGCATTACGACAAGCCGCTGCGCATCGAGGAACTGGCCCGCGAGGTCAACCTCAGCGCCTCGACCCTGCACCATCGCTTCAAGGCCGTCACCGCCCTGAGCCCGCTGCAGTATCAGAAGCAGCTGCGCCTGCAGGAGGCGCGTCGGCTGATGTTCAGCGAAGGCCTGGAAGCGGCCTCGGCGAGCTTTCGCGTCGGCTACGAGAGCCCCTCGCAATTCAGCCGCGAGTACAGCCGCCTGTTTGGCGCCCCACCGCTGCGCGACATACACCGCCTGCGCAATGCAGGCTGAGCGTAAAAGGGCTGCTGAAAGGCGGAAGCGGCCACTCAAACCAACCTGTGGGAGCCACGCCCCCGGGGCGAAACGATTGCAGCCTGACTGCCTATCGGCGGTGCCTGACTAATTCGCCGCGAGGTCGCGGCTCCCACAAAAACGGGCCAAGTTCTTAGAACCTGTCTCGGATCTTTTCCTGCACACTATGGGTATGAGAAAGCACCGTTACCCGAGCGATGTGAGTCACGAGCAGTTTGAACAAATCCGTCCTTTGCTGGAAAGCGCCCGCAAGCGTACCAAGCCTCGCACCGTGGAGCTGTATGAGGTGTGGTGCGCGGTGCTGTATCTGTTGAAAACAGGCTGTCAGTGGCGCTTGCTGCCTAGCGATTTCCCACGTTGGCAAACTGTGCACCGCTACTTCAGTCAATGGAGTGAGCCTGATCAGAATGGGGTAAGCGTGCTGGAGCAAGCCCTTAAAAAATCAGGTTGGCGCGGCCCGTATAAAACAGGGGCGCAAATCGGAATCGAGCTTTTTGATCGTCGACGCACAGAGCGTGAAGAACACCGATAGTGCCTGCGAGAAAGGCTATGACGCGGGCAAGAAGGTTTCGGGTATCAAGCGTCACATCGCAGTGGATACCCAGGGATTACCCCATGCCATTGCGGTGACCACCGCCGACGTCACCGACCGCAAAGGGGCACTGCTGGCGTTCAAGCGTTGCGCCAGCCATCTGAGAGATGTGCAAAACGTCTTGGCCGATGGGGGCTACGTAGGTAAGCCATTTGCCGGTGCTGTGAAAGAGCTGATTGGTGCAGAGGTGCAGATTGCCAAACGTAGCGAGCTGCATACCTTTGCCGTAATGCCACAGCGCTGGGTGGTGGAACGAAGCTTTACCTGGCTGGAGAAGTGCAGGCGGTTATGGAAGAACTGCGAGCGTAAGCTCAACACCAGCTTGCAGTTCATCCATTTGGCTTTTCTCGTACTACTGCTCAAAAGATCGTAAACAGGCTCTTAGAACCTGTTCAAAGTCTTGTATGCGCATGTAGAGGCAACTACAAGGCAGAAGCGAACATCGATGCAATACCTGTGGGAGCGGGCGGGGACGCCTAGTCCATACCCGCGAAATCACGGGCATGGCCCGTTCCCACAAGTGGCGGTCGGCCGTCCGTTTTCGCTACTTTGCAGCCCCCGTCGATGAATCCGAACGCAGCGACAAAGCCGTCTCTCAGAAACGCTGAGTGACGGTCGCCGTCAGCGTCCGCTCTTCACCCAGGTAGCAGGCCCTTGCCGAGTAGCAGGACGCCACGTAGTACTCATCGGTGAGGTTGTTGGCAGTGAGCTGCAGCGACGTTCCCTTCAAACCGACCTGGCTCAGGTCATAACCAACCGACGCATCGAACAGCGTGTAGGACGGCACGTCGAAGTCGTTCAGCTCGCTGCCCTCGCTGTGGCCGACATAGCGCGCGCCGGCTCCGACGGTCAAACCGGCCAGTGCGCCGTCACTGAAGCGGTAATCGGCCCACAGGCTGGCCATACGCTCGGGCGTCTGCGGCGGCGTATTGCCCTTGGCGTCCACCACAGCGGCACCATCGTTGACGAAGTAGGACTTGCTGTAGGAAACGTCCGCATAGGTGTAGCTGGCGATCAGTTGCAGGTTGTCGACCGGCTTGAAGCGCGCCTCCAGCTCGACGCCACGTGACCGGATGCCGCCCACGCCCTTGTAGAAGCTGTCGGTGACCAGGCTGTTTTCCTTGGCGTACAGGTTCTCCATCTCCAGGTTGAAGAACGACAGGGTGTACAGATCGTCCGTGCCAGGCGGCTGGAACTTGAGGCCGGCTTCCCACTGCTCGCCGGTGGTCGGGTCGAGGATCTGCGCGCCGCTGGAGTAATTGGAGGTCGGGTTGAACGAGGTCGAATAGCTGACGTAGGGCGAGAGGCCGTTATCGAACGCATAGAGCACGCCGACATGGCCGCTGAGCTTCTCGCCCTGGTTGTCGTCCTTGCCGCTGATCTCGTCATCGATGGATACGTCGTACCAGTCCTGGCGCAGGCCGAAGGACAGGTTCCAGTTGTCGATCTCGACCAGGTCCTGCAGGTACAGGCCGGTCTGCTTCTGGCGCCGCAGGGCATCGTTGGTAGAACGCAAGGCCGTCAGGTCACCGTAATTCTGCACCGGGTCGAACACGTCGATGGGTGCGCCTGCGGTATCGCTCTGAGCGGCGATCTTGTTCTTCGAGTACTGATAATCCAGGCCCAGCACCAGGGTGTGCTGGGCTGCGCCGGTGGCGAAATCGGCCTGCAGCATGTTGTCGACGATCCAGGCGTGCAACTGCTCCTGGCCACCGCTGTAGCCACGGAACAGTTCGTTGCTGTTGGCACTGACGTAGCCCGAACCCCAGACCTGGCTGTTCGACACCCGCGCATCCAGGTAACGGAAGTTCTGCCGCGCGCTCCAGGTGTCGTTGAAGCGGTGCTCCAGCTCGTAGCCAAGCATCTGCTGGGTGCGGGTGAATTCCTCGATGGCCGGGTCACCCTCGAAGAAGCTGCTCGAGATGCGCTGCCCGTTGCGTTTGTGCACGGTGCCAGACGCAGGCAGACTGCCGTGATAGCCGCCGTTGGGATCGTCCTGCAAGTAGGCGTAGAGCGTCATGAACGTGTCGTCACTGAGATTCAGTGCCAGGCTGGGCATCAGCGCATAGCGCGTCTCGGTGACGTGATCGGCCTGGGCATCGGCGTCCTTGGCCAGGCCGACCACCCGATAGGCGATGTTCTCGTTCAAGGGCCCGGTGACGTCGAAGCCCAGGGACTTGCGGGCGTTGTTGCCATAGGACAGGTCCACCCGGCCGGACTGGGTGAACTCCGGGCGCTTGGTGCTGATGGCCGCCAGGCCGCCCGGGTTGCTGCGCCCGTACAGTACCGAAGACGGCCCCTTGAGAATGTCGATGCGCTCGATGAAGTATGGGTCGATCTGCAGGCTGCTGTAGGAGCCAGGATCGCCCATGGACTTCAGGCCATCGATGGTGATGTTGTCCACAGAGCCGTCGTTGATGCCGCGAATCGCCAGGTAATCGTAGCGATGGGTGTTGCCATAAGGATTGGTCAGCACGCCCGGGCTGTAGCGCATGGCATCGGCAGCGGTGAGCGCGCCCTGGCGCTCGATCTGCTCGCGGGTGACCACCGATACGCTCTGCGCGGTTTTCGCCAGCGCCTTGCTGGTCTTGGTCGACACGCTGCTGTGGGTGGCGTTGTAGCCGTCCATGCTGCCCAGCGCATTACCCAGGGCGAAGGCGCGTACATCGGTGCTGTCCAGCTCCAGCGAAGCGCTACCGGCTGGCGCCGCAGCTTCCAGGGAGTAGCCGCCGCTGCCATCGGCGACGGCCTGCAGGGCGCTGCCCTGCAGCAGCCGCGCGAAGCCGTCGTCCACACCCGCCTCGCCCTGCAGGCCCGGGCTCTGCTTGCCGGCAGTCAGCTGCGCATCGACCGACAGCAGCACGCCCGCCTCCGCTGCGAAACGGCTCAGTGCCGCCGACAGCGGCCCAGCCGGAATCTGGTAGCTGCGCGTCGCCTGCTGATGGCTGCCGGCATCGACGGCCTGGGCCTGCACGAACAGCGGCGAACAGGCCGCCAGGGCTAGGGTGGCCAGGCGGACCGAACGGCGCAGAGCAAGGGGCGAAAAGCAGAGCGGTGACGACATGCAGCAGTCCTCGAGACATCGCCCGCGCAGGGTGCGCAAGGGCCGGATGCACTGAGGCCAAGCGAGATCGAAAAAGGGGAACCGCATTGGCACGAATAATTTCACCGGCAGGCCATCAGCCGGTCAGCGGCTCTACCGTCACCCACCAGGGCAACCGCCGATTGACGCGGATCGGCAGGCTGCCGGCCAGGGCGTCGAGAATGCGCCCGGTGTCGCCCAACGGATAGGCGCCGACCAGGCGCAGATCGGCCACCCGCGGATCGCAGCCCAGGTAACCGGGCACGTAGTCGGCCAGCTCGGCGATGAAATCGCCCAGGCGCCGGTCATTGGCCAGCAACATGCCGCGGCTCCAGGCCTGGCGCGCCGGGTCAACGGGCTCGCTGGCCGAGATATCGCTGGCGCTGAAGCGCACCTGCTGGCCGGCCTGCAGCACCTGGGCGGCGCGTACCGGCGACGGCTCGATACGCACGGCCCCGGCGAATACGCTGAGCTGGGTGAAATCCTCGCCTTCGCGCACGCTGAACCGGGTGCCGAGGGCCTGCAGCCGGCCGTGCCGGGTATCGAGCAGCAGCGGGCGCGGGTCCCTGGCGGTGTCGAGCAGCACCTCGCCCTGCAGCAATCGCAACAAACGGATCGAGGCGCTGTAATCGATGTCCACGGCAGTGCGGCTGGCCAGCCAGAGGTGGCTGCCATCGGCCAGGCGCAGATCCCGGATTTCCCCGATTCCGGTACGCTCGCTGGCCAGCCAGGTGCGCCAGGGCCGGCCTTGCCCGGCAGCCGCCAACAACCCTGCGCCACCCAGCACGGCGAACAGCCCGAGCACCTGCCGCCGGCTGCGTGCAGGGCTGCGCAAGGCCTGAGCCGCGGCGCGGCGGTGGGTATCGGCAGGCAGCCTGGCGAACTGACTGCTGATAGCCTCGACCCGCAGCCAGGCCGCGGCGTGCTCGGGGCGGTCCGCCAGCCATTGCTGCCAGGCACGCTGCTGCTGGGCGCTGACTGGCGGATCGGCCAGCACCGCGAACCATTCGGCAGCCTGCTGCAAGGCAGCGTGATCGGGCGCCACGGCTCAACCCTCGGCCAGCAGCAGGCACTGCAGCATGGCCTGGGCCATGTACTTCTTGACCATGCGTTCTGACACCTGCAGGCGCGTGGCGATGGCCGCGTAGGTCAGCCCGTCGAGCTGGGAAAGCAGGAACGCCTCGCGCACGTTGGCGGGCAGGCGCAGCAACATGGCGTCGATGGCCAGCAGGGTTTCGATGATCAGCTCGGTGGTTTCCGGCGACGGTGCGTGCGGCTCCGGCTGCATCGCCAGAGCGTCGAGATAGGCGCGTTCGATCGCCTGGCGACGCCAGTGGTTGACCAGCAGTGAATGGGCGATGGTCGAGAGATAAGCTCGCGGTTCACGCAGTGGCGGCACTTCGCGGTGCTTGGCGAGCAGGCGCACGAAGGTGTCCTGGGCAAGATCCGCGGCATTCTCAGCACAGCCCATGCGCTTGCGCAGCCAGCCGTTCAGCCAGCCGCTGTGCTCGAGATACAGCTGCTGCAAGGACTGTTGGGAGGAAACGAACGACATCGAGCACACCATCACCGTGCGGGGATAACGCACGAATGGTAATGCTTCTCAGAAACAAATTACAGGTATTCCTAACTCTGCCAGCGTGACGCCCCAGTACCAATCAGAGGCTGATCGGCCGACGGCCTGCCAGAGCGTGAGCCAGCGTGCCGCCATCGACCAGCTCCAGCTCGCCACCGAGCGGCATGCCGTGGGCGATGCGCGAAGCGACCATGCCTTTGCCGGCCAGCAGCTGGGCGATGTAATGGGCGGTCGCTTCGCCTTCCACCGTCGGGTTGGTGGCCAAAATCACTTCACTGAACTGCCCCGCCTCGATGCGCGCCAACAGTTCGGGAATGCCGATGGCCTCCGGCCCCAGGCCATCGAGGGGCGACAAGTGGCCCTTGAGCACGAAGTAACGCCCACGAAAGCCGGTGTGTTCGACGGCATACACGTCCATCGGCCCCTCCACCACGCAGAGCAGGCTGTCGTCGCGGCGCGGGTCTTCACAAATCTGGCAAAGCTCGCTCTCGCTCAGGCTGCGGCACGACTTGCAGTAACCCACGCCCTCCATTGCCTGGCTCAGTGCCTGGGCCAGCCGCTGAGCGCCATTGCGGTCGCGCTCGAGCAGTTGCAGCGCCATGCGCTGGGCGGTCTTCTGGCCGACACCGGGCAGGATGCGCAGCGATTCGATCAGTTGGCGGATCAGGGGGCTGAAGCTCATGGGGCGAGTGCTCGAAGAGGATGAAGCGAAAAGGTGTAACGGTAAGACGTAGCATGGGCCGAACCGCGCAGGTGACACCCATCGATCACCGACGGGGTACAACCTGCCCTACCGCTGGCCCAGCGAATTACGGTGGCGATCAGACGGCGGGCGAGGAAGCGCAGTGTGCTACTGCACATGAGGATTCCGAGCCCGACGGCAACGCAGCCATGTGCGTCGGCTGGACGGCACGAGCCAATCAGAACGGCATCTTGAAGCCGGGCGGCAATTGCATGCCAGACGTCATGCCGGACATCTTGTCCTGGCTGTTGGCTTCGATCTTGCGCACGGCGTCATTGACGGCGGCGGCGATCAGGTCTTCGAGGATTTCCTTGTCTTCCTGCATCAGGCTGTCGTCGAGGCTGACGCGCTTGACGTCGTGGCGACCGGTCATCACCACGCTGACCAGGCCGGCACCGGACTGGCCGGTGACCTCGGCGTTGGCCAACTCTTCCTGCATTTTCTGCATCTTTTCCTGCATCTGCTGCGCCTGCTTCATCAGGCCGGCCATGCCACCTTTCATCATGATGTTGTCCTCGGTAGTTCGACGTTATCGACGGGTTCGATACTGCCCGCACGCACGGAGGCGGCGAACTGGGAAATCATTTGCTGCACCAGCGGATCGTTCTGGATCGAGGCCTCGGCTTCGCGCTGACGATTGGCGCGCTTGCGGGCGGCGGCCTGGGCCGGGGTTTCCTGCTCGGGCTTGATCAGCTCGATGCTCAGCTGCATCTCGCGGCCATGGTAGGCGTTGAGGGCATCGTTCAGACGGCGCTGCTGGGTCGCGTTGAACAGTGCACTGTGGCCGGGGTCCAGGTGCAAGAGCCACTTGTCGCCTTCGGCGGCGATCAGCGTGCAGTTGGCGGCGATGCTGCCGGTCATGCCGCTCAGGCCGAGCTTGGGGAACAGCTCGAGCCATTCGGCGGCCAGGCCGGTGGCGGGCATCGCCGCGGGCTCCGGTTCGGGCTCGGCCTGGGGCTGATCGCCTCCGAGCGCATCGGCGAAATCGTAATCCAGGTTGTCGACGTCCATCGACACATAGTCGTAGTCGCCAGGTGGCGGCTCGTCATCGCTGTCCGGCGGATTGAGGTCGCTGGTGTCGATAACCGGCACCTCGGCCAGCTCCGGAACGGGCAGCTCGGCGGCAGGTTCGGGCTGCGGCTGTACGGCGACTGGCGGTTGTGGCACAGGCGCTGCGACGACCGGCTCCGGGGCCGGCGCAGGTGCTTCGCTGACCACCGGAGCGGGCGCGGCAGGCTCGACTTCGGCCGGCATCTCTTCCCAGGGTGGCGTGACGGTTGGCGCCTGCGCAACGGCTGGAGTCGCCGCGGGTGCGACGACAGCTGGCGCAGCGGGCGGCTCGACGGCGGGCGGTTCCGGCTGGCTGGGCACAGCTGGCTGGCTTGGCGCAGCACTGGCAATGGTTGGCGACGCAGCAGGCGCTGCGTCGGCCACCGGGGTTACCTGGGGATCAGCCTTGGCCTGGCTGATCCCCAGTGGCTTTAGCGCCACCTTCGGAGCATCGCCCTCGCCCGCCGGCCTGAACGCCAGCATGCGCAACAGCACCATCTCGAAACCGCTGCGCGGATCTGGCGCCAAAGGCAAGTCGCGACGGCCGATCAGGCCCATCTGGTAATAGAACTGTACATCCTCGGCCGGCAGCGCCTGGGCCAGCTGCAGAACCCGCTCGCGGTCGCCCTGGCCGTTGTCTACCGCATCGGGCAGCGCCTGGGCGATGGCTACGCGGTGCAACACGTTGAGCATCTCGGCCAGCACGCCGCTCCAGTCCGGGCCCTGCTCGGCGAGCTGGCGCACCGCTTCGATCAGGCCGCGGGCGTCGCCTTCGATCAGCGCATGCAGCACGCCATACACCTGACCGTGGTCGAGGGTGCCGAGCATGGAGCGCACGTCAGCCGCCAGCACCTTACCCTCGCCAAAGGCGATGGCCTGATCGGTGAGGCTCATGGCATCGCGCATCGAACCGTCGGCGGCGCGGCCGAGCAGCCACAGGGCATCGTCCTCGAAAGGAATGTTCTCGGCGCCCAGCACGTGGTTAAGGTGCTCGACCACCCGCTCGGGCGGCATGTTCTTCAGGGAGAACTGCAGGCAGCGCGACAGCACGGTGACCGGCAGCTTCTGCGGGTCGGTGGTGGCGAGCAGGAACTTGACGTGGGGCGGCGGCTCTTCGAGCGTCTTGAGCAGCGCGTTGAAGGAGCTGGTGGACAGCATGTGCACTTCGTCGATCAGGTAGACCTTGAAACGCCCACGGCTTGGCGAATACTGCACGTTGTCGAGCAGCTCGCGGGTGTCTTCGACCTTGGTGCGGCTGGCGGCGTCCACTTCGATGAGGTCGACGAAACGACCCTCGTCGATCTCCCGGCATACCGAACAGGTGCCGCAGGGCGTGGAGCTGATACCGGTTTCACAGTTCAGGCACTTGGCAATGATGCGCGCGATGGTGGTCTTGCCCACCCCGCGGGTGCCGGTGAACAGATAGGCATGGTGCAGACGCTGGCTGTCGAGTGCGTTGATCAGCGCTTTCAGCACATGGGTCTGCCCGACCATCTCGCGAAAGGAACGCGGGCGCCATTTGCGTGCAAGAACCTGATAACTCATTGAAAACCGTCGCCAGAGGAAAGCAAAAGAGCGCTAATGCTAGCTCAAATCGACCAGCCAGTGCGACGCCGATCGGCGGCCGCGAAAAGATGAAAATGACGCTGGCTATTTTTTATACAGCCGTGTATGATCCGCTCCGTTCGTACCACGCTGCAAGTCATCCGGCCCCTGGGCCTTCCTGATGGTTTCCTGGCAATCGGCATCCAATCGATGCACGCATCCCTGCCATGACCCCCTCCGCTGACTGATCTGGCCGTCTCGCTCATGCGCTGACCTCGCCAGTCTTCCGAAGTACAGACCCGCTACAGCAAGCCGCTAGAGAACCCTCTGCATTGCCATTGTTGCGTTGAAGCCAGGCTCGTCGAAATGCTCGTTTACAGCTCGTGAACGGTGCTTTTTCGCCAGTCTTCGCCTCGCACTGATTACCTCGCCCAGGTTCCCAAATGGCCCGCTGGCTCACCCTATATAGGTTGAACTTAAAAGCGTGCAGCTCGCTCCGATAACCAATCCCGTTGGCATGAGCCAATGACCGGAGCCCTATTTTTATGGCGCGATCATGCGCCTGCAGTACAGGAAACACCCGAATATGAATACCACTCAACAAATCCAGACCGCTATCCATACCCTTTCAAACGCATTCGCCCCGCTGGCTTGCCATATTCTGGCGGCACGCAAGGGCAGCTTCAGCTTCACCGTGGTCGACCACACCGGTGTGGCTCAGCACACCCAGCGCCTCTACCCCGGCCAGTACAGCGCCGACACGCTGCCAGGCGTGATCGAGCGTACGCGCAAGGCGCTGCGTCGCTGAATATCGAAACAAATGCGAAATTCATCACTATAAGGGCGCGAAAAAGCAGCCATCGTCGAACTAAATGATTTCCAGTCACTCATAGGGGTTCCTACGTAAACTGGAGTTCGTCAATGGAAAATGGTAATCGACAGCTTGTCGAGAAGCTATTCGCCCCACTACGTGCCACCTTCAGTCGGCCTCGCCCGGACGGTAGCATCGTTCTTTCCCTGATCGATGAAGCGGACACCACCGCCTACAGCCGGGTCTTGCAGAAACTGCAGATCAACGATTCGAACGCTTTTGCTCAGAGCCTCGAAGACATCCGCCTGGAGCTGGCCGTCAGAGCTGGCAACATTCCGGCGGAGATGCGCAAGGTGCTCAAGGAGCAGGACAGCGTCATCAGCTACCACCACGCCTGATTGCCGCTCCAACCGAAGCCCCGCTGCCCACAAGGCGCGGGGCTTCGTCGTTTGTGCAGCTAGCCTGGCGTGAAGCGGTAATGGCCGGTGATGGGAAAGCGAAACAGGATGGCCTCTTCCCGCGTACCGGCGCCGATGTTGTGCAGGATAAGCGGTTCGCCCGCTGCGGACAGCCGATCGGAAACGATGCCGATGTGGGTCTGCCCACGGCCCAGATCCCAGGTGACGATATCCCCGGCTCGATAAGCATCAGCCTCGCGTACGACGGGCAGCGCCATGCCCTGGCGCCGGAACCAGGTCATCAGATTGGGCACGCGGCGGTGGTCGATGTTGCGATCCGGGCGCTTGAGGCCCCATTGTTTCGGGTATGCCGAGAAGTTCGCCGCCATGTCCTCGTTCACCACCTTCTGCAGATCCAGACCCTGCAAGCGTAAGGCACGGATGACCACGTCGGTGCACACCCCGGTTTGCATCGGCACGTCTCCACCGGGATAGCCGATGCGCCGGTAGGCGGGATCGTATGAGAGGGTCACGCCGATCTGCTCGCGTGCCCCGCTCACCAGTTCGGCCGGCTCGATGGCTGCCACTTGCAGGCTCAGCAGGCAGCCCAGCAGCAATAATCCCGTTCTCAGCACGCATTGCCTCCTTTCATGGCCAAACCGTTCGACGGCGTCTCTTCTTTATCCGGTAATTTTTTGCGACAGTATGACTGGGCACGGTTGAAGCCATATTGGGATGCCCCCATCACTAATGAAGTCGTCGCCTTCGGCAATGCGCCCCACCTGATGAGGAGACCATAATGAGCAGCACTGACAAGCAGCACGCACCGCAGTCCGATACATCCTGTGAGCTCGCCCATGGCGCACTCATCGACCCTAATGGTCGGGAAATTCCGATTACTGAAAGCATGATCCAGCAAGCATGCAGCGAGCTCGACAAGGCCGCCGCAGCAAGCCAGCAGGACACCGCCAGCTGACACTGCGCACGCCCTCGCTATTGCACGTTGATCACGCGCGCGCCCAGCGCGCTGATCAGCGCCCCCAGCGGCTCGTCCACGCCGCGCAGCTCGACCTCCAGTCCTTCTATCTCACGCCGCATCGGATAGCGCTTGCGCAGCAGGTCGAAGCCGGCCTTGCGCGCCTGCTCGTCCACCACCAGGCTGCGGCGCAAATCGGCATCGTCACGGCGCGGGTCGTAGATCGCCCGGCACACCGTTGTCAGCGCCCAGGCGGGGTCGCTGCCCGCGGCGATGCCCAGGCACGGCAGCCAGCGTGGCGGCGTCAACGACTCCAGCGAAATCGTCGGCTCGATGCCCTGATGACGGCAAAACGCCTGGTAGATCTGCGCGGTGCCGCGCAGCTTGCCGTCCAGGCTGTAGCCGGCGATGTGCGGCGTGGCGATATGGCACAGCGCGGCCAGTTCGAGATCAACCAGCGGCTCGCCTTCCCAGACGTCCAGCACCACGTGAAGATCGGCGCCACTCTGCAAATACGCACGTAGCGCCGCGGTGTCGAGCACCGCCCCGCGGCTGGCATTGATCAACCAGGTACCCGGACGCAGCCGCTCCTGCACCTCGGCGTCGATCAGGTGCCGGGTGGCGAACTCGCCATCCCGGGCCAGCGGAGTGTGCAGGCTGATCACGTCGCACTGCTCGACGATCTGCTGCAGGCTCACATAATCGCCGCCTTCGCTGCGCTGTCGGGGCGGATCGCACACCAGCACCCGCCACCCCAGGGCGCGCAGTACCCTGATCAGTCGCTCGCCCACCTGCCCGGCACCGACCACGCCGTAGGTGCGCTGCGCCAGATCGGCGCCAAGGCGCTCGCCGAGCACCAGCAGGCTGCCCAGCACGTAGTCGACCACACCACGGGCGTTGCAGCCCGGCGCGCTGCTCCAGGCGATGCCGGCGTCGCTGAAGTAGTCGAGATCCAGGTGATCGGTGCCGATGGTGCAGGTACCGACGAAACGCACCGGGCTGCCCCGCAGCAGCGCGTGGTCGACGGGCGTGACCGAACGCACCAGCAGCAACTCGGCATCGGCGACTGCCGCACGGTCGATGGCGCGGCCGGGCAAGCGATGAATCTCGCCGAAACCGGCGAAAAACTCGTCGAGCAGGGGAATGTTTTCGTCGGCGACTATGCGCATGGCAGTTCTCCACAAACCGGCGGGCATTCTACCTGCAAGCGCGCCGCTGCGCCTTTCCTGACCGAGCCGTCAGCGCGTAAACTGTGCGGTTTTCTCTGCCCTGTGAACCTTGTCATGCCTGCCCAATCCCGCCTGCAGCGGGTGCGCGCCGAACTGCGCACGCTGCTCGCCCTTGCCCTGCCGATCATCGTCGCGCAACTGGCGTACACCTCGATCGGCTTCGTCGATACCGTGATGTCCGGCCGCTTCAGCGCCCGCGACCTGGCCGCCGTGGCCCTGGGCAACTCGATCTGGGTGCCGGTGTTCCTGCTGATGACCGGCATTCTGCTGGCCACCACGCCGAAGGTGGCGCAGCGTTTCGGTGCCGGGCAACTCGACGAGATCGGCCCGCTGGTGCGCCAGGCGCTGTGGTTGGCGCTGGCTGTCGGCAGTGTGGCGGGCGTTTTGTTGTGGAACGCGGAATTCGCCCTGCGCGTGATGAAAGTCGATGAAGACCTGATCGAACCTGCCATGGGCTACCTGCACGGCGTGGCCTTCGGTTTTCCCTGCGTGGCGCTGTATCACGTGCTGCGCTGCTACAGCGACGGCATGGGCCGCACACGGCCAAGCATGGTGATCGGCTTGCTCGGCCTGCTGCTGAACATCCCCCTCAACTACGTGCTGATCTACGGCAAGCTCGGCATCCCGCCGCTTGGTAGCGTGGGCTGCGGCTGGGCCACGGCGGGCGTGATGGCCTTCATGCTGCTGGCGATGATCGTCTGGGTCCGGCGCGCTTCGGCCTATCGGCAAACCACGCCACTGCGCCGCTTCGAGCCGCCACGCTGGGCGCCGATCAAGCGCTTGCTGGGTATCGGCATGCCTATTGGCATTTCGGTATTTGCCGAGGCCAGCATCTTTTCGGTGATCGCCCTGCTGATCGGCAGCCTGGGCGCTACCGTGGTGGCCGGCCACCAGATCGCCCTGAACTTCGCCTCGCTGGTGTTCATGATCCCCTACTCCATCGGCATGGCCGCCACCGTTCGCATCGGCCAGGCGCTGGGCCGCGGCACCCCGCGTGACGCGCGCTTCGCCGCCGGCGTGAGCATGGTCACCGCCCTCGCGTACGCCTGTGTATCGGCGAGCTGCATGTTGTTGCTACGCGAGGACATTGCCGCGATCTACACGCCGGCAGCCGAGGTCATCGCCCTGGCGGCGAGCCTGATCGTCTATGCCGCGCTGTTCCAGTTCTCCGATGCCATCCAGGTCACGGCCGCAGGTGCATTGCGTGGCTATCAGGACACCCGGGCGACCATGATCATGACGCTGTTCGCCTATTGGGGTATCGGCCTGCCAGTCGGCTACGTGCTCGGCCTGACCGACCTGTTCGGCCCGGCCAGCGGCCCGGCAGGATTGTGGGAAGGCCTGATCGTCGGCCTGACCTGCGCCGCGTTGATGCTCACCCTGCGCCTGAAGATCAGCGCCAAACGGCGAATCTGGCTGATCGAAGCGCCAGGTCGCACGCATCCGAGTGCTAATTCATAGCAAGACGGCGCAAGCAGTGTCCGAGAATCCCTGTAGGAGCCGCGACCCGCGGCGAATCGCACCTACGACCCCGGCTCTCGCAGCAAGGCCACCATCGTTCGCGCCGAGGGCGACGCTCCTACTCGATTGGAGGTGCATCCGCGATCGTGTAGGAGCCGCGACCCGCGGCGAATCGCACCTACGACCCCGGTTCTCGCAGCAAGGCCACCATCGTTCGCGCCGAGGGCGACGCTCCTACTCGATTGGTGGTGCATCCGCGGTCGAGTACGAGCTGCAACCCGCGGCGAATCAATCAACCTTCTTGCGAATCCAGTACAGATAAGTCTCTGCATCCTGCGCCTGCTCCACCAGCTCGTGGCCGAGAAACACGCAGAACTTGGGAATGTCGCGCTGGGTCGAGGGATCGGTAGCGATGACCTTGAGCAGGCCGCCGGCCGGCAGGTCGCGCACCTTGTTGTGCAGCATCATCACCGGTTCGGGGCAGAACAGGCCGGTGGCGTCGAGGGTGTCGTCAGGGGTCGAATCGAGCATCACGGGCTCCGCTTGATCATTCTTGCTGCATTCGGGAAGTGGCTGCCGGCACGGGCAGCTCACCGTTCAAATTCGGTCTATTTGCTCAGCCGGCGCAGGTGGCAGGTCACTTCCTCGCGGTCGTGATACAGCTGCTTGCACGCGATGCTGGCCTTGACCTTGCGCGCGGCCAGGCCTTCGGCGATGCGTTCGAGCAGGCGCTGCACCTCGGCGTAGCGCTGCTTCATCGGCAACTTGAGGTTGACCACCGCCTCGCGGCAATGGCCCTCGCCGATCCAGGTTTCCAGCAGCGCGGCGCTGCGTGCGGGCTTCTCGACGATGTCGCAGACCATCCAGTCCACCGGCTGCTTGGGCTTCCAGGTGAAGCCGTCGACCATCAGGTGCTTGACCAGGCCGGTGTCCATCAGGCTTTCGGCCATCGGGCCGTTGTCGATGGCGGTCACCAACATGCCGCGGCGTACCAGCTGATAGGTCCAGCCGCCCGGTGCGGCGCCCAGGTCGACGCCGGTCATCTCGTCCGACAGGCGCTCATCCCACTGCTCACGCGGAATGAAGGTGTGCCAGGCCTCTTCGAGTTTCAGGGTCGAGCGGCTGGGCGCCTCGCGGGGGAACTTGAGGCGCGGAATGCCCATGGGCCAGATCGCCGAGTTGTTTGGCGCGGCCATGCCGAGAAATACCTCGCGGCCACTCTTGAAGGTCAGCAGCAGGCGCGGCGCACGGGCGCTCTCCGCCAGCTTGCCGGCGCCGCTCAGGGCCTTGCGCAGCGGGCCTTCGAACTTCTTGCAGAAGCCGGACAGCTCCTTGCCGTCGTTGGTGTCGAACACCTCCAGCCACAGGCTGCCGAAAACCGGCAGCGGCGCCAGGTGCTCGAGCAACACGCTGATACGATCCTTTTCGGGCAGCTCGATGAAGCTGCCGCGCGCCCACTGGCGGATGAAGATCAACTGGCTGAAGCGCAGCCCGGCCATCAGCCGCTCGGCGCCCGCCTCGTCACTGCAGATGAATTCGGCGCAGGCGGTGTCCGGCTTGGCCTTGGCGTAGCCGGGCACGTCGAGACGCGCGGCATGCTCGGATATCTCCGAACACACCTCGTTCTCGAAACCGGGGCGGCAGTGCAGTAACAAAGTCTTCATTTAAGCATCTCCATAGGCCGCGCATGATAGCGAAAACTGGAACCCAGGGCCTCTGCTCCCTGTCCAGAGAACAGCATCCCGGCATCGCCGGCTGCGCCTGCGGGCTATGCTCGACAGGTGCACGATCAGGCGACGGCTCACCGCAAGCCGCACGAGCCTGGCCAAGGGAATCATCGCGCAGGGCCACAGAGCGCCTGCCAAACCAGAACGGCTTGTACCGTGCAAGCCACAAGGAGATGCACGATGTCCTCCATCGATAGCCTGAACTGCCGCCGCACCCTCGACGTGGACGGTAAATCCTACGATTACTTCAGCCTGCCGGACGCCGCCAAACAGCTGGGCGACATCGACAAGCTGCCGGTTTCGCTCAAGGTGCTGCTGGAAAACCTGCTGCGCTGGCAAGACGACAAGACCGTCACCCAGGATGACCTGCAAGCCATCAGCGACTGGCTGGAAAAACGCAGCTCCGAGCGCGAGATCCAGTACCGCCCTGCCCGCGTATTGATGCAGGACTTCACCGGTGTGCCGGCGGTAGTCGACTTGGCCGCCATGCGCGACGCCATGGCCAAGGCCGGCGGCGACCCGCAGAAGATCAACCCGCTGTCGCCGGTCGACCTGGTGATCGACCACTCGGTGATGGTCGACAAGTTCGCCAGCCCCGAGGCATTTGGCGAGAACGTCGAGATCGAGATGCAGCGCAACGGCGAGCGCTACGCCTTCCTGCGCTGGGGCCAGAGCGCCTTCGACAACTTCAGCGTGGTACCGCCGGGCACCGGCATCTGCCACCAGGTGAACCTGGAATACCTGGGCCGCACCGTGTGGACCAAGGAAGAAGACGGCGTGACCTACGCCTACCCCGACACCCTGGTAGGCACCGACTCGCACACCACCATGATCAACGGCCTCGGCGTGTTGGGCTGGGGCGTGGGCGGCATCGAGGCGGAAGCGGCGATGCTCGGCCAGCCGGTGTCGATGCTGATTCCCGAAGTGATCGGCTTCAAGCTGACCGGCAAGCTCAAGGAAGGCATCACCGCCACCGACCTGGTGCTGACCGTCACCCAAATGCTGCGCAAGAAAGGCGTGGTCGGCAAATTCGTCGAGTTCTACGGCGACGGCCTGGCCGAACTGCCGCTCGCCGACCGCGCCACCATCGCCAACATGGCGCCGGAATACGGCGCCACCTGCGGTTTCTTCCCGGTCGATGAGATCACCCTGGATTACCTGCGTCTGTCCGGCCGACCTGATGAAACCGTCAAGCTGGTGGAAGCCTATTCCAAGGCTCAGGGCATGTGGCGCCAGGCCGGCAGCGAGCCGGTATTCACCGATACCTTGGAACTGGACATGGGCCAGGTCGAAGCCAGCCTGGCCGGCCCCAAACGCCCGCAGGATCGCGTTGCCCTGCCCCAAGTCGGCCAGGCGTTCGAAGACTTCCTCGGCCTGCAGCTCAAGCCGCCGCGTAAAGAGGAAGGTCGCCTGGAAAGCGAAGGCGGCGGTGGCGTGGCCGTCGGCAACGCCGCGCAGAACGAGATCCACTACGAGATGGACGGCCAGCGCCACCCGCTGAGCGACGGCGCCGTGGTGATCGCGGCGATCACCTCCTGCACCAATACCTCCAACCCGAGCGTGATGATGGCCGCCGGCCTCCTGGCCAAGAAGGCCGTGGAGAAAGGCCTCAAACGCAAGCCCTGGGTCAAGAGCTCGCTGGCGCCCGGCTCCAAGGTGGTGACCGAATACTTCGCCGCCGCCGGGCTCACCGAATACCTCGACAAGCTCGGCTTCGACCTGGTCGGCTACGGCTGTACCACCTGCATCGGCAACTCCGGCCCGCTGCCGGACCCGATCGAGAAGGCCATTCAGGAACATGACCTGACCGTCGCTTCGGTGCTGTCCGGCAACCGCAACTTCGAAGGCCGCGTGCATCCGCTGGTGAAAACCAACTGGCTCGCCTCGCCGCCCCTGGTGGTCGCCTATGCCCTGGCCGGCAGCGTGCGCGTGAATATCGCCGAGGAGCCGCTGGGTGAAGACCGCGACGGCAAGCCGGTGTACCTGCGCGACATCTGGCCGAGCCAGAAGGAAATCGCCGAGGCCGTACAGAAGGTCGACACCGCCATGTTCCGCAAGGAATACGCAGAGGTGTTCGAAGGCGACGAGCAGTGGCAGGCCATCCAGGTGCCGGAAGCCGACACCTACACCTGGCAGAACGACTCCACCTACATCCAGCACCCGCCGTTCTTCGAGGCCATCGACCAGGCGCCGCCGGCGATCACCGACATTGCCAATGCGCGCATCCTGGCGCTGCTCGGCGACTCGGTGACCACCGACCACATCTCCCCGGCCGGCAACATCAAGGCCGACAGCCCGGCCGGTCGCTACCTGCGCGAACAAGGCGTCGAGCCGCGCGACTTCAACTCCTACGGATCGCGCCGCGGCAACCATGAAGTGATGATGCGCGGCACCTTCGCCAACATCCGTATCCGCAACGAGATGCTCGACGGCGAAGAAGGCGGCATCACCCTGCACGTGCCGAGCGGCGAGAAGCTGGCGATCTACGATGCTTCCATGCGCTACCAGCAGGAAGGCACACCGCTGGTGGTGATCGCCGGCAAGGAATACGGCACCGGCTCCAGCCGCGACTGGGCGGCCAAGGGCACCAACCTGCTGGGCGTAAAAGCGGTGATCGCCGAGAGCTTCGAGCGTATCCACCGTTCCAACCTGGTGGGCATGGGTGTGCTGCCGCTGCAGTTCACCGGCGGCGCGGATCGCATGAGCCTGGGCCTGACCGGCAAGGAAACCCTGGCGATCAAGGGCCTGGACGGCGTCGAGGTGCGCCCGCACATGCCGCTGACGCTGGAGATCACCCGCGAAGATGGCAAGCTGGAGAGCGTCGAGCTGCTCTGCCGCATCGACACCCTCAACGAGGTCGAGTACTTCAAGGCCGGCGGCATCCTGCACTACGTGCTGCGCCAGCTGATCGCCAGCTGACGATCACCCGTGCAGCGTGGCTGCGCGGGAGGTTCCATAACCCGGGTCGAGCGCAGCGACACCCGGGTTTCTTTTGCGCGCTCGAACGTGCCCGCCCACCCTCGACCAATGGACCGTCGTTTTACCGGCGCCAAAACGTCCCACACCTTGAAAGTTGGGTACACTGCAGGCCTGCCACGCGTAAGCGATAACCATAAAAGCGTTGCCTGTAGGATCGGTCGCCCCAGCCGCAGCGGGGTCAGGACCACAGTCGTAGTCTGGTAGGTGGCGCGAACCATTGCCCGCCTGCCCTACTTCCTCCCTGGCAGCGCACTGACATCAGGGTAGATGCCATGCGTAACAACCAGCCCATTACCGGTAACGAGCGGACTTTTCCGGCGCAGCAACGCCTGATCTCGACCACCGACCTCAAGGGCCAGATCACCTACTGCAACGAAGCCTTCATCGAGATCAGCGGCTTCTCCCGCGACGAGCTGATCCGCGCGCCGCACAACCTGGTGCGCCACCCCGACGTGCCGCCCGCCGTGTTCGCCCATATGTGGGAAACCCTGAAAGCCGGCCGACCATGGATGGGCATCGTCAAGAACCGCTGCAAGAACGGCGACCACTACTGGGTCAACGCCTACGTGGTGCCGGTGCTGGATGACGGCAAGGTCACCGGCTACGAGTCGGTGCGCAGCAAGCCCACCGCCGAGCAGGTGCAACGCGCCCAGGCGCTCTATGGCCGCATCAACGCCGGCAAAGCGGCGATCCCCAGCCGCGACCGCTGGCTGCCGGTGGTGCAGAACTGGCTGCCGTTCATTCTGGTCAGCCAGGTCGGCTTTCTGGTCGGCGCCTGGCTGGACAGCACCTGGGGCTTCGTCGCCGCCGCCGCGCTGTCGATCCCCCTCGGCCTGCTCGGCCTGGCCTGGCAGAGCCGCGGCATCAAGCGCCTGCTGCAACTGGCCGAACAAAGCACCTCCGACCCGCTGATCGCGCAGATGTACACCGACAACGGCGGTGTCGAAGGCCGCCTGGAATTGTCCATCCTCAGCCAGGAAGCACGCCTGAAAACCTGCCTCACCCGCCTGCAGGACAGCGCCGAGAACCTCGCCAAGCAGGCGGCCCAGGCCGACGTGCTGGCCCACAACAGCTCCACCGGCCTGCAGCGCCAACGCGAAGAAACCGACCAGGTCGCCACCGCCGTCAACCAGATGGCCGCCACCACCCTGGAAGTGGCCAACAACGTGGCGCGCACCGCCATCGCCACCCAGGAAGCCAACCGCCTGACCCAGCAAGGCCGCGGCATCGCCAGCGAAACCCGCGAAGCGATCCAGCGCCTGTCTCTGTCGGTGGGCGAAACCGGCGAAACCGTCACCCGCCTCGCCCAGGACAGCAACGAAATCGGCGGCGTGGTCGACGTGATCAAGGGCATCGCCGACCAGACCAACCTGCTCGCCCTCAACGCCGCCATCGAAGCCGCCCGCGCCGGCGAAATGGGCCGCGGCTTCGCCGTGGTCGCCGACGAAGTCCGCTCCCTGGCGCAACGCACCGCCGAATCCACCGGCCAGATCCACGCCCTGATCGCCAAACTGCAACGCACCGCCGACGAAGCCGTGCTGACCATGGACATCGGCCGCAAACAGGCCGACGAAGGCGTCGAACGCGTGCAACAGGCCGACCAGGCCCTGGCCGGCATCAGCGACGCGGTGGCCAATATCAACGAAATGGCCGACCAGATCGCCGCCGCCGCCGAAGAACAAAGCGCCGTGGCCGACGAAATCAGCCGCAATATCACCACCATCGCTCAGCTATCCGACCAGACGGCTGGCGAGGCGCAAAGCACGGCGTTGTTGAGCGAGGAGCTGACCAGCACGGCGCAGGGGCAGTATTCGTTGGTGGCGCGGTTTAATCGGTAGGCAATTGAGGCGCAGCGTGATGTTGCGCCTTTTCGCTGGCGTCACGCCTAGGAACGACGTGAGACTCCGCACCTATCAACGTCTCGAAGGCGTGGTGTATAACTCGCCAAGCATCCCAGCACCTCGCTGTATGTCGCGAGCTAGACGGGCTCGGCAAAAGGGCACGGAATGTTATACACCACGCCCGTCGGGGAGTTATGCACCATTTGGTGTCTATTTATAGTTAGCTGCACAGGCAAAGAACATGGATGTCCGAAAATTTGAGCCAATGTCAACACGCCCATGCAAGTATTGCCTTGCCTTGCAAGATCATGCCGTATTTGCTGATTTTCAAATAAACGAAGACGGCAATCTCTACTTGATGCGAATTTCTTACGATACTTATGGCTGCTGTGAACCTGAAAATAAAATCATGGGAATAGAGATCACAAGTACCAATCAGTTAATTTCAGCTATTGAAAGCAATAATTTAAAAACACAAACAGTAACCTCAATACTGATTGGCTATTTTCGAGCACACAAGGATGTGCTCTGGGAAGATGCGCTATTGGAATATAAGCTTATTTGAGCTTTTGGTATGTA
This sequence comes from Pseudomonas sp. PA1(2017), assembly GCF_001945375.1. Lineage (NCBI taxonomy): Bacteria > Pseudomonadati > Pseudomonadota > Gammaproteobacteria > Pseudomonadales > Pseudomonadaceae > Pseudomonas > Pseudomonas sp. PA1(2017). The sequence continues at coordinate 91,134 of NZ_MSXU01000011.1, forward strand.
TCAGCTAACAACTGGTTCAGATCGTTCGCTTCGCTCAATGGGACGGGCTAAAGCCCACCCCTTAACCAAACGTTAGAGCTAGGTATGCACCCCAAAAATATCAAACTATGGCTACTTATTTCGCTCGCGGCACTGTCAGTACGACTTTGTGCCGGCCTTTATTATCTATACGTAGGTTGCCCTAGAATTTTGGGAGAATGCTACAACGAAGGGGCGGATGCTGCTTTCTGGCCAATAACAATCTCGACGCTAACATTTTATGTATCTGCCCTAGCAATTATTATCATAGTAACAGTCAGAACGGCTATGATCCTGGTGCGCCTTTCGAGGCAAGTATTCACATTCAAAAAAACCACCTAATGGTTCAAGTTCTTTAGCTCCGCTCTCCGATACAGGCTAAAGCTCACTCCGTAACCAAACACCAGAAGCAACTCAACATGAGATTTTTTTGGAAAATAACTAGAGCAATAGCAGCACTAACAGCATTAACTGCACTATTGATTTTCCCAGCAACTATCTACGACGACATCTCAACGCAATGCACTGCAAACAAACGACTTATACAAAAAATCAGCCAACATTATCTCGGACAAGCCGCTAGATAGATACCAAGCTCTAAAAGACTCTTGCACCGCATCAACCTTTTGTATAATAAATAATTACTGCCCCACAAGTTACACGATCAGCTATAAAGATGGGAACTCTGAGTGCGCCGACGCTGAAACTGAGTGTTTTAGGGGAATATTCACACACATTCATAAATGCAACTTTTAACAATCACCCACACACCAAGAATCACTCTAACTCTTCTGTTTTTTTAAAATGCAGCAACGCCCTCTAACTATTGCCTCAAGCCGCTTACCTCACTCACCGGGACGAGCTAAAACTCCCACTTCATTCGAAAGCTATTTTTGGAGTCGTACGATGCGCTATGCATACTCACAGCCATGGACGTTGATACTGCTCCAAATCCTTTCCGCATCATCACATGCAAGTGAGTTTGAGATAACTGACAAACCAAGCATATACACCGTGAGAACTGTATGCGAGGCGGCAAAAAAACTTACTCCCACCAAGTATTACGATCTAGACAAAGGCTATTCCATTGACATTAACATGAAGGAGCATAGAGCCGACATAACCGGAGACGGCGCTGAGGAGATCATCACATTTACATATGTCGGCAGCGGACTTCAACCTACGATAAGGATTAGCCCACCCAACAATCCGTACATAGATGATCCGCGCTTCCCTTATGGCGTAAGCGAAAGACACGACTACAGCAGCGAATCTAATCGTTACTCTGTTATAAAACTGGACAACCATTTATTTTATGTCAACTTCTGGAGTGGTAAGCTTGATTCTGTAAACGCCAAAATTTCTAGACAGCGGACAAGCGATTCATTTAACTTTGCAAGCATTGCAACAACTTGCACATTCAACCCCATACCAACGTACACTTCAGAGGTCCTACTCTATTGCGGTCTACCTGATATAGCTAAAGAAAAGTACGACCAACCAAGCCGATGCATCTTTACGAAGTGAAATATAAAAGCAACTCAAGTCGCTCGCATCCGAAACGTCTCTCCAGCAGACGCCGGCACTATATGCAAACTATCCAACCGCTCAAGCGAAGGATGCGATGTCTAAATAGATTGATGAAGCGCCGGCTACGCCCCCGATTATCCTTCAAAATCGAGTTAATCTCCGTCTGACGATATTTATAGCCTCTCCCCTTCAAATAGCGCCTAAGGTCAACTCAATGCTCATCCACAACACCCTTAAATACAAAGCCTGGGCAGACCGCCGAACGCTGGACGCGGTCGCTCAGCTCGATCCATTGGCGCAGTCCGAAGCGCTGGCCTTCGCGCGGCAGCAGCTCAACCATCTGGTTCGCGTGGAAGAGTTGTTCCGCGCGCGGCTGCTTGGGGAGCAGGCGCCCCATGACAGCACCAACACCGATACCCTGCCCCAGCTCGATGAGCTTGATCGCAGGCTGACAGCGGCCAATCAGTGGTTGGCCGCGTACCTCGATGGCCTTGCGTCTGGGCAGCTTCAAGAGCCCATTCGCTTTATTTTCGTGGATGGCAAGCAGGGCATGTTGAGCCGTGAAGAAGCGATCTTTCACCTGGTCAACCACGGCACCTATCATCGCGGCGCCATCGGCCACGCTCTTGACCGGGCTGAGGGTAACCGGCCTGCTGATACCTACACGGTGTTTATCCATGGGGCAGAGCCTGAGCGTAGGAACGCCTGAGGCATACTCCCCGTTCGATACAGACTCACCACCCGGCGCGCCATGAACAATTCGCAAAACCAGTTGGATGAATTGATCGCTCACCTTGCGGCGCTCATCGACATTCTCGCCCTCGACCCAGATAGCCACTGGGCCGCGCATTTCCGCAATTGCCTGACGACAGCCAGAGCGCTGGTGGGCAGCAGTCACGATGGGGAAGAACTGACCAGCCTGGCGTGCTCGGTTATGTCCGTTTATGGCGGCATGGGCAGCTTCAACGATTACGCGCCGTGGCAGAATGGTCGCTTAATTGCCGGCATGGAGTCGCTGGATGAGGCGTCTAACCGCGTCTATATGGCGGCCCAGGCGATAAGGCTGCGCGATGCCACAGACGTAGACTGACTTGCCGCATAGACCACAGCAAAGGCCACCTGAATCGATGTCCATCACTAGCCTATCCGACCTATTCCAAACCGAGCCCATCAGTTGGGGCTGCCGGGGTGATCCCTATCTGTGGCAGGAAATGAGCGAGGTGCTGGCCACGCAGCCGCTTCCGCCAAGCGAGGCGCAACTGGCCGAAATCCTCGAGGCCACCTTCGAACGCCTGGTTGGCTTGCCGACAAGCGCGGAAGTGTCCACGGTGTTCGTCGAGCGGCACGCCCATGGCGGCATGTCGTCGGGCCATATTAGCCTGAAGTTCTGGCGCGAGACGGCCGTACCCTTGTTGCTCGCGCGCTACCATGCAGCCTTTATCCTCGGCGACGCGCGTTCTTAATCACCCGGCAGCCGTTTATCGCAGGCTCCGTATCATGCCCAGCAAAGGACCCATCGAATGACCGACACCGCCTACTCCCTCGTGCATGCCATTCCGTCGGTGGAAACCTATCGCCATCTGCGCACGGCAGCCGGGCTGAGCGGCAAGACCGTCGAGGCGGCGAGCCGCGGCCTGCCCAATAGTCTATTCGCCGTGCAGGTGCTCTGCGCCGGCGAGCCGGTGGGGATGGGCCGGGTGATCGGCGATGGCGGCGCGTTCTATCAGGTGGTGGATATCGCCGTGCTGCCGGAGCATCAAGGCCGCGGCCTGGGGAAAATGATCATGGCGGCGATCAGCGATTACATCGCCCGCGAGGTGCCGGAGTCTGGCTACGTCAGCCTGATCGCCGACGGCGAAGCGTACCGCCTGTATCAGCAGTTCGGCTTTGCACTTACAGCGCCGGCAAGCCAAGGCATGGCCCTGAAGAAAACCCCGGGCTGAAGCGCTCGACACTTACCACAGGTACCCAGATGAATCGCCGCAAGAAGATCAAGCAGTTGCTGGAGGCACACGCCAAGAAGGCCAATGCCAAGCTGGCACCCAAGAGCAACAAGCCCAAATACATCAGTAAGGCCGACCGGGCGAAGCTGGAAGCCGAGGCTGCCGAAAGCCCGAGCAGCGCCACCGAGTAACGCAAACTGCTTCATTAGTTTTCCATCAGGCACAGGACCGCGCAACTGAAGCCACACTGGCAATGGCTACCCACTAACAAGGACGCCCTGACATGAGCCAGAACGCTTACAACCGCCTGCGCAGCCAGGTGGATTTTCTGGAATCACTGCTCGCCGTGCTGGTGATCGCCCTGTTCGCCCTGGTGATCGTTGGCGCTCCGGATTTCGCGGTAATCACTCTGGCCGTGATCATCGGCGGCGGCCTGCTCAATCTGTATCGCCAGCATCAGTTGCTGGAGTGTTACAGCTGCCCCAAGTGTGGCGAGTCGCCCCATCACAGAATCGACGAGCGTGCGGGTGAGCAACACGACCATGGCACAACCAGCTGTCTGCATTGTGGGCAGCGGCTTATGGAGTGAGCACCCCAATTAGAAGTCGCTAGCGGGATACGCGATGGAAGCCTGGCTTACCTTTCCATCTTTGAAAATTACGACCAGCGAACTGTACCTCCAATCCCAATGACACTGGCCAAGACTGAAGTGAAATTGATTGGGAAGGACGGTGTCTGCCTCGCCGAGCAGCTCCATCACCGCCGCTTGCGGCATACCGGCCAGGCTGTGGTTATTCGATAGAAATAGAGCCATACCTCCGCGTACGCATCCGGGGTCATTAAGCCTTGCTTCGTGGCTCAGGCTGCGCCACTGCATGGCATTGAATGGCTGCTCTTGTTCATGCATCGCCGTGAAGTTCAAATAGAGGAATGACGCGCAAACCACCAGCGCGATAACCCAGATACAGGTCCACGGCCTTGCCATGTGATACCAAACCATTTGAGAAACCCGACAATTACCTAGAATTAATGACAGCGGGCTGCCTTCACAAAATCAAGGCGCCGACCGCGGCCCGGCGCAACGACTCTTGTTCCACTCATCAGCCAGCACGCTTGGCGCCACGCCCTGGCCGGGAATGGCGACGAACCCCATGGGCGCCGTGCGCTTTCCGTCTTTACCGATATAACTGAATCGGCCGCAGGTGCCGTGGTGGTCACTGAGGATCAGTGTTGCGGGGTCTGCGCCGGCGCCGCGCACGTAGTCCTTCATCATCTCGATGGATACTGGATTCGCCGGCACGCCCGCCAGGTACCACTTGCTCTTGCCCAGCAGCATGATCAGGCACAACAGGATGCCCGCCCATAGCGCCAGGCGTTTGAAGCGCTTGGCGCTTCGGTGAATCTGCAGCACGTCGCGGTAATGCATCCCTGATTTCCTGCCTCCCAATCCCAACTGCCGATGTTAACCAGCGAGGTGCATCAGGGCTGCGACGCAGGCCTGCTTTCAGCGCTTCTTGGCGTGCTCGCGCAGAAAGCCCGCCACCGCATCCGCCGCCGAATCCAGATGCTGTTCGTGGCTGTAGCCGGACACCTTCAGCGGTTTGAGGTCGTGGTCGCCCGCCGTCAGCCAGCACAGTTCGATTGCCGCCGAGAGTTGGTAACCGGCCACGGTGTGGCGGTCGCCCATGGCGTCGCGTTCGCCCTGCACGATGAGGGTCGGCGTTTTCAGGTCGGCCAGGTGCGCGGTGCGCGGTTTGTCGGCCTTGCCGATGGCGTGGAAGGGGTAGCCCAGGCAAACCAGGCCGTCAGCATCCAGTTCGTCGGCCAACAGACTGGCCATGCGCCCGCCCATGGATTTGCCACCGATGGCCAACGGCCCCGTGACCTGGCGTCGCACGGCGGCGTACACGCTTCGCCAGCAGTCGAGCAGTTTGGCCTGTGGGTTGGGTGGGCTTTTCTTGCCGTCCTGGCGGCGCGCGGCCATGTAGTCGAACTCGAAGCGCACCACCGTCAGCCCGCGGGCGGCGAGCTTGCCTGCCATCAGGTTCATGAAGTCGCTGTCCATCGGCGCGCCGGCGCCGTGGGCGAGGATCAGGGTGGCCTGGCTGGCGCCCGTCGGCCGATCCCAGAGCAGCGCTGGCGCTGGGCTTTCCTGTGCCTGTTGACCGGCGTCAATACCGCTTCGCTGCCCTTCTCGCATGCTTGCCTCGCTCATAAAAAAGCCCTTTTTCGTGTACGGATTTGTCCGTGCGCGGGGGCTGCAGATGATCTGCCCATAACCGTGGATGGAAACCCAGACATGAACACAACAACCAGTTCCGCCTATAACTACAAGGTGGTTCGCCAATTCGCCATCATGACGGTGGTGTGGGGCATCGTCGGGATGGGGCTCGGCGTGCTTATCGCAGCGCAGCTCGCCTGGCCGTGGCTCAACTTCGACCTGCCGTGGACCAGTTTCGGTCGCCTGCGGCCCCTGCACACCAACGCAGTGATCTTCGCCTTCGGCGGCTGCGCCCTGTTCGCCACCAGCTACTATGCCGTACAGCGCACCTCCCAGGCCACGCTGTTCGCACCGAAGCTCGCGGCCTTCACCTTCTGGGGCTGGCAACTGGTGATCCTGCTGGCGGCCATCACCCTGCCGCTGGGCTACACCAGTTCCAAGGAATACGCCGAGCTGGAATGGCCGATCGACATTCTGATCACCGTCGTCTGGGTCAGCTACGCGATCGTGTTCTTCGGCACCATCATCAAGCGCAACGTCAGCCACATCTATGTGGGCAACTGGTTCTTCGGCGGGTTCATCCTCACCGTGGCGCTGCTGCACGTGGTCAACAACCTGGAAGTACCGGTCACCCTGACCAAGTCCTACTCGCTGTACGCCGGTGCCACCGACGCGATGATCCAGTGGTGGTACGGCCACAACGCGGTGGGCTTCTTCCTGACCGCAGGCTTCCTGGGGATGATGTACTACTTCGTGCCCAAGCAGGCCGGGCGTCCGGTGTATTCCTATCGCCTGTCGATCGTGCACTTCTGGGCGCTGATCACCCTGTACATCTGGGCCGGCCCGCACCACTTGCACTACACCGCGCTGCCGGACTGGGCCCAGAGCCTGGGCATGGTGATGTCCCTGGTGCTGCTGGCACCGAGCTGGGGCGGCATGATCAACGGCATGATGACCCTGTCGGGCGCATGGCATAAGTTGCGCACCGACCCGATCCTGCGCTTTTTGGTCGTCTCCCTGGCGTTCTACGGCATGTCGACCTTCGAAGGCCCGATGATGGCCATCAAGACCGTCAACGCCCTCTCCCACTACACCGACTGGACCATCGGCCACGTGCACGCCGGCGCCCTGGGCTGGGTCGCCATGGTGTCGATCGGCTCGCTGTATCACCTGATTCCCAAAGTGTTCGGTCGCGAGCAGATGCACAGCATCGGCCTGATCAACGCGCACTTCTGGCTAGCCACCATCGGCACCGTGCTGTACATCGCCTCGATGTGGGTCAACGGCATCGCCCAGGGCCTGATGTGGCGCGCGGTGAACAGGGACGGCACGCTCACCTACTCCTTCGTCGAGGCGCTGGAAGCCAGCCACCCCGGCTTCGTGGTACGGGTGATCGGCGGCGCGATCTTCTTCACCGGCATGTTGCTAATGGCCTGGAACACCTGGCAGACCGTGCGTGCCAGCAAGCCGGAAGAACTCGAAGCCGCTGCGCTTTATTCGGTTGAGGGAGCCCACTGATGAAACACGAAATCGTCGAAAAGAACGTCGGCCTGATGGCCCTGCTGATGGTGTTCGCCGTCAGCATCGGCGGGCTGACGCAGATCGTCCCGCTGTTCTTCCAGGACGTGGTCAACGAGCCGGTCGCCGGTATGAAACCCTACACCGCGCTGCAGCTCGAAGGCCGCGACGTGTACATCAAGGAAGGCTGCGTGGGTTGCCACTCGCAGATGATCCGCCCGTTCCGCGCCGAGACCGAGCGCTACGGCCACTACTCGGTGGCCGGTGAAAGCGTATGGGATCACCCTTTCCTGTGGGGCTCCAAGCGCACCGGGCCGGACCTGGCCAGGGTCGGCGGCCGCTACTCGGACGAGTGGCACCGCGCGCACCTCTACAACCCGCGCAACGTGGTGCCGGAATCGAAGATGCCGTCCTACCCCTGGCTGGTCGAGAACGTGCTCGACGGCAAGGACACGCCCAAAAAGCTCAAGGCCATGCAATTTCTCGGCGTGCCCTACACGGATGACGACATCGCCGGCGCCAGCGCTGCGGTGAAAGGCAAGACCGAGATGGACGCCCTGGTCGCCTACCTGCAAGTGCTCGGCACTGCGCTGAAGAACAAGAGGTGATCCCATGCTTACGGACCTGATCGACATCGGCATGGTGCGCGGCATCGGTACCGCCCTGGTACTGATCGCCTTTACCTGCGTGACGCTGTGGGCCTACAGCGGCAAGCGCGCCAAGGCCTTCGAGGATGCGGCGAACCTGCCCTTCGCCGATGAACCCAACAAAGCAGCAGTAAGGAAAGACACCCCATGAGCACTTTCTGGAGCTGGTACATCACGCTGCTGACCCTCGGCAGCCTGGTCGCGTTGTTCTGGCTGCTGTTCGCCACGCGCAAAGGGGAACGCAAGAACACCACCGACCAGACCATGGGCCATTCCTTCGATGGCATCGAGGAGTACGACAACCCGCTGCCACGCTGGTGGTTCATGCTGTTCCTCGGCACGCTGATCTTCGCCGTGGGTTACCTGGCCCTGTATCCAGGCCTGGGCAACTTCAAGGGTCTGCTGCCGGGTTATGAAGACGGCTGGACCCAGGTCGCCCAGTGGGAGCGCGAAGTGGCCAAGGCCGACGCCCAGTACGGGCCGATCTTCGCCAAGTACTCGGCCATGCCGCTGGAACAGGTGGCCCAGGACGAGCAGGCGCTGAAGATGGGCGGCCGGCTGTTCGCCACCTACTGCTCGATCTGCCACGGCTCGGACGCCAAGGGCGCGGTGGGCTTTCCCAACCTGACCGACGAAAACTGGCGCTGGGGCGGCGACGCCGAAACCATCAAGACCGCCATCCTCAACGGGCGCATCGGCGTGATGCCGGCCTGGGGCCAGGTGCTCGGTGATGACGGCGTGCGCAACGTCGCTGGCTACGTGCGCCACGAATTGGCTGGCCTGCCGCTGGCCGATGGCAGCAACATCGACCTGGAACAGGGCAAGCAGCTGTTCTCTACCACCTGCGTGGCCTGCCACGGCCCGGCAGGCACCGGTATGGCGGTCCTGGGCGCTCCGGATCTGACCCACCCCGGCGGCTGGATCTACGGCTCGAGCCTGGCGCAACTGCAGCAAACCATCCGCTACGGCCGCAACGGCCAGATGCCAGCGCAGGAGCACTACCTGGGCAACGACAAGGTTCATCTGCTGGCGGCTTATGTGCTGAGCCTGAGTCGCAGCAAAGAAGCGGCCAAATAACCCCGCCACCTACCGCGCCGTAGCCTGGCGTTGAGCGAAGCGATACCCAGGGAGCGATTCCCGGGTTTCGCTGCGCTCTACCCAGGCTACGGAGCAGATCACGAAATCCCATCATTACCCGTAGCTTGGCGTTGAGCGCAGCGATACCCAGGGGCCCCATAATCAATTCTCCCGCTCGCCCAAATACCGCCAGAACCGCGTCTGCCATAGCTGGCGGAACCCTTGCACTACATTTCCACGCATTGCACCACCGGTGCCGGTCAGGGATACTCGCGCCGCCTGAAATGCCTGTCGCCCCGCGGCAGCACCCAGCCCAGCGTGGAACCCAGCATGAGCCCAGCAAGCAGTCCGGCTGCCTACAACTACAAGGTGGTGCGCCAATTCGCGGTGATGACCGTGGTCTGGGGCGTGGTCGGCATGGCGCTGGGGGTGTTCATCGCCGCGCAGTTGGTGTGGCCGCAACTGAATTTCGACCTGCCCTGGACCAGCTTCGGCCGCCTGCGCCCGCTGCATACCAATGCGGTGATCTTCGCCTTCGGCGGCTGCGCGCTGTTCGCCACCAGCTATTACGTGGTGCAGCGCACCTGCCAGGTGCGGCTGGCGTCCGACCGCCTGGCGGCCTTCACCTTCTGGGGCTGGCAGGCGGTGATCGTCGCGGCGGTGATCAGCCTGCCAATGGGCTACACCAGCAGCAAGGAATACGCCGAGCTGGAATGGCCGATCGACATTCTCCTGGGCATCGTCTGGTTCGCCTATATCGGCGTGTTCTTCGGCACCCTGTTCAAGCGCCGCACCCGGCATATCTACGTGGCCAACTGGTTCTTCGGCGCCTTCATCCTGGTCACCGGCATGCTGCACCTGGTCAACAGCGCCGCCGTGCCGGTCAGCCTGTTCAAGTCCTACTCGGTGTATGCCGGCGCCACGGATGCGATGATCCAGTGGTGGTACGGCCACAACGCGGTGGGCTTCTTCCTGACCACCGGCTTTCTCGGGATGATGTATTACTTCGTGCCCAAGCAGGCCAACCGGCCGATCTACTCATACCGCCTTTCCATCGTGCACTTCTGGGCGCTGATCACCCTGTACATCTGGGCCGGCCCACACCACCTACACTACACCGCCCTGCCGGACTGGGCCCAGAGCCTGGGCATGGTGATGTCGATCATCCTCCTGGCACCGAGTTGGGGCGGCATGATCAATGGCATGATGACCCTGTCGGGTGCCTGGCATAAGTTGCGTACCGACCCGATCCTGCGCTTTCTGGTCGTCTCCCTGGCGTTCTACGGCATGTCCACCTTCGAGGGGCCGATGATGGCCATCAAGACGGTCAACGCGCTGTCGCACTACACCGACTGGACCATCGGCCACGTGCACGCCGGCGCCCTGGGCTGGGTGGCGATGATCACCATCGGCTCGCTGTATCACCTGATTCCCCGGGTGTTCGGCCGCGAACAGATGCACAGCCTGGCGGCGATCCACCTGCATTTCTGGCTGGCGACCATCGGCACCGTGCTGTACATCGTGCCCATGTGGGTCAACGGCCTTACCCAGGGCCTGATGTGGAAGGCGGTGCACGACGACGGCACGCTCACCTACTCGTTCATCGAGTCGGTGACGGCCAGCCACTGGGGCTACGTGGTGCGCATGATCGGCGGCGCGATCTTCTTCAGCGGCATGCTGCTGATGGCCTGGAATACCTGGCGCACCATTCGCGGCGCCCAACCGGCCGACTACGATGCCGGCGCGCGGATTCCCCTGGCGCAAAACGGGGAGGCCGGCCGATGAAGCACGACCTGATCGAAAAGAACCTCGGCCTGATGACCCTGCTGATGGTGATTGCCGTAAGCATCGGCGGCCTCACCCAGATCGTCCCGCTGTTCTTCCAGGACGTGGTCAACGAGCCGGTGGCCGGCATGCGGCCCTACACCGCGCTGCAGCTCGAGGGCCGCGACATCTATATCCGCGAAGGCTGCGTGGGTTGCCATTCGCAGATGATCCGCCCGTTCCGCGCCGAAACCGAGCGCTACGGCCATTATTCGGTGGCTGGCGAAAGCGTCTGGGATCACCCCTTCCTGTGGGGCTCCAAACGCACCGGCCCGGACCTGGCGCGGATCGGCGGGCGCTACTCGGACGAGTGGCACCGCGCCCACCTGATCAACCCGCGCGACCTGGTGCCGGAGTCGAAGATGCCCGCCTATCCCTGGCTGGCCGAGCGCACGCTCGATGGCGGCCTCAGTGCCGAAAAGCTCAAGGTCATGCAGGGCTTCGGCATTCCCTACAGCGACGACGACATCGCCAAGGCCCGCGAGGCGGTGGCCGGCAAGAGCGAGCTGGACGCACTGATCGCCTACCTGCAGGTGCTCGGCACCTCGATCCAGAACAAGCGGTGACGCCATGCCAGCCTTCCTGACCGACATCGGCACCATCCGCGGCATCGGCACCGCCGTGGTGTTCATCGCCTTCGTCGCCGTGGTGCTCTGGGCCTACAGCAGCAAGCGCAAGTCCAGCTTCGACGAAGCGGCCAACCTGCCCTTCGCCGACGAGCCGCCGCAGAGCGCCAGCCAGCAGGCCCCCAAGGTCGAGGACGATAAACCTTGAGCACCTTCTGGAGCCTGTTCATCGCGCTGGCCACCCTCGGCACGCTGCTGGGCCTGGCCTGGCTGCTCATCGCCACCCGCAAGGGCCAGCGGCCGGGCGACAGCGAACAGACCACGGGGCACAGCTTCGACGGCATCGAGGAATACGACAACCCGCTGCCGCGCTGGTGGTTCCTGCTGTTTCTCGGCACCCTGGCATTCGCCGTCGGCTACCTGCTGCTCTACCCCGGGCTGGGCAACTTCAAGGGCCTGCTGCCCGGCTATGACGAGGGCTGGACCCAGGTCGCCCAGTGGCAACGCGAGATGGCCGCCGCCGACGCACGCTACGGCCCGCTGTTCGCCGGGTACGCGGCCACCCCCATCACCGAACTGGCCAGGGACGAGCAGGCGCTGAAAATCGGTGGCCGGTTGTTCGCCAACAACTGCGCCGTATGCCACGGCGCCGACGCCAAGGGCGCCTTCGGTTTTCCTAATCTGACCGATGACGACTGGCTTTACGGCGGCGACCCGGAAACCATCAAGGCCTCCATCATGCACGGCCGCCAGGGCGTGATGCCGGCCTGGCAGGAGATTCTCGGCGACGACGGCGTGCGCGACGTGACCGGCTACGTGCGCAGCCTCTCGAACCTGGAAAACCCGGCGCACGTCGCCGTCGACCTGAACGCGGGCAAACAGCTGTTCGCCACCAATTGCGCCATGTGCCACGGCCCCGACGGCAAGGGCCTGCAGGTGCTCGGCGCACCGAATCTGACGGACAAGGTGTGGCTGTACGGTTCGAGCTTCGCCCAGGTGCAGCAGACCATTCGCTATGGGCGCAGCGGCAAGATGCCGGCGCAGGCGGAATTTCTCGGCAACGACAAGGTGCACCTGTTGGCCGCCTACGTGTACAGCCTGTCGCAGCGCGAAAAGGCACCGGCAGAAGTGCAAAACCGGAAGAAAGATTGAGTGCACTGATCTGGGTCAGGACGGCTCCGGCATACTGCCCCTAGCATGGCCCTGCACCTACCCTGCGACGGGTAGCCGCAAGCCCGATCCGGCGTTGCGGCGTACCATCGGCGCAGCGAACGATCGCGACCGGCACGTATCGGCCGCGGCAGGCCCGACCAACCGTTGTGGTAGCCCTCGATGAGCCAACAGATCCCCGTCAAGAACGTCACGCCGCCCGCCGGCGAGACCATCGACCTCTATGCCAGTCGCGAGAAGATCCACACCCGCGCGTTCAGCGGCTTCTACCGCAACCTGCGGCGTGCTGGCGGTGCTCTGCTGTTCGTCCTCTACTTCGGCACCGTGTGGCTGAACTGGGACGGCCACCAGGCAGTGTGGTGGAACCTGCCGGAGCGCAAGTTCCACATCTTCGGCGCCACCTACTGGCCCCAGGATTTCGTGCTGCTCTCGGCGCTGCTGATCATCGCCGCCTTCGGGCTGTTCTTCATCACCGTGTTCGCCGGCCGGGTGTGGTGCGGCTACACCTGCCCGCAGAGCGTGTTCACCTGGATATTCATGTGGGCGGAAAAGGTCACCGAGGGCGACCGCAACCAGCGGATGAAGCTGGAGAAGGCACCGATGAATGCCAACAAATTCGCTCGCCGCTTCGCCAAGCACAGCATCTGGCTGGGCGTTTCCCTGGTCACCGCGCTGACCTTCGTCGGCTATTTTGCGCCGATCCGCGAGCTGCTCGCCGAACTGGTCACCTTCGAAGCCAGCGGCTGGGCGCTGTTCTGGATCGCCTTCTTCACCCTCGCCACCTACGGCAATGCCGGCTGGCTGCGCGAGCAGGTGTGCATTCACATGTGCCCCTATGCGCGCTTCCAGAGCGTGATGTTCGACCAGGACACGCTGATCGTCTCCTACGACCCACGCCGTGGCGAAACCCGCGGCCCGCGCAAGAAAACCGCAGACCACAAGGCCCAGGGCCTGGGCGACTGCATCGACTGCACCCTGTGCGTGCAGGTGTGCCCGACCGGCATCGACATTCGCGACGGCCTGCAGATCGAGTGCATCGGTTGCGCCGCGTGCATCGACGCCTGCGACGCCGTCATGGACAAGATGAACTACCCGCGCGGGCTGATCAGCTACACCACCGAACACAACCTCTCGGGACAGAAGACCCGCCTGCTGCGCCCGCGGCTGATCGGCTACGCCATCGCCCTCCTGGCCATGCTGGCGGTATTCGCCTGGGCAGTGAGCAACCGCTCGCTGGTCGAACTGGACGTGCTCAAGGATCGGGTACTCTACCGCGAGAACGAGCAGGGCCGAATCGAGAACGTCTACACCCTGAAGATCATGAACAAGGCTCAGCAGGACGTCGTCTTCCGCATCGACGCCGACGGTCTGGACGGCCTGGTGTACGAGGGCCGCCGCGAAGTCCGCGCCCTGGCCGGCGAGGTGCTGGCGATCCCGGTGGAGCTGTCCATCGACGCCGAGAAACTGCCGTCGAGCACCAACGAGATCACCTTCCACATCCGTGCCACCGATGACGACGGCATCCACAACGACGCCAGCAGCCGCTTTATCGGCCCGAGCGTGAGATAGCAGGCCAACCATGAACGAAGACCTCCAACCCGCCCCCTGGTACAAGCAGTTCTGGCCCTGGTTCCTGATCGCCCTGCTCGGCTACTCGGTGATCCAGGGGCTGACCCTGCTGACCGTCGCCACGCGCAATCCGCCGGGATTGATCTCCGACGATTATTACGACGTCGGCAAGGGCATCAACCAGTCCCTGGAGCGCGAGAACCTGGCGCTGCGCCTGAAGCTGCAGGCGACACTGGACCTGGACGACGAACTCGGCATCGCCGAGTTGCAACTGCACGGCGCCAGCGCTCCCGCGCAACTGGTACTCAACCTGGTATCGCCCACCCAGCCGGAGCGCGATCGCCGCGTGGTGCTGCAACATCAGGGTGAAGGCCTGTATCGCGGCAACCTGCAGGACAGCGTGCAGGGCCGGCGCTTCGTCGAGCTGATCGGCCAGGAAGGCGGCCAGGACTGGCGCCTGTTCGAGGAAGAAACCCTCGAAGCCGGCAAGCGCATCCAGCTCGGGGATGAACGCTGATCGACACCTCGCTTGCCACCGGCGCGCCGCTCGAGCGCAGCAGCCCGGCGCCCTGCTACCACTGCGGCCTGCCGGTGCCGGCGGGCAGCCACTTTTCAGCTGTGGTGCTGGGCCAGTCGCGCGAGCTGTGCTGCCCAGGCTGCCAGGCGGTGGCCGAAACCATCGTGCAGAATGGCCTGGAGCATTACTACAGCCATCGCAGCGAAGCGGCCCACAATCCCCAACAGTTGCCCCAGGCGCTGCCCGACGAGCTGGCCCTGTATGACCGCCGCGACGTGCAGCAGCCCTTCGTCGAACAAAGCGGCGAGTCGAGCGAAACCAGCCTGCTGATCGAGGGCATCAGTTGCGCGGCCTGCGGCTGGCTGATCGAAAAGCACCTCGCTGCCCTGCCCGGCGTGGTCGAGGCGCACCTGAACCTGTCCAACCATCGCCTGCGGGTACGCTGGAGCGCCAGCGCCCTGCCCTTAAGCGAACTGCTCGGCGAAGTGCGGCGCATCGGCTACGCCGCCCATCCCTGGCAGGCCGATGCCGCCGCCGAGCAGCTGACCCGCGAGAATCGCCGCGCGATGCGCCAGCTGGGCGTCGCCGGGCTTCTCTGGATGCAGGTGATGATGGCCAGCATGGCCACCTGGCCGGAATTCAACGTCGACCTGAGCCCCGAGCTGGACAGCATCCTGCGCTGGGTCAGCCTGTTTCTCACCACGCCCATCGTCTTCTACTGCTGCGGGCAGTTCTTTCGCGGCGCGCTGCGCGACCTGCGCACCCGCCACCTGAGCATGGACGTCCCGGTGTCGCTGGCCATCGGCGGCGCCTACGCGGCGGGCATCTGGTCCACGGTCATGGGCCATGGTGAGTTGTATTTCGATGCCGTGGGCATGTTCGCTCTGTTCCTGCTCAGCGGTCGCTACCTGGAGCGCCGCGCCCGGGAGCGCACCGCGGCGGCTACCGCGCAACTGGTCAAGCTGCTGCCGGCATCCTGCCTGCGCCTGGATGAGCAGGGCCACAGCCAGCGCATCCTGCTCAGCGAGCTGCAACCCGGCGACCGCGTGCTGGTGCCGCCGGGTGCGCTGCTGCCGGCCGATGGCCAGGTGCTGGCCGGGCAGTCCAGCGTCGACGAATCCCTGCTCACCGGTGAATACCTGCCTCAATCGCGCAGCGTCGGCGATGCCGTGACCGCCGGTACGCTGAATGTCGAGGGGCCGCTGACCGTCGAAGTGCAGGCGCTGGGCGACGCCACCCGGCTGTCGGCCATCGTCCGCCTGCTGGAGCGGGCACAAGGCGAGAAGCCGCGTCTGGCCGAGATCGCCGACCGGGTGGCGCAGTGGTTCCTGTTGATCGTGCTGGTGGTGGCGGCCATCGTTGGGGTTGTCTGGTGGCAACTCGATGCGTCTCGGGCGTTCTGGGTGGTGCTCGCCCTGCTCGTCGCCACCTGCCCCTGCGCCCTCGCCCTGGCTACGCCAACGGCGCTGACCACCGCCACCGGCACCCTGCACAAGCTCGGCATGCTCTTGACCCGCGGTCATGTGCTCGAAGGCCTGGAGCAGATCGACACGCTGATCGTCGACAAGACCGGCACCCTCACCGAAGGCCGCCTGACTCTGCGCGCCGTGCAACCGCTCGGTGACCTGGATGGCGACACCTGCCTGGCCCTGGCCGCGGCGCTGGAAAGCCAGTCCGAACACCCCATAGCCCGCGCCTTCGGCCACGCCACGGCGCCGGTCGAAGCGCTGCAAAACGTGCCGGGGCTGGGCCTCGAAGGTGTCGTCGAGGGGCGCCGGCTGCGTATCGGCCAGGCCGAGTTCGTCAGCGCGCTCAGCGCCAGCCCCGCACCGGCCATCAACGGCGAACAGGGCCAATGGTTGCTGCTGGGGGGCGAACAGGGGCCACTGGCCTGGTTCGTGCTCGACGACCGCCTGCGCGACGATGCGCCGGCCCTGGTCAAGGCGGCGCGCGGGCGCGGTTGGCAGATCCTGCTGCTCAGCGGCGACAGCTCGCCCATGGTCGGCGAAGTGGCCCGCCAGTTGGGTATCGACCAGGCCCGCGGCGGGCTGACCCCGGACGCCAAGCTGGCCATCCTGCGTGATCTGCAGAGGCAAGGTCGCCGCGTGCTGATGCTCGGCGACGGTGTCAACGACGTGCCGGTGCTCGCCGGCGCCGACATCAGCGTGGCGATGGGCTCGGCCTCGGACCTGGCCAAGACCAGCGCCGACGCCGTGCTGCTTTCCAATCGGCTGACCAGTCTGGTCGATGCCCTGCGCCTGGCGCGCCGCACCCGCACCATCATCATCGAGAACCTGGCCTGGGCCGGGCTGTACAATGGCCTGGTGCTGCCCTTCGCCGCCCTCGGCTGGATCACGCCGATCTGGGCCGCGCTGGGCATGTCGGCCAGCTCGTTGCTGGTGGTACTCAACGCACTGCGCCTGGGGAAAGCACCATGACCGCGCTGTACATCCTGATCCCCGTCGCCCTGCTGCTGGTCGCCTTCGCCGTGTGGCTGTTCTTCTGGGCGGTGGACAGCGGCCAGTACGACGACCTCGACAGCCCGGCGCACCGCATCCTCTTCGATGACGATGACCCACGCCACCAGGCGGCGGTGAAACAGGCCAAAGACGAGCCCACGCCGAAAGAACATGACTGACCTGCTGCCGCAACTGCTCTCCGCCCTGATGCTCGGCCTGCTCGGCGGCGGCCATTGCCTGGGCATGTGCGGCGGGCTGATGGGCGCGCTGACCCTGGCCATCCCCGCCGAGCGGCGCCACCAGCGCCTGCGCTTGCTGGTCGCCTACAACGCCGGGCGCATCCTCAGCTACACGACTGCCGGGCTGCTGCTCGGCCTGGCCGGGTGGGCGTTGGCCAGCGGCCCGCTCGCCACCGTAATGCGCAGCATCGCCGGCCTGCTGCTGATCGCCATGGGCCTTTACCTGGCTGGCTGGTGGAGCGGCCTGACACGTATCGAAGCATTGGGCCGCGGCCTCTGGCGGCACCTGCAACCGATCACCCGACGCTGCATGCCAATCACCAGCGCGCCGCGCGCCCTGTTGCTCGGCGGCCTGTGGGGCTGGCTGCCCTGCGGCCTGGTGTACAGCACCCTGCTGTGGGCGGCGAGCCAGGGTGATGCCCTACGTAGCGCCACGCTGATGTTCACCTTCGGCCTCGGCACCCTGCCGGTGCTGCTGGCCACCGGGCTCGCGGCCGAGCGTCTGGTCAGCCTGCTGCGCCGGCGTGGCGTGCGCATCGCCGGCGGCCTGCTGGTGATCCTGTTCGGCCTGTGGACCCTGCCCGGTCCTCATCAGCACTGGCTGATGGGGCACTAACGCTGCGGCGTATTGGCTTTTGTAGCCCGGGTAGAGCGCAGCGAAACCCGGGAATCGATACCTGGGTATCGCTGCGCTCAACGCCAGGCTACGGCGCGCAGGTGGCGGGTGGGCTTTGTAGCCTGGCCAAGAGATAAGCTCAGCGGTAGCGCTCTGCTGCGACCCCATGACTCAGATCAAAAAGCCCCGCCCATACGCCCCCTAGACTGCTGAGCATTCAACGCTGAAGCGGAATTCGCCATGCTCGACGCCATCCAGTGGGATTCCGACCTGATCCGCCGCTACGATCAAGCCGGCCCGCGCTACACCTCCTACCCGACCGCCGTGCAGTTCCACGACGGCGTCGGCTCCTTCGACCTACTGCACGCCCTGCGTGAGAGTCGCCGCGCCCTGCGTCCGCTGTCGCTGTACCTGCACCTGCCGTTCTGCGCCAACATCTGCTACTACTGCGCCTGCAACAAGGTCATCACCAAGGATCGCGGCCGCACCCAGCCTTACCTGCAAGCCCTGGAACGGGAGATGGCGCTGATCGGCCATCATGTCGACAAGCGCCAGCGCATCGAGCAGCTGCACCTGGGCGGCGGCACCCCGACCTTTCTCAGCCATGACGAACTGCGCCAGCTGATGGCCAAGCTGCGCGAGCATTTCACCCTGCTCGACGACGATTCCGGCGACTACAGCATCGAGATCGACCCGCGCGAGGCGGACTGGTCGACCATGGGCCTGCTGCGCGAGCTGGGCTTCAACCGCGTCAGCCTAGGCGTGCAGGATCTGGACCCCAACGTGCAGCGCGCCATCAACCGCCTGCAGAGCCTGGAAGAAACCCGCGCCATCATCGAGGCGGCACGCACCCTGCAATTTCGCTCGGTGAACATCGACCTGATCTACGGCCTGCCGCTGCAGACGCCGGAGAATTTTGCCCATACCGTGCAGCAGGTCATCGCCTTGCAGCCGGATCGTCTGTCGCTGTTCAACTACGCCCATCTACCGGAGCGTTTCATGCCGCAGCGGCGCATCGACAGCGGGCAGTTGCCGAGCGCGGCGGCCAAGCTGGCCATGCTGCAGGGCAGCATCGAGCAATTGGCCAGCGCCGGCTACCGCTATATCGGCATGGACCATTTCGCCCTGCCCGATGACGAGCTGGCCAGCGCCCAGGAGGACGGCAGCCTGCAGCGCAACTTCCAGGGCTATACCACCCACGGCCACTGCGACCTGATCGGCCTGGGCGTGTCGTCGATCAGCCAGATCGGCGATCTTTACTGCCAGAACAGCTCGGACCTGGCCACCTACCAGACCAGCCTCAACAATCGCCAACTGGCGACCCAGCGCGGGCTGGGCTGCAACGCTGACGATCGCATTCGCCGCGCCGTGATCCAGCAGCTGATCTGTCATTTCCAGTTGGAGTTCGCGGACATCGAACAGCGTTTCGCCGTCACTATGCCCAGCTACTTCGCGGACGCCTGGCCGGCGCTGCAGCAGATGCACCGCGATGGCCTGATCGATTTACGTGACGGCAGCATCGAGGTGCGGCCGGCGGGACGACTGCTGGTGCGCTCGCTGTGCATGCTGTTCGACCGCTACCTGGGCGAGACCAATCTGCAGCGTTTTTCGCGGGTGATCTGAGCATCGCACCCGGCAGGGCTGCGATGCCGCCCACGCTTCGTCACTTGGCCATCAACGAGGCGACAGTGGCGCTCTGTTCGCTGGTGAGTTTCTGGTCGCGCATCACTTTCACCAATTGGGCGTTGGCGGTGCTCAGGGCACTGCTGATCGAGCCGACTTCGGTCTGCAAGGCTTGCACCTTGGCCTTTTGCGCCTCGTCCTCCATATCGCCCTGGGCCATCAAGGCCTGCAGCTCGGCCGTCTTCTCGGCGAGTTGCGCCTTGAGCTCGCGGATCATCTTGAGCAATCGCTTGATCTCGTCGGGCAGGTTGCTCTCGTCGATATCGGCGTTCTTGTTTTCGGCCTCCTTCGAGCGCGCCAGGCCAACGGCAGACAGGCTCACTTTCACCCCCGGCTCGGCGCTCTTTTCCTCGGCGGGCTCGGTAGCGCCTGGCGCTGCCGTCTCGGCAGGCGCTGCTGCTACCGGCGCCGCACCTGGCGCAACGTAACCGCGCTCTATCGCACCACTGGTGGCCACTTGCATCACACCGCTCCCTGCATTCAATTCATCGATACAAACCTATCGGCAGGCGCGTGCGACACTTGAGCACCCTGCGGCAGGTGGCCGCGCACCCCCCTGGTGCGTTACCCTTACGACTTCTGAGTGATTACCTAGGGATAAGGGCGATGTCCGAAAGCATCAAGCTGCGTACTACTCACCAGGCACACTGCAAGGACTGCAGCCTCGCCAGCCTCTGCCTGCCCCTTTCGCTGGATCTCGAAGACATGGACGCGCTCGACGATATCGTCAAACGTGGCCGTCCCCTGAAAAAAGGCGAGTTCCTGTTCCGCCAGGGCGACACCTTCAACTCGGTGTTCGCCGTGCGTTCCGGCGCGCTGAAGACCTTCAGCCTGAGCGACGCCGGCGAGGAGCAGATCACCGGCTTCCACCTACCCAGCGAACTGGTCGGTCTCTCCGGCATGGACACCGAGCTGTACCCGGTGTCGGCCCAGGCCCTGGAAACCACCTCGGTCTGCGAGATTCCCTTCGAGCGCCTCGACGAGTTGTCGGTGAGCCTGCCCCAGTTGCGCCGCCAGTTGATGCGCGTGATGAGCCGCGAGATTCGTGACGACCAGCAAATGATGCTGCTGCTCTCCAAGAAGACCGCCGACGAGCGCATCGCCACCTTCCTGGTCAACCTGTCCGCGCGCTTCAGCGCCCGTGGCTTCTCGGCCAACCAGTTCCGTCTGTCGATGTCGCGCAACGAGATCGGCAATCACCTGGGCCTGGCCGTGGAAACCGTGTCGCGGGTGTTCACGCGCTTTCAGCAGAGCAACCTGATCGAAGCCGAAGGCAAGGAAGTGCATATTCTCGACCCGATCGAGCTGTGCGCCCTGGCAGGTGGTAACCTTAACGGCTGATACTCCCGTTAAGGATTCACCCTGCCATGATCTTTGATGAATTCACCATCAAGACCCTTATCCGCCCGGTCAACGACTTCCCCAAACCGGGCGTGGTATTTCGCGACATCACGCCGCTGTTCCAGTCCCCTCGCGCCCTGCGCATGGTCATCGACAGCCTGATCCAGCGCTACGTCGAAGCGGACTTCACCCACGTCGGCGCCATGGATGCACGGGGCTTTCTGATCGGATCGATTCTCTCCTACGAGCTGAACAAGCCGCTGGTGCTGTTTCGCAAGCAGGGTAAGCTGCCGGCTGACGTGCTTAGCCAGGGCTACCAGACAGAATACGGCGAGGCCTTCCTGGAAGCGCACGCCGACAGCCTGTGCGAAGGCGACAAGGTGTTGATCGTCGACGACCTGATCGCCACCGGCGGCACCTTGCTGGCCGCCGTGCAACTGGTCAAGCGCATGGGCGCCGAGTTGTACGAGGCGGCAGCGATCATCGACCTGCCGGAGCTCGGCGGCTCGCGCAAACTGCAGGACATGGGCATTCCCACCTACAGCCTGACGGCCTTCGCCCTCGACGAGCGCTGAGACCGCTTCCCCGCAATGCGCCCATCGACGAGCGAAACGCTCGCTTAACCGATGGGCGCTGGCCACCCCCGTCCTGCGATGTGCTTTTCGGCGCCCTCCGCCGGCAGTTTCTACTAGCCAACCTCGGCCTGTCAGAACCTACCCGGCGCCCATCGAGCGCCAGGACCTTTGCTCATTTCGCCTGGGCAGTGGTCGGCTGCAAGGTCGAAGTGAAAGAGCTATCGAACAGTCGCTCGGCCGGATAACCCTTTACCAGCCCCAGGCCGGCGAAAAAGTCGACGGTCTGTTGCGCCTGCTCGATGGCTGCCGGCGTTACCGGGCCGATGTCGGTGCGGGCACGGGCGAACCAGGCACGGGCGACGGATTCATCAGCGCGGGTGTGCTTGGCCCAGGCGCTGGCATAGGCGTCGGTATGGACTGGGTTGGCCAGCGCCCATTCACGGGCGCGTTTCAGGCGCTGCAGAAAGTCGCCGATGATCTCGCGTTTGCCGGCCAGGGCCTTGTCACTGGCCACGGCGAAGCTCTGCGCGGGGATCAGCCCCTCGGCGGTGGTCAGCACGCGGGCGCCGTGGCGCTCGGCCTGGGTGACGTAGGGCTCCCAGGTGGCGATCACGTCCACCGAGCCACCCTCCAATGCATGGGAGGCGTCGAGCGCGCTCAGGTAGCTCAACTGCAGATCATCCCGGGCAATGCCCTCACGGTCCAACGCGGTGAACAGCAGTTGCTGGCTCCAGGAACCCTTCCACACGGCGGCGCGCTTGCCGCGCAAATCCGCCAGGCTGCGAATCGGCGAGTCCTTGCGCACCAGGATGGCCACACCTTCCAAGTTCTGTTTGGTTACAGCGACTACTTTGATGGGAGCACCCAGAGCACCGAGGAAAAGGGGTGGCGCGTCACCAAGAAAGCCTAGGTCGAGACTGCCGACATTCAGCGCTTCGGCTACCGGCGAGCCGGCGGTGAACTGCTTCCAGTCAACCTCATAGGGCACGTCATCGAGCACGCCGGCGGCCTCCATGACGGTACGGGTGTTGTAACTCTGGTCACCGATAACCAGCGTCTCGGCTAGTGCTGAAAGCGAAAACAGCGTCGTGGCCGTGACCAGTGCGAGCGAGCGTAAAATGCGCATGAAAGGGTGTCCTGTTGGGTGGGCTACCAATCCGCGCGTGCGGTCTTGTGGGTAATGGCCAGTTGAATTGAGAGTTACTCAAAGGCCTTGTCGAACGAAGTGTCGATGATGCTGCTGGTATCGATTTTCTGTTTCAGCGCACCGGTTTCGACGAGGAAGTCAGCGGTCTCCTGATAGTCGCGCGCAGCCTGCTCGTCGACCGGGCCGACGGTCATGTTGGCGTGGCCGATCCAGTTGCGAGATACCGCCTGATCCAGGTTGGCCTTCTTGGCCCAAAGGTCGGCGTAGTCTTCCTTGTTAGCCTCGACCCAGGCGCGGGCTTTCTGCAAGCGGCCAAGGAAGTCGGCGATGGCGGCGCGCTTGGGCTCGATCGATTCGGCGTTGGCGGCGATGCTCGACAGCCCCGGCATCAGCCCCTTGGCGGTGATGATTGGCTTGGCACCAGAGAACAGGGTTTGCTGGGAGATATAGGGCTCCCAGACCGGAAACGCATCGATACTGCCTTGGGGAAAGGCTGCAGCGGCATCGATGGGCATCAGCTTGACGAACTCGACGTAATCCTGGGGCAGGCCGGCTTTTTCCAGTGCACGCAGGGTCAGCTGCTGGCTCCACGCGCCGGGCCAGTAGGCGACCTTCTTACCCTTGAGGTCTTCGATGGTCTTGACGGTGGAATCCTTCGGCAACAGCAAGGCGATGGTGTCCGGGTTCTGCCGCGATACGCCGATCAGCTTGACCGGCGCGCCTTTGGCAGCCAGGAAGATGAAGCCCGAGTCACCGAGAAAACCAAGGTCGACGGCGCCCGCCTCCAGCGCCTCGGCGACCGGCGCAGCGGACTGAAAATGCTTCCAGTCCACGGTGTACGGCGCGCCTTCCAATACGCCGGAAGCCTCCACCGAAGCGCGTACGTTGTAGTAGTTCTGATCACCAATGCGCAGCACCGTTGGGTCTGCGGCGTGTGCCAGGGGCGCAGCCACGGCGATGGCCGCCAGGCTGCGGCGCAACAGGGAAAGCAGTTTCATTGGGGCAATCTCCAGAGTCAGCCGGCCCGGCGCTGTTGCAGGGTGGCGATATGTTCACGAATTGCCGGGATCAGGCCCCGGCCATAGAGCTCGGCGTCGTCCAGAGGATCGAAGCCGCGAATCAGAAAGGTGGAGGCGCCGTGCTGCCAGTAGCGGCCGAGCGAAGCCGCGACCTGCTCGGCGGTGCCCACCAGCGCGGTGGAGTTCCACTGCGCGCCGGTCAGGCGGGCCACGCCGGTCCACAACCGCTCGTCCAACACCTCGCCGCGCTGCGCGGCCGCCAGCAGGCGCTGCGAACCGGCATTGGCCGGCGCGTGGTCATTGATCGGCAGACCCAGACGGGTGCGGTTCTCGCGAATACGTTCGAGCAGTTCGGCAGCGCGTTTCCAGGCGGCCTCCTCGGTATCGGCGATGATCGGCCGGAACGACACCGACACCCGCGGGCTACGCCCTTGACGCTGGGCCGCAGCGCGCACCTGCTGCACGTGCTCTGCGAAGTCCGCGAGCGGTTCGCCCCACAGCATGTAGGTGTCGGCATGCCGCGCCGCCACCTGGATGGCAGCGGGCGAGGAACCGCTGAAATAGATAGGGATATGCGGCTGCTGCCGGGTACGCACGCTGGGCAGCGCACCCTTGAAGCGGTAGTAATGGCCGTGGTGATCGACCGGCGCCTCGGCGGTCCAGATCGCCTTGAGGGCGTCCAGGTATTCGTCGGTGCGTGCGTACCGCTGGTCATGGTCGAGCCAATCGCCATCGCGCTGCTGATCGGCATCGCTGCCGCCACTGATCACGTTGAGCGCCAGGCGCCCGTTGCTGAACTGATCCAGGGTCGCCAGCTGGCGAGCCGCGAGCGGCGGCGCGATCACCCCGGGCCGGTAGGCCAGCAGGATGCCCAGGCGCTCGGTGGCGGCGGCGATGAACGAACTGACCACTGCGCCTTCGGCGCCATTGGAAAAATAACCGACCAGGGCACGGTCGAAGCCCGCGTGCTCATGGGCCTGGGCGAAACGCCGGACGAAGTCGGCATCCACCGCATCGCCCAGCGGTTGATCCACTTCCGAACTGGGAGTAGCAGTGATCATGCCGATGATTTCCACGCTCATGTCGCGCTCCTGAGTGAGTTGGCAAGCGCCAGCACGACAGTGCTTTTTTATTTATAAAAGCGCGTCTGTGTCTAACGAATGCTTATAACGCTACTCAAGCGGCATTCAGTTAGGAAATTCATTTTAGGCATAACCTAATATGCATAAATATCAGCCGCTATGTTTCAGGGTCGTTGAACTCGCAGGATCGATCCACGGGAACACCTGCCGAGCGCAGGTCAGCAGTCAAGACAACGCAGCGGAGTAAGAATCAGCCCAATAAATTCTTAATTGGCATATTAGCTTATGCACAAATTGAATTTTTATGATCATAAACCGTTTGCTAACGTGGGCACTCGATGCCCTGCCGGGCCTTCAGCTGACCACCGGATATCCGTATGTGCGCCCAACCGAATCTGCAACGCCTGCGCCTATTCATCGATCAATTGGCGCAACTGCTCGACAGCACGCGCGCAGAGAGCCTGGTGCTCGAACGCGGCGCCGAACTGCTGCATCAGTTGGTTGCTCATGACGACTGGCTGCCGCCCGCCTTCGCCCAGCCCGACCCGCAGCGCTATCAGCAATTTCTGCTGCACAGCGATTCGCGCCAGCGCTTTTCGATCGTCAGCTTCGTCTGGGGGCCTGGCCAGAGCACGCCGGTGCACGATCACCGGGTCTGGGGCCTGATCGGCATGCTGCGCGGCGCCGAGCTCTCCCAGGGCTTCGTCCGCGATGCCACCGGCTTGCGCCCCGAAGGGCCAGCGGTGCGCCTGCTGCCTGGCCAGGTGGAAGCCGTGTCGCCACGCATCGGCGATATCCACCGGGTCAGCAACGCCTTCGACGATCGCACCTCCATCAGCATCCACGTCTACGGCGCCAACATCGGCGCGGTACGGCGTGCTGTTTACCTTGAGGACGGCAGCGAGAAACCCTTCATTTCCGGCTATTCCAACAGCCTTCTTCCCAACCTCTGGGACCTGTCCAAAGAGAACCCTGCATGAGCCAGATCGCCACCCGCTCCTTCCACGCCATCCGCCAGGCCCTGCTCGACAAGCAGGAAGTGGCGCTGATCGATGTCCGCGAAGAGGCGCCGTTCGCCGAAGCGCATCCGCTATTCGCCGCCAATATCCCGCTGTCCAAACTGGAGCTGGAGGTCTACGCACGTATTCCGCGGCGCGATACCGCCGTAACCCTGTATGACGACGGCGAGGGACTGGCGCAGGAAGCGGCCAAACGCCTGGCCGCACTGGGTTATAGCCAGGTGGCACTGCTCGAAGGTGGCTTGGCCGGCTGGCGCGATGCCGGCGGTGAGCTGTTTCGCGACGTCAACGTGCCTAGCAAGGCGTTTGGCGAGTTGGTCGAGAGCGTGCGCCACACGCCGTCGCTGGCTGCCGAAGACGTCAAAGCCCTGCTCGATGCCAAGGCCGACGTGGTAGTGCTCGACGCCCGCCGCTTCGACGAATACCAAACCATGAGCATTCCTACCGGCATCAGCGTGCCGGGCGCCGAGCTGGTGCTGCGCGCCCGTGAACTGGCGCCCGATCCGGCCACCCGTATCGTGGTGAACTGTGCTGGTCGCACCCGCAGCATCATCGGCACCCAGTCGCTGGTCAACGCCGGCCTGCCCAACCCGGTAGCGGCGCTGCGCAATGGCACCATCGGCTGGACCCTGGCTGGCCAGCAGCTGGAGCACGGCCAGGCCCGGCGCTTCGGCGAGGTGAGCGAGCGCAATCACCAACAAGCCGCGCAGTCGGCACGCGCCGTGGCGGACAAGGCCGGCGTCGGCCGCGCCAGCCTGCAGAGCCTGGCACGCTGGCAGACAGAAAGCGGCCGAACCACTTATCTGTTCGACGTGCGCACGCCCGAGGAGTACGAAGCCAGCCATCTGCCGGGCGCCCGCTCGACGCCGGGAGGCCAGCTGGTGCAGGAAACCGATCATTTCGCCAGCGTGCGCGGCGCCCGCGTGGTGCTTGCCGACGATGACGGCGTACGCGCCAATATGAGCGCCTCGTGGCTGGCGCAGCTGGGCTGGGAAGTGCACGTGCTCGATGGCCTGCAGGACAGCGACTTCACCGCACGCGGCGCCTGGCAGCCGCCATTGCCGGCCCTGCCTCAACCCGCCGCTATCGATGCGCAGACGCTGGCCGCATGGCAGGCCGAAGGCGACATACTGGTGCTGGACTTCACTGCCAGCGCCAACCATGTCGCCCGGCATATCCCCGGCGCCTGGTGGGCATTACGGTCGCAGCTGCCACAAGCCCTGGAAAAACTGCCGGTGGCCAAGCGCTATGTGCTCACCTGTGGCAGCAGCCTGCTGGCCCGTTTCGTGGTCAGCGAGCTGGAAGAACTGACCGGCAAGCCAGTGGCGCTGCTCGAAGGCGGCACGGCGGCCTGGGTCGCTGCCGGCCTGCCGACGGAGACCGGCGATCAGCACCTGGCCGTCCCCCGTAGCGACCGCTATCGCCGCCCGTACGAGGGCACCGATAACCCGCGCGAAGCCATGCAGGGCTATCTTGATTGGGAGTTCGGCCTGGTCGAGCAACTGGGCCGCGATGGGACCCATCACTTCCAGGTGATCTGACAACCTGCTCATAATCTTTCAGTACAGGCTGGCCGATTTTGGCAGCTAAGTGGGGCGAAAGCAGCCTTTCGTAGGGTGGACGACGCTTCATCCGTCCACCGATCTGCATCCGCGATGGTGGATGAAAAGAGCGTCATCCACCCTACGGACTGTGGGAGCGGGCCATGCCCGCGAAAAAATCACGGGCATGGCCCGTTCCCACATTGAATCGTTGGATGTCCGCGTCTGCCTTGTAGCTGCCGCTTTATGCGCGAAGATCTTACAGGTCCTGAGAGACTGAAAGCTGCACCAGGAGGCTCTCGCTCCTGCGCCTCGAGTTTTCCAATCGCCGCGGCAGATGCCGCGCGCCGCCGCCCTACCCGATTCTCTCGTGGCCACTACGCAAAAGCTGGTTGGCGTTCAGCGCTTCGCCAATCCACCCCTGCCTTGCCCGGCACATTCGCAAATCGATCCGTGCTCTGGCTCAATCCAGCGAGTTATTCTATAAGCGTATTTTTTCCAACCTTTAATATGTGAGCGCAAAGATGAAGATCGATGACATGGATGCATTCGTTGCGGTGATCCGCTGTCAATCGACCAAGCTGGCGGCCGATGCGCTGCAACTGACCCAGCCAGCCATCACCCGGCGCGTACAGAACTTCGAGGAAGACCTGGGCGCCAACCTGCTCGACCGCAACACCAAACCGCTCAAGCCGACGCCCATGGGCCTGCGCGTCTACGAGCAGTGCAAGGCGATTCTGCGTGAGATCGATTCGCTGCGTGAGCTGGTGGCCAGCGATGGCTCGCCTAGTGGCTCGCTACGCCTGGGCGTGCCGCAGACCATCAGCGATGTGGTGCTGCTCGATGCCCTGCAGCAGATTCGCGAAACCTTCCCGGAGCTCAAGACCCAGGTCGTCAACGGCTGGGGCAGCAGCCTGATAGCGCGCATGGAAAACGGCGAACTGGACGCCGCCGCAGCGCTCTTTCCGGCCGGCAAGATCTTTCCCGAAGGCATCGCCAGCCGGTCCATTGGCCGCATGCCGCTGCTGGTGGTCGCGGCCAAGGGCGCCGTTCGCAAGCGCAGCTGCAAGCTAAAGGACTGCTACCAGCAAGGCTGGGTGCTCAACCCGGATGGCTGCGGGTTCCGCGCCGGCCTGCAGCGTGCGCTGTCCGAGCAGGGCTTGTCGCTGCAGATCAACCTGGAAACCTTCGGTACCGAACTGCAACTGGGGCTGGTCGCCAGCGGCATGGGTTTCGGTCTGGTGCCGGCGCCACTGCTGGAGCGCAGCGGCCATCGCGACGAACTGGACGTGATCAGCGTGGGCGACTTCAAGCCGATGATCGACCTCTGGCTGCTGCATCCGCAGTACCTGGGCAACTTGCAGGACGCCGTGAACCTGTTCAGCGATGTTGCTGCCGAGCGCCTGCGCTCGGCCTGACGCCAGAGCCGGTAGGCATTCTCACCGCCCAGACACCGCGCTGATCGACACCGGGAATGGCTGCAGAAGCAGGCATCCTGACAGAAAATAAAATTCCATTAATGCATAAACAACAAACTGATAATTCAGAAAAGCTGATAATTAGCTTAGAACAAAAAAGACTTTTACAGCATTAAGTTATAAGAATACGGTCTCACTCAGGCCACCTCATCACCCTGGGGCGCTCAGAAATCCAACAGGCATTGCCTGCCCTCTGCGCCAGTGATGAGAGACCCATGACGCACCCTGCCGACACCCTCGCCTTTGCCGCCCAACGCCAGTTCCCTGAGCGAGACGCGGTCCGCTTCGCCCGCCTGCTGGCTGAAATAACCCGTACCCTGGCCGCCAGCGCCGAGCGTTTCGACCGCACTGGCGAGTTTCCAGCGGAGAACTTCGCACTGCTGCAGCGCCACGGGTTGCTGGCCTTGACGGTGCCGAAAAGTCTCGGCGGCAGCGGCGCTGAGCTAGCCGCTGCGCGACAGGTCATCAGTGCAGTGGCCAAGGGCGAGCCCTCCACCGCCTTGATTCTGGTGATGCAGTACCTGCAGCATTTTCGCCTGCAGCAGAACCGTGCCTGGCCGGAGCATCTGCGCCGCCGTGTGGCGATCGATGCCGTCGAAGAGGGTGCACTGATCAATGCCTTTCGTGTCGAGCCGGAGCTCGGCACACCGGCACGAGGCGGGCTGCCGGCGACCACTGCCCGGCGCACTCCACAAGGCTGGCGCCTCAGTGGCCGCAAGATCTACTCGACCGGCAGCCACGGCCTCACCTGGTACCTGGTGTGGGCCCGCAGCGACGACGCAGACCCGTTGGTGGGCGGCTACCTGGTGCACCGCGACACCCCCGGCATCCAGATCGTTGACGACTGGGATCACCTGGGCATGCGCGCCACCTGCAGCCACGAAGTGCGTTTCGAAGAGGTGCTGATTCCCCTCGACCACGCCGTCAGTGTCAGCCCATGGAGCGCACCCAAGCCGGAGCTGGATAGCGAAGGCCTGCTGTGGATGTCGGTACTGCTGCCGGCGGTCTACGACGGCGTAGCCCAGGCAGCGCGAGACTGGCTGGTGGGTTTTCTCGAAGGGCGCAAACCGTCGAATCTCGGCGCGCCGCTGTCCAGCCTGACGCGCTTCCAGGAAGTCGTAGGGCGCATCGACACGCTGCTGTTCGCCAATCGCAGCCTGCTCGACTCGGCGGCCGCCGGCCAGATCGACGCCAGTCACGCCGGGCAGATCAAGCAGTTGGTCAGCGGCAACGCGATCCGTGCCGTGGAGCTGGCCATCGAGGCCTCCGGTAACCCCGGGCTGTCACGCAAGAACCCGCTGGAGCGGCACCTGCGCGACGTGCTGTGCAGCCGTATCCATACCCCGCAGGACGACGTGGCCCTGAATGCCGCCGGCCGCGCCGCCTTTGCCCATTTCCGCGAGACGCAGCAATGAGCCGTCACGAACGCCCGCCCAAACCTGTGCCGCCTGCACACACCACCACCCGATTGCCCACCACGGCCAGGAGATTGCCATGAGTTCACTTGCCACCCTGCACAGCACCCCGTCGGTCAGAGAGCGCGTCAGCCCTGAAGAATGGGAAGTACGCGTCAAGCTCGCAGCCGCCTACCAGCTGGCGGCGCTGTTTCGCTGGACGGATCATATCTACACGCACTTTTCCGCCCGTGTGCCGGGGCCGGACGAGCACTTCCTGATCAACGCCTTTGGCCTGCTGTTCGACGAAATCACCGCCTCGAACCTGGTGAAGGTCGACGTCGACGGTACCCTCATCGATGACCCGCTGAACCTGGGCATCAACCAGGCCGGCTACGTGATCCACAGCGCCATCCACCGTGCACGGCCTGACCTGCAGGCAGTGTTGCACACCCACACCCGCGACGGCGCCGCGGTCTCCGCCCAGCGCAACGGCCTGCTGCCGCTCTCGCAACACGCGCTGGGCTACTACAGCCGGGTGAAGTACCACGACTACGAAGGCGTGGCGCTGGATCTCGACGAGCAGGAACGCCTGATCGCCGACCTGGGCGACAGCAACATCTTCATCCTGCGCAACCACGGGCTGCTCACCGGCGGCATCAGCGTCGAGCACGCGTTTCGCGAGCTGCATGGACTGGAGCGAGCCTGCAACATCCAGATCGCCGCCCAGGCCGGTGGTAATGCCGACCTGTTGCACGCGCCGGTCGAAGCCATCGAGAAGGTACACCAGCAGTCGGCGCGCTTTTCCGACGGCAAGGGCCCGGGCATCAAACTGCACTGGGACGCCCTGATTCGCCAGCTCGAGCGCGCCTCGGGCCAGAGCTACAAGCACTGAGCGACGGGAGATGCAGATGAGCGACACCAGCACCATCACCGTAAGCCGCGCGATACCGTCCGCCCGCCGCCGCAAGTGGACGGCACCGGATTTCGCCCTGCGTCTGCTCAGCCCCCTGGCCATCCTGCTGCTGTGGGAAATCGCCTCGCGGGCCGGGCTGATTCCCACCCGGGTGATCGCCGCGCCGAGCGAAATCAGCACCACGCTGTGGGAGCTGATCCGCAGTGGCGAGCTGCTGCGCCATCTGCTGGTATCGCTGCAACGCGCCGTCACCGGCTTGAGCATCGGCGTGGCCATTGGCGTCAGCGCCGCGTTGATCACCGGCCTGTCGAAACGCGGCGAGATCGCCCTCGACTCGCCCATGCAGATGCTGCGTACCATTCCGTCCCTGGCCCTGGTGCCGCTGTTCATCCTGTGGTTCGGCATCGGCGAGTTCACCAAGGTGGCGCTGATCGTCATGGGCACCACCTTTCCGATCTACCTCAACCTGTTCGCCGGCATCCGCAACATCGACCCGAAACTGGTGGAGGCGGCCAACACCCTGGGCCTCAACCGTCGCGAGCTGATCTGGCATGTGATCCTGCCCGGCGCCCTGCCCTCGTTCTTCGTCGGCCTGCGCTATTCCCTGGGCATTTCCTGGCTGGCGCTGGTGTTCGTCGAGCAAATCAACACCACCGCCGGCATTGGCTTCCTGGCCAGCGATGCGCGGGACTTCATGCGCACCGACGTGATCGTCATCTGCCTGCTGATCTACAGCCTGCTAGGTCTGCTCATCGATGGCCTGATCCGCACCTTGGAGCGCCTGGCCCTGGCCTGGCGCCCCTCGTTCATAAGGACCTGATGCATGAATGCGCACAGCAAAATCGACTTCTCGCCGGCCGTCAGCCTGCGCGGCGTGGTGCGCCAGTTCGGCGACAACCGGGTGATCGACGAGCTGGACCTGGACATCGCCCCTGGCGAGTTCGTCGCCCTGCTCGGCGCCAGCGGTTCCGGCAAGACCACCCTGCTGCGCTCCCTGGCAGGCCTGGACCCCATCGAGGGCGGCGAACTGATCGCCCCGCAGGCCCGCGCCGCGGTGTTCCAGGAACCACGCCTGATGCCCTGGAAGCGAGCCTGGAAGAACGTCACCCTCGGCCTGCGCGTGGACAACCCCAGGGAGCGCGCCGTGCAGGCGCTCACCGAGGTCGGCCTGGCCCATCGCCTGGAGGCCTTTCCGGCCACTCTGTCCGGTGGCGAATCGCAGCGCGTGGCGCTGGCCCGCAGCCTGGTGCGCGAGCCGAAACTGCTGCTGCTCGACGAACCCTTCGCTGCCCTCGATGCGCTGACCCGCATCCGCATGCACCGGCTGATCATCGACCTGTGGCACAAGCACACACCGGCGGTGCTGCTGGTCACCCATGACGTCGACGAAGCGATCCTGCTCGCCGATCGCATCATCGTGCTGCAGCACGGGCGCATCGCCGAAGCAGTGCAGGTTGACCTCGCGCGCCCTCGGGACAACGGCCAGGCCGGCTTCAACGCCATCCGCACGCGCCTGCTGGCCCTGCTTGGCGTGGAAAAAGACGATCCAGAGAGCCTCGCGCGGGATCACAACCCATTCATCACGCCGGGCTATCCGCTCAGCGCCATCGCCATCTGAGGTAGGAAGTCAGTCATGAAACGCGTTCTCTGCCGTCTCGTCAGCCGCCTGCTCGACAACCTGCATGGCGACCGTATCAGCACATTGATCGGCTGGCCGGGCGTGCCGCCAGCCGACAACGGCGAGCGAATGTGCCGCCCGCACTGATCGTCTAACCGGACAGCTCACCGGACAGACCCCGCAACACCTCGAGCGATCTACCACCGCCTTGTCGCTCCCCACCACGCCCATGAACCGCGCTCGTGAAAACAGGCGCGTCAGGGTTTCGTGCACCTCGCGCACGGCGGTGGACACCATTTCGGACGACGCCGCATCGGCTGTCGCCCCAGCCTTTCAGACAGGGATAAGCGCCATGGCAAAACCGTTCTCCACCACCCCGCTGTACCGCCTACGCAGCGCCCCGGCCCGCGCCGGGCTGACCTTTTCGGTACTGTCGCTGGCCTGCCTGCTTGGGCCCGACGTGCAGGCGCAAAGCAGCGAAACACGCCTGGAGACCGTGCAGGTGGTATCCACCGGTTTGCGCGGCAGCCAGCGCACGGTTGCCGACAGCCCAACGCCGATCGATGTGATCAACAGCGACCAGTTGCTCAAGACCGGTCGCGCCGAACTCTCCGAGGCGATTTCCAAACTGCTGCCCTCGTTCAACTTCGGTAGCAACATCGCCGGCTACAACTCGGTAACCCGGCCATTGACCAACCGCAGCCTCGGCCCGGCTTACACCCTGGTGCTGGTCAACGGCAAGCGCCGCCACAACGGCGCAATCGCCCAGCGCGGCTCGGTCGACAACAGCGGCGCCAATGCCGTGGACATCGACCTGATCCCGATCAGCGCCGTAGCGCACATCGAAGTGCTCAAGGACAGCGCTGCCGCCCAGTACGGCTCGGATGCGGTGGCCGGGGTAATCAATATCATCCTCAAATCCAGCGACGCCGGCGGCCACTACGAAAGCAGCTATGGCCAGCTGTTCTCCGGCCAGGGCGAGTCGATCAAACTGGCCGGCGACCAGGGCTTCGCGCTCGGCGATGGCGGTTTCCTGCATCTGGCCGCCGACGCCCGCAAGCGTGGCTACGCCGCGTGGAACGGCAAGGCCGACAACAGCGTGCGCGCCTATGCCGACCCGGCGCAGGAGGCAGCCTGGGATCGCGTGGCGATCAAGAACGGCGACCCGGACATCGAGGCCTTCAACCTCGCCTACAACGCCGAGCTGCCGCTCGACGGCATCACCCTGTATTCCCACTCGACCTATGGCGAGCGCGACGCCGAGGTGCAGAACTACTTCCGCCTGCCCAATGGCACGGCGGCAGTACCCGAGCTGTTCCCGAACGGCTACTACCCGGTCAACAACATCAAGGATCGCGACTACCAGTTGCTGTTCGGCGGCAAGGGCGAAGCGCTCGGCTGGGACTGGGATCTGTCGACCACCTACGGTCGCAACAACGTCCACCACTCCAGTGACTTCAACATCAACCCGTCCCTGGGCACCAGCACGCCGACCAAGTTCGACAACCTGGCGACCTTCCGCTTCGAGCAGTGGGTCAACAACGTCGACGTCACCCGCCACTACGAGGGCGGGCTGTTCAACCTCACCGCACCGGTGCAGGTATCGGCCGGCCTGGAGCATCGCTGGGAGCGCTTCAGCACCTTCGCCGGCGATCCGCTGGCCTACAGCACTGGCAGCTACCCGGCCGCATCCGGTGCCCAGGCCGCAGTGGTGATTCGCCCCGAGGATGAAGTCAGCCTGATCCGCAACAATTATGCCGGCTATCTGGATCTGGGCTGGGACCTGACCGAGCGCTGGTTTGTGGGCGCTGCCGGGCGCCTGGAGCACTACGATGACGACTCGGGCAACACCTTCGGCCTGAAACTCAACTCGCGCTACGAACTGACCGATACCGTCGCCGTGCGCGGCACCGTCGGCACCGGCTTCCGCGCCCCCTCGCTGACGCAGATCGGTTACACGGTGGCCGACAACCGGGTCAACACCGACGTCAACGGCAACGTGGTGCCTGCCATCACCCGGTTGACGCCCTCCGCAAGCGCGCTGGCCAAGGCCCTGGGCGGCGACGACCTGGAACCGGAAAAATCGCGCAACCTGGGCCTCGGCGTGACCTGGCAACCGGCGCCGCGTACCAGCATCACCGCCGATGCCTACCTGATCGATATCGATGATCGCATCACCCTGACCAGCAACATCTACGACCGCGGCAACGGCCGGATCAACGACATTCTCGATGCCCAGGGCGTGGCGCGCGGAACCTGGGTCAACTATTACACCAACGCCTTCGATACCCGCACCCGTGGCCTGGATATCGTGGCCGATCACACCACCCCGTTCGCGGCTGGCTGGGGCCAGGTGCGCTGGAGCGCGGCATTCAACTGGAACAAGACCACCATCGAGGGCATACGCGCCAACCCTAGCGCCCTCAGCGACTCCGGCATCAACCTGATCGGCCGCGACCGCGAGGGCGACCTGACCGAGGCGACCCCGAAGACCAAGTGGATACTCGGCGCCAACTGGACGGTCGACAACCTCGCCATCAACCTGCAGACCACCCGCTACGGCAAGGTCAAGACCCTGGCGGTCAACGAAAGCGGCGACCGCGCCTTCAACGCCAGGTGGCTCACCGATCTGGACATCAGCTACACATTCGCCGAGCAACTGACCCTGAGCGTCGGCGGCAACAACATCTTCGATGTGCGCCCCAGCAAGAACGCCGTGTACAGCAACCTCGGCCTGGCGCCGTACGGCAACCCGCCGTTCTACCCCGGCGGTGGCTCCTGGTACGCCAAGCTCGCCTACGACTTCTGAACCCTGTGGCTGCGCCGTTTCGGGACGGCGCAGCCTTTTCCGAGGACTTCTCACATGCCTCTCTCACATCGCCACCCTGGAACACGCCGATGAACAAGATCCGCCTCGCGACCCGCCTGCTGGCCTCCTGTGCCCTCGCCGCCGCGCTGATCGGCTGCTCGCCGTCAGACCAGCAAGCCACCAGCAAAACCCTGAGCATCGCCTTCTTCGGCGACAACACCACGCTGGTCAGCGTCGATCCCTTCCAGGTCTACTGGCTGGAGCACCGCGTTTTGCTGCGCAATGTCGCCGAAAGCCTGACCGATCAGGATCCCGACAGGGGCGAGATCATTCCCTGGCTGGCGAAAAGCTGGACGATCAGCGACGACGCACTGACCTATACCTTCCAGCTGCGCGATGACATCACCTTCAGCAATGGCGAGCGCTTCGACGCCAAGGCCGTGAAGACCGCGTTCGACAGCAACAAGGCCTTGGCCAGCGAACTGCCAGCGACCTTTGGCGCCACCTACCTGGCCGGTTTCGATCACGCCGAAGTGGTCGACGACTTCACCGTCAAACTGGTGCTGTCGCGACCGAACGCCGGTTTTCTGCAGGCCACCTCGACCACCAACCTGGCGATTCTCGCACCAGCGTCCTACGCACTGACGCCAAAGGAGCGCTCGCTGGGCAAGATCATCGGCAGTGGCCCGTTCGTGCTCGAACACTACACCCCGGAAGTCGGCGCCAGGCTGGTCAAACGCAGCGGTTACGCCTGGCCGTCGGCCAACGTCAGTAACAAGGGTGAAGCCCATCTCGATGCCGTGGAGATCAGCTACATACCCGAGGAAAGCGTGCGCAATGGCCTGTTCCTGCAGGGCGAGGCCGACATCCTGTGGCCGCGCAATCCGTTCTCGGAAGTGGACCTGAAACTCTTCCAGTCCAAGGGCGCGACCATCCAGAGCCGGGCGCTGCCGGGGCCGTCGCTGAATCTGTTCCCCAACACCCGCAACGGTCGCGTGCTGGAAGACAAGCGCGTGCGCCTGGCGCTGCAGAAAGGCATCGACCGAAAGACCTACGCCAGCACCGTGTACAACGCCGAGTTTCCGGTGGTACGCAGCGTCTATGACCTGACCACGCCATTCTTCAAGGACCAGAGCGCCAAGCTGGCCTATGACCCGCAGGGCGCCGAGAGACTGCTCGACGAGGCGGGCTGGAACAAGGGCGCCGATGGTTATCGCAGCAAGGACGGCAAGCGCCTGAGCCTGAGCTACAACATCCAGGGCGCGGAAACCGCCGGCGACGTGCTGGTGCAGGATCAACTGCGCAAGCTAGGCATCGAGCTGAAGCTCGCCGTGGTGACCCGCGCCGAATGGGTCACGGCCAACGCCCAGGGCAACTATGACCTGACTTCAACCTACATGACCCGCGCCGACCCGATCATCCTGCAGACCATTCTCGATCCGCGCACCGCCAACAGCTCGACCCTGGCCACCAACCTCTACGAGCCGCCAACCCTGGAACGGGCCAAGGCGCTATTCGATGCCGGCATCACCGCCACCCAGGCCGAGCAGCGCGCCGAGGCCTACGGGCAATTACAGGATCTGCTGGTCGACGAAGCCTCCGCGTTTCCGATCTACGAGCGCGTCTGGCAGGCCGCCACCGCGCCGCGGGTGAAGAACTTTCGCTGGACCGCCGAAGGCTTCGCGCTGTTAAGCGATATCGAGGTGGATGAACCATGAGCCGCTACCTGATCGGCCGCGTCGGCCAGGCGCTGCTGGTGCTCTGGGGCGCCTACAGCATCACCTACTTCATCCTCTATCTGCTGCCGGGCGACACCCTGGCGATCATGCTCAGCGCCGCGGGCATGGAAGTCGATTCGCTGTCACCCGAGGACCTGGCCAGAGCGCAGGCTTACTACGGCCTCGACAAGGGCATCTTCGAGCAGTACTTCAGCTTGCTGTGGAACGCCGTGCAGGGCGACTTCGGGCAATCGCTGTCGCTCAACCGCCCGGTAAACCAGCTGCTCGTCGAGCGTCTGCCGCAGACGTTGTCGCTGGCGGGCCTGGCTATCGTGCTGTCGATGATCGGCGGCATCGGCCTGGCCTACCTGACCGCTTACGTGCGCTGGCAACCGCTGAAGGTGGCGCTGGCCCGTCTGCCGTCGCTGGGCTTTTCGGTGCCGGTGTTCTGGATGGGCCTGTTGCTGATCCAGGTATTCGCCTTCAGCCTTGGCTGGTTTCCGGCCACCGGCAGCCGCGGCTTCGACAGCCTGATCCTGCCGGCCGTGACCCTGGCGATTCCCAGCGCCGCGGTATACGCCCAGGTGCTGCAGCGCGGTTTCCAAGGCGTGTGGCAGGAACCCTATATCGCCACGGCCTACGCCAAGGGCCTCAGCCGCTGGCAGGTGCAGGCGCGCCACGGTTTCAAGAACGCCGCGCTGCCGATCCTCACGCTGATCGGCCTGCAGGTGGGCAATACGGTGTCCGGCGCGGTGCTGGTGGAAACCATCTTTGCCCGCAACGGCGTCGGCCGCCTCGCCCAGGAAGCGGTGCTGCGCCAGGACATTCCCGTGGTACTGGCCATCGTCGCGGTGTCTGCGGCCGCCTTCGTGCTGGTCAACCTGATCGTCGATCTGCTCTACCCCTACCTCGATCCACGCATCGCCCACACGCCAAAGGTGTCCTGACCATGAACGCCGAAAGCCGCATCGCCTCGCTGTCCCACTCGCCTGCAACGGTGTCGCTGGGCTGGCGGCGCCGCAGCCGCCTGCAGCGCGCGGCCACCGCATTGCTGCCGCTGTTGCGCCGTCCCGGCTTCAGCCTGGCCCTGCTGATCGTGCTGTTCGCCCTTGTCGCGGCTCTGCTGCCGGGGCTGCTGAGCAGTTTCGATCCCTACGCCACGTCGCCTGCGGACAAGCTCACCGTACCGAATCTGGTGCACTGGTTCGGCACCGACGAATTGGGCCGCGACCTCTACACCCGCGTGGTCTACGGCTCCAGCCTGTCGGTGCAGGCCGCACTGCTGGCCGTGGGCATCGCCCTGGTCGGCGGGCTCGGCCTGGGTGTGCTGTCCGGGTTCGCCGGTGGGCGTACCGATGCCGTGATCATGCGCTTCGTCGACGTACTGTTGGCCTTGCCCGGCCTGCTGTTGGCCCTGGCCATCGTCACCGCCATCGGCTTTGGCACCCTCCCGGTGGCCATCGCCGTAGGCGTCGGCATCATTCCCGGCTTCGCCCGCACCACCCGCGCCGAAGTGCTGCGCGTGAAAACCCTGCCCTACGTGGAAGCGGCCCGCCTGGGCGGCGCCAGTTGGCGCCGAACCCTGCTTCGGCACATTCTGCCCAATGCCTGGGGCCCGGTGGCGGTGCTCGCCACCCTGGATTTCGGCGCGGCGATTCTGGCCACCGCCGGCCTGTCGTTTCTCGGTTTTGGCGCGGCGCCACCGGCTGCCGAATGGGGCACGCTGATCGCCAACGGCCGGCACTTCCTGATCACCGCGCCGTGGGTGTCACTGCTGCCAGGTTTGTTCGTGGTCGCCGTGGTGTTCAGCCTCAACCATATCGCCCGTACCCTGGAGGAAAACCCGCGATGAGCAGCCCCTTGATCGACATCCGCCAGCTCTGCGTCACCTACCGCTTCGCCGGGCAGATCACCGAGGCCGTGCGGGGCGTTTCCGTCCAGATCAGCCAGGGCGAAACGGTGGCCATCGTCGGTGAATCCGGCTCCGGCAAGTCGACCCTGGCCAACGCCATTCTTGGCCTGCTACCCGACAACGCCCTGCCCTACGGCCAGTTGCGGGTCGATGGTGTCGAGTTGAGCGGCGCCAGCGAGAAGCAGAAACGCGCGCTGCGCGGGCGCACCATCGGCCTGGTGCCCCAGGACCCGATGGTCAGCCTCAACCCGACGTTGCGTATCGGCCAGCAGATCGCCGAAGCGCTGATTCTCGCTCACGGTCGCCGCTACCCCAGCGTCGATGCCGACGTGATCGAGCTGCTGGAACAGGTCGGCCTGGACAAACCGCTGCTGCGCGCCCGCCAATATCCCCACGAGCTGTCCGGCGGCATGCGCCAGCGCGTGCTGATCGCCATCGCCCTGGCTGGCAACCCGCGGCTGATCATCGCCGACGAGCCGACCAGCGCCCTGGACGTGACGGTGCAGCGCAGGATTCTCGATCACCTGCAGCGCCTGGTCGCCGAGCGGGGCATTTCCCTGCTGATCATCACCCATGATCTGGGCGTGGCCACCGACCGTGCCGATCGCATCCTGGTGATGAAACACGGCGAGTTGGTCGAACAGGGCCCGCCCCGGCAGATCCTCGATGCGCCGCAGCACGACTACACCCGCGCGCTGCTGGCGGCCGCACCGGCGTTCGCCAATCGGCGCAAACCGCGCTCGCCCCAACACACCGCCCAGGCGCCGATCCTTAGCCTGCAGGGCGTCGGCAAGACCTTCGACCTGCCACGGGTCAAGGGTGAGAGCAGCACCTTCACCGCCCTGCAGAACCTCAGCTTCGACGTTTATCCCGGGCAGACGCTGGCCATCGTCGGTGAGTCCGGTTCAGGCAAAAGCACCGCCCTGCGCATCGCCCTCGGCCTGGAAAAACCCAGCCAGGGTCGCGTGCAGTTCGAGCAACGCGACGTGACCGATCTCAGCTGGCGCGAATTCCGCCCACTGCGCCAGCGCATCCAGCTGGTGCAGCAGAATCCGTTCGCCGCCCTCGATCCACGCTTCACCATCTTCGACAGCATCGTCGAACCGCTGGTGTCGTTCGGGCTGCTCAAGGGGCCGGCATTGGAACAGGCCGCGCGGGAGCTGATCAGCCGCGTGCATCTCCCCCTCAGCTACCTGGATCGCCTGCCCCGCGAGCTGTCCGGCGGCCAGCGCCAGCGCGTCGCCATCGCACGTGCCCTGGCCCTCAAGCCGGATCTGCTGCTGCTCGACGAACCGGTCTCGGCGCTGGACGTTTCGGTGCAGGCGCAGATTCTCGATCTGCTGCTCGAACTGCAGCAAGCGTTGGGCATCGCCTATGTGCTGGTGTCCCACGACCTGGCCGTGGTGGCCAACGTGGCCGATCAGGTGCTGGTGCTGCGCAACGGCCAGGTGGTCGAGCAAGGCCCCGTGAGCCAGGTATTCGACCAGCCGGCCAGCGCTTACACCCGCGAGCTGATCGCGGCCATACCGGGGCGTCTGTCGGCCGGCGTGGCGGCTTGAGCCTGCCCCCACCGACGCACCAACGCCCAGCGGGTGCTCAACCCACCGGCAACTCACCGGTCAGGATCGCCGTGACGATGAAGATACCGAACAGCGGCAGCGACCATTTGAAGAACTCCTTCTGGTACTGGCCGAACGTCATCTCGGTACGGTTCATCAGCAGGAACAGCCACGCCACCGTTGGGCTGGCATAACGCAATGCCTGCCCCATGAACGAGGCCACACCGATTTCGGTCGGGGTAATGCCGAACTGGTACGCGATGGGAGCAACCACGGGCAGGATGCCGAAGTAGTAGGCATCCACCGGCAATGCATAACAGGCAATGGCGCCAAGGAAGGCGAACATCAGCGCGGTATGGCTGCCCATCGACTCGGGAATCAGGCCGGCGATGCTTTCGGCGACCGCCGCCGCCATGCCGCTGCCGTTGAACACGCCGAGAAAGCAGCCTGCCGCCATGATGATCGACGCCACCGCGATGGCATCGCCACCGTTGGCGGTGATGCGGTCACGCTGTTCGGTGGCACTGTAGTTCACCGCTAGGGCGATGGCGGTGCCGAGCATGAAGACGATTGCCCCGCTCGCCCAGCCCGCCAGGAGGATGACCAGCATGCCGATGGTCAGGGCCAGGTTGAACAGGAACAGTTTCGGTCGCTTGAACTCGCGATCGTTCTCTTCGATCACCGTGACCATGTCGTCGATCTGCTGCGGGGTAACGATCGCCCTCTCGCCGGGAATGTAGCCCAGCCGCGCGCGCTCCTTGCGTCCCATCAGGTAGGCCATGAAGAACACGTAGATGAACGACACGCCGAGAATCGGCAGAATCGCCACGAACAATGTGTTCACCTCCACGTTGAGCACCGCCGCCGCGCGTGCCAGTGGCCCGCCCCAGGGCAAGCAGTTGCCCAATCCGCACGGCAGGATGATGAGCATCGCCAGGTTCGAGAGTTTCATGCCCATCTGCTTGTACAACGGCAGAAAGGCACTGGTGATGATCAGGATGGTGGTGGTGCCGTCACCGTCGAGCGTGACCACCGAGGACGTGAACGCCGTGACCAGGATGATCTTCAACGGATCGCCGTTGGCCTTGCGGATCAGGTAGGTGCACAGCGGGTCGAACAAGCCGACGTTCATCATCAGGCTGAAGTAGAGGATCGCAAAGAGGATCATCACCGTCGGGTTGACGGTCCCCAACGATACCTTGCCCTGTTCATTGGTGGTGTAGAACAGCCCTTCCCTCACCCAGGTCACCAGAGTGTCGAACGGTACACCAGTGGCCATGCAGGCGAGGGCACCGACGATCAGCGAAACGACGATCAGGCCGGTGAACGGTGAAA
Organism: Pseudomonas sp. PA1(2017); assembly: GCF_001945375.1. Lineage (NCBI taxonomy): Bacteria > Pseudomonadati > Pseudomonadota > Gammaproteobacteria > Pseudomonadales > Pseudomonadaceae > Pseudomonas > Pseudomonas sp. PA1(2017). Next base: position 133,194 of record NZ_MSXU01000011.1, read on the forward strand.
GCTTTTGCTTGATGACGAGGATCAGGAACGAAACGATCAACAAGTAGCCGAGAGCGGTAAGCATCCGGACATCTCCCAATTTTATTTTTATAGTGCGGAAACGGTGTATCAGGGAGCCTCCGGGGCTCCCCAGAGGGCATCAGCGCCCGGCTAGCAGTTCAGTTACCCAGGCTGGCGCGAGCTCAGGCAATGGCTCGCCACTAGCTCGATGACGGGCATACTGCTCGATCACCTCGCGGCGCTTGGCCTCGTAGGCATCCTTCTTTTCGGAAGCCTCCAGAACGTCCAGCAGGCGGGCACGGGGAACCACCGTGACGCCGTCGTAATCGCCGAAGACCAGGTCGCCCGGGGCGACCTCGATGCCAGCGCAATGCACAGGCACATTGATCTTGCCAGGCCCCTGCTTGGCCGGGCTGCGCTGCATGAAACCCTTGGCATAGATCGGAATGTCCAACTCGGCCAGTGGCACCTTGTCGCGTACACAGCCGTCGATCACCAGGCCGTTGAGGCCCACCGCCTGGGCAGCGCCAGCCATCAGATCACCGATGTAGGCACGACCGCGATAGCCTTTGCCCGCCACCACCAGTACGTAACCCGGCTGCCCCTGGTAGATGGCCACGTGGATGGGGAAATTGTCGCCGTCTTCGGTATCCACCGTATAGGCGGTGCCGAGCATGACCTTGCTTTCATCGAGCGGCATCAGGTCGCTGTCCATGCAACCATTGCGGGCAATACCCAGGCTCTGCATGCCATCGCACAGCTGTGCGGGGCTGAGCTTGCGAAAGCGCTCAAGGATTTCCTGAGGAATGGCATCGGGTAGGGAAAGATAGTGTTCGGTATTCATGGCGAAGTCCTCAGGGCTGGCGGATGAGATGCGCGATGGCGTCGCGGTAGTTCATGTCACTGCCGCCCGGGCCGAGCTTGCTTGACCAGTCCTGGTCTGCAAGCTTTTCCAACTGTGCCCTGGTAGCGATCGACATGCTGGCATCGACGCCAGCCGCTTCGAGTGTGGAAACCACGTCATCCAATTCGGCAGCTCGGCGCTTCGCATGGATCAGCGTGCGTGCGGTGAAGGTGTTGGCGAGCTGCTCGACCGTCTTGCCATCGAGCGAGTCCGCCAGGGAGTCGACCAGGGTATCCAGCACGCCGAATCGCTCGGCCGCCTGGAAGGACTCCAGGAGCAACTGGGGTAGGCCTTTCATGACGACGCTCTTGAGCATTTTGATGGCCGATGCCGAGCCGGGATCCGCGTCCAGTACGGTCAGGCGCATGCCACGGGGGCTGAATGCCTGCTCGAATGCCTGCGCAGCGCTACCGGCCAGCAGCATCGGTACCCGGTGGGCGTTGCCCGGCACGGTGCCCATTACCGCAACGTCGCAGAAGCCCACCTCAGCAGCCCGCGGCAAGCACGCGATGGCCTGCTTGACGGTGGGTGCTGCCGAGTTCATGTCGATGTAGTGCTGGCCGGCCCGTAGCAACGGCATGATGCGTTCGGCCAGGGCAAGGGCACTGCTGGCGCTGGTCAGGCAGACGATGAAGCGGCCCTCACGGCATGCCGCTTCCAGGGAGTCGAACAGGGTCACCTGCGTTTGCTCGGCGCGTTGCCGAATCAATGGGCCTGCTTTGGGGTCGTCTCGATAGGCGTCGTATGCGCCCATGCGTATCTCACCTTGCGCACCCAGGCCGGTGGCCAGGTGAAAGGCGGCCTCGCCAAAACCGATGAAGATCAAGTCCATGAACGCGTTGCCTCTTATTGGATTTATTTTTCTGGAGGCAGAGCAAGGCATGTGCCACGACCTACGCCGACGAAACAACCTTAATAAAATCATCTTATATATCAATAAATTAAAGAAATTCCGTTTCAACTCGGCCTTGATCGCAAACAACGCAGCAATTAATTTCCAATTTCAGTTAATTTCACCTCATCCAATAAAAATGAAATAGAAGAGAAGAAAATGAAAGGCTACGCCAATCCAGCTGAGCAGCGGATTCCTACGAGTGCAATTGCCGTGATCACCCCCTCCACCACCATGACGCGGACGATCGACAGCATTCTGCAAGCGCGCCAGCTTTCCCTACCCGTCGTGCAGGCGGCACAGACCGAAGCGATCAGGATCGCCGGGCAACTAATAGCCGAAGGTGCTGAGGTGCTGATCAGTCGGGGCAAGACCGCATACATGCTTCGCGAACACTTTCGCGTACCAGTCGTGGAGGTCAGGCACACCTTCTTCGACTGCATCAATGCTTATGAGAAGGCTAAACGCCTGTCCTCCAAGATAATTTTCCTAGCGACATCAGAGGGTTACGCCAGGATTCTGGAAAAATCCCGCCCGTTCGTGCCCGACGCATCGATCTGTTTCATAGACCCGCTGAGTAGCGTGCAAAACACCGAGTCGATCCTTGATGGCCTGCAGGATCAGGGCATAGAAGTCGCGATAGGCGGCCTGTCACTCGAGGAGCCGGTCAAATCGCGCGGCATGCACTATGTGATGTCGGATACCGATAGCGATGCCGCATCCGAAGCAATCGACGAAGCCCTGCATCTTTTGCAGGTGCAGGAGCAAAGAAAACAGCAGCGACAGGAGTTGCAACACCGATACGAGATGATCCAGTCGATCCTCGATTGTGTGTCCGAAGGCATATTCAGCGTCGATGCCATAGGGGTGGTGACGCGCATGAATAACGTCGCCAAGACCTACCTGAGTACCGTCAGTTGCGGAGATGCCATCACCGAGCTGCCGATGCATAACTACGTCACCCAGGCGCTACGCCACGGTAAGCCGGTGCGCGGGGCGTTGATCGATATAGGCCGCCTGTCGCTCACCCTAAGCATTGCGCCCATCGTCCTCGAGGGGCAGACCATTGGCGCCGTTGCCACCCTGCAGAAGCAGACGGATATCAAGGCGATCGAACATAAGATGCGTCGCGCCCTGGCCGGGCAACATACGGCAGACAACAGTTTCGATGACATCATCGGTGGCAGCGCGGCCTTGCAAAGGGCCAAGAGCCTGGCCGCCACCTACGCCGGCGTGGATAGCACCCTGATGATCGAAGGTGAAACAGGCACCGGCAAGGAGCTTTTCGCGCAGAGCATCCACAATGCGTCGCAACGCCGTGCCGGCCCCTTCGTGGCGATCAACTGCGCTGCTTTTGCGCCTGGCGTCCTGGAAAGCGAGCTGTTCGGTTACGTAAAGGGCGCTTTCACCGGTGCCTCGAGCGAGGGTCGGGCCGGGGTCTTCGAACTGGCCCACACCGGCACGCTGTTTCTCGACGAAATCAGCGAAACCTCGGCAGATATTCAGTTGAAACTGCTGCGCACCCTGCAGGAACGCAAAGTCATCCGTATGGGCGACGACAAGGTTACGCCGGTAGACATCCGCATCATCACGGCAAGCAACAAGTCCTTGCCGGCGCTGGTCGCCCAAGGCCTGTTCCGCGAGGACTTCTATTACCGCATCTGCGTGCTGAGACTCAGGCTGCCGCCCCTGCGCGAACGCCGAGAGGATGTTCCCGCGCTGGTGCGCCATCTTCTCAAAGGCAACGCCAGCGAGCTGCTGGAGCACACGCCAACCCTGCTCGCCAGACTCTGCGATCACCACTGGCCGGGCAACGTTCGCCAACTCGGCAACATCGTCGAGCGCCTGAGCGTGATGAGCCAATGCAGCGCGCTGATACCGGGATGGCTGGACGACGCCCTCGACGATCTCTCTCCGACAACCCCAGACGTGAACGGCGAGCCGGCCATGAAACCGGCCAGCGAGCGTGACATTCTGTTCGCGGCACTGGTCAGGGCGGGCGGCAACCGGCAAAGCGCCGCCGAGCACCTGGGCATCAGCACCACCACACTGTGGCGCAGAATGAAGAAGTTTCTGGATGAGGATCCGGGTTGTTTCGATGCCGCACGATACGGCTAGTCAGCCACGTTCAGGCCGGTGATTGCGCGGAATTTCCAGCCCCAGGCTCTCGCGCAAGGTGCTGCCCTCGTACGCGCGGCGATAAACCCCACGCTCCTGCAGAATCGGCAGCACTTCCCTGGTGAAGCGCCGGAATTGCTCCGGGTGGCCGATGTAGAGGTTGAAGCCATCCAGTGCCCGCGCCTCGAACCAGCGAATCATCTCGTTGGCGACCGTCTCGGCCGACCCGACGAAGGCATTGGGCCTTAGCTGCAGGCCGGCCGCCACCGCCTGGCGCAGCGTCCAGCCTTTGGCGACGGCCTGGTCGGTGGCTGCCTTGGCGGCAGTATAGAAACTGCTGCGAGCATGTTCGAGCGCCTCGACCGGGAACGGCGCGTCGAGGTCGTACTGGCGGAAGTCGTGCCAGCCGAAACTGCGCCCATATTCGGCCAGGGCCTGCTCGAAACTATGGTCAACGGCATGATAGTGACGCTCGATCTCACGCGCCTCGGCGTCGGTGTCACCGATGTAGATCTGTGCGCCGGGCAGGATGATGATGTCATCGGCATCGCGCCCCAGGCGTTGGGCGCGCGCCTTGATATCGCGGTAGAAGGCCTGGCCCTTCTCCACGCTCGGTGCATGGGTGAACACCACGTCGGCCACGCTGGCGCCCAGGTCGCGCCCCTGGGGCGAGTCGCCCGCCTGGAAGATCACCGGCTGCCCTTGCGGCGAGCGCTGGATGTTCAGCGGGCCGACCACCGAGAAGTGCTCGCCCTTGTGATGCAGCGCATGCAACTTGCTGCGGTCGAGGAATTGCCCGGTATCGCGGTTGCGCACCAGCGCATCGTCCTCGTAGGAGCGCCAGAGTTTCTGCACCACTTCGACATGCTCCAGCGCACGCCCGTAACGGGTGTCGTAGTCGTAATGCTCGTCGCGCCCGTAGTTGCCGGCGGTGCCGGCATCGCCGCTGGTGACCACGTTCCATCCCGCCCGCCCCTTGCTGATCAAGTCCAGCGAGGCCAGCCGGCGCGCCACGTTGAAAGGCTCGTTGTAGGAGGTGGTCAGGGTACCGACCAGGCCGATGTGGCGGGTGGTCACCGCCAGGGCAGAGAGCAGCGTCAGCGGTTCCAGGCGGTTGAGGTAATGGGGCGGCGAATCCGGCGTGATGAACTGGCTGTCGACGATGAAGATCAGGTCGAACAGCGCGGCCTCGGCCTGCTGCGCCAGGTCGATGAACCACTCGACACTGACACTGGCATCAGCCGGCACTTCGGGGTCGTGCCAAAGATTATGGCGCCCTGGCCCGCCCACGCCCATCGGCACCGCGCCCAGTTTTATCTGCCTTTTGCTACTCATGGGAGAACTCTCGATTACGCTAAGGATGCCCGCATTAAATACTCATTACTGATATTTCAAAACATATTAGATAATGAAATTACATAATTAGCTTAGAACCACAAAGACTTTCACAGCCCTTTCTTAGCTCTATAAGGTCGACTGCAGACCGACCCCTTTCCTGGCGGAGGCCGTCCCCCGACCCATGCCAGGAGCGCTACGCCCATGCCCGCCCCCGCCTTCATTCCCGCTGATTCCCCATGGCGCAATCCTTACCTACGAGGACGCGGCATCGCTCACGCGCACCTTTATTTGACCAACCTGGCCGCGCTGGCGGCCTGACCGGAGCTCACCCATGCTGATCCGCACCCTCCTCACCACCCTGCTTGGCAGCAGCCTGCTGTTCGGCGGCTTCGCCAGCGCCGCAGACCTCGAGCCGCTGCGTGTCGCCAACCAGAAATCCAGCATCAAGCTGCTGCTGGAGGCCGCCGGCGAACTCGACGACGTGCCGTACGAAATCGACTTCTCCGAGTTCCCGGCCGCCGCCCCCTTGGGCGAGGCGCTGAACGCCGGCGCCGTCGACATCGGTGGCCTGGGCGATGCGCCCTATGTGTTCGCCCTGGGCGCCGGCGCGCCACTCAAGGTGGTGGAAATCATCAAGCGTGATGGCCGCTACACCACTTCGATCCTGGTGCCGAAGGATTCGCCGCTGAAGACCGTGGCCGACCTCAAGGGCCAACGCATCGTCACCAACCGGGGTTCCATCGGCCACTTTCTGGTGATCCGCGCGCTACGCGAAGCCGGCTTGAAAACGTCCGACGTGACCTTCGTCAACCTGCTGCCCACCGATGCCCGCAGCGCCCTGGAAAGCGGCGCCGCCGATGCCTGGTCGACCTGGGATCCGTACACCACCATCGCCATCACCCAGAACGGCGCACGCATCCTGCGCAGCAGTGACAACCTGCTGACCAACCATTTCTACCTAGCCGCCACGCAGACCGCCATCGATGGCAAACGCGTGCAGCTCGAAGACTTCGTCGAACGGGTCGAGCGCGCCTTCCTCTGGGCCAACGACCACCACCAGGCGTACGCAGAGGCCCAGGCGCGGGTGACCGGCCTGCCGGTCGAGGTGCATCTGGAATCGGTCAAGGCCACCGTCCATTCGCGCGCCGAAATCACCGACGAGGTCATCGCCGGCTTGCAGCAAGTCTCGGATATTTACCTGGAAGAAGGCGTGCTGAGCCGCGCCGTGGACGTTTCCAAGGGCTTTGACCCCAGCTTCAACGCCGCCCGCGCCGAGCAACCCGCAAAAGCGCTCGCCCAGGTGCAGCCCCAGTAATCCGACAGGAGCAACGTCCATGAGCAAACGACAGATCAAACTCGGCGCCATGATTCACGGGGTCGGCCACGGCTGGGGCGAATGGCGCCACCCGGATGCACTGGCCGATGCCAGTGTGAATTTCGGCTTCTACAAACAGCAGGCCAAACTGGCCGAAGGCGCCAAGTTCGACTTCGCGTTCATCGCCGACAGCCTGCACATCCATGCCAAATCCAGCCCGCACTACCTCAACCGCTTCGAGCCGCTGACCATTCTTTCGGCACTGGCCGCCGTGACCGAAAATATCGGCCTGGTCGCCACCGTGACGGTGAGCTACAGCGAGCCGTTCCAGGTCGCCCGGCAGTTCGCCTCGCTCGATCACATCAGCGGCGGACGTGCCGGCTGGAACGTGGTCACCTCGTGGCTCTCCGGAACCGCCGACAACTTCGGCAAAGCCGAGCATCCGCCCCACGCCACCCGCTACCGCATCGCCCGCGAGCACGTGAATGTGGTCAAGGGGCTGTGGGATTCCTGGGAAGACGACGCCTTCACCCGCGACAAGCAGAGCGGAGAATTCTTCGACCCGAGCAAGCTGCACACCCTCGATCACCAGGGTGAATTCTTCAAGGTCAAAGGCCCGCTCAACATCCAGCGCTCGCGCCAGGGCCAGCCGCTGATCTTCCAGGCCGGCACTTCCGAGGATGGCCGCAATTTCGCTGCCCAGAATGCCGACGCGATCTTCGTCAGCCCAGAATCCTTCAGCGAGGCCCGGGCCTACTACGCCGACCTCAAACAGCGCGCGGCCAAGGCCGGCCGCAACCCGGATGAGCTATTCATCCTGCCGGGCATTCGCCCGATCATCGGCCGTGATGACGAGGAAGTGGAAAGCCGCTACCAGCAGGCCGTCGAGCTGGTCAGCATCGAGGACGCCATCGTCGCCCTTGGCCGCCCATTCAACGACTACGACTTCAGTCGTCACGACCTGGATGCGCCCTTCCCTGATCTTGGCGACCTGGGCAGCAACAGCCACAAGGGCACGTCGGAACAGATCAAGCAGCGCGCCCGCGACGAGCACCTGACGCTGCGCGAGGTGGCCCTGCAGTTCTCGCGCCCGCGCCGTGATTTCGTCGGCACGCCGCAAGCGGTCGCCAACGCCCTGCAGGACTGGTTCGAGGACGGCGCCGCCGACGGCTTCATCGTCAACTCGCTGCTGCCCGACGGCCTGCAGTACTTCACCGAACTGGTAGTGCCCCTGCTGCAAGAGCGCGGCCTGCTGCGCCGCGACTATGAAGGCAAAACCCTGCGCGACAACTTCGGCCTGGCAGTGCCCACCAACCGCAACACCGTGCGCCGCCTGGAAGGCCGAGTGGCCTGAGCATCGCTCGTCGCCGCGCTCGCCAGGCGGGCCGGTGGCAGCCCACTTCAATAGAAAGGAGCAACCATGAGCCTCGAATTCATCGGCCTGATCGGCCCCCAGGAAGCCAGCGAATCCCAGGCGCCACGTGGCCCGGCGGTGGACATCGATTTCATCAAGGCCTTCGCCCAGGCCCAGGAATATGGCGGTTTCGACAAAGCCCTGCTGGCCGTCAACACCAGCGCACCGGATTCGATGATCCTGGCCAGCTACGTGGCCGCGGTGACCGACAAGCTGGGCCTGCTGGTCGCCCATCGTCCGGGCTTTCAGGCACCTACCTTCGCCGCCCGGCAGTTCGCCACTCTCGATCACCTCAGCCGCGGCCGCGCCTCGATCAACGTGATCACCGGCGGTGACAGCGGCGACCTGCAGCGCGACGGCGACTACCTCGACAAGGACGCGCGATACGCCCGTACCGAGGAATACCTGGACATCTTCTGCAAGACCTGGACGAGCACCGAGCCCTTCGATCACCAGGGTGAGCACTACCGCATCGAAGACAACCTGACGCTGGTCAAGCCGATCCAGAAACCACACGTACCTATCTACTTCTCCGGCGCATCCGACGCTGCAGTGGAGGTCGCCGCCAAGCACGCCGACGTGTACATGATGTGGGGCGAACCGCTGGAGCAGGTTCGCGAGCGCATCGCCAAGGTGCGCAAGGCTGCCGCCAAATACGGTCGCGAAAAACATATCCGCTTCAGTCTGTCGCTGCGGCCGATCCTCGGTGCCACCGAAGAGCAAGCCTGGGCCCGCGCCGAGCGCACCCTGCTTGATGCACGTGAGCTGATCCATCTGCGCCAGGGCAAACGTCGCGACAAGAACTTCGGCACCAGCAACGCGGGCTCCTCGCGCCTGGTGGAACTGGCGGGCCAACGCAAGGTGCATGACAAACGCCTGTGGACCGAGATCGCCGCCCTTAGCGGCGGCGCCGGCAACTCCACTTCACTGGTCGGCACAGCGGAGCAGGTCGCCGAAGCCGCGCTGGAGTACTACAACATTGGCGTGACCACCTTCCTGTTCCGCGGCTTCGAGCAACTGCGCGACGCCGTGGAGTACGGCCAGGATCTGCTACCGCGCATTCGCGCCCTGGTCGAGCAGCAGAACAATGCCAAGAGCATCAGCAACGCCTGACGTCCTCTATAAAGGCAGCGTGTGTGGATTTTCGACACCAATAAAAAGCCCCGGCATCTGGCCGGGGCTCTCTATTTACAACGCCGCCATCAACGCAGCGTTGGCCCCTGAAAACCCATCCACAAGGCCAGATGCTCGGCAACACTGGCACCGAGCTTCTTGGTGAAGCGATCCAGCGGGCTTTCCTGCACGGTGAAGTCGACCATTTCTTCCTGGCCGATCACCTCGCGAGCCACGTAGCTGGTGCTGCCCAGCCCGTCGATCAGGCCGAGGCTGAGGGCCTGCTCGCCGGACCAGATCAGGCCGGAGAACAGCTCGGGATGCTCGGCGTCCTTGAGGCGATCGCCACGGCCCTTCTTCACGCTGTCGATGAACTGCTTGTGGGTGGTGTCCAGCACCGTTTTCCAGAAACGGGTTTCCTCGTCCTTCTGCGGCTGGAATGGGTCGAGAAATGCCTTGTGCTCACCCGAGGTGTACACACGGCGCTCGACGCCAAGTTTCTCCATGGTATCGACGAAGCCGAAACTGGCTGCCGTGACGCCGATGGAGCCCACCAGACTGGCTTTGTCAGCGTAGATCTGGTCCGCGGCGCTGGCGATGTAATACGCACCGGACGCGCCTAGGTCGGAAATCACCGCGTAGACCTTGATGTTCGGGTTCTCGTCACGCAGGCGGCGGATCTCATCGTACACATAGCCCGACTGCACCGGGCTGCCACCTGGGCTGTTGATGCGCAGGATCACGCCCTTGGTGTTCGTATCCTTGAAGGCAGCGCGCAGGCTGCCGACGATGTTGTCGGCGCTGGCCGCTTCCTTGTCGGCGATCATCCCGCGCACTTCGATGACCGCGGTATGGGGCGAACTGCTGCCGCTGCCCTGGTTGCTGATCAGCGGCGAGAACAGCGCCAGGGCGCCGAACAGGTAGATGAAGGTCAGCAGCTTGAAGAAGATTCCCCAACGGCGCGAGCGGCGCTGCTCATGGACGCTGGCCAGCAAGGTCTTTTCAAGGAGCTTCCAGCTCTTCGGATCGCTCTCGGAGACCGATGACGTCTTTCTCTCACCCCACATGCTCAATCTCCTCGGTTCGGGTCTCGGCTACCGTGCAGCTCAGCCAGGTACTCAATTGCGTGAAATGGTTGATCGACAATTTCGGCTCATAAAGGCTCAGCGCTTCCAGCGTCTGTGCGCCGTAGCCCACTGCCACCGAATCCATGCCCGCGCGCTGGGCCATTTCCAGATCGAACGACGAATCGCCGACCATCAACGCCTGCTCGGCGCTCACCCCGCAATGCTGCAGAATCTCGTGCAACATCCGCGGGTCCGGCTTGCTGGCCGTTTCATCGGCACAGCGGGTGATATCGAAATAATTCTGCCAGCCCAGGGTGTCGAGAATCCGCTGCAGGCCACGGCGACTCTTGCCGGTGGCGACCGCCAACTGGTAGCCCTGCTCGCGGAACCTCGCCAGGCTCTGCTCGACATCGTCGAAGAACGCCGAAGGCGTCCGATCCAGAGCTACGTAGCACTCGCTGTAGGCAGCATGGAAGCGTTCGACGTGCGCCGCTTCGTCGAGTTCCGGATAAAGGGTGGTGATCGCTTGCGGCAGCGCCAGGCCGATGATGCCCTTGACCGCCTCGTCGCTGCGCCGCGGCACGCCGCACAGATCGGCGGCCTGGTGCATGGCGGTGACGATACGGGCTATGGAGTCGACCAGGGTGCCATCCCAGTCGAAGATCAGCAGCTTGTAGTCACGCACTCAGGCGCTCCACGGTGCGGGACCACACCTCGTCGACCGGCGCCTCGAGCTTCAGCACGCCGCCTTCTGGCAGCGGGATGTTCAGCTCGTAGGCGTGCAGGAACAGGCGCTTGCCGCCCAGTTCGCGAATCTCGCGGGTGAAGTCGTCATCGCCATACTTGCTGTCACCGGCGATGCAATGCCCGCCATACTGGGCATGCACACGAATCTGGTGAGTACGTCCGGTCACCGGCTTGGCCTCGACCAGGGTGGCGAACTCACCGAAGCGGCGCAGCACGCGAAACACGGTCAGCGCGTCCTTGCCTTCCGGGTTGACCTCGACCATACGCTCACCGGAACGCAGATTGCTCTTGAGCAGCGGCGCGTTGATCTGCTTCTTGGCGGTTGCCCAGTGGCCACGCACCAGCGCCATGTAGCGCTTGTCGACGCCATCGCCGCGTAGTTGCTCGTGCAAGTGGCGCAGCATACTGCGCTTCTTGGCGATCATCAGCAGACCTGAGGTATCGCGGTCCAGGCGGTGCACCAGTTCCAGATCCTTGGCGTCCGGGCGCAATTGGCGAAACGCCTCGATCACCCCGTAATTGAGGCCGCTGCCGCCATGCACGGCGATACCGGCCGGCTTGTTGAGCACGATCAGCGCCTTGTCCTCATAGATGATGGCGGCTTCCAGGCGCTGCAACAGGCCCTGGGCCAGCGGCTCCGGTTCGTCTCGCTCGGCCAGGCGCAGCGGCGGCACCCGCACGATGTCGCCGGCCTGCAGCTTGTACTCGGGCTTGATGCGCCCCTTGTTGACCCGTACCTCACCCTTGCGCAGGATGCGGTAGATCAAGGTCTTGGGAACACCCTTGAGTTGGTTGCGAAGGAAGTTGTCGATGCGCTGACCCGCGAGCTCAGGCGCGACCTCGAGCAGCTGAACGCCGGAGGTTGGGGGAGTAGGTGTCGTCATGCCCGCGATCATACAATTTTTATGCATTTGAAGCACTTAATCATTGCTGCTATAGTCGCGAATGCCGTCAAAAGCGGCCTGATTCGCGGATGTTGCCAAACCGCCATCGCGAATCGAGCAACCCACTTCAGGACATAAGGCCGTCCGACGGGCATCTCGGAGAGCGAAAGGCCAGCATGGCTGCTCGAGAAACTCGGAAACAAGGCCTGAGACACAGATGCGTGACCTGCCCAATTGGACGGTCGCGGTAATGCCAACCCGCTGCGGATTTTCGTGAGCGGCACCCGATTTTCAGCGATACGTGTAGGGTGGAGATGCACAACGGTCGGCCTGCGTAGCAAAGAGCTTTATCAGAGACGCGTCATATCGTCCGCTACCGACCCTTGATTCCTCCTCCTGACTGAGAACCTGTTTAAGGTCTCGCGAGCTAGCGCCAAGCAAGACGCTACGTTAGTAACAGCCCCCAATATGGGGCGGGCAAGGAAACGACCTTTACTTCAATGGTAAACGGGCCTTCCAGACCGGTGTTAACGCAGCAAGGCCGATGCTTAGCCGATCACAAGCGAGTTCTGAGGGCTTTCTGTCACATACAGCAAGCAGGAGACGTCCGTCGCGGCCCAGCACAACTGGCTGCTGCCGCTAGACAATGAAACGATTTACGCCCGTTTCTGACGCACCTGACACCGACCCTGATCGTCGTGTGTGCCTAACGCGGCTTCCGGCAGCACCGGAAACCACTGGTACCACATGAAAAGAATGCTGATTAACGCAACTCAACCCGAAGAGTTGCGTGTTGCGCTGGTAGATGGCCAGCGCCTGTACGATCTGGACATCGAGTCCGGCGCCCGTGTACAGAAGAAATCCAACATCTACAAAGGTCGCATCACCCGCGTAGAACCCAGCCTCGAAGCGGCGTTCGTCGACTTCGGCTCCGAGCGTCACGGCTTCCTTCCCCTCAAAGAAATCTCCCGCGAATACTTCAGCAAGGCCCCAGAAGGCCGCGTCAACATCAAGGACGTGCTCAAGGAAGGCCAGGAAGTCATCGTTCAGGTCGAGAAAGAAGAGCGTGGCAACAAGGGCGCAGCCCTGACCACCTTCATCAGCCTCGCCGGCCGCTACCTGGTGCTGATGCCCAACAACCCGCGCGCCGGTGGCATCAGCCGCCGTATCGAGGGTGAAGAGCGCAACGAACTGCGCGAAGCGCTGAACGGCCTCGACATCCCGGGCGACATGGGTTTGATCGTGCGCACTGCCGGCTTGGGCCGCAGCAGCGAAGAAATGCAGTGGGACCTCGATTACCTGCTGCAACTGTGGAGCGCCATCAAGGAAGCCTCCCAGGACCGCCCTGCCCCGTTCCTGATCTACCAGGAAAGCAACGTCATCATCCGCGCCATCCGCGACTACCTGCGCCAGGACATCGGCGAAGTACTGGTCGACAGCGTCGAAGCCCAGGAAGAAGCCCTGACCTTCATTCGCCAGGTAATGCCGCAGTACGCCAGCAAGATCAAGCTGTACGAAGACAGCGTGCCGCTGTTCAACCGTTTCCAGATCGAAAGCCAGATCGAAACCGCCTTCCAGCGTGAAGTGAAGCTGCCGTCCGGCGGCTCGATCTACATCGACCCGACCGAAGCCCTGGTCTCCATCGACATCAACTCGGCGCGCGCCACCAAAGGCAGCGACATCGAAGAAACCGCCCTGCAGACCAACCTGGAAGCGGCCGAAGAGATCGCCCGCCAGCTGCGCCTGCGCGACATCGGCGGCCTGATCGTCATCGACTTCATCGACATGACCCCGGCCAAGAACCAGCGCGCCGTCGAAGAGAAGGTTCGCGAAGCCCTGGAAGCCGACCGCGCCCGCGTACAGGTCGGCCGCATCTCGCGCTTCGGCCTACTGGAAATGTCCCGTCAGCGCCTGCGTCCCTCCCTGGGCGAAAGCAGCGGCATCGTCTGCCCGCGCTGCAACGGTCAGGGCATCATCCGCGATGTCGAATCGCTGTCGCTGGCCATCCTGCGCCTGATCGAAGAAGAAGCCCTGAAGGACCGCACTGCCGAAGTACGCGCCCAGGTGCCGATCCCGGTCGCCGCCTTCCTGCTCAACGAGAAGCGCAACTCGATCACCAAGATCGAACTGCGTACCCGTGCGCGCATCGTCATCCTGCCGAACGATCATCTGGAAACCCCGCACTTCGAAGTGCAGCGTATCCGTGACGACAGCCCGGAAGCCCAGAGCGCCCAGACCAGCTACGAAATGGCCACGGTCGAAGCCGAAGAAGAGAAACCGGCAGCCGCCACTCGCACCCTGGTTCGCCAGGAAGCCGCCATCAAGGCCGCGCCGCCACGCAGCGCGCCGGCTCCGGTCAGCGAAGCCGCTCCGGCTGCCCCGGTTGCCGCTGCAGCACCTGCCGGTGGTCTGTTCAAAGGCCTGGTGAAATCCCTGGTCGGTCTGTTCGCCGGCGCCGAAGAGCAAAAGCCGACCGTCGTCGAGAAGAAAGCGGGCGAGCGTCAGCCGCGTGGTGACGAACGTCGCAACGGCCGTCAGCAGAACCGCAACCGCGGCAACCGCCGTGACGACGACCGCAAGCCACGCGAAGAGCGCGCCCCACGTGAAGATCGCGCAGCCCGCGAAGAACGTGCGCCACGTGAAGAGCGTGCACCGCGTGAAGAACGTCAGCCTCGCGCTCCGCGTGAAGATCGCCAGCCGCGTGAAAACGTGGAAGTACGCGAGCCTCAGGAAGTGCGTCAATCCCGTCCGCCGCGCGAACCGCGTGAAGGCCAGGAAAACCGCCGCGAGCGTCGCCCGCGCGAAGAGCGTCAGCCACGCGAACTGCGTGCCCCGCTGGACGCCGAGCCGCAGAACGAGAACGCCGCCGTTGCCAGCGAGGAAGCACCACGTGCCGAACGCCCGCAACGCGAGCCGCGTCAGCCACGTCAACCTCGTGAGGAGCGTCAACCACGCACCGAGCAGGCTCAGGCCGATAGCGCCGAAGAAGAAGTGCTGAACGGCGAAGAGCAGCAGGATGACGAGCAGGACGGCACCGAGGGCAGCGAACGTCCACGTCGCCGCTCCCGTGGCCAGCGTCGCCGCAGCAACCGTCGCGAGCGCCAGCGTGATGCCGATGGCAACCTGATCGAAGGCAGCGAAGAAAATGCCGAGCAGCCGGTCGCTGGTGCCAGCATCGCAGCCGCCGCTACCGTGGCCGCCGTGATCGCCGAAACCGAGCAACCTGCCGAGCAAAACGTCGCCAGCGAAAGCCAGGCGGCCGCCCCTGCCGAGCCAGCTCAGGCAGCCGCTGCGGTCGAAGCCGAGCAACCGGCACCGGCCGTAGAAGACGCTCCGGCGCCAGTGGTCGCCGAGCGCGCCGACGTGGTGATAGAAGCACTGCCGGAAGTCGAGCAGCCACGCGAGCCGGCCCCGGTTTTCGAAGCTGTCGCCGAGCAGCCAGCCATTGTCGCCGAGCCGGTCAGCGAGCCTGCTGTCGTTGAAGCAGCCGCCATCGAAAAGCCGCTGGTCGCGGCGCCGGTCGCCGAAACTACCGTCGTCACCGAGGCAGCGCCTGCAGTCGAAGCAGCCCCAATCGTTGAAGCCGAGCCCGTGGTGGAGCAGGTCACTGTCGCGCCAGCCGAGCAGCCTGCGCCAGCAGCGCCGGCCAGCAGCAACGGCCGTGCACCGAACGATCCGCGTGAAGTGCGTCGTCGCAAGCGTGAAGAAGAGCGTCTGGCTCGCGAAGCCGAGGAGGCTGCCAAGGCCGCCGCTGCTGCGCCTGCCGTCGTCGAGGCTGCTCCAGTGGTTGAAGCGCCGCAGATCGCGGAAAGCGAAGCCGTGGTCGATGCCCAGCCGGCCAGCGAGCCGGTCGAGCAAGCGGAACAGGCTGACGTGATCGTCACGCCGGTCGACGAAAGCGCCCAGCGCGATCAGGATGCGCCCAAGCCGCAAGCCTGATAGCTGACGC
Organism: Pseudomonas sp. PA1(2017); assembly: GCF_001945375.1. Lineage (NCBI taxonomy): Bacteria > Pseudomonadati > Pseudomonadota > Gammaproteobacteria > Pseudomonadales > Pseudomonadaceae > Pseudomonas > Pseudomonas sp. PA1(2017). The sequence continues at coordinate 148,935 of NZ_MSXU01000011.1, forward strand.
GTAAACGAAAGGGATGCTTCGGCATCCCTTTTTTATGGTTCTTCACGGATTGCCGGGAAAGTCATTCTTGATCTTCATAAAGAAGAATTCGCTGTCCCGGTAGCCGTAAGCCATCCGTTTGATGACCTTGATCCGG